>NZ_PGTY01000001.1 GCF_002797915.1 Yoonia maricola | reverse complement strand
ATGCCGGGCGACAACCTGAAGTTCAACGTCGAGCTGATCGCACCGATCGCGATGGAAGACGGCCTGCGCTTCGCGATCCGCGAAGGCGGCCGCACCGTGGGTGCGGGCGTTGTGTCCAAGATCGTCGAGTAACCCGTAGGTCGGGGTTCTCCCCGACACAACGGACAGGCAAACGGAAGGCCGCCGCAGAAATGCGGCGGCCTTTTGGTTTTGTGTTACTGATTTACACACTTAAAAATTGTATTGATTTAGAAACAGTACCCTCTAAAGTTGTTTTTAGAGTAAAAATCAGTTATTGGAGAAGTAACATTGAGTGACCAACCTACAATTACCGTAGATGTGAATGACCAGGTAGCCATAGACATATTGGGTGCAATCGAGTTTCCTTTGGAGTTCAACATACCCGGCGATCGCAAGAGCCTGCAACTTGAGGGCCAAATTCCGATTGGAGAGGCTGAAATCATCAGTGTTGAAAGAATTGTCGACGGAGAAGCTGAAGACCAAAGTGAAATTCATGAAATAGGCGAATTATTTGAGCAAGCTATTCTTGGTGCTCTGAGCGAACTGGAACGCGGGCTACTGAATACGGATGAAATAAGTGGCAGTGAATTGGCGCTAATCTCCAAAATTGCGAACCTTCAGCAAGATGGCGCTCTTACGCTGAAAGCAGCAAATGCTGGGACTTTGGATGAGATTGGCGAAGCGCTAAGCGCCGTAGTTAACAAAAAATTCTTTGAATTCAGTGTCCTTTGGGCTCAGCTCCGGATCGTCGATAGACCAAAGGTAGATCTAGGAAATCCGATCCGAGTACTTGATCTATCAACGCGTTCAAGAGCGAAGGCCGAGGGCTGCATCAAGGTGTTTGGCAAGCGATATTGCGCGCGAGTTACCTCTCCTTGGATAAGGGTAGACGGGCAAGAAGCGGCACTGAACCTTATTACAAGTGGAACAGTTGTCAGTGCTCGGCCACGCTTCAAGAACCTTGATTTCGTCATTACAATCAAGATTTTGCGATGGAGGTTTAAGATCAAGATTGGCCTGACTACGCTTGTTAATCGATACTTTGATCGTTTGCCACCGGCAGAGATTGCAGACCTAAGCGCGTTTGAACAACCAATACCGTTTTCCAGCAGTCAAACAAAGCTCAAGGGAATATCAATCTCAACCGTTGAGGGGGGCTTGCGCCTCACTGCTGAAACAGAAGTTGTCTAGAGTTTCCGGGTGCGTGTTGCGTTTCAAGTGTTTAAATGCAGTACCATCCGTTCTGCTACAAGATCCGAAAGGGCAATTACTAGCTGGAGTATCACTTGACTTGTCTTTGCCTCTCCAACCCCCTTTACACCTCACCCGACTCCCCCTATAGCACCTCAATCCAACAAGGGTGCGCCGCGCGTGCCCTTTATACGTTGGACCAAAGACGCGACGAGGGTGGGGGATGAGCCTCTATCGTCCAATCCGTTAAGACCCTAATTTAAGGGTGATGACATGGCAGCGAGCCAAAACATCCGTATTCGCCTCAAGGCGTTTGATTTCCGGGTGCTTGATGCAAGCACACAGGAAATCGTCAGCACAGCAAAGCGCACAGGCGCAAGCGTGCGTGGACCGATCCCACTTCCAAACAAGATCGAAAAGTTCACCGTTCTGCGTGGCCCCCACGTAGATAAGAAATCCCGCGATCAGTTTGAGATCCGTACGCACAAGCGTCTTCTCGACATCATCGACCCAACACCGCAAACAGTAGACGCGCTGATGAAGCTCGACCTGGCGGCCGGTGTTGACGTTCAGATTTCTGTATAAGGGGTAGATCATATGCTCCGTACAGGACTTATCGCAAAGAAAGTCGGCATGACCCGGCTGTTCATGGAAGACGGCAAGCAGATCCCTGTGACCGTTCTTTCCCTCGAAAACTTGCAGGTTGTTGCACAGCGTACTGCTGACACCAACGGCTACACAGCTGTTCAGCTGGGTGCAGGTAACGCCAAAGCCAAGCGCACATCCAAAGCGATGCGCGGTCACTTTGCTGCTGCCAAAGTAGAACCAAAACGCAAGGTTGCTGAGTTCCGCGTTGCCCCTGAGAACATGATCAACGTGGGCGAAACACTGACAGCGAACCACTACTTCGAAGGTCAGTATGTTGACGTCTGTGGTACATCCATCGGTAAAGGTTTTGCCGGTGCGATGAAGCGCCACAACTTTGGTGGTTTGCGCGCGACACACGGTGTTTCGATCTCTCACCGTTCGCACGGTTCCACCGGTCAGTGTCAGGACCCGGGTAAAGTCTTCAAAGGTAAGAAGATGGCCGGTCACATGGGTGCGGCGAAAGTCACAACCCAGAACCTGCAAGTCGTCAAGACAGATGCTGACCGTGGTGTCATCATGGTCAAAGGCGCTGTTCCCGGCTCCAAAGGTGGTTGGGTCACAATCAAGGATGCGGTCAAAAAGCCGACACCTGAGAACGTGATCTACCCTGCTGGTCTGAAATCCATGGCCGAAGAAGCAGAGCGTCTTGCTGAAGAAGCTGCCGCCGCTGCCGCCGCTGAAGAGGAAGCCGCCGCAAAGGCCGCTGCCGAAGCAGAACAGGCCGCATTGGAAGCTGCTGAAGCAGAAGCCACAACTGAAGCCTCGGCAGATGATGCCGCGCCAGAAGAAGGTGAAAAAGAATGAAGGCTGATGCAATCAAACTGGACGGCAAGAAAGCTGGTTCCGTCGAACTGAACGACGAAATCTTCGGTCTTGAGCCGCGCAAGGACATCTTGCACCGCGTCGTTCGCTGGCAGCGTAACAAGGCAATGGCAGGCACACATGATGTGCTTGGTCGTTCCGAAGTGAGCTATTCCACCAAGAAGATTTATCGCCAAAAGGGCACAGGTGGCGCACGTCACGGCTCTCGTGGTGCACCGATCTTCCGTTCTGGTGGTATCTACAAGGGTCCAACACCCCGTAGCCACGCGCATGATCTGCCCAAGAAGTTCCGCAAGCTTGGTCTCAAGCACGCTTTGTCTGCAAAAGTTGCAGCAGGTGAGCTGGTGATTGTCGATGACATCAATGTCAAAGACGCCAAGACATCTGCCTTGGCCAAACAGGTCGGTGCATTGGGCTGGAAGCGCGCGCTGATCATCGACGGTTCTGAAGTCAACGCTGACTTCAAAAAGGCCGCCGCCAACATCACAACCATTAACGTTCTCCCGTCGCAGGGTGCCAACGTTTATGACATCCTGAAGTCAGACACACTTGTGTTGACCAAAGCTGGTGTCGAAGCTCTGGAGGCTCGTTTGTCATGAACGCCAAAGCAGAACATTACGATGTGATCCGCAAGCCGATCATCACCGAGAAAGCAACAATGGCTTCTGAAGCCAATGCCGTTGTTTTTGAAGTCGCGATCGACGCGAATAAGCCGATGATCAAGGAAGCTGTTGAAAGCCTCTTTGGTGTGAAGGTCAAAGCGGTCAACACATCCATCACCAAAGGTAAAGTGAAGCGCTTTCGCGGATCATTGGGCACACGTAAGGACGTGAAGAAGGCCTATGTGACGCTGGAAGAAGGCAACACAATCGACGTATCCACTGGTCTCTGATCAGACGTCGCAGAATTGAAGAAGGCCCTCGGTGCGAACCGGGGGCCTTTTTTGTTGTGCGGGCTCTTTCGTCCGATGTGGAACGCGATACTTTGTGTGCTGTGATGACAGAGGGTGAACACGATGAATGATGCTTTGACAACGGCTGTGGTCGGTCTTGGGTCGATGGGGTATGGCATGGCGGCCTCTTTGGTGGTGGCGGGGCATCAGACCCATGGGTTTGATATCAACCCTGATCAGGTAGCGCGCTTTCAGGCGGAGGGCGGTGCGCCCGGTGATATGGGGGCGGTTGTTGGCACTGTTGATGCGCTGCTTGTCGTTGTCCTCAATGCGGCGCAGACCGAGGCTGTACTCTTTGGCAAAAACGGTGCCGTCCCGCAGATGAAGCCTGGCAGTGTCGTGATCGCCTGCGCGACGGTTTCGCCAGAGTTTGCCCGCACCATGGCTGCGCGTTGTGCGGACCACGGCGTGCATTACCTCGACGCCCCGATTTCTGGCGGGTCGGTGAAGGCAGCTGCGGGCAAGCTGTCGATCATGGCGGCGGGTTCGGACGCCGCCTTTGCTGCTGCCGCCCCGGTGTTGGATGCCACGGCAGAAAAGGTGTTCACCTTGGGCGACGCGGTGGGCGCAGGCTCGGCCATGAAAGCGGTGAACCAGTTGCTGGCGGGCGTGCATATCGCGGCAATGGCCGAGGCGATGACCTTTGGCATGACCCAAGGGGTTTCCCCTGAAAAGTTCGTCGAAGTCATCCCCGCCTGTGCGGGCACCAGCTGGATGCTGGAAAACCGCGCGCCGCATATCGTGGCGGGGGATTACACGCCGCATAGCTCGGTTAACATCTGGCCCAAGGACCTTGGGATCGTGTTGGAAATCGCAGAGGAGGCGGGGCTCGACGCGCCCGTGACGCAAGCGGCCCTGGCCCAGTTTATGGAGGCAGCCGCACTTGGGCTGGGCGGCGAGGATGATGCAGCGGTGGCGAAGGTCTATGCGGGGCAGGTTGGGGTGCGGTTGCCGGGGGTGTAATGTGTCGGGGGAGCCCCCGACCTACGTAGGCCGGGGTTCTCCCCGGCGTTCCGAATTTGCCTCAAACGAAAGCGGCAGCGCCAGCCCGCCGGACGGGCCGTCGCTGGCCCGGCGCCTTCGGCTTGATTCTGGTCCGCGGTCGAGTATCTGTGTCTGACCAGTATTTGGCGGGTGGGACTGCGGGCCGCTAGAATTGCGTTTGGCAAAGTGACTTGTTTGGATTGGAATTGATATGCCCAAAGAAATTGATCGTGAGCCCCGTCCACTACGAAAGAACTTGGAGAGTGTACGCATCACTTTTGAAGAACTCACTCAGCTACTGGAGAGGCTCAGTATCAGCCATGCGGAAATTGAAGCAACGTCAAATGGTGCTAAGTTTGAAGGTTTGAGCGATATTAAGTCTGCTCCAGCAAGATTCGCTGGGAACCCTTTTATCCAGATTCCAAGTGGTACTAATGGCGAACTTGCCGCAAAAGCATCCATTGAGTTCCACAATGAAACAACCGAAGTAAGCGCTGGCTGGTACAAAGGAGGCAACACTCACAGCAGTGCAGACGATGCGCTGGCTAACACTCTTTACGAGGAGCTCAAGCCATTTGAATCCACCTTCTTTAAGCGTTTGAGCTGGCTCCAATCAAAAATTATGGGGGCTATTTTCATTGGTATTGCCGCGTTACTTTTAAATACTCGGATCGAAAATACTGTACTACTCGGTGGCGGACTACTACTAACCGGCATTTCCTCGGTGTCTCTGATTGCGATATGGTTGATCCGCGACTCTTTGGGCAAGGCAGCCGCAGTTTCATACAATCCAAGAGAGACTTTCTGGCAAAGACATGGCGAGTCCTCGATCGTAGGAATCTTCTCCAGCGTGGTAACCGGTGTGATCGTCTGGTATTTGACTAGTCCTTAGTCTTGCCGACATTTATGGTTTTCTGAATGAACCAACAAGTACACCCCCTTGCCACCCACACCCCTCCCTGCTACATCCCCGAAATCGCGTGGCCTCGGATTCGTTCCGGGGTCTTTGCGTTATGCGAAAAGCCGGGGAGAACCCCGGCCTACGTAGGTCGGGGTCTTCCCCGACGCACTAAATCGGGCACCTACGGGGGCCTATAACATCAGGGTCCTCTTGCAGGGCCCGCCAAGCAAACGGAAGAAGCTAACATGGCACTCAAGTCGTACAAACCGACGACGCCGGGCCAGCGTGGGCTGGTGCTGATCGACCGTTCGGAGCTTTGGAAAGGACGTCCTGTCAAATCCCTCACACAGGGTTTGACCAAATCGGGCGGCCGGAACAACACCGGACGGATCACTATGCGTCGTATTGGTGGGGGCGCAAAGCGTCTTTACCGCATCGTCGATTTCAAGCGTAACAAGCTGGATATGTCCGCTGTTGTCGCACGGATCGAATATGACCCGAACCGCACCGCATTTATCGCGCTGATCCAGTACGAAGACGGTACACAGAATTACATCCTTGCCCCACAGCGTTTGGCTGTTGGTGACAAGGTGATCGCATCTGCCAAGGCTGACATTAAGCCCGGCAACGCCATGCCATTCAGCGGCATGCCAATCGGTACGATCGTTCACAACATCGAAATGAAGCCAGGCAAAGGCGGCCAGATCGCCCGTGCAGCCGGTACTTACGCCCAGTTTGTGGGCCGTGATGGTGGCTACGCGCAGGTGCGTCTGTCATCCGGTGAATTGCGCCTGATCCGTCAGGAATGCATGGCCACTGTCGGTGCTGTGTCGAACCCTGACAACTCAAACCAGAACTTCGGTAAAGCGGGTCGTACCCGTCACAAGGGCATCCGCCCAAGTGTCCGTGGTGTTGCCATGAACCCGATCGACCACCCGCACGGTGGTGGTGAAGGCCGCACATCTGGTGGTCGGACGCCTGTGACACCTTGGGGCAAAGACACCAAGGGCAAGCGTACCCGTAACAAAAACAAAGCATCGCAGCGCCTTATCGTGCGTTCGCGTCATGCCAAGAAGAAGGGTCGTTAAGTATGGCTCGTTCCGTCTGGAAAGGCCCCTTTGTGGACGCCTATGTTTTGAAAAAAGCAGAAGCATCGCGCGAAAGCGGCCGCAACGAAGTGATCAAGATCTGGTCGCGTCGTTCTACAATCCTGCCTCAGTTCGTTGGTCTCACCTTTGGCGTCTACAACGGTAAGAAGCACATCCCTGTCAACGTCAGCGAAGACATGATTGGTCAGAAGTTTGGTGAATATTCCCCAACCCGCACCTATTACGGTCATGCCGCTGACAAAAAAGCGAAGCGGAAGTAAGCCATGAGCAAGGATAAGAATCCCCGCCGCGTGGCCGATAACGAAGCAATGGCAAAACTGCGCATGCTTCGCACGTCCCCGCAAAAGCTGAACCTCGTTGCTGGCCTGATCCGTGGCAAGAAAGTTGAGCAGGCATTGACTGACCTGACTTTCAGCAAAAAGCGGATTTCGGACGACGTGAAGAAATGCCTTCAGTCGGCCATCGCCAACGCCGAAAACAACCACAACCTTGACGTCGATGAACTGGTCGTCGCAGAGGCTTATGTCGGCAAGAACCTGACCATGAAGCGCGGTCGCCCTCGGGCCCGTGGCCGTTTTGGGAAAATCATCAAGCCGTTTGCAGAGATCACCATCAAGGTGCGTCAAGTTGAGGAGCAATCATAATGGGTAACAAAGTAAACCCGATCGGTATGCGTCTTCAGGTCAATCGCACCTGGGATAGCCGCTGGTACGCTGACACCAAAGACTATGGCGACCTTCTGTTGGAAGACCTCAAGATCAAGGCTTTCATCAAGAAAGAATGCGCACAGTCCGGCATCAGCCGCGTGATCATCGAACGCCCGCACAAAAAGTGCCGCGTCACGATCCACGCAGCACGTCCTGGTGTGATCATCGGCAAGAAAGGTGCAGACATCGAAGGTCTGCGCAAGAAGCTTGCAGCACTCACAGACTCAGAGCTGCACTTGAACATCGTTGAAGTTCGCAAGCCAGAACTTGACGCAGCCTTGGTTGCCGAAAGCATTGGTCAGCAGCTGGAACGCCGTGTCTCTTTCCGTCGCGCCATGAAGCGTTCGGTTCAGAACGCCATGCGCATGGGTGCCTTGGGTATCCGTGTGAACCTTGCTGGCCGTCTGGGTGGTGCAGAGATTGCCCGCACAGAATGGTACCGTGAAGGTCGCGTTCCGCTGCACACACTGCGTGCTGACATCGACTATGCACTGTATGAGGCGATGACGCCTTATGGGATCATCGGCATCAAGGTCTTCATCTATAAAGGTGAGATCATGGAGCACGATCCGTCAGCGCACGACCGCAAACATGCTGAGCTGCAAGAGGGCGCTGTCCCTCGCGGCCCACGTCGCTAAGGGGAGCTGATTTAAATGCTACAGCCAAAGCGTACAAAACACCGGAAACTGCACAAAGGCCGTATTCGTGGTGAAGCCAAAGGCGGTTCTGATCTGAACTTCGGTACATATGGCCTCAAAGCCATTGAGCCCGAGCGGATCACAGCTCGTCAGATCGAAGCCGCACGTCGTGCCATGACGCGTCACATGAAGCGTCAGGGCCGTGTCTGGATCCGCATTTTTCCGGACACTCCTGTGACATCCAAGCCCGTCGAAGTACGTATGGGTAAGGGTAAGGGCTCCATCGATTTTTGGGCATGCAAGGTCAAACCCGGCCGCGTGATGTTCGAAATCGACGGCGTGAACGAAACAATCGCCCGCGAGGCCCTGCGCCTTGCTGCGATGAAGCTGCCGATCAAGACACGGACCGTGGTTCGCGAAGATTGGTAAGTGTGCGTCGGGGCAGGCCCCGACCAACGGTGAGAATAGAGAGCCCCTGCCGAGAGATCGGTGGGGGCTTTTTTTAGGGTAGATCACCAAACTACATCGATAACGCCGCCATCGCTGTGGTTACAAAAACAGGTATTCAGACGTTTTGTAGCATCAGACAAATTGAGCTCATTAGATAGGCGCCACCTCTCGCGTTAAAATAGCTTACGCCGTGTTTCCTGTTTCGAAGTAGCACGCTGGATCGTCTATTTTGGCCGTTACGCGTTTGTCTTGGTGAAGATACACAAGATACACTAGCGTCAAAGTTGCAAATCCATCCTTTCAAACGGAGTGATTTCTTTGGAAGTAATTCTTATCATCGTGCTCATAGTCGTTGCCATATTGTGGCAGTCATCGCGCACTAAAAGTCAGCGCAACCGGCCAAATACATCGCGGATACAGCCAGCGCAGTCCAACAACAAACCCGTAGAAACCGCTCAAAAAAAAGTTCACCCAAACGATATGCGTGTGCCGGAAAACCAGCTGCGCGTTATTCGAGAAAATGAGTTTGGCCCGCGCAAGCCAATTAACCCCGAAGCATTCAAAAAGGTTTATCGGCCCGTTGAACGGTATTTGCAGCAAAATCAACCCGGCTTTCGGATGTTCGCAGAAGTTGGCATGGGTGGGTTTATTCAAACGACGCAAAAAGGCATGAGTTATCGTCAACGGCAATTTCTCTATGCTGCATACGGCAGCAAGCGCATTGATTTTCTTGTGATCGATCCACTGGGACGACCGGCCTTGGCCATCGAATATCAAGGTACTGGACACGCGATGCGCGACGATACGGTGGAACGTGATCAAGTGAAGCGCGCGATACTTTTCGCCGCTGGTATCCGGCATATTGAGGTACATCAAATGACCGAGCCCGCTGAATTGATTGCTGACGTTACCACACAGATTGAAGGGCATAAGAGCAAGTCTAAGCAATCCACCTAGAGAGCAAATCAGCGAGACCCAACCATCGGTTCGGTATCATCTTTGTCCGTATGGACTTTCAGACAGGTCTCAAAATGCCCCGGCGCATATTGCGAGCACGCGTCCGTGTCTTGATCGACAGCTTCATCGCGGTAAAGCCCGTCCTCTCGCGCAGGCCCTGTTTTACGAACCCACCTCTTCCAGATGGTTCTCAATATGCAGCAAATGTGCCTTCCCGAATTGCGCCTTGCTCAACCCGCCGTATGCGAAGTGCGGCTGCATCTTTCCTTCGAAGTTGCGGAACGTCTCCAATGACGTCCACAACCGCTCCAGCCCTGCCTCGGCGCTGATCTCGCTGACCACTTCGCCGGGGATCGGTTCGTCTAGCCCGTGTTTCATCTTTCCACGTGCGGAAAACATTTTGAACGCCAACGTCCCGACGGTGGCCTGGAAGAGCTTGGGCTTTTGCACCGGGTAGCCGTGCATTGAAAACTCAACCCCTTGGGCGAGGTGGTTGAACACCCGCCCCAACCCCCAATCGCCTGTGCTTTCGATGGCCGAAAGGTCCAGCCCTTCCAGCCGTGCGAATGCCAGATCTATATCGGGCATGATGTTACCCCCACGCATAGTTAAAACTCACCGACACCCGGTCGTCTTCGGCCATGTTCATCGGCACCTCGTGCCGCAGCCAGCTTTCCCATAGCAGCACATCGCCCACCGCAGGCTTCGCATAGAAGAAGGTGCGCAGCTCATCCCGCGCGTCTTTCGTCCTTGTGGGCGCGGCCATCATCATCGCCAGCCGCGGGTCTTCGAATTTAATCGCACTCGCCCCGTCGGGCATGGCGACGTAGGTTGTGCCGCTGATCACGGAATGGGGGTGGATGTGTCCGGTGTGGATGCCGCCTTCGGGTAGGATGTTGATCCAAATGTCTTCGAGTTGCAGTGTCTTGTCGCCAAGGTCGAATTGCAGGTCTTCGGCGAAACCCGCGACATGGGCGTCGAGGACCTTGACCAGATCGGCGAAGATGGGGAACCGCCAGGGCAGGTCCGACAGCGAGGCGTAGGAGGTGTAGCCGGGGTAGCCGTTGTCTTCGCACCAGTCTTGGCCCGCTTCATCGTCTTGGGCGATGGCGTAGCAGGATTTCTCAAATTCGTCGGTGTCGAGAGCTGCGCCCAAGGCAGAAAGTTTGGCGTGGTAGAGGCGGGTGGCGAACAGGGATGTGATATTGGACATGGACTATGCATAGCGCAAGCGAAAGGGCAGGGCGAGACCAACATAATCCAAATTCTCGGGCCAAACGCTTTGCCAGTCAAACAATTTAGGTCGCTGTTGTCATCTGCGGCCAACCGAGAGAGCACTGCTACTATATTTGTTTTGCGCGACTTTACCGGTGAAAAAGCACATAATATTCGGCTCTTTCACAAAAAGGTTGACGCTATGTTAACGATATTTAAACACTTTGCGTGGGTGGCGGTAACAATTGGTTGGGAATCTACAGTGCGAAAATTCATTCAACTTTTGCAAAAATCATCTATCAGTTGTGTCATGTTGCCTATGTTTTTGGGGCTTGGCACATCGGCCCATTCGGGCGGCCTGTCTGGCGCAATAGAAGAAGCGCCTATTGTCGCGGAAACGGACCGCGGCTGGCATGTGCTGGGCGTTGAGGCCTCTCTTAGTTATGGTGAACTGGACGGCAAACGCATCCTGACATCAAGCGCAGACAATAATGAACTTAACGTCGATTACCCCCTGCAGTCATTTGACCTTGCTCTCAACATCGCAAGTGGTGATCTGGCCCCGGGCAAGTCACGATGGATCATTAGCCCGTTTCTGACTGTTGTGATGGATGGTGCCGAAAATCTTGAAGTGCCCGATGGCGGTGCAACCGTTGAAAGCGGCGACTTTGATTGGCACGAAATTGGTCTGCGTGTTGAGCAAGAACGGTATCTGACGGACATGTGGTCATGGACAATAGGTGGAAACGCGTCGCTAGTTGACGCAGAAAACACACTGGTCGTTGAGACCAACGGCAACTTGCGTATCAAGGAAAATGAGGGCTGGCGTGCGGGCCTCTATGTGGGTGCAAACGCAAAGTTGAGCGAAAATTTTACGATCACCTCACGGCTTGGTTATGACTGGGCTGCATTTAATGAAAGTGCCCAGTGTCTCGAGCCCGGCGGCGGTGGCGACTGCCGGCCGGTGGCAAGCGATGACGACGATACAGAAATTGATGGGGCAGTGGCCAGTATTGGCGTGCGGTATAGTTTCTAAGATGTCCCTATCCTGACGTCACTGTTGTGTTGGGGTGGCCAGAGCGATGATTGCGTAACGAACGCTGTAATGATCATTCCTAATGGCGCATTTCTAAGATAAAACTGGGCTACACATACTGACTGTGTGACGCCCCGCAACTCTTTACCCACAAGGGGTTGCTTTGTGGGGCGATGGGGTCTAAACGGCCCACTTCTACACCCACTCCACCGGGAATCGGGTCACGCTTTTGCGGCCTGCCGGTGATGTTGACAAAGGAATATGGCATGAACGCCAATGAACTGCGGGATAAAACGCCCGATCAGCTCCGTGAAGAGCTGGTGAACCTGAAAAAAGAATCCTTCAATCTGCGCTTTCAGCAGGCCACTGGTCAGCTGGAAAACACAGCAGGCATTCGTGCGGCCCGCCGCAACGCTGCCAAAGTGAAGACAATCCTGAACGAAAAGGCCGCAGCGGCCGCCAAGGAGGCTTAATCTATGCCTAAGCGTATCCTGCAAGGGGTTGTGACAAGCAACCAGAACGCCCAGACCGTCACCGTTTCGGTTGAGCGTCGTTACAAGCACCCGCTGCTTCAGAAAACTATTCGTAAGTCGAAGAAATATCGCGCTCACGATGAACAGAACGCATTCAACGTTGGTGACCAGGTCCGTATCCAGGAATGCGCACCAAAGTCGAAAACGAAACGCTGGGAGGTTATTGCCTCTTAAGGCAGTAACACCTGGTTCAATCGAAACCCTGGGCCCCCGGACAGAAATCGGGACTTGCTCATAGGTCGGAAAAGGAAACCAAATGATCCAGATGCAGACCAATCTGGATGTTGCTGACAACAGCGGCGCACGCCGTGTTCAGTGCATCAAGGTTCTGGGTGGTTCTCACCGTCGTTACGCCAGTGTTGGAGACATCATTGTTGTTTCGGTCAAAGAGGCCATTCCACGTGGTCGCGTAAAGAAAGGTGACGTCCGCAAGGCCGTCGTCGTACGCACCGCCAAAGAAGTTCGCCGCGACGATGGTACAGCCATCCGCTTTGACAGCAACGCTGCTGTCATCCTCAACAACAACAACGAGCCTATCGGTACACGTATCTTTGGCCCAGTTGTTCGCGAGCTGCGCGCAAAGAACTTTATGAAAATCATCTCGCTTGCTCCGGAGGTGCTGTAATGGCTGCGAAACTC
Source organism: Yoonia maricola (assembly GCF_002797915.1). Classification (GTDB taxonomy): domain Bacteria; phylum Pseudomonadota; class Alphaproteobacteria; order Rhodobacterales; family Rhodobacteraceae; genus Yoonia; species Yoonia maricola. The sequence continues at coordinate 1,990,690 of NZ_PGTY01000001.1, read as the reverse complement.
CGTAAAGGTGACAATGTCGTCGTTCTGACTGGCAAGGACAAAGGCAAGACTGGTGCGATTACCAGCATCGACCCTAAGTCTGGCAAAGCCATCGTGGACGGTATCAACATTGCGATCCGTCATACAAAGCAATCTCAGGCAACACAGGGTGGCCGCACGCCAAAGGCGATGCCGATCCAACTGTCTAACCTGGCAATCGTTGACAAGAATGGCAAAGCAACCCGCGTTGGCTTCCGTATGGATGGTGACAACAAGGTGCGTTTCGCCAAGACAACAGGGGATGCGATCTAATGCTTGATGCTGCAAATTATAGCCCCCGTCTCAAGGACCTTTATAAGTCCACCATCCGTGGTGCGCTGAAAGAAGAGTTCGGTTACAAAAACGAGATGCAGATCCCGAAGCTGGACAAGATTGTCCTGAACATCGGCTGCGGTGCAGAAGCTGTCCGTGACAGCAAGAAAGCAAAAACCGCACAGGAAGATCTGACAACAATCGCTGGTCAAAAGGCCATGACAACACGCGCCAAGAAATCCATTGCTGGTTTCCGCGTTCGTGAGGACATGCCTCTTGGTGCAAAGGTCACTTTGCGCGGCGACCGTATGTTTGAATTCCTTGATCGTCTGATCACGGTAGCTATGCCACGTATCCGCGACTTCCGCGGCGTATCCGGCAAATCCTTCGACGGCCGCGGCAACTATGCCACCGGTATCAAAGAGCACCTGATCTTCCCAGAGATTAACTTCGACAAGATCGATGAGAACTGGGGCATGGACATCGTGATCTGCACAACAGCGAACACTGACGCTGAAGCAAAGGCACTGTTGAAAGCTTTCAACATGCCGTTCAACAGCTGAGGGGAAATTAGATATGGCTAAGAAATCCATGATCGCACGCGAAGTGAAGCGTGAAAAGCTGGTCAAGCAGTACGCCGAAAAGCGCGCCGCCTTGAAGGCAATCATCAACGACAAAGAGGTTCCCGTAGAGGAGCGGTTCAAGGCGACCCTTGAACTGGCGAAACTGCCACGTAACTCCTCTGCGACCCGTTTGCACAACCGTTGCCAGCTCACCGGGCGTCCACACGCCTATTACCGTAAACTCAAGATCAGCCGGATCGCGCTGCGGGACCTTGGTTCCAATGGCGAAATCCCCGGCATGGTCAAGTCAAGCTGGTAAGGAGCACATATTATGAATGATCCTATCGGTGATATGCTCACACGTATCCGCAACGGCCAGATGCGCGGCAAAGCGTCGGTGGAAACACCTGCGTCCAAACTGCGCGGTTGGGTTCTGGATGTGCTTTCCGACGAAGGCTACATCCGCGGTTATGAAAAGAAGGACGGCAAAGACGGCCATCCTGCTTTCAACATTGAGCTGAAATATTACGAGGGTGACCCTGTCATTCGCGAAGTGAAGCGGGTTTCCAAGCCTGGCCGTCGCGTTTACCTGGGCGCCAATGACATCCCAACTGTCCGTCAAGGCCTGGGTGTGTCGATTGTCTCCACCTCGCAGGGTGTGATGTCGGATGCAAAAGCACGCAGCGCCAATATTGGCGGCGAAGTGCTCTGCACTGTATTCTAAGGGGATATCATGTCTCGTATTGGTAAAAAACCGGTTGAGCTGCCCTCTGGCGTTACCGCCACGGTGTCAGGTCAAACCGTTGAGATGAAGGGCCCCAAAGGGACCCGGACTTTCAAAGCGACTGACGATGTGACCATCTCTGTTGATGGCAATGTTGTCACCGTCGAACCACGCGGCAAATCCAAGCGCGCACGCCAGCAGTGGGGCATGAGCCGCACAATGGTTGCGAACTTGGCCACCGGCGTTTCCGAAGGCTTCAAGAAAGAGCTTGAGCTGTCGGGTGTTGGTTACCGCGCACAGATGCAGGGCAACACATTGAAGCTGTCGCTGGGCTATTCCCATGACGTCAACTTTGAAGTGCCTGAAGGTGTGACAGTCACAGCGCCAAAGCCAACGGATGTCATCGTCGAAGGTATCGACGAACAGCAGGTTGGTCAGGTTGCGGCGAATATTCGTGCTTGGCGTAAGCCCGAGCCCTACAAGGGCAAAGGTATCAAGTACAAGGGCGAATACATCTTCCGCAAAGAAGGCAAGAAGAAGTAAGGAACGCGACAATGGCAAACAGCAAAAGAACTCTGTTTCTGAAGCGCCGCATGCGCGTTCGGAACAAACTGCGGGGCGTGACAGCCAATCAAGGGCGTGCGCGTCTTTCGGTGCACCGCTCCAACAAGAACATCAGCGCCCAGCTGATCGACGACGTGAATGGCGTGACACTCGCGTCCGCTTCGTCGCTCGAAAAAGATCTGGGCGTGGTCGGCAAGAACAACATCGAAGCCGCTTCCAAAGTGGGCACTGCAATTGCAGAGCGCGCAAAGAAAGCCGGCGTAGAGGTTGCTTACTTCGACCGTGGTGGTTTCCTGTTTCACGGCAAGATCAAGGCTTTGGCCGATGCGGCCCGTGAAGGTGGTTTGAAGATCTAAACGACACGTCGGGGTAGGCCCCGATCTACGTAGGTCGGGGCGTGCCCCGGCTGCGATATGTAAAACGGGGCGACCCGGTTTCGATGATCCGGGGGCTTGAAACCCACCGCGATTGGACAACGCCTTCGGGCATGAAAACAAAGGACGCCATCAATGGCAGAACGTGAAAACCGCGGCCGCGGCCGCAACCGTGAAGAGCAAGCACCAGAGTTTGCCGACCGTCTGGTCGCAATCAACCGTGTTTCCAAAACAGTCAAAGGCGGTAAGCGCTTTGGCTTCGCCGCGCTTGTTGTTGTTGGCGACCAAAAAGGCCGTGTCGGCTTTGGTAAGGGTAAAGCCAAGGAAGTTCCTGAGGCGATCCGCAAAGCGACCGAGCAAGCCAAGCGCCAGATGATCCGCGTTGCACTGCGCGACGGCCGGACGCTGCACCACGACATCGAGGGCCGTCACGGCGCTGGTAAAGTGGTCATGCGCACAGCCCCTGTTGGTACTGGTATCATCGCCGGTGGTCCAATGCGTGCCGTGTTTGAAATGTTGGGTGTACAGGATGTTGTGTCCAAGTCCATCGGTTCGCAGAACCCATACAACATGATCCGCGCCACTATGAATGGCCTGTCCAAAGAGCAATCACCCCGCAACGTCGCGCAGCGCCGTGGCAAGAAGGTTGCTGACATTCTGCCTAAGCGTGACGAGGCCCCAGCGGCCGAAGCACCTGCCGCAGCTGACGCGTAAGGAGATTTGACAGATGGCTAAAACAATCGTCGTCAAGCAGATCGGTTCCCCGATCCGCCGCCCTGCCAAACAGCGTGCCACGCTGATCGGCCTGGGCCTGAACAAGATGAACCGTACTAAAGAACTGGAAGATACACCGTCCGTACGCGGCATGGTGAATTCGATCAGCCATATGGTCGAGATTATCGAAGAAAAAGGTTAAGCCGGGAGTCGGGGGTGAGCGGCATATTGCAAACGCTCCAATGGAGCGTTTGAGCAGCTAACGGGCGGAGCCCACCCAGACTTACGGCTTACTAGATTGAGCGCCTCGCAGGAAACTGCGGGGCGTTTTTGACTCATGTCGTTGGCTGGATACGTGAGATCATCTCGTAGTCCTTCGCGTAGACTTTTCGGCAGTGGGCAATCAGATCATCGCGATAGAAATCTGCCTTGTTCGGAACACGTCCGGTTTTCAAGAACGTGTCATGCAGTTGCAAAGCTGGTATACGGCATAAGTCCTCCGAAGGTGGTTGTGCATGAGATGCGTTGGTCGCACGTGCGAAGTATTTATCTGCCAATTCCGGATCAATGAGCAGCTTCATATTTTCATACAGTTCATGCAGCGGGAAGACGGCATTATATCTGATTGGCAACAGGTGATCGCATTGTGCCCTGATATGCCCATCCCGGTTCTCGACTGATCGACAATAGGACAAAACGAACTTCTTAAAAGATGCCTTGTTTGGATCTCGCCAAAGCTTCTTTTTGTAGTTGGCGAATATATCTTCCTGTCCTTTTTGCTGCACAAATTTATTCGTATAGGCGGAGATGAGCCGTTCAAACGGATCTCTGTAAACAAAAATTGTGGCGGCAAAGGCATTCAGATCACTTGACTTGTCAAAGGTATGGTGTCGCCTCAGAAACGCCAAATCTACGTGCGCGTCTTCCACGTTGTCTGCAAAAGGGGAAATGCCATGTATGAGTTTCTTAAAGGCTGAACAGCCGTTCTTACGAACGTAACTGTACATGTATTTCTTGCTATCGACGACAAATTCAAAGTGGTTGCGTGATGCTGTCGGTTGGTCCCATTCCAATGTGCCTGTCATATCTGATAAATGCCCAATCGCCTCTCGCTGCTTACAGTTTGTTGTTGACGAAATCTTTTGTCTAGACCTGATTCTATCGCCCGCCTGCGGGGCGTCTTTTTGGGTTAAGGTCGGCCAACAATGACACGTCGTACGATCTTGCGAGCCGTTTTGAAGTGCTTGAGCATTGAGTACGAATACTAGAGGTTATGAACCGCCTTACGTCGATATAGTGTTTTCCGCCATTCCAAAGTGTTTCAGAAGTTCACTGGCAGCTTTTAGCTTTTCAAGATCGTTGGAGTAAAACAACAAGTTGCTTTCCCAAAACTCAATCAATTCGTTGCTAGCTTCTGAAATTAACCTATCATCTCAAACGCCATCATGACGACTGACAGCAAGTTTAATAGTAGTGCAACGCTCGTCAGCGTTTGGGCACTCGAAGTCCCACACGTCATCGCCGAGTGGTTCGAACAGGAACCCCCGTTGATCATGCGGATCAGAGGTTTTGCCCATCCACATGGTCAATCCAAAGTAGTTGCCGAGCATTTGTCGGCAATCAACAGATCAATTGCCCAGCAAAGACTGACATTAGATCAAAGTTGGAATCAGGTCGCGTGGTAACCTGATTTTGAGGCATTGGATTGATGCAATAAATCGACTGCATAACCCAAAGGTTGAGCAAATTACTGAATATTGCTCGACGTAAATGTCTGCATATTGCCACAAGACTTTGAGTTTCTTTGTGCTAGCATTTGCAGAAGCGCAGCCTTGGGCCAATTCTGGCTGTCTCCGGATTCAGTGAGGTCGCAGCCGACCCCATCACTTTCTTGACGCCTTCCATCCTCCCGTCTATACGCCCCCAGTCGGACACCAAATTTCCGACTCACAACTGTAACGCCGTGTTTGGCCGCTCCCGTCGCTGGGGGCCAATTCCGGCAAAAGGAGAAGCGACATGAAACTGAATGAACTATCCGACAACCCAGGTGCAACAACGCGCAAACAGCGTGTGGGCCGTGGTGCAGGGTCCGGCAAAGGTAAGACCGGTGGCCGTGGTATCAAAGGTCAGAAATCACGTTCTGGTGTCGCCATCAAAGGCTATGAGGGCGGCCAGATGCCACTCTACCAGCGTCTGCCAAAGCGTGGTTTCAACAAGCCGAACCGCAAGACATTTGCGGTCATCAACCTTGGGCTGATCCAGAAATTCATCGACGAAGGCAAGATCGACGTCAAAGCAGACATCACCGAAGATGCGCTGGTCGCGTCCGGTTTGGTGCGCCGCAAGAAGGACGGTATCCGCGTTCTGGCCAAGGGTGATTTCAAGGCCAAAGCCAAGATCGCTGTCACCGGTGCCTCCAAGGGTGCTGTGGAAGCGGTTGAGAAGGCCGGCGGTTCACTGACTGTCACAACACCGGCAGCGGCTGAGTAAGACCTTGTGAGCGACCCTTTGGTCGCTTACATAGCCTTTGAAGTTTTCCCAAACGCCGCTGATCGGGGAACCGCAGCGGCGTTTCTTATAAAAAAGAGACCCATATGGCTTCTGCAGCAGAGCAAATGGCAGCCAACGTCAGTTGGAGCGCCTTCGGCAAAGCAACTGAATTGCGCCAGCGTATTTTGTTTACGCTTGGTTTGTTAATCATCTACCGCCTTGGTACGTTTATTCCCGTCCCGGGCATTGATGGTATTGCCCTGCAGCAGTTCATGGATGATGCGCAATCTGGCATCGGCGGTATTCTGTCGATGTTCACCGGTGGCGCTCTGTCGCGGATGGCGATTTTCACCCTTGGGATCATGCCTTATATCTCTGCTTCGATTGTGATGCAGCTTTTGGGCTCCATGTGGGAGCCGCTGAAGAACCTCAAGAAAGAGGGCGAGCAAGGGCGGCGCAAGCTAAACCAATATACCCGCTACGGCACCGTGGTTTTGGCCACAGTGCAAGCCTACGGCCTTGCTGTGAGCTTGGAAGCGGGTGGACTGGCCGCTGATCCGGGGCTGTTTTTCCAAGCATCTACCGTCATTACGATTGTTGGTGGCTGTATGTTCCTGATGTGGCTGGGTGAGCAGATCACGGCGCGCGGCATTGGTAACGGTATCTCGCTGATTATCTTTGTTGGTATTATTGCTGAAATCCCTGCCGCCATGGCGCAGTTTCTGTCGCAAGGCCGCTCTGGCGCGATCAGCCCTGCCGTCGTCGTTGGTATCATTGTGATGCTGATCGTCGTGCTGACCTTTGTGGTCTTCATGGAGCGCAGCTTGCGCAAGATTCACATTCAGTACCCGCGCCAGCAGCGTGGTATGAAGGTCTATGATGGCTCGACCAGCCACTTGCCGATCAAGGTGAACCCGGCCGGTGTTATTCCTGCGATCTTCGCCTCTGCCTTGCTATTGCTGCCCACCACGATCAGTACGTTCAACGGCGGCTCGTCCGGCCCGTTCATGTCCACGGTTCTGGCGCTCTTTGGCCCTGGCCAGCCGCTCTATCTGATTTTCTTTGGCGGCATGATCATCTTTTTCACGTATTTCTACACCCGTGAAGTCGCTTTCAAGACCGAGGATGTTGCAGAGAACCTCAAGAACCAGAACGGTTTTGTGCCGGGTATCCGCCCCGGTAAGAAAACCGAGGAATATCTGGATTACGTCGTGACGCGTATTCTGGTGCTGGGGTCCGGTTACCTCGCGCTGGTGGCACTGCTGCCAGAGATTATTCGCGCAGAATTGGCTATTCCTTTCTACTTTGGCGGTACATCGATCCTGATTATTGTTTCGGTGGGTATGGACACCATCCAACAAATCCAGTCTCATCTGGTCGCACATCAATACGAAGGCCTGATTGAGAAGTCTCAGTTGCGTGGCAAGCGTAGTTCAAAACGTAAGGGGCCATCGCGTCGATGAATATCATACTGCTGGGACCGCCGGGGGCGGGTAAGGGAACGCAAGCGGCCAGGCTTGTTGACGAACGCAACATGGTGCAACTGAGCACCGGCGATATGTTGCGGGCTGCCCGTACCAGTGGGACAGAGATGGGCAAGATGGTGGCCGCTGTCATGGACCGTGGTGACCTTGTGACCGATGAGATTGTCATCGGCTTGATCCGTGAACAGTTGGAAAGCGATGACGGCAAAGGCGGCTATATCTTTGATGGCTTTCCCCGGACGTTGGCGCAGGCCGATGCGTTGGACGATTTGTTGGTTGAGATGGGCGAAAACCTTGATTGCGTGATCGAACTGCAAGTCGATGATGAGGTTTTGGTCGAGCGTATTGTTGGGCGCGCGAAAGAGGCCGAAGCCGCAGGTCAGCCAGTTCGTGCGGATGATAACGAAGAAAGTCTGAAGATTCGTTTGATGGCCTACTACAAACAGACCAGCCCATTGGTGGGGTACTATTATGCCAAAGGTGATTTGAAATCTGTGGATGGTCTGGCCAGCATGGATGAGGTCGCGGCGAGTATTTCGGACGCTTTGGCCTAGCGCGAACAATTTTCGTCGAAAATTGTTCTGTTCGAAAGGATTTTCTGGAAAATCCTTAGCGCTGCGCGGGGCGGCTTGACCACAGTTCAAATGCCCCCTAAACAGCGCCATCCCTCGCGGGAATCAATTTGTGGTTAAGGGTCGCGCCCTGATCCCACAGAACACCTCGATATGACGCAGCCCGGCGCCCTTTCAGGTCCGGGCTTCCGTTGTGAAAAAAGGGTCTGGAATGACGGACCCGCAACGAAAAGGAATTGCACACGTGGCACGTATTGCCGGCGTAAACATCCCGACTGCAAAGCGGGTTCCAATCGCCCTTACCTACATTACCGGAATTGGGTCCACCAAAGCCGAAGAAATCTGCGAAGCGGTCAAGATTGACCGCGCGCGCCGTGTTAACCAGCTTTCTGATGCAGAAGTGCTGTCGATCCGTGAATATATCGACGCCAACCTGACAGTAGAAGGTGACCTGCGTCGCGAGACACAGATGAACATCAAGCGTCTGATGGACCTTGGTTGCTACCGTGGCCTGCGCCACCGTCGTAACCTGCCGGTCCGTGGTCAGCGAACTTCCACAAACGCACGTACACGCAAGGGCCCTGCAAAGGCCATTGCTGGTAAGAAGAAATAAGGGAGGCTCGATCAATGGCACGTGATACAAAACGCACCAAAAAGAAGGTTTCCAAGAACATCGCAGCTGGTGTTGCGCATGTGAATTCTTCTTTCAACAACACAAAAATCCTGATCTCTGACGTGCAGGGCAACGCGATCTCTTGGTCGTCTGCTGGCACCATGGGCTTCAAGGGTTCGCGGAAATCCACACCCTATGCCGCCCAAATGGCTGCTGAGGATGCGGGCAAGAAAGCACAAGATCACGGCGTGAAAACGCTGGAGGTTGAAGTGCAGGGCCCCGGTTCCGGTCGTGAATCCGCACTCCGCGCATTGGCTGCTGTTGGCTTTAACATCACATCTATCCGTGACGTGACCCCAATGGCCCACAACGGTTGCCGCCCGCCAAAGCGCCGCCGCGTCTAATTACACCCAAACGCCTTGGGGCTGTGTTTTGGCACGGTCCCAATCCGTCATTTCAACCTCGGGCGTTTGCCTTTTTGGACCATGAAGGCAGACTAGTATGGAGGGACATATGATCCACAAAAACTGGGCTGAGTTGATCAAGCCAACTCAATTGGAAGTTAAGCCGGGTAACGACCCCGCACGTCAGGCAACCGTCATTGCAGAACCACTTGAGCGTGGCTTTGGTTTGACATTGGGCAACGCCCTGCGCCGCATTTTGATGTCATCCCTTCAGGGTGCCGCCATCACTGCCGTTCAGATTGACAACGTCCTGCACGAGTTTTCATCCGTGTCCGGTGTGCGTGAAGACGTCACCGATATCGTGCTGAACCTCAAAGGTGTTGCGATCCGTATGGAGGTCGAGGGCCCCAAGCGTTTGTCCGTTCAGGCCAAAGGCCCGGGCGTTGTGACCGCTGCGGATATTTCCGAGACTGCTGGCATCGAGGTCCTGAACAAGGATCATGTGATCTGTCACCTTGATGATGGCGCCGACCTTTACATGGAACTGACCGTCAACACCGGTAAGGGCTATGTATCCGCAGACAAGAACAAGCCAGAAGATGCACCGATCGGCATGATGTCTGTCGATGCGATCTATTCGCCGGTCAAGAAGGTGAGCTATGACGTGCAGCCGACCCGTGAGGGTCAGGTGCTGGATTATGACAAGCTGACCATGAAGGTTGAAACCGATGGGTCGCTGACACCTGATGATGCAGTGGCATATGCCGCCCGCATTCTGCAGGACCAGCTGTCAATCTTCGTCAACTTTGATGAGCCTGAGTCAGCACAAACCGGTGCGGATGATGATGGTCTGGAGTTCAACCCGCTTCTGTTGAAGAAAGTGGACGAGCTGGAGCTGTCTGTCCGTTCGGCAAACTGCCTCAAGAACGACAACATCGTGTACATCGGCGATCTGATCCAGAAGACCGAAGCAGAGATGCTGCGCACACCGAACTTTGGCCGCAAATCTTTGAACGAGATCAAGGAAGTGCTGTCAGGCATGGGTTTGCACCTTGGCATGGACGTTGAGGACTGGCCACCAGACAACATCGAAGATCTGGCCAAGAAGTTCGAAGACCAGTTTTGATGGGGTGTCGGGGTAAACCCCGACCTACATAAATACCGTAAGGCGGGGTTCTCCCCGCCTTGCACAAAATGCCCGCACTGGCGGGGAATATCCTGGGCAATTCCGCCCCACTAACGGAGCCAGCGACACGCATCGCATCGGCCCATCGATAAAACAAAATGGAGACTATCACATGCGTCACGCAAGAGGTTACCGCCGCCTGAACCGCACACATGAACACCGCAAGGCGCTGTTCGCGAACATGGCAGGCTCGCTCATCGAACATGAGCAGATCAAAACAACATTGCCCAAGGCGAAAGAACTGCGCCGGATCGTTGAAAAGCTTGTCACGCTGGGCAAGCGCGGCGATCTGCATGCCCGTCGTCAGGCCAATGCACAGCTGAAGCAGGAAATGCACACAGCGAAACTGTTCGACGTCATCGGCCCGCGCTACAAAGAGCGTCAGGGTGGTTACGTCCGTATCATCAAAGCGGGCTTCCGCTATGGTGACATGGCCCCAATGGCGATCATCGAATTTGTCGACCGCGACGTCGATGCCAAAGGTGCGGCTGACAAGGCCCGTTTGGAAGAGTACGAGAACGCAGAAGATTAAGGTTCTCTGACCGAAGAATTTTGAAAGGCCTCGCATGCTTTGTGAGGCCTTTTGTATTGGTGAATGTCTGGTTTGAGCCCAAAGCTACCCTCGATAAGTCATTGTATCAGCGGTACTTTGACGATGATTATGAGTTACTTGCATTCAAACCCACCATGCATTCTAACTGTCTCAAATGGGAAAACCACTGATACCAGAAAAATCAATGACGCTAAATCAACGCGCTCGTTGTCGAATGCGATTTGCAGAGGATACGATCAAGTTATCGAAACCACTGATGCGCAATTCACGATGGAGCAACAAATCGCAGTATTTGTTCGGTAAAAATGATCAGATGTTTGTGAGTGGAGTCTTGTCCCCTGCATCAAACGAGGATGGAATGACCCTCGGCCTGAAAATAGAGCTTTCTGCGAAACCGATGATGGCCGACCTTGTACATTGGCATGCACAGGATTTAACAGACAACGTCAATCAACCACTTTCTTTTCGCGCCGCAGCAGCACACCAAGCACGCAGTTTCACTATGCATACATGGACAAAAACGTTTGATGATCCCCACCCAGAGCAAGCTGCAATGGCATTGTTAGAAGGCCTTGAAATAGGCGCGAACGAAATCACTCAAAAGACCTCAACAACTCCCTTTTCGGAAGTCATCAAAGACGCGGGTCAAAAAAGAAAGCATGCTGCGCTCTATTGGGCTTGTCTTGTCTTGGAAGATAAGATGGAAACCCTTGTTACAGACATTGAGCTATATTACTTGGAAACCAGCAGGAATTCTGATGTCGAAGCAACGAAAACATTTCTTAGAAAAATTCAAAAAAAATATATAAGCGCCCATGAATCTTTCATGAAAGGCGTAGATCCCTATTGGACGAAAACTCCCTAATTTGATAAAAAACCGACTGCACGCGAAAACTTCAGAGCGTGAGTATTTGATGAACGGCAGAAAAGTCCGCACAGCCGACCTTGTCTGCGTCCTCCGGAAAGCCTTCCACATGTGATAGCTTGCAATCAAGCGGCGCTCCGAACATATCTTTGGGGACCATGGCCGATCTTTTTGACAGCACAACTGCCGACACCACCGCAGGCCCGCGCCCGCTGGCGGATCGTTTGCGGCCCAAGACCTTGGCGGAGGTGATTGGACAGCAACAGGTGTTGGGGCCGGATGCCCCGTTGGGCACGATGTTGTCGTCTGGGTCGCTCTCTTCGCTGATTTTCTGGGGTCCGCCGGGTGTCGGCAAGACGACCATCGCGCGGTTGCTCGCAGATGAGACGGACCTGCATTTTGTGCAGATCAGTGCAATCTTCACGGGCGTGCCGGATCTGCGCAAGGTCTTTGAGGCCGCCAAGATGCGCCGTCAGAATGGCAAGGGCACCTTGCTGTTTGTGGATGAGATCCACCGCTTTAACAAAGCCCAGCAGGATGGGTTTCTGCCCTATATGGAGGACGGCACGATCCTGTTGGTGGGGGCCACGACCGAGAACCCCAGCTTTGAATTGAACGCAGCTGTTCTGAGTCGGAGCCAAGTGTTCATCCTCACCCGGTTGGACGTCAAAGACCTCGAACTGCTGGCACAGCGTGCAGAGAAGGAGTTGGGTAAGCCGTTGCCGTTGGATGGCCCTGCGCGCGAGGCACTGTTGGAGATGGCCGATGGTGATGGGCGTGCGCTGCTCAATCTCATTGAGCAGATCAGTGCTTGGACAACGGATGGCAAGCTGAGCACCGATGATCTGACCAAGCGGTTGATGAAGCGCGCGGCGAAATACGACAAGTCGGGGGATGAGCATTACAATCTGATCAGTGCGCTGCATAAGTCCGTGCGCGGATCAGACCCGGATGCAGCGCTTTACTGGTTCGCCCGTATGTTGGCTGGCGGCGAGGATCCGCGTTTCCTTGCACGCCGCATCACGCGGATGGCGGTTGAGGATATCGGGCTGGCTGATCCGCAGGCGCAGGCGGTGTGTTTGCAGTCTTGGGAAACATATGAACGGCTGGGCAGCCCGGAGGGTGAACTGGCCTTGGCGCAGGCTGTGACGTACCTCGCACTGGCGCCGAAATCGAATGCGACTTATGTGGCGTATAAGGGTGCTGTCGCGGCGGCCAAACAAACCGGGTCAGAGCCGCCGCCAGCCCACATCCTGAACGCGCCCACGACTTTGATGAAAGAGCAGGGGTTTGGGGCAGGTTATAACTATGACCATGATGCCGAGGATGGGTTTAGCGGGCAGAACTACTTCCCTGAGACGATGAAGCGGGGTGTTTATTACGTCCCGGTTGATCGCGGGTTTGAGCGTGAGTTGAAAAAGCGTGTGGATTACTTCGCAGGCCTGCGTGCCAAGCGCAGCAAGAATTGACAATCGCCCGGCAAGCGGTCAGAGCAGCGCCATGATGACACCTGTGATCTCTGTAGCCCTTGGCGGGGCGATTGGTTCTGTTCTGCGATACCTCGTGGGGCTGGTTGTGGCGTTTCCGCTGGGCACTTTGGCTGTAAATGTCATTGGCTCTTTTGCAATTGGATTGATCTGGGTGCATCTGGCAGATCGCGGATTGCAGCATTGGTTGCCGTTTTTGATGACGGGCGTTTTGGGTGGGTTCACGACCTTTTCGGCGTTCACTTTGGATGCGTTGCGGTTGGTGGAAGAAGGCCGCGTGACGGCCGCGGGTGCCTATGTGTTGGCGTCCTTGGTAATGTCCGTTCTGGCCTGTGCCGCTGGTCTTTGGATCGCAAGAGGAATGACAACATGAGTGGCGTGCAAACACGGGTCATTGGCCCTGATGATGGTGATCAACGCTTGGATCGGTACTTGCGCCGCCTGTTCCCGCATCTGACCCAAGGCCGCATCGAGAAGATGTGCCGCAAGGGTGAGCTGCGTGTGGATGGTGGTCGAGTGAAATCCAACGCGCGTATTGAGGTTGGTCAAAAGCTGCGTATTCCGCCACTACCGACCGAGGAAGAGGCCGCTGCGGCGGCCAACCTTGCCAAGCGTGGTGTGACCAAGGCAGATGCCAAGCTGATCCAGTCCTGTGTCATCTACAAAGATGACCACATCATCGCGATCAACAAACCCCCCGGTTTGGCGACCCAAGGCGGGTCAAAGACGACGCGCCATGTGGATGGGCTGTCCGAGGCGTTGATGTTTGATTATGAGGAAAAGCCCCGGTTGGTGCATCGTCTGGATAAGGATACCTCGGGTGTGCTGCTGCTGGCGCGCACGCGCATGATGGCCAAGCAGTTGACCGAGAACCTCAAGCATCGTGAAACGCGCAAGATTTACTGGGCCGCCGTTGCGGGTGTCCCCCATCCGCGTGCGGGGACGATCAAATACGGTTTGGTAAAGGCTCCGGGCCATGGCCGCGGTGGTGAGAATGAAAAGATGCGCTGTGTGCATCCGCGTGATCTCGATAGCGTTGAGGGCGCGAAACGCGCGACATCTGACTATGCCGTAATGGATACGCTTGCCAGCCGTGCCGCTTGGTGCGCCTTGGTCCCGATTACAGGGCGGACGCACCAGTTGCGGGCGCATATGGCCGAGATTGGGCATCCGATTGTGGGTGACGGTAAGTATGGTGGCTCTGGTCAGGAAAACCTTGGCGATGGTTGGGGCGCTGGCATGGGCAGTGAGATTGGGCGCAAGCTGCACTTGCATGCGCGCAGCCTGACAATTGAGCATCCGGCGACGGGGGCGACCCTGCATCTGACGGCCCCATTGCCAGAGCATATGCAGAACACATGGGATTTCGTGGGTTGGATCGTGGGCCACGCCCCCGTTGATCCGTTCAATATGCCTGATGAGTGATCTGCGGCTGGTGATCTTTGACGTCGACGGCACACTCGTTGACAGTCAGGCGGAGATTATGGCGGCGATGACCTTGGCGTTTCAGGCTGAGGGTTTGGCTTTGCCAGATCGTGCGACCGTCCTGTCGATTGTGGGATTGTCGCTGGCTGAAGCGTTTCGCGTGCTTTGCCCTGATGTGGACGAGGCGCAGCGGGTGCGGTTGGTTGAGGCTTACAAGGCGTCTTTCATGCAGCTGCGTTCGGATAATCGGGAAATGGGCCCGCTGTTTCCCGGTGCGATGGACGCATTGGATGTGTTGCGCGCGCAGGATCACACTTTGCTGGCCGTGGCGACCGGGAAATCGCGGCGGGGCTTGGATAAGGTGCTAGAGCGGCATGGGCTGACTGGGGTGTTTCATTCTGAACAAGTGGCAGACCATCATCCGTCAAAGCCGAACCCTTCGATGATTTTGACGGCGCTGAGTGAAACAGGCGTTCCACCGCAGAAGGCTGTCATGCTGGGTGATACGACCTATGACATGGATATGGCGCGTGCGGCTGGGATCAAGAAGATCGGGGTGACGTGGGGCTATCATGCGGCGGATGCCTTGCTGCCTGACGCGATGATCGAAGATTTTGCAGCTCTCGCGGGTGCTGTAGACCAACTGATAGGGTCTTGAACGATGAGCGACTGGCAACCCAAACGGTTCTGGAAACAGGCGCAGGCCGAGGCGTGTGATGGTGGGTTCACCGTCAAGCTAGATGGGCGTCCGGTGCGCACCCCCGCGAAAGCGCCTTTGACATTACCAACGCTGGCGATGGCTGATGCGATTGCGCAAGAATGGGATGCGCAGGAAGCGGTCGTCGATCCGCGCACTATGCCGGTGACGCGCGGCGCGAATGCCGCGATTGATAAGGTGCGGACGCAACGGGACGAAGTGATTGCCTTGCTGGCAGAATATGGTGACAGTGATTTGCTGTGTTACCGTGCTGCCGGGCCAGATGGGCTGA
Organism: Yoonia maricola; assembly: GCF_002797915.1. Taxonomy (GTDB): domain Bacteria; phylum Pseudomonadota; class Alphaproteobacteria; order Rhodobacterales; family Rhodobacteraceae; genus Yoonia; species Yoonia maricola. The sequence goes on along the minus strand of NZ_PGTY01000001.1, from coordinate 1,975,392 downwards.
TCAAACGACAGGCTGATGCATGGGACCCGATGCTGGACTGGGCGGCAGAGACGCTGGGTGCGCGGTTGTTTGTGGGCGAAGGCGTGATGCATGTGACCCAGAAGCCAGAGGTGTTGGACAAGCTGACATCTGAGGTCGCCGCGTTTGATGATTTCGCCCTTGCGGCGGTACATGATCTGATCAGCTTGTCGGGGTCGCTTGTCTTGGCGCTGGCGGTGACACGGGATGCCATCACCGTTGAAGACGCATGGACGTTGTCGCGCATTGATGAGCATTGGCAAATTGAACAATGGGGCGCGGATGAAGAGGCCGCAGCCGCTGAAATGGTCAAGAAGACGGCCTTCATTGATGCGGATAGGTTTTATCGTTTTTTGCTTCCGTAAAGGAAACGCACTGTTCAGTGCTGAATCAAGAAAATTTGCCTAATTTCGCGACAAATGCCTCTCGTTTTGTCTGTCTCGCCCTTGACTCTAAGCGCGAATAACCAAAGTCTTGTCGCATTGAGATGGGAGGGTCCTTCTCATTTATCATGACTGTCTATCGGGACGGGTAAAAAATTGGCCACCCCACGTTGGGGTGGAAACTCAGGAAGAGGTAAAAATGAAAAAAACCGCATTTTATGGCGCACTGACTGTTGCTGGCTTTGCTGCAAGCATGGCTTCTGCCGCAACATTGGATGACGTCAAAGAGCGTGGCGTGTTGAACTGTGGCGTGTCGACTGGTCTTGTTGGCTTCGCATCGCCAAACGCAAATGGCGTTTGGGAAGGCTTCGACGTTGGCGTATGCCGCGCCGTTGCTGCCGCCGTTTTGGGTGATGCAGAGGCGGTTGAATTTGTACCGCTGACAACAAAAACACGTTTCACAGCCCTGTCGGCTGGCGAAGTTGATATGCTGTCACGTAACACGACATGGACATTCAGCCGTGACGTTGACCTGAAGTTGGAATTCACTGGCATCAACTACTACGATGGTCAGGGCTTTATGGTCCCACGCGATCTTGGCGTTTCGTCCGCGAAAGAGCTTGATGGCGCGACTGTCTGCATCCAGACAGGAACCACAACAGAGCTGAACCTGGCGGATTATTTCCGTTCCAACAACATCAGCTACGAGCCTGTGCCAATCGAAACAAACGCCGAAGCGCAGCAGCAGTACCTTGCAGGCGCATGCGACGTTTACACGACTGACGCATCCGCACTTGCCGCGACCCGTGCATCTTTCGAAGCACCTGGTGATCACATCGTGCTGCCAGAAATCGTCTCGAAAGAGCCACTTGGCCCGCTTGTCCGTCACGGTGACAGCGATTGGGGTGATGTTGTGCGCTGGACACTGAACGCGCTGATCGCAGCAGAAGAGCTGGGTGTCACATCGGCCAACATCGAAGAGCTTGCAGCTGCACCAACTGGTAACCCAGAAGTGAACCGCCTGCTTGGCACCGAAGGTGAACTGGGTGCGATGCTGGGTCTGGACGCAAACTGGGCTGTGATGGCGATTTCGGCTGGTGGTAACTATGCTGAGCTGTTCGAAAAGAACATCGGTGAGAACACACCAATCGGTCTGGCACGCGGTCTGAACGCGCAGTGGACAGATGGTGGTCTGCTCTACTCACCGCCGTTCCGTTAAGAACGTTTAGAAGATCAAAGGGCGCGGTTATGACCGCGCCCTTTCACTAAAAACGATCAGAAAACCGACGCAAACGAACCGCGCAAAGCGGTCACTCAACACCGCGTCGTAACAACGGGGAAAATCTTATGTCGTCGATTACAGACCCACCACAGGGGTCATTCCGTCTGTCGATGCTGATCAACGATACGCGCTATCGTTCGCTCACTTTTCAGGCGATTGCAGCACTCATTCTGGCGCTGTCTATTTGGTATCTGGGAAACAACCTGATCCAGAACCTACGGCAGGCCGGCCTGAATATCAGCTACAACTTCTTGGGCAATCCTGCGGGTTATGACATCAACCAGACGCTTGTTGAATACACCAGCCGGTCAACACATGCGCAGGCAGCACTTGTCGGTATCCTCAACACGCTTCTTATCGCTTTCCTTGCTTGTGTGATGGCCACCATCTTTGGTGTGGCTGCGGGTGTTCTGCGCTTGTCGAACAACTGGCTGGTCAGCAAGTTGATGGGCGTCTACGTCGAGATTTTCCGCAATATTCCGGTACTGATCTGGATCATCATCATCTTTACCATCATGACGGCGGTGATGCCTGCACCTCGCGCTTTCCGTGGAGATGAACCTGAAGCGACGATGCTTTTGAATGCTTTCGCTTTCACGAACCGCGGTATTTATGTGCCCGCGCCGATCTGGGGGCCGGGATCGCTTGTTGTTGTGCTGACCTTTCTTGCGTCAATCGTAGGTATCTTCGCGTACAGGCGGTATGCAACCAAAACCCTTTATGCCACTGGGCGCTTGCTGCCGACATTCTGGCCAAGCATCGGGCTTTTCTTTGTCCCGACCATCCTGATGCACTTTATCATGGGGCAGCCGATCAGTCTGGACCACCCGGTTTTGGGTGGCTTCAACTTCTCTGGTGGGTTGCAGTTGGGTGCACCGCTGATCGCGCTTTGGTTTGCCTTGTCGATCTATACCGGCGCCTTTATCGCAGAGAACGTGCGCGCCGGTATTCAGGCTGTATCGAAAGGTCAGTCCGAGGCTGCGGGTGCGTTGGGATTGCGGTCCGGTCGGATCATGTCGCTGGTGGTGCTGCCACAGGCGCTGCGTGTCATCATCCCACCACTGATTTCGCAATATCTGAACATCACCAAGAACTCTTCACTGGCGATCGCCGTGGGCTATGCCGATGTGACGGCGACGCTGGGTGGTATCACACTGAATCAGACGGGCCGTGCGATTGAATGCGTGCTCTTGCTGATGCTGTTCTATCTGACGATTTCGCTGACCATTTCGGGTGTGATGAACGTCTACAACAACTCTGTGAAGCTGAAGGAGCGTTGATATGAGCGATACATCAAACACCGTCGCCTTCGTGCGCACCGAGACAATCCCGCAGATGCCGCCGCCAGCAGCAGAGACGGGGGCGATCAAGTGGATGCGGGAAAACCTGTTTGCCTCGATCCCGAATGCAATCCTGACGCTTGTGTCGGCCTATGTGATCTACAGCATTTTGGCGGGTGTCTTACCATGGATATTTAACGGTGTCTGGAACGCTCAGACCCTTGCGGAGTGTCGCGAGATTTTGGACGGGACGTCAGGGGCCTGCTTTGCCGTCCTGACAGAGCGCTGGCCTCAGTTGGTTTTCGGATTGTCCTATCCGGCATCTGAATACTGGCGTCCGAGCCTTGCTTTCGTGCTGCTGTTCTTTGCGGCAGCTCCGGTCATGTTCTTTGATTTGCCGCGCAAGATGCTGATCATCACCCTGTTCTACCCATTCATCACCTATTGGCTGTTGTGGGGTGGCACGGTGCTGATACCGATCCTGGCATTCGCAGGGTTTGTGGCGGGTTATCTTGTTTACCAACGCTTTGTCGCGGGCAGCTTTGCCGCTGGTTTCTTTGGTGGCGTGATTGCCGCGATGATCGTGTGGTACATCGGGGGTTTTCTTATCCCTGACGGGGCCAACCAAAACGCCATGCTCAGACCTGTCGCAAGCCGTGACATGGGTGGCTTTATGCTGAACATGATGCTGGGTGTGACCTGTGTATCATTGTCGATACCCATCGGGATCGTCCTTGCGTTGGGGCGTCAGTCATCTATGCCGCTGATCAAATGGATCTGCGTGGTCTTCATCGAGTTTATCCGCGGCGTGCCGTTGATTACCTTGTTGTTCGTAGCCTCGGTGATGCTCGCTTATTTCTTTCCGCCGGAAAGTTCTGTGGATTTGTTCCTGCGCGTTGTGATCATGATCACGATGTTTTCGGCCGCTTACATCGCCGAAGTGATCCGGGGCGGTCTGGCCGCTTTGCCCAAAGGGCAATATGAGGCAGCAGACAGCCTTGGGCTTGATTATGCACAAGCCATGCGCCTGATTATCTTGCCGCAAGCGCTTAAAATCTCGATCCCCGGGATCGTGAATATCGCCGTGGGGCTGTTCAAGGATACCACGCTGGTGTCGGTGATTTCGATGTTTGATATCGTCGGGATGATCCGTGGCCCAATCCTGTCCTCTACGGACTGGAACGGCGTCTACTGGGAACTGCTTGGCTTTGCGGCGTTGCTGTTCTTTGTCACCTGCTACGGCATTTCTCAATACTCACAATGGTTGGAGCGCAGGCTCGCAACCGACCATCGCTAAGGGAGGCCCGGACTATGGCCGAAGCAACGCAAATGAAAGTCTCTGACAAGGTTGCCATCACAATTGATGGAATGAACAAGTGGTATGGATCATTCCATGTGCTGCGCGACATTGATCTGACAGTTTACCAAGGCGAACGGATCGTGATCTGTGGGCCTTCGGGGTCTGGTAAGTCGACGCTGATCCGCTGCATCAACGCACTGGAAGAGCATCAACAAGGCAAGATCGAGGTGGATGGCACCGTGCTGTCTTCGGACCTCAAGAATATCGACAAGATCCGGTCAGAGGTTGGCATGTGCTTTCAGCACTTCAACCTTTTCCCGCATCTGACGATCCTTGAGAATTGCACACTGGCCCCGATCTGGGTGCGCAAGACACCAAAGAAGGAAGCCGAAGAAACCGCAATGCACTTTCTTGAGAAGGTGAAGATCCCCGAGCAGGCCGACAAGTACCCCGGTCAGTTGTCCGGTGGTCAGCAACAGCGCGTGGCGATTGCCCGTTCGCTTTGCATGAAGCCACGCATCATGCTGTTTGACGAACCGACATCGGCGCTTGACCCTGAGATGATCAAAGAGGTGCTGGACACGATGATCTCACTCGCCGAGGAAGGTATGACCATGCTTTGCGTGACCCACGAGATGGGCTTTGCCCGTCAGGTTGCCAACCGCGTGATCTTTATGGACCAAGGTCAGATCGTGGAACAGAACGAACCCGAAGAGTTCTTTAACAACCCCAAGTCCGACCGGACGCAGTTGTTCCTGAGCCAGATTTTGGGTCACTGAAGCAGATCAAAAGATGATCAGAAAGCCCCGGTGAAAGCCGGGGCTTTTTTGTACGGGCCGCGCTGAACCATGCCGGACACCCTCAGCTATAATATAATTATATGCCGATTTTCGTGGTAATTGTGACTATTTAGACTGCAATTGCCGCGGTTTTTAACCAAATTACAACTTATTTCTGGGCCACTATTTCTTTGAAGTGCCGCCTGCATTACATCACTCACGTGTGAGAGTGAGCCACGGGACGGGCAGCAGACGAGTGTTGGAACCTACGCGGATACTGGGGATTGAGAGCCCCGACGAAGCCATTGTTGGTGCGTTGCCTGCGCGTACGGTGCTGTCTGACGGGGCCTTCACGATCACCGAACCTTTGGGGCAGGGTGGCTTTGGTATCACCTATCTCGCGCGGGATATGACCCTTCAACGCGATGTGGTGATTAAGGAATGTTTCCCAGAGGCGATTTGTATTCGGTCCGGTGCTGATGTCGTTGTTCGCTCGGCCACAAACACCCCGCATTTTCGTAAATGTGTTGAAATGTTCGTGCGTGAAGCGCGCAGTATTGCGCGGCTTAACCACCCCAATATCCTGCATGTGCATGGAATCTTCGAAGAAAACGGGACCGCCTATATGGTGCTCGATCTTATCGAAGGGCCTGATTTGCTTGATATTATTGAGGACCCGGAGCGCACACTTGGCCCATCGCAGGTACATGCGCTGACGATCAATATCCTTGAAGCGTTGCGTGTTGTGCATGGGCAGAACCTGTTGCACAGGGATATTTCGCCAGACAATATTCTGGTTGATAAAGCGGGTCAGCCCACGTTGATTGATTTTGGGTCAGCGCGGGAATTCGCCGCCGACAGGATTAGGCAAAAGACGACGTTGCTGTTTGTTAAGGATGGCTATTCGCCTTTTGAGTTCTATGCATCCGGCGCCGCGCATAGCCCTGCCAGCGACTTTTATGCGCTGGGCGGTACGATCTATCACCTGATCACAGGAGAGGCTCCACCCAGCAGCCAGACCCGTCAGGTTGAGGTGCAGTCTGGTGCGCCAGATCCATATCGCCCGCTGGCGGGCCGATACCCAGATTATGATGACACGTACCTTGCTGCGATCGATACGGCTTTGCGGTTGCAGCCTGCACAACGCATTCAGACCGCAGAAGAGTGGCTGGCGATTATTGCGCAGGTGCAGGACAGCCCCGCACCACCTGTGCCAACGACGCCCAGACGTTTGCCAGAGAAGTACGGTAATCTTGTTTCCGAGACCAATAAACACGTCTTAGAGGATGAACCGGCGACGGCGAAAGCGGTTGTCGCGCAGTCTACGGCCCCAATTGCACCACATCCAAAGCTGGCATGGCGTGACGAGTTTAATCAAGAAACGGAGGAAATCCTCACCCTCGCTGATGTGCATCAGGATAGTGATCTCGACGATGTTGAGGCATCACCTGATATAGATGAAGATGTCGGGCAGCGTGGTTTGCTTGCCAAAGTCCGGGGTCTGTTTGCAAAGGAACCTCAGGTTGAGGAAGACGAGGACGTCGAAGCGCTGATGGTGCAAGCCTACCTGCAGCAGCAGGCCAAGCGCAGAAGACAGCGCAGCGGCGGGATTGGTTTTGCTGCAGCCAGCTACATCGCCATCAGCGTTTTTGGTATCTTAGCGGCCGCACTGATTTCCATCAATTATACGCGCGTGCAAGAGGACGACAGCTGGACGGCACTATTCTCTCTTCAAGGTTTTTGTCGCGGTGAGACGGCATTTGCCTGGACACCGGTGCAATTTGACTGTGCCCCAAGTGCCGATACGCGCAGGTTGGATTTGGGTGATCGCCAACGGATACTGCAGATGGATGACGCGAATTAACGTCATATCAACCTGAAGCTTACTCAATATCGTGGCTCGCTGTCCCAATCAGATCGCGCGGTACAACAAAAGCCTTGCAGTGTCCGGTACGCGGTTTGACCTCAACCCATCTTTCGATCTCAAAATCGATTACAGTCGTGGCGCAGGTTGGGTAATCGCTGAACCTGTGGTGCGTTGGCGCCGCTTTGACCAGGGCGTTCGCCAGCATCCCGATGCCAGGATTGTGCCCGATGACAGCGACAGTTTGGTCCACCTGCCTTTGCACCATATCAATGATTGTATCCGGGGCGGCATGGTAAATGCGTCCTGAGAGTTTCAGATGCGGTTTCGGCTCAAGCGCTGCCAGGATCAGTTTCGCCGTTTCTTGTGTCCGTATCGCGTCAGAGCAAAGCACCGTATCGGGCAGATAGCCTTCTTGCACCATCCATCCCCCAATCGCCTCTGCCGAGGCGCGTCCGCGTGTATTCAGCACCCGTGCATGGTCATCTGCAAAAGGATCACTCCAACTGGATTTCGCATGGCGGATTAGGATCAGGCGCAGGGTCACAGGAAGGCCTCCATATGGAATGCGGCTTGGGCGGGCAGGCGGGTGCCTTGGCCAACAGGGCATGCACGACGTGCCAGGCAACCGCGTGAGCGGCAGTCAATGCCTGCGTCTGAGGCGATATGGGATTTGCAGGCAGCCACGTCATAGCCGTCGTCGAATGCGCCCACGGGACAGGCTGTGGCGCAGGGTTGAGCACAGGTCAGGCAAGGTTGTTGGGCTGTGCCAAGGCGAGGTGGGGTGCGCCAGCGGATCGCCCCACGGAAGGACACGAAAAGCCCTGCCTCATCATGCACAAGAAAATCGATGGGTGAGGCCCAGAACCGCCCCGTCTGTTTGGCCCATGTGAAGAAGGGCGCATAAGGCGGGCCGCCAAAGGGGAAGAGCGCCTCTGCGTTCAGGTCTTCTGCAATGGCGGTGAGCACCCGCGCGGACCAGCGGTCGAGCGGGTCAGGTGCGCCATCGCGGTATTCGGGGCTACCGCGAAAGATGCTCCAGAACATGGGTTCATCCGGCCCGATCAAGCTAATCGTGTGATCCCCATCCGGGCAGTCACCCAAGGTGCGCAGCCCCACGGGTGCCAGCAGGCGGTCGATCTTATCCATCCGCGATCCGTGTCCAGCGCCGTGGCATGCGGACCACCCCATCGTCGCCACTATCGGCCTCGAACAGGACCTCATCGGCGCTGCAGGTATAATCACCTAAGGCAGAGCCAAGGGGGGCAGTTGTCTCATCCAAAGGGATCGTCATACGTTCGCCCAGCACGATGGCTTCGCTGACCATGCTGAAGCTGTCGATGACGATCAAGAACGCCCCATCATCTGCTTCGATAGTACCTTCGTTAAAGCCCGCCATGGTCATTTGGGTGGGCGGGATACCTTCGACGGCGACTTCAAGTGCCAGATCATTGATGTCAGTCGCCATGCGGCCATCGTCATACACCTCAAGCGTGGCCGAGCCGCCAAGTGCCGTTGCTGTGCCGGGCATGCCGCTGTTTGAAAGAAGGGTGGCGAGGTCATCAATATCTGCAGACCATTGTCCGATCAGGCAACGATCCAAGGCTGCCACTGGGGTCGCTGCGAGGATGGCGGCGGCGATGCAAAAAGGTTTCATAAAATGCTCCTGTCTGAAATGACACGACGATAGCATCAATCAGGGAATCGCCAAATATTTCAGACGCGGGGCCGCCGGATGAGGGAGCCTGCACCGTGGTCGGTGAACAGTTCCAGCAGGCAGGCATTCGGCGCACGCCCGTCAAGGATCACAACCGCACGCACGCCGTCGTTCATCGCCGCAAGCGCTGTTTCCGTCTTTGGGATCATGCCGCCTGCGATGGTGCCATCGGCGATCAGATCTGGAATGATCTTGGGGTCAATCTCGGTCAGGACTTCGCCGGATTTGTCTTTCACGCCTTCAACATCGGTCAGCAGCAGCAGGCGGTCGGCCTTGAGCGCGCCTGCAATGGCGCCAGCAGCAGTGTCGCCGTTGATGTTGAACGTCTCACCTTCGCGACCCATGCCCAAGGGTGCAATCACCGGGATTGCATGGGCGGCGTGGAGGTCGCGCAGGATCGTGGGGTCCACTGTTGAGGGTGTCCCGACAAAGCCGAGATCCTTGTGCGTCTGCTTGCAGATCATCAGGTTTGCATCTTTACCGGACAGGCCGACGGCTTTGCCGCCTTCTGCGCAGATCGCCTGCACCAGCCGGTTGTTCACCTGTCCCGATAGCACCATTTCGACCACATCCATGGTCGCCTGATCGGTGACCCGTTTGCCGTTCACGAACTCGGATTTGATATCCAGCTTGCCCAGCATTTCGTTGATCATCGGCCCGCCGCCGTGCACGATCACCGGGTTCAAACCGACTTGCCGCATCAGCACCACGTCACGGGCAAATCCGTGCATGGCCTCATCGCTGCCCATCGCGTGCCCGCCAAGTTTAATAACGACCGTCGCACCGGCATAGCGCTGCATATAGGGCAATGCCTGACTAAGGGTGCCGGCGGTGGCGATCCAGTCACGGTTCATGTCTTGGGTCCTTGTCTTCATGCGATATCCGCGATGATGGCGCGGAGCGTCTTGATGCCGTCGCCCTTTTCCGATGATGTCAGGATCAGTTCGGGAAATGCGGCGGGGTGTTTGGCTAGTGCCGCGCGGGTCTTATCAAGCGAGGCCTGCAGCGCGTCGCCTTTGAGTTTGTCCACTTTGGTCATGACAACCTGAAAGGTGACGGCTGCGCTGTCGAGCAGCGACATGATTTCTTCGTCCACCGCCTTGGCCCCATGGCGCGCATCGATCAGCACGAACACCCGCCGCAGGGTTTGCCGCCCTTGCAGGTATTGCTTGAGCAGGCGCTGCCATTTTTCAACGACCGCGACGGGCGCATTGGCAAAACCATAGCCCGGCAGATCAACCACATAAATATCGCCTGCGGTGAAAAAGTTGATCTCTTGCGTCCGCCCTGGCGTGTTTGATGCGCGGGCAAGGCCCTTGCGCCCGGTCAGCGCATTGATCAGGGACGACTTGCCCACGTTGGAGCGCCCGGCAAAGCACACTTCGACCCGATCCGCTGGCGGCAGGCCGTCCATCGCCACGACGCCTTTGACGAAATCGGTTTCGCCGGCAAACAGCAGCCGCCCTTTTTCAAGCGCATGTGCGTCAGGCTCGTCCACTTCGGGAAAGCGCATTTCCATGTCAGACCACCTTTGCCGTGTCGTTCAGGGCGACCTTACCGCCCTTGATCACCTTGGCATAGACGCCAAAATACTGATGGTTCCAACCGTCGCGTAAGGCGGCAAGCGTATCGGCATCGCGTTTGCCTGTGCGCGGGTTGGCCATGGTGTGCTTGCAGCGCTCAATGGGTTCAACGATATGCAGCATGGCCCCGCCGATCTGCACGTCCTTTCCCAGCCATTCCAGCTCTTCCCAAGGTCCTGCACCGTCCAACCAGATGTTGCCGCGCCAGCGTTCGATTTCCAGCGGTCGGCCCAGTTTCTGCGCCACGGCGTTATGGCTGGCTTGCGTCATGATGGACACGGTCGGATAGTTGCTGTCTGTCATGCCGCGCATCGGCGCTTTCGCCAATCCCACGGGTTGGCGTTTGTCAGGTGGGCAAAGCGGGCGGACCCATGCGATAAAACGGTCTGCGTCGGTGGGATCATCGGGGTTAAAGTTGATCTCTTCCAAGTCTGCATGCCGCAGCGTGATCGTGCCGGTTGCTTCGTCGAAACTGGCCCAAATCCCTGCCAGCGCGGGGGTCGATACGCCAATCATGAAGTTCCGGCACATCACCCATGTAGGGTTGGATGCGTCAAACTTTGATGCCTCATGGGTTACTGCCCACGTCCTGTCCCAAGGCATTGTTTGTCCTTCAAAAAGCGTTACCTCATCTAACGCTTCGCGACCGTGGCTTTTGATGGGGTGCCGCCACAGTGCGGCGACACTTGGCATCTACTTGTCCTCTTTCTTATCCGCGTCGGCGGTAGAGGCCTTCTTTTTCAGGCTGGCCTTGATGTTGCCAAACACATCCGGCTTTGCCCCATGGCTGCGCATAATCGCATACTGCTGGGTGAAAGTGATGATGTTGTTGGCGATCCAGTACAGTACCAGACCGGATGCGAAAGAGCCCAGCATGAACATAAAGACCCAAGGCATCCACGCAAAAATCATCTGTTGCGTGGGGTCTGTCGGGGCCGGGTTCAGCTTTTGTTGCAACCACATGGAAACACCAAGCAGGATAGGCAGGATACCGATCATGATCAGCGCAAGGATCGAACCGGGTTCTGGCGCAGCAAAGGGTAGCAGACCGAAGAGGTTGATCAATGACGATGGATCAGGGGCTGAAAGATCTTTGATCCAGCCGATCCATGGCGCGTGCCGTAGCTCGATGGTCACGAAGATCACCTTGTAGAGCGAAAAGAAGATCGGAATTTGTAGCAGGATTGGCAAACAACCAGCAGCCGGATTCACGTTATTATCCTTGTAAAGCTTCATCATGCCTTGCTGCATGGCTTGCTTATCGTCGCCGGTCTTTTCCTTTAGCTTTTCCATCTCTGGCTGAAGCTCTTTCATTTTGGCCATCGACACGTAGGATTTATAGGCCAGCGGCAGCACGATGATTTTCAGGATCACGGTCAGGGCAAGGATTGACCATCCCATGTTGCCGATCATGATGTTGAGGTAGTGCAGCAGCGCAAAGATTGGCTTGGTCAAGAAAAAGAACCAGCCCCAGTCGATGCTATCAAGAAAGCCACCAACGCCGCCTTCGTTTTCATAAGAACGGATCGCTTCCCATTCCTTTGCGCCGGCAAAGAGACGTGTTGTCACGGTCGTCGTCTGCCCCGGGGCAATGGTTTCAATCGGCATCACGGCCTCGGCCTGATAAAGGTCGCGGCTGTCGAAATATTTAGAGGTGGAACGGAAAGGCACGCCTTGCTCAGGGATCAGCGTTGTCATCCAATAATGGTCAGTATAGCCGATCCAGCCGCTCTCGGTCACATCCAGCCGTTCGGCCTGCGTGCGTTCGCGGGGGTCGATGGCGTATTCAGTGATGTCGTCATAGCCGGTTTCTTCCAGCTCACCATCGGTCATCCGCACCATGCCTTCATGCAGGATGAAGAAGTTTTTCAGATCATCTGGTTCACCGTGGCGGCGCAGCAAACCATAGGGGCGGGCAGAGATCGGGGTGCTGGTGGCGTTCTCAACGCTTTGCGCAAAAGTGAACATGAAAGCGTCATCGACAGCAATTTCAGTGCGGAAAATCTGGCCTGCGCCATTGTCCCAAGACAGGGTGACGGGGGTGCTTGGGGTCAGCGTATCACCGCTTTCCAGCGCCCAGACCGTATCGGGGCCGGGCACGGCAGAGGCTTCAATCCCGTCGGTTGCGGACCATCCGAAGGACGCGAAATAGGCACCCGGTTCGCCCACAGGTTTAAGCAGGCGCACGACGGCTGCATCTTCGTCAATCGTTTCGCGATAGTTGGTGAGTGCCAGATCATCAATCCGCCCACCCTGCAAAGAGATGGAACCGCTGAATTCGCCGGTTTCAATCGCCACGCGGGGGGCTTCGGCGGCAGGTTCAGGCGCTTCGGTTGGCGTTGTCGCGACGGGGGCTGCCGGGTCTGCCGATGGTAGCGTCGGATCCTCAAGCGTTTGGGCCGTTTCAACCGCCGGATCAATTGGCAGATCCTCCGGCGGGAACAGCGTGGTCCACGCCACGATAACGGCAAAGCTAAGCACCGTCGCCAGGATGAGGTTCTTGTTCTGGTCGTCCATCTGAAAACCGCCCATATTCCGTGGAAAAGTCTGGGGGCTGTTCAACCTGTCGCGCGCCGAAAGGTCAAGCTGTTTTCACTGATTTTGGACGGTTTGAAGCAGTTGTGAGCCGCACTGTCGCGGTGGCGCTGAACACCGCGCCGAAAGTGGGTCAGCCGTCTTGTTTATCAAGGAACCGCTGTCGCGTGCGTTGAAAGATCGCCACCAGACGCGGATCATTGACGGTAAGTTGGCTTAGCATCTCTGAGAAAGATTTTTCATCTTGCCCATAAAATGCCTGAGCTGCCTCCTGTGGGCTCATCGACTGCGTCGTGTTCTTCATTGATATTACCTTTCACACCCCATCAGATGCTTAAATACTGGCATCTGGGTGAATTTACGACCGTATTAGGGCCAAAAATGAGCCTTTGAACAAACAAACAGTTCTTTAATATGGAAATTTGATATCAAAGAATCTCAATGTCACAGCGGAAAAGCCCGTGTTCTGGCCTCTTTGGCGATTCCTCGCTTATTCAAACGCTCTGCACCTGCAAGTACAAGGCTTGTTTGAAAGTATGGTTAGCAAGCCATGACCGCTATAGCCGGTCACGTAGACCATACCACAACATGGCCAGAACCAGTAGGGGTGATCTTAGAGTCGGGCCACCGGGGAAGGCGGCAGTCGGCACTTGCGCCATAATGTCGAATCGTTCGGCTTGTCCGGCGATGGCTTCTGCCGCGATCTGTCCGGATAGCGTGCCCAGCGCGACCCCGGAGCCGGAAAACCCCGACATTGTCAGGATATTGCCGCCGATCCGTTCGTAATGCGGCATGCGGTTCATTGTGATGCCAAGTGTGCCGCCCCAGGCATGGTCGATCACGACGTCTTTGAGTTGTGGGAAAATCAGGGTCAACGGCTTGCGCACGGTCTTGGTGATATCGGCGGGAAATTTATAGCCATAGGATTCCCCGCCGCCAAACAGCAGCCGGTGATCATCGGAGAAGCGAAAGTAATTTACCACAAACTTGCTATCGGCGACGGCGTAGTTGTGGCGAATGATATCTTCTTGCGCGTTGGGCGACATCGGCGCGGTTGCGACGATGAAATTGTTGATCGGCATGACACGAGCGGCCACGTGTTTGTGCATACGGCCCAGATAACCGTTGCACCCCAGAACGACAAAACGCGCCTTGATTGTCGCTTGGTCTGTTGTGACCGTGGCCGGGTCGCCTTCGGCCACACCGATGACTTTCGACCCTTCGAAGATACGCGCGCCTGCCTTCTCTGCCAGCCGCCCCAGCCCAAGTACCAGTTCAAGCGGGTTCACATGCCCCGATCCCATATCCAGCGTTCCGCCATGATAGGCAGGCGAATTGACGATCTCGCGGCAGGCATCGGGTTCCAGCACGCTGATTTTGTCGTAGCCATATTTCGTTTGCATATGCGCGGCAAACGCATGGTTGTGTACGTGATCGCGCTGGCGATGCACTGTGTGCAGGATACCGGGGTGGAAGGTCGTGCGTACTTCGTCTTTGGCGCATAGATCACGCACCAGATCGACTGCCTGACATCCGATATCCCAGAGCGCACGGGCGTGGGTGTCGCCGACCATCGCTTCCAGTTCATCCTGATCGCGCCGCTGGCCCATGCTGACCTGCCCGCCATTGCGCCCTGACGCGCCAAAGCCTACGCGCTGGGCGTCGAGCACAACGACATCATAGCCACGTTGGGCCAGATGATAGGCGGTTGAGAGGCCGGTGAAACCGGCACCAACGACGCAGACATCGCAGGTGAATTCACCCGTAGCGGCGGGGAAACGCGTAAGATGCTCGGCCGTCGCGGCATAGTAGGAGGCTGGGTATTCACCCTGCCGGTCGTTGGCGGTCAGCAGGTCCATCTAGCCCACTTTCAGCAGATCATCGGCCTTCAGTTGCGCGTAACATTCATCCAGTGATTTACGCGCCCTTGCGATCAGAATGTCGATCTCATCGCAGGTGATCGACAGCGGGGGCGAGATGATCATCCGGTCGCCGACGCTGCGCATGATGATGTTATTGGCAAAGCAACGGTCGCGGCAGATGAAGCCTGCGGTCCCCGCTTCGGCTGCGAACACGGCGCGTGTGGATTTGTCTGGCGTCAGTGCGATAGAGGCCATCATGCCCACGATCTTGGCCTCGCCCACCAGCGGGTGATCTGCCAATGCTTCCCACTTCTCGCGCAGGTAGGGCGCGGTCACATCGCGCACGTTGTCGACCATACCTTCTTCTTCCAGAATGCGCAGGTTTTCCAATGCGACTGCACAGGCGACCGGGTGGCCGGAGTAGGTATACCCGTGGTTGAATTCGGTCTCGCGCAGGATCGCCGCAACTGCGTCAGATACGATAGACCCGCCGATGGGGATGTAGCCAGAGCTAAGCCCTTTGGCGATGGTCATGATGTCGGGTTCAATGCCGACGGTTTGCGAGCCGAACCAATTGCCAGTGCGCCCAAAGCCGCAAATCACCTCATCGGCAATCAGCAAGATACCGTATTTCTTAACGATCCGCTGGATTTCAGGCCAGTAGGTGTCTGGCGGAACAATGACACCACCAGCCCCTTGGATCGGCTCGGCGATGAACGCGCCGACCTTGTCAGGGCCGATCTCTTTGATCTTGTTTTCCAACTGGCGCGCGCGTTCCAACCCGAATGCTTCAGGGGTCATATCGCCCCCTTCGGCCCACCAGTTCGGCTGGTCGATGAATGCGATACCGGGAATGGGCAGGCTGCCTTGGCCATGCATGCCCTTCATCCCACCCAACGACGCGCCACCAATGGTCGAGCCGTGGTAGGCGTTCCAACGCGAGATGATGACTTCGCGTTCGGGTTGACCCTTTTCAGCCCAATAGGTGCGGACAAGGCGGATGTTGGTATCATTGGCGTCAGAGCCGCCGCTGGCAAAGAACACTTGGTTCATGTTATCCGGCGCAAGTTCAGCCAGTTTCTTGGCGAGCATCAGGGCCGGTACATGGGTCGTCTGGAAAAAGGTGTTATAGTAGGGCAGTTCTTTCATCTGGCGCGCGGCCGCTTCGGCCAGCTCGTCCCGGCCATAGCCGATGTTCACGCACCACAGACCCGCCATGCCATCAATGATTTCTTCGCCATCGCTATCTTTCAGCCAGACGCCTTTGGCAGACGTGATGACGCGCGGGCCTTTCGCGGCGAGCGCATTGGCATGGGTGAACGGATGCAGGTGGTAGGCTGCGTCGAGCGCTTGCAGTTCTTCGGTCGGCGGGTAGTTGGCTAGGATATTCATGCGAGACCTCAGACGTTCAAAAGAAGGTGGCGGCGTTCCCAAGGTGAGATTTCGCGCTGATACTCTTCGTTTTCGGCTTGTTTGATTTGTTCGTAGAGGCGGCAGAATTCTTGACCCAGAAGGGCGCGGATGTCGTCGGCCTCTGCAAAAAGCTCAAGCGCTTCGCGCAAGCTGGCGGGCAGAGCAATTTCGGCTTCCCAGACCTCTTTCATTGCTTCGGCGCGCGGTTCCACCTTGTTGAGCATACCCAGATAGCCGCATGCCAATGAGGCCGCGATGGCGATGTATGGGTTACAGTCCATCCCGATCACGCGGTTTTCGAGCCGCCGTCCTTCGGGGCCAGAATGTGGTACCCGCAGGCCAGTGGTGCGGTTGTCTGTCGCCCATTCCAGATTGGCGGGCGCGCTTTGCCCATCGACGGTGATGCGGCGGTAGGAATTTACGTAAGGGGCCAGCAATGGAACGATTTGCATCAGATATTTCTGCGACCCGCCAATGAACCAGCGGAACAACTCGGTTTCTGACCCATCAGCGTTTGAAAAGATGTTCTGCCCGGTCTTGGTATCGACCACGCTTTGATGCACATGCATTGCGCTGCCCGGCTCATCTCGCTTGGGTTTGGCCATGAAGGTGGCAAAGACGTTGTTCTTCAACGCCGCCTCGCGGATCGTCCGTTTGAAATAGAACACCTGATCGGCCAGATGCAGGGGGTCGCCATGCATCAGGTTGATCTCGATCTGGCCCGCGCCGCCTTCTTGGATCAGTGTATCAATGGAAAGGCCCTGATGTTCGGCGTAATCATAGATGGTGTCTATGACAGGTCCATATTCATCCACAGCCACCATTGAATAAACCTGACGGCTGGGCACCTTGCGCCCGGTCCTGCCAACGGGTGTTTCGATGGGGTCATTGGGATCAAGGTTGGGGGTTGTGAGATAGAATTCCAGCTCTGGCGCGATCACCGGCTTCCAGCCCTTGTCGGCATAGGCCTGCATGATGTTTTGCAGAATGGTGCGCGGGGCGATGGCAAGCGGTGTGCCGTCGCGGTTAAACATATCACAGATGACTTGCAGCGACGGGTCTTCTGCCCAAGGGATCGCGCAGGCAGTGGCCATATCGGGTTTGAGAACGATGTCCTTTTCCAGCCATTGGTTGTCGATGTCCATATCGACGTATTCGCCCGAAATCGTCTGATAAAAGAGCGAGATTGGCAGCGCCATTTCTGCGTCCGGTTGGAATTTCACAGTAGGCATCGTTTTGCCGCGTGACGTGCCGACCAGATCAGGTACGATACACTCGACGCCGTCGATTTTTTCGCCTTTGGCGTAGGTGATAAATTCGTCTGAAAGACGATCTTGCCAGTTGCTTTTATCGTATGACGACATGGGTGGCTCCTGCGCGGGCAATCGGGCGTTCTAGGGCTTGCTCGCAATAATTTGATCAAAATATTTGCAATAGTCAATTGGTGTCATTGGCGTTGGCGCGCGCGCCGTCTCTGGCGGCTGTCTGGCGCACAAATTCCATCCCTTGGCGGATGTCCTGCGCGATGGCGTCCTTGGTGGCAGTGGCATCGCCGTTGCGGAGTGCTTGAGTGGCCGCCCGGTGATGGTCGATCAGGTTGGCTGTGCCATAACGACCGCAAACCACACGCAATGATGGCCCGATGCGCAACCAAAGTGTTTCGGCGATCCGCCGCAAAATTTCGGCGTCCGCAAGGCCATAGAGATGGAAGTGGAACCGGTAATTCGCTTCAAGGTATCCACGCACGTCACCCACTTGAATGGCTTTATCGACCTGCGCGTCAAGCTGTTCTAAAACGTCGATATCATTTACTTTACAATGTTGCGCTGCCGCTTCCGCTAAAGCAGGTTCGACGGTCAGACGCACCAGTTCAATCTGTTGCAACCTGTGTTCCGTCATCGCGGGCACTTCGATGCGCCTGTTCTCGCGGGTCACCAGCGCACCTTCGGCGGTCAGGCGCCTGATCGCTTCGCGCGCAGGGGTGATGCCGGTGCGGATCGTATCGGCCAGCCCATGAATGGTCACGGGCTGCCCGGGCACGACCTCACCAAACAGAATCATCTCTTTCACCTGAAGGTAGATGTTTTCGTGTTCCGGCTTTTTCGTCACCAATTGGTTCATTCTAACGCCCGTCCCTGAGGCACAATGGATTTCATAAAGCCCTTAAGTTGTCAAAACCTATCAAATTCCAACAACATGATTGCAAAGGCCCAGAATTTCATCAAAGCTATCTGCGATTACGGGACAATCCAACGGAGGTTTACATGCTCAGAACGAAATCTTGCACTGCTGTTGCGGCGGTTGTGCTTGCCGCGCAAGCAGGGTGGGCAGAAGAGGTGCGGGTCTATAACTGGTCCGACTATATCGATGAAGAACTGCTTACCAAGTTTGAGGAAGAAACCGGGTATGAGCTGATCTATGATGTTTTCGACAGCAACGAAGTGCTGGAAACCAAGCTGCTTGCAGGTGGGTCAGGTTATGATGTCGTCGTACCTTCGGCGTCATTTCTGCAACGCCAGATCGCAGCGGGCGCGTTCCAAGAGCTTGATAAGTCGCAACTGAGCAATATCGGGAACCTGTGGGACGTGGTCGAAGCGCGGACCGAGACCTATGACCCCGGTGGCAATTATTCGATCAACTACATGTGGGGCACCACAGGCATCGGCGTGAACGTTGATAAAGTGACCGAGATTTTGGGTGAGGATGCGCCCATCAATTCGCTTGAGTTGGTGTTCAATCCTGAGAACATGGAAAAGCTGGCGTCTTGCGGCGTGCATTTTATTGATGCCCCGACCGAAATCATACCAGCCGCTTTGCAATACATTGGCGAAGATCCTGACGCAAAAGACGAAGAGACGCTTGCCAAGGCCGAACCTATCCTTGCTGCTGTTCGTCCTTACGTTCAAAAGTACCATAGCTCTGAGTATATTTCGGCTTTGGCCAATGGCGATATTTGCGTGGCCTTTGGCTGGTCCGGAGACATCCTGCAGTCACGTGACCGCGCGTGGGAAGCCGACAACGGGGTCGAGATTGCATATAACGCCCCTGTCGAAGGGGCCCTGATGTGGTTTGACCAGATGGCCATTCCTGTCGATGCGCCAAATCCCGAAGGCGCACATGCATTCCTGAATTTCATTTTGGACGCCGAAAACATGGCAGCGGCGTCGAACTATGTCTACTACGCCAACGGCAACGAGGCGTCCCAGCCGTTCCTGCTTGAGGATGTGATCGGTGATACCGCGATCTATCCTGATGAGGCCACGCTTGAGACACTTTACACCGCCACACCCTATGATGCGCGCGCGCAGCGTTTTGTCACGCGGATGTGGACACGTATGAAATCCGGCACCTAAACTGATGATGCCCCGGCCGTGCTATCGGTCGGGGCAATCTATTCGCGCAGATCAAAGGCCCCGATATCTATGCCCGAAACCGTGTTTGAGCCTTGGAATGATCCTGCCGCAAACCCACTGATCCAGTTTCGCAATGTCACCAAACGCTTTGGCGATTTCACTGCGGTTGATAATCTAAGTATTGATATCTTTGAAAAAGAATTCTTCGCCCTGCTTGGCCCTTCGGGCTGTGGCAAGACCACGATGATGCGCATGCTGGCGGGTTTTGAAACGCCCACCAGTGGCACGATCATGCTGGATGGGCAGGATATCTCGCCTATTCCGCCCAACAAGCGCAGTGTGAACATGATGTTCCAGTCCTATGCGTTGTTTCCGCATTTGACGGTGTATGACAACATCGCTTTTGGCTTGAAGCGCGATAAGCTGCCCCCTGACCAGATTGATGCGCGGGTCAAGGAAATGCTGCGCCTTGTGCAGATTGAAAAGTTTGGCCAGCGCAAGCCCGAGCAGATTTCGGGTGGTCAGCGCCAACGCGTGGCCTTGGCCCGCGCTTTGGCGAAAGCGCCGAAGTTGTTGCTGCTGGATGAGCCGCTGTCGGCGCTGGATAAGAAGCTGCGCCAGGACACGCAGTTTGAACTGATGGATATTCAGGAGAAGACCGGAACGACCTTTGTCGTCGTAACCCATGATCAGGAAGAGGCGATGACAGTCGCATCCCGCGTCGCGGTGATGGACCATGGTAAGCTGAAACAGGTTGATACTCCTGACCGGATCTATGAGGCACCCAACAGCACCTATGTGGCTGACTTCATCGGCGATGTGAACATCATCGAAGGTCACGGCAAAGCGCAGGGTGATACGATGGCGATCAGCTGGGCCGAAGGGCAGCCGCCGATTATCGGTACACCCTCAAAGCCAATGGATGATGGCAACGTCAGCTTTGCAATCCGCCCAGAGAAGGTTGCAATTTCGGCAGAGAGACCGGCGGATCGTAACAATGTTGTGCAGGGCAAGGTTCTGGATATCGCCTATCTTGGCAACCTGTCGACCTATCACGTGCAACTGCCAAGTGGCATCGTGATCAAGGCGCAGACCGCCAATTCACGCCGTCGTGCCAGCCGCCCGTTTACATGGGAAGATGAGGTCTGGCTGTCGTGGACTGATACAGCCGGTATCGTGTTGGAGCGCTGATGAACCTGCGTCGTTTCTCTCTTATCGCGGTGCCCTATTTCTGGCTGCTGGGGCTGTTTCTGATCCCCTTCCTGATCGTCTTTAAGATTTCGCTGTCAGACATCGCGCTGTCGATCCCGCCCTATACGCCGACGCTGGAATTGTCTGAAGGCTGGGCGGGCTTTCGCGATTTCCTTTCGCAGCTTGATTTTGAGAACTTCGAGTTTCTGGCGACCGATGACCTTTATTGGAAAAGCTATCTGTCCAGCGTCCAGATCGCCTTTATCTCGACCTTCATATGCCTGCTGATCGGGTTTCCTATCGCCTACGGCATGGCGAACGCGCCCAAGGAGTGGCAGCCGACATTGATGCTGCTGGTGATCCTGCCGTTCTGGACCAGCTTTCTGATCCGGGTGTATTCGCTGATCGGTATCCTGAGCCAGGAAGGGATGTTGAACCAGTTCCTGATGTGGCTGGGTCTGATCGGTGAACCGCTGACGATCCTGAACACCAATGTCGCCGTCTACATCGGCATCGTTTACACCTATTGCCCGTTCATGATCCTACCAATCTACGCCACGCTGATCAAACTGGACGGGTCGCTGCTGGAAGCGGCAGAGGATTTAGGCTGTTCGCGGACAGAGGCGTTCTGGCGCATTACCGTGCCACTGTCCAAAGCGGGCATCATCGCGGGCTGTTTCCTTGTCTTCATCCCGGCGCTGGGCGAGTTTGTGATCCCTTCCTTGCTGGGTGGATCAGACACGCTGATGATCGGCAAGACGCTGTTTGAAGAGTTCTACAACAACCGTGACTGGCCGGTCGCCAGTGCGGTTGCCGTCATTCTGTTACTGATCCTGATCATCCCTATCGTTCTTTATCAGCGTAACGAGCAGAAGATGATGGAGGCCGAGACATGAGGCGGCTGACATGGTTCAACGCGACCTCGCTTACGCTGGGTTTTGCGTTTCTCTACATCCCGATGATCGTGGTGATCATCTACAGCTTCAACGAAAGCCGGTTGGTGACCGTCTGGGGTGGGTTTTCCACCAAATGGTATGGGGAGCTGTTACAAAACGAAGCGTTCTTGGATGCCGCTTGGGTGACGTTCAAAGTGGGTTTCTTTTCATCCATCATTGCCACAATCCTTGGCACGATGGGGGCCTATGTGCTGGTGCGGGGCGGGCGGTTTTATGGGCGGACGCTGTTTTCGGGGATGATCTATGCGCCGCTGGTGATGCCCGAAGTCATCACAGGGTTGTCGCTGCTATTGCTTTTTATCTCGATTGGGCTGGACCGTGGTTTGTTCACTATCATCCTCGCGCATGCGACATTTTCGATGTGTTATGTCTCGGTTGTGGTCAGTTCGCGTTTGGTCAGCTTTGATCGATCCGTCGAGGAAGCAGCACTTGACCTTGGCTGCACCCCCTTTGAGGCGTTTCGTCTGGTTACGCTGCCGATTATCGCGCCTGCGGTGATCTCTGGCTGGTTGTTGGCCCTCACGCTGTCACTGGACGATCTTGTAATCGCATCCTTCGTTGCGGGCCCATCGGCCACCACGCTGCCGATCAAGGTGTTCAGTTCCATCCGGCTGGGCGTCAGTCCCGAAATCAATGCGCTTTCGACGATTCTGATTGGGTTGGTGACAATTGGAACGATCATGGCGTCGCTATCGACCAAGCGGGCGGTGATGCGCCGTGAGCGTGCAGAACGCATGGCTGAACAAGCTGGGTAGAGTGCGGCTTTGTTTGGCCGTCGCCGGATTTGACTCTTGTTTCTTTTTACGGATGAATGGTGTGGGGGGAATGCAGCATTTGGCCACGTTACCTACGACCCATGTTGATGCTGTTATGGCATCAGTGCAATCAAAGTCAGCCGCGGCACGGTCACGGTTGGCGGCCTCTTGGCGACGTTCCATGCTGGCGCATGGGCTTGACCCATCCCAAAAGGCCCCACAGGACTGTCTGACGGGTCGCGACATCGCCGAGCGTCGGGACGCATTGGGCCGTGTCATGGAAATCGCGGCACCAAAACTGGATCGTCTGTTTGAACTGCTGGGGAGTTCGGGTTGTGGCGTCGTGTTGACTGACGATGAAGGTGTCATTGTCGATCACCGCTTTTCGGACGCTGACCAGACAGTTTTCGAAGGCTGGGGATTAGGCCTTGGTGCGGTTTGGAGCGAGGCGGCAGAAGGCACCAACGGCATTGGCACCTGCATCACCGAAGAACGTCCGGTGACGATCCACCGCAATGAGCATTTCATGGCTCGCAACACCGCGATGAGCTGTATTGATGCGCCTATCTTTGGTGCCGACGGGCAGTTGATTGCAGCCCTCGACGTGTCCTCTGCCCGTGCGGATCAAACGCAGACCATCAACGGGCTTATCGCTGAAATGGTGTCGCAGATGGCCCGTATGGTAGAGGCCGATAATTTCCGCGCGAACTTTGCTGGCTCGCGCATCGTTGTGGCTGACCATGATGACACATCCTGCGCTATGTTGCTGGCCGTGGATCATGACGACGTGGTCATTGGTGCAACCCGTGGCGCGCGCAAGGCCTATGGGCTGGAAACGCAGGGTGCATTTGCGGCAATGCCAGCCAGTGATCTGTTCGGACGTGGGGATGGCCCTGTCGGTTTTGAAAAGGCCGAACGCGCCGCGGTCGTGCGTGCACTGGTGCGGGCCAACAATAACGTCAGCGTTGCTGCCCGTGATCTGGATGTGTCGCGCGCGACTTTGTATCGGCGCATGAAACGGCTGCGTTTGAGTGAATGAGCCGCAGCTTGTCTCAGATGTGCGACACTTTTGTGCTGGTGTGACAAGACGACCACTTTCCAGATGCAGCTAGAATTGCTGGTCTGTTCGCCTCGGGAGGCATTGTTGGTTTGGGAGGGCCGCAATGAAATGAACCGCACAGCAAAATATACATAAAGCACCGATTAGAGGCTTGTTGTCAGTATGACACGCCCTGATCCTTGATCATTTCTAGGGAGGAAAAGATGCCAAAGGTCACCATGAACATCAACGGACGCGCCCGGTCGACAGAGGTGGAAAACCGCACTCTGTTGTCCACCGCCCTGCGCGAAAAACTGCACCTGACTGGGACGCATATTGGCTGTGACACCAGCCAATGCGGCGCTTGTGTCGTGCATGTGAACGGCAAAGCTGTGAAATCCTGCGCGGTCTTTGCCGTCGAACTGGACGGGGCCACGATTGATACCATCGAAGGACAGGCGGCCCCGGACGGTTCGTTGAATGTGATCCAGCAGGCCTTCAAGGATCATCATGGATTGCAGTGCGGCTTTTGCACACCGGGCATGGTGATGAGTGCGGCTGCACTGCTCAAAGATAACCCCAAGCCCAATGAGGCCGAGATTCGCGATTATCTTGAGGGCAATATCTGCCGATGTACCGGATATCAGGGCATCGTAAACGCAATCATGGCCGCGAGCGGACAAGCCGTCCCCGCGATTGCCGCTGAATAGGGAGGATACCACATGCCAGATGGAGGAATTGGTGCACCAACCAAACGCAGAGAAGACACGCGGTTTCTGACGGGTCGCGGAAAGTATACTGACGATTTCACGCCACAGAATACGTCTTATTGTGCTTTTGCCCGCAGTCAGGTTGCGAATGGCAAGATCAAAAGCATTGATACAAGTGCTGCCGCCGCAATGCCCGGTGTCTTGGCCATATTCACGGGCGAAGATTTTGTCGAAGTGGGCGGCAATCCCGCTGGTTGGGCCATCGTCAGCCGTGACGGAGAGCCGATGAAAGAACCCAAGCGGCCCGTATTGGCCCACGGCAAAGTGCGCCATGTGGGTGATGCCTATGCTGCCGTCATTGCCGACACGCTTGAGGAAGCGATGGATGCGGTGGAAGCGATTGAAGCGGATATTGAGGAGCTTGATGCCGTGGTTGATATGGCCTCGGCTGTCGCGAATTCTGGTACGCTTGTCCATGACGAGATCGGAACCAACACCTGTTTTGACTGGGGTTGGATCGAAGATAACCGTGCGGCCACGGATGAGGCGATCAAGAAGGCGCCGCATGTAACGACCTTGGAATTGATCAACAACCGGCTGGTGCCCAATGCGCTGGAACCGCGTTGTTCGATCGGCGAATACGATCCCGGCACTGGTGATTATAAACTGACCACGACGTCGCAGAACCCGCATTTGTCGCGCCTGCTGATTTCGGCATTTGTGCTTGGCATTCCTGAAAACAAGCTGACGGTGCTGGCCCCTGATGTGGGTGGTGGCTTTGGGTCCAAGATTTATCACTACGGCGAAGAAGCCTTGGTTCTGGCTGCGGCCAAGAAACTGGGACGTCCCGTGAAATGGACCGCAACCCGCACCGAAGCTTTCCTGTCAGATGCGCATGGGCGCGATCACGTCACCAAGATTGAACTGGCCTGCGAAAAGGACGGGACGTTCATTGCCTTCCGGACTGAAACCATGGCGAATGTCGGGGCCTATCTGTCGAATTTTTCGACGGCGACCCCCACTTTCCTGCACGGCACATTGATGGCCGGGAACTACACCGTTCCCAATGTCTATGTGAACGTCAAAGCGGTGTTCACCAACACGGCCCCCGTTGATGCCTATCGTGGTGCCGGTCGCCCCGAAGCGACCTATTCGCTTGAACGTGTGATCGACAAATGCGCCCGTGAACTGGGCATGGACCCGGTCGAGATCCGGCGCAAAAACTTTATCAAGAAGGACCAATACCCCTATGCCTCTGCTGCTGGCCTTGAATATGACAGCGGCAATTATGATGCGCTGATGGATGGTCTGGAAAAGACCGCTGACTTTGCCGGATTTGAAGCCCGCCGTGCGGAAAGTGCAAAGCAGGGCAAGCTGCGTGGCCTTGGCATCAACGCCTATATCGAGGCCTGCGGCATCGCGCCGTCGAACCTTGTTGGTATCCTTGGTGCGCGTGTTGGCCTTTATGATGCAGCAACCGTGCGGGTGAACCCCACCGGCAATATCTCGGTCATGGTTGGGGCGCATAGCCATGGTCAGGGCCATGAAACGGCTTTCCCGCAGATTGTTGCCGATATGCTGGGCGTGGACCCTGAAACGATAGATATCGTCCACGGGGATACGTCGAAAATTCCGTTTGGCATGGGCACCTATGGGTCGCGCAGCCTTGCAGTTTGTGGATCAGCCGTGTTCCGTGCCACGGAAAAGATCATCGTCAAGGCCACCGCAATCGCGGCGCATATGCTGGAAGATGAACCGGATAACATCGATTTTTCCGACGGCGTCTTTTCCATTGCGGGCACGAACAAGAGTGTCGGATTTGGCGATGTCGCGCTGAAAGCCTACATCCCGCATGAGTATCCGATTGAGGGTCTTGAGCCGGGTTTGGAAGAAACGGCATTCTATGACCCCGCCAATTTTACCTACCCCTCTGGTGCTTATGCCAGCGAAGTTGAGGTCGATCCGGAAACAGGCAAGGTGACCATTTGTTCTATGGTTGCGCTGGACGACTTTGGCGTGGTCGTGAACCCGATGATCGTTACGGGGCAGGTCGAAGGCGGACTGGCACAGGGTATTGGTCAGGCGCTTTTGGAAAACAGCGTTTATGACGACAATGGCCAATTATTGTCGGGGTCTCTGATGGATTACGCCATGCCAAGGGCCGATGATCTGCCGAGCTTTGTGGTTGATCATAGCCATGCGACGCGCTGCAACCATAACCCGATTGGGTCCAAGGGATGTGGTGAAGCTGGTGCCATTGGCTCCCCTCCGACAATTGTAAATGCCGTGGTCGATGCGCTCGCGCGCGGGGGGCACGATGTCGATCATATCGACATGCCTGTTTCGCCCTCTCGTGTGTGGGCGGCGATGAACAAATGATTTTTGATTGGCCAAGGGTTGGGGTGCGCCCCGCCCTTTGGCTTCAGAACAAGGATATAAACCATGTATGATTTTGATTTGGTGATCCCCTCATCAGTCGCGGATGCAGCAAGCGCGATGAAAGCCGATGGCGCGCAGGCATTGGGGGGCGGACAGACACTTTTGCCGACCATGAAACAGCGGCTGGCGGCACCCGAAGTGCTGGTCAAGCTGAGCGATTTGGCCGAAATGGTCGGCGTCAGTGCCGCCTCTGGTATCTTGCGCGTTGGAGGGGCGACCACCCATGCACAGGTCGCAGAGGAAGGTGCCGCCTATCCTGCTTTGGCCGCTTTGGCGGGCAATATCGGTGACCCGGCTGTGCGCAATCGCGGGACGATCGGCGGTTCAATTGCCAACAATGACCCCGCGGCCTGCTATCCGGCGGGGGCGCTTGGATCAGGGGCGACGATCATCACAGACAGGCGTGAAATCGCGGCGGATGATTTCTTTACGGATCTGTTTGAAACAGCACTTGATGAGGGTGAGATCATTACGGCTGTGAACTTTCCCATCCCTGACGCTGCAAACTATCAAAAGTTCGACCAACCTGCGTCGCGGTTCGCGCTTGTCGGGGTCTTTGTGGCCAGATTTGGCGATGCCGTACGCGTTGCGGTGACGGGTGCTTCAAATGGTGGTGTCTTCCGCTGGTCCGTCGCAGAAGAAGCCCTGAGCGCTGATTTTTCGGCCAGCGCAGTTGAAGGGCTGGCGGTTAATGCGGGTGACATGATTTCTGATCTTCACGGCTCTGCTGCCTATCGCGCCCATTTGATCGGTGTTCTGACACGCCGCGCCGTGCAGAGTTGCTGATCGCGCATTCACGTTGGACGTAATCTGTTGCGCTTCATGCGCAACAGATTACGCGGTATGGAAAACCCTACATTGAACGACGTTCAATTCCTTGCTAAGTTTTGAGCTTGGAAGGGAAGTGCCATCGTGACCGTGCTCGCAACGACAATCGCGCCTATCGCGGGGCTTGAACGCCCGTATTTGGGGCATATACCAGGGCCGCGCACGATCCCTTTCTTGGGCAAAACCATCAGCTTTGGTTTGAACCCTTACGGCACCTATTTCGATCAGATCACCCGCTTTGGGGATGTGTTCCGTATGACCGTTTTCGGCGAAACATGGGCCGTTCTTGCCGGGCCTGACGCGTTAGAACATGTCTATCTGAACCGAGAGAATATTTTTTCTGCGCAAAATGGGCTGCGGGCGTTTGCTCCTTTGTTTTCGGGCGGGCTGCTGCACCGTGATGACCTTGACCACCGCGCGCATCGCCGTGTGATGCAAGCTGCGTTTCGCGCGCCTGTTCTCAGGAATTACCTTGATCTGATGAATGGCGAAATCGCCCGCTTGCTGGATGATTGGCCGACGGGCACAAAGATCAAATTTGCCCCCAGTATCAAGGAACTCACGCTTCGTTTGGGCGCGCATGTGTTCATGGGTGTGACGGATGCAGCAGAGGTCGCCCGTATCAACGCCGCGTTTATTCGCGAAGTCGCCGCGACCAGCGCGTTGATCCGCAAACCACTGCCTCTGACCAAGATGGGCCGCGGTGTTGCAGCGCGTGCTGCATTATCTAATGACTTCAAGCGGCTGATTGCCTCCCGCAAAACGACGGGCGGCGACGATTTCTTTTCGCAGCTTTGCATTGCTCAGGACGAAGACGGGCATGGATGGTCGGATCAGGACATTGTCGATCACTTCAATTTCTTGCTGGTTGCGGCTCATGACGCCGTCACAGGTGCCCTGACGGCGATGATCTGGGCGCTGGCCCAGGACCAAGCCATGCAAGACCGTGTATATGCTGAAATTGCTCGCCTCGGTGACGGGCCTGTGCAGTATGATGACCTTGACCAACTGGACCTGACCGACCGCGTGTACCGCGAAGCGCTACGACGCTTTGCGCCCTCGGCCTTTACCGCCCGCGCGGTGATGGCAGATACGGAGTGGCATGGCCACCGCCTGCCGCGCGGGACGAATGTTGTGATTTGTCCCGGTCCCGTGATGATGACGCCCGAGATTTTCCCGGACCCCGACCGTTTTGATCCGGATCGTTTTACCCCCGACCGGGCCGAAGACCGCAAGCATCGCTTTGCATGGTCCCCCTTTGGTGGTGGTGCGCATAAATGCATCGGGCTGCATTTTTCATCCATTCAGGTGAAAGCCTTTATGGCGCAGTTCCTGCAGCGATACCGCATCGAGATGGATGTGCAGGATCTGCCAAAGTGGCGCGATATTCCCACACCGATCCCGACAAACGGCTTGCCGGTAACGCTTTGCCCTCGTCAGCCCGCCTCAAAAACGCCATGACCGGGTCATGTACGATACCTATTTGGCGGTTGGTAATGACAGCACAATTTATCGGAGCAGCTTCGTGACCATTCCTACCCATGTCCAAGCGATGCTAAAGCGGATGCGTGAAAAATTCACGCCAGAGAAGTTACGTGCGCAGATGGCGGCGGGTAACGCACCCTTTCGCACCCTGCGCCCGGTACGCCAAGCGACTGAAACAACGGTGCTGCGTTATTGGGACCGCCTGATTGGTCCTGCCTCTGTGGCGGACCGTGACCAGATCGCGGATCCGGTAAGCCTTGCGGCGGCCGCGGATTATTCCGGTAATATCGAAAACTACATCGGTACGGTCAAAGTTCCCGTAGGGGTGATTGGCCCGTTGCGCGTGAATGGGATCAATGCCGCCGGTGACTATCATGTCCCCCTTGCCACGACCGAGGCTGCCCTTGTGGCCTCTTACGGGCGTGGTGCCTTTGCTGCGTCCAGGGCGGGGGGGATCAGTACAGCGGTGCTATACGAAGGTGTCATCCGCACGCCTGCTTTCACTTTTGACAACATTCTGAACGCGGGGCTGTTTGTTGAATGGATCGCCGAAAATATTACCGCTTTGCGCGGTGCTGCCGAAAGTACGACGCGACATGGGAAACTGACATCCGTTGAACCTGTCATCGACAACGACGTCGTATTCCTGATTTGCCGTTACACCACGGGTGACGCATCGGGACAGAACATGGTGACGATTGCCACCCATGCGCTTTGTGAAAAGATTGCCGCAGATTGCACTGTGCCTATTAATCGCTGGTATATCGAAGGGAATTTCTCTGGTGACAAAAAAGCCTCTGCGCTGGGCCTGATGACAGGACGCGGGCGCAAGGTCAGCGCCTCTGTTGTGCTGCCTGCGCAGGTCATTTCAAAGACCCTTGGAACGACGGCGCACGATATGCTTGCCTATGGGCGCATTGCCGATCTGGGCGCAAAACTATCGGGTCAGATGGGTGCACAGGCGCATTACGCCAACGCGCTTGCGGCTCTTTACATCGCCACCGGTCAGGACGCGGCCTGCGTTGCCGAAAGTGCCATGGGTTTCACCCGGATGGAGGCACGAGGCGACGATCTGTTCTGTTCCGTCACAATGCCCAATATCCTTGTCGGATCAGTGGGTGGTGGCACCGGTCTGGCAAGCCAGAGTGCGGGGCTGAATATTCTGGGGCTCAAAGGGGCCGGGAAGGGTGCTGCCCTGGCCGAGGTGACGGCTGCATTGTGCTTATGCGGCGAAATATCCATCGTTGCGGCCATTGCGGCGGGGGATTTTACGCGCGCTCATGAAAATCTGGCACGCTTCAGATGACCCTCGCGGAGCGTCTTTGGGTGTATCAGGCGGAACGGTTCCCGCTGGCAAAAACCGTGCCTCTTCTGGCGTGTTTTTCGGCGGCCTCCATCACGCTATCGGCAGTCTTGGCCGGTCGCCCGCTGCCCGGTTTTTCTGCCTACCTCATCGGCTTTTTCCTTGTCTTCATCCTGTTTTTCCAGCTGCGCGTCGCGGATGAGGTGAAAGACGGTGAAGACGATGCGAAATACCGCCCCGAACGCCCGATCCCACGGGGGTTGGTTACGCTCCGTCTGATCGTGTCACTTGGTGTCGCAACGATCCCGTTGGGTATCGTCCTTGCTTTGATCCATGGCGCTGGGCTGATCTGGCTTTTGTTGCTCACATGGGCTTGGCTGACTGCAATGACGTTTGAGTTTGGTGTGCCAGCATGGCTCAAGGCGCGACCCGTCGTCTATTTGCTGTCCCACATGGCGATCATGCCGCTGATTGACTTGTTGCTGACAGGGATCGAATGGTTGCCTCACGGGTCCGCAGCGCCTGCGCTTTGGTTGTTTATCGCCTTGTCATTCTCGAACGGTTGTGTCCTTGAAATCGGACGCAAGCTTTGGGCGCCCGAGAATGAGCGGGCGGGCGTTGACACATACTCCGGCCTTTGGGGGTCGAAACGCGCAGCCGATATCTGGTTGATTTTTGTCGGCATATCAGCCCTGCTGCTGATCGGTGTTGGCATCGCGACAGGCTTTGCACTGGCCTTTGCGTTGCTTGCGTGCGCAGGCTTTGCATGCTGCATCTTTATGGCCCGCCATTATGCCGCCACACCGACCCCAAAGGCTGAAAAACAGATGGATACCGTCGCAGGGCTGTGGGTCTTTGGCTGCTACGCCACCGCTGGTTTCCTTCCGCTTGCCCTAGGAGGTTTGCCATGATCCTGTTCGCCAACACCGACCCGGCCCAAGCGGGGGGCAAAGGTGCATCGCTTGCGCGGCTGGCGGAACATGGGTTCAACCCACCGGCCTCATTTGTGATCCCGGCAGATACGTTTATGGACGGCAAACCGCGATGCGGACTCAAGACCGCTGTGGCGAAAGCACTGAAATCTATCGGTCCCGGCCCCTATGCAGTACGGTCTTCTGGCCATGCCGAAGATGGGGTGGACCACAGCCATGCAGGTCAGTTTGACACATTCCTGAACGTCAAAGCCGCCGATGTTGTTGATGCTGCGGGCAAAGTCTGGGTGTCAGGCTTTGGCGAAACTGTCACCACCTACCGTGCGGTTAAATCCGGTGGTGACGCGGCGGCCCCTGCCATCGTCGTCCAACAAATGATTGATGCGCGCGTCTCTGGCGTGGCCTTCAGCGCGGACCCGGTCAGCGGGCGGCGTGATTGTGTCGTTATTTCCGCAGTCGCAGGTCTGGGTGATGCGCTGGTCAGCGGTGAAGTGGATGGCCAAAGCTGGCTGGTGGCGGACACGGTGACGGCCCCGGATGATCCGATTTTGTCGGATGCCGAGGTGCAAGGCATTGCCGCACTGGCGCGCAAGGCCGAAGCGGTCTTTGGCAGCCCGCAGGATATTGAGTGGGCGATTGATGCGGATGGCCTGCACATCCTGCAAGCACGTCCGATCACAACAGCGCTCAAGGCGCTGCCCGCGCCTGACACCGCACTGACGATTTTCGACAACTCCAATATCGTCGAAAGCTATCCGGGCATGGTATCGCCATTGACCTATAGTTTTGCGGTGCATGTCTATGACCGTGTTTACCAATCCTTTGTCCGGCTCTTGGGGGGTAAAGAGGCAACGATTGCTGACAACTCTGCGGTTTTCGGCAATATGCTGGGCCGTGTGGATGGGCGCGTTTATTATAATCTGGTCAATTGGTATCGCGCACTTGCCTTGCTGCCCGGCTTTTCGCTGAACAGGGCCCATATGGAAACCATGATGGGTGTTGATACACCCATGCCAGCCGAGGTCACAGACACCATTGGCCCGCCGCCCGCCAAAGGGTTTGCGAAAGTAACAGAATACGGCAGACTTGCTGGTGTCACGGCACGGTTGATTTTCGAGACATTGCGCCTGCCCCGGACCCGGCGCAATTTTTACGCCCGTTTGAATGCGGCATTGAAGAGCGACCTTGACCTGCAGACAGCGGGTCCGACTGCACTTGCGGCCGAATACCGCCGTATCGAGAGCACCTTGTTGGAACGCTGGGATGCACCACTGGTTAATGACTTTCTTTGCATGATTGCTTTTGGGGCATCGCGCAATTTGCTGCAAAAATGGCTGGGTGATGATGGTCTGTTGTTGCACAACGATGTCATGATCGGGCAGGGCGATATCGTGTCTGCCGAACCCGCGCATCGCATCGCAAAAATGGGTCGGATTGTAGCAGAACTTGATATTCCGCAAGACCAGATCGGCACGCACCCTGCCCTGAAAGATGAGTTATCCAGCTATCTTGCCAAATTCGGGGACCGTTGCACCGAAGAGCTGAAACTGGAATCCATTCCTTTGACAGAGGATCCGACGCAGCTCCTTGCTGCGATTGCGGCAAGTGCAGGGCGCCCGCCGGCTGAACATATGGCTGCTTCAGAACCCGATTGGCCAACGATTTTTCAAGGAAAACTGATCAAGGCGCGCGTGGCGAAGTGGATCGTC
This sequence comes from Yoonia maricola, assembly GCF_002797915.1. GTDB lineage: Bacteria > Pseudomonadota > Alphaproteobacteria > Rhodobacterales > Rhodobacteraceae > Yoonia > Yoonia maricola. The sequence continues at coordinate 1,942,676 of NZ_PGTY01000001.1, read as the reverse complement.
ACATGGGCCAAGGCGCGGGTCCGTGACCGTGAAAACCTGCGCTTTGAACGCACCCGTCTGTTTGGGCGTGCCCGGCAGGTTTTTCTATCCATGGGTCGTGAATTCGCAGCGCGGGACCTGATGGACCGGCCACGCGATGTGTTTCACCTGACCGTACCTGAGGTCATGGGCGCTATTGAAGGGTTTGGTCTGTCGCCAAACCTGCGCGGGTTGATTGCGCAGCGCCAAGCCGAAGATGAAGCATCCGCCAGCCGTGTAGACCCCCCCGAACGGATCGAGGTCCGTGGCCCCGCAATCCTGCCTGCCACGACAACCCACGCCACCGTGGATATGGCGGAGACCGGTGACACCCGCAGCGCAACAGGCTGTTCGGCTGGGCAGGTCACGGCCAAGGCCTGTGTTATTCGCGACCCGAAAACTGAAAGCCTGGCCCCAGGAGATATTCTTGTCGCGCGACACACGGACCCCGGCTGGATCGCGGTGTTTTCCAACGCAAGCGCCATTGTGGTCGAACGTGGGTCGTTGCTGTCACACTCTGCCATTGTCGCGCGCGAATTGGGTATTCCCTGCGTTGTCGGCTTGAAGGGGGCGACGCAATGGGTCGAAGATGGCGATGTGCTGCATGTGGATGGTGCAATAGGAGTGGTCCGAAAGACATGACGCAAAGCTCTGAGATTGCCGCAAAGGCAAATTTTGACCACATCCGCTATGCGCAATTGTGGGAAGACGCGGACGTCTTATGCGGTGCACTTCCCCAAGAGCCGGGTAAAACGCTGGTGTCGATCTGTTCTGCGGGTGACAACGCTTTGGCGATGCTGACGCTTGACCCTGCGCGTGTTGTCGTCGTTGATCTGTCACCTGCGCAAATTGCTTGTCTGCACCTACGTATTGGTGCCTACCGTGCGTTATCACATCCGGAATTTCTTGAACTGATGGGATCGCGCCCCAGCACCCAACGCGGCGTATTGCTCGCGCGTGCTATTGCAGAGCTTGACGCTGAAACAAGCCAATTTTGGCAGGCCCGCCGCGATGATGTCATCGCTTACGGCGCTGGCGGTGTGGGCAAGTTCGAACGCTACTTTCGTATTTTTCGCACCAAATTGCTGCCGCTTGTGCATTCCAAGAAAACCATCGATGCGATCTTCGTGTCCCGCCCCAAAGCCGCGCGGCAAGACTTTCTTGATCAGCGCTTTAACACATGGCGCTGGCGGCTTCTGCTTAATGTCTTTTTCTCGCGTTTCATGATGGGGCGCATGGGGCGGGACAAGGCCTTTTTTGATCATGTGGAAGGGTCCGTTGCGCAACATGTTGCCCGCCGGATCAAACATGCAGCTGTTGACTGTGACCCGGCGCAGAACCCCTATCTGCACTGGATCATGAAAGGCACGCATGGAGACGCGCTTCCGATGCCATGGCGCGCTGAACACTATGAAACAATCCGCGACAGGCTTGACCGGCTGGATATTCGCCAAGGCGCGCTTGAGGCGTTTATCGATGATGGCGACAAGGCTGATGGTTTTAATCTGTCGGATATTTTCGAGTATATGTCGCCCGATGTTTTCGCCCAAGTCTACGGCCAAATTCTGAGTGCGGCGCACCCAAAGGCCCGTATGGTGTATTGGAACATGATGGCGCCCCGCCGCGTCCCGCTCGGCTTTGCCGAACAGATGACCACGCTGACCGCGCAAGAGGATCGGCTGAAAGCCGAAGACAAAGCCTTTTTCTATTCCGATTTTGTGATTGAGGCCGTCAAAGGGTGAGTGCGCCAGTGCAAATCGCCATCGCCTTTGTATCTGTGGCGGTCTTGCTTGGGCTGATGGCAGTCGTCAAACGCCTTGCTGCGGCGCGTGATATCTCTGCTGAGGTACAACGCAAGCTGGTGCATATCGGGACCGGGCTTTACGCGCTCAGCCTGCCTTGGCTGTTCACCGATGACTGGCCTGTCTACATGCTGGTTGGGCTGACATTGATCGTCATGGCAATCCTGCGTTTACCTGCCTTTGCCAAAGGCGGTATCGGTGAAACCCTGCATGGGGTTGAACGCCAGTCTTATGGTGATCTGCTGTTGGCGTTGGCTGTTGGGACGGTGTTTTTACTCTCGGATGGCCAGGCCATCCTGTATATTCTGCCCATCGCGACATTGACCTTGGCAGATGCCGCCGCCGCCCTGACGGGCAGTCGCTATGGCCGCAAATTCTTTACGATTGAAGATGGCCAAAAATCAATCGAAGGATCGACCGCGTTTTTCATGATCACACTGGTGATCGCCATGGTGTGTCTGCTTTTGTTGTCCGACGTGTCCCGGCCCAACGTCATCCTGCTGGCCGTAATGGTCGCCGCCTTTGGTACGCTGGTCGAGGCGGATAGTTGGCGTGGTTTCGACAATTTCTTTTTGCCTACAGGGTTGCTGATCTTTCTGGCGACCCATTTGGACAGTTCCTGGCAGGAGCTTTTTCTTTTCATGGGCATTTTCATGGTCGCGTTGGTGTTATTCCTGCGCGTTGCCCCGCAATTCGGGATCACGACACATGCGGCACGTGTCTATGTCATTGCAACCTTCTTGCTGATCTCCGTGACCGCCTTTCAAAACACTGTGCTGCCGCTGCTGGTTTTCGTGATGCACGCCATCGCGCACCGTCTGAACCCTTGCAAGGGGGATTATCCTGCGCTTGATATTGTGGCGGTTGTCGCGCTGTCCAGCTTTGGGTGGTTAATTGTTGGGTCTGTCGTGGGGGCCAATGCCCTGATGTATTACGGGCTGATGTCAGTTGGCCTGTGTGTTGGCCTTATAGCCGCCGGTTTGGGCCGGTCTGCGATCTGGGTCCGGGCCGGGGCGGCGCTGGTAGTGGGGACGGGGCTGTTCGGCCTTTACAGTGTTCTGATGCTGTACAACCCTGCTTTCGTGCGGTGGCCGGGTGATATGACAGCCGTTGGCGCGTTGGTGATCGTGCTGATGGTTATCGCGGTGTCATTACAACCTGTGCTGTTTGACACTCACCGCGCGGCAAAGCTGACGGGTCTGGCGTTGCTTGTGCCGGGGTTGGGATATGGGATGAAGGTGATAGGCGCATGAGTATCGAGACACTCAAGACAGACGACGGGCAGGTGACCATCTGGATGGATGGCCCGGCATGGGATGATCATCCAAAGGTCGCGACCGTCGGCAAGTGCAAGTTCACATCTGCCACCGCAGGCGCCCGCCTTTTGGCAGAGGCCGTAGCGCTTGCCAAATCCAAAGGTGCCACTGCCCTGATTGGCCCGATGGAGGGTGATACATGGCACGCCTATCGCCTTATCTCGGCGCGTGGCGATCAGCCCCCTTTCCTGATGGAACCCAGCAGTGCCGATCACGATGAGGCCGCGTTCAAAACATCAGGCTTCGACGTCATATCGTCCTATTTTTCAGCCTCTGCCCCGCTGTCTGCCTTGCCCGGCCCTAAACCTAAAGACACCGATGTTTTCACGATTGAGCCTTGGGACGGTACCGATCCGGATGCGCTTTTTACCCAAGTCTATGATCTGTCCTGCGCGGCTTTTGCGCATAACCCGTTCTATAAGCATATTGATCTGACCGACTTCCTTGCGATGTATCAGCCCGTCGTACCCCTTTTGAAACAAGAGCTTATCCTTTTTGCGCGCGACAGCACGGGCGCATTGGTCGGCTTTCTGTTTGGCATTCCAAACTATGCCGAAGGGCCAGAACCGCGTTCCGTGATCCTGAAAACCTATGCATCCGCGCAAAAGGGTGCCGGGCATTGGCTGTCTTATCAGTTCTATGTGAATGCCAAGGCAATGGGGTTTGAAACTGTTATTCATGCGCTGATGCATGACGACAATCTGTCAGCCATCCGGTCGGGGTTGAATGGCGCTGATGTGTTTCGCCGCTACGCGCTGATGGGGCGAGCCCTGTGACAACACTGACGGCGGCATTTGCGCAGGCTGCGGCGGATTACCATGACCGTACCGCCTTGATCGATGGTGACGGCACCGCTTATGGGTTTTCCGAAGTAAAAGAGTTGGCTGATCGCTATGCCGTAGCGTGGTCCGCCAAAGGTGTGCGCCCCGGTGATCGGGTCCTGATCGCAATGGGGATCGGGGCCGACCTTTATGCATCGCTGGCTGCACTTTGGTCGCTGGGCGCGACTGCCGTTTTGCCTGAACCGGCCATGGGTCTGGCAGGGATCAAGACTGCGATCAAAGCGACAGATCCCCGGTTCTTTTGTGCGGCCGGACCCTACCGATGGATCAAGCTGATGGTGCCGGGGCTGTGGGGTGCCAAACTGCTGACCCCTGGACAGCAAAACACCGTCGCCTATCCTAAACAGGATGTAGACCCCGACAGCACTGCCCTGATCTCATTCACCTCTGGCACCACTGGAACCCCCAAAGCCATCCCGCGCAGCCATGCGTTTTTGATGGCGCAATGGAAAGCGGTCGCGCCATTGCTGCAAAGCGAGGCAGCGGAAATTGATCTGGTGACCTTCCCGGTCTTTGTCTTGATCAATCTGGCTGAAGGGCGCACATCCGTGCTGCCCAGTTGGAAAATGTCCAAACTGAGCAGTCTTGATGCAAGCGCGGTTGTCCATTGGATAAAGACGCATGGATGCACGCGGGCCTTACTGCCGCCTGCGCTTTGCGAAAAAGTGGTTGCGGCTCAGGATACCGGCACGCTTCATCACATTCTCACCGGCGGCGGTCCGGTGTTCCCGGATGTTGTGCAACGCCTGAAAGACATCACCCCTGAGCTTGAAGTCACCACTGTCTATGGCTCGACCGAGGCAGAGCCGATTGCCCACGCCCACACCACCGTGCAAGGCTATGGTTTGTTTGCCGGGCACCCTGTTGATGCCGTCCGTTTACGGATTGTAGAGGGGGAAATTCAGGTGGCCGGCGATCATGTAAACACTGGCTATCTTGATCCCGCCCGTGATAGAGAAACCAAGGTGCGCGACGGGGATGCAATCTGGCATCGGACCGGCGATGCGGGGCATCTGGACGATCAGGGGCGGCTGTGGTTGTTGGGGCGCGTCGGAGATGAGGTGAGGACTGAGCGCGGCGTACAACACCCCTTCGCGATTGAGACTGCCGCACGAATGTGGCCAGGTGTCTCGCGGGTGGCCTTGATGGAACGGGATGAATTGCCTGTATTGGTGGTTGCAGGCGACGCCAAACAAGTTGAACTATGGCGCGGACGCGCCGCAGAATTCGGGATCAACGAGGTGCAGCATGTCGCGGCCATTCCGCTTGATAAACGCCATCATTCCAAAGTGGACAGGGTCGCCTTACGCAAACTGCTGGGTTGACGCCGGCGGGCCGCACCACCCACATGCGAACTGCATTGCAGTTGCTATCCCAACCCACGCGGTTCGGGCCCAGCTGTACCCGCTTGGGGAATAGGCCTGCCTTTTCCAGATGTGCGGTGTTTTGTGGTGAGTACAAGATGAATAATTTGGCGGACTGGGGAGGATTCGAACCCCCGACCCCTTGATTCGTAGTCAAGTACTCTATCCAGCTGAGCTACCAATCCGCGTGCCGTGGGATTTAGACGTGCTTGTCTTGTGATGCAAGGCCCAAATCGGGATTCTTTCTTATTCTGCCGCGGGGGCCAGAGCGAGGTCTGCTTTGGGGAGCTGGATCATGAAGGTTGTGCCCGTGTCATCCGTGCGTTGCAGTTCCAGCCGCCCGCCATGTCCGCGAATCAGATCGGCGGCGATGACAAGGCCCAGGCCGGATCCGCCTTTGCGTACGCCACCTTGGAATGGCTGGAACAAGTGCTCTTGCGCCTTTTGCGGCAAGCCGGGGCCGGTGTCTGTGATCGTCAGCCGCCACGCCTGATCATCTTCGCGCGCGTGCAGCCCGATTTCGCCGGGTTGATGTGTGGCCATGATGGCCTGTCGCGCGTTGCGTACAAGGTTGAAAATCACCCGGTACAATTGTTCGCCATCAGCCCTTAGCGTCATGGAGGCGGGGATATCTTCGGCAAATGACAGTGGATAATCGCCCGCCGCCAGCCTTTCGCTGTCGATCACATCCGCCACGATCTGTGCGAGGTTGACGCGTGCCAATGCGGGTGCTGGTTCGTCCACCCGGCCAAAGGCCAGCGTGGTTTCGCATAAGTTCACGGCGCGGGTGATCGAGTTCACCAGTTTCGGGGCCATCCGTTTCACCAACGGATCATCGGAGGATTCAATCCGGTCGGTGAAAAGCTGTGCAGAGGTCAGGATGTTACGCAGATCGTGGCTGACCTTCGCAACCGCACCGCCCAATTGCGCCAGCCGTTCCTTTTGTTTGAGTGCACCGGTCAATTGTGTCTGCATCGTTTGCAGGGCTTCTTCTGCGTCCCGCAATTCTTTTACGCCTGCCGTGGGTGTGATGATCTGGCGCGCGTCTTCGGGTGCTTTGGCGTAGGATTGCATATGCTGCACGACACCCTTGATTGGACGGACCAGCAAGATTTGCACCGATAAGAACAACAGGCTCGCTGTGATAATCGAGATGAAAGCCGACAAGAACAGGATATTGCGCCCATAAGCCAAGAGCGCGTCGCGCAGCGGCATCTCATCCATTGTCACTTCGATCAGCAGCCCGCCGTCGCGCACCGGGTTGCCGATGACGCGGATGATCCGGTCTTCGGTATCGACCAGCGTGCGCATCGCATCCGCGATCAAGGTCATGCTGCTGGGGTTGCGCAGGTCGTAAGTGGCTGTGATGGGCGATGGGATCGGCGATGACAGCGCCAATTGTCGGATTTCGTCGCGGCGCAGCACCACGTTGTAGACTTCCGCATTGCGCAGTAATTCGACTTCCAGCGCCGGGCTGATCATGTCGTCCGCTTCCAGCGCCAACGATGCGATTTGCGCACGTTCAAGTCGCGCCAGCAAATAATCCTCACGGAACCGCGCAACGGATGGCACGAAAATAAAAATCTCGGCCAGCATCACGAAGATCACCGTGAGGATCAAAAAGCGACCTGAAAGTGAGTTGGTCATGTTTCCTCGCTGAGGCTTATGGCAGCCAGCGCTGCACGAAGCCGACAACACGCTTTACCGTGGGGTTTTCAAAGAGTCTCGGACTAAAATAAGCGCCCGCGGCCCGTTTGTTAACCTCACTGACCGTCGGATATGGCAGAACAGTGTTTGCGATTGCTGACATCTTCATTTTGTTGGCGATGGCCATGGCCCACATGCCGATCAATTCGCCAGCCATATGGCCAGCGATTGATGCGCCGACGGGGCGCCCTTTCACGACCATGACTTTGATCAGACCTTTGGTTTTGCGTTCCGCAATCAACCGATCATTGTGGTGGAATTCAAAGCGCACGACTTCGAGCGTGCCACCATATTTCTTCTTGGCTTGCGCCTCGGTCAGGCCGACCTGCGCCAGTTCTGGGTCCGTATAGGTCGCCCATGGAATGTGGTCTGTGCGTTGCTTGGACGGCAGGCCAAACAGCATGGAGCGGATCAGAACGCCAGCATGGTAGCCCGCGACATGGGTGAATTGCAGACCGCCCGCCACGTCACCTGCCGCATAGACCTTTTTGTTGGTCACCGAGCGCAGATCGGGGCCTACTTTCAGGCCAGAGCGGTCATGCGCGATGCCGCCCGCGTCCAAGTCCAGTTTATCCGTGTTCACCTTGCGCCCGACAGCCATCAGCAGATGTGATCCTGTGAAGTCGCCTTTGGGTGTGTGCACGGTGATTGCCTCACCTTTGCCGCTGATCTTTTCGGCTTGGGCCTCTTCAACGATGTTGATGCCTTCGGCCTTGAGGTTTTCCAGCACAATCGCCGCCATCTCAGGATCGTCTTTGCCAAAGGCTTTCAAACCTTCAATTACGGTGACCTCACACCCCAAGCGACGGTGTGCTTGCGCCATTTCCATGCCGATAGGGCCGCCGCCGATGATCAGCAGGTGCTTTGGCTTTTCGCGCAGATCAAAGATGTCTTCATTGGTGTAATGTTTGACCGTATCGAGGCCGGGGATTGGCGGCACAAAAGGGCCAGACCCGGTTGCAACTACGAAGCGGCGCGCTTCGATGATGTTATCGCCCGCTTGTACTTCAGTTTTTGAAATGAAGGTGCCGAATTCCGAAATGACATGCACGCCCAAGCCTTCGAACCGTTCGACGCTATCCACCGGGGCAATTGTCGCAATCACATCATGAACGTGGTCTTTGGCCGCGGCATAGTCCACCTGCGCCTCAACTTCGCTGATACCCAGTTTCGCGCCGTGTGACATCGCGTAGGCCTGCTTTGCCGAAGCGATCAGTGCCTTGGAGGGCACACAGCCATAGTTCAGGCAGTCGCCGCCCATTTTGTGGCCTTCGAGCAGAACCACTTTGGCACCCATTTGGACTGCACCGGCTGCGATGGACAAACCGCCAGAGCCGCCGCCAATGATGCAAATATCTGTTTTAATCCGGTTCATGATTTAGAGGCCTTTCTTGCCGCGAATTGCGTTGATCGCGATGGGCAGAGCGGCGAGTACACACAGGCCGATGATGGGGAAGATGATCTGCGGTTCAAAAATGATGCCCAGGTTTGGTGTCTCGCCACGGGCGAAAACCTCGCCCAGACCAGCGCCGACAGAGGTGTAGACCACAGCGCCGGGGATAATCCCAAGGAAGGTCGAGATCACAAAGCGATGCAGCGGAACTTCAAGGAAGGATGGGATCAGGTTGGCAAGGAAGAACGGAACGGCCGGGACCAGACGGATCAGGAAGAGCATCGACCATTGGTTTTCGTCAATGCCGTCTTTGATCTTCTTCACGGCACCCTCAGAGCTTTCCAGCTTCTTGCCAAGGCTTTCACCAAACCCCCAGCGGGCAGCAAGGAAGATTGCGGTCGCACCGATGGTCGCACCCGTCATATTGAACAGGGCGCCGGGGAATGTGGCGAAAAGGAAACCACCAGTCAGCGTGGCGATTGTTGCCCCGGGGAGGGAGAAGGCAACAATCACCACATAGGCTGCGATAAAGACCAGAACGGTGAGCAGGTAGTTCGCGTCACGGAAGCTGAGGAGGGCCTCTCGGTTTTCGGCCAATGCCTCGAACGTCAGGTAATCGCGGAGGAAAAACGCACCCAACACGGCAACGATGCCGATGATAATGAGGGGCAGCTTCTTGAGTATCGGGTTGGCGGGGGCTTCGGTCATATCGGTCATCTTTCGGGTCCTACGGGTGTATCGGTGTCTGTTTGGTTGCAGTTTAGATGGACCCATCGCGGATTTCGCGATACCCACCTCACGGCGCATTGATGCAATCTACCCCTGATGTTTCAGTTTTGCGGGGTGCCCCCGTGAAGACTGTAACATTTGACGTGATCGAAATATGGGAATTGTTGCAGTTTCACCCCCGCACTTGCGTTGACATGGATAGCCACCCCCTCTAAAGGACGGGTCTGAATTGTAGTTAGGCTTCGAATCCCGCGCCTTGGGATTTGGCCATAAACCGGAGAGCACGCGATGAAGCGCACGTTCCAACCATCAAACCGGGTTCGCAAGAACCGTCACGGGTTCCGCGCACGTATGGCCACCAAGGCCGGTCGCAAGATCCTGAACAATCGCCGTGCCAAGGGCCGTGCGAAGCTGAGCGCGTAAGCGCACCAGCCGTTTTGACCGATTTGAAACCGCCGGCTGGGCCTGATCAGGGCACTCCGGCGGTTTCTGTTTGCGTATTGACCAAGCGCGCCGACTTTGTGCGTGCCTCAAACGCCCGCCGCCAAGGCACCCCCGGGATCCACCTGCAAGGCCGCAAGCGCGCCGAAGGCGAGGCGGAGGGTATCCGGGTTGGTTTCACCTGTTCCAAGAAAGTTGGCAACGCCGTGGCCCGCAACCGCGCGAAACGGCGCTTGCGCGAGGTTGCCCGCATCGTTCTTCCGGAAATGGGCCGGGACGGATGGGATTACGTGCTGGTGGGTCGCAAAGACACCACGGCAACCCTACCTTTTGATCAACTGGTGGCCGACTTGCGGCGCGCGATGAAAAAGGTGCATGGATGAGCCCGCTCGCTTACATCGTCTCACTCCCTGTTCGGGCGTACCGCTTGGTGTTTTCGCCCTGGGTCGGCATGAGCTGCCGGTATCAACCGACGTGCTCGGCCTATTCGCTGGAGGCGCTGGAAAAGCACGGGGCGATCAAAGGCAGCTACCTGACAGTGCGCCGCATCCTGCGATGCCACCCTTGGGGTGGGTCGGGCATAGATAACGTGCCGGATTAAGGTCATTTAATAAAAAAAATCACGATCATCGAAGAATTGTCTGTGAACCGCTTCATCAATGGGCGCGCCCTGAACTCTGTCCCTGAACTCTGTAAGGTCGGAAGCCAAAAGCGTTGCCAGTTCGCGAAATCTCAAGAAGGTTAAATTTCCGCTAAGAAAATGACGCAATTTCCCTGGAAGGAGTAAGCATTGTCGAATTAAAAGGAACGAGTGATGACAAGAACGATTTTTGCCGCAGTAATTGCCACTGCGCTTTCAACCTCAGCCGCCTTCGCAAATGATTGGTCCGGTCCATATGCGGGGGTGTCCTTGAACGCGGGGATGTTCAACTCTGAAACAACGGATCACTGGTGCTACGTCGCATGTGATGGCGCGTCGCTGGCAGAATTTGGTGCTGGTGCGGGCATAGCGGGCGGTTATGACGTCCAGATGAATGAGTTTGTTTTTGGTGTGGTCGCAGATTATACATTTACGAATTTCGAGACGGTAAATGAGCACGAAGATGTCACGGCTCCAGTAAACTATACGTCTTACACTGAATCCACATGGGACGGCATGTTGACGCTCCGCGCGCGCGCTGGTCTGGCTGTGGACAATACGTTGGTTTATGCGACGGGTGGTGTTGCCTTCGTGGATGTCAATTATCGGCACGACTACGACGCCGGACCCGTAGCTGAAAATGAAGGTTTTGAGCCATACAGCGATATTGAAGTTGGGTTTGCAGCCGGAGCTGGTGTTGAGCATAAATTCAATGATCTCTACTCAGTGAGCGCAGAGTACCTTTACGTTGGGCTGCAAAGCAGCGACGGTGGGGAGTACTACAACGACTTGGATGACCTTGATAGCCCATCCGACGGCACTGCCGACTACCGATCCAGCGCACATATGCTGCGCCTTGCTGTGAACTACCGCTTCTAAGCCTGTTTCTGCATTCAAATCGAATGGCCGGCACAATCATTGTGTCGGCCATTGGCGTTAGGTGTGATCCCTAAAAGAGAGATTTCACCGTCCAAAGTGAACAGTACATGTGGTGGTGTGCGCTAATCCTTCTCAAAAGAAATCGTCACGATGCCGATGTCCAACCCAAACCGCTTGACATAGGCCAAATTCAGCAACCGATCATCCGCCAAGAGCCACATCCAGTCGTCAAATCTCACGCGCAGCGTTTCGGTTTCGCCCGTGGCCGATGGCACCGGCAGATCGATCTCGTACTTCCAGTTAAAGCGGTCGCCTTGTTCCTGCCCGGTTGCCTGACCAATCACGCCCGGCGCGGTACCGACCCAACTGTCGTCGCCTGTCTTGGTTAGGGTCCAGATGCGTTGCTCTGTCGATCCGTCCTCATAGACAAAATCTTCGACCAGCCGAAGGCGTTCCCCGTCCCAATCCCCGTCAATAGTCACGACAAAGCTGCGCCGCACGGTGCCAAGGATGTCTTGGAACTGGCCATAGGCCACCAATTCACCATCAAAGAACTCCTCAAGGTTCAGTTTTCGGTCGCTGAGGCTCGGGTCGTCAAAGGAGGGCTTGCCGGTGCAGGCGGCAAGCAAAGCAAAAGTGGCGGCAAGGATAAGGCGCATGTTTGTCTCCGTATTCTGTTCTTCATACGCAGCCGAGTCGGGTTTAGATGCGCACGGGCTGCAACCGACCTCAGATGCCCGTATGACGGGAGCGTAAGGTCGCGCCGTACTACCTGAAATGCAGTGATTTCGTGGCGGCAGAAAATTTAGGTCGGTTCGGTGGCGTTGCGCCGCGGATTGGGTTGTGGTCCCAACGACTGCATGCCATCGTCGCATTGTGGCAAGACTGTGAAGCCCAACGGATCATCAAGGTTTTGATAATTTCGAAACCCACGAAACAAGGGTTTCCAGATTGTTGCCTAAATGTGCATAATTTCCCGGTAGACACACGAATTTCCCTAGTTTTGCCAGTATTTGGTATTTTAAACGTTAACTAACACCAAGCAAAAGACTAATGAACGTTCGGAGCTTCGAAGAAAAATGATTTCAAGAATTGGTCTGGCATTGTTGTACTCTGTCGCACCTGCAGCACTTGTCGCACAGGCGGTTGAATTGCGTTCGGGCGATGGCTTCATCAATGTAGAGGGTGAGATTGTTGGCTATAACGGGGTCATGGTGCAGGTCGAAACATCTGTTGGTGTCGTGGCGGTCCCTGCATCGGAAGTGATTTGCTACGGTGCCGGGTGTGACACGGTGGTTGCATCGGGTGATTTTGGACTGACCAGCGGTGCTTTTGCGGGTGTCGAGGGCGCTGCGGCAACCGAGGCTGTTGTCACACCCAGCACATCAAATGCGTTTACCGTCGGGTTTTCAGCGTCAGAATACGCAGAGCTTTACCGCATCGTGACAGGGGCCTACGCGGTCACAAATGCCTCTGCGACAAATGTTGAACTGACATCAGAAGGTGATCTGCTTTTGCAAAATAGCGATACGGGTCAATCTGCCTCTCTTGCTGTGAATGCTGACGATACTGCTCCTGATATCACCGTCGGCACTGTCTCTCTGAACGGGACGGCACCGGCGGAATACAACACGCCAGCCGCTTGGGCGCTTGGCACGAATTTGAGCCATCAGTTGCTGGGCCTCAACACCTTCTCGGTCATTGTTGCACCAAATGCAGGTATCTCGGAAATCTCGCTCGATGACTTGGCGCGCATCTTTGCCGGTGAGATTACAAATTGGTCCGAAATTGGCGGTGCCGATATGGGTGTACTGCCGCTGCAACTGCCACCGAATTCGCAAGTTGGTGCGGGCATGCAGCGTTTGGTCATGGAGCCCGCTGGAAAAGAGATCGCTGAGAATGTGCTGACACTGTCGAACGAGGCGGGCGTTGCAGCCTCAATCAACCAATTCCCAGGCAGTGTCAGCGTGATTACAACAGCTGCCGCAAACGCGGATGTCGTTGTTGATGTGACCGGGACATGCGGTATCGCCGTCGCGCCCACGCCATTCAACATCATATCCGGCGATTATCCTTTGGTGGGCCCGATCATGGCAACCTATGACGTGCCTGCCGCAACGCCCTTGATCGCAGAGGTCTTTGATTTTGCGTCCTCGGATGTGGCCCGGGGCCTGCTTGAGAACGAAGGTTTCATCAATCATGGGGCCATGGTCATGGACGAGGACGCAAAGAACGCACGTCTAAGCGATTTGCTGTCAGGGTCATTCGATGATGCGCAACGCACGGCCGCAGCCGAGATGTTTCAGGCGCTGGTCGATGCAGACCGTTTGTCATCCACAATGACAGGCGGTGTGGCCAGCGGCCCCGAAGGCGCATGGAACCGTGCGATGATGATTAACCTGATCGAGACCCTGCAAGATGATGCAAACAACGGCCGCGAGATTGTTTTTGTCGGGCATGGACAAAGCGCCGCGGGAAGTGCGGCCGCAATTGATGCATCAGCTGCGGCGGCAACTGTCTTTGCCGCTATATTTGAAAGCGTGGCAGCCGACACCATCGCAGCGGGTGGTTATAGCGTATCATCATATGGTTTTGGCGATGTCTCGCCCGCTGCATGTTTGGACGGTCAGGTCGCCGGATCGGACTACACCCGCATTGAAGTGTGGCTGCGTTAACCATTTTTGCCTCTTTTGCGCGACACAGCGCACCTTCTGGGTTTGATCAAAAGAGGGCAAATCACGGGGTGTTGGCCCAAATGCCACTCATGTCCGCCGCAGCCCGGACTTTCGCTGGGTGGTGTATGGAGGTCGGGAATGCGGACCTTAGTGAGCTTTCGCTGCGGTAGCACCAATGGCTGCTTTCGGGATCGATTTCGCATGCAAATTGACAAGGTCGCGAGGATCACAGACCCTGCTCGGATGAGCGATCAAGAAATATGTTCACACTGGATTTCTACGTCAGGTCGTCAAGGCGGGAACGGCAATGACGGCGCGCTTTTCCCATACTGGAGCTTTTCAAAAACCGCGATTGCGATTTGTGCACTCAAGTTAGTCGAAGCGCAGGTTTTGGCTTTGGATGCGTTACTCGAAGACCACCCATTTACGCTTCGCCAGTTGCTCGGCCATACCTCTGGCCTCCCTGACTATGGGTCACTACCAGAGTACCATGCGGCAGTTGCGCGAGCAGATGAACCATGGTCGCGCGAACAGTTGCTTGATGCAACGCTGGCGCAGGGCATGCTGTTCGCGCCAGGTGAGGGATGGTCATACTCCAATATCGGTTATCTGCTTACACGGGGTTTGATAGAACAGAATACTGGCAAGTCGCTTGGAGACACCATTTCTGACATGATTTGCAAGCCGTTGGGTTTGGAAAGCGTGACGTTTTGGGACAAACTTGAACAATCTGCTGCACTGCATTGGGATGCTGCGACTGGCTATGATCCGGGGTGGGTATACCACGGCTGTCTCATTGGATCGGCTTCGGACGCATCACACTTGCTACATGCTCTCTTCTCAAATGATTTACTCAGATCAGACACGCTGGCGGAGATGCTGAACCGACGCTCGCTTGGCGGTGCCATTCCCGGTCGTCCATGGACGGAGTACGGGTATGGCTTGGGTCTGATGTCCGGTGGGATCAGCGGCGCAGGACGAGGTGTCGGACATTCTGGCGGAGGACCTTTCAGCGTAAACGCTGTCTATCACTACCCTGACCTAGCCGACCCGATGACGATTGCCTGTTTCACAGACGGGACAGATGAAGGCGTGGCGGAGTTTGCCGTCGCAGAGTTGGCAAATCGACAATGATGGGTTCGCCCCACGCAGCGGACATAGGCCTCTTGTCACTTCTTGAAAACCGGACGCTCATCCTGTGCGCAGCATCGGGGACTTTGGGCTCAAAGCTGCCATTCGCGGCATAGGTTATTCGAGCGCATTGTCCTATTTGGTGAACACTGATGCCGCGGTCTTGACGGGACAGTCCCAGCCATCTGACGGTTGCCTGCTATCGTAAATCAAACGGCGTGATATCGCTTAACACCGCTTCACATGCTGTTGTATCGCCTAGCCAAAGGGTGCATTTCGTTACCCAACTACATAGGTAAGAGACATGAACAAACGTATCCTATCGATTATCACCGCAATCGCACTGACGCTTTACGCCGGTGCGGCTACGGCACAGCAGCTCAGCCTGGGCCAAATTTCGGCCTACCTGAACCAGTTGCAAACAGCCCAAGGTGGCTTCACCCAGATCAACGCGGATGGTACTTTAAGCACGGGCCAGATTTACATCAAACGTCCCGGCCGGATCCGGTTTGAATATAATGCGCCTGCGGATTCAATGGTTTTGGCTGGCGGTGGTCAGTTGGCGATATTTGATGCCCGCTCCAACACCGGCCCGGAACGTTATCCGCTCAACCAAACGCCGCTCAGCATCATTCTGCAGGATAATGTTGATTTTGAGCGCGCTGATATGGTCACCAATGTCACCTCTGACGGGACCACAACAACCGTGACGGCACAGGACCCCGACAACCCCAACTACGGCAGTATCCAGATGGTCTTTACCGCCAACCCGGTTGAGTTGCGCCAGTGGATCGTCACGGATGAAACCGGTACAGAGACGACAGTCATTCTGAATGATCTGGTCTCAGGCGGGGCGATCCGCGATATCCTGTTCAACATTCAGGCCGAGATACGTGACCGCGCGGGTTAAAGCAGCCGGAGGTTGAGCATCACCGCTTGCGACAAGACCGCAATTGCTGGTCATACATCACTGCCCGTGCCTCGACCTCGCCCGCGATCCGCACCAGCCAGCTTTTGGACCGCCATGTGCCGCGGTTAAAACCGCTGCGCCCGTCGTGATAGGCCAGATACTGATTGCGGGTGTCGTTGATTGGCACGCCCGTCTCTTCCACGGTCTGGACCATGTACCAGCCCATGAAATCGGTCGCGTCAAAGACATCATCACGCCGCGCACGGCTGCCGCCGGGGCCATCTTGGTATTCTTCCCACGTGCCATCCAGTGCCTGGCTATAGCCAAAGGCTGATGACTGACGCCCCACAGGGATCACGCCCAGCGCATAACGATGTGGGGTACGGTTGTTCCCGATGAATTTGCTTTCCTGATAGATGATCGCCATCAGCGACGGCACGGGCACGCCGTATTTACGCTCCACCGCTTGGAATGCACGAAGGTATTCGGGGCGCTCGGACACGATACTGCATGCATCATCAAGGTTGCGTGGCGCCGAGTTATAGCTCGAACCGCCGCTGCAGCTTGCTAGAAGCATCACACATGCCATGGCGCGAAAGATACTGCTCATCTGCCTCTCGCTTATATTTGTTTTTTTTGACTATAGCGCGTCCGGGCTTGTCTGGGAATCCCTCAAGCGCGGCAATCAGACCACAAAAGCAAGGATGAGCGGTAAAACGAGCACTGAAAGCAAAGTAGAGGCCACGACAAGCCCCGCAACGGGTTGTGCATCGGCCCCATATTTTTCAGCCAGCAGATACGATGTCACCGCCACAGGTGTGGCCACCTGCACGATCAGAACACCGGCGGCGATCGGATCAAGTCCGAACCATGTGGCTGCGGCCCAGCCTGCGCCCGTGCAGATCATGACCTTGATCACCGAAAGCACAACCGCCTGCGTCATCGCCTTGGTTTCTAGCCGTGCCACTGCGACGCCAAGTGTGATCAGCATCATTGGAATCGCCATTTGGCCGATTAATTCAATGGCGCTTGTCAGGAATTCTGGGGTTTCCCAGCCTTGCCACAGGAACAATGCCCCGAGTAACGTGGCGCCGACCAGCGGTTCTTGGATCACGCGCTTGAATGATCCGGCCCCAGCAACCATCCAGATGCCAATTGTAAAGGACAGGATCGCCATGATCGCAAAGACCACAACGGCATAGCCCAGCCCGATCTCGCCAAATGCGAAGAGCGCCAAAGGCAGGCCAAGGTTGCCCGTGTTGCCAAAGATGAGCGGCGCCAAATAGGTCTGCGTATCCAGCTTTGCCGCTTTCACGAGGATAAAACAGCCCACCATAACAAGGCCGTAGGCCACAAATGACGCCAATGAGAGGGCCGCGAGCGCTGCTGGTTCCACCTCAATGTTCATCAGTGCCACAAAGATGAGGCACGGCACTGCCAGCGTCATCGCCATCCGCGTCACAAACTCGACCCGGTATTCGAACCCCAGCTTGACCCAGACGAACCCAACGGCCGCCAAAAGGAATACGGGCGCGGTGATATTCAGCACTGTCAGGGCGAGGTTCACAGACTGTTTCCTTCAAATTTTAGTGCAAACCGTGGACTTTGCACCTGCAGCAAGCATATAAGGGCGCAAGGTAGGAAGACCATGTTCAAAACACGCGCCAAATATCATCTGGGCCAAGTTGTCCGTCACCGCAAGCACCCTTTCCGGGGTGTGGTGTTTGACGTGGATGCCATGTTTTCGAACACAGACGAATGGTACAACGCCATTCCAGAGGATAGTCGCCCCAAGAAAGACCAGCCGTTCTATCACCTTCTGGCTGAGAACGATCAGAGCTTTTATGTAGCCTATGTCTCTGAACAAAATCTTGTTGCTGACTATTCGGGCGAGCCTGTGGAGCACCCTGATCTGGACGACCTTTTTGGTCCGTTCGAGGATGGTCAGTACCCGTTGCAGGTTCAACTGAACTAATAACCCCTTTGGTGTCGTATCTCTGGCCGTCCTGACTGTCTGAGGGGTGGTCAACGCCGTTTGCCATGTTACATCCCTTCCAAGATTGAAGAAGGATGCCAAAATGCTCGTCGTTGTTTCTCCTGCCAAGTCCCTCGACATGGACCCGGTTGCGGTCCAAGCGACTGCCCCAGATTTTCAGGAAGACGCGGTGCGCCTGTCCAAGACGGCCAAGAACCTGACGTTGAAAGATCTGAAAGGTCTGATGAGCATTTCAGACGACCTCGCCCGCCTGAACCGGGATCGTTTCAAGGCGTTCGCGGCAGAGCCTGAAGCCGATGCGACGAAACCTGCGGCACTGGCATTTAACGGAGATACCTATCAGGGGCTAGAGGCCAAGACGCTGACCGAGGATGATATGGCATGGGCACAGGACCATCTGCGCATCCTGTCCGGCCTTTACGGCCTGCTGCGCCCGCTGGATGCGATCCAGCCCTACCGCCTGGAAATGGGCAGCCGTTTGAAAACAAGGCGCGGCAAGACGCTTTATGATTATTGGGGCGATACGATTGCCAAGGCGCTGAATGCGCAGGCAGAGGCCGTGCGCACCAGCACGCTGATCAATTGTGCCAGTCAGGAATACTTCGGTGCCGCCGACCGCAAAGCGCTGAAACTGCGGGTGATCACGCCGGTCTTTATGGAAGTGAAAGAAGATAAACCGCGTATCGTCAGCTTCTTTGCCAAACGTGCCCGCGGCGCCATGGCGCGGTTTATGGTTGAAAACCGAGTGATTGATGCAGAGGGGATCAAAGCATTTGCATCAGGCGGCTATGCCTATGACGCGGACATGTCTGCGGGCGACAAATGGGTCTTCCTGCGCGACTACCCCACCTGATGGATCTGCGCATTGCGATTATTGGACATGGGGCTATTGCGGTTCATGTTCGTGGCAAACTGGCGGGGTTGCATGTCACTGAGATTGCTCAAATTGTACGGCCAGGCAAAGAAAGCGGTGAAGACGCGCCGCCACGTATCTCTGACCTTAATGATCTGCCTCTCCACCCTGATCTGGTGATTGACTGCGGCGGACATCAGGCACTTGCGCAGCATGGGCCAGTGGCCTTGGCGCTGGGCATTGATGTGATGACGGTTTCTTTGGGTGCGTTGGCAGACCGCCAAGTTGAGCAATCTTTGAAGGACGCGGCCACGAAGGGCGGGGCGCGGTTGCATTTGGTGAGCGGGGCCATCGGTGGTCTGGATGCGCTGCGCGGGGCAAGTACCGGCGCGATTATTGAGGTGAGCTATATTGGGCGTAAACCACCGGGAGGGTGGCATGGTTCACCGGCAGAGGCAGTGCTTGATCTTGATGCGCTTACCGAAGCTGCCACGCATTTCAGCGGCACCGCACGCGAAGCCGCATTGGCCTATCCCAAAAACGCGAATGTGGCAGCTGCCGTTGCCCTTGCGGGGATCGGCCTTGATCAAACGCAGGTGCAGTTAATCGCTGATCCGACGGTCACGGAAAATCTTCATGAGGTCACCGCCAAGGGTGATTTCGGTACCTTCACCTTTACGATCGCAGGCAATGGTTTGCCCCAGAACCCGCGCAGTTCGTCGCTTGCCGCGATGAGCATCGTGGCGGCTTTGGCAGAGCGTCAGAAACAGATCGGGTTCTAAAAGTCCGCCGCGATCCGCATGTTGCGCAATGGGCGGACGGCTTTGATGGATGCCTCATAAAGCGGGTGCGCCTTATAGGCCGCCAAAGACGCAGCGCTGTCAAACTCTGCATAGACGATCACATCAACCTCAGATGAAAGCGCATCGTTTTGGGTGTTCCTGCGCACCTCAAACCTGCAGCTATCCGGGATGCCAGCCAAGAGTTCGAGACCTTCCACGATGCGCGGAATGTCAGCCTTGTCCTTGGCGCTGAAGAACACAACGTGGCGCAGGGCGGGGCGGGTGGTCACGGGGTGGACATCTCATTTCTTGACGTTAACCGTAAGAAGCATGAGGCACCCGCAACCGCAAGGGGACCGCCTGCGTTAAATCCGCTCAATTGCCAATGCGATGCCTTGGCCACCGCCGATGCACATGGTGATCAGAGCGCGCTGACCACCGATCCGCTCCAACTCATACATCGCCTTGACTGTGATGATGGCACCTGTCGCGCCAACCGGATGGCCCAGTGCAATCGCACCGCCATTGGGGTTCACGCGGGCAGGGTCAAAGCCCAGCTCTTTGGATACGGCAAGCGCTTGAGAGGCGAAGGCCTCGTTCGATTCAATCACATCGAAATTATCCACGGTCAGCTTGGTTTTGACCAAGAGGTTCGCAACGGCAGGGACAGGGCCGATACCCATCACCTCAGGGCGGACCCCGGCGTGGGCGTAGCCCAGAATGCGGAATTTGGGTGTGAGGCCAGCGGTCTCAGCAGCCTCCGCAGTGGCCAGCACAATTGCCGCTGCACCATCGTTCAGGCCAGAGGCGTTGCCCGCGGTGACACTGCCGTCTTTCTGGAATACCGGGCGCAGGCCCGCGAGCACATCCAAAGTGGTCGCCTTGGGGTGTTCATCTGTCACGAAATCCACTATCTCGCGGCGTTTCTTGACCGGCACGGGGGTGATCTGGCTCTCGAAGTAACCAGCCTCTATCGCCGCCGCCGCACGTTCCTGACTTTGCAACGCAAAGGCATCCTGATCCGCGCGGCTGATGTCATGCTCGGTCGCGACGTTTTCGGCTGTCACACCCATATGCCCGGTGCCGAAGGGGCAGTTCAGTGCGCCCAACATCATGTCTTGCGTGCGGACATCACCCATCTTTGCGCCCCAGCGCTGATCCGAGATGATATAGGGTGATCGGCTCATGTTCTCGGCCCCACCGGCGAGGCCGAATTCAGCGTCGCCCAGCATAAGCGATTGCATGACCGAAATGATCGCCTGCACGCCAGATCCACATAGGCGGTTCACGTTCATTGCTGGTGTCGTGTCCGGAATGCCAGCATTCATCGCCGCGACCCGGCTGACGTACATATCCTTAGGTTCAGTGTTGATGACATGGCCGAATGCCACATGCCCCACCTGCGCCGCAGCCACGCCCGCGCGTTCCATTGCAGCCTTGGTTGCAATAGTGCCTAACTCAATCGGAGAGGTGCCGGCCAAAGACCCGCCGAACGTGCCAATCGCCGTGCGTGCACCGCCCAAAATTACGATATCTGTCATGTCGGATCCTTTGTTCAGCTGTGCCGTGATCGTACTCCAGCGTGCAAAAAGAAACAGGGGAACGTGGCGGCAAACCTTGAAATCCGTCAACATACACCTAGATAGTATACTATAGTATACAATTAGAGGTGGTCATGCTGTTAGACTTGGCTGGGGGCAATCCGATGGTGGTTGTCGCTGTATTCATCGCGGTTGT
This sequence comes from Yoonia maricola, assembly GCF_002797915.1. Taxonomy (GTDB): domain Bacteria; phylum Pseudomonadota; class Alphaproteobacteria; order Rhodobacterales; family Rhodobacteraceae; genus Yoonia; species Yoonia maricola. The sequence continues at coordinate 1,921,461 of NZ_PGTY01000001.1, read as the reverse complement.
TTGGCTGCTCGTGCGCTATAGTGGCGGCACGGGCAAGAACGGAAACGACAAAGAGTGATCGTTGGACTGGATCATATGCAGCTGGCGCTTCCCGCCGGAGCAGAGGATCAGATGCGCGCGTTCTATTGTGGTTTGCTGGGCATGGTTGAAATACCAAAACCCAGCACCTTAAAAGGGCGCGGTGGGTTTTGGGCGCGCGTGGTGGCGTTGGAATGCCACTTTGGCGTTGATCCTGATTTTCGCCCTGCGACAAAAGCACATCCCGCATTCATTGTCAGCGATCTGACCGCTCTGGCCAAGCGGTTAGAGGATGCGGGATATGATGTTGTCTGGGACACCGCCTTGCCGGATGTGCCACGATTTTTTACATCTGATCCTGTTGGTAACCGGATCGAGCTGATCGCAAAGGACACTTAGCTATCATGGAAATCCCTTTTCTAGGTATCGAGATATCGGCGACACTTATCCTGTTTCTGATGGTGTTGGCGTGGCTGTATCACGGCTACAAACAGCGCGAGCGGGATTTAAACGAAGAAGACCCCCGCCCAAAGATAAAACAGCGTGGGCGCGGCATGGATTTCAGTGCATCTCGGGATGCGGCCCAACTCAATGCGCGATTCCAGCAGGCGTTTATCCCGATGGAGCCGCATGAAGAAGACGCGCTGCGCGCTTTCTACCTAGATGAACTTGGTTTAACCGAGATGCGCGCGCCGAATTACCCCAAAGACGTTGATGGATTTTGGGCTGTCAGTGGGACCAGGCAGATCTATTTTGGCACGCAGCCCAGCTTTGCTTTCGATGTGCATGCTTTGCCGTCCTTTCCGATCGCGAACATCAAAACGGTTGCCCAGCAGCTTGCGGCCTCCGGCCATCCTGTCGTTTGGGACAACAGCACTGCCTATGTCCAACGCCTGATCGTGACCGATCCGGCAGGCACGCAAATCGCCCTTATCCGGGGCTAATCGTCGGACAAGGCGTTTCCTTCGGGCGTAGGCGTGTTACCTCTGACCGAGGAAACGAAAAACATGCTGCTGACTGTCCACGATATTCACAAAACCTATCAAACCGCTGATGGCCCATTTGAGGTGCTGCGCGGTATTGATCTGACGTTAGACGCGGGCGAAACGCTGGCGCTGACGGGCGAATCCGGTAGCGGGAAAAGTACATTGTTGCACTTGATCGGCGGGCTGGATACGCCCGATCAGGGACACATCCATCTGGGCAACCAGGATATCGCCACGCTTGATGACAACGGGCGTGCGGCGTTGCGCCGAGGCACTGTTGGCGTTGTATTTCAGCAGTTCAACCTGATCCCCAGCTTGCGGGTGGCCGATAACATTGCCTTTCAGGCGCGTTTGGCCGGGCAGCATGATCCCGCGTGGGACGCAACGCTGGCCGAACAGATGGGGCTTGGTCAGCAGTTGAATAAATACCCAGAACAACTGTCTGGTGGGCAACAGCAGCGTGTCGCGATTGCACGCACTTTGTCCCCGAAACCGCGCCTAGTGCTGGCGGATGAACCCACAGGTAATCTGGATGAGGCGACTGCGACGGCGGTGCTGGATCTGATGCTTGAACTTGTGACCGAGACCGGCGCGGGGTTGTTGATGGTGACCCACTCAAGCGCATTAGCAGACCGCATGTCACGCCGGTTGCATTTGCGATCAGGGCAGGTGGCATGACGCGCGCAACCTTGCAGGCATTGCTGTCGCATTGGTGGCGCAATCCATTGCAATTGTTTACCCTTTTGGCGGGCCTTGCTTTGGCAACGGCGCTTTGGTCTGGTGTGCAAGCGGTCAATGCCGAAGCGCGTGCTAGCTATGATGCCGCCGCTGCCACCTTGGGTGAGGGGCAGTATGACCGGCTGGTGCGCCAAGACGGGCAGCCGATGGCGCAAGACACCTATATCACCCTGCGCCGTGCCGGTTGGTTGGTCAGCCCGGTGGTGCAAGGGCGTCTGGAAGGGGTGCGCCTTGTGGGGGTAGAGCCGCTCACAGCACCGGGTGGCATTGGGCCTGTCATGCCAACGGAAGGCGGCGATATTGCCACCTTTCTGTTAGGGGAAGGGCAGCTTTTTGCCAATGCAGAGACTGCGGTTGAACTGCCCGACTTGAATGTTGTCATTACGCCAGAGGCAGCGCCGGGCACGGCTGTGACGGACATTGGGGTCGCGCAGCGATTGCTTGAAAAAACAGGCCAGATCGACAGTTTGATCGTGTTGCCGAACCAACCCATTGGTCGTGCAGAGTTACGCGTGATTGCGCCGGACCTGACCTTGCAACCGGCCCAAGGTGGCAGCGACATTGGGCGGCTGACGGATAGTTTTCATCTCAACCTAACCGCGTTTGGGTTGCTATCATTTGCCGTGGGTATCTTCATCGTGAATGGTGCAATCGGATTGGCATTTGAACAGCGCCGCCCCGTCGTGAGAACACTGCGCGCGCTGGGCCTGCCGCTGCGGCAGGTGATCATTCTAATGGGGGCGGAATTGATGATCTTCGCCTTGATTGCAGGGGTGATTGGCGTCGCGCTTGGTTACGTGATTGCAGCGCTGCTTTTGCCCGATGTTGCGGCCACATTGCGTGGGCTTTATGGCGCTGATGTATCTGGTACCCTACAACTGCGGCCCGCTTGGTGGCTGTCAGGCTTGGCAATCGCGCTTGGTGGCACAGCGATTGCAGCGAGTGGTGCGCTTTATCAGATAAGCCAGATGCCGTTGCTCGCGGCCGCACAGCCGCGCGCGCTTGCCATGGCAGCAGGTAGACGCGCCGCGATCCACGGCGTTTTTGCGACAATCCTCTTGGGAATTGCCGCCGTGATGATGTTCACCGCGAACGGTCTGATCGGCGGGTTCATCTTGCTGGCCTCGCTTTTGATCGGCGCGGCCCTCGCGTTGCCGCTCTTTCTGGATCGTCTTCTTGCTGGGGCCAGCGTAATCGCCAAATCGGTGACGGCGCAGTGGTTTTGGGCCGACACACGGCAGCAACTGCCGGGTCTGTCCTTGGCCTTGATGGCGCTGTTGTTGGCAATGTCGGCCAATGTGGGCGTATCGACAATGGTGTCGAGTTTCCGGCTCACCTTCACCGACTTTCTTGATCAACGCCTTGCCTCCGAGCTCTACGTGAGAACTGAGAATGAAACACAGTCTGCCGCGCTGGTCGCATTTGCCGCACCGCGCACGGATGCCATTTTGCCCATTCAGAGCGCTGATACGCAGGTTGCAGGCCAACCGACCGAAGTTTATGGCACACGCGATCATGGGACATATCGTGACAATTGGGTGTTCTTGCAGCAGGCGGATAACGCGTGGGACACTACGTTCGGGGGGCAGACCGTGCTGATCAACGAACAGCTTTCCCGCCGGGCGGGGTTAAATGTGGGCGATGAAATTTCTTTGCAAGGCACACCCTTTGCCATCGCTGGTGTTTATGGCGATTACGGCAATCCGATTGGACAGGCTGTGATTGGCGAAGGCATCTTTGCCACGCTTCATCCTGCAATCACGCCGCAGAATTTCGGCCTACGTATGGACCCCGATAGCGTGCCTGATTTCCTGGCCGAACTGGAGGCGGCGACAGGCATCCCGCCCAGCCAATCCGTCAATCAGGCCAGTATCAAGGCGATCTCACTGTCCATCTTTGAGCGCACATTTACGGTCACGACCGCGCTGAACGTCCTGACCCTCGCGGTCGCTGGTTTTGCGATCCTGATGAGCCTGCTGACGCTCGCCAGCATGCGCATTCCGCAACTGGCACCGGCTTGGGCGGTGGGTATGACACGTAGCCAGATTGGCAAGTTGGAACTGCTGCGCGCAGTGCTGCTGGCACTTTTGACGGCGGTAGTCGCCCTGCCGCTGGGGCTGGCGCTTTCATGGGTGCTTTTGGCCGTTGTGAACGTCGCGGCCTTCGGATGGCAGTTACCGATGTATTTGTTCCCGATGGACTATGTACGACTGGGTCTGTTCGCATTGCTGGCAGCTGCACTTGCAGCTTTGTGGCCCGCCCGACGTTTGGCCAGGACACCGCCCGCAGATTTGCTGAAGGTGTTTTCCAATGAACGTTAAAGCCATCCTTCTGACACTCTTCCTGCCCATCACTGCCTTCGCCCAAGGCTTCGCCGGGCTTGGGACAGATGCTGACGGTTTTTCCGTCCCGCAACCAGACCCGCAATTCGCCTTTCCCGCCGATCATGGCGCGCACCCGGATTATCGGATTGAGTGGTGGTATCTGACCGCAAACCTGACGGCTGCAGACGGCACGCCTTACGGACTGCAATGGACGCTCTTTCGTTCGGCCCTTGCGCCGGAGACAGGAGAAGGCTGGACCGCCCCCCAGCTTTGGATGGGACATGCAGCAGTCACAACGCCGGAAAACCACTACGTCGGTGAGCGGCTGGCGCGAGGTGGGATCGGCCAAGCAGATGTCGTTGATGATCCGTTTCAGGCATGGATCGACGATTGGGTGTTGGAGGGTGATTGGGAAACGCTGCGCATGACCGCCAGCGCACCCGATTTTGCCTACGATATGGCGCTGACTGCACAGGGACCGCTGATCTTTCATGGCGATGCTGGGTATTCGGTGAAGTCGGCGGCAGGGCAGGCGTCTTATTATTATTCGCAACCGTTCTTTGCGATTGAAGGCACGCTGCAATTGCCTGACGGTGATATCGCAGTGACAGGCAATGCATGGCTTGATCGTGAATGGTCGTCGCAGCCTTTGGCAGAAAATCAAACGGGCTGGGATTGGTTTTCGTTGTCCTTTGATGACGGTAACAAGATGATGGGGTTTCGGTTGCAGCAAACCGATGGCAACAACTTCACCTCGGCCACTTGGATCACGCCTGATGGGCAGACGACGCCTTATACCGATGGTGCCTTGGTGGCGACGCCGCTGGCGGTGAATGACGATGATGTCCCTGTGGGTTGGCGGGTGGAACTGCCCGAAAAAGGGGTCGATGTGACTGTGGCCGCCATCAATGAAAATGCGTGGATGACCACCAGCGTGCCCTATTGGGAAGGGCCGGTGACAGTAACGGGCAGTCACACAGGCGTCGGGTATTTGGAGATGACAGGCTATGAGTGAGTGGTTTGAAACCGCGGACGGTATCCTTGCACGCGTCTGGGGCACATTGGGCCAGGGTGTAGCAGATGCGAAGCATCCGGCGCGTCTGCCGACCTTTGCGACTGTTTCGCCTGATGGATTGCCAGAAGCGCGCACCGTTGTTTTGCGCAGCGCCGATCGTGAAACCATGGTGGTGACTGTTCATACCGATCTCTACTCTGACAAGATCAAAAGCCTGCGCGCCACACCCCATGCAGCGCTTCATATTTGGGACGCCAAGCAAGATCTGCAAATCCGTCTGCAAGCCGAGGTATCAATTGGCAGCGGGGCGGGGACCCGCGCCCTTTGGAACAAAATCCCCGACCACGCGCAGCAGTCTTATGGCGTTACCCCACCGCCTGGCGCGCCGATTAAGGGCGCGCTGGAATATGTCAAAAATCCTGATCCAGCGACCTTTGCGGTGCTGCATTGCACCGTTACCACCATTGATGCCGTGCACCTTGGAGCAGATCACCGCCGTGTCAGTTTCTCACGTATCGGTCATTGGCAGGGACAGTGGCTTTCCCCCTAAACCCGCGCCCGTTACAACAGCCTTATGAACAAACTACCCCTCACCCGCGACCTTGTGCTGATTGGCGGCGGTCATACCCATGCGCTTTTGCTGCGCAGTTGGGGGATGAACCCCTTGCCGGGGGTGCGGGTGACGGTGATTAATCCGGGGCCGACGGCACCTTACTCAGGCATGCTGCCGGGGTTTGTCGCAGGGCATTATACGCGCGATGAACTCGATATTGATCTGGTAAAGCTTGCGCGGTTTGCGGGTGCGCGCATCATCAATGGGTATGCGACAGGTATTGATAAGGGCGCACAGTTGATCCACGTCGTGGGTCGCCCTCCGGTAGCCTATGATGTGGCGGCGGTTGATGTGGGCATCACCTCGGCGATGCCTGATCTGCCCGGCTTCACCACCCATGCGATCCCGGCCAAGCCTTTGGGCACTTTCGCCAGCCGGTGGGATGCCTTCCGCGCCCAAGCCGATGCACCGCAACTTGCCATCATCGGCGGTGGTGTGGCGGGGGCGGAACTGGCGATCGCGATGGCCCATGCTTTGCGCGACAAACAGCCAACTGTGCGTCTGATTGATCGTAGCCGTGTGCTGACGGCCCTAGGTTACAAGGCGCGGCAAAAGATGCTGGCCGCGCTGATCGCCAGCAACGTTGAGGTCATCGAAGACGCCGAAGTGACCGAGATTTTTGCCGAAGGTATCGTGCTGCGTGACGGGCGCACGATCCGCAGCGATTTCACCACTGGTGCGGCAGGGGCCAAGCCGCATGATTGGATCGCCAAGACCGGTTTGGATTTGCACGATGGCTTCATCACCGTCGATGCTAACCTGCAATCCAGCGCGCCAGAGATCTTTGCCGTCGGCGACTGCGCACACCTGAGCCATGATCCGCGCCCCAAGGCCGGGGTCTATGCGGTGCGCGAAGCGCCGGTGCTTTATGACAACCTGCGCGCTGTCCTTTCAGGCGGGACCCTGCGCCCTTACAAACCCCAGCGCGATTACCTCAAGCTTGTGTCGTTGGGTGCAAAATCTGCATTGGCCGAGAAGTTTGGCACCGCCCGCGAAGGTCCGCTGCTGTGGAAGCTCAAAGATTACATTGACCGCAAGTTCATGATCCAGTTCGAGACTTTGCAACCGATGACGGCCCCCAAGCTGCCGCGCACGCTGGCGCTCGGCGTGAAAGACGCGTTGGGCGACAAACCGATGTGCGGTGGTTGCGGGGCCAAGGTGGGGCGCGCGGCGCTGCAATCTACATTGCCAGATCCCTTCGGCGATGACGCAGCAGAGGTGCAGCCCGGTCAGGTGATGAGCACCGATCATCTGCGGGCATTGACAGATGACCCTGTGCTGATGACCCGCATCGCAGTCGTGCATGCGCTGGGCGATATCTGGGCGATGGGGGCCAAGCCGCAGGCCGCAACCGCGAGCCTGATCCTGCCGCGTATGACGGCCACTTTGCAAGAACGCACGATGGCCGAAATCATGACGACCGCGTCAGAGGTATTTGCCAAAGCTGGTACCAAGATCATCGGTGGGCATTCGTCGCTGGGCGATGAATTGACCATCGGGTTTACGGTGACGGGGCTGACGCAAACCCCGATCACGCTTGCAGGGGCAAAGCCGGGAGATAAGTTGATCATCACCAAGCCGATAGGCAGTGGCACGATCATGGCGGCTGAGATGGCGGGCAAGGCCAAGGGCGCCGATGTGATCAGTTGTCTTGATCTGATGGTGCAGGATCAGGCGCATGCCGCGGTTATCCTGGGTAAGGCCCATGCGATGACAGATATCACGGGGTTCGGCCTTGCCGGGCATCTGCGCGGTATCTGCGATGCTTCGGGCGTGGGGGCCACGCTTGATCTGGATACGATCCCACTGATGGATGGCGCACGCGAACTAAGCGCTGCGGGTGTACGCTCGACCCTGTTTGAAGATAACCGGACTGGCGCTGGGCCTATCGCCGGGCCAAGTATGGATTTGCTTTTTGATCCACAAACCGCGGGTGGGTTGTTGGCAGCTGTTTCCGCGCGGTCGTCTGTTGCAGCTTTCAAGAAGTTGCAAGAGGTGGGTTATAACGCTGCAATTATCGGTGAAATCACCGAAGGATCAGAGATTAAAACGCGTTGATGGCCGCGGCGATTCCATCGGCGGCGCGTTCCTGTCCGGCATCATCCAGCGTTTCAACTGCGACCTCTGCCAACACCTTGCGTTCATAAATCCGACGCGATTTAGCGTATGATGGATCATAGTGATCCACCATCAAAGCATGCGATAGATCCACCAAAGCGCCGTCTCGCGAAAGTTTTATCCAACGATCAACGGTTGCGTGACCCCGCAAGCGGCGCAACGGGGCCAGTTTTTCTGCAACAACATCGGGGTTTTCAATCACCTCGCGATAGGCGCGAGCCAGATAGGCCGCACGCGCTGTTTGCGGGGCTTTTATGATGATGCGGGGTGCCGCCAACATCGCCGCCCACATTGAGGCTGGAATGCCAATGCGCCCGATCTTGCTGCTTTCCGCCTCGACAACAACGGGGCGGGCCGGATCCAGCTTGGTCAGTGCTACGGCAAGCCAGGTATCAAACGCTTTCTGCGATGGCTGCCCACCCGGCATCGCTCCGAGGAGCGAACCGCGATGGCCTGCCAGCCCTTCCAGATCAATGACTTGCACGCCGCGTGCGGTCAGGCGCGGTAAAATCTCGGTCTTGGCGGTGCCGGTATAGCCATCCAGCAGTATGAGCCGATGAACGAGAGGATCATCGTAAAGGCGTGTCTTCACCAACCGTCGGTAGGTTGTGTAGCCACCCTTGATCGTATCAGCGCGCCAGCCGATTTCAGATAACAGTGTCGAAAACACGCCAGAGCGTTGCCCGCCACGCCAACAATAAACCAGGGGACGCCAAGCGCCGTCCTTTTTCATCAATGGTCCGTCGATGTGATCCGCTAAATTGCGAATAACCATACCCGCCCCGATCTTGCGGCCATCAAAGGGGCTGATCTGTTTATAGATCGTGCCCACCTCGGCCCGCTGTTCATTGGACAGGGCGGGCAGGTTGATGGCGCCGGGAATGTGATCTTGCGCAAATTCCGCAGGTGAACGTACGTCGATCACGCTGTCAAAACCGTGGTTCAAGATCGCATCAAGGCTGGTGAATTCAATTGGCATTGCAACGGTCTACGGCAGTTGATGCGGCGACAAAAGGGCGAAAACCATTGCGGGTGCGTGCTGTGCGCCCTAGCGTAAGCCTATGAATTACGAAGACCTGCATTTGATCACGCGCTGGGCGCAAGTTGTACAGTTGCGCGACAATGGCCTGCTCACCCCGGCCGAACTGGTTTTACTGGAAAGCGCGCAAGCGGGAACACCGGCGCGCATTAGCCAGACGGTGCCGAACTTAAAAGCGCCCGGCGTGCTGATCCGGGCAGCATTGCTGCGGTATCTGATCCTTGGGGGATGCGATGATTTTCGCACCCAACCGTCGGGCGTCACGGTTTACGGGGCATGGATCGGAGGAAAGCTGGACCTGAGCTTTACGATTGCGCGGGGCCCTGTGGACTTTTTTAATTGCCACTTTGCAGAGCGCCCGCAGATGGTGCAATTGCAAGCCGATGGCTTGGCGATTGTTGGCTGTACCATGACCGACGGGATCAATGCTGCACGCATTCAGACCAGCGGGAACCTGACGCTGAATGGCAGCCGAATTGACGGCAAAGTGTCGCTTTCGGGCAGCGTGATCAAAGGGCATCTGTCCTGCACGCAAGCCACTTTGCGCCATCCGGAAGGATCAGCCTTCAAGGCGCAGGGTATGAAGGTCGCGAGTAGCGTGCTGCTCGAAGGTACCACAGCCACAGGGCAGGTGAGCCTGCTGGGCGCGCAGATTGGTGGGCAGCTGGTTGCGATTGGTGTGGCCTTTCACAACCCAAAAGGACACGCGCTGAACGCGCAAAGCACCCAAGTCCGCGGTGATGCTTTTCTGCGCTATGCTACGACGGATGGTGAGGTCAGTTTCATGGGGGCCGAGGTGAACGGCGTGCTTGATTTTGCCCATGCGACAATGCGCAATCCTGAAGGATATGCCTTGAATGCGCAGCGTCTGATCGTCCGCGAAGGGTTCATCTGGCGGCGGATGAAAGGTGTGGCGGGTGCCGTTGATCTGACTTCGGCGCATGTTGGCGATCTTTGGGATGATCCTGAAAGCTGGGCCATGTGCGAGCGACTTTATCTTAGCGGGTTCATTTATGATGTGCTGCATGGCGGGATCAACGTGCCAGACCGACTGGCATGGCTCAAGATGGGTGCGGTGTCGCAGCGCGAATTTTATCCGCAACCCTATGAACAGTTGGCGAAACTCTTACGCGAAACCGGGCATCGGTCGGACGCACGCGCGATTATGGTGGCCAAGGAGAAAGAGCAGCGCAAAGCCTCGCGCGAGCGGTGGCGGCGCGAAGGCGCATGGCGGCAGTCGTTGCTGAACACCAGCCTTTTGCCACCAGAAGAACGACCGGCTGCGATTGAGGCGTTGCAGGTCCGGCGACCCAATGATCCGGATGTGGCGCGTTTGGCGATGCTGCATCCCGCAGATACTGACGCGTTAGATATTGGTGAAATGACGTTACAGCTGGCCCAAAGGCAATTCCGGGATGAACAGCGTCGGTATGGGGTGCGGGTCGGTTGGCGTAACATGGGCAGCCTGATTGCGGACCGCGTCTTTGGATTTGTTGTAGGTTACGGCCACAAGCCTGAACGCAGTTTCTATATGCTGATCGCGCTCGTTTTCATAGGTTGGTTTCTTGCGGACCGATCTTGGGAAGAAGGCGATTTTGCCCCCACGGCTGGGCCTGTCTTGATGTCAGACAGCTGGCAGACACTCGCGACCGATCCAAATATTCAGAACCCTGCACAGGTCTGGTCTGACAAATACATGCTTGCCCCTGACGGGACGCCAGTGCTGACTGCCGGGCGCGACTATGAAACGTTCAATGCAGTTTCTTATGCCGTTGATCTGGTCATCCCCATTGTGTCGCTGGGGCAAGAGGCGGCATGGGCCCCATCCACCACGCGCGGTCCATGGGGCTGGTGGCTATGGTGGGTGCGCTGGTGGTTGATCGCCCTTGGCTGGATTGTCACCGCAATCGGTGCGGCTGCGGTGACAGGGGTTATCAGGCGGGACTAAGGCCGCAGCGGCACGCGCCCCTGATCGGTCAAAAGCCAACATTCGCGCCCTTCAAAAACCGCCGGGATCAGCGGGTTGCCGTATCCTGCCCCGCCATCCAGATCGACCCGATTGCCAAAATGCTGTGGACGATCAAGGGCGGTATGGCCATGAACGATCAAACGGCCATAATCGATGGCGCTGTCGATAAAACCTTCTCTGATCCAAAGCAGATCTTCAGGATCCTGCCATTCCAGCGGGAGCTGCATACGCAGACCGGCATGGACAAAAATCAGGTCTTCTGTCTGGTGGGTCAGAGGGAGCCCCTCGAGAAACGCCAGATGGATGCTTGGTACCGCTTGGCGGGCCAAATCTTGCAGTGCGGCTTTGTCGCCCCTGGCGTCCGGCCCTTCGAAATGCGCCAATGTTTCAAGCGGTACATCGTTTTGTTGCTCAAAATGCATAGTGCCCACCACCCCGTAGGAGGCAAGTGTCTGTGTTCCGCCCAATCGCGGGTTCAGCCAACTGATCCCCGATTTAACACGTGGATCATGCTCGCGCCCTTCGCGTACAAAGCGTGTGAATAGCCTGTCGTGATTGCCTTTGATAAACACCCAGTTGCGTCCGGCGTCGCGCCCGGCGATTAACGTATTGATCACGGCCCGGCTGTCCGGCCCGCGATCTGTATAGTCCCCCAAAAACACGATTTTGGCATCATCACCGCCATCCGCAGTGATCAACGCAAGCGCATGATCAAGCATCTGCTTCTGCCCGTGAATGTCACCAATCGCGTAGATGGGGTCCATATTTACGTCAGTCAAACGTTGAAGGTGAGGGGTTTGACCTGCTGGAACAATCCGGTCGCTTCCAGCGCCTTGATCGCAGGCGCTGGCACAGCTTCATCCACATAAAGAAGCGCAATCGCCTCCCCCTTTGCCTCAGAGCGGCCAAGCGTAAAGTTTGCGATGTTCACGTCGTTCGTCCCCATGGTTGTTCCCAGCGTACCAATGATGCCCGGCACGTCTTCATTGGTGGTGTAGACCATATGTTCCCCAATCTCGGCGTCGATATTGATGCCTTTGATCTGGATAAACCGCGGCTTGCCATCGCTAAAGACCGTCCCCGCCACAGAGCGCTCGCGCTTATCGGTGACGACGGTGACTTTCACATAGCCTTCAAACGCGCCCGATTGATCCTGTTTGGTGGTCGACACTTTGATCCCCCGCTCTTTGGCGATGATCGGCGCGCTGACCATATTTGTATCGGGGTTCGCCTTTGTCATGATCCCGGCAATGGTCGCTGCGGTGAGCGCCTTGAGGTTCATCTCGCTCGCTTCACCGTCAAACAGGATATTAATCGCCTTGATCGGTTCATCCGTCATCTGACCGATGAAGTTACCCAAATGGCCCGTCAGTTTGATCCAAGGGCCCATGACCTTGGCTTCCTCGGCGGTCACAGATGGCATGTTGAGCGCGTTTTGCACGGCACCCGTCAGTAGGTAGTCCGACATTTGTTCGGCCACCTGCAACGCCACGTTTTCCTGCGCTTCGGTTGTGGCCGCACCAAGGTGCGGTGTGACAACCACGTTGGGCAGGTTGAAAAGCGGGCTTTCGGTCGCCGGTTCCACCGCGAACACGTCAAAGGCAGCGCCTGCAACATGACCGGAATTCAGCGCTGCGGCCAAAGCCGCCTCATCCACCAGACCACCGCGTGCGCAATTTACGATACGAACGCCCTTTTTCAGCTTGGCGATGTTTTCTTCGGACAGGATGTTCTTGGTCTGATCAGTCAGCGGTACATGCATGGTGATGAAATCAGCGCGGCCCAGCAGTTCGTCCAGCTCAACCTTCTCAACGCCGATATCAAGGGCACGCTCTTCCGACAGGAAGGGATCGTAGGCCACAACCTTCATTTTCAGACCCTGCGCGCGGTCAATGACGATGGACCCGATGTTCCCGGCACCGATCACACCCAACGTCTTACCGGTCAGTTCCACACCCATAAAGCGGGATTTTTCCCATTTACCGGCATGGGTCGAGGCGTTTGCTTCGGGAATTTGCCGCGCGACGGCCATCATCATGGAAATCGCGTGCTCTGCCGTCGTGATCGAGTTCCCGAAGGGCGTGTTCATCACGATGATCCCCTTCTTCGATGCGGCAGGGATATCGACGTTATCAACACCGATACCCGCGCGCCCGATTACCTTGAGGTTCTCGGCTGCGGCGATGATCTTTTCTGTCGCTTTGGTGGCAGACCGGATGGCGAGGCCGTCATATTGCCCGATCACCTCCAGCAATTTTTCCTTGTCTTTGCCAAGGTCCGGCTGGAAGTCCACGTCAATGCCGCGATCCTTGAAGATCTGTACGGCGGCAGGTGAGAGTTTGTCAGAGATAAGTACTTTGGGGGCCATTGTGCCGCTCCTTTTCGTAAGTCTTAGGGTGGGTGCAACCCACGTTATGCGTTGATTTCAGCTTCAAACGCCCATTCGAGCCACGGCAGCATGGCTTCGATGTCGGACGTCTCGACCGTGGCACCGCACCAGATGCGCAGCCCTGCGGGGGCGTCACGGTAAGCGCCGATATCAAGGGCGATCCCCTCGGCCTCCAACCGTTTGGCGACGGCCTTGGCGAAGGCGGCGCCATCTGTGATACGGTCGTCAGTGAATTTGAGGCAGACGGAGGTGTTTGACCTCGTGGCTGGGTCAACGGCCAGATTGGCAATCCAAGGCTTGTCCGCACAGAAATTCCAAATCGCCCGCGCATTGGCATTGGCGCGGTGCATCAGCCCATCCAATCCACCAATGGAGCGGCCCCATTTCAGCGCCACAAGGTAATCTTCAACCGCCAGCATGGAAGGCGTATTGATCGTCTCACCCCGGAAGATACCTTCAATCAGTTTGCCACCTTTGGTCAGGCGGAATATCTTGGGCAGGGGCCAAGCGGGAGTATAGCTTTCCAGCCGTTCAACCGCGCGGGGGCTAAGGATCAACATCCCATGGGCCGCTTCGCCGCCCATGACCTTTTGCCAAGAGAATGTTGTCACATCCAGCTTGTCCCAAGGCAGGTCTTGCGCAAATGCCGCTGATGTTGCGTCGCACAACGTCAAACCTGCGCGGTCTGCCGGGATTACATCACCGGAGACCACGCGCACACCAGAGGTCGTCCCGTTCCACGTAAAGCAAACATCGTTGTCATAGTTCAGCGCGGCCATATCGACGATCTCGCCATACTCCGCCGTATGGGTCGTTGCTTCGATCTTGAGCTGCTTGACCACATCCGTTACCCACCCCGCGCCAAAGCTTTCCCATGCCACCATCTGCGCTGGACGTTCACCTAACAGCGACCACATCGCCATTTCGAACGCGCCGGTATCAGAGGCAGGCACGATGCCAATGCGGTAGTCCGCAGGCACGCCCAAAACCTCACGCGTGAGATCAATTGCCTCGGCCAACTTCGCTTTGCCCACAGCAGCACGGTGCGAGCGGCCCAAGGGCGCGTCGCTGAGTGCATCGAGTTTCCAAACGGGGGGTTTGGCGCAAGGGCCAGAAGAAAAACGCGGATTATCCGGCCGCGCTGCCGGTTTAGTCGTAACCATCAATGGTATCCTCACAGATATGCGCCCTTCGTTGGGGAAGGGTGTCCCACCTCGCGCAATAAAGTGACGACGTGGCATCTACAACAGAGAAAACGGCCTAAATCCGTCGGGTGAGCTGATTTTTGCGACACTGCGGTCGCGCATCGGAAACCAGCGTGGTCTTTCGCCCTGGCCGCTGCAGCGCGCGATACATATCGCTTTAAAGAAGTGCGGCAGTTTTCTCAGCGGGCTTTTCGACTTTTGGGGGGTGTCATCGCGGCCTGACGGCGCTAGACCTTGCGCATCTTTGCAAAGAGGTCCGCCATGCAGGTCGTCACACTGATCACAACCCCGACCGAGCGCAATCTGGATGCCGCATTGGTGGATAGCCTGCGCAATGCCTGGGGTGGTGGCGACGCCAATTGGCTGGCCGTGGATGAGGCAGCCGAGTTTGCAGTGCCCATCGCCCCCGGTAATCAATGGGATGTCTGGCGCGACTTGCAGAACGCCTGCGTTGATCTGGTCATCCAACCTGCCGAGGGGCGGCGCAAGAAGATGCTGCTGGCCGATATGGACAGCACAATGATCCGGCAGGAATGCATTGATGAACTGGCAGCCGAGGCTGGCGTGGGTGCGCGTGTCGCTGGCATCACGGCGCGCGCGATGAACGGAGAGCTGGATTTTGAAGCCGCATTGATTGAACGGGTTGGCCTGCTGAAAGACTTGCCTGAGACGATGATCGAACAGGTTCTGGACGAACGGATCACCTATATGCCCGGCGGCTATGAGTTGGTGAACACGATGAAAGCAAATGGTGCCTATGCGGCGCTTGTCTCTGGCGGGTTCACGGCCTTTACGGCGCGGGTGGCATCGGCACTTGGTTTTGATCAGAACCGCGCCAATACCTTGCTGGCGGCGGATGGCAAACTTACCGGTGATGTGGGGCGGCCAATCTTGGGTCAAGCGGCCAAAGTCGAGGCGTTGGAAGAGATCACGACACATTTGGGGATCACAGAACAGGACGTACTCGCCGTGGGGGATGGTGCCAACGATCTGGACATGCTGAAACGGGCGGGGACTGGCGTTGCCTTGCACGCCAAACCGACCGTACAGGCGGAGTGCGACATGCGGGTGAACCATGGTGATCTTACCGCCTTGCTGTTCTTGCAAGGCTACAGCAGAGATGAATTTGTGACATAGCCCCACTTGCATCTGTGCCCGGTCACACGGCACAAGACAGTATGGATAAGAACATAAAACCCGCCACCATTGCTGCCCATGCTGCAGGGGCGCTTGATGCCCAATCAGGGGGTGTTGTGCCTGCCTTGCAGCCGTCGACCACCTATCTGCGGGATGAGAGCTATGATCTGGTCCGCCCCGACAATATCTATTCGCGCGCGGACTCTGATAACGTGCGGCAAGCCGAGGAGGTGTTGCGCAGGCTCGAAGGCGCGGAAGAGACATTCCTTTTCCCCTCTGGCATGGCCGCGATTGCGGCGGTGTTTCGGACGCTGCCACATGGATCCACAGCAATTGTGCAATCTGGTATCTACTGGGGTACAACAGCATGGATCAGGGACTTCTGCGAGCGGCGTGCGATTACACTGATCGAGGTCGGTGCAGATGATCTGCGCGCCACCTGCCAAGCGACAGATGCAGCACTTGTTTTTATCGAAACACCCTCCAACCCGTGGCTGAAAACCGTTGATATCCGCGCCACGGCCGATGCCACCGAAGCTACGCTTGTTGTTGATGCGACTGCCGCGACCCCGATCCTGACCCGCTGTTTGGATTTTGGCGCAGACATCGTGATGCATTCGGCGACCAAGGGGATCAATGGGCACTCAGATGTGCTGGCGGGGGTGCTTTCGACGCGATCAAAGGACGCAAAAACCTGGGACATGATCCGCGCTGACCGCAAGATGGCGGGCGCAATCCTTGGACCGTTTGAGGCATGGTTACTGACCCGCGCGATGCGGACCTTGCCATTAAGGGTCGAACGGATGTCGCAGAATGCACAGGTGCTGGCCGAACATCTGCTAGGGCATGCTATGGTAGACAATGTATTCTATCCGGGTTTGCCTTCACACCCTGGCTTTGCGACGGCCAAACGCCAGATGGCCGGCGGTTACGGCAGTCTGCTATCGGTGCTTGTCAAAGGCGGCAAAGAAGACGCCTTGCGCGTTGTCGGCAAGTTGAAACTTTTCTTGCGCGCCACATCACTCGGTGGCGTTGAAAGTCTGGTGGAACACCGGCACACGATTGAGCCGCATACCGGTATTCCAGAGAACCTGATCCGCGTCTCTGTCGGGATTGAGGATATTGGCGACCTGATCGCCGATTGGGATCAGGCGCTGGGTTAGTCGCAGTCGCTGATATTGTTTGCTGCATTGGTGCAGCGCGCCTGAGCGAAGTCCCACCAAAAAAAAGCCCGGACACAAGGTCCGGGCAAGTCCAACAGGGAGGTGGAGATATAACCCGATCTCCGGCGGGATCTTGGGAACCCGGTGATCAAGAGAAGGGAGGGCTCAAAATCACCGGGGTGGAGTACTACGCCACCAATCTATAGCCACCGGATTCGGTCACAAGAAGGCGCGCATTTGACGGATCTGGTTCAATTTTTTGGCGAAGACGGTAAATATGTGTCTCTAATGTGTGCGTGGTCACGCCTGCATTGTAGCCCCAAACCTCGTGCAGAAGCACATCGCGGGCGACAACACCTTCGGTTGCGCGGTAGAGGAATTTGAGGATATTCGTCTCTTTTTCCGTCAAACGCACCTTCTTTTCGTCCTCTGTCACCAGCATCTTCTGGGCGGGTTTGAAGGTATACGGCCCAAGCTGGAATACAGCGTCTTCGGATTGTTCATGTGTCCGCAGTTGGCTGCGGATGCGCGCCAAAAGAACAGGGAATTTGAAGGGCTTAGATACATAATCATTCGCACCTGCATCAAGCCCCAGAATGGTGTCTGCATCACTGTCCTGTGCGGTCAGCATAAGGATCGGGCATTTGACGCCCTGCTTGCGCATCAGGCGACACAGTTCGCGACCATCTGTGTCGGGCAAACCCACGTCAAGGATCATCAGATCATAAAGACCCTCCTTGGCTTTGACCATTGCGCTGGTCCCATCGTCTGCCTCAAAGACGTCAAAGTCTTCGGTCATCAGCAATTGCTCACCCAGCGCTTCGCGCAGGTCATCGTCGTCATCGACGAGTAGAATCTTTTTGAGTTGTCCCATGACATCCTCCTTCGTTACGCCATTAGATTTGTGCTCTTGTTACGTTTGGGACAACCAATCCCTTCACCGTTTCACACGGACGTGTGATTTGCCGTGCAATTGTTTCACTTTGCGACGGAAACGGCTATCTGTTGAAACAAATGAAAGGTGGAAAGCCATGGGATTCGCCCCCGACATTACAGAAAGACTGGCCCGCGCCCGCGCTGATTTGCGTATGGGCGTCCCTGTTGTGCTGGACGGGGGGGCTGTGGTGCTGGCCGCTGAAACGCTGGATGCCGCGCGACTGGCTGATGTGCTGGCTTTGGGGGGCAGCGCTATGCTGGCCATCACAGGCCGACGGGCGCAGACGCTCAAGGCCCGCGTCTATGACGGTGATATCGCGCGGATTGTGCTGCCACCGGATGCAACACTTAGCTGGGTGCGCGCGGTTGCCGACCCGGCCGATGACCTGCGCGCGCCGATGAAGGGGCCATTGCAAACTGCGCGTGATGGATCAGCCGATATGCACCGTGCCGCGATTGTCATGGTCAAGGCAGCGCGTTTGCTGCCTGCCGCGGTTGTCTTGCTTTTGGATGATGCGGCGGGGTTTGCTCTGCGCAATAACCTGACAATTGTGCCTGCTGATGCCGCTTTGGATACTGGCCTCAGCCCACTGAACCCGATTATTTCTGCCCGCTTGCCTTTGGATGTGTCAGAAGCGGGACGCCTGCATATTTTCCGCCCCGATGACGGCGCGGAAGAACATTACGCCGTGGAGATCGGCAAGCCTGACCGTAGTGTGCCTGTGCTGTCGCGCCTGCATTCGGCCTGTTTCACCGGTGACCTGCTAGGATCGTTGAAATGCGACTGCGGCCCGCAACTGCGTGGGGCGCTGACGCAGATGGGGACCGAAGGGGCGGGGGTGCTGCTGTACCTTAACCAAGAGGGGCGGGGCATCGGGCTGGCCAATAAGATGCGCGCTTATTCCTTGCAGGACCAGGGGTTTGATACGGTCGAAGCCAACCACCGACTTGGGTTTGAAGATGATGAGCGTGACTTTCGGATCGGTGCAGAAATCCTCAAACGGATGGGGTTTGGGGCTGTGCGTTTGTTGACAAACAACCCCGCAAAAGTGGCGCGGATGGATGCCTGCGGGGTGCGCGTGATCGAACGGGTGCCGCTGAAAGTGGGCGGAAACGCGCACAACCATGCGTATCTTGCGACCAAGGCCGCGAAGTCGGGGCATTTGTTGTAGGATGGCGGCAAGAAGTCATACAAAAAGTCCGCGTTTGCTGATACTTGCAGCAATTATTCTTGGTGCCGCTGGCGTTGTGACGCTGATGTCGCAAGGTCCAACCCCCATGTCGGCGCCAAACGCGTCTCTATTGATACCGTCTGATGATACAGACCACCAAACAGTTGCGTTGCGTGGCTGTATTGAGGGTATTGATCACGCATCGGGTGCTGCCCTTTCCAATTTTGAGCAGATCGCAGCATGTGACGATTATGTTGCGATTGCCGAAGATAAAGTGCAGCCGACTTATACAAGGGCCGTCCATCTATTCGAAAACGGCATCACGGAAGCACATCAAGAGCAGGCCTATCAAGACTTCACCTTTGTGATCGATGCAGGCTCAACCAACCCCTCCGCCTATGCGAACCGTGCTTTGCTGAACATGCGATACCGCAACGCGCCTGATGCCGCATTGGCTGATATGAGTGCTGCAATTGACCTGCGCGAGGATAATCCGCGCGCATCTTACTTTGAACGGCGCGCTGCCATTTTGCTTGTACTGGCGTGGGAGTTAAAAGATGAAGCGCACGTCCATGGCGCCCTTGAAGATGTCCGCAGGGCGCAGGCGCTCAATCCAGACAGCCGCCGCTTGACTGCACTGAAAGACACGGCCGCCGATGTTTTGAGGCGTTTGCATATCGACGCTGGGCAAGACGTTCAAAAAGGCTGAGACATCTCGCGACGATAGCTTGGGGTGGACGGGTGCGGGTGCACAAAAACCGATACTTGATCTAATCTCGTTCGGCGATCCCGGTTGGCGCACCATCCAAGCTGTTGGCATTTCGGCGCTGCCAGAAATCCTCTACGCCTTCTTGACCCATATCCGCGAAATACGGCAGCAGCTCCTCGTGCCCGCGATCATGGTCGAACGGCATTACTGGCACGCCGGTTCCGCAAGACGTCTGGACAAGGTCAATCTTCATATCAAAGATTTGGCGACTGCCAGCCATTTTCGGGAATTGGCCAATCGCGGCATCCCAACCTTCATCGCCATGATGCAGCGTCTGCGCCTGTCCGTAGGTCCGCAAGATCAGCGCGTCACCCTCGAACGCACAAAACATCAGTGTCATCCGGTTTGCATCGCGCAAATGGGCTGCCGTTTCATTGCCGCTGCCTGTAAGATTCAACCAGACAATACGGGTGTCATCAATGATCCGCAGTGAGTCCATTCCTTTTGGTGAGAAGTTGACCCGCCCATCAGCGGCAGCGGTCGCCACAAAGAACAGCTTTTGCTTTTCGATAAACGCGCGCAGCGTTCCGTTCAGCTTTTTGGCAGTTGGCATAATGCGCCCTCCCTGTTGATTGGAACATAAGATGAGCATATGCGCTTTACTATGTTGAATGTTGCGACAACGCTATCTTTGCGGATATTCTGGTCGTCAGCGGGGCGCTCTTTGTGATTTACCTCGCCCCATGAAACAAACTGACCTCGTTCTTACCCCGACGCATCTAAGGTTCATGAACTGGCGTTTTCCCTGCACCATTGGGCGCGGTGGTCTGACGGCGCGCAAGAAAGAGGGCGATGGTGCCACGCCGCGCGGCACTCACCGCCTTGTGGGCATGCTCTACCGTGCGGACCGGATGGCGCGGCCTGCGGATTGGGCGTTGCCGATTGGGCCGTCCGATTTGTGGTCGGACGATATCCGCGATGAAGACTACAATCTGATGGTCCGTGCGCCGCATGCATACAGCCACGAACGCCTGCGCCGTGCTGATCCGATGTATGATCTGGTAATCCTGACCGACTGGAACTGGCCCTATGCCGTCAAGGGCCGTGGCTCTGCCATTTTTATCCATGCATGGCGGGGCCCCGGTCGCCCGACAGCGGGCTGCGTGGCTTTTCGTCCTGATCACCTGCGCTGGATTGCGGCCCGTATCCGTCATGAAACCCGGCTTGTTATCGTATAACCGCTGGCATTGATCATATCGTTGGGACACATCAAAAGGGGAACACCCCATGCAACATCAAGGCCCATTATGACCCCTGACGAGATCGCTCAACTGCCTTACCGCCCCTGTGTGGGCATCATGCTGGCAAATCCGCGCGGCCACATCTTTGTGGCCCAACGCAAAGACCGCGACACCGACGCATGGCAAATGCCGCAAGGGGGCGTGGACAAGGGCGAAAATGCGCGCGATGCAGCCCTGCGTGAGTTGGAGGAAGAGACCAGCATTGCCCCCAATCTGGTCGCGATTGAGGGTGAGAGCGAAGGGTTGATCCGCTATGATATCCCGCACGCATTGGTCCCGAATATCTGGAAAGGTCGGTATCGCGGACAAGAACAGAAATGGTATCTGATGCGCTATCACGGGCTCGATAATCAGATTGATTTGCACACCAATCACCCTGAGTTTACAGCCTGGCAATGGATGCCGGCTGACAAACTGGTCGCGCATATTGTGCCATTCAAGCGTGAGGTTTATAAACAGGTTTTGGCTGAGTTCAGCCATAAACTGTAAAAATCTAGGCGGCTGACCAAGAAAACTCGGCCCACAGGCGTCAAAACTTGAACCCAACAAAAGGATCAGGATAATGAAACCAGTTCTTCTTGCCGCAGCCCTTGCAGCCGTTGCCGGACCAGGCCATGCATTAAGCTGCATGCGCCCTGATCCGATCGAGACATTTCAGCGGCTAGCCGCTGCACCTGAAAGCTATTTTGTGTTGTATGGGCGGCTTACGTTTGATGAGGCCGACTTGCCCGCAGGCGTTTCCATGGATCAGTCCCGTGAACCCGGCCCAATTGCTGCGCGTTTTGAAGGCAAGGGCCTGACCCGGCAGGGCTTTACCAACGATTACTACAGTGACGTCACCCTGCAGATCGGTTGCGCCGGCCCCTGGTGCGGGTCGGCCCGCAGTGGAATCGATGCAGTGTATTTCGTCGAAGCAACCGATCCGCCCGTCACTATGCGTGCGGGCGCCTGTGGTGGCATGATCTTTGAAGAACCAAGCGATGCAGTGCTGGAGATGCTGACCAGTTGCATGCAGGGCGGGGCCTGTTCAGCGCAGCCTTTGCAATAGCCCCAGCGACGGGTGCCCATCGGGCGGCAGGCCAACGCTGCGCTGATAACCCCTAATGGCAGCCCGTGAATTTGGCCCGATCCGCCCATCTACGCCTTGCGTTGAAAACCCTGCGTCTGTCAGCCGCTGTTGTAGTTCGCGCCGCTCTGCCCGGCGCAAGCGGCGCTCATCGGCAGGAAAAGCCACTTGCAGCGGGCCTGCTCCGCGAATGCGATCAGACAGATGACCGACGCCGATAATATAGGCCTCGGCATTGTTGTAGCGCCCGATCACATCGTAGTTGCGGAAAAGCAGGAATGCGGGCCCGCCCGCACCTGTTGGTGTCGCCAGCGTCGCATCGCCGTAATCCGGCACGGCGCGCCCATCAGTGCCAAGCACACCCAAACGCGCCCAATCGCTAGGGCGGCGTGTCACGGTCCGTCCGGTCTGGCCAAAGTCAAACCCCTGCGGCAGGCGCACTTCAACGCCCCACGGCTGGCCCTTGCGCCACCCAAATCTGCGGAAATAAGCGGCGGTCGAGGCAAGCGCATCACTTGGATCATCGGCCCAGATATCGCGGCGTCCGTCGCCGGTGAAATCGACGGCATAGGCCTCATAGGACGTTGGCATAAACTGAGTATGCCCCATCGCCCCGGCCCATGACCCTGTCATATTGCGTGGGGCCACATCACCATTTTGCACGATCTTGAGCGCCGCAATCAGCTGGCTTTCAAAGAAGGCCCCGCGCCGCCCTTCATAGGCGAGCGTCGCAAGGGTAGAGATCAGCGGGGTATCGCCACGGCGCTGCCCGTAATTGCTTTCCATCCCCCATACGGCCACGACAACCTGTGGTTCAACATCGAAACGCGCTTCGATTTGTGACAGCACACCGGCATAGCGCTGTACCATTTCGCGTCCGTTGCTGACGCGGGTGTCTGATACGGCAGTGGACATGTAGTCGGCCAAAGGACGCACAAATTCGGCCTGATTACGGTCACGCTCAATACTATCGGGCAGATATCGCACATCGGTGAAAGCTGCGTTGAAAGTGGTATCACTGATCCCAGCGGCCCGCGCCCGCGCGCGAAATCCAGCGATCCAGTTGGGAAAACCCGATGCATCTGCAATGCCCAGCGAGGGAAGGGCGAGGGTTGAAAGACTTGATGCGATAAATTGCCTGCGGTGCATGTTTGCTCCTATTTTTTTTGATACTGTACCTGAAATCACGAAATGAAAAAGGCACAGCTTTGTGGCAGGTCCATTTATTGCCGAAAAGGTATTATTTTGATCATGTCACGGCCGGTGTTAAGCTGCTGTTATGTCACCTGATCCCACCGCTGCCGTTGCAGATGCATTTGATAAATTGCCCGAAACCGCGCGCGCCACCGCTTTGGCCCTGCGTGATCTGATCTATGAGGTTGCAGCACAGACCCCAGAGGCAGGTCCTGTTGAGGAAACCTTGCGCTGGGGGCAGCCTGCCTACATCACGCCCAAGACGAAATCGGGATCGACCTTGCGCGTTGGCGCGACCAAGGCCGGAGAGGCCGCGATTTTTGCCCATTGCGGCACGCGGATCATCAGCACATATGCCGCGACGTTTCCCGATATGGACCGTATTGAGGGCAACCGCGCGGTTATCTTTGCCGATGTGGATGCGATTGCGCCGGATCGGCTACGCCTGCTCATCCGGCATGGGCTGACTTATCATTTGTCTGACCGGTAAGCGGACTTTTCGGATCTTCGCTGCGCTTTGATCAAAGCCTACTTTCGCGAAGCAATTCAACAAAAGTTCGTTTTTGAACTTTCGTCTGAATGGAGCTGATCTGTTCATGCAGATCAAGCTTTTCATGTGGCCTGAGTTAAACAGGATTAGGTTGCTTGACACTTTGAACACCAGACGAGAATATCATCTCAAATTTATTTATTTAAAATCTTACACTTAGGAGAACGTAGATGCACCATAGACTAGTATCCACCTTGTTTGCAGTAGCATTTTCTAGTTCTATAATCGCGCAGGAAGCCTCTTCAACTGTCGTCTGGGGGATGTCATTTCAATCGGGATATTCAACAGGCGATGTTTCGATCACTGATTTTGATAATGTCTACGTAATAAACTTTGAAGGTAGTATAGGACGGCCATGCGAAGCCGTTTTAAGCGAGCAAGCTGATGGATCGTTTGCGCCGATTATCACAAACGAAAACGTCCAAGGATGTGATCGTTTAACTCGCGTAGTTTTCCGAGCACAAGACGGCGACACGCTACCAATCGAAATCACGAGACGCGACAAGACGCAGGTCTACCCGCTAGGGATACGAAACAGAGTTCAATCTGCCGGAACCATTCCAGACGGGATAGACATTCAAGGGGCATCGCTTGGTATGTCAATGCGCGAAGCCAAAACGCTCTTTACGGGCTTAGAGGAAATGACCGAAAATGTAGCTATTGTCGGCCGTAACCCTCGAAGCATCAGCTACAGCTACCAACAAAGTGATGGCTCAAACATCTACATGGCACTGAGTGAAAGCGTCACTTCAGATGAAGGTGGAACAATAAATCAAGCAGAGATGGCCGAGATGCCAGTCGCAGCTCTTGCTCGTTTTTGGAATCCATCTGCAGAGGCACGACCGAACCTTGATACGATGCGCGGGGCGCTTTTTGACAAGTTTGGAAATCCGTCAATACAAGTGGAAGAAGAACGATACAGCATTTACGAATGGCAGTATGACCTTGATGCCCGTTTACTAACAAACGCAAACGCACTCGCGTGCTCTACCAGTGACCGACGCGCATCAAGGGTGTCTTATTCATCAGAAGTTTCAACTGGTTTTGCAAATAGAACGCGGCAACCTTACACGCTGATGTTGACAGGAGCCTCCTCTTGCGGTGTCGCCATACGAATTCGGCTTGACCTAGTTGAAGGATACACCGTTGCCAGAATGGAGCAAACGTTATGGCGTCATGATAGTCTATTGCGTGACCAGCTTTTAGCGGCATCAAATGAAGCCGCACAGATCATCGCCACAACCGAAGATAGCTCAGAACAAGAAACCAATGCACCTGATCTTTGACTAGACGAGTGGAACTATAGCGCTTATCCGCAGCTTATCCCCGAAAGTCGTGGTCGGCGCAGCGGCATTACGTAAGGCACTATAATATTCTAAAACACGCGTTTTTGGAACGGCCGTGGGCTATCTTGTTGGATGCATCTAAAACTATCATCAAAGCCTAGGCCATTCTTGATTCGTGCAGCACGCAGCATTCGACACTTTAGGCTCAAACCGGTCATCTGCCGTATCACTTCCGTGTCCGCTTCACCTTCCGCGCGGTCTTTGCCGTCTTTTTTCGCGCCGACCCTACCTTGCGTCTTGGTGGTTTCCCCCGACCCCGCGATGGCCCCTTTGGCATCACGCGGTCTTCCAGTGTGAGTAGCTCAACAATCAACCCGCCGGTCACCGGCGCTGCCTCGGCCAGTTTCACAGTGACCCGCTGCCCCAAGCCAATGACCATCCCGGTGTCTGACCCCATCAAGGTCTGGCTCTCAGCGTCATAGTGGAAATATTCGCGCCCCAGCGTGCGGATCGGGATCATCCCATCGGCGCCTGTTTCATCCAGCTTCACAAAGACACCGAACTTGGCGATCCCGCTGATCCGCCCGGTCAGTTCGGCCCCGACCCGGTCAGACAGGAACGCGGCGAGATAACGATCCGTCGTATCGCGTTCGGCCGTCATTGACCGCCGCTCGGTGTCGCTGATCTGTTTGGCGGTGTCGGTCAGATGTTCGATATCCCAATCGCTCAACCCATCATCACCCCATCCATGCGCCTTGATCAGCGCGCGGTGCACGATCAGGTCTGAATAGCGGCGAATGGGCGAAGTGAAATGCGCATAGGCCCGCAGGGCCAGACCGAAGTGTCCGAAGTTTTCGGGGAAGTAATAAGCCTGCGTCATCGACCGTAGCGTGGCCATGTTCATCAGTTCGTCGTTATCGGTATCGGAGGCCCCCTTGAGAAGCTTGTTCAAGTGGGCCGTCTTGAGAACCTGCCCCTTGGCTAAGACCAGACCAGACGCGGTCGCGACCTCTCTTAGCGCGTCCAATTTTTCAGGGCTGGGTTCCTCATGTACGCGGAACAGCAAGGGCGACTTTTTGGCAACCAGCGTTTCAGCAGCTGCAACATTCGCAAGCACCATGAATTCTTCAATCAGCCGGTGTGCGTCCAGCCGTTCTTTGTACTGCACTGACGTGACCTTGCCATTGTCATCCAGCACGATCTGGCGTTCTGGCAAGTCCAGCTCCAGTGGTTGGCGCTGGGCGCGCGCCTTCATCAGCGCGGTGAAGGCATCGTAAAGGGGCGTGATGATGTCATCCATCAGCGGAGCCACTTTGTCATTCGGCTGACCATCGACGGCTGCCTGCACCTCTTCATAGTTCAGGGAGGCCACTGATTTCATCAGCCCGCGATGAAAGCTGTGATCAATCTTATTCCCAGCCATATCAATGCGCATGGCAACCGCAAGACAGGCGCGCTCTACCCCTTCGTGAAGCGAACATAGATCACCCGACAAACGGTCCGGCAGCATTGGCACCACGCGGTCGGGGAAGTAGGTGGAATTGCCGCGCTTGCGCGCTTCGCGGTCCAGTGCGGACCCGGGGGTGACGTAATGGGCCACATCGGCAATCGCGACCCAGATGATGAAACCGCCTGCGTTTTTCGGGTCGGGGTCAGCTTCGACAAAGCAGGCATCATCATGGTCACGCGCATCCCACGGGTCGATCGTGATAAGGGGCATGTCGCGCAGGTCTGTGCGGCCCGTCAGACTGGCAGGTTTTGCGCGGTCAGCCTCGGCAACAACTTCATCTGGGAAGTGGTCAGGAATGCCATGCTGGTGGATGGCAATCAGCGATACAGCGCGAGGTTCGGTCGGATCACCCAAGCGGGCAATTATGCGCGCTTTCGGCATACCCATCCGGCCCTTCGGCCCGGCCTGCTCTGCCTCAACCAGCTCTCCGTCTTTAGCGCCTCCTGTCGCTCCGGCAGCAACGGTCCACTGCTTGTCCGATCCTTTGTCGATAGGCAGAACACGGCCCCCTTCTGAGGCTTGTCGAAACACCCCCAGAATACGTTGCGGGTTCGTCCCGATGCGGCGGATCATGCGGGCGGTATGGCTGTGGTCTTCAGTCTTATCGACAGTCAGGCGGCCTAATATGCGATCGCCCGGCCCAAGCGCTGGATCGCTTGAGCGGAGCATCATCAAAATGCGCGGCTCGGCCCCTTCGCCTTTCCACTCCAGCGGCCGGGCAAAAAGATCACCATCGGCATCCGCGCCGACAACCTCCAACACCGCCACTGGCGGCAGCTCCTCTGCATCGCGATAGGAACTCCGGCGCTTGGTCAGCTTGCCCTCTTCTTCCAGCTCTTTCAGCAAGCGCTTGAGGTCAATGCGCGCCGCACCTTTGATACCAAAAGCCTTGGCGATGTCGCGCTTGGCGGCTTTAGTGGGGTTTTCGGAGATCCACGACAGGATTTCGGATTTGGAAGGGATACGAGTCATGGCGCAGCCCTAGCACGGCGTGATGCGGGCGTCATCACAACTCTCGGATCATGTCCTGATGGGGGATGCCTGCATCATCGTAAAACGGGCCGGTCGCGACAAAGCCAAGACGGGCATAAAACCCGATGGCATGATCCTGCGCGCCCAGTTTGGCATGGGTCAGACCGGGCTGGTCGCGTAGATAATCCATGGACACATTGACCAAGGCCGCGCCAAGCCCTGTCCCGCGTTGTTCAGGGACAACACAGATGCGGCCAATCTGCCCGACAGCGCCGTCAATCAGGATGCGGGCCGTGCCAACAGGTTGGTTGTCAATCGTCGCCAGAAGATGCGTGGCTTCGGGATCAAGATCATCAATTTCATCTGCTTCGGCGATGCCTTGCTCTTTTATGAAAATCTGACGCCGCAAGGTGATACAGGGCGCATAGTCGGTCACAATAGAAATCATGCAAAGTAGTCCTGCAAGACGCGCGTGTAGATCGCTTTGAGCTGTTCGATCTGTTCCACCGCAACCCGTTCATCCACCTGATGCATGGTCTTGCCAACCAGTCCGAATTCCACGACCGGGCAGTGGTGTTTGACAAAACGTGCATCCGACGTGCCGCCCGTGGTAGAGAGTTCAGGTTGGCGCCCGGTTTCCGCCGCGACAGCCTTGCCCACCAGATCAGATAAATCGCCCGGCGGCGTGACAAAGCTTTCGCCTGAAACCTTGATCTGCATCGTAACCTTCACGCCAAAGTCAGCGGCAACCTGATCTGCCGTATCCTGCATCCAAGCAGTCAGATCGGCGCTGGTATGGCTGTCATTGAAGCGGATATTTACAGTGGCTTTGGTCTGCGACGGGATCACATTGGTGGCCGGGTTGCCGGTGTCGATGGTCAGCACTTGCAAAGACGAGGGATCAAAATGCGCCGTCCCCTTGTCCAGCATGCGGCTGGACAACACATCCATCAGCCGCGCCATTGCTGGCATCGGGTTCTTGGCGCGATGGGGATAGGCGGCATGGCCCTGCAGGCCAGTCATCGTGAAAAACGCGGTCATTGATCCGCGTCGCCCGATCTTCATTGCTTCGCCCATGATATCGGGGCAGGTTGGCTCGCCTACCAGACAGACGGTCATGGCTTCGTTATTGGTCGCCATCCAGTCAAGCAGGGCCGTCGTGCCATCGACAGCATCGCCTTCCTCGTCGCCAGTGATAGCCAATACAACGGCGCCATCAGGTGGCGTCCCATTCACGAAATCAATGGCCGCCGCCGCAAAGGCCGCCACACCGGATTTCATGTCGGTCGACCCACGGCCATAAAGATACCCATCCTTAATCTCGGCGCCAAAGGGCGGCATCGTCCATGCGGCTTCATCCCCCAATGGCACGACATCGGTGTGGCCGTTAAATCCAAACGTCCGGTTTGCCCCTTGCCGTCCCCAGCGGGCGTAAAGGTTCGATACCTTGCCCCGATCAACACGCGTGCAGGTAAACCCACCCTTGGTCAGCACATCCTCAAGCAAGACCAGCGCGCCGCCCTCTTCAGGCGTGATTGACGGGCAGCGCACAAGGTCGGCTGTCAGGGCGACGGGATCAGTTGGCATGGCATGACTCCTTTGCGCTATGGCTAGCGGCAAGGATGCATAGATGCAATTTCGGATTTGGTCAGGCGGCCAGATACGCCCAGAAGATGAACATTAGGATCAAAACCAGCACGACCTGAATGACCATCGCCTTGATTAAGAATTTTGAGCGTTTTGTATCTGCATCGACGTCGATCTTTTTCATGATCTGGCTTTCTTGGACTGGCGCGATGTCGGGCCGTCGTCGCGCTTACAACATGACCAAAACTAGCATGGAACCGGGTGGCGGTCTATTGCAGTCGGGGTTGCTATGCGTGCAGCACAAAGGTGTGGATTGTAAAAACAACTGCATCGGTGCGTGGCAGGCGCAGGATGCACTGACGCTCTGAACGAATATAGGGCGTCACGTCACCGTCAACTTTCTTATAGGGTTGGTGCAGGTCCGCATCGCTGTAGAACAGCCTGTTGAACCGCCACATCGGGCGCCCGACCTGCACCCCGTCAAACAGCCGCTGCACCCGGCGGGCGATGTTTTCGTCATATTCAGGGACAGGCGCATGGATGCCGATAAGGGGGCGGTTGATCTTTTCCGCCAAACGCCAATTCGCGGGAAAGCAAAGTACAGCCCCGGTGAGCATGTGTTCTGCGCCTTGCTTTTCCATGATGCAGATGTCTTCCTGCACGACCTGCCCAAGCGTTTTCAGTGGGGCCGCCCAATCAATTTGCACTATGCGTCGGTCCGGGCAGGTGATCTGTGCCCCTGACACCGCGAAGCCAAGACCGGGCAGAATATGCAGCGCCTCTTCAAGCACTTCGCGACCGGCGGTGGGGTGTTCACATAGAACGGCCGTGGGTTTGTCGTGCAGCAGTTGCAGGCGGTATGCCATTTGTGCCGCATAGGTTTCGTCCACGCGCAACCAGTCGTCGGGGGCGCAGGGTTGCGTGCCAGGAAGCCGGGGATCGCCCGATTGCGCATCTGGGATACTGTCTTGAAGGATGACACTCATGGTGCCCCACAACACAAGGCGCACTGCATTGCGGCTAACTCACCTTATCAAAAAACGGGGTCATCTGGGCCACGATCACGCTGTTTTCCTTCAAGGCACGCGCCATCAGCGCCTTTTCATCGTCTGCGATGTCATGCCCTTCGGCTAGGCGTTCCTCCAATGTGCCATAGCCGGACACATCCAAGGGGGCGAGGTCGGCCTGTTTGAGGATCGCCACTGTTTCGCGCACCGCCTCTGCCTCATCCACGCCGCTGGCGTAGCACATCAGGGCCGCACCCGTGGCTTCTTCCGGCAGGCCGTCGCCAGTGTTCCGGCCCACCTCAACCAAAAGCGTGTAAACCTGCTGGCGGCTTTCTTTCTTGGTCATTTCGTTTCTTTCTCTTCCCAACGCGACCGGACCGCCCAGATCGTCGAGACGATAATGACGATCTGCAAGGGCGCATAGATCACCAGCATCAGTGCAAGGATTCGCCAAAAGAGCGACAGGTTCATCACGATTGTGAGGGACACCGCTGGCAGGAACAACAAAGCGAGCAATACCGCAATGATCACAATATCAGCCGCCACCGGCAACCACGCCGCCTTGAACGACGGCCGTATGCCTGCCGCGATGCGCTTGCGCGCCAGAAGGCGGCTGATAATCATTTAGTCCCGCAAGAGTTCGTTGATGCCGGTTTTGGAGCGTGTCCGCTCATCCACCCGCTTTACGATCACTGCGCAGTAAAGGCTGATGTTGTTCTTGGACGGCATAGAGCCTGCCACGACAACCGAATAGGGCGGTACTTCGCCATACATGACCTCGCCGGTTTCGCGATCTACGATCTTGGTCGATTGGCCGATGAAGACACCCATGCCCAAGACAGAGCCTTCGCGCACGATGCAGCCTTCGACGACCTCGGACCGGGCGCCAATAAAGCAGTTGTCCTCGATGATGGTCGGACCGGCTTGCATGGGTTCCAACACACCACCAATGCCGACGCCGCCGGACAGGTGCACGTTCTTGCCGATCTGGGCGCAGGACCCAACAGTGGCCCAGCCATCAACCATTGACCCTTCATCGACATAAGCGCCAAGGTTCACGAAGGATGGCATCAGCACCACGTCCTTGGCGATATAGGCCGAGCGGCGCACGATAGAACCGGGCACGGCGCGAAAGCCGGCCTCACGCCATTTGTTTTCCCCCCAACCGTCAAACTTGGATGGCACCTTGTCCCACCAGCTTGACCCACCATTGCCGCCAGAGATCGGTTCCATATCATTCAGGCGGAAAGACAGCAAAACGGCTTTCTTGGCCCATTGGTTCACATGCCAGCTGCCATCCTCCAGCTTCTCGGCCACGCGCAACTCGCCGCTATCGAGTGCATTCAGCGTGTCTTCAATCGCCTCGCGTGTCTCGCCTTGTGTCGATGTGGTGATGGTGTCGCGGGCATCCCACGCGGCTTCGATGGCGGTCTCTAGGGCGGCATTGGACATGTGGGTGTACTCCGGTCAGATCATTTCAGGGGTGTCTAGCGGGGCATGGCCGATCAATCAACGCCACTTAATCGAACATCCCATAGATGGGGTCTGATCCTGCGGGCCTTTACTCGTTTCCGCCACCTGGCGCATGGCATTCAGCAGCTCTGGCACGCGACCGGTCGGATCGCCCATGGCGGCATCATCCAACCGTCCACGATATTGCAGGCCACCTTGGGCATTGTAGCCAAAGAAGTCAGGCGTGCAGACAGCGCCATAGGCTTGCCCAACAGACTGATCCGCATCGACAAGATATGGGGCGGTCAGACCATGGGTCGCGGCAAACCGTGCCATATGCTCGGGCCTGTCTGCGGGATAATCCGCCCAATCATTCGACATGATGCAGGCCACGCCAATGCCCTCGGCTTGCAAAGTCTTGATGTCGGCCACAAGCCTGTCGATGATGGCAATGACATAAGGGCAATGGTTGCAGATAAAGGCGACCAACAGCCCGTTTTGACCCATCAGACTGTCTTTGGAATGTGTCGCCCCCTCCGGCGTCGCAAGCGAAAAATCCGGGGCAGGGGCTCCGAAATCGCAGATGGGGGTGTTCAGCAGCATGACAGCTCCTTTTACTTCGTCGCGTATTTGCATTGCATCTTGGGCACGGTCAGGCAAGCTTGGCGTCAAACAAGGCAGGATACTGAATTTATGAAAGACAACCGTCACCACCCGTTCCGCGACAGCCATCAGGACCGCGAAGAGGTCAAGCATATCCCCGACACCCCGCAAACGCGGGCACCATCCTATGCGCTCGCTTTTGCGGACGACGATTTCATGTGCCGCGAAGAGTTACGGCCCGTGCGTTTGCAACTGGAACTGCTTAAGCCCGAGATGCTGATGAACGAAGCGGATGTGAACTCAACCATCGTTCTGTTTGGTGGCGCGCGTATTCCTGAGCCTGCCAAGAAGGATACGGCGCGCACGCAGACGCTGTCTGATTTGTCGAAGTATTATGAAGAGGCACGCCGATTTGCCAAAATGATGACGACCAAATCGATCGAAACGGGTGGCACCGAAAATGTCATCGTCACCGGTGGTGGTCCCGGCGTGATGGAGGCGGGCAATCGTGGCGCAGAAGAGGCGGGCGGGCGGTCCATTGGGCTGAACATTGTGCTGCCGCATGAACAAGCGCCAAACCCCTATGTCACGCCAGAGCTCTGCTTCAACTTCCATTATTTCGCGATCCGTAAGATGCATTTCCTGATGCGCGCCTCTGCCGTATGCGTCTTCCCCGGTGGTTTTGGCACGCTGGATGAAACCTTCGAGGCGCTGACGTTGATCCAGACAGGGCGGATGGAGAAGGTGCCGTTTTTGCTGTTTGGCAAAAGTTTTTGGGAAAAGATCATCAATTGGGATGCGCTGGAGGATGCCGGGACAATCTCGACGGATGATCTTGAACTGTTCCGCTTTGTCGAGACAGCAGAAGACGCGATAGCGGCTTTGGACAATTGGGAAGGGAAGGGTGAAAAGCGCGGTGTGATACCGGGGCGCTAGGGGGAGGACCTTAACCGCTTGTCTTGATCGTTAGTCCCACTTTGGACCCTCACCAAACCGCATAAGCGATACTTTAGCGGCGTGCGAGGCAGCATCTGATTTGTGATGCAGCCCCGCCAGAACGTTGATCAGGCGAAAACATCCGAGTTGATATCGGTTCTGAGTGGATCAGGCCCGAATTTGTTGTCGCCATCAGTGCCTTTCAGGCAGGTGAGGATAAGTATCGCAATCCCGACCAACGTTCCGATGTATGGAACGTTGCTGGTGATGATGCCTGCCAAGACCCACCAGCCTGACAGGTTGCGGTCATGGAACCGGCGCACTTGCACGGCGATATTCGGGATCATCAAGTATAGGAAACCAACCACACAAAGTGCACCAACAACATAGTTGATAGCCGTGAACTCACCGGTATCTAGCGCCCGAATACCACCCAACCCCATGAACGCGGCGATGAAGCCAATCCAGCAAAGAACGACAAACAGGTAGAAGTACCAGTACTCAGACCGTGACGCCCTGCCGTTGAACGTGAAATACTTCTCTCTTAGACAGGTGCGTATTGCTTCCCTAAAACCCATTGTGCCATCTCCTGTTTGATTGAAAGGCTTTGATTAACGAATTTTTCATTGTGTAATCGCCAGCCTTTAGCGGTCGTAGATGGCAGTAATATGGCCGAAATGAAGCCGGAGTAGCGACGACCGACACCGCATGGACTGCCGCAAATGTTCTGCCGCCAGAATGGATTTTGGAAATTGCGAAAGGTTAAAGCCCGGCCTCTTGTGCGATCTGTGCTTTGGACTTGCGCGCCCGCTCGGTCGCGGACTTTAACTGCCCACAGGCCGCCATGATATCCTCTCCGCGTGGCTTGCGCACAGGTGACGCGTAACCGGCATCATAGACGATATCGGAAAACTTGCGGATCCGGTTGTTGGACGATCGTTTGTAGGGCGCACCGGGCCATTCATTGAACGGGATCAGGTTGATTTTGGCCGGAATACCTTCGATCAGTTTGATCAGGCGGTGTGCATCTGCGTCGCTATCGTTAACACCGTCCAGCATCACATATTCAAAGGTGATCCGCTCGGAATTCGATACTTTGGGGTAAGCGCGCAGTGCATCCAGCAATTCAGCAATCGGCCAGCGTTTGTTGATCGGGACAAGCCGGTCGCGCACCGCGTCTGTTGTGGCATGGAACGACACAGCCAATTGGCACCCGATTTCCTGGGCCGTGCGCGCAATCTCTGGCACGACGCCAGAGGTCGAGAGCGTGATCCGGCGGCGCGATAATGAAATACCCTCGGGGTCCATAGCGATTTTCATCGCATCACGCACGTTTTCAAAGTTATAAAGTGGCTCCCCCATACCCATCAGCACGATATTCGACAAAAGACGGGCATCGCCCTTGGGCCCGCCCGGCACCGGCCATTCGCCCAGATCATCGCGGGCGATCATGATCTGTCCCACAATCTCGGCTGCGGTCAGGTTACGCACTAGCTTTTGCGTGCCGGTATGGCAGAAAGAACATGTCAGCGTACAACCCACCTGACTGGAAATGCACAGGGTGCCGCGATCCGTTTCGGGTATGTAGACAACCTCAACCTCATGACCACCAGCGATACGCACAAGATATTTGCGTGTGCCATCGTCAGATATCTGACGGGTCACAACCTCGGGCAGTTCAATCACAAAGCTGTCTGCCAGCATCGCGCGGTAGTCTTTGGACAGGTTCGTCATCGCGTCAAAATCACGAACGCCCCAGTGATAGAGCCACTGCCAAATCTGGCCAACCCGCATCTTGGCCTGCTTCTCAGCCGTACCCGCCGCGATCAATGCATGACGCATCTGTTCATGCGACATGCCAATCAGGTTCTGCGGTCCGTCTGGCAGCTTGCGCGGAATGGTCAGCACGTCCTGCGTAATGGGGGCCTTGGCGTCCATGGGGTGATCTCTCAATTCGGGGTTTACGGGCGATATAAGAGAAAGAGGCGGCTTCCACAAGGAAACCGCCTCTTAGAATGGATGTATCAGGGTTTAGCCAGCGCAGCGGTTGGCCGCTTCGTCGGCGGCTGCGGTAAAGCCCAGCAGGCTGAAGGTATCTTGTGTCTGCGTGCCGCGACCGGACCGGCCTGTCAAAACGGCATTGGCGCCGCGTTTCATTGCTGCGACAACTCTTGCGTCATCTTCCGGTGTTGCGGGCCAGGCGGTTTCGCCTTGGGTGAACATCTGGAACGTGGTGTCGCCCACCTGCAGGCTGACGGTTGATTCGCTGGCGAAAGGATAGCCGCCGGTGAACATCACCTGACCGGCCACATTCTCGGATGGACGATGAAACACGATCAGGCGGATATCACCGCGACGCACATCAACGCTGTTCCCGTCGCGGGTGTTCAGCGTTTCTTTGGGGGCGGATACCGCCCAGCATTCGCTTGGGTCGCTTTCGACAAAAACGCTCCAATCGGTGTTTGCGGATACGCGATTGTCGCTTTCCTCTTGGGCCGCAGCCGCATTTGCCAACAACAGCGCCAATGACACGCCAATCATACGCGAAAAATTCAAAATCATCTTACAGCCTCCAAGCTGTCCTTGCCTCTGGATGCCTCATCCGGTTGCGATGCATCTGACGGCACCTTTTTCAACTGGCGAGACGGTGTTCAACTCGATAGCTTAGATCATAGCAAAAATCCGCCCTCTGGGGAAAGCCCCTATGCGCACAGCGCTAAGCGACAGGCTTATATAATTCAAAAAGGCAATAAAATGGCAAATCCTGTTGATCTCGTAGAAGTGTGGCGGGGTGATCTGCTGGAGTGCGTGCATCAGGGTCATGCCGTTGTGTGCGATGATACCGGTCAGGTTGTCGCGGCTTGGGGTGATCCAGAGACGGTGACGTATCCCCGCTCGTCCTGCAAGATGATTCAGGCGCTGCCCTTGCTGGAAAGCGGCGCAGGTGCGCATCTGACGCCGGAACAATTGGCGCTGGCCTGTGCGTCCCATAACGGAGCCGCTATTCACACGGATCGGGTGAAAGCATGGCTGGATGATCTTGGCCTCACCGATGATGCATTCCGTTGCGGGCCGCAGATGCCCGCTGATCGGGATGCACGCAATGGTCTGATCCGTGCGGATCAGCGCCCATGTCAGGTGCACAATAATTGTTCCGGGAAACACGCGGGTTTCCTCACGCTGACCAAGCATCTTAAGGCGGGGTCAGATTACGAGCTGATAGACCATCCGGTGCAGCAGGCCTGTAAAGCCGCTTTTGAAGAGGTCACGGAAGAAAACAGCCCGGTGTTCGGGATCGACGGCTGTTCTGCTCCCAATCATGCCTGCACGGTGCATGGGTTGGCGCGGGCCATGGCGTTCTTTGCCACGGCGGGTGACCGGTCAGACCGACGCAGTGATGCAGCCCAAAAGCTGACGAGCGCGATGATGCGTTACCCCGAACTGGTGGCAGGCGAAACCCGTGCTTGCACTGAATTGATGCGTGCAATGGACGGCAAGGCTGCGATCAAGACCGGCGCAGAGGGTGTCTTTATCGCGATCATCCCAGAAAAACGGCTGGGTATTGCCTTGAAGATCACGGATGGGGCCACCCGTGCCAGCGAAGCGGTGATCGCTGCATTGCTGGTCAAATACGGTGTGCTTGATGCGGGCCACCCGGCGGCGCAGGCGCGCATGAATCCGCCAATCAAGAACCGGCGTGCGATTGAAACGGGATTTATGCGCCCAGCGGCGATACTCGGCCTTTGACACAATTTTGACCATACCGGTCGACAGGCCCTAAGACTTAGAACGGATAGAACAATGCCCTTTACTCTTGCTACCTGGAATATCAACTCGGTCCGTCTGCGCGAAGATATCGTTGCACGGCTGATGCGCGACGAGGCCCCGGATGTCCTTTGCCTTCAGGAATGCAAAAGCCCTGTCGACAAAATTCCATTAGAGCAGTTCCAGTCATTGGGCTACACCCACATGGCTGCCCGCGGTCAAAAGGGCTATAATGGTGTGGCGATCTTTTCCAAAATCCCAATGGTCGAGGCCGGGGCCGAGGATTTTGCCGGGCTGGGCCATGCCCGCCATATCGCAGGCAAGCTGGAAAACGGTGTGACCATTCACAACCATTATGTGCCTGCTGGCGGTGATGTGGCGGACAGAGAGGTGAACGAGAAATTTGGCCAGAAGCTTGATTACCTCACCGATATGCGGGACGCATACCGCGCACAGAAACCACAGAAATCCATTCTCGTCGGCGATCTGAACATCGCGCCTCGTGAAGATGATGTGTGGGACCACAAAAAACTGCTGAAGGTCGTCAGCCACACACCGATTGAGGTAGAGCACTTTGCAGACGTGATGGAAGCCGGTAACTGGTCTGACGTGACACGCAACGATATTCCTGACGGGCTGCTGTACAGCTGGTGGTCGTACCGCGCCAAAGATTGGGATGCCGCTGACAAGGGCCGCAGGCTTGATCACATCTGGGCTACGCCGGATATCACGAATGCCGCGCATTCCAGCCGGGTGCTGCGTGACGCACGCGGATGGGAGAAGCCAAGCGACCATGCACCTGTCTTTGCCACTTTTGATCTCTAGGAGATACCGATGACACTGCCAGACAAGATGAACGCACTCGTCCAGCTGCATGATGGTTATGCCGCCACCCAAACGGGCCCGAACATTGCCGATCTAACGCCCTTTGTGGCGCATCAAACGACAGCGGTGCCCCAGCCCGGCGACGGACAGGCGCTGATCAAAGTGCATATGGCGGCGGTCAACCCGTCTGACATCCATTTCATCAAGGGTGAATATGGTCAGCCGCGTCGGAAGGATGTGCCTGCCGGATTCGAAGGTGTGGGCGAGGTTGTGGCCGGTGATACGCCACTTTTGGGTCAACGTGTCAGCTTCTTTGCCTCTGCATCTGGCGCTTGGGCTGAATATGCGATGACGGATACCGCGACATTGGTGCCTTGTCGTCCTGATCTCGCCGAGGTTGATGCGGCAGGGCAATTGGTCAACCCGCTGACGGCCATTGCGATGTTCGACATTGTGAAAGAAAGCGGCGCTGATAGTTTTGTTCTGAATGCCGCCGGGTCGCAACTTGGCAAATTGCTGATCGCGCTGGGCCGTGATCATGGGATTAAACCGATAGCGGTGGTCCGGCGCTCTGCACAGGCGGCTAACTTGCGTGCCTTGGGTGCCGCCGAAGTAATTGTGACAGGTGAGTTGGACCCGCTGGGGACAGCAAAGACGGTGTTTGAGACGTTCAAACCCCTTATCCTGCTGGATGCAGTGGGCGATCAATTCACATCTGATCTGTTCTTTGCAATGCCGGCTAACGCGCGTTGGATCAACTATGGCAAACTATCGACCGAAGCGCCTGCGCTGACGCAATTGGGCCAGATGATTTTTCAACACAAACAAATCGAAGGGTTCTGGCTGACCCGCTGGATGAAAGAGGTAGACCCCGCGCGCATTCCGCAAGCCTTTGCCGAAATTCAGGAACGTTTCGTGACAGGTGCATGGAAGACAGATGTTGCAGGCATTGTGCCTTTGTCAGAGGCAATAACCAAACTGCCCGAGGTCTTGGCGATGCCTGATGGAAAAGCTTTCATTGACCCGCGCGCATAAAGTCAGCGTCATCAGCGGGCGTCTGCGCCTCTAACAAATCTCCCGGCTGACACTCCAACACCGCGCAAATCTTGGCCAGCGTATCAAACCTGATCCCCTTTACCTTGCCTGATTTCAGAAGGCTGATGTTCTGTTCGGTAATGCCCACCGCTGCCGCCAGATCACGCGATTTCATCTTGCGCATTGCTAGCATGACGTCGAGCCGGACGATAATCTGCATCTCTTTCATACGAAGGACTTGTTCTCGGTTGCGATGTCAGAGGCTTCGCGCATCGCCCAGCCGATGATCACGATCAATGCACCAGACAGGGCAAAGAAGATAATCTCGCTGTTCACACCAATCGCGATACTACGCTGACCGGGCGGGTTGGCCATCGTCAGGACAAGCATCTGTAAGGGGCGCAGGACAAAACTTGCGGCGGCCAAGGCCAGAAACCCTTGCCCGATCCGTTGGATCAGCAAAGCGCAATGATCCGTCAAAACCTCGCCAGCGGCATAGGCTGTGAAAAGCTTGCGCATGGCATTCAGCGTGAACAACAGGATAACCAGTTTCAGCAAGCCAAGCGCAAGGGCGATCTGCAATTGGCTCTGCGTTGCGTCAGGTGAAACGGGAAAATCGACCTGAACCGTTGCAGGGGTCAACGGCGAGGTCATCAGACTAAGAGCGACGGCAAGCGGCAGCAGAACCATTCCAATAATCGTCAACCAACGGAGCAGACCGGCGCGTTTCGACAGAATATGAAGCTTTGACATTTATCACCTTTCTATTTCTAAAATTTAACGTAAAACAATAAAAAATATCTGTCAAAGGAGATTCGTATGCGGTTTTTACTTTTATCTGTGCTGGCCCTCACCGCCTGCACCAGCATCGTACCCCTCACAGCCATGCGGCTGAGCGGGCTGTCACCGGCCAGCGCTGATCCTGCTGATTTGGCCATTGATCTTGGCCTGCCTGCGGGGATCGACGTCAGCCCGGGCGGGGCCACAATGATATTCAAGGTCTCGCGCGTCGATTTGGGCGAGACGCGCGAGGGGCAGTTCGCGCTGAAACGCGACGGATCGATCTTTATGGTTGATCCCCAAGACTATGCCGACTTGCGGGCGCTACAGGCTTTGACCCGAACATGGCAAGCCGAAAACGATGATGCGACCAACGGGTCATTGATGATCAATGTCTCACCTTGCCGGATCGGTGATGGCCCGGCGGAGGATGCCCGCGTCAATGTGGCCGTGCGCATGCAACGGGACGGCGCTTTTTTGCCGTTGGTGCGTGACGGCCCACTGTCGGCTGTGACGTCAGAGCAGCAATTACAGGATATGCCGAACTGTCCGTGACCGCATTGTTGAAAAACACCGCCAGCGTTGCTACCTTTGATATATACCCGGGCGTCGGGGTTTTGACGACGTGCTTTAAGGAGGACAATGAACTGTCTCTTTCTACAGCGGCTGATACATCAGCCAAAGCCGGAGCCGCAGCAATGACGGCCCAGCAAGCAAGCAGCGAGAGCCTCTTGGCGGCTGTTCTGAAATCTCTTGATGACGACAAAGGCGAAGATATCGTGCAGATCAATCTGCGCGGCAAGTCCGAGATTGGTGACTATATGGTCATCGCATCGGGCCGCTCTACCCGTCAGGTCACGGCGATGGCTGAAAAGCTGGCCGATAAGATCAAGCAGGATTTCGGGATCATCTGTAAGACCGAAGGCAAGGACACTGGCGATTGGGTGCTGATCGATACAGGTGATATTATCGTGCATATCTTCCGACCCGAAGTGCGCGAGTTCTATCAGCTTGAAAAGATGTGGCAATCAGGGGCGGCGACCGCCGTCTGATGCGGGTCCAGATCTGCGCTGTCGGCCGTCTACGCAAAGGGCCCGAGCGCGACCTTTATGATGACTACCTCACCCGGTTTGACAGGACCGGGAGGGCGCTGGCCCTTGGCCCTGCGCAATTAATTGAAGTCGAAGACAAAAAGGGTGGCGGCATGGCCGCAGAGGCTGCTTTGTTGGAGCGTGCCATGCCGGATGGCGCATTGATCTGCACGATGGACGAACGCGGCAAGGTCATGAGTTCGCCGGACTTTGCAGCCCTTCTCGCCCGCTGGCGCGATCAGGGGCGGCAGGACGTCAGCTTCATCATCGGTGGTGCGGATGGGATTGATCCGGTCTTGCGCTCCCGTGCCGATGCGTCCTTGAGCCTTGGTAAGATGGTCTGGCCCCATATGTTCGTGCGCGTGATGTTGGCCGAACAGCTGTACCGTGCCGCCTCTATTCTGGCCGGTGGTCCTTATCATCGGGTCTAGGACCCTCCGGGGGGAGTTTTTTGGCCAAGATGAAGAAGAGGCCCGGTTTCCATGCGGGACCGGCTGCGTTAAACAACACGCAACACCACAAGGAGCTGTGCCATGCCCACCCCAAGACCTGTTGTTTTGTGCATTCTGGATGGCTGGGGTTTGCGCGATGAAGTCGAGGGTAATGCGCCTTTGCAGGCGAATACACCCAACTTTGATGCCATCATGCAAGGCCCGCATGCCAAGCTTTTGACCCATGGCCGTGATGCCGGCTTGCCCGGTGGGCAGATGGGTAACTCCGAGGTCGGGCACACCAATATCGGGGCTGGCCGGGTTGTGGCGATGGATCTGGGTCAGATTGAACTGGCCATTGAGGATGGGTCTTTCTTCGAGGCGGAGGCCTTGGTTAGCTTCACCGCGAAGATGAAAGAGAGTGGTGGCACAGCACATCTGATGGGTGTCGTCTCGGATGGTGGCGTGCATGGGCATGTGGATCACATCATCGCGGCTGCCAAGGCGCTGACGGATGCGGGTGTGCCTGTCGCGATCCATGCAATCACGGATGGGCGGGATGTTGCACCGTCTTCGGCCCAAAGCTTCATGAAGATACTGGAAGATACTCTGCCCGGCCAAGCGCAGATCGTT
Source organism: Yoonia maricola (assembly GCF_002797915.1). Taxonomy (GTDB): domain Bacteria; phylum Pseudomonadota; class Alphaproteobacteria; order Rhodobacterales; family Rhodobacteraceae; genus Yoonia; species Yoonia maricola. The sequence goes on along the minus strand of NZ_PGTY01000001.1, from coordinate 1,879,906 downwards.
ACTGTGATTGGGCGCTATTTTGCGATGGATCGTGATAACCGATGGGACCGGGTCGAGACGGCCTATGATGCGATGATCAAGGGCGAGGGGCATCAAGCTGATACCCCGCAAGCCGCGATCACAGCGGCGTATGATGACGGCAAGACCGATGAATTCATACCTGCCACGGTCATCGCGGACTATGCGGGAGTTGCCGAGGGCGACGGGTTCTTCTGCCTCAACTTCCGCTCTGATCGGGCGCGTGAGATTCTGGCCGCAATTGCTGACTCGGACTTTGATGGGTTTAAGCGAGACCAACCTTCTCTGGCCGGTTTGCTTGGTATGGTCAGCTATTCTGATCGTCACGATGTGTGGTTCAATACCGTGTTCCCCAAACGCGATATCCAAAATACCCTTGGCGCATGGGTGGCCAAACACGATCTACGCCAGTTCCGTCTGGCCGAGACCGAAAAGTACCCGCATGTCACCTTCTTTCTGAATGGCGGGATTGAGACGCCAGAGAAGGGCGAAGATCGTTATATGCCAAAGTCACCCAATGTCGCGACCTATGATTTGCAACCGGAAATGTCGTCAGGCGAGGTCACGGCGCGTTTCGTCAAGGCGATTGAGGACGGCTATGACCTGATTGTCACTAATTACGCTAATCCCGACATGGTAGGTCATACCGGTGATCTAGGGGCGGCCATCAAAGCCTGCGAAGCTGTTGATGCAGGGTTGGGGCAGGTCTTGGCGGCGTTGGAAAAGGCCGGCGGAGCCATGATCGTGACTGCAGATCACGGCAATTGCGAGACGATGATCGACCCCGAAACCGGGGGGCCGCATACCGCACATACGCTGAACCCTGTTCCCGTGGCACTTGTTGGCGGGCCGGATGGTGCCACATTACGTGATGGCCGCTTGGCCGATCTCGCACCCAGTTTGCTTGACCTGATGGGGTTGGAACTGCCCCCTGAGATGACCGGACGGAGCCTGATCGAAAAATGATCCGCCTCAGCGTTTTTCTGATCTGTTTCGCAACCGGACTGCTGGCGCAGCAAACCGCGCAAGAGGCGGCAGCACAATTACAATCTGCCCGGATGCAGCTTGAGGCAGCTGACGGTGCGCGTGATCGGATCGCAGCTTTGACGCAGACGGTGCAAGCCTATGAGGCCGGCCTTGCAGCCATGCGGGCCGAACAGCGCGACATCGCGTTGCGCGAAGGTATCCTGACCGAAGAGTTGGAATTGCGTACCGCAGAATTTGCCCAGCTTCTGGGTGTGCTTTCTGCCATCAGCAGAACACCGCAACCGGTGCTTCGCACCCATCCAGATGGCCCGCTCGATACCGTCCGTGCGGGCATGCTGGTCGCCGATGTCACACCAGGGCTTGAGGCCGAGGTGGCGCGGTTGGATGAATTGCTTGCGGAAACGCGGCGCGTGCGGGCGGCACAGGATGCCGCCGCGCAGACGCTGCAGGACGGATTGCAAGGGGCGCAAACCGCACGCGCGGCACTGGGCCAGGCGGTATCGGAACGCAGCGATCTGCCGACCCGCTTTTCGGATGACCCCGTACAAACGGCGCTATTGGTGGCCAGTGCCGAGACACTGGATGATTTTGCCACGCAAATTACCGCCGCGCGCCCGGAAAGTCCGGAAACGCTCAGCCCGCAGGGCAATTTACCTTTGCCAGTGGGTGGCACGGTCTTGCCGGATGATAACAGTGGCCGGCCGGGCATCCGTATCGCAGCGGCACCGCGTGCCCTTGTGACGGCCCCTGCACCGGCAACAATCCTGTTTCAGGGCCCGCTGTTGAATTACGGCACCGTCGTTATTCTGGAACCGGCCGCAGATGTCATGTTCGTACTGGCCGGATTTGCGGAAGTTTTTGGACAACCCGGCCAAGTCTTGCCGATGGGCGCGCCAATAGGGCTTTTGGGTGATACAAACGGTCTGGATGACGGGATTTTGACTGATAATTTGGGCAATGCGGCTGGGCAATCCTTGCAAGCCCTTTATCTTGAAGTTCGAGAAGGGCAAACTCCGGTAAACCCCGACGCGTGGTTTGCGGTCGAGTAGGTAAGGATACGTGATGAAAAAGACGATAATCGCCGCTGTAAGTGGTGCAGCAATCGGTTTGCTGGCAACAACGCAGATCGCAGGCCCGGTCCTCGCGCAGGATGCCGAGGCCGATACGAATGTTTATGAACAGCTTGACCTTTTTGGCGATATCTTTGAACGGATCCGCGCAAACTATGTGGAAGAGGTCGATGATAAAGAACTGATCGAGGCGGCCATCAACGGTATGCTTACCTCGCTTGACCCGCACTCCAGCTACCTATCACCTGACGCAGCCCAGCGGATGCGGGTCAGCACGTCGGGTGAATTCGGTGGCCTCGGGATCGAGGTCACGCAGGAAGAAGGCTGGGTCAAGGTTGTTTCCCCAATGGATGGCACCCCGGCAGAGGCCGCAGGTATTCAGGCTGGCGATTTTATCACAGCCGTTGATGGCGAAAGCGTGCTGGGTCTGACGCTGGACGAAGCCGTGCGAATGATGCGCGGCCCTGTTGGGGCAGAAATCATCGTGACAATCGTGCGCGAAGGCGAGGTTGAGCCATTTGACGTTTCAATCATCCGCGACACGATCAAGCTGACAGCGGTGCGCGGCCGCACCGAAGGCAACGCAGTTGTCATGCGGATCACGACGTTTAATGAACAGACCTTCCCGAACTTGCGCGAGGGCATGCAAGAGCAGGTCGCAGAAGCCGGCGGTTTTGAAAATATCGACGGCATCGTGCTGGATTTGCGCAACAACCCCGGCGGGCTGCTGAACCAGGCTGTTTACGTGTCGGATGCGTTTCTTGACGCGGGTGAGATCGTGTCGACCCGTGGGCGCGAGGCCGCAGATGGTGACCGGTTCAACGCGACACCCGGTGATCTGGCCGAGGGCAAACCTATCGTCGTATTGATCAACGGGGGCTCCGCGTCCGCCTCCGAGATCGTTGCAGGCGCTTTGCAGGATCATCGCCGGGCCATTGTGATCGGGACCAATTCTTTCGGCAAAGGCTCTGTTCAGACTGTTGTACCGCTGAGCCAAGATGGGGCGATGCGCCTGACAACAGCGCGCTATTACACCCCATCGGGCCGGTCTATTCAGTCGTTGGGCATCTCACCTGATATCATTGTTGAGCAGCCTTTGCCGCGCGCGGATGAGGATGAAGAAGCAGAAGAAGGCACATTGCGTTCAGAGGCCGGTTTGCGCGGGTCGTTGGAGAATGACAGCCTGAGCGAAGATGAAATCCGCCAGATCGAAGAAGATCGCGCGCGGGCCGAATCTGCTGCTGCGCTGCGCGAGGATGACTATCAACTGGCCTATGCCATCGATATCCTCAAAGGTCTGAACGCATTGGGGCCGACGGCGCTGGCTCGCGAATAATCTGGGTTTGTTTATGCTGTCAGCAGGCTGGCTTCCCCGCCCGCTGACAGCACCCATCACCGCGGCTGTATCAACCTTGAACCATTTGCGTAAACTTGGGTCCATTTGAGGATCACATAGGATTTGCGCAGCCCTGTCGGCCAGAACGGGTCTTCTCGGACCAGTTGATCGACCTGCTCAACTGATCCCGACGTGACGATCCACAGCCCATCACGTCCTTGTCCCGCAGGGTCTGATAGCGGCCCGGCCGCGGCGATCTTGTCTGCGTTTTGTTCTAGAAAATCGAGGTGCTGCACCATATGGGTCTTGCGGATGTCGGGGTCTGCATCCGGTGCGTCTTCGAATAGGACAATATATGTCACGCCTATGTCTCCTTGATCAGTATTGACCAAGGGTTGCACAGCATATCTGACGATTGAATCAACAATCATGCCGCCTTAGTCTGCAAGAATGCAGGGCTATGACTGGAACGATCTCAAATACCTCTTGGCGCTCTACCGCACTGGCAAGCTGAAAGAGGCAGGGCGTACCTTGGGCACCAGCGACACCACAGTCAGCCGCAGGATCAAGGCGTTTGAGCAGCACACCGGGCACCCCCTTTTTCTGCGCAGCGCGGCAGGCCGGTATGAACCAACAGATGCCGCCATGCGCATTCTGCCGCATGCCGAAGCCATCGAGATGGAAAACGTCACCATCAACGAAAGACTTGGGCAGATCACCGACCGTGTGACGGGCCATGTGCGCATCAGTTCGGTGCCGATTATCGTCAACCGTATTCTGATCCCCAACCTGCACAGCTTGATCGAACAGCATCCAAGATTAACGGTTGATCTGCTGCCCGCCTCGGAAAATCTGGACCTGTCCAAGCGCGAGGCAGACCTTGCGCTGCGCTTTGGGCGTCCCTTGCAGGGTGGATTGCGGACGACGGCGCAGAAATTGGGCGCGTTGGCATTCGGTGTTTATGCGCCAAAGACTATTGCGCCGGGCCAATCACATGATCTTGGGTGGATCACCTATGATGATGCTTACGCAAACCTGCCGCAGGCGCAATGGTTGGATGCCACCGCATCACGTACCACAGAAGCGCGCGCACGCCTTAGGGTGGCAGACGCAGAAACCGCGTTGGAAGCAGTCGCGCAGGGTTTGGGTCAGTCGCTTCTGCCGCGTGTGATTGCGGACGCCGACCAGCGCTTGCTACCCCTAGAATGGAAAGACACGCCCCCGACCCGAGAGGTCTGGCTTTTGTCGCATGTCGATCAGGCAGCCCGGTCCTCTATCGCGACGGTGAAAAGCTGGCTGCATGATCTTGGTTGGGATACGCACAAAAAATTGTGACCTGCCTGTATGCATGGACCGCAGATATGTCAGTGACTTCCTAAGATTTCGATCTATCTCCCAGATATCATTTTATTTTGCATAACCAACAGGAGAGAAAGAATGACCCACCTGACCCGCCGTAATCTGCTTGCCACAGGCACTGCATTGCCATTCGCCGGATTGGCTGCAGGTGCCGCCCGTGCCGAGGCGCCCATGCAAGGGGCCAGCTTTGCCACCCACCGCCGCTTTATGATCGGCGATTTTGAGGTGACCACGATCCTTGGCGGGACCACCCCGCGTGAAGAGCCGCAAAGCATTTTTGGCATGAACGTGTCGGAAGAAGAGTTTAACGAAGTCAGCCGCGCGAATTTCTTGTCCACAGAGGCGGCGCAGTTCTTTTTCACGCCGACGCTTGTGAATACCGGGTCCGAACTGATTTTGTTTGATACCGGGTTGAATGCGGCGGCCACTCTCGCTGCGATTGAGGGTGCGGGTTACACGGCGGATCAGGTCGATATCGTCGTCCTGACCCATATGCACGGCGACCATATCGGCGGATTGATGAACGAGGGTGCGCCGACCTTTACCAATGCACGCTATGTTGCGGGTCAGGTCGAGTGGGATCACTGGGCCGGTGCCGAGAACGAGCGCTTTGAATCAAACGTACGCCCCTTGGCTGATCAGACGACATTTATCGATGACGGTGGTGATGTGGTCAGCGGCGTCACTGGCATGGCCGCCTTTGGGCATACACCGGGCCATATGGTTTACCGCCTTGATAGCGCAGGCGCTGGCCTCGTGATTTTTGCCGATCTGGCAAACCACCCGGTCTGGTCGTTGGCGCGCCCTGATTGGGAAGTGCGCTTTGACGCCGACAAAGAGGCGGCTGCCGCATCGCGCCGCAATGTGCTGGGCATGATTGCAGCAGACCGTGTCCCGGCTGTTGGCTATCACATGCCATTCCCGGCTTTGGGCTATGTGGATACAGGCAACGACGATGCCGCCTTTCGCTGGGTGCCTGAATCCGGGCAACTGATGGGCTGATCATGCGGTCCTGGGGGAGGTCAGATGCGTCTGACCTTCCCCTACCAAGGCGCCATATCGCAGGCGTCGTAAAGGAACGGCGCTTTGCCGTTGATGCACGCGAACTTGTCTTTGGTGGGCATATCCTGATCGGTGTGGCGCAGGATGAGGTGAGCAATGCGAGGCGGTTGTTTATGTGGTGCGGTGAACTATCAGGTTTCCGGCCAAGTAAGATCGGTGGTTGCGTGTCATTGCACACAATGCAGAAAGGCGTCAGGGCATTATGTGGCTGCGACGCAGGTTCGCCTAGAGTGTCTTGAAATACAGGGCAACGATCATCTGAAGTGGTACCACTCTTCTGCGACGGCCAAGAGGGCATTTTGCAAGATTTGCGGCAGCCAACTGTTCTGGGCCGAGCTTGAGAGCGCTGATATATCAATCATGGCGGGGTCTTTGGATAATCCCACAGGGCTCCAACTGGACCGTCAGATTTGCACCGATACCAAAGGGGACTACTACGCGCTGCCGCATGTGAAGATCGTGGACCAGTCAAGTCTGTAAGTCACCACGCAGCGCCCAGCATTTGGGCAGTGCCCCCGCTATATTCCTGGTATTGCAACGCGCCGACGGCACCTGTGCTGGACAGCTTTGTGGTGGCGCACTACCCTTTCGGCAACAGGGACAACAGAAGGTTAAAGATTATGAAAAAAGCGCTTTCCATCGTCGCGATGACGCTCATGCTTACATCAACTGCGGTTTATGCGGACGACCATTGTGCCGCGGGCCAGACGCTGACCGAGGGCAAATTCACTATCGCAACAGGCAACCCGGCCTACTATCCGTGGGTGCTGGATGACGCACCCGAAAGCGGGCAGGGGTTTGAGGCAGCCGTGGCCTATGCTGTTGCTGCCGAAATGGGTTTCGCTGCGGAAGATGTGGTCTGGGTGCGCTCGTCCTTTGATGAGGCGATCCAACCGGGTGCAAAGAACTTTGACGTTAACATGCAACAATACTCAATCACCGCGGCGCGGGATGAGGTCGTGGACTTCTCGGCCCCCTATTACACCGCCCCCATGGCGGTGCTGGTCAGCCCCGGTGCCACTGAAACGGCACCAACACTCGACGCACTGCGCGATCTGAAATGGGGTGCGGTCGGATCGACGACAGCGGTGCCAAAGCTCACCAGCGTTGTTCAACCCACCAGTGATCCGCTGCTTTATGGTGACAACGCCGATGTGAACGCGGCGATGTCTGCCAATCAGATCGACGCGGCTCTGTTTGATCTGCCAACTGCGCTGTTCCTCAGCGCAGTGATGATCGAAGGCTCCAAAGTTATCGGGCAGTTCGCCCCCGACGCCAGCGACAATCCCGACCAGTTCGGCATGTTGCTGGAAGAAGGCAATCCGCTGAAAGCCTGCGTGGACGAGGCTTTGGCGGTACTGACAGCAAGCGGCGAACTGGCCACGATCGAGGCGACATGGCTTCAGGACACCACCGGTGTTCCACTGATCGAGTGATATGAACACGACCAAAGCGGCGGGTCTAACCCGCCGCGAAAAATACGAGGCACAGCAGCGCAGAAGGTCCCTGATTGTCGCAGCGACAAGCACTGTCGTGGTTGTGGCCTGCATCATCATTTTCATCCCCATGACGCCGGGATGGGAAAAAGTGCAACGCAGCTTTTTCAACGGTGATGTGCTGGCGGATACCTTTCCCAAACTGCTGGATGCATTCAAGATCAACCTCATGATCTTTGCGTGGTCTGCGCCTGCAATCGCCATCTTGGGTTTGCTCATTGCTCTTGCACGCGATGCCAAGTCCCCGGCACTCTTTCCGCTGCGCATCTTTGGCGCGACATTCACCGATGTTTTCCGCGGCGTTCCCGTGATCCTGACCGTCTACCTCATCGGTTTCGGCATCCCCGGCCTCGGCCTGCCGCGCCCGTGGAATTCGCCCTATATCTGGGGTTCGCTTGCGCTGATCCTCACCTACGCGGCCTATGTCGCAGAGATCTTCCGCTCTGGCATCGATAGCGTGCACCAAAGCCAACGATCAGCGGCCCTTTCACTGGGCTTGAGCGAACGGCAAGTGATGCGGGATGTCGTCCTGCCTCAGGCGATCCGCAACGTTGTGCCGTCCCAAATGAACATGCTGATCGCATTGCAAAAGGATGTCTCACTCCTCAGCTTCATCGGGCCGGTTGAAATCTTCCGCCAAGCGGGCGTCTTCAAATCCCTGACCGCCAATTTCACACCCTATGTTGGGGCTGCCATCATCTTTCTCATCGTCACGATCCCCGCCACCCGCTATGCCGATTACCTGATGGCCAAACAAATGCGGGACCGCAGCTGATGAGCAAACTAAGCCTGCGCGGCGTGGTCAAACGGTTTGGCGACAGCACCGTTTGCGATGGCATTGATCTGGATGTGGAAGAAGGACAGATGGTCTGCCTGATCGGTGCATCGGGTGCGGGCAAATCGACGCTGCTACGCTGCATCAACCTGCTGGAAGCGGTTGAAGACGGCGAGATTTTTCTCGACGGCGAGGACATCGCCGTTCCGGGTTTGAACCCGCAAGGGGTGCGTGCGCGCATCGGCATGGTGTTCCAAAGCTTCAACCTTTTCCCCCATATGACCGCACTCGAAAACGCCATGCTGGCCCCGCGCCGGGTGCATGGCCGATCACGGGCTGATCTGGTGGGCGAGGTGGAAGAGCTGTTCACGCGCTTCGGGCTGGCCGACCGCATGCATAACTACCCCGATCAACTGTCCGGCGGGCAACAACAACGGGTCGCGATCATCCGCGCCTTGGCTATGCGGCCCGAGGTGATGCTGTTCGACGAAATCACTTCGGCACTTGATCCGCAATTGGTGGGCGAGGTGCTTGACGTGCTGCTGATGCTGAAGCAGCAAGGGATGACGATGGTGCTGGCAACCCATGAGATGGGTTTCGCACGGCAGGCGGCTGATAAGGTGTGCTTTCTCAAAGACGGTAAGATTATTGAGGAAGGGCCGCCAGAGGCGTTGTTCGACGCACCGCAACGGGAAGAGACGAAGGCGTTTTTGGCGCGGGCGTTGAAGTAGGCTTGGTGTGTCGGGTGGTTGAGTGCCCCGATTCCAGTGGGGTTGGGATTGTCCGCTTTGCGGGACAAAACCGACATTGAGATTTTGAAGTTCGCCAACGCAGCACTACCTCGCGCCAACGGCGGGTCTGTTGTTGCTGCGCGGCGCTTGTAGTCAATGCGGTCGTTCGGGGGGTGTCGATCTTGCTCAAACTGAGACCGGCGCGGTTGCCGCAGCCTCCTCCCTCGGCGTCTCTTTCAGCAAGCCGGGTTGACATCATGCTTCGTAGGAGGCCAAGCAGTCGGCTAAAATTACTTGGATGTTCTTGCGACTATCGGCCTCAGAGGGAAAATTTATAGCTTTCGATCGGCAATCCGAGAAACCTCCTGCCAGTGGCCGGTCTACGATGGCGCAGATTGCCCGCCGACACAAACCGCACCCAGAACGGGCAATAGTAGGGCTGGATCAGTCCATGACGTGTGGCTACCACGTATGATTTGCGCATGACCAACCTTGCCCGACAAATGCCGCTGCGCGACAAATGCTGAAGTGACAAGCGGCACCGCACTTTGTGCACCCTGCAATAGCTGTGTCGGAGATCGCAGTTTGTTCAAGGCGCTTTCCAAATTGTAGACCTTGGTTTCGCTCTTACTCAAATTAGCAAAGATTGCGGGATCGAGGGCAAGCTGATGGTTTCCTTCGACGATCCGCCCACGCTCTGCCGCCAAAGTCAGCAACGCATCCCGCCCAGCCAAATCCTGCGGAACTGCGTTTTCCGCTTGGGCCAGAAAATCCTCGGGCGTTTCCGTACATATCGGCGCAAGGGCAGCCCATGTTTGTGCCGCGGGGTCTGTCGCGTATGACCAATGTGCCGGCAGGTCGACAAGGTACATGTGTTGCAAAGGCCGGGCCAAGAAGCTTTCAAACAAGAGCGCAATCATCGCCCCCCAACCCTGACCAAGCGCGGCATTCTGTTTCAGTCCATGTTCTTTCAACAGTGCAAAAAGCACCTCCACATACATGCGCAGAGTATAGCTTGCCTCCTCGACCGCAGCGCTTTTCCCGCGTCCCGGCAGGTCGATCATCACGACCTTATAGCCGAGGCGGGCAAGATGCGGTGCAAGTGGTGCAAAGTCATCGGACCGCCCGGCAAGGTCATGGATCAGGAACATGCATTTTTGGGGGTCTGGCGGTGCGGTCACCTCTACATGCAAATAGCTGTAGACCCCGCCAATCTCGACCATCAGGGGTTCGATGTAGCCTTCAATCTCTGGCATTGGCCAGCTCTTGCAATTGCGCTTCGACCATCACGATCCTTTCAGAGGGGTCGTGGCGTTGCCACTGGGCGTTGGCAGCAGCACTGCGTTCTGCCCAGTGGTCATCATCAGTCCAAAGCTGGGCAAGCGCGCTGACCCAAGGCACAGCCACGCTGGGCGGGGGGATCAGCCGGGGGTTTTCGCGCAAAGGTTCAGGCACATCAAAAAGTGTCGCACCATCGCCCAATAGCTCCGGGGAGCCCCCGTGGTTTGAGCCGACAATCGGGATACCAAGCGACAAAGCCTCAACCGCAGTCCTTGATCCGCTTTCGTGCCAAAGGGAGGGGATCAACAGAACATGGGTCCGCGAAAACACATCTGTCATATCCGCTTGCAGGCCAATCCTGCGGATATTGCGCATCTGTGAAAACGGGATACCGGCACTCTCTTCGACGTCGTCCAGATTGCCCCGGCTTTCAACGACTAGAAACTTAATCGACGGCAGTGTGGCATTCATCATCTCGGCGATCCGGTAGAACAGTGTGACGCCTTTTGGATAGCTTGGGTTCACAAAGGTCACGTGACGCGCAGATTTACCGGGGCGCTTGGCAACCGGCTGAGCGATGAATTTGCCAATCATGACGCTATCAAGGTTCAACCGGTCTTGGTACAGCGCTTGGGTGGCCACTGTATCCGTGAAAACAAGATCGACATTCGCAAATGTAACTTTGTCTTTGTAGCTGGGATTGGCCAGATACATCACGGACCCGATCCCCTGCGCGCGCGCCAGCCTACGGATGCCCAACTCATAAGGTGTTCCGCCATAGGATATGATCACATCAGGTTGGAAATCGGCGATCAGCGCCGTAGCGGCCTCAGTCAGCTGGTCGACCATCTGCGCATCTGCTTTGGAGACACTATGCACATTGAGGGGCAGGGCCAGATGCTTGACCCCCGCATCATCATAGCGCCAAAACGGGGTTTGCGGGTCCTTGGTGAACTTGCACCACTTTAGCATATCGACGGGTGAGGGCATTTGAGCTTTGTCAAAACACGCCCCGGACAACGACATCACCTCATGACCGCGCGCAGCCAGCTGGCCCAGAATAGTCTTGACCGAGATTGCAGCACCGCTGCTGGGATCAACAAGACAGGACAAGGACGTAAAAAGAATGCGCACGATCGTTCCCTTTTGGTCGTTAGTGCAGCGCTGTCATCGCCAGCTTTGTTCCATTGGCTTGCCGCATGCTGGCATCCCAACGCAGTTCAATTTTTGGCGCCGCTGGCGGGTCCAGCTGCATCGTATCCAGAATGACGGCCAAAGCGACCAGAATTTCCAGATTGGCAAAACGCGCACCGGGGCAGACCCGCCTGCCGTCACCGAAGGGCATGAAATGGTTGGCCCGGTCTTTGGTCAAAGCGCCATTGGGGTGCCGCTGCGGCCGCACATCCAGCGGATCAGGAAAGACGCGACTGTCCTGCTGCACACCAATAATCGACAGCAAAACACGATGACCCTTTTTCAAAGACCAACCGTCAATCTGCATATCCTCAACCACCAAGCGGCTGAGTACCGGGACCGGGGGGAATATCCGCAATGCCTCGATGACGAAGGCATTCAGATCATCCAGCGCCAGAACCTCTTTTGCGGTCAACGTCTGTCGGGTCGCCATCCCCTTCACCGAAGCACGCAACCGGGCTTGCAGCGCAGGGTCTTGGGCCAACAGCCACATCGACCATGTGATCGCGCTGGCAGTTGTGTCGAACCCGGCGAAAAGCAGCGTTGCCAACTCTCCAAAGCTGTCCACTTCATCAGGGCCTGCCTGCGCCAGATCAGCGATCAAAGTGCCGCCTTCACTACCTGCTTTGTTTGCCAGTATCGCCGAAAAGCGCGCTTGAAGATCAGCCTTCGCATCTTCTGCATCCAGCGCCAGAAATGACTGTTCAACACCCGATGCAGAGGGCCTTGGAAAGTTCTCCCATGACGCCAGGCGCAGAATTTTGCGCACGTCATCCAGCGTTGCGCTTCCCCACTCTTTCAATGGAAAACCAAGAACCATATCGCTGACGGTTTCAGCCGCAGCAAAATCGATTACATCGGCGACTGGGTATTCAACGCCGCCACTATTGGCCAAAAGATCAGTGCAAGCCGCCTGAAAATAACCGCGCGCGGTGCGCACCAGATCATCCGCGTTCGCATCGACGATATAGGACTGCGAATAGTCGCGCAGCTTGCGCCAATGTCCACCGTTTACCGTAAGGCGGCTTTCCCCAAACAGCCGGGCGTAGCTGCCAAAGTATTTATGAAAACTCTCATTACGATCGCGCAGGATCGTGTGGGCGGTATCCGCGTCTTGAACGAGGTGGAACACCGCACCACCCAATTCGATATCAAGGTTTTGGCCGGGCTTGGCTTTGGCCAAATGATATAGGACATGACAGGGGCTACTCAGCCATGCCTCGATCAACGGCGTACCTGTGGTGCGGATAAGCTCGGTCAACGCAGTGCTCCTGTCATGAAAAATGCGCCCCAACATAGGGGCGCATTTCTATTATTCCAAGCAAACAGTAGGCGAGGTTCAGAACGTCGTGGTGAACCCAACAAATGCGCCATGGATCAGACGCGGTTCCGAGTTTGGCGTGTCTTCGTCAGACGCACCATCAATGTTCCAAAACTGCTGAAGCTGGTAACCCACGGAAATCTTTGAAGAGGGCGACATAAAGTAGTCGACACCAATTTGTGCATCCAGGCTGGTCACGGTCTGAAGCGCAGACGACTCGTCTTCAATGTCACCGCCGCCGCCAAAGAAAAAGGTTTCGAATTGCCCTTCATCATCACGCGTGCCGCGCAAAACGGCCAAGCCGATTTCGCCGGAAATACCAAACTGTTCAGACAACCCGGTTGAAACACCTGCGCCAACACGTGGCCCAATCCCCAAGTAGTTGCTGGCGGATTCCTGATCAAATTCGTCGACTTCGCCGCCAGATTCGCTGCTACCGACCTTGTCGAGAGAACTGTCGCTTGCAACTGCGCGCGCACCATAGAACAACCGCAGGTCTATGCCTTCGGCTGACACCGTACGCCCCATTTCAAAGTCAAGCGCGGCAAACGAAAAGTCGTTGCTGCGTGTGAACGTATCTACGCCAAGACCAAAATCGTCGGTCGTTGCAATGTCGTTGTCAGGGTTGGTGCCAATGGTCAGCCCGAACGTCATATCACGTCCCGGCGCCGTCTGGCGCGCAAGCGATACACTACCGATGATAGCTCTGTCAGCGGTTTCGTCGCCGACCTTGTCCTCAATGTCCGACGGCGGGTTGGTGCCCGTCAGCTTATCATCATAAGCGTTGTTCAAAACGCCATATGCGCCCTGCACGTTCAGAGTGTATCCATCAGGAAAGGCACCATCCTGTGCCAAACCTTGCTGCGCGCCACCTGCGATCAATGCAGCGGCTGACGCAGATGTCATCATCCAAGTGTTTTTCATCGTAAACGACCTTCTTCTCAAAGATTTAAGAGGTCTTTGGCGGACAATCATGTCAAATCATGGGCAAATAAAAGAAGATTGTCTGAAATTTGCAGCCTTAAAAGGTACCGCCAACATTCAGCACTGTGTTTTTGCGGCCGGGCCGAACAACACCATCATATCCGCGCTTGAAAAAGACCCGTTTGCCTTTGTTTAACTCGCGCGCACCGCGGATCAGCCGGGGTGTCATCTTTGGATCAGAGGTCGCGAATATCGTCAGCGCGGCCGCATCAATACTGTCATCATAAAGTGGTTTCAGGATAGCGCGCCCCTCCATCCACTCGGACCCTGTCTCAACAGTTGTGTGCAGCCAGCCTGCATAGCCCACCACATTATTGTCCTGAATGCCAGCTAAGTTATGCCCATCGCGCAACTGCGTGCGGATCACCCCGGCGATGGCGTTCAATTCGAAATTTCCGAATACGTCGGATTCGGCCATGAAATCCATGACCATCCCATAAGATTCAAATGTGGGGGCAAGGCAAACGACCGTGCCAGATGTGTCAGTGTCAGCCATCAGGTATCTACCTTTGAAAGTAAGTTGGGCTGCGCAAATCACGCACGCTGCACCATCGGCGTCAAGGCCAACACCAACTTTTTAGGCCGCCTGACGTCGTGGACGTCGTTCATGCTTCGGTGGCTACAATGAGCAACGAACAGACCCTGTTTGGTCCCATAAGCGCTAGTGTCAGACAGAATGGCAGTGCGCTGCGATCGCAGCACGGTGTTCCAATGGCGGCCAAACAACAAACAGAGCTTCAACCGCCGGAGCCAACTGATCAAAACAGTTCCGCTAGGTATGGCCAAGGGAAATGGGTGTTCGTGCGGAGCACTGCGAAATGGCGCCCTATAGGCGATGTGCACGTTCTTATAACAACCCTTGCGGCGCGACGATCGAATGGCAGCGATCTCTACCGCCGCGCTGCAAACTGGACCGAGCGTTTGCAGCGATTTTCGTGCTGCGTGCACACGCAGCGAGAAAAGACGATGACTGGGTTGGGCTCAAACCAGACATCCCGCACCAACATCTCTTTGCAGCATCGCACGATCCATAGCCTTCAAAACACCGCAAGCGCCGCTTTAAACCTTCACACGCTCGCTTTTCGGATCGTAAAACGGCTTTGTCTGCGCCTCGGCCTTCACCCGCGTGCCCATCACGTCGATCTCATAGGTGCTGTCCAGCATCTCGGCAATGCTTTCGCCTTTGCAGGGCACATAGCCCATGCCAATCGCAGCCCCCAGGTGGTGGCCGTAGCCGCCGGATGTCAGATAACCGACCACCTTTCCATCCCGCACGATGGGTTCGTTATGGTACAAAAGTGGCTCTGGGTCGGTCAGTTTGAACTGGACCAGACGTTTTTCAAGACCTTCGTCGCGCTTGCGCAGCACGGCATCACGACCGATAAAGCTGGGTTTGTCACGCTTCACAGCAAAACCCAAACCGGCCTCCAGCACATGATCCTCAGATGTGATGTCATGGCCAAAATGGCGGAAGCCTTTTTCCATCCGGCAGCTATCCATCATATGCATTCCACACAGGCGCATGCCGAAATCAAACCCAGCCGTGGCCAAGGTTTCGAATACATGGCCGCACATGTCAGATGGCACGTAGACCTCCCATCCCAGCTCGCCCACATAGGTCACGCGGTGGACACGTGCCAACCCCATGCCGATTTCGATCTCTTGTGCGGTGCCAAATGGGTTCATATCGTTTGAGAAATCATTCGGCGAGACGGCCTGCAACAATTCCCGTGACCGCGGGCCCATGACCGCCAAAATGCCTTCGCCTGCGGTCACGTCTGTGATCACCACGTTGAAATCACCTTTATGGCGGCGCATCCACGTCTGGTCCGCAAGACGGGTCGCGGCAGGGGTCACAACCAGATAACACTCTTCCTCAATGCGGGTGACCGTCACATCCGCCTCGATCCCGCCTTGGTTATTGAGGAACTGTGTATAAACGATCTTGCCTACAGGCACGTCATAATCACCGCCGCCCACGTAGTTCATAAAGGCCATCGCGTCCCGGCCCTCGACCCGGATTTTTCCGAAAGATGACATGTCATACATGCCGACGTTCTGGCGCACGGCCATGTGTTCTTCGCGGACATTGTCAAAGAAGTTCTGACGTGACCAACTGTATTCATATTCTGCTTTTTGCGCTTCGCGGGCAAACCAATTGGCGCGTTCCCACCCGGCCAATTCGCCCATGACAGCACCGCGTTCCAGCAGGTGTTCGTGAAATGGCGTGCGGCGGATACCGCGCGCGGTTTCTTTCTGGCGGAATGGGAAGTGGTCGGCATAAAGCAGGCCCAGCGTTTCCCTGGATCGTTCGAAAAGATAGGTCTTGTTGCCTTGAAACGGCTGCATCCGGCTGATGTCTACATCGCCCAGATCGAAGGGCTTTTCGCCGCCGTCCATCCACTGTGACAAGGCCATGCCTGCGCCACCGGCGGATTGGATCCCGATGGAGTTAAAGCCAGCGGCGACCCAGACGTTATCCATCTCTGGCGCCAGACCAAGGTGGTAGGCGTCGTCAGGTGTGAAGCTTTCGGGACCATTAAAGAACGTATGGATACCCGCCTCCGCCAGCATTGGCAGACGCTCGACCGCGGCCTCTAGGATTGGCTCAAAATGGTCGAAGTCTTCGGGCAGTTGATCAAACTCAAAGTCGGTAGGGATACCATCCATCGCCCACGGCTTCGCATTCGGTTCAAACGCGCCCAGCAGCATCTTCCCTGCGTCTTCTTTGTAGTAGGCGCATTCGTCAGGCACCCGCAGCACAGGCAACTGTGTCAGGCCGTGAATGGCTTCGGTCACGATGTAGAAATGCTCACACGCATGCAGCGGCACGTTCACGCCCGCCATGCGGCCAACCTCATGGCCCCACATGCCAGCAGAGTTCACGATCATGTCGCAAGTGATGGTGCCCGTCTCGCCGTCTTGGTCCCATTCTACCGACTGCACGCGACGGCCCGTCTTGTTGATCCTCGTGACCTTCGTACGCTCGGCGATCAATGCGCCGTTCTGGCGTGCGCCTTTGGCGAGTGCCAGTGCAATGTTGGCAGGATCACCCTGACCATCCTTGGGTAGGTAAACGCCTGCTGTCACGCCATCAATATTCAGATGCTCGTAGCGCATTTTCACCTCTTCTGGCGAAATCTCTTCGACATCGACGCCAAAGGCACGCGCCATGCCAGCTTGACGAAAAATCTCTTCCTTACGCTCATCGGTCAGAGCAACCGTGATAGAGCCGCAGCGTTTGAAGCCGGTCGCAACACCTGTTTCTGCTTCCAGACTGCCGTAAAGCTCTTGGCTATATTTCGCGAGCTTGGTCATATTTGCGCTTGCCCGCAATTGCGCGATCAGACCGGCCGCATGCCATGTGGTGCCTGATGTCAGCTGTTTACGTTCCAGCAGTACTACGTCTTTCCAGCCCATCTTCGTCAGATGGTAGGCGACCGAACAGCCGATCACACCGCCACCAATAATAACGACACGCGCATGAGATGGGAGAGAGGGCATTCTGTGGCTTCCTGTAAATTGGTGATCTGAGATTTTTTGCCACCATGGTGGTGAACAGAATGCATGAAAAGCGTCGCTATTGTCGCAAATATACTATTTTAGGCGACCTTTCTTGCGCGCAGCATTCGGGGTCATGCCAAAGGCTTCGCGATAGATCGTGGTGAACCCGCTGGGAAAGCCGCAGGCAAGCCCGATTTCATTGATCCGCATATCGGTATTGAGCAGCAGGTTGTTGGCTTTGTGCAGCCGCAGCCCGCGATAATAGCTATTGGGCGTTGCGTTCAGGAGCCGGTTGAACTTTCGCTCCAACGAGCGTTTTGACAGGGTGGTCTGCTCTGCAATCTCGCTGATGGGCAGGGGGAACTCCATATTGTCCTTCATCAGCGCAAGGCAGGCATCAAGAGCACTATCGCCCGTGGTTGTTACCTCTTTGCCCGAAAAGGGCTGCAGCGTGTTGAAATGCCGGACGCGTTCATGAAGCAGGATATCGGCGACCGTTGCCATCGTGGTGGGTGATGCATGCTGGCTGGCAATCGACAGCGTGATGTCAAAGGTGGCGCTCATCCCCGCACAGGTGATGATCGCCCCGCTTTCAACGGCGAGGGTGGCTTTGGTGTCAAACAGGCCAAGTTGTTCCAAAAGCACGGTGCGGTTTTCCCAATGGGTTGTGTGGTTGCTGGGTTTGCCTGCGTTTTCGGTGATATAGCGGCTGGCAGCTTCTGACAGTAGCACAACGCGGGCCTGCCTGCTGGTATAGGTGGCCAGCGCCGGACCGAGCGAGAGTGCGGGACAATCCGGATCACTATTGCCGATGACAAAAAGATAGTCGGCCTCTGGTCGCGTGGGTATGGGCGTGCTGTCCACGATGACACCGCTACTTGCCCTGACCATGCCGCCTGATGCTGATCTGATCTGCCATTCGAAAATCGGACTGCCATTGATCCGGTTCGCCAACCGCAACACTTCGACCACGCCTGCAAATTCCGTCAGGATAAAACCATCGACGACATAAATATCAAAGAGACACGGCGCGCTCATGGGGCCACGATACGATGCCCGGCGGTCCTGATCTCTTGGGCGAGTTTGGTGATATGCGCAGGACCCACTTCGCAGCAGCCGCCGACAATCGTGGCACCACGGGCGATCCAACCCATGGCGAAGGCCGCATATGCGTCCGGGCCAAGGTCTTGGCGGGCGCTCAGCGCATCGACGGTTGGTTTATCACCCAAGAAACCTTCGCTGATCTGGGTAAAGCCATTTGCGTAGCCGCCGAAAGCTTTGTCGCCGGTGGCAAGCACACTGATAGCAGTGTCAATCGCTTCGGGGGATGAACAATTTGCAAGCAATGCGCTCGCGTCTTGTGTGACGGCTAACACATCTGACAAAGGCTCGCCCGACCGCAGTTTTGTGCCATCACTGTCGTTTACGGTCAGCGCTACCCAAACTGGTTTTCCTGTGGGCGCCGCAGCCTCTAAGACCGCGCGTGCATGGGCGACAGAGGCGACGGTTTCGCAGATGATCAGATCAACCTCTGGGGCAAGACGTTCAGCAACTTCGGTATAAGTCGCAACGGCAATATCATGGGCAGGCAGCAGGTCGGGACGGTATGACGCCCCAAGTGGCCCCATCGCGCCGGCCAAAACACCGGCATCTTTCGCCTCGGTCAAGGCAGCATCATAGAGCGCTTCGAACTTGTCCTCCAACCCAGTCCCATCCAGACGGTCACGCAAGATGGCGTAGGTATTGGTGGTATGGACCGTGGCCCCGGCATTGCGATAATCCGCATGTACCTCGGCCACCAATCCGGGATGGTCGATCATCACTTGGGTGGACCAAAGTGGCGTCGGACGATCGCCCGCACGATGCACCAGTTCCTGACCCATGCCACCGTCGAGTAGGATGATATCTTTCACGTATAAAGCGCTCCGAATCTTGCTTCGTACGTCGCTATCATTTTGTCAGTTATCAGGCAAAGCCGACTTTGCTGCCAGATCGTTGATGCAACTCGCGGCAGCAGAGCGCAAATTGGCCTTTCCGACCGCGCGCAGTGGACGACGGGTGAGCCCAAAGTTCCAGATGCTGCGCGATGTGCACATATCGGTTATCGACTTCACTGCGTCCGCATAATCTCACGGATCAGATCATTTGTCTCTGGTCTCGTCGTTTGGTGCCGATAAAGAAGGGCAGAAACAGTTCGCGAAATTTCAAGGCCGTCGATGGGTATCGACACGCGGCCCATATCTGCGGGAATTGCCGTGCTTGGCAAGATCACCGCACCTGACACTTGCAGCACATGTTCCATGCAAAGCATCACGCATTTCGCAATTTGGTCGGTCAAGCATGTCAATTTCAGCAAGAGTCGAAAGAGAAATGGCATTTAGTTCAGACAACGGATGCGACTTTGACACCACTACCTTGTAGTCCTCTTCATAGCGTTGATCTGTGCGATAGAGGTCTTCACTGACCTTCTCTGCCGTGACTACAATGTCAAATTTACCATCTCGCAATCCGGCAAGAAGCTCGGAAGATGATGCCACATCAATTCAATTTCGGCTTGCGGCAATCGCGTACGAATACGCTCCATAGCTGCCGAAATTCTGTTGCGTCCAATCGTTTCGCCGACACCGACCGAGATTGGAACCCGCTCCAAACGCATATGACGAACCGCCTCTGACTTGGCCTGTCACGTCTCATCATGAACTTTCTGTAGCATTGGTTGCATGTGTAAAGTTGCAATGTTCGCAGACAGCGAGAAATACCTGATCTGGTTCAATTCCATGGCCGTATTCTCCGCCACATTTCAACCCAGACCGAAACATTCGCCGAATTTCTGGCCGGAGCGGCCTGAACTGTGAATGAAACCGAACCGGGCACCGTACTTTGGTTTGCACTTCAAGCTGATGATACACTCGCTATCTTTGACATCTTAGCCGACAACTCAGGCCGCGAAGCGCACTTTGCCGGACAAGTCGCCGGACTGCTTAACGATAAGGCTTCAGAGTTGGTTTCAGGCGGATGGGACGACGGTGTAGTGGCAAACGTCCACAATTTCGACGTCCTCGCTATCAAGTAATCTTGAAGTGACTAGAGAAAGAAGTGCCCGGTGCGCATTACCGCCAGTGGTCACTTCTTCGGCAAACGACCGGTTTCAGGGAGGTTTGCTTGCAGTTTGAATAGCATTGCTTGCCACAAAGATGTTCTACGATCAACTATCCCGCCTCAAGCGTTATCGCCGTCCAAGGCCGAGGCCAGCCGAAACCCGATCCGGTTGGGTTCGGGTTGGTCGATGTGCTTGGGGCTGGCAACCAAGGTCACGTTCAATTGGCTGACGTGCTGTATCAATTGCGTGCGCGCCCCGCTTTCGTTCATACCGTAGTAGGTCACGATATCGGGGTCGTAGTACCCCAGACCTTCGATCTTGATTACGCCGGTCATGCCACCAGCGAGCCCCAGTCCGACCTCGTGGTCGTTATCAAGCTGTTTCTCGAAATTCTGGATGTACATGATGATCCGCTCATAAGCCCATTGCGCGGCGCTTTTCTTGGCGACGGGCTCTGACAGTGCTTTGGGCATTGTTTGCCCTGTGGCCGGTTGTGCCTCTGGGTCCGTGTGGATTTCGCGGCACTGGGGCAGGATGTCGTTCTCCATCAGCTCGGCTGAGGTATCGATCTGCATGGTTGTCTTGGTCATAGCGGCACCGCTGTTGTTTCCTTCATCTCCTCCATAACGAAACTTGCCGAGATGTCCGAGAGAGAAATGCGTGATGTCAGTCTTTTGTAGAACGCGTCATAGGCAGGGACATCGGCCACCCGCACCCGCAAGACGTAGTCCAGATCGCCAGTCATCCGGTAGGCGCCGACGATCTCGGGGAAGCTTTGCAATGTTGTTTGGAACTGCTTGAGCCAATTTGCGTCATGGGCGTTGGTTTTGATCAGGACCATGGCGGTCAGTGGCAGGCCGACGCTGGCCGGATCAACCAAGGCCACCCGGCCTTTGATAACGCCCAGTTGTTCCATCGCCTTGATCCGCCGCCAACAGGCATTGCGTGACAGGTTGACCGCAGCGCTGATGTCATCGACCGAAAGAGTGATGTCAGTTTGCAGGATGCGAAGGATTGCGCGGTCTATTTTGTCTATTTCATGTGGCATACTTGGGATGGTATCCCAATATGCCTTAGGTAGGCAACCATGTTTGGGATAGATCAGCTCAGTTGTTGGGTTAGTCTGTGAGAAATCAACAAGGGAATGCTAAAAATGTCTGAAGCATCACACTCTATCTCACGCAAGAACCTGCTTGCTGCTCTCTTTCTCAACCATCCGGCAACTGTGAACGAGACCTACTTTCAGCATATGCTGTTTGCTTTTTCTTTCGCCTTTTGGTTGGGTGCTGCGGCCCTTGCCGCTTTGCTTCATGCTTTTGTTCCCGCGCTTTGCGAGACCACGGCGAGCCGTATTTTGAAGCGTCTTCACGCCCGGATCGAGAGCCGCCATTAGATGTGCCGTATTGCGGCCTATACCGGCCCCGACATCCCACTTGAGAATATTATCGTCCGCCCGGCCCATTCGTTGCTGGAGCAAAGCCAGCATGCGACTGAGGCCAAGTTGGCCGTCAATGGTGATGGCTTTGGGATCAGCTGGTACGGGGCGTATGAAACGCCGGGCCTTTATCGTGATGTGTTGCCCGCATGGGCTGATGATAACCTGATTAATCTGTGCCGTATGGTACGTTCGCATCATTTCATTGCCCATATCCGGGCCTCGACCGTGGGTGAAACCAGCCGCGCGAATTGTCATCCGTTCACGTTCGGCAAATGGTCGTTCTGTCACAATGGCCAGATCCCGCATTTCAAGGCGATCCGCCGTCGCATGTTGGCGGCTTTACCGGATTATTTGTTTGATGCCATGCAAGGCACAACTGATAGTGAGATGATTTTCCTGATCTTGCTGGCGAATGGACTGGAGGATGATCCGGCAGAGGCGATGCGGGCGACGCTCGATCAGATCGGACCGATGGGTGAAGACGGGCCGACCAAGTTGACTTGTGTATTCTCGGATGGGCAGTCGCTTTATGCCTTTCGGCATGCATCCTCAGGGCAGGCCCCGTCGCTTTATGCGTCGGGTATATTAGACAACGGTGGCCGGTCTTTGGCGTCAGAACCGTTGTGTGGTGTCGCGCTGCGTTGGACCGAAGTGCCCACGGATACGATTTGTATTCTGACTGCTGATGGTTTGACGATGACGCCACTTACGGCACAGGCCGCAGCTTAAGTTGCTTGAAACACCCATGCACCATCTTCGCGCAATATGCGTGTTGCAAGTCCCGCTTGGTGCAGATGGTTAAGGTGAGCCACGGATTCTACCAGTGCCAGCCCGTATTCGCCTTGGCCGATAGTGCGTTTGAACAACGGAAGAAAGCATTCGCCAGCGCTTTGTGGTGTGCCGAGGTGCGCCAAGAGCCGTTTGAGGGCACCATGGTGGTTGTCGATCAGTTGCATCAGCCGCGTGGGTAGCCCAGTGAAAGGCAGCTTGTGCCCGCCGAGGATCAGTTGGTCGGGCTGCGCGTAGGCCTGGAACGCCTCGCAAGAGCGGAGCCAGTCGGTAACGGGGTCTGCGTCGGGTTCAGTGGGATAGACGCCAAGGTTGGGGCTGATGGAAGGCAGCAATTGGTCGCCGCCGATGACAAGGTTGTCGTCTTGGCTCCAGAAGGTGGCGTGTTCGGGTGCGTGCCCGTCGCCCATGCGGATATCCCACGTGCGCCCGCCCATGGTGATACTGTGCCCGTCGATCAGCCGGGTGTAGCCTTGTGGCAGGGGTGCGACGCAATCGGCGAAATTGAAGGGACGTTCGGTGCGCCGCTGTTCAAATATGTCTGGGTCCATACCTGCGCGCTTGTAGAATGTCAGTGCCTCTGCGTTGGGTACCTCTTGCACGTCCAATGTCAGCATTCGTGTCATCAGCCAGCCGGTACGAGGCATACACAGCGTCGCCCCATGATCCATGAACCATGCGGCCAGCCCAACATGATCCGGGTGGTGATGGGTGACGATGACGCGCGAGACGGGTTTCCCTTGCAAGGGCCCCGCCAGCAGTCTTTCCCAAATCGCCTGCCCGCGTCTGGACGCAAAACCGGTGTCAACTATTGTCCAGCTATCGCCGTCGTCCAACGCGTAGACGTTGACGTGATCAAGCGCCATCGGAAGCGGTAGGCGCATCCAGAGGACACCCGGGGCAACCGTGATTGCCTCACCCTCTGCGGGTGCGTCCGGGTATGGGTAGCGGATGCCGCTTTGGTCGTCGGGCATTAGGCCGCGAGTTCGTCTGCGGAAATGGCCATAAGATCCTTTGCCCCTTCACGTGCTTGGGCCAGAAGGCCCAGATGTTCGGGCAACATACGCTTGATATAGAAGGTTGCAAGGCGCGCGCGGGCGGCATCGCCTTTTACTGCACTGGCCAGATGCGCGTGACCGCCCAGAACGCGGGCAAAGGCCCGCAGATAAGGCACTGCACCGGCGAAACGATCGTTAAGGTCGTCTTGGGCGACAAGCCATTCAGTGGTTTCGCGCAGGGTCTCGGCTGATTGCCAAACGGCTTCGGCCAGTTCGGGCTGTGTCACTTTGGCAGCTTCGGCCCCTTGTTCAATCTCTTCAAGGATACGGAAGGCTGCCTCGCCCCCGTCCATCAATTTACGCGCTACAAGGTCCATCGCCTGAATGCCGTTGGTCCCTTCATAGATCGTGGTGACGCGGACGTCGCGGGCGTATTGGGCTGCACCTGTTTCTTCGATAAAACCCATGCCGCCGTGTACTTGGATGCCGGTGGCCGATACTTCGCAGCCCACGTCCGTGCCGAATGCTTTGCTGATGGGTGTCAGGAAGGCTGCGCGGGCTTTCCAGCCTTCGTCACCCGTGGCCAGCGCCATATCAATCGCAACCGCGTTCATCAGCGTGATTGCGCGGGCTGCAAAGATGTCTGCCTTCATCGTCGTTAGCATGCGGCGCACGTCAGGGTGTTCTATGATGCTGCCGCTGCCAGAGGCCTTGCCCTGTTTGCGGTCTTGTGCGTAGGCCAGCGCATGTTGCAGTGCGCCTTCGGCGGCGCCGACGCCTTGCACGGCGACGCCAAGGCGGGCGTTGTTCATCATAGTGAACATCGCCGCCATGCCGCCATTTTCGGGGCCTACAAGCCAGCCCTTTGCACCGGAATATTCCATTACAGCGGTGGGAGAACCGTGCAGGCCCATCTTATGCTCAAGACTGACGACACGTAGGTCGTTCTTAATGCCGGGGTTGCCGTCTGCATCCGGGATCAGTTTGGGGACCATGAAAAGGCTGATGCCTTTGGTTCCTGGCACGCCACCCGGCAAGCGGGCGAGGACAAGGTGGCAGACGTTTTGTGTGAAATCATTGTCGGCCCAGCTGATGTAGATTTTCTGGCCAGTGATCGCATAGGTGCCATCGCCGTTCGGTTCGGCCTTGGTGCGCAGGGCGCCCACATCGGACCCGGCCTGTGGTTCGGTCAGGTTCATGGTGCCGTTCCATTCCCCAGAGATCAGCTTGGGGATATAGAGCGCTTTGATCGCGTCCGAGGCGTGGTGTTCCAGCGCCTCGATTTGGCCTTGGGTCATCAGCGGGCTGAGTTGCAGGGACAAACAGGCACTGGCCATCATGTCGTTGACCGCAGTGGTAAGGGTCATGGGCAGGCCAAGGCCGCCAACATCTTGAGACGCGGACATGCCGATCCAGCCGCCCTCTGCGATCGCGGTGTAGCCTTCGGCAAAACCAGGCGATGTGCGCACGATACCATTGTCCAGATGGGCGGGGTGCAGGTCACCAGCACGGTTCAGTGGTGCGATGATGTCTTCGCTCATTTTGGCGGCCTCAGAGAGGATCGCTTGGGTCATATCGGGTGTGGCATCCGCGAAATGATCGGTTGCTGCGACCTGATCAAAGCCTACGATATGATCCATTAAGAACTGAAAATCGCTGATGGGAGCGCGATAAGGCATTGTTCTGTCTCCAAAATCTACAGCCGCTTGGCAAATGGCGGTCCGGGGGCTATGCATCGCCCAATATGGCCAATCTACCGCAGCATGGCCCCCCATCAACCAAAACGCCACGTCATGAAATCTGAACAATTGCTTGTGCTACAACCTGATGTTGCCGGTTTGGAAAAAGCGGCAAGAATACTGGGGCTTGGCGGGCTGGTATCGTTTCCGACCGAAACGGTCTATGGGCTGGGGTCGGATGCGCGGAATGACCGGGCCGTTGCGGGGATTTACGCAGCCAAGGAACGGCCCAGTTTCAATCCGTTGATTGTGCATGTGCCGGATACGGCGGCGGCAGAAGCTTATTGCGTGTTCAATGACGCGGCGCGCCGATTGGCACAGGCGTTTTGGCCGGGTGCATTGACGCTTGTGTTGCCTGTTCGGGCGGATGCGGGGATATCGAAATTAGTGACAGCGGGGTTGGATACGCTGGCTGTCCGCGTGCCTGATCACCCGGTGGCATCTGGTGTGCTGAGCGCCTTTGGCGGGCCGGTTGCGGCACCTTCGGCCAATCCTTCGGGGAAGGTCAGCCCTACCAGAGCGGCCCATGTGGTGGCCGGGCTGGGCGATCGGATTGATGCGGTGGTTGATGGTGGTGCCTGTGCGGTTGGTGTTGAGTCAACGATTGTGAGCTGCGTGGGTGCACCCGCTTTGCTGCGCGCAGGGGGTATTCCGGTTGAGGCCTTAGAGGCATGTTTGGGTCAAACGTTGGTTGCCGAGGAAAACCCGGACACCCCGATAGCACCGGGCCAGTTGGCGTCGCATTACGCGCCGCAAGGTAAGGTGCGTTTAAACGCACCTTACGCTGAACCGGGCGAAGTGCTGCTTGGGTTCGGTCCGGTAGAGGCTGATCTGAATCTCTCCGTCGCGGGGGATTTGACCGAAGCTGCGGCCTGTCTGTTTGCCTGTCTGCATGAGTTGGATGCAATGGGGGCCGCGGCGATTGCTGTCTCGCCCATTCCTGATCACGGGTTGGGCCGCGCTATCAATGACCGGTTGAGGCGTGCCGCCGCACCGCGATAGGTCTGTACATTCGCAGGTGCTTGTGACGTGGGGATGCGGGGCGACGTAGATGTTAATAAGAGCTCCAAATTCCACGAACCCAGCAATATCTCCTTCCATCATTGGCGTTTTGTGCGAAGTTGGAAGGTGGAAAGCCATCGCAACTGGGGGACCCACATTGGGGCAGGGACGAATTGCCCGAACTTCACTTGCGTGTCCGCTGAATGCTTAGCCTCAATTTCTAAATCGCCCAAGCGATGAAGCCAGACGGATGTTCATCTCATTCAGTAGAAAGGGTTTCAAAAACCTCCTTCGCGGTAAACAGCCCGTTCAGTGCTGCTGGGAAACCAGCATAGACAGCCATTTGCATTAGGACTTCAGTGATTTCGTCCTTCGATAGGCCAACATTCAACCCAGCTTCGATATGAATCTTTAGTTGTGGCGCGGCGGTCCCCATTGCAGCCAAGGCGGCTATTGTTGCGATTTCCCGGTCGCGAAGGGAAAGCCCAGGTCGCGCATAAATATCGCCAAACGGAAACTCGAACAGGTAGGTCGCGAAATCTGGCGCGATGTCAGCAAGCGCATCAATTACATTTTGCCCTGCTTGCCCATCAATCTCGTTCAGCGCGAGCTTGCCACGTTCCAGCCGTGTCATTTGCTCTGATCTTTGGTTTTCGTTGGTCATTTTGCGTCCTTATCTCTGTGTCGACATAGCCGTCGATTTTAGTGTCAAGGACGAGGAGACAGGCCTGCAAAGCGGCGACCTTTGCACGAACAACTGTGCGATGTTCTTCGAGCAATGCGCGTCGATCAGGACCTGTCTGGTCACCGAGATCACGCAACTTTGCGTAGCGCAACATATCTCGGATCGGCATTCCCGTGGTTTTCAACCGTTCCAGAAACTCGATCCAATTCAGGATAGAAGCGTCATAGTTGCGCCTTCCCCCACCATCGCGATCCGCACGGGGCAATAGGCCAATCCGCTCGTAGTAACGGATGGTATGGGTTGATAACCCTGAACGTCTGGCCAGTTCACCGATCTTCATTGCATGCCGCTTCTCGTCAAGACGCCATAAGATTTACAGGTTAGAGTTTACTCTAAGTCAATAGCTTCGCTCGTCGAAAAACCGCAGATTTGATAAAGCGCAGGTTTGATGGCAGTCCCAATTCCTGACATTCGCTGCTTGCTGTGTGATGGACTGCTTTGCCGCTTCGGTTTAAGCACGCGTTCTGAGCGTAAAGGCTATCTGCTACCCGACGTTTTGCCGCTCAATATATCCGCGGAGTTCTTCTGCTTCCTGCCGTGCCTCTCGCAGCCCGTCCATAGCCGCTCTTAGTTCTGCCTCGGTCTGGCTCAGTTGGTTGGTGATTTCAGCCTCACGCTGTTGCAGGTAGGTGATCGCCTGATCACGGGTTTCTTCTGCCTCATGCAGCGCTTGTGCCATCTTGTCCAGTTCACCCACCTCGGCTTTGGTCACGCGGGTAAAGCGGTTGACCAGCCAACTGGCAAACCAGCCCAGCATGAAGGCCACAAAAAGGATCACGGCCGTCGCAATGATGAATTCGGTTCTGTTCATAAGGCTGGTCTATTCGTTTTCTGGAGCAGTGTCATCTGCATCTTCGGTCGGTGGTTCCGCGGCCAGCTCGTCCAGTGTCGAGGCTTCATCGGCCGTGGATTCAGGCACGATCAGGCTGAATTCAATCCTGCGGTTGGCTTCACGACCTTCTTCGGTGTCGTTATCGGCGATGGGGTTTTCTTCGCCAAAGCCGATGGATGTGAAGGTGGACACAGGTACGCGGCGCGCCCGAAGCGCTGTCAGAACCGCGTCGGCGCGGTCTTGCGACAGTTGCTGGTTCATGATCTCGCGCCCTTGGCTGTCGGTAAAGCCCGACACCCTGATCCGCAGATCGCCGCAGGCTTTGAGGATATCAGCGATTTCATCCACCACGGGCTGTGTGGCCGCCGTCAGATCGGCTGAGCCGGGATCGAAGGTGATCTTTCGCGCATCCGTAACGGCGGTGATCTGTGCAATACATTCTTCTGGCGTCGGGATGCCAGCAATCGGGTCAAGCTCTTTGACATAGGTGACATCGATTTCAAAATCAGCAGTCTGGCCCAGTTTTTCGATCAGCAGCCGGGAAATTGCGCCGCTGGCATCCTCGTTCCCGGTGTTGCCGCGTATTTGTAGCTTGTCTGCTTCGACAATCACCGCTCCGTTTGAAAGCTCCGACAGGGCCTCAATCGCGGCAAGCACCCGGACGGACCAACCTGCGGGCAGTCCATCGGCCGTCCGTGTGCCCATCGTGATATCGCGCTGGCCAAAACGCGCCCGGGCAAAGTTTTCGACCACTGTATTGGTGATGTCATCGGGGACGCGGCCGCGTATTTGTACCGCCCCTTCGGGGCTTAACGTAGCGGTAAATCGCGGCAATTCCTCGGTTGTTTGTGTGGGCAGTTCGGGCAGTTCAGCAGTGAGCGCGAACGCCTCTGGCAGAGAGTTTTCCAGCCGCCCGACGATATTGTCAAAAGTGGCCTGCCCCGTCCCCACCGGAGCGATCAGTGTCACGTCAGTGTCGGCAATCGTGATGGTGCCGCCCCCCAAATTATCGACGGCGGTGATGGATTGTGCCACCGCCTGACCCCACGTCCGTGATGGTGCGCCAAGGGCGAGAATGCAGTTGGCCTGTTCCTGAAACCCAGCCTCGGATGCCGCAGTAAGGATCTGGCTGATGGCCTCTTCGGTATCGGCGGTGCAGGCGTCAAAGCGTGCGCCTTCGTCGTCCAGAATGAAGCGTGTGGTGAAGGGCGAAATAACGGGGCGTGGCGCGCTGATCTCAACAGCCAGCCGCACCCCATCGGGTGTGTTGCGTGCCAGTGCGATTTCAAGCTGTCGTTTTTCTGCAGGGCTGTCCGAAATAGCATTTACGATCACACGATCCGCGTTGACCGAGATTTTTGATTTATTCAGCAGATCAAGCGCGCGCAATGAATAGTCGAGTGCCGCGCGCCATGTGTCTGGCGTCGGATAATCGGCCACTTCAAGCAGATCGGTGACGGGCAGCCCATCGGCAATATCGGTGATCCGCGCGGCCAGTGCGTCGCGGTCCGTCGTGGCCGGGATCAACCCGATAAGTGAGACGCCGGCGTTGTTGCGCAGAATTTCGATGGCGAACTCGGGCGGTTGGATGACTTCCGAATCGGCAACAGACAGGTTGTCGATCACGCGGCTGGCGTCCACCATCCCACCGGCGGCCGAGATCGCGCGGAAGCGTACGGCCTCTGTCGGGGCTTCCCCTTCCAGGATCACCTGCAGTCCGTCACCCAGCACGGTCGCCCATTCATAGCCTTGATCTACAAGTGTTTCCTGCACCGCCAGCACAGACCGTTCTTCGACAACCGCGACGGTTGTTTGCGCGGCTCCGACCGACAAAAAACCGGCGGCGGCGAAAACGATCAGGCGTATGAAAAGAGCTGAGAGGCGCATGAGGTTCCAAAAGTTGATTGGACCATTGCATAGGCCCAGCAGCGGCGGTGTTCAATCACACCAAAAAGGCTAAGGCGAAAAATGGCAAAGGGATCAGCCCGGCATCTCGGTTTGAACGGAATATCTTCAGCAATCCATCACCGTCTTCGGGGTCGAACTTGGTAAGCTGCCATGTCAGATGCCATCCCAGCGCCCAAGGCCCGCCGATGGCGATGACCAGCGACAATGGTGAGCGTTCTGAGGCGGCAAGCAGGACCGCAAGCCCAAAAAGAACGATTGTGACGGTGAGGAAGAAACGCAGCCATTTCCGGCTGTCTTCGCCAAAAAGCCTTGCGGTGGATTTCACTCCGATCAGCGCATCGTCTTCGGCGTCTTGGTGCGCATAGATCGTGTCATAGAACAGCGTCCATGCGATCCCTGCGCAATAGAGTACGATAGGCACTGGACCGATGTTGTTGGTATGGGCTGCCCATGCCAGCAGTGCCCCCCAGTTGAACGCCAGTCCAAGGAATAATTGTGGCCACCATGTGAACCGTTTGGCGAAGGGGTAGATCGCGACAGGTACCAGCGCGAGGATGCCGAGGGCGATGGCGGTGGCGGGGAAGGAGATCAGGATCAAAAAGGCAAGAAGGGCCTGCACGACCATCCAGATCAGCGCACCGCGTACTGTGACGTGTCCTGCCGGGATAGGCCGCGAGCGGGTGCGTTCGACTGATCCGTCGATATCTCGGTCGCTGATATCATTCCATGTGCAGCCTGCGCCGCGCATCAGGAAAGCGCCGATACCGCAGCCGATGATGATCCAAGCATCGCTTGGCCCATAACTGTCAGTGGCCAGCATTGCGAGCGCCAACCCCCATAGGCAGGGCGCATAAAGCAGCCACGTACCAATGGGCCGGTCCGCCCGGCTGAGACGCAGGTAGGGGCGGCTGAAAGCAGGTGCAAACCGATCAACCCAATTGTCCTTTACGGCGTCTGCAACGACACCCGCAGGCTCTGGCACTTCGGCATCTTCGGTCATATGGTCCGCTTCATGGCATCCAAGGTTCGGCTTTATGTAGATCACCCGCTGGGGGAAGGGCAATCGGTTCCGCTGTCGCGGGAGCAGGCGCATTATCTTTTCGGGGTGATGCGATTGGGTGAAGGCACCGTGGTGTCGCTGATTAACGGCGCGGATGGTGAGTGGGATGCAGAGGTCGTAAAGGCCAGCAAGAAGGGTGGTGTTTTGACCTGCTCCGAGCAGACGGCCGCTTTGCAGATGCCCCCGGATTTATGGCTGCTCTTCGCACCTATCCGCAAAGAGCGGACGGCCTTTATCGTTGAAAAAGCGGTGGAAATGGGTGTGCGGCGGGTGATGCCTGTGCAGACGGATTTCACCCAGAGCGCCAATCGGATCAGGCAGGATAAATTACAGGCTCATGCGGTTGAGGCGGCAGAGCAATGCGGAGGGACGTTTGTGCCTCCTGTGAATGATTTGGCACGGTTGGACCGGGTTTTGGCAGACTGGCCAGACGACCGGCAGTTGATGTTTTGTGACGAAGTTTTGATCGGTGATCCTGTTGGGTTGCCGGATATCGCAGGACCATGGGCGATCTTGGTCGGGCCAGAAGGAGGGTTTTCGCCAGCCGAGCGGGACCGGCTGCGCGGGTTGCCTTATGCGCATCCGGTCAGCCTTGGCCCGCGGATTTTGCGCGCGGATACGGCGGCTGTGGCAGCGTTGACCGTTTGGCAGCAGGCATTGGGCGATTGGGGATGAGCACGGCCCCGCTCCTGCGTTTGTATTTGTTCTTTGCCACTGAAAATGAGCAGGCACTGATTTTGCGCCGGGCGGGCATGAAACTTTACAACCTGATTGGTTGGGATCGGGCAACTGATACCTTCACCCAAGGGCAATGGCTACGCAAGTCGCTGCGGGTCGAGGACTGCGCGCTTTCACCTGATGGCAAGCACTTTATTTACGCAGTCCATAATGCCGACCCAAATCAGCGTGCGGGCGCGCAATATACCGTTGTTTCGCAGGCCCCCTGGTTCACCGCACTCGCCCTTTTTCCCCAAGATCACTTCTGGCGCAGTGGCGGTTGGTTTCTGGATAACACCCACTACCAATTGCATGCATCGATGGAGGTTTCAGATATTATCGGGCGCGCGACGGGTTTGCATCAGGTTGTCAGTGGCAAGGTCAACAAGGACTGTCGCACTGGCCTGCGTCTGAAGAACGGCCAGCCCGCCCCTTTAACCAAAGCGCTGCGCGAACGTCTGCTGGCGGGGGCACCTGCACCGCAGCATGACGCCTTTGATCGCTATGAGGTGCAAGGTGGGCGCCTTTACCGGACCGTGGGTTTTGATTTGGAACTGATCCACGACTTTACCGAAATGACGCCGCGGTTTGAACCTGCCCCCTATAGCCTGCCACGCGATGACAGTGACGGCCTTGGGTGGCATCCCTTGGACCAAGAGGATGGCAAATGATCCGCGCTACCTTGCAAGACCGGCCCGCTATCGAGGCGTTCTTGAAGGCCCATATCGCAACCTCGATGTTTCCGCTGGCAAACCTGCGCCGCTATGGCATGTCCGGCGGGCATTCGCGCGCCATGCAGTTTTGGGTCAGGTGGGAGGCAGGTGAGATCGTTGATCTTTTGCCCCTGTCTGACGAAGGCGCCCTTTTCCCGCAATGCCCAAATCGGGTTTGGGGTGATGTGAAAACAATTCTGACCGGGAAGGCTGTCAAAGGCATGTTGGGGGACGCGGAACAGATTGCAGAATTGCGCAACGTCTTGGGGCTGCCCGCCCATGGTGGGCTGGACGTGGAAGAACCGCTTTATGAGTTGCCGCTCAAGGACATGCTGGTGCCCGACTGCACTGGGTTTACCTTGCGTCCACTTACGGACGCGCCGCGTGACCTTATCATTGCATGGCGCTGTGCTTATCTAAAGGAAGCCCTGCCAATGCCGGGGGAGGATCCTAAACAGAAGGCCAAGGATGACGTGGACAGTTTTATCGCCGCTGACACCCACAGGGTGCTTTACGAAGGCGACACTCCGATGGCGATGACGGGGTTTAACGCGACGCTGCCAGAGGCGGTGCAGATTGGTGCTGTCTATACACCACCAGCGGACAGGTCGCGCGGATTGGCGAGGCGGGCGGTGGCGATGCATCTCCAAGAGGCGCAGGCGGATGGCGTCGAACGCGCAATTCTATTCGCCGCCTCGCCCCAAGCATGCAAAGCCTATGAGGCAATTGGGTTTAGGCGCACGGGCGACTACACCATTCTTTTCTATCAGGAACCACAGGTGATCTATGGGTGATTTCTTGCGTCCCGAAGTACGCGCATTTTTCTGGCGCTGGCGCGAGGTTTTGATGGCGTGTGTCGTGCTCATTCTGGGCATTTGGTGGGCCGCGACGGGCGTCGGTATCAACGTCTGGTTAGGGTATATCTTCTGCGCCATCGGCATAGGCTGGGGTGTCGCGGCCATTCAGCGTGCCCGCTTTGCCCAAGATGGCGACGGTCCCGGTGTGGTTCAAATCCGTGAGCGTCGCCTGGCGTATTTTGGCCCGCTTGATGGTGGTATTATTGATGTGGCTGACCTGAGCAAGCTTGAGATCGATCCGACCAGCTATCCCGACCCCAGCTGGGTTTTGACCAGTATCGAGGGTCAAGTTCTGACCATCCCGATCAATGCCAAAGGTGCCGAGGACCTGTTCGATGTTTTCGCGGCCTTGCCAGACATCAAAACGAACACCGTGCTGGATGTGCTTTCACACACACCTGATGCGCGCGTCACCGTATGGAGCCGTGTCAAGCCGCTCTTGCATTGACACATGCCTTCGGGCAGGTCACCGATAAGACCTATTCAACAGCGGAGCGCAGCGCGCATGTCTATCCCTCAATCCGGCGGCGGCCCTATCGAACATCATGATCAGCTAGCCGAGGTGCTGTCCAAAGGGTGCAAGCCTAAGGCCGACTGGCGCATCGGGACCGAGCACGAAAAGTTCGGGTTTTGTCAGGATAGTCTATTGCCGCTGCCCTATGAAGGTGAACGTTCCATCAAGGCTGTGCTGGAAGGGCTTGAGGGCCGTTTCGGTTGGGACCGCGTTGAGGAAGAGGGCAAAATCATTGGCCTGACCAAAGATGGCGCCAACGTGAGCCTTGAACCGGGTGGGGCGCTGGAATTGTCGGGTGCCCCGCTAGAGACCATTCACCAGACCTGCGATGAGGTAAACGTGCATCTGGCCGAGGTGAAGTCGGTCTCTGATGAGATTGGCGTGAAGTTTATCGGCCTTGGTGCCGCCCCCGAATGGACGCATGAGCAGATGCCGCTGATGCCCAAGGGCCGCTACAAGTTGATGAACAACTACATGGAAAAAGTGGGCACGATGGGCACGGCGATGATGCGCCGAACTTGCACGGTGCAAGTGAACCTCGATTTCGGGTCCGAGGCCGATATGGTGCAGAAAATGCGCGTGGCAATTGCATTGCAGCCTGTGGCCGCCGCCCTGTTCGCCAATTCCCCGTTCTTTGAAGGTCAGGTGAATGGCCATAAATCATGGCGGTCGCGCATTTGGCGCGATCTCGATGCAGACCGTACCGGCATGGTGCCCTTCGTCTTCGACGAAGGCTTCGGGTTTGAGGCGTGGGTGCAATGGGTCCTCGATGTGCCGATGTATTTTGTCTACCGCGATGGCAAATATGTCGACGCGCTGGGCATGTCTTTTCGGGATTTCCTGAAAGGGGAACTGCCCGCACTGCCGGGTGAAAAGCCACTGTTGTCGGATTGGGCGGATCATCTGACGACCGTGTTCCCCGAAGCGCGTGTGAAACAGTTTATAGAAATGCGCGGGGCCGATGGCGGCCCTTGGCGCCGCTTGTGCGCGCTGCCTGCGTTTTGGGTCGGGCTGATGTATGATCAGGCGGCTTTGGACGCGGCGTGGGACCTGTGCAAA
Organism: Yoonia maricola; assembly: GCF_002797915.1. Lineage (GTDB taxonomy): Bacteria > Pseudomonadota > Alphaproteobacteria > Rhodobacterales > Rhodobacteraceae > Yoonia > Yoonia maricola. The sequence goes on along the minus strand of NZ_PGTY01000001.1, from coordinate 1,845,317 downwards.
GGCTGGACGGCGGAACAGCGCGAGGCGTTGCGGGTGGCAGCGTCTGTCGATGGGTTACAGGCGCAGGTTGATGGGATCAACATGCACGATCTTGCGCGCGAGGTTGTGGCAATTTCAGAGGCCGGGTTGAAGGCACGTGCAATGCCCGGTGCGGGCGGCCTGATCGCGGATGAGACGCATTTCCTGAATGCGCTGCATGAGACGATTGAGAGCGGGAAGACGCCAGCGGATGAGTTGCTGGATCACTACCACGGTGATTGGGGCGGTGATCTGCAGCGGATTTATAGCGAGTACAGCTATTGAGGATTACACCCCGGAGTTGCCTCCGGGGTGCATTGATCTAGGCGGCCTCTGAACGGGCTGCTGCCTGCGCGACGACATCGCGCAAGGTTGCGATGGCGTGGGTGAAGCCCAAACCAAGACCAAGAAGCGACACGCCGATTGCTGCCAAGACAGTTTCAACATTGATACCTGCCAAGGTCATAAAGATGCCTGCGGCGATGATCATCACCGCACCGGTGCCAATGGCTATAAAACCGGTCACGATGGTCAAAGACCCGGCCCTTGCCGCGCGTCCGGTTGCTGGACAGTCTGACAGTGCCTCACCAATGCGAAAAATCATGTATGACAGGCCCGCCAGTGCGCAGGCGGTCACAAAGAAGAAGGCGGTAAAGAGAAGTGGCATTTTATGTCCTTTCGTTAGGTTCTGAGAATACGGATGTTTGGATGAAAGCTGGCATAAAGTGATCCAAAGGTACCTCCATAGAGCGGGGCAAAGATCATACCGAAACCGGCAAAGAACACGATTGCTTCGTTTGCTTGGTCGATATTTCCGTTTGCCAAAGTCACAATGCCGATCACTGCGGCCATGATGAAGTTCCCGGCTAAACCAAGAAGCGCGTAAGCCCCAAATCGTGGTTTGATATGCCCTACGGCCCACAACAGAAGGGGTGTGCCAATGACCAAATAGGGGAGGATCCCGAATGGCAAAGCAAACAACCCAAGAACGGTCCAAAACGTCAGCGCGGTGACCGCAAGAGGCGCACAGATGAGTGCCGCGACGAAGGCGGTCGGATGGACCGAATAGCGTATTTGGTTATGTATTTCAGTTATTTCTGTCATTTCAGAAACTCCTAATCAAAAAAAGGGTCAGTTTGATTTGGGCAGGAACCGTGCAATCCGGCCGCCAAGTCTCAGCGCCGCCATTTGCACCCCACGGGGTAGTCGCGCGACATCCATGTACCATTTGTCGAACATCTGCATGGTTTCCAGCGTCTCGGCCATGCGTGCTTTGACTTGGGGTGGGGTTGCATCGTCCTGCGCTTTTGCTGCGACCTTTTCGAGGGCTGCGATGGTAGGTGCAAATTCGCGGTTGCGGCGGCCTTCGATCACAACATGCGCAAGGTCGAACATGTCGCGGATGGAGTGGAACTTGTCACGCCGGTCGCCCAGATCGCGGCTGATGCTGACCAGTTTCCAAGCTTGCAGTTCCTTGAGTCCGTTTGATACGTTTGACCTTGCAAGGTTCAGCGCTTCACAAATCTCATCCGCGGCCATTGGTTTGGGTGACAGATGCAAAAGCGCATGGATTTGCGCGACGGACCGGTTGACCCCCCATTTGGTGCCCATTTCTCCCCAGTGGAGGATAAAGTCTTGCATGGTTGCGGTAAGTTGCATCTGATTTCCTAAATTTCTGTAATTTCAGAAATAACAGGATATATCGAAACGTCAAGCAGATTCGGCGTGCTTTCGTTCAGGTGCTTTTTGCGCCGATCTTGGTCTCGGCACCTTTGCGCAGGCGCATGATGTTGCCCCAGTGCCGGATGTAGATCAGAAAGCAAAGCGCAGCCGAGAGAAGAAACATCTCGCCTGTTGTGATGAAGCCGATAACCAGCGGAATCCACCCGGCTGTAACCAAGGCAGCGAGCGACGAATAGCGCGAGACCCCAGCGACGAAGAGCCAGATGGCGCAGGCGATCAAGCCGATTTGCCAATTGACGGCCAGCATGATGCCAAAGTAGGTGGCAACCCCTTTGCCCCCTTTAAACCGCAGCCAGACCGGGAAACAATGGCCTAGGAACGCCATGAGCCCGCCCAGTTGTGCTGCGTCTTTTGATGCGAGTTGGCTGGCGATCAGCACGACAATTGCGCCTTTGGCCGCGTCAAAAAGCAGGGTCAGGGCCGCCGCTTTCTTGTTCCCGGTCCGCAGCACATTGGTGGCCCCGATGTTTCCTGATCCAATCTCTCGCAGATTGCCGAGGTTCATGAGGCGCGCAAAAATCATCCCGGTAGGGATGGATCCCGCCAGATAGCCGATGACGGCCCAGAGGGCCAAAACCAGGTAAGTGCTTTCGATGTCAGGCATTATGCGCCCTCCCAGATGCGTTCTCCGCTCACCCAAGTGCCAAGGATCCGGCCTTGCATGCGTGCGCCATCAAAAGGTGTATTTTTAGATTTTGACAAGAGTGCCGCACGGTCAAGCTGGAACGGCGCGTCGGGGTCAAAGAGGACCAGATCGGCAGGGGCCTCCGCTTGCAACCGTCCTGCAGTCAGCCCCAGCAGGTGCGCGGGGTTCAGAGACATCGCGCGGAACAGGCGGGGTAGGTCGATCATCTCAGCATGATAAAGGCGCAGGGCGGCGGGCAGCAGTGTTTCGAGACCAACCGCGCCGCTGGCGGCTTCTTCGTATGGTAAGCGTTTGCTTTCCTCGTCTTGTGGCGTGTGCATCGAACTGATGATGTCGATCAGCCCTTCCGCGACCGCTTGGACCACGGCGACCCTGTCATCTTCGCTGCGCAAAGGTGGCTTGAGTTTAAAGAAGGTGCGATAGTCGGCAACGTCCAGCTCGTTCAGCGTCAGGTGGTGCACGCCGATACCAGCGGTAATCTGCAACCCGTTGCGTTTGGCGCGTTCCAGTGCGGGCAGGGCGCGCGCGGTAGTGATCTGGTCCACATGATAGCGCGCGCCGGTCATCTCCAGCAGCGCGATATCGCGGTCCAGTGCCATGCGTTCGGCCATCGGGCTGACACCCGGCAGGCCGCGCAGTGACGCAAATTTGCCCGAGGTGACGGCGGCTCCTTCTGACAATCCCGGTTCCTGCACGTGCCCGATCACCAGCGCACCCAATGAGCGGGCGTAGGTCAGCGCACGGCTGAAGACCTTGGTGTTGGTCACAACGCGGTCGCAGTCGGTGAAGGCCACGGCCCCTGCGTCTTGCAAAAAGCCGATCTCGGTCATCTCGCGCCCCTCGCGCCCTTTGGTCAGGGCGGCCATGGGCAGAACATGAACAGGCGCGTCTTCCTGTGCGCGCCGTTCGACAAATTCAAGCGTTTCCGGTGTGTCGATGGCAGGCAGCGTGTCAGGGCGTGTGACGATTGTGGTCACGCCACCCGCGGCTGCGGCCACCCCGACTGAGCGAAAGCTTTCCTTGTGGCGTTCGCCGGGTTCAGAGACTTTGACGCCAATGTCGATGATACCGGGCGCAAGGCACTGACCGCCGCAATCGATGACATTGGCGGATTTGGGGGGCGTCGCACCTGCGTCTAACACCTCTTTGATAATGCCGTCTTCGATCAGGATTGCACCCGGCCCGTCGGTCAGGGCGACCGGGTCAATCAGGCGGGCGTTGGCAAAGAAAGTCGTCTTCATCTAGCAGGTTCCTGCGCAAAAGGGTCGTCGGGTTGTCGCCGGATACCAGGCCGGGTGCAACCCTATCCTAAGGAGCGTGTTGCTCCGGTCCAAGTCTCCAGTCATTTCCGGCCTCAAGCCAATGTACAAACTGTTGGCGATATTGCTCAATATCGTCGCGCGGCAGTGGATTTCTGGGATCCTCACTCAGTGTGTAGGCCATGCCTTCGATAAACCAGCGCGGCAAAGATGATGCTTTGATCAGGCCGAAATGTTCTGCCTGCAAATGGTGGATGACCTCATGTCTAATAATGTAGTCCTCCCAACCCGCCGCGTTCACGACGATGGTATTTGCACCCCAGACATACTGCGCACGGAATTCCGAATGGCCAAAACGGTTAAAGCAACGGATTGTGCTACAAAACTGAAATTTGGGCGTTTGCTGGATGGATCCTATTTTCACTTCGACAAAGCGCATGGCCTCTGTTGCAAGGCGTTGTGCTTGGGGCGCTGTGTCCGGGTCTTCTACGCAAAGCGTATCGGTCACGCAGGTCAGACCAAATGTTTCCGGCGCAAGGCTTCGTAATGGTTTGATGGTGTGACAGGCCGTCATCACGATGCCAATGAGTGCAAGACCCAGCAGCATTGCCTTGGGTCGCCGCAGCTCCACTCTAGCCGCCTATCCAGATAAGCAATCCGACGAAGGCAAACATGGCGATCAGCGCATACATCGCGATCATGCCACCGACGCGGGCATCTGATTTTGGCGGTTTAACCTTGGATGTGCCCGCTGTGCCGATGGCTGCCTCAGAGGGGAGCGGTTCGAATTTCACACTGGCGCCTTCTTCAAGGTAAGTGCCGATCCATTTAAGCGGCGCTATTGGCGTGATTGTCGTCTCAAACCCGCCAAATGCTTTCGACAGCACGATCAGGACATGCCCGCTCATCGCGTTCAGCCGTGATGCATGCGGTTTGACGTCCGCTTCGGCGACGCCCAGCCCCTCGGTCAGGTAACCAGCCAGCCCCAGCCCGTCGAGGTTGCTGAGGGGGAAGAGTTCGACGAAGTCGCAGTCTAGATAGGTGACACCCAAGGCCCGGTTGATGGGTGCGGGCGTATCTTCGTCGGTACTTTCGGTAAAGCTGGCCGCTTGATCGGCCGTCAGATTGGCCATGAAAATACGAACCACGCCGCGCTCGGTTGCTTTGATGTGAAACGTCTCGCTCACACCATCACCTCAGCTGGGCTGCGGCTGGCGCGCAGGTTCTGGGCGAGCAGGTCCATTGCGGCCATGCGTACCGCGACGCCCATTTCCACCTGTTCTTGGATGACGGAACGGTTGATATCGTCGGCAATGGTGCCGTCAATCTCCACTCCGCGGTTCATCGGGCCGGGATGCATGACGATGGCGTCGGGTTTGGCGTGGGCGAGCTTTTCCGCGTCAAGGCCGTAGCGGTGGAAATACTCCCGCTCCGACGGGATGAAGCCACCGTCCATGCGTTCCTTTTGCAGGCGGAGCATCATGACGACATCGACGTCCTTCAGGCCCTCTTCCATGTTCTCGAACACTTCCACACCAAAGTCTGCGACGCCCGAAGGCATCAGCGTTGGTGGGGCAATCAACCGGATGCGATTTTCCATCTTGCCCAGCAGCATGATGTTGGAGCGGGCCACGCGGCTATGCGCGATATCGCCGCAAATCGCGATTGACAGGCGGTGCAGACGGCCCTTGGCGCGGCGGATCGTGAGCGCATCAAGCAGGGCTTGGGTCGGATGTTCATGCCTGCCATCGCCTGCGTTCAGCACTGCGCAATTGACCTTTTGCGCCAGCAAATCAACCGCACCCGAATGCGGGTGCCGCACGACCAGCAGATCGGGCCGCATTGCGTTCAGGGTCAGTGCGGTATCAATCAGCGTTTCGCCTTTTTTGATAGAAGATGCCTGCATCCCCATGTTCATCACATCCGCGCCCAGCCGCTTGCCCGCCAGTTCAAAACTCGCCTGCGTGCGGGTGGAGTTTTCGAAGAACATGTTGATCTGCGTCAGCCCTGCCAAAACGTCACGGTGTGCCACTCCACGCCGGTTATGGTCAGCATAGCCGTCGGCTAGATCAAGAAGGGTCGTGATCTCGGTGGGGTGCAGAGGTTCGATACCCAAAAGATGCTTGGCGCGGAATGTCATGGGACCCTCTTGGCAGATGTTCGGGGTCTTATAGGCGGCGGCGCTGCCTGCATCAATGGGGGCAGGTGTGCCCGGTTGGCTGCGTCCGGATATCCCACGGGACCATGAACTGGCTTTGGCGATATGACCAGTTGCCGTAGATTGGGCCATCTTCGCCTTCTATGATCAACGTCGCATGTGCCGTGTGTGTACCCTTGCCAAAAGTCAGGAAAGTCAAATCATGGGCATTTTGCGCAAAGCGCCAGCTCTGATTGAGGTAAATACAATAGCGTTCACCATTTGCCTGATGACTGGCAGATGAGTTGATGACCGCAGGATAGATCGCGCTCGCGAGTGTTGATGCCATAAGTGCAAGCGAAATGGACCAGCTATATATCGCTGCCAGTTTGCGCGATTGGCCAAAAGCCAAAATGACCATCCCTACGAAAATAGGGACTATATGCGCGAGATAGGCATGACCTGTCCCTTCAAATACAGCCGCCATTGGCAAAAAGATGGCGAACCCCATGCACACACCATTTGCGGTGTGCAGCAGTATTTCGAGAAGGCCCAACTTGCCATCTGTCCACCACGGCTTTGTGGTTATCCACCGTACCAATAATCTGAGGACAAGAGCGGTGACCGCCAATCCATTGAGGCTTGCAAAAAATAACACGGCGTAGGCCCATGCGCGTTCCTTGTCGCCCTGTGGTACCAAATACAGATCCAGCCAGACCATCATTGACAAGATGAAGAGTACACACATCCATGCCCAGCAGGCGCGCATCGGAAAGACAATGATCGGGATCAGCGTACAGGCAATTATGAACAACAGAATATGCATGTCGCAGGTCTGCAAGCATGTTCAGCAACTAATCTATGTCAATGCGTTAGTTTTTGCGCAGGCACTGCACAGCGCTGCCAATCAGGTCTATCATAGCCTTGATGGATTCGAGCGAGACATATTGGACCGACCGTGCGCTGTTGGAATGGCAGGTCGAATTGGGGGCGACAGATGCTATTCTGGACGCACCTGTGGATCGCTATGCGTTGGAAGCGGTCAAGGCCGCGCCCAAAGCGGCGACGCCCCCGACGCCCACTGCGGTCGCACCTGTTCAGGCGAAGACGCCGGAGGTTGATGCGGTCGCGCTGGCGCGGGCTGCCGCGCAGACAGCCTCGGATTTGGCGGCACTTTCGGCGGCGATGCAGGCGTTTGAGCAGTGCGAGCTGAAAAAAGGCGCACGCAGCTTTGTCTTTTGCGATGGCAACCCAGCCGCCCGCGTGATGATCATTGGAGAGGCACCGGGCCGGGAAGAGGACCGCGCGGGGCGTCCCTTTGTGGGCCGTGCGGGGCAATTGCTGGACCGGATGCTGGAGGCCATTCAGATGGGCCGTGCGGCGGATGATTCCGCGCGCAGCGTCTATATCACAAATGTGCTGCCTTGGCGGCCGCCGTCAAACCGCACCCCTGACAAGGCTGAGATTGCGATGATGTTGCCGTTTCTGGAGCGGCATATTTCATTGGCTGATCCAGAGATCATCGTTCTGATGGGTAACACGCCCTGTCAGGCTCTACTGGGGCGCACGGGGATCACGCGAATGCGTGGCAATTGGACAGAGGTCTTGGGCAAGCCGTGCTTGCCGATGTTCCACCCCGCTTACCTGCTGCGTAATCCGATTGCCAAGCGCGAGGCTTGGGCCGATTTGCTGGCATTGAACGCGCGCCTGCGCGGCTGAAAGAAGGGCAGATGAAACAACTGGCGGTGATTGCGACCCTGAGTGCGGCACCTTTGGCGGCTGACCCACTGGATCTGATTGACTATGAAGCGCTGTTCGCGGCTAGGGCGGCGGATGTCATGGATGTCTCTGAAACCCGTTCGCTCTTGCGTATTGGCGATGTCACACTGATCCGGGATGAAACTCTGCCACGGGGCTATACGGGTCTTGATGAAGGTGGTCAGGGGGCCATGGGATGTTTTGTGAGTATTCTGGCGACAATTGAAAGCGCGATGCAGGCGTGTGAGGCTGAATTACCCGCCGCACAGGTTGACATGCAAACGGCCTATCGCGCGCAGGCGCTGACCTTCTATGCTAATAATGTGGTGCCGCCTGTAGCGTTTGAAATGGTGGAGCAGCGCTACAACGCCCTTGTTGCTTCTCAGATCGAAGGCGCACGCCCGTTTTGTTCGAACCTTGATTTGGTGACAACGCTGGCGGATCGTATCTTTTCATCAGAAGGTGCAGAAGAAGTGAAAGGGATGATGTCGACCCCCCGTTTGCCCGTCGCCAACCCCTGCCTGTGAGGATCAGATGAGCCGCATTGATGAAACCAAGGACTTTGTACCGGTCCGCATCGCTGTGCTGACAGTCAGCGATACGCGCCAGATGGCGGATGATAAGTCGGGCCAGACACTTGTGGATCGGATCGCGGCAGCGGGCCATGCGCTGGCGGATCGTAAGATCATTGCGGATGAGCGGGATCAGATCGCTGACCAACTGCGCGTATGGTGTGCGGATGATGGGGTTGATGTCGTGATTTCGACCGGTGGTACCGGGTTGACCGGCCGCGACGTGACGGTCGAGGCGCATCGCGATGTCTATGAAAAAGAGATCGATGCATTTGGCACGATCTTTACGATCGTCAGCATGCAAAAAATTGGCACCAGTGCGGTTCAAAGCCGCGCAACAGCCGGTGTGGCGCAGGGGACCTATCTGTTTGCGTTGCCGGGATCTCCGGGCGCATGCAGGGACGCCTGGGATGAAATTTTGAGCAAACAGCTGGATTATCGGCACCGGCCCTGCAATTTTGTAGAAATAATGCCGCGTTTGGATGAGCATCTGCGACGGAAGTAGCGCTGTGGTGCGTACGACTGGACAGCGATGACTAGTCGCCTACCTCATGCAGGCAGGCCAAGGATATTTTAATGCGTTTTTTGCGTCGTAGTCTTACGGGTATTTTCTTACTGGCGGTCACGCTGGTCCTGATCGCATGGGCCGGCACGATGGTGCGCAACGCTGTTGTTGCCCGCATGAACGAAGAGCCGCGCAGCATACCGCAGCGCGAACGTGTTCTGGCTGTCAATGTGATCACGCTGGAGCCACAGACGATCGTTCCAGAACTGACCGTTTTTGGTGAATTGCGCAGCAGGCGGACGCTGGATTTGCGCAGTGCGACTGGCGGAACGCTATTGGAGGTCAGCGATGATCTGATCGAGGGCGGCACGGTTGCGACTGGCCAGCTTTTGTTGCGTATTGACCCGGCCGAGGCGCAGGCCGCATTGGACCGCGCGCAAGCCGATTTACAGGATGCGCAGGCTGAGGTGCGCGACGCAGACCGCGCGGTGACCTTGGCTGAGGATGATCTGGCAGCCGCCCGCGCGCAGGCCAATTTGCGTGATGTTGCCCTGACACGCGCCCGCGATCTTGAGGCGCGGGGCGTTGGCACAGCTGCTGCCGTTGAAACGGCAGAGTTGGACGCATCGTCGGCGCAGGTCACGGTTTTGACCCGCAGGCAATCGTTGGCTGCCGCACAGGCGCGGATTGATCTGGCGACAACCCAATTGGCCCGCGCTCGGATCAGCGTTGCAGAGGCTGACCGCGCGTTGGCGGATACCGAAGTCTATGCTGCCTTTGACGGCACCTTGTCCGGGGTGACGATCAGCCCCGGTGGCCGCGTCACAGACAATGAACTGTTTGCCCAACTGATTGACCCGACCGCTTTGGAAGTGTCTTTCCGTGTCTCGACCTCGCAATATGCGCGGCTGTTGGACGAGGCGGGTGCGCTGATCAATGCGCCGATAGCTGTGACTTTGGATGTATCGGGTGTAAACCTGCGCGCCGAAGGGCAGATTACCCGCGAAGGCGCCGCCGTTGCGGCAGGTCAAACCGGGCGGCTGCTTTTCGCGCGGCTTGAACCCGCACCTGGTTTCCGTCCCGGTGATTTCGTCACCGTGCGGATCAATGAACCGGCGTTAAGCAATGTTGCTTTAGTCCCCGCCACGGCAGTGGCCCCTGATCAGACTGTACTGATCGTGGTCGAAGAGGATCGCTTGCGCGCGGGCGATGTCGCCTTGCTGCGCCGTCAGGGTGATGACGTGATTATCGGGCTGGGCGACAACGCAGGGGCTGTGATTGTTGCCGAACGCTCACCGCTTTTGGGGGCGGGGATCAAGGTCCGTCCGTTGCAGGCCGGAGGGGCAGAGGACGCAGCCGAACCTGAGATGATCGCGCTGGATGATGCGCGCCGGGCCAAGTTGATTGCATTTGTTAACGATGGCCCACTTCCCGATGACGTCAAGGCCCGCATCATTGGCCAGTTGGAAGCGGATGAGGTGTCTTTTGAAACCGTGAGCCGCCTTGAAGCAAGGATGGGCAGCTGATGGTCACCGGGGGCGAAAAACTGACCGCGGGCGCGGGTGGTATTCTGTCCTATTTCACACGGCACCGGACGGCGGCGAACCTGTTGTTGGTCCTGATGCTGACCGCTGGCCTGTTCGCCTTTCCCAATATGCGAGCGCAATTTTTCCCTGATGTTGTCGTTGATGATCTGACGGTCTCGGTCGCGTGGGATGGTGCCGGGGCAGAGGATGTGGACGCGGCGATTGTGCAGGTTCTGGAACCGGTGCTGTTGGGTGTTGAAGGGGTCACATCCTCGACCAGCACATCGCGTGAGGGCAGCGCATCAATCCAGATTGAGTTTGATCCCGGCTATGACATTGACCGCGCTGGAGAAGATGTGCAGGTCGCGCTTGATAGTACCACCAATCTGCCCGCAGACGCTGAGGAACCATCGATCAGGCGCAGCGGCTGGCGGGATCGGGTGACTGATGTTGTGATCACTGGCCCGGTGGGTGTTGATCAGCTAGGCCGCTTTGCAGATGAGTTATCAACCCGGCTTTTTGCTGAAGGTGTCACGCAGGTCATCATCCAAGGGGTTGCCGCACCCTCAACCGTGGTTGAAGTGCCGTCGCTGTCGCTTATTCAGTATGACGTTGGCCTGTCAGAGATTTCAGAGCGGATTGCCGAAGAAGCTGCCGCCGACCCTGCGGGTGATGTATCCAGCAATGCCCGCGTGCGCACAGGTGTGGCCAAGCGCAGCGCCGAAGAGATTGGCGCGATTGTCCTGCGCTCAAACGCGGATGGATCGCAACTGACCATCAATGATGTGGCGACCATACGTGTGGAAGGTACGGACCGGAACCGCGCGTATTTCGTGGGCGATGACCCTGCGATCAAAGTGCGTGTCCAGCGGACCGCACAGGGTGATGCGATTGAAATGCAGCAGATCGTTGAAGATGTAGCCCAAGAGTTAGAGGCTTCTCTGCCCAACGGTGTATTGATTGAACTCACCAACGGGCGGTCAGAGCTGATCGAGGCGCGTTTGAACATCTTGCTTGAGAACGGCCTGACCGGGTTACTGCTGGTGGTTGGCCTTTTGTTCCTATTCCTGAACGCGCGCACCGCATTTTGGGTCGCCTTTGGTATTCCTGTGGCGATGCTGGCGGCAATTGCGCTGATGTATGCGGTTGGGATCACGATCAATATGATCTCGCTTTTTGCGCTGATCATCACCTTGGGGATCGTGGTCGATGATGCGATTGTTGTGGGCGAACATGCCGACTTCAGGGTCCGGCAATTGGGCGAAGACCCCACCGTCGCGGCAGAGCGGGCGGCCAAACGCATGTTCAGCCCGGTGTTTTCGGCGACGATCACCACGATTATCGCGTTCTTTGGCTTGGTCGTGATCGGGGGGCGTTTTGGTGATCTGATTTCCGATATACCGTTCACGGTGATTGTGGTCTTGGCCGCCAGTCTGGTCGAATGTTTCCTGATCCTGCCCAACCACCTGTCACATGCCATCGCCCATTCGGCGAAAGACCATTGGTACGACTGGCCTTCGCGCACCGTGAACCGGGGGTTTGATTGGTTCAAGGAAACGCTGTTTCGGCCCTTTATGGGCTATGTCGTCAAAGCCCGTTATCCGGTCTTTGCGATGGCCCTCGTATTGCTGGCCAGTCAGGTTGCCCTTTTTATCAAAGGCGATGTCAGCTGGCGCTTCTTCAATGCACCAGAGCAAAGCCAAGTGACCGGCAATTTCGCCATGCTGCCCGGTGCCACACGCGAAGATACCTTCGCAATGATGCGCGAGATGCAGCGCGCGACAGAGGCACTTGGCGCGCAATATGAGGCGGAACACGGCATCAATCCATTGCAATTCGTCACAGCCGAAATTGGCGGCAATTCAGGCCGCGGGATTGCAGGGTCTGATACCAAAGATGCCGATCAACTGGGTGCGATCACGATTGAACTGATTGATGCGGACAGTCGCCCTTACTCCAGCTTTGCCTTTGTCGCGGCCTTGCAAGAAAGTGTTGTGCAGCACCCTATGGCCGAAACGGTCAGCTTTCGCAGGTGGGGGTCCGGCCCCGGCGCGGATAGTCTGGATGTACAGATGTTTGGCGCTGACAGCGATACGCTCAAGGCGGCAGCAGAGGCGCTAAAGACCGAGCTGGCCCGATTTGGTGAGATTTCGGGGCTGGAAGATACGCTGGCCTATGACAAGGAAGAACTGATCCTTGAGCTGACACCGCAAGGCGATGCGCTGGGGCTGGGCATTGACGGGCTGGGCCTGGTTCTGCGCAACCGCCTTGGCGGGATCGAGGCAGCGAGTTTCCCTGATGGTGCGCGCTCTGCCACAATCCGGGTAGAGCTGCCCACCGGTGAACTCTCAGCGGATTTTCTGGACCGGACGCAAATTCGCACGCCCGATGGTGTTTACGTGCCTTTGGCCGATGTTGTAACGGTCCAAAGCCGGACCGGGTTTTCGACCGTAAGGCGTGAAAATGGTATCCAACTGATCTCGGTCCTGGGTGATCTGGATGATGAGGATGCGGCGCGCGCGACGGAAATTCAACAGATCATCAACGATGATATCCTGCCACGTATTGAAAGTAATTTTGGGGTTGAAACACAGCTTTCCGGGCAAAGTGAGCAGGAAGATCGCTTTCTTGATGACGCCCGGACCGGGCTGATACTGGTGCTTTTGGGGATTTACCTGACACTGGCATGGATTTTCAGCAGCTGGACACGGCCTGTGGTGGTGATGTCGATCATTCCGTTTGCTTTGGTCGGTACGATTTACGGCCATCATGTCTGGGGCATTCCGATGAGCATGTTCACCGTGGTCGGTCTGATCGGCATGGTCGGGATTATCATCAACGACAGTATCGTCTTGGTCACAACGGTGGATGAATACGCCCAAGATCGTGGGCTGGTGCCTGCGATTATTGATGGCACTGTAGATCGCTTGCGGCCGGTAATGCTGACAACCTTGACGACGGTGCTGGGGTTGACGCCGCTGCTTTACGAAGGGTCCAATCAGGCAGAGTTCCTCAAGCCAACGGTGGTCACGTTGGTGTTTGGTTTGGCCTTTGGCATGGTTTTGGTGCTGCTCGTGGTGCCCTCGGTGATGGCGATGCAGGCGGATGTGTATCGACAGGTGCAAGCGGCCAAGCGCGCCTTGCGCGGGCGCAGGTTGGCTATGTTTGTACCTGCCGGGCTGGGTGCGCTGGGGGCGTTGGTGCTGTTTGCATTGACGGTGGGGCCTGTGCTGCTGACAGGCGCGCCATTGCCCGCGATGGCTACGGCCTTACCCATGCTTGGTGGTGGGATAGTGCCAGCGTTTGGCCTGTTTATGGGCGGGCTGATGGTGTTGCTGCTGGCGATTTACGTCATCGCTTTGGTCGGGCAGGGCCTGCGCCGCGCGCAGGGTTAGCCTGCGCTGCACCCTTGCAAGTCAATCGCGTGACCATCATTGGCCAGCACGGTGATCCGCACACCAGAGCGATCAAAGGCAAAGGGCTGACCGCTGGGGTGAACCATTTCAACCGTGGCACGCAGCGTGGCCCCATCACGGATGACATCCGCCTGCGACACCCAGATGCGCGGGTCGCTCGGTTCAACGACTACGAATTCGGACGCACCGGATGCGGCCACATCAATTTGGGTTGTCATGCGCAAACCGTCGCTGATCGGATCGATCTTGCAGATGACATCGCCCACCTTGGCCTCTGACCGCGTCAGCGGGTCGTCGGCAAGCGCAGCTGTGATGGCTGCGTCCTGCGCGCCGGTTTGCGGCAACACGGTATCGAAAGTATATGTGACTGGAATGCAGATTTCTTCGCACACGCCAACGGTCAGATGACCGCTGATGGGAATATCGCCTGTCACCCCATCCGCAGCAACGATAAGAGGGAAAATCACACTATCGTAGTAGCCGATGGATTTCAGGCCCGCTTCTTCAAAGACGTCCGGCACAGGCCAATGGGGCGTGATGCTGGTGATGCCGCTGTTGCTGGCAAAGCTGAACTGCGGTGGAATACCCGCTTCGCCAGGCGCGCGCCAATAGGTGATCCAACCGGGGGCGAGGGTGATTTTGATGGCAGAGATATGATCTCCTGCGGCAGTACGCCAGCCGGGCAGGATTTCAAATGCGGCCTTGTCACTATAAGATTGCGCCGCGGCAAAGCTTGGCAATGCCATCAAGGCGAGGGGGATCAGCATGTTCTTGCGCATGCCACCTTACTTATTCATCAAGGCTGCAATGGGAAGTCACGTTTGCGACAGGCTTTGCAATGATGGTGCTTGCGTCGCCGCGCGGGCTTTCCCATCCTGAGCCCATGACCGTTTCAGATTCGACCCTTGTCGGTAAGTTGTTAATCGCGATGCCCGAAATGTCGGACCCGCGCTTTGCCAATACGGTGATCTATATGTGCGCCCATTCTGACGAGGGCGGCATGGGGCTCATCGTGAACAAGCCGCAGCCAAAAGTGACCTTCGCCAAACTGCTCAAGCAGATGGACATCCCGGTATCCGTCAGCGTGCGTGATGTCCGCGTGCATTACGGCGGGCCTGTGGACCATCAGCGCGGATTTGTGCTGCATTCGAACGATTATGCGTCTGACAACGGAACGCTGGATGTGGATGATGACTACCGCATGACAGCAACCTTGCAGGTGCTCGAAGATCTCGCGAAGGGTGAAGGCCCGGATGTGTCGATGATGGCGCTGGGCTATGCTGGGTGGGGGCCGGGACAGTTGGAATATGAGATTGGCCAGAATGGCTGGCTGACCTGCGCACCCAATGATGAGATTCTGTTTGGCGGGGACAATGACGGCAAATGGGCCGCAGCTCTCAAGCTGCTGGGTGTTGATCCCTTGCTGTTGTCAGCGACAGCGGGGCGAGCCTAGACAGCTTAGCGGGCGCAATCGCATAGGGCTTAGCACTGCCAAGGGCCACTCAAGTGAATTGATAGAAATAGAAAGAGTGGATTTTCTGAATAAGAAAGCTGAACGTCTTATTTGAGCCCAAACACCCGGATGCCGCGCCTTTCACAAAGGACGGCTTCCAAAAAGAAATGTTCGTAATCAAAAAAAGCCTTTGACCCTGACGTTAGTGTCAGGGCTCTAGGAACAGTTCTTATCTACATCGAAAGATTCGCAGATAGGAGACTGAGCGAAATGACAAATAATGATGTGTGGCAAGGCAAAGTAGCTATTGTCACAGGTGGCAGTTCCGGGATCGGTCAAGCGACGGCGACCGCGCTGGCAGAACGAGGTGCAAATGTCCTGATTACGGGACGCAATGCCGAAAAACTGGCAGAAGTTGTCGCCTTGAGTGACAATATCGAAGCTTTGCAGATGGATAGCTCGGACCCCAAGAGTGGTGAGCGGATCGTTGACTCGGCCATGTCTCGTTGGGGGCGTATTGATTTGGTTGTTAACAATTCAGGTGCCGGGCAACTCGCCCCAGTAGAGTCCTATGACCCGGATGTCATTGCAAATATGGCTGCCGTGAACATAGTCGCTCCTTCCGTTCTGGTGAAGGCTGCCCGTGCCGCATTGAGCGATAGCAAAGGGGCTATCGTGAATATCGGGACTGCTGTGTCACGTAATGCGGCACCGATGCTGTCGCATTATGCTGCGACCAAAGTCGCCTTGGAACATCTGAACAAATCCTGGGCGGTAGAGCTAGCGGGCGACGGCATTCGGGTCAACGCCATTGCACCGGGACCCGTTAAGACGGGTGCATTGACCGGAATGATGGGTCTGCCTCAAGAAATGGCCGACCAGATTGAGGAACAGGAAGCAGCACAAGTGCCGTTGGGACGTCGGGGTGTGACCGCCGATATCGTGCCTTGGATTTTGTGCCTCGGAAGTGCTGAAAACGAATGGCTGACCGGTCAAGTCCTGACCATCGATGGTGGCTGGTCACTGCGCGTATGATCTGACGGGAACCGGCTGGTTGAAATCCGCCACCCGGTTCTCCTTGATAAACACGTTTAACGCTAACATGTACGTCAGGCTTTGTAGGAGATGATTGAGATGCAAGCGAAAGAAGCTGCCGAGCGCCTAGGGATCACACAACGCATGTTGCGCCACTATGAAAACGAAGGACTGCTGGATGTGGGGCGCACGCTTAACGGTTATCGCAGCTACACAGAAGTTGACCTCAGACGCGCTGGTCGCGTCCGCGACTTTATTGCGACGGGCTTTTCTACGCGCGAAATCCGCGCCATGAGCGCATGCCTGTCGGACGAGGGTGCTGGTCCGTGCGAAGGCGGGCTAGAAAAACTGAAAGAGAAGCTGGAGCATATCGATAGGCTTCGGGCGGAACTTGACGAGAAGCGAAGCGCTGTAATGGACAGGCTCGCCACCCTGCAAAACGGTCTTGCCACCGTAAGCAGTCGTTGACCTTAGCCTATAGCGTACTCAGGGTTTGGTGTGTGTCAGAAATACATGATGTTTCGGTCAGTGTTGCGTGATTTGCCCGTTGATCCGCCTCAGAAAACTGAGCCAATCGGGTCAAACATCTCTGACGCTCTACATATTTCATCTTCAATGACGCCATCAGCGTCACGCGCGGATCCGTTCGTTTTGCGGATCCCAAAGCGGTTGATCCTCTTGGATTGTCGCTGTGTAACGTTCACCATAAATTTCAACTTCGACCTTGCCGCCGGGGGTATTCACGTCAGAGCGTAGCATGCCCAAAGCGATGGATTTGTTCACGCGGAAGCCCCAGTCGCCCGAAGTGGTTTCGCCAACCTTTTCATCACCCACCCAGATAGGCGACATGTAAGGCGCATCCGCCGGGCCGGGATTGTCGATGGTCAGCGTGGCAAAGCCTTGCTTGCGTCCCTGCTGTTTTTCACTCAGCAGCGCGGCCTTGCCGGGGAAATCCTGGGGTTTGTCGAATTTGATGAACCGCTCCATCCCGCCTTCCAGAAGGGTGTAGTCCGTGGACAGGTCACCCTTCCAGGCGCGATAGCCTTTCTCAATCCGCAGTGCATTCAGCGCGAACATGCCAAATGGTGTTGCACCAGCGGCCAGCACAGCGTCATAAAGCGCAGGCATCTTGTCCATACGGGCGTGGATTTCCCAGCCCAGCTCACCAGCAAAGCTGACGCGGGCCAGTTTGCAAGGGGTGCCAGCCACGGTCGCAGATTGATGCGTCAGCCAACCCGAGGTCAGGTCAGCGTCAGTACCCATCGCGGTGAACAGATCACGCGCTTTCGGCCCTGTCACGATCAGGGTCGAGAAGTCCCGTGTGATATCCGTCAGGGTCAGACCCTTAGGCAGATACTTGTCCAGAATGTCATAGTCATGCCACTGGGCCGAAGCTGCGGTGATCAGCGTGAAATGATCCTCTGCATGGCGGATCAACGACATCTCCGTCAGGATACGGCCTTGGCTGTCTGGGAAGTAGGCCAGGTTCATCCGCCCGATCTTGGGCAGCGCGCCCGCGATCATGCCACGCAGGAATTCCGCCGCACCTTCACCGGTCAGATTGAAACGGGAAAAGCCGGGCAGGTCGAGAACGCCAACACCGTCGCGAACAGCTTCGCACTCTTCCTTCACGCGGATTTGCCATGGGCCTTCACGTTCCCAAGTCTCGGTTGCTTCCGTGGACGTATCGTCACCATCTTTGGCGAACCAGTTCGCACGCTCCCACCCATTATAGGCACCCATCTGACCACCCAATTCACGGACCTTCGCATCCACCGGAGACAGCTTCTTATCGCGTCCAGCAGGCCACATTTTGTGGGGGAAATGCATGCCGTATTCATGGCCATACGTCTCCAAGGCCTTGGCGTGGCAGTAATTGTCATCCGCATAGTCAGTGTAACGACGTGGATCGACAGACCACATATCCATCTCGGTCTCGCCTTCGACCAACCACTCGGCCATGACCTTGCCTGCACCACCACCTTGGACGATGCCGAAGGTGAACGAATGCGCCTCGAACGCATTTTTCACGCCGGGCATTGGGCCGATCATCGGCAAGCCATCGGGGGCATAAGGGATCGGACCGTTGATGTTGCGACCAACGCCGCCAGTGCCCAAGACTGGCACACGCTCCATCGCGTCCTCTATATACCACTCCAGACGATCCAGATCGTCTGGGTATAGCTGGAAACTAAAGTCATGCGGCATGGGATCTTCGGGTGTGACCCAATGTGCCTTACAGTTCCGCTCATAGGGTCCAAGGTTCAGACCATTTTTATCCTGCCGCAGATAATAGGATGAGTCCACATCGCGGATCATCGGGGTCTTTTTACCGTTTTCCTTGGTCCAGGCTTTGATTTCGTCAATTTCCTCGGTCAGGAAGTATTGGTGAGACATGACCGTCAACGGCACGTCGCGGCCACCAAACGGCTTGAACCACTCACCCACGCGGGCCGCATAGTAACCTGCGGCGTTCACGACCTTCTCGCAGGTAATGTCGCCCTTCTCGGTATGGACGATCCAATCACCACTGTCTTTTTGTGTCACACCTGTCGCAGGACAGAAGCGTTCGATCCGAGCACCCAGATCACGGGCACCTTTGGCCAGCGCTTGGGTCAGCTGCGCTGGGTCGATATCACCATCCAGTGGGTCCCACAGGACGGCAGACAAATCATGTGTCTCAACAAACGGGTTGTAGGTCTTAACCTCATCGATGCCGATCATCTCAAGCGGCAGGCCCATTCCTTTGGCCTGTCCCGCAACGCGCTCAAATTCCTGCCGACGCTCTTTCGTGTGGCCTAGACGCAAAGCACCGGTCACATGATAATTCATCGGATAATCAACTTCATCCGCCAGCGACCGATACATCTCCAGCGAATAGCGCTGCATGTTCATGACGGCCCAGTTCGGGGCAAAGTTCGGGCAGTTACCCGCTGCATGCCATGTTGATCCTGCGGTCAGTTCGTTCTTTTCCAGCAACACGCAATCGGTCCAGCCCATCTTGGCCAGATGATACAGGGTGGACACCCCTACGACACCGCCACCAATAATCACAACGCGCGCAGTTGTTGGAAAGTCAGCCATGATGTTTGCCTTCTCTAGTCGGGGATGTGCGGGGCATCATCCGGGATGGTGTAATAATCGCCAGCATCGGCGGTAAAGATATGCTTACCAGCGGTCATGCCCGTGGGCAGGTCAAGCGAACCTGCGGCAATGCCCAGGTGATTTGCGCCAACCGGCTGATAAAACAGGCTGGAACCGCAATTTTTGCAAAAGCCACGGCGCGCATCTTTCGATGACTGAAACCAGCTCAGCCCATCATCGCGTGTAAAGGTTACATCGGCTATATCCGCGCGGGTCGACGCCCAGTAGTGCCCGCTCGTGCGGCGACATTGGCTGCAATGGCAGCAGGTAACAGTGTCGCGGGCATTGGCGATCTCAAAGGCCACCGCGCCGCATTCGCAACGTCCGCGCAATGCCACGCCCGCCCCTAATAGATCGGAGGCGAGATCACCCAAATAATCTCGCATGGGGTGTCGTGCCGGTTCCACCACTGAAACTGCTCGCCACGCAGGCGGAAGCTGTCGCCCGCTTCCAGCAGAAAATGCGTGCCATCCAAGGCAACTTCAAACTGACCACTCACGATATAGCAGACCTCTTGGGTGGGGCGGCTCAGTGGCTCTGTCAAATGCGAATGCGGCGCGAAGGTCGAATGGATCACCTCAAAATCATCCGTCAGATCAGGGGACAGCAGTGCCTCGGTCAAACCGGCTGTGCGGCTGCCAATGGGCCTGCGGGCATGGGCGCGCACGACCACCCCTGCTTCATCGGGTGCGACACCGACCTGTAGAAAGCTGGAGACAGAGACATCCAAAATGGAGGCGATCCGGTTAAGGTCCGCAATGGATGGATATGACATGTCCCGCTCGACCTGGCTTAACCAGCCGACGGAGCGACCCAACGCATCCGACAGATCAACCAAAGTCATCTTGCGGGCCTTGCGAATTGCCCGTACATCAGCACCAAGCGATGGGACTGTTATACGATCGTCAGGCATGATCGCACCGTGAATTTTTTCCATAGTATTTCATATAGGACGACCCCGTCATTTCGCAAATCTTTTGCTGTCTTTGCAGCCTTTGGACACTGCCACCAAAAGTTTATTTTTCAAAGACCATTTTAAGCATCTTTTGCATCTGCGATGCGTCTGTCTGGGTAAAGATATCCGGTTGATTGCTATCAATATCAAAGACACCGATCAGCGCACCGGTGCGGTTGAATACAGGCAAGACCAATTCCGATCTGGTGCTGCTGGCGCAAGCAATATGGCCAGGGAACGCATCAACATCCGGCACAAGCTGCACCGCGCCCGTGCGGGCTGCTGCCCCGCAGACCCCACGGTCAAAAGGGATCACCAGACAGCCGTGCCCGCCCTGGTATGGGCCGATTTTCAATAATTCGGGCGCCGTCACCCGATAGAACCCCGTCCAGTCAAAGCGGTCATCGCTGTGGTGCACCTCACAAGCGACAGTGGCCATAAGGGCCACTTCATCATCTTCGTCTTCCGTCAGTGCGGCAATTGTCTGATGCAGCGTTTCATAATTGACCTGCATGGGGTTAGTTCCTCTTATCATCCGCCACCGTCAATACGACCTTGCCGGTATAGTTCTTTTCCGCAAAGGCGCGTTGGGCAGCACTGATGTCTTTGAGGGGAAAGACCGCGCCGACAAGTGGCTTGATCGCGCCGGTCTCGATCCGTTTGATCAGTTTGCCAAATACTTCTTGCTCCAGCGCGGTGCAGCCAAAGAAGCTGAGATCTTTTAGATAAAGGGTCCGCACGTCCAAGCTGACCATCGGTCCACCCACAGCACCCGCAACCGCATAGCGGCCTTTGGGGCGCAGCACGTTTAGCAAGCGTGGGAACATGTCGCCTGCCACCAGATCAACCACCACATCAATGCTATCCGCACCCAGCGTCTGAACATCATTAGCGTCCCGATCCACAACGATATCGGCACCCAGATCTCGCAAAGACTGCGCCTTGCTTGCACGGGTGATCACGGCCACCTGCGCGCCGCGGGCCTTGGCCAATTGCACAGCGGCTGACCCAACGCCGCCAGATGCGCCTGTAATCAAAACCGTTTCGCCATCGCGCAAATTGGTCCGTGTCAGCATGTTTTCCGCTGTTGAATATGAGCATGGAAAGGACGCCAGTTCCACATCACTCAAAGGGCTACTGATTGCATAGGCATGACGGGCCGCAACGGTGCAGTATTCTGCAAAACCACCATCGCATTCAGACCCAAGAAACCACGGACGCGCTAGCATTTGGCCCTGCGCATGGGTCAGGCACGGCTCTACCAGCACACGCGCACCTATCTGGGCTGGGTCCGCCCCACTGCCGACGGCCACGATATGCCCGCAGACGTCAATGCCCTGAACGCGTGGAAATCGTAACGGCGCGCCGGCCCAACTGGCATCACCCGCGTCATTGTCACCTTTCGAATACCACCCCACGCGCGTGTTGATATCGGTGTTATTGACACCCGCCGCGGCCACGCGGATCAGCACCTCTCCGGCCATTGGCGCAGGGCGAGGTAAATCTTCTCGCCACTCCAGACACTCTGGTCCGCCATGGCCGGTTAGTGCCACACCGCGCATCGTCTCTGGCTTCATTTGTGCTGTCCCCTAAACGCGCTCAATTGCGATGGCCGTACCTTCACCACCGCCAATGCAGATGGCGGCAACGCCACGTTTCAAACCGCGCGTTTCAAGTGCGTTCAACAAGGTGACGATGATCCGGGTGCCAGAGGCCCCAATGGGATGACCCAACGCACAGGCACCACCGTTCACATTCAACTTGTCGCGGGTGATATGCATCTCTTGCATGAAGGCCATCGGCACAACTGCAAAAGCCTCGTTCACTTCCCACAGGTCCACGTCATCGACGGACCAGCCGACCTTGGCCAAAAGCTTTTGCGCGGCAGGGATGGGGGCCGTGGTAAACCAGCCCGGTGCTTGGGCATGGCTGGCATGGCCTACAATCCGGGCGCGGGCGTGGCTGGCATCGCCGGACAACACCAGCGCCGCCGCCCCATCCGAGATGCTGGAGGCATTCGCCGCCGTCACTGTCCCATCCGGACGGAAGGCGGGCCGCAACGTTGGTATCTTTTCTGGCCGCGCCTTGCCGGGTTGTTCATCGCGGGTGATGACCTCTTCGCCAGTGCGGGCGTGCACGGTGACGGGGGTAATCTCGGCATCAAAGGCGCCCGACCGCTCTGCATCCAGCGCATTGGACAGCGATGCAATCGCGTATTGATCCTGCGCGTCACGGGTGAACTGATATTTTTCGGCGCAATCCTCGGCAAAGGTCCCCATCAGGCGGCCTTTGTCATAGGCATCCTCTAACCCATCAAGAAACATGCTATCCTGAACGGTCTGATGGCCAATCCGTGCGCCATTACGCATCTTGGGCATCAGGTAAGGGGCGTTCGTCATGCTTTCCATGCCGCCCGCAACAATCGTTTCAGTACCACCTAATGCAACCTGATCAAACGCCATCATCGCGGTTTTCATACCTGAACCGCACATTTTGTTGAGCGTCGTCGCAGGGACGCTGTCATCCAGCCCTGCCAGAAACCCGGCCTGGCGCGCGGGGGCTTGTCCCTGACCGGCAGGCAAGACACATCCCATCAGCACCTCATCGACGGTCTCCAAACCAGCACCGCCAAGGGCCGCCCTGATCGCCGCACCACCCAAAGTAGGTGCGCTCACGCTTGCAAAGATACCCTGAAACCCGCCCATCGGCGTACGAGCCGCGCCAGTGATGAAAACATCGTGCATGCTGAAACCTCCATCCTATTCGCAAAAGCTACGCCTCTCGGCAGCAAAGGAAAACCCCGCAATAATGATACCACAGTTCTCCTTCATGTTGGTCCGAAAACGCTCGCCCTCTCTACAAACGCGGTATCCGCCATTGCACAGACCCACTGACGCGCTAGTCTGGACACAACAGCAAATGAAAGGCCCGACATGCGCAATTTTCACTACCCAGGCCGGTCTTCTGTCTACGCCACCAATGGGATGTGCGCCACGTCGCACCCGCTGGCCGCGAAAGTCGCCGTGCAAATGATGGAAGCGGGCGGCAATGCGATGGACGGGGCCATCGCAGGGGCTGTGCTTTTGGGGCTATGCGAGCCGCAGATGACCGGGATCGGCGGGGATTGTTTTGTGCTGATGACGCCACCGGGCGAAGACCGGGTGGTGGCGTTGAATGGATCGGGGCGTGCACCTGCGGGGATTGATGCAGAGGCAATGCGCAGCAAAGGTGCGATTATCGCACCTTACACAGCCGACGCTGTCACTGTTCCCGGTGCCGTCGATGCCTTTTGCACACTATCAAAAGACTGGGGCAAGCTGGGGCTCAAAGCAGCACTTGCCCCTGCGATCCACTACGCCGAAGCAGGCATCCCCGTCGCCGAACGGGTTGCATCGGATTGGGCGCAGGCTGTGGATAACCTCTCTGGTCATGCGCGGGATCTTTACCTGATGAACAACGCCGCCCCGAAACCGGGGCAGGTTTTCCGCGCACCTGAACAGGCGCAAGTCTTGCGCCGTATCGCCATGGACGGACGCGAAGGTTTCTACGAAGGCGAAGTCGCCGAAGACATGGTCGCTACCCTGCAAGCACTGGGCGGCACCCACACGCTGGACGATTTCGCAAACACCGCTTGCGACTATACAGACCCGATCATGGGCGACTACGGCGGGTTGGACCTCTACGAGCATCCGCCCAACGGGCAGGGGGCCACCGCGATCCTGCTGCTGAACATGCTCAAACACTTCGACATCGCAGGCATGGACCCATGGGGTGCAGAGCGCGCGCACATCGAGGCCGAAGCAACCAAACTCGCCTACGACACCCGCAACCGCTTCCTGTCGGACCCCGGCTACATGACGCGGCTTGACTACATGACCTCGCCTGACACTGCCGCAAAACTCGCCGCGTTGATCGACCCCGGCAAGGCGATGCCCGCCGGACTGCCGGGGGCCGAGGCAGTGCACAAAGATACGATCTACATCACCGTCGTCGATAAAGACCGCATGTGTGTGTCCCTGATCTACTCGGTCTTCCATTCCTTCGGCTCCGGCATCGCATCGGACAAATTCGGCGTCTTGTTCCAGAACCGAGGCGCCGGTTTCACGCTGGAACAGGGGCACCCCAACGAGGTCGGCCCCGGCAAACGGCCCATGCACACGATCATCCCCGCGATGCTGAAGAAAGAGGGCAAAGTGCATATGCCCTTCGGCGTGATGGGCGGACAGTACCAATCTACCGGGCACGCGCGCTTCGTGACCAACATCACCGATTTTGGACTGTCGCCACAGGCGGCCATGGACGCCCCCCGCTGCTTTGCCGAAAGCGATGAGTTGCGGGTCGAGGATGGCTACAGCGATGCGGTGAAAGCGGAGTTGAGTGCGCTGGGCCATAACGTGGTGCGGCCTGAGACGGCGATCGGTGGGTCACAAGCGATCCTTCTGCATGAAGACGGTGTGCTTGAAGGGGGGAGTGATCCGCGTAAGGACGGGTGTGCGATCGGGTATTGATGTGCCGAGCATCAGCGGGCGGGCCCTCTCAAATCACAAGTGAGTGTCAGCAAAGCGGGACGGAGCTGCCGTTGGACTTGTCGGGCGGAATGTCCGGTTCTGATGGTTATGTTGATCAATGCTCGACAAAGATTGGATCAGGTGAGAGCCTCTGCAATAGCGGCGGCAAGACCTTCGGGGTTTTCTAAACTCATTGAGTGCCCCGCATCGCGAACCACAAGCGTTTTGATCCCGTTTTCAGTTAGGACCTCGATATCTGCGTTTGGAAGCGACCGCTGGCCGAAGATGTAACTCTTCCGTGCCGCATGCTTGTAGAAAAGTTCGCGCCAGTCTGATGCCGACCCTTCAACAAGAGATTTCGCGCCAAGATAGACCGACTTAGGATCACTAAGTCGCAAGGTTGTAGCCCAGTCCGCATTGCCAGATGCGACAGAGTGCTGGACCGTCCGCAAGTGTTTTTGACGAACATAAATGTCTTCGTTTACGCTAGCGATGTCGCGGCTGAATTGGCCGCCACCACTGTCAAGATTGGCTTCTGACAGAACCAAATGTCTGACGCGATCTTTGAGCAAACCTGCCGTTTCAATAGCGACCGTTCCACCCAAACTATGTCCGTAGAGATCGACAACATCAAAGCCAAGATGTTCCACTAGTTCGTAAATGACCTGCGCGTGGTCTTCGATCCGGTAGCCAAAGCCAGATGGCCAGTCACTGTATCCGGACCCAAAGAAGTCGACAAGAATACTATGTTTGTCTGCCAGAGGTTCAGCGGTAGCAATGCTCGGATACTCAAACGATGATGCGCAACCCAAACCATGAAGGAAGATAATTGGCACGCCGCTGCCGTTAATCTCAAGATAGCGCAACGCGCCTTTAATTCTTCGCGGATGGAATGACTTCACAGGCGGCCTTGAATTTTGCTTACAAATCAAAATACATATTTTCTATGAAGCAGCCATTGGCCGCATTGCAGAAAAGCGAAAAAGTGGGCTCAAAGCAGCCGTTCAGCCCGCCCGCAACGACCGCAAAAACAACCCAATCCCACCCACCAGCAGCACCAGTATCACGATCAGATCAAACGCGCTCATCCGGGCCAGTTGTAGCGTCATATTTGCGATCACCCCAAAGATCAGCGCAACCAAGGAAGCCCCCGCGATCCCCCAGCCAATCCAGTTCTTCGAATTGTAGAAGATCATTCCCACCCCGAACATGAACGGGATCAGGATCATGCCTGAGGTGATCGGCACCCCGCCGATCCCGAACACCCGCGCCCCGAAGCCAAAGTTCGGCCGCACCACGATCCCGTTCAGCAGCAGATAACCACCGCCGACCATCATGATCAGTCCGATCAGAAAACTGCCGGTTCCACCGTCAGATCCACCTGCGCCACGTGCCATTGAAATTCCTCGATTGTCGCTTTGGGGCAGAGTTTAGGGCCGCCCCGCCGCATTTGCCAGCCGCATCGTTGTATGTACAGGTTATGTACAGCATGTGTACGCGTTGTGTACGTCAAATGCGGGCTTTTAGCGCGTCCATCAGCTCGGTCAGCATCTTGATGTACATCTCGCCCGTCAGCTTGCCGTTTTCATCAAATTCGTTGCTGGAGTTGGCCAGCAGAACCTCCGGCCCCTGCAGGATATCAGGCCGAAATGCCATCATCGCCAGACGCAGTGAAAATTGCGCACGCTCGCCGCCCGCCCGCCCCGCCGCGGCCGACATGATCGCCACCGGTTTGCCGTTCCAGGGCCCGCCTTTCGTACGGCTGACCCAGTCCAGCGCATTCTTGAGTGACCCCGAAATTGCTTTGTTATATTCGGGGGTTGAGATGATCACGGCATCTGCCGCGGCGATCTGATCGGACAAGGTTTGTACCTTGGCAGGAACGCCGTCCGCGTCTTCTACGTCGCCGTTGTAAAGCGGCAGATCAATGTCGGCGAGGGTGAATTCATCCGCACCGAAAATGGCAGCTGCGTTGTGGATAAGAAGAGTGTTCGTCGATGCTTTTCGCAGCGAGCCTGAGATGCCAAGTAGTTTGGTCATAAATGTTCCTTTTGCTGATTTCGTCAAAGGTAGCGCCGGTTTTATCGTTGGCCAGCACAAGGCTTGCAAGGGCGCACAGACTGGCACATGCTGATCGCAATTATACAGGAGCCAACGATGGTCCGGCACGGCGGAAAGATACTGAGCGATCAACTGGTTAAGCTAGGGGTAGAGCGGGTTTTTTCGGTCCCGGGCGAAAGCTTTCTCGCCGCTTTGGACGGCCTTTATGACAGTGGTATTCCCAACATCGTTTGCCGTCAGGAAGGCGGTGCTGCGATGATGGCCGAAGCCTATGGCAAAATGACTGGCAAGCCCGGCGTTTGCTTTGTCACGCGCGGCCCCGGTGCGACCAATGCGTCCGCCGGCATCCACATTGCGATGCAGGACAGCACCCCAATGGTGCTGTTCGTGGGCCAGATTGATAATCGGCACACGGATCGTGAGACGTTTCAGGAGGTCGATTATAGGGCCGTCTTTGGCGGGCTGGCGAAATGGGTGGCGCAGGTCAACGATACGGATCGGCTGCCCGAATACATCGGACGCGCCTTTCGGGTGGCGATGTCAGGCCGTCCCGGCCCCGTGGTGCTGGCCTTGCCAGAGAATATGCTGAGTGCTGACGCAGATGTGCCAGACCTTACCATGCCGGAGGTCACTTCAACGTCGCTTTCTGCTGATACCGCCCAGATCATCTTGCATGAATTGGCTCAGTCTCAACGCCCACTTGTCGTTGTCGGCGGCCCACATTGGTCGCCACAGGCGCAGGTGGATTTGCAGGCCTTTGCTGAGAACCAACAGGTGCCAATTGCCGTGAGCTTCCGCCGTCAGGACTACATCGACAACCACCATGCGAATTACGTCGGTGATCTGAATGTCGGCATCAGCCCCAAGCTGGCCCAGCGGGTGCGCGAGGCGGATACGCTGATCCTTTTGGGCACGCGCTTTGGCGACATTGAGACACAAGGCTATACGCTGGTTGATCCGGCGGCGCCGGGAAAGCGCATTGTGCATGTCCATGCAGATGCTGATGAGTTGGGGCGGGTTTATACGCCCGATATCGCGATCACCGCGACAGCACCTGCGGTGCTACGCGCGCTGGCGAATGCAGAACATACTGGCGAATGGGCAAGTTGGACCGCAGCGGCGCGGGCAGATTATGAACAATGGCTACAGCCACAGGAAAGCCCCGGTGCTTTGAAACAAGAGGACGTCATCAAATGGTTGTCGGATCATCTGCCAGATGACGCGATCCTGACCAATGGCGCGGGGAATTACGCGGCATGGCTGCATCGCTATTTTGTTTATAAACAATACGGCACACAGCTTGCACCGACCTCTGGATCAATGGGCTACGGGTTTCCGGCAGCAATATCGGCGTCCATCGCACACCCTGACCGCATGGTGGTATGCCTTGCAGGTGATGGCTGTTTCCAGATGACCTGCAATGAGATGTCAACGGCGATCCAGCATGGTGCCAAGCCCATCGTCATCGTGATGAATAACGGCCGCTACGGCACAATCCGCATGCATCAGGAAAAGACATATCCGGGGCGCGTGTCGGGAACGGTATTGACGAACCCCGACTTCGCGGCACTTGCACGGTCCTATGGCGGGCACGGAGAACGGGTTGCGCGATCCAAGGACTTCCCGGCGGCATTCGCGCGTGCGCAGGCGGCGGGGACGGTTGCCGTGCTTGAATGTCAGGTCGATGAAGACGCCTTGGCAACCTCGCTGAACCTGAGTGACTTGAAATCGTGACCGTATGGCGACCAAGACCCACTATCCGCGTTATCGCTATCGGTCTTCATTGGCGCGATGGCCGTCTTTTGGCGGCCGAGGTAAATGATGATCAGGGTGTTGTCAAAGGCGTGCGACCACTTGGTGGTGGTGTTGAGTTTGGCGAAACCTGGCGCGATGCGCTTATTCGAGAGTTTGATGAGGAATTGAATGTGACGGTGACGGTTGCGGGCCGGCCACTTGTACTTGAGAACCTTTATGAACACTATGGCGAACAAGGGCATGAAATTGTTTTTGCCGCAGATGTTTTGTTTCCTGACGGCGCGTTCGCTGCGACGGAGATGATCCATTTCAAAGAAGATAACGGGACGCCCTGCGTTGCCCGTTGGTTTGATCTTGATGATCTTGCCGCGCGGTCCATCCCTCTTTTCCCCCTTGGCTTGGTTGAAGAGCTTAGACCTCCTGCCAGTCCGTCTGCGCGTTAGCCTGCCACGTCTTGCGGTGCAGCAGTGGCGTGTCGTCATCTGACGCAGCCTTGCCCAAACACAGATAGCCGGTCAACTGCCAGTTCTTGGGGACATCCAAACTGCGGGCAACCGCCTGCGGATCAAGGATCGACACCCACCCAACCCCAAGGTTCTCTGCACGTGCGGCTAGCCAAAGCGTATGGATCGCTGCAACCGTGGAATAAGCGAGCATTTCTGGCATCGTTTGGCGGCCTAGCCCGTGGCCTGCCTCTGGTGCGATATCCGTGAAGATGGCAAGATGTACAGGCGCTTCGCGCAGGCCCGCAAGTTTCAGGGCGTTATAGGTGGCGCGCTGATCATCTTGATAGAGTTCAGCTGCTTTGGCATTGGCCGCTTCGAAGTTACGGGTGATTTTCGTGCGCAGCCCTTCTGATTTTACATGCAGCACCCGCCATGGCCGGGCATTGCCGACCGAAGGCGCGAAATCCATCGCTTTGCGCAGCCGGTCCAAAACGTCCCGCGGGACAGGATCAGGCAAGAAATGCCGCACGTCGCGGCGCCATAGCAAGATGTCCTGCAACGCATCGCGATGGGCCTGTGAGAGTTCCATTCAGCTCTGTACCCATTTGCCCACTTGGCTGGGCAAAAACGCCTCAACCGCCGCAGTTGCAACAACGGCAGTGTCGCCTGTCTCGGCATTCGGGATATTGAGCCCACCTTTCACAACCTGCACTTGCGCATGCCCGCGCGGCAGACCAGATTTCAGCGCTTCTGGGTCGATCTGGTCCGGTTCCTGTACGCCCACAGTCACCAGCACGCGCATCTCCGTATGAGGGATGTCGATGCTCTGGAAAATCGGTAGGGTCGAATGGCGGATCGCGTCTTCAATCGCGCGGCGCGCTGCCTTTTGATAATCCATCCCGTGCAGATCATTGCCCATGCCCATTTCGATGATGATACGCTGTTCCATTACGCGCGCTCCATTTCGAACGACACGTTGATCGCCACGTTAGCAATTACGGTGGGTTTGCCATCGGGGCGGGGGATATCAAGACCGCCGTGGTGGACGGTGATGGTGGGCTGGCCATAGGGGAAGATATCCATCAGGCTTGCGGTATCAACCTGATCGGGTTCTTGTACCCCTATCTCGACGTCAATCAGCATCGCATCTTTGGGAAAGCCAAAAAGCTCGGCCATATTGATCGAATTATGCCATAGCGCATCTTGCAAACCGCGCCGTGCCGCTTGGGTATAATCCTGTCGGCGCAGGCTGGTGCCCATGCCGAATTCGGTGAGGACGCGGTGTTTGGGCATGGCTGCCTCCATCTGGTTTATTGCTGAAATTGGCGGGTGCGCTGGTCCCACGTCAACCCGGTTTTTTGGGCCAGTCGTTTGCAGCTGTCATCAAGTCCGAACCGGTTGAAATGGCGGCTCCAAGAACGGATGGATATCGCGTGGATATCGCCGAACCCATCAACAAGTACACATTCGCGGGGGCCTTGATGACCTGCAATCTGCCGATGGCCAAAAACAAAGTTGCGTGCGGTCATATCCCCGGCACGAATATCATAGGTGTAAAGGCGACGGATAGTGTCATTGAGCAGCGCGAGATCGGGTGCGGATAATGCGTGCGCGCTTGTTTTTGCCTTCAAGGTTAAACCCAAAAGACCGCCCTCAAGAACGGCGTCACTCACGCATGCCAGACCAAGGTTTGTTTGCACAAACCCGTACATATGCGAGATCGGTGGCTTTATCGGATTGGCCCATGGCCCCAACATAAGACGCAGGTATTCTTGATATTCCTTACGCGCCCAGCGCGTGCGGATGCGGGGGAATAAGCGTTCAGTCGTGGTGGCAAGCCGCGCGCGCCCTTTGGTCAACGGCACGTCGCGCAGCACTTTGAGTACTTTCTCAGGATCAGTGGGGTGGCGGTAGATTTGGCGCTGCGTTCCGCTGGCGATGAGCTGCTCTGGTAAAAGCGTCAGTATAGGGGGCATCGTGGTGATCCTGTAGCGCGGGCTTCAGAACTCTACCCCGATTTGTGCTTTAACCCCGGACCGGAACGGGTGTTTGACCAGCTCCATTTCCGTCACAAGATCCGCCAGTTCGATCAGATCTTCGTGCGCGTTACGCCCGGTCAGGACCACATGGGTCATTTCGGGCTTGTGGTCACGCAGGAAGGTCACGACTTCGGCCGCGCTCACGTAATCATAGCGGATCGCGATGTTGATTTCGTCAAGCAGGACCATGTGGTTGGTTTCATCCAAAATCAGTTCCTTGGCCTTGGCCCAGGCCGCTTGTGCCATTTCGGTGTCACGGGATTTGTCTTGGGTTTCCCATGTGAAGCCTTCGCCCATTGTGTGGAAGGCGCAGGTATCATTGAACTTTGCAAGGATCAGGTCACGTTCGCCCGTCGACATACCACCTTTGATAAACTGCACGACCGCGCATTTCATATCATGTGCGATGCAACGGAAGATCATGCCGAAGGCGGCCGAGGATTTGCCTTTGCCCTTGCCGGTGTGCACGATGATCAGACCTTTTTTGTCTGTTTTTGTTGCCATGATTTTGTCGCGCGCGGCCTTCTTCTTGGCCATCTTCATGGCATGGCGGTCATCGGTATTCTGATCGGTCATGACGGGCTCCTTTCAGTGCAGGGTAGCGGGTTGGTGGGGCAGGGGCAAAGGGTAAGGTGGATCATGATCCACCTTACGTCAGCAACCCTGCGATACGTGCGCGGGCGGAGTTCGACTTGGGTTGCCAGAGGTCGCGGTCAATCGCCTCTTGCAAGCGCTGGGCGATTTCCTTGAGGGCGGGTGCGTTGGCGTCGGCGATGAAGTCGCGGGTCGCGTCGTCTTTGATGAACGCCTCTTCCACCAGATCGAAATGGTGGTTGCGCACGGCCCCTGTGGTGGCGGCGAAGGCGAAGAGGTAGTCAACCGTTGCCGCGATCTCAAAAGCACCTTTGTAGCCGTGGCGTTTGACACCATCAATCCATTTGGGGTTCACGACGCGTGATCGGACGACCCGCCCTATTTCATCGTCCAGCGTTCGGATCACGGGGCGTTCGGGGCGTGAGTGGTCGTTATGATAGATGGGCCTGTTTTGACCTTGTAGGTTACTGATGGCCGCTGCCGCCCCGCCTTCGAATTGATAGTAGTCGTCACTGTCGAGGATATCGTGTTCGCGGTTGTCCTGGTTCTGGACCACAGCCTCGGCTTGCGAGAGCCTTGCTTCAAAGGCTTTTCGAGCCTTACGGCCCTCTGCGCCTTTGCCGTAGGCGTAGCTGCCCCATTCCAGATAGGCCTCGGCAAAGTCGGATTTATCCGCCCAGATCCGTTCATCAATCAACGCTTGCAAGCCTGCCCCATAAGAACCGGGTTTTGAGCCGAAGACGCGGGTTTGGTCTTCGCCTGCTTTATGGCGTGCAGCGGCGGGGTTGATGTCTGCGGGTTCGTCCATGTCCTGGACCGCCCGTGCGGCGCTGTCTACCAGTGCGATCAATTGCGGGAAGGCGTCGCGGAAAAAGCCGGAGATACGCAGGGTGACATCAATCCGTGGTCGACCAAGAACGGATTGGGGGAGGACGTCGAAACCCGTCACCCGCCGGTTGGCACTGTCCCATGTAGGCTTGACCCCCATCAGCGCCAATGCTTGGGCGATATCATCGCCGCCGGTACGCATATTGGCCGTGCCCCAGGCTGTGACCAGCATGCTGCGGGGCCAATCGCCGTGATCTTGAAGGTGTTTTTCGATCAACAAATTCGCGGATTTCCATCCCAGCGCCCATGCAGTTGGGGTGGGCACGGCGCGGCTGTCGACGGAGTAAAAGTTGCGGCCTGTGGGCAAGACATCCATGCGTCCGCGCGTCGGTGCACCTGAGGGGCCAGGAGGGACGAAGCGGCCCGAGAGCGCTGTGAGTAACGCCTTGCCTTCGGCTGCACCGCAGGCTTGGACGGTGGACAGAATGTTAGTTTGAATTTCGGTCAGCACTGCCGCGCTCATCGGCCCCGGCGGTCGCTTTTCGCTATCGAGAAGCTGTTGGGATATTCGTTCGAGTTTTTCGATTGTATCGCCGTTTGTGCGCCACGTTGTGCCATCGGCTAACATGTCGGGCTTTTCAGGTGGTGTGCCTGTCATGTCGCAATCAAGCGGGTCGATGGTGAGGTGAAGGTCAGATGCCAATGCGCGCAAGAGTGATGCGTCGCCAGCTTTGCCATCGCTGCGGGGCACGCGCGCCAAAGCGATGGCAAGGTCGCGTTCTTGTTGGCCGGTGGGGGATTGGCCGAAGACATGCAACCCATCACGGATTTGCGCCTCTTTGAGTTCGCATAGGTAGGCGTCAAGTTTGCCCAGATCGCCATCTTGGTCGCCGGTAAAGCCCGCATCTTTGGCAAGGCCTGTGACTTCTGACAATGACAGGATTTCGCGGCGCAGATGGTCGATCCGGCGGGGATCGACCCCTGCGGCTTCATAGTATTCGTCGACCAGCGCTTCGAGATCACGCAGCGGCCCGTAGCTTTCAGCGCGGGTGAGCGGTGGCGTCAGGTGATCGATAATCACTGCCGATGTGCGTCTTTTGGCTTGGGTGCCTTCACCGGGATCGTTGACGATGAAAGGATAGATGTGGGGGGTGGGACCGAAGACGGCTTCGGGCCAACACGTCTCGGATAGGGCCACCGCTTTGCCCGGCAGCCACTCAAGATTGCCATGTTTGCCCATATGCACAATCGCGTCGGCGCCCCAGTGGTGCCGTAGCCAGAAATAGAAGGCCAGATAGTTGTGCGGCGGCACTAGGTCGGGGGAGTGGTAGGTGTCGGTCGGGTCGATGTTATAGCCGCGCGCGGGTTGTAGCCCAACGACAGCGTTTCCGAAGCGGTGTATGCTGAGGGCGAAACCTGTGATTGTTGTGTCTGTCGGAGCCTCCGGCGGAAGTTTGATTGGACGAAGAAAGGGGTCTTTCTCGGGTGTACCCCAGCGGGTCGTGATTTGTTCCTTGATGTCCCACGGGAGAGCTTCGAAGTATTGCGTGTAGAGGTCGAGAGGGAGGAATTCACCCCCTTCTTTGTCCGCCCGGTCGGTGAGCCAATTGGTTGGCCCGGCCATTATCTGTGCCATGAGAGCGGCGCTGTCGGTGGGTGGCGTGACGTCGTGTCCTTCTGCTTTGAGAAGGTTCAGGACGTGGACAGTTGCTGCGGGTGTGTCGAGCCCGACGCCGTTAGCGAGGCGGCCGTCTTTGTTGGGGTAGTTGGCGAGGATGAGGGCGGTTTTCTTGGCCTCTGCCAGGGTGCGTCGCAGGGTGGCCCAGTTTTTCGTGAGCTGCGTGACGAAGTCGATCCGGTCGCCGCGGGCCTGATAGGTGGCGATGGGGCATTCGGTCGCGTCGTCAAAGAAGGCCTCGCCTTTGAAGCTGACCGCGCGGGAGAGAATGCGTCCGTCGACTTCCGGTAAAGCCACATTCATCGCGATGTCGCGGGCGGTGAGGCCATGCAGGCCTTCGGCCCATGCCGCCTCTACCGCACCAGAGAGGATCACCTGAAAGATCGGTGCGTCGTTGTTCAAAAGGGGGTTTTGCGGGCTGTCATCGCCATCATGTGGGCTGCCGACGGCAAAGGCTGTGCAGTTCAGGATGACGTCGGGTGGCGCTTCGGCGAAGAGTTGCTGCAGGGTCGCGGTGCTGACGGGGTCTTTCAGGCTGGCCACAAAGATTGGCAGCGGGTTGAGGCCCGCGCGTGACAGGCTGCGGGTCAGCCGGTTGATGGGGTTCAGACCGCCGCCTTGGACAAGGGCGCGGTAGAAGATGATGGGAACGATGGGGGCGCCTTTGGTCCAGCCGGACTGGGCTGCCGTGAGGTCTGCGATCCCGGCACCCGGCCAATAGACACCTGCGCGCAGAAGGGGAGCGGGTGCGCTGGGTTTTTCGCCGCCACCCAGCATGGTTTTTGCGTACGCCAGCAAGTTGGTGCTGTTCTCTGGCCCGCCCTCGACGAGGTAGGACCAAAGAGTGTCGTAATCTTCGCCGCTGACGGTCGAGAGTTCGCGCAGTTCGGGGTCTGGTTTGTCGTCGCCGGGGAGTGCTGCGAAGGGAATGTTAGCCTCTCGGAGGCGTGCGGCATATTGGGTGAGACCGTATTTCCAATAGCCAGCACCGCCCAAGATCCGGGCGATGACCAGCCGGGACTTGGTCGCGCAATCGTCCAGATGCAGATCGACTGACATAGGGTGGGTCAGGTGCATCATGTTTGCGAGGCGGAGCGTGGGTGGGTCGCTCATTTCGGCGCGGGCGTCTGATAGGGCGGCCAGCTCGGTGTCCGCGGCCGAGATAATCACCACATCGGCAGGTGTTTGGCCTAGATCGACGGGTTCGGTGCCGTCGGAGATTGCTCCGGGTGTTGCGGCCAGTAGGTGCATCAGGTGAGAGGCTTTTCCATGAAGAGTGAGCTTTTGGCGGTCACATAGTCGCCAAATACACCGCAGTTTGTGAAGCCATGCCGTGCATAGAGCCGATGGGCGGCGTGCAGCAGGTTTCCGGTTTCAAGCTTAAGGATTGAGACGCCTTCTTCCCGTGCTGTATCTTCGATTTGGCGCAGGATCGCAGCGGCCACGCCTTTGCCGCGTGCCGCTTCGGAGACGAACATCGACTTTACTTCGCCATAGTCGGGTTTGATCATCAGCGCTCCGGTGCCCAGAATATCACCGCCTTCGCGGGCTGCGTAGAAGTGAATGCTGGGCGCGACCAGATCATCAATATCAAGGTAGAAGTTATCCTCGGGCGGGAACAGACTTTTCATTAAGGCATGGCTTTGCTTCAGCAATGCCGTCGCTTGCGGGTGATGCGGGTCTGTCCGTTCAACGATGATCATGCTTGCAGGGCGGTCGTGATGGCTGCGTGATCAAGCCCCGCTTCGCCGATGACGACCAGCCGGGTTTCGCGGGGGGCGTCACCAAAGGGCTGATCAAAATACGTGTCGACGCGGGGACCGACCGCTTGCAAGGTCAGGCGCATCGGCTTGCCTTCGATTGCTACGAAACCTTTCAGGCGTAGGATGCTGTTGGCACGGATGACGTCTGCGACCTGTTCGGCGAAGGCATTGACGTTTGCGATTTCGCCGCGCGTGACAATGAAGCTTTCAAATTCGTCATGGCCATGCCCGTGTTCATGATCATGGTGGTGACCGTCTTCGTCATCATCGTGATGGTGATGATGGTGGATTTCATGACGTGCGGCAAGGTCATCTTCGGCACTAATACCTTGGCCGAGAAGCACGTCGACAGGCAGCGCGCCCATGGTGGCTTTGACAACTTGAACACCGTCGCGAGACTCAGACTTCAGCTTGCTTGTCAGCGTTTCGGCTTCGGAAGCCGCCAAGAGGTCCGTTTTGTTTACCACGATCATATCGGCACAGGCCACCTGATCCTCGAAGAGTTCAGATAAGGGTGTTTCGTGATCAAGGTTTTCGTCCTGCGCACGCTGGGCATCTACAGCGGCGACGTTGTGGGCAAACTGGCCGTCGTGGACGGCGCGGCCATCCACAACGGTCACGACCCCGTCCACCGTCACTTTGGTGGAAATGCCCGGCCAGTTGAACGCACGGACAAGGGGTTGCGGCAAGGCAAGACCAGAGGTTTCGATGACGATGTGATCGGGCTTATCCTCGCGCGCCAGCAGCGCTTCCATCGTTGGGATGAAATCATCAGCGACGGTACAGCAGATGCAGCCGTTGGAAAGTTCAACGATATCGTCTTCGGTGCAGACTTCATCGCCGCAGCCTTTGAGGATATCGCCATCAACCCCAAGATCACCAAATTCATTTATGATCAGAGCGATCTTCTTGCCGTCGGCGTTTTGCAGCATGTGGCGGATGAGGGTGGTCTTCCCAGCGCCGAGAAAGCCGGTGACAACTGTAGCAGGGATTTTGGCAGGCATAAGTGAAATCCATTTCTGAATAGGCCGGAAACGACCAAGTTTGTCCGAACCCCTATGCAATGGCTGCTGTCTTTTCAAGCAAGGACCACGCATGGGATATGCGGCAAGGTGCCCTCAACCGACTGATCTGTGGGTGGAAGGCACCGCTCAAGTTAGATTGAATAGAGGCGTGGCGTGACCAATGCGCTGCCTTCCAGGTTGCGCATGCCTTTTGCGGCAGCTAGCACAGCCAGATCGGCAATTGGCTCAATCAAAAGGACCAGCATATAGGCAGCCCCGAAGCTCAGCACGGCAGAGATATTTTCGGCACCAAACCCGCTGCCATAGAACGCCCAGAACGCGACCCAAAGAACGATGCCGCCTTGATAGGTGGCCGACATGGCCAAGCATTGCTTGAAGCTCAGATCGACGTAAGCGGTGCCTTTGGTGATAACGTGTTTGGACAGCATATGCAGCCCAAAGAGCGGAACGAGTAGCGTTGTAACATTCATCGCATATTGCGGCAGGTCTGAGGGGGCAAAGAACGCACCTTGGATCAGCAGCCCCAAAGCAAGGCCAATGGCCGCTGGCGCTGTGCCAAGGATTAACAAGAGCGTTGTGCCAAGTATAAGGTGAACCTCTGACACGCCCACAGCCATATGCGGCAGTAGTTCAAAAAAGACAAAGACAGCGACTGTCGCGATAGCGGCCCTGACCCCAAGTGACGGGATGCCACGATTGCGCAACGCCTCCCAGATCAGTTTGGCTGAATAGACGGCGGCCCCTGCGGCTGTGGCATATGACAGCGCAATTTTAGCCCCGGTAACGATACCTGGTTCGATATGCATTTGATTTTCCTTCCTTCACCGTCATCCCCGACGGCTGGTTTCACGTTGCGCATGGCTGGTCTCCTGGCTTGCGGGTCTTGGTGTTTTGCGGCCTTCCCAGGGCGATCCCCAGTGGCGTTTTCGCAAAGCACTCTCCGCATACAGTCGCGGGGGCGGCTGTGGTTTGAGGCCTCTGGCAGAGATCGGCCCGTCCACATTCCCATTTGATCCCCTGACGCTTAAACGCCGTGCGGGGAACCATGCCCGTTGATGGTGCGTCCAACGGGCCTGTCGGGTCAAGTTGAAAACCGACGTTTACAGATAGTTTGACGTCGCATCGATCAGATCATGAGAGGATTACCCTGAAAAATGGGCTGCGAGCCGCAATATCTTGTGGATAACACGGCGGAACATGGCACATGCGGGGTTCAGGGCGTTGACAGGTGGTGCGACAGAGGGTGATGCTTTGCTACCTTGAGGAATCATACGGGCAAAACTCTTGCGTTTTAGCAAACTGCGACTGAACGGCTTCAAAAGCTTTGTGGACCCCACCGATCTGATCATCGCCGATGGTCTGACCGGCGTTGTGGGCCCCAATGGCTGTGGCAAGTCGAACCTGCTTGAGGCATTGCGCTGGGTCATGGGTGAAAACCGCCCCAAGGCGATGCGCGGCGGTGGCATGGAAGATGTGATCTTTGCGGGGGCTGCAACACGGCCTGCCCGGAATTTTGCTGAAGTGTCCTTGGTGATCGACAATGGCGAGCGGCTCGCGCCTGCCGCGTTTAACGATGACGATAACCTTGAGATTATTCGCCGGATCACACGAGATGCGGGGTCGGCCTATAAGGTCGGGGCTAAGGACGTACGCGCGCGTGATGTCCAGATGCTGTTTGCCGATGCCTCAACCGGGGCGCACTCGCCCGCGTTGGTGCGGCAGGGCCAGATTTCGGAACTGATCAACGCCAAGCCCAAGGCGCGTCGGCGTATCTTGGAAGAGGCCGCCGGTATCTCTGGTCTTTATCAGCGTCGTCATGAGGCGGAGTTGAAACTGAAGGGTGCTGAGACGAACCTGACCCGCGTTGACGACGTGATTGAGCAGTTGGCAGCACAGTTGGGTCAATTGGCCCGGCAAGCCAAGCAGGCTGCGCGGTATCGCGAGATCGGTGATAAGCTGCGCCGTGCCGAGGGCATGCTTTTGTTCCGCCGCTGGAAAGAGGCAGACGAGGCTTTGTTGGCTGCTGCTGATCAGCTGCGCGAACGCACAACAACCGCAGCACAAGCAGAGAAAGCCGCACGCGAGGCCGCCAAAGGGCGCGCCGTGGCTGAGGATGCTTTGCCGCCCTTGCGCGAAGAAGAGGCGATTGCGGCGGCTGTCTTGCAGCGGTTGCAGGTGCAGCGCGATACACTGAAGGATCAGGAACAGCGCGCGCTGGATATGATCGAAACCTTGCGTGGGCGTATCGAACAGCTGACCCACGACATGGAGCGTGAAAGCGGGCTGAACAAGGACGCGGGCGAAACGATTGAGCGGCTTGAATGGGAAGCGCGCGAGATCGGGAAAGCAGGCGAAGGCCACGACGCGCGGCTTGAAGAGGCGCAGGTGGCGGCGCGCGAAGCGGCAGGTGTGCTGCAACAGCGCGAGGCTGATCTGGCGCAGCTAACAGAGGATGTGGCGCGGTTAGCGGCACGGCATCAGTCCGCACGGCGGTTGTTGGATGATAACCGGACGACACTGACCAAAAGCGAAGAAGAGGCAGCGCGGGCCAAGGCTGCGATGGCGGAAGCTGAGACTGCGTTGAAGCAGGCTGAGGCTGATTTTGCTGCCGCCGGTGCGGCCGAGAAAGCGGCGGTCGCCGCTGCCGAGGCGGCCGATAAGGCACTGGTGGAGGCCGAAAGCGTGCGAGCCGATACACAGGCGCGCGAAAGCGATGCGCGCGCGTTGCGGTCAGAGGCCGAAGGTGAGGCGAATGCCTTGCGGGCGGAAGTCGCGGCCTTGGCTAAGCTGGTGGAGCGGGACACGGCCGAAGGCGGGCAGGTGCTTGATCTGCTGCGTGTGCAAGGGGGCTATGAAAAAGCGCTGGGCGCGGCTTTGGCCGACGACCTGCGTGCCCCAGCGGTTGAGGCCGATGCGAAATCTGGCTGGGCGCTGCTGCCAAGCTATGGCTCGGCACAGACCTTGCCCGAAGCTGTCTTGGCGCTGACCAATTATGTGACTGTGCCAGAAGTGCTGGCGCGCCGTATGAGCCAGGTTGGATTGGTTGATGCCGCTGATGGGCCACGTTTGCAGGCCGACTTGAAGCCCGGTCAACGGCTTGTGTCGATTGAGGGTGACCTTTGGCGCTGGGACGGGTTCCGTGCCGGGGCGGAAGATGCGCCATCTGCGGCGGCTTTGCGGTTGCAGCAGTTGAACCGTTTGACTGAGCTCAAGCGCGATCTGGAAGAGGCATCGGCCACGGCGTTGGGCGCCGCACAGGCGCATGAGGCGCTGACAGGGATGCTCAAAGAGCAGACCGAGGCAGATCATGCCGCCCGGCAAGCGCGCCGCGATGCGGATCGTGCGGTGGCGGACGCCAACCGTGCCGCCAGCCGTGCAGAAGCGGATCGCAACCTTTCGCAGGGAAAGATGGAAAGCCTTGGGCTTGCGGTGAAGCGCCATGAGGAAGAGGCGCTGACGGCGCGGCGTGCTTTGGCGGAGGCAGAGAAGGCGGCAAAGGATCTGGGTGATCTGGATACGGCGCGCGCGTCAGTCGAAGATGTAAAGATGACTGTTGAGGCGGCGCGGATCACGATGATGTCCCGCCGGTCCGCGCATGATGAGGTCCGCCGCGAAGGCGAAGCGCGTTTGAAGCGCAACCAGGAGATCACGAAGGAAATCAGTGGCTGGAAACACCGGTTGGAAACGGCCAACAAGCGGACGGCGGAACTGGCCGAGCGCAAGGCGGAGTCAGAGGAGGCTTTGGCTGAGGCGACGGCTGCGCCTGAAGAAATCGCTGCGAAGCGTGCCGAGCTCGCGGATGCGATAGATGAGGCCGAGATGCGTCGCAAAGCTTCAGCAGATAAGCTTGCTGAGGCCGATAACGTGTTGCGCGACGCTGGCCATCAAGAGCGCGAAGCGGAACGCGAAGCATCCGAAGCGCGCGAGGCGCGCGCGCGGTCCGAGGCGCGGTCTGACGCGGCCAAAGAGACTGTGGCTTATGCGGCTGAACGGATCATGGAAGCGCAGGAAGTCACGCCAGAGAAACTGCTTGAGACGCTTGAGACAGACGTAGATCAAATGCCCGCGGCGGAGGTGATCGAGGGGCAGGTGAATGCGTTGAAGCGTCAGCGCGATAGTTTGGGCGCCGTCAACCTGCGCGCTGAAGAAGACGCCAAGGAAGTACAGGTTGAGCATGATGCGCTCGTAAGCGAGAAAGCCGATCTTGAGGCGGCGATTGCGGCGCTGCGGTCCGGCATTGCCAGTCTGAACAAAGAGGGGCGTGAGCGGTTGTTGACAGCCTTTGAGCAGGTGAACGAGAACTTTGGCTTGCTGTTCACGCACCTCTTTGGTGGGGGTGAAGCGAAACTGGTACTGGTCGAATCCGATGACCCGCTTGAGGCTGGCTTGGAGATTATGTGCCAACCGCCCGGCAAGAAGCTCAGCACGTTGTCGCTGCTATCAGGGGGGGAGCAAACGCTGACCGCCCTTGCGCTGATCTTTGCAGTATTCCTTGCGAACCCGGCCCCGATCTGTGTGCTGGACGAGGTCGATGCGCCGCTTGATGATGCCAACGTCACCCGCTTCTGTGATCTGCTGGACGAGATGACCCGCCGGACCGAGACACGTTTTCTGATCATCACCCACCACGCAGTGACCATGAGCCGGATGGACCGGCTCTTTGGTGTGACGATGGGCGAACAGGGTGTGTCTCAACTGGTATCAGTCGACCTCAAAAAGGCGGCAGCGATGGTGGCCTAGCGCGGGAGCCTCCGGCGGGAGTTTTTGGGCCAAGATGAAGACAGGGGTCAGAGCCTGTTGAGCAGATCAACGGTTGGCCATGCATCGGCGGGCAACCCCAAGCGCACCTGCTCTTTCTGCACCGCGGCACGGGTCATTGCACCCAAGATACCGTCGATCCCGCCGACATCATGACCGCGCTGTGTGAGTTTTTGCTGAAGTTGCTGCATCTGCCCGCCGCTGAGCGCAGGCGTGGGATTGCCAGCATCATAGACGGCGGCACCGCTGAGGCGCGTGGCAAAATAGGCGGCGGTGGTCACGTAGACGAAGCTTTTGTTCCACTCGAAGTAGACTTCAAAGTTCGGATAGGCAAGGAAAGCAGGCCCTTCGCGCCCCATGGGCAGCAAGATGGATGCGGGCAGGTTCGATGGCCCCAGACTGCCTTCGCGGGCACGCACCCCACGGGCCGCCCAATCGCGCACGCTTGCCTTGTGGTTCAGCCCTGTCTGTGACCAATCAAGGTCCGCAGGCACGACGATTTCCTGCAACCAAGGTTCATTGGCGCGCCAGCCTAGTGAGGACAGCACATTCGCCCCGGTCATCAGCGCATCGGGTGATGATCCTCTCAGATCAACAACCCCGTCCCCATCGCCGTCCAT
Source organism: Yoonia maricola (assembly GCF_002797915.1). GTDB lineage: Bacteria > Pseudomonadota > Alphaproteobacteria > Rhodobacterales > Rhodobacteraceae > Yoonia > Yoonia maricola. The sequence goes on along the minus strand of NZ_PGTY01000001.1, from coordinate 1,803,075 downwards.
GCCCTGACGTACAATTTCACGTGGCAGTTTCTGCAATTGCCCGATCTCTCCGGCCCACGCGCCTGTTGTTGTCGCCGGGTTCATGCCGCCGCGCCGGTAGAGTTCAATCGCGGCGATCAGTTGCGGGCGGAACAGTTCTGGTCGTCTACAATCATGTGCCAGCGTCAGCAGCGCATTGCGCGTATTAAAGCTGCCTTGCACCTGGCCAAAGTCGGTCTCAAACGCCCAAAACGCCAGAAGCACACCGCGCGGAATGCCAAAGCGCGCTTCGATCGTATCGAACGTACTGTCGAGCCGTTGCGCGTAGACCCCACCATTTTGAATTCGGTTTTGACTGATCAGCGCGCGTGAAAAGCTGATAAAGTCACGCTGAAAGACGCCTTGCGATCGGTCTGCGTTGATCACCGATTGGTCGATTTGTGCACCTTGAAAGAAGGCGTCAATTGTCTGGGCGGGTATCCCTTCGGCTCGCGCGTCGGCCTTGACCCCGTCAATGAAGGCACCAACCGGGCCGCCGCAGGTTTGCGCGGTGGCTGTGCTGGCGAAAAGCGAAAGGGCAATGGCTATGGCGCGCATGTGTGGTCTCCGGCATTTTTGGTTCGGCGGAGCGTAGCAGGGCTGAAACGCAGCGCAAGTCAGACTCTAGAGGATGCGCACAATGGTGGCCAAGACAAAGGCAAGGCCCAGAGTGAGCCTCCAAGTTTTCCAAAGCACCGCCACCGCCCGGTCAATGTCGTCCGGGCCCAGCGACCTTTCCCCGTCCTCATTCACGAAAGGATAATCCTTGATCTTTCCGTCATAGCTACGCGGCCCGCTCAGCGCGATATCAAGCCCATGTGCCATGGCTGCTTCTGGCCAGCCCGCATTTAGGGAACGATGCAGCGGAGCGTCTGCAATGATGGGTTTTGGATAGGGCCGTCCCGTGACCGTCCAGATCAAAACAGCGGTCAATCGTGCAGGGACGAGGTTAAGAAGATCATCGAGTTTGGCGGCCCCCCAACCGAAATCGGCGTGTTTTGGGGTGCGGTAGCCGATCATACTGTCGGCGGTATTAGTGATTTTATAGATCAGCAGCCCCGGTACACCGGCCAGTGCGAACCAAAATATCGGCGCGATGACCCCGTCTGACAGGTTTTCGGCAGCGCTTTCGATGGCAGAGCGGGCGACGGCTGTACCATCCATATCCTTGGTATCCCGCCCGACGATCATCGCCACACTACGGCGTCCGTCACCGAGTGATAGCCGCAAGGCGTCGCCTACCGCTTGCACATGATCGACCAGTGATTTCTGCGCGAGCAGTACGGCCAGAACGATGACGTCAAGCAGGTATCCCGGCGCAAGCTGGATGATCCATCCCAAGATCGCAGCTGCGATACAAAGCCCCGCAATCGTCAAGATACCCATCAGCCGCTTGCGGTCGCCTGTGTTGAAACTGTCGTCACACCACCCGATCAGACGCCCCATCAAAACTGCGGGATGCGGGATGCGCGACCAGAGCCATTTCGGCTCGCCCAAAAGCGCATCAAGTAGCATGCCGAATACAAGGGTCAAAATACAGCTTCCAACTGTGCCCAACGGTCTGGCGCGGGCAGACCAAGCCGTAACCAGTCCGGCGCATAGGGGAAGATGCGCGACCAGACATGGTGCTTGGCAAGCGTGTCTTGTGCAGCGGCAGCGTCTTCCACCTGATACAGGCGAAACAAGGACGTGCCGCCGATCAGCTTGGCGTTATTGGCGGTCAAGAGCGTATCGAGTCTGGCCGCATCGGCGACAAGCCGTCGGCGTGTCTCGTCGGCCCATGCCGGATCAGCCAGCGCCTCTGCCCCGATCGATAGGGCTGGACCAGAGATTTGCCACGGTCCCAGCAGGTCTGTCAGTTTGGCGATGATCGCCGGATCACCAATGGCAAAGCCAAGGCGCAGGCCAGCGAGACCCCAGAATTTGCCAAAGCTCTTCAGCACAATGGTGCCGGGGCGGGATGCAAGCTGGATCAGGGATTGGTCCGGCATGACATCACAAAAGCTTTCGTCGATGATCGTATAGGTCGCGTCAAAATCGCTGACCTGCCAGATATGGCCATCAGGATTATTGGGGTGCACCGCGACCAGCGCGTGGCTTGGGTCTTGACCCAAGCGCCACCCGGATGCGGCAAAAGCGGCCCCATGTTCATTGTAGGTTGGGCCGGGGATGCAAACCTCGCCTTCGGGAAGCACATGCGGCAGGGCTGCGATAATGGCGGATGCACCGGTGGCACCAATGATGGCCGCCCCATCGGGGACGTTCCAGAACCGGCGTGCCAATGCATAAAGACGTGTGAAGGCGGCTTCGTCAGGCAGCGCCGTCCATGTGTCGGCGGGGAACTGGGGCATCGGGTAAGCAACTGGGTTGATCCCCGTCGACAAATCCAGCCAATCCGCGCGGGTGCCGCCGTAATTCGCAATGGCGGCATCAATCCCGCCACCATGATCGCGCTTTTTGGTCATTCGTCTTGGGGCAGCGGCGGATGGCGGGTCACAAAATGGCCTTTCACGGCTTGCGGCCATTCACGGTAGGGCACCTGACCTGTTGGCGAGGCGGCATGCGCCATGGCATAGGCTACGATACCGCTGGCCGCATCTGTCGTTGGTTCAAAGTCACCCAAGGTATAGTTCAACTTGCCCGCGCCTTGGATCGCAACGTTGCAGGCTCTCGCACAGCCCATCAGGCAAGACACCCGTCGCGTTTTGACCTCTTGCAGCCCGGTTGCAGCAGCCTCGACCAGACTAGCGAATGCTTCGCCATCGGTTTCAGTCATATCACCTGCGTCCCACCCTTCTTGCTTGCAGGTGTCGCAAATCGTGATCCAGGTCGTCATGTCAGTCTGCCTTATTTTTACGCTCGTGTTTCAAGCGGATTCGTGCCGTAAACACAAGCCCATCGGCGATATCATGTCCTTTCGTATAAGCCGCGTCTCGCGTTAACCATTCGTTAACGATTTGGGCGCTCGCTGTTTAGCAGTTGGTCAAGAATCTATTTCGTGGCGCCCTGGCCAGCATCAGATTTACGGGGGTAATATGCGGGCTTTGATTGTACATCGGAATACTGATCTTGGCGGTTTGTGGCAGCGCCACCTTGCCCGTCTAGATGTGGATGTGACACTGGTTCACAGTGCGGCCTGCGCTCTGACGGCGATTGATGATGACCCGTTTGATGTCATCTTGCTTGATCTTGTTATGGCCGAAGGCAGTGCCTTTGCCGTGGCGGACCTTGCGCGTTTTCGCCAGCCGGATGCGAATGTTGTCTTTGTGACCGACACTACCTTCTTTTCTGACGGGTCGATTTTCAACCACGCGGCCAACGCCCGCGCCTTGATCGAAACCGCGACCCCGCCAAAGGACCTTGCGGCCATCGTCCATCACTACGGTATCAGCCGCCCCGCCCGTGCGGTGCGTCATAATCCAGTACCGGGTTGATCGGAATAATCCTGTGCGGGTTAATCGTTTCGTGGCTGTAATGATAATGCCGCACTATATGGTTCATATTTACCGTCTCGGCGATGCCCGGCATCTGATAAAGCTCACGCATGTAGCCTGACAGGTTGGGATAATCCGCAATCCGCTTGCGGTTACATTTGAAGTGCAAGTGATAGACGGGGTCAAACCGCACTAGCGTTGTCCAAAGCCGCCAGTCCGCCTCGGTCAGCCGCTCACCCATCAGATAGCGGTTCTCTGCCAGCAGCGCCTCTAACCAGTCCAGCGTCTCGAAAAGCGGGTGGATCGCTTTGTCATATGCCTCTTGTGATGTAGCGAAACCTGACTTGTAGACACCATTGTTAAGAGTGTCATAAATCCGGTCGTTCACGGGCGCGATGGCGTCGCGTAGCTCTTTAGGCCAGTAATCATCGCTATTCCCGGTGACCTCATCAAAGGCACTATTGAACATGCGTATGATCTCGGAGCTTTCGTTTGATACAATTGTGTCGCGCTTTTTATCCCAAAGGATCGGCACGGTTACCCGGCCCGTCATATCGGGCAGCGCTTTAAGATAGATGTCACGCGCGAAGTGCAGATCAAAGAGCGTATCCCCGGTGGCGCCGTGATCATCGGTTGCAAAGGTCCAGCCATCTGACAACATGTCGGGATGCACAGCCGAGATACTGATATGGTCCGTCAGGTCCTTCAACTGCCGAAAGATCAGTGCGCGATGTGCCCATGGGCAGGCATAGGAAATATAAAGGTGATAGCGTCCGCTCTGGGCCTTGAAACCGCCATCGCCGGACGGCCCGGCGGACCCATCCGCCGTAATCCAATTGCGAAACTGCGCGTCCTTGCGCACGAATGCGCCGCCTGTCTTTTTGGTGTCATACCAAAAGTCATGCCATATGCCGTCAACCAACTGGCCCATCTGAACTGTCCTTCAATTGCTTTAACAATGACCTAGCCGCTTTGCGTATGCGAACCAACCGTCGTCAGGGCGCACCCTGAGTGCGTTCATGCACAGATGACCTTAAAGTTCCGTTGCCGCCCCTTGGCATATTTGGGTCGTTTAAGCGTTTGCTCAGGCTGCTTGGGCCGACTATAAGTTGTCGTGACGAAGCCAAAGCAATGGCCAGAGAGGTTGGAGACGGCGCGGTTGACCCAATACGGGAACGGTGCATCTCGTCGTCACGCCCCGCGGGATCGGGTTCTCTGGCTGTGCAACAACAAGGGAGAGAACGCCCATGCGGTGGTTGCTAACAGTTATGCTTATCTGCGCCGGATCATCGGCGCTGGCGCACCCTGGCCACTGGGCTGATGTTGCAGGCCATGATCATTGGGCGGCCGGCATTGCCATCGGACTGGCTGGGCTTGCGGCGATCTGGGGTGCCCTGAAAGGCAAGAAAAACAAAGACGCCGAAGAAGCTGAGCCGGAAGAAGAGCTGGAAGAGGAAACTGCATGAAAACCGGGGTCATGATCTGCGGTCACGGATCGCGCAGCCAGTCAGCCGTTGATGAATTTGCAACTCTGGCAGACAAACTACCCGCCTATCTGCCGGACGATTGGATGACCGATTATGGTTATCTGGAGTTTGCGAATCCGGTTATCCGCGATGGCCTCGACAAATTGCGTGACGCCGGATGCGAGCGGATTTTGGCCGTGCCGGGGATGCTATTTGCGGCAATGCATGCCAAGAATGATATCCCGACAGTGCTCAATACCTATGCTGCCAAACATGGGATCGCCGTGCAATACGGGCGCGAATTGGGGGTAGACCCCAAGATGATCGCCGCCGCCGCTGGCCGCATTCAGGATGCCGTTGATAAGGCGAATGCCGCGCACGGCGAGATGCCTTTGACCGAAACCTGCCTTGTCGTGATCGGCCGCGGCGCCTCTGACCCTGATGCCAACGGGAATGTCTCCAAGATCGCGCGGATGCTGCAAGAGGGCATGGGATTTGGCTGGTGCGAAGTAGGGTATTCCGGTGTCACATTCCCACTGGTCGAACCTTGCCTGCAACATGTCGCACGGCTGCCATATAAGCGGGTCATCGTGTTCCCTTATTTCCTATTCTCAGGCATCCTGATCGACCGGATTTATGGCTTCACCGATCAGGTCGCAGCCGAACATCCTGATATCCAATTCGTCAAAGCCGGTTATCTGGGCGACCATCCCAAAGTGCTTGAAACCTTCGCTGAACGGATCATGGAACAGGTCAGCGATACGCCCCCCCCGAATTGCGGCATCTGCGGTTATCGCAGTCAGGTCTTGGCGCTGGAAGAAGGCAAACATCACCACATCAGCGCCGATAATCGGGCGCACCCCGCCTTTGGCGCTGTGCCGCCGCCGACCTGCGTGCTGTGCAAATACCGCACCGCCGTGCTGGGCTTTGAAGGCGAAGTGGGTGCTGTGCAGGAAAGCCATCACCACCATGTCGAAGGGCAGGGGGCCAATGCGCCGGGGTCCAACGTGGCTGACTGCACGCTTTGTGATACCTTCTGCACCGGCATGTGCCGGTTGGAAGCGATGGATCACCACCACCATCATCACCACCACCATGGTCACGATCATCATCATGACCACGTTCACGCACCTTACCCCCATGCCAAACATCCGCATGGCCCTGAAAGCGCGCGTAAGGTCAAATCGGGTTAGTCTTCATCTTGGCCCAAAAACTCCCGCCGGAGGCTCCGGCGCTTGCAACACCAAGCAAAGGCTTGCCCGTGCGTCCATACGAAACTGACCCTTCCACGATCTACGCCCAAAGCTTTGCGACCGTACGGTCCGAGGCGCGGTTAGAACGGTTTGCGCCTGCCATGCAGCCATTGATCACACGGTTGATCCATGCCTGCGGTATGGTCGAGGTCGCGGACCGTTTGGCCTTTTCAACCGCTGCCGCAGAGGCAGGTCATCACGCGCTTCAGGCTGGCGCGCCGATCCTGTGTGATTGCGAAATGGTAGGTGCGGGGATCATTCGGCGCTACCTTCCCGCACGAAACGACGTGGTTGTGACGTTGAATGATCCGTCAGTGCCTGCGCTGGCGCAAGAGATCGGCAATACCCGCTCTGCTGCTGCCGTTGAACTTTGGCGCAACCAGATCGCGGGTGCTGTCGTGGCTATCGGCAATGCGCCCACAGCCCTGTTTCATTTGCTGGAGTTGCTGGACGCCGGATGGCCGAAACCCGCTATCATTCTTGGCTTCCCGGTGGGGTTTGTCGGGGCAGCTGAAAGCAAGGCCGAGTTGGCCGCAAACCCCCGCGGTTGCGACTATGTTGCCTTGCGCGGGCGCCGTGGCGGGTCTGCGATGGCGTCGGCGGCTGTGAACGCGCTGGCAGCGGGGTTGCCGGAAGATGTTTGAGTGTGCGCTTGTCATGCCCTGCGGGCATTCCGCGCGAAGCCTCCGCAAGGAGACGACAAGCGATGGCTGATCCTTGGCTTCATATTGTCGGGATTGGCGAAGACGGCATGGCCGGTCTGGCCCCTGCAACGCGTGCCGTTGTCGAAGCCGCCGAGATTATCATCGGTGGTGAACGGCATCACACACTGACGGGCGATCTGCCCGCTGCCCGTATGGCGTGGCCAAGCCCCTTTGACGCGCTGATCTCCACGATTGAGGGGTTGCGCGGCAAGCGCGTGGTTATTCTGGCAACCGGTGATCCACTTTGGTTCTCTGTCGGTGCGCGGATTGGTCGTGCAATGGACCCCACGGAAATTGTTTATCACCCGCAGCTATCTGCCTTCCAATTGGCCGCGGCCCGCATGGGTTGGTCTTTGCCGGACGTTGAAACCTTGACGGTTCATGGCCGCCCCGTAGAGCAGATGATCGCCTTTATTCAACCGGATGCGCAGTTGCTGGTTCTGACCACCGGGGCAGAGACGCCCGCGCAAATTGCAACCTTCTTGACCGAACGTGGGTTTGGACAGTCCCGGATGACGGTTTTGGCAGCGATGGGTGGCAAGGATGAAACGCGCTTTGATGGGCGGGCTGAAAGTTGGGATCATGCGGTCCCTGCGTTCAATACGCTTGCTGTCCATTGTATCGCAGCACCTGACGCGGCCCTGCTGCCGCGTGTGCCGGGCTTGGCTGATACGCTGTTCCAGTCAGATGGCACCATGACGAAGCAAGAGGTGCGTGCGGCCACGGTGGCCAAGCTGATGCCGATGCGCGGTGCGCTTTTGTGGGATATCGGCTGTGGCTGCGGGTCTGTCGCGATCGAATGGATGCGCGCGGCACGCTATGCCCGTGCGGTAGGGATTGAACCGCGTGCCGACCGGCGGGCGATGGCGGCTGCCAATGCGCTCGCACTCGGTGTGCCGAAACTGGCCTTGGTTGAAGGCACGGTGCCAGAGGCGCTGGATGGGCTTGAAGCGCCGGATGCAATTTTCATTGGTGGGGGGTTGAGCCGCGGAACTTTTGACGCGGCTTGGGAGGCCCTACGTCCTTTGGGTCGTTTGGTCGCGAATGCTGTTACGCTCGAAAGCGAAGCTGAACTGATCGCCCTGCACAAGGACCATGGTGGCGATTTTGTAAAACTGTCGGTCCATCGTGCCGAACCTGTCGGGCGATTGACCGGGTGGCGACCGTTGATGCCCGTCACGCAGTGGAGCCTTGTGAAACGATGACTGGGGTTCTGTATGGTGTAGGTTTGGGACCAGGTGCACCCGATCTGATCACGCTGCGTGCAGCACGGTTGATCGAAGGTGCGTCTGTTGTGGCTTATCCCACCTTGGCGGGTGCAGCGAGTTTTGCGCGCGCAATTGCCGCGGATTTGATTGCGCCTGGTGTGCAGGAGATCGTGATGGATGTGCCGATGTCAGTGGAACGTGCGCCTGCTCAGCACGCCTATGACAAAGGTGCCAGAAAGATCGCTGCCGCCTTGGATACCGGGCAGGATGTGGTTTGCCTGTGTGAGGGTGATCCTTTCTTTTATGGCTCCTTTATGTATCTCTTTGCGCGGCTATCATCTGATTATCGGGTCGAGGTCGTGCCGGGTGTGACATCTGTGACCGCTTGTGCGGCGCGTGCAGGTATGCCCTTGGCGGCCCGCAATGAGCGTCTGACGGTATTGCCGGGGCCACTGCCGGAGGGTGAGTTACGCGCGCGCATTGAAGGTGCGGAAAGTGTTGTGATCATGAAGGTGGGCCGCCATTTGGCCAAGATACGTGGTGTGATTGACGCGCTTGGTTTGACGGCGGGTGCTGTCTATGTCGAACGGGCGACCTTGACTGAGGAAGTGGTTTTGCCGCTTGCGGATGCGCCTGAAAAAGCGCCGTATTTTTCGATGATCTTATTGACGAAAGGGGCCGATCCTTGGCTTTGAAACCCGTCGTGCCAGAGGCGCGCAAGCCCGTTGTGCCAGAGGCGCGCAAGCCCGTCGTGCCAGAGGGGCGCAAACCCGTTGTTCTGGCGCTGTCGCGCTCTGGTGAGGCGACGGCGCATCGCGTGGCCGCCGCCCTTGGTGTGCAGGTGCACGGCCGCAAGGGCCGTGTTAATCGGGCGGATGCGTTCTTTTCCAATGCTTTGGATCATGCGCGTGATTTGTTTGCGGCTGGTGTGCCGATTGTTGGGGTTTGTGCGTCAGGTATCTTGATCCGCGCCGTGGCTCCGCTGTTGGCCGATAAGACGACAGAGCCACCTGTGATTTCTGTGTCTGACGATGGTGCTGTCGTGGTTCCGCTTTTGGGTGGGCATCGTGGGGCGAACAAATTGTCTGCGCAGATCGCAGAGGCTTTGAATGCGGTATCGGCCGTCACGACGGCGGGTGACGTTGCGCTGGGTATTGCACTGGATGAACCACCTGCTGGCTGGCGCTTGGTCAATCGCGGTGATGCGAAATCGGCGATGGCGGGTTTGTTGGCCGGCGGTGGCGCTGAGGTGATTGGTGATGCGCCGTGGCTCGCAGATTTGCCGAAGGGCGATGCGCTGCGGCTGTCTTGTACGATGATGCAGCAGGACGATCTTGGTGCGGCTCATCTTCAGTTTGCGCCGCAGCGGCTGACTTTAGGTGTTGGATGCGCGCGGAATTGCCCGGTGGATGAATTGGCCGCATTGGTTGCAGAGGTCCTGCAAGAGGCAGGTGTTGCGCCAGAGGCTTTACATTCGGTCAACACGATTTCGTTGAAGGCGGACGAACCTGCTATCATTGCTTTGGCGGCTGATTTGGGCGTTCCTTTGCGGCTGTTTGAAGCAGATGTTTTGGAGACACAAACGCCGCGTTTGCAGAACCCGTCCGATGTGGTTTTTGCAGAGGTGGGTGCGCATGGGGTGTCCGAGGCGGCGGCGCTGGCGCAAGCAGGTGATGCCGGTGAATTTTTGGTGGCCAAACGTAAGACAGCGAATGCGACCTGTGCGCTGGTCGTGACGCCCGGGCCTTTGACAGAGTTTGAAGGCCGCGCGCGCGGGCGGTTGTCGATTGTTGGCATTGGGCCTGGTCAGGCCGCATGGCGCACACCTGAGGTTTCGCGTCTGGTGTCCGAGGCTGAGGAACTGGTCGGCTATGAGCTTTATATTGATTTGCTCGGGCCTTTGGCTGTTGGCAAGGAACGCTCGGATTTTCCGCTGGGTGGTGAGGAAGAGCGCTGTCGTTATGCGTTAGAGCAGGCAGGGCATGGCAAAAATGTTGCTTTGATCTGTTCGGGCGATGCAGGTATTTATGCGATGGCCGCGTTGGTGTTCGAGTTGCTGGATCGTGGACCGGACCAGATGGGTGTGACAGATGCCGCGCGCCGGGTTGATGTTGTCTGTTCGCCCGGTGTGAGTGCGCTGCAAGGGGCAGCGGCCCGTGCGGGTGCGCCTTTGGGGCACGATTTTTGTGCGATTTCGCTATCGGATTTGCTGACACCGCGTGAGGATATCGTAAAGCGGTTGCAGGCGGCGGCGGCGGGTGACTTTGTGATTGCCTTTTACAATCCGGTGTCGATGCGACGACGGACATTGCTGGCTGAAGCGCGGGATATTCTCTTGCAGCATCGTCCGGCGGATACGCCCGTGATGCTGGCGTCATCGCTGGGCAGACCAGAAGAGTACGTGCGGTATCGTCGCTTGGATGAACTTGAGGTTGATGAGGTGGATATGCTGACTGTCGTATTGGTGGGGTCGTCCCATTCGCGATTGGCTACTTTGGGTGAAGGCCCGCGGATGTATACGCCGCGGGGATATGCCCGCAAGATTGATGGTGATTTGGCGGGATGACGCTGTTTGGCTGGCGCCAAAACCGCCCCACCCGCCATCCCACAGCCTTCGGCGAAAGTTTGATTGGACGAAGAAAGAGCAGGGTTTGTGCATGACCGTTTACTTTATTGGTGCTGGTCCGGGTGATCCGGAGTTGCTGACGCTGAAGGCCGCGCGGCTTATTGGCGAATGCCCGGTGTGTCTTTATGCAGGGTCTTTGGTTCCCGCAGAGGTCGTTGCTTGCGCGCCGAAGGGGGCCTTGGTGATGGATACGGCGCCTATGACGCTGGATGATACGCATGGCGAGATTTTGAAGGCCCATGCAAAAGGTCAACATGTCGCCCGTGTGCATTCGGGTGATCCATCGCTTTATGGTGCAATTGCTGAACAAATCCGCCGTTTGAAAACGGATGGTATTGATTACCAGATCGTACCGGGCGTGCCTGCCTATGCCGCCGCTGCTGCGGCTTTGGGTACTGAACTGACGGTGCCGGAAGTGGCGCAATCTATCATATTGACCCGTATGTCGATGAAATCGACAGGAATGCCAGCGGGGGAAACCTTGGAGAATTTTGCGCGTACTGGTGCAACCTTGGCCATTCATCTGGGCATTCGCGCCCTGCGTGAGATTGAGCGGCAGTTGGCACCACATTATGGTGAGGACTGCCCAGTGGCGGTGATCTACCGCGTCGGATGGCCGGATCAGATGATCATTCGTGGTACGCTGATGGATGTGCGCGAAAAGGTGCGTGAGGCCAAGATCACGCGCACAGCGTTGATCCTTGTGGGGCCAGCGCTAGCCGATTCGCATGGATTTCCTGACTCGGCACTCTATGATGCGGCGAAACCGCATGTGCTGCGACCGCGCGTGAAGGCATAAAAACAAGGGTTTCTGCGCTGCGGCGGATTTTGTCATTTGAATTTTACCTTTATCGGGTCATGTTCTGCACAATCTGGAGGGGCTTGTTATGTATACGTTTTTGCCTGATGCCGTACGTCAGGGTCTCGAAGAAGCGCGCAAAGCTGCATTGAAGCGCAAGGATCGTCTGTCGGTCCATGATGGTGATGACACTTACCGCATTCGTCGGTTCTGGGATGGGGGCTTTGCCCTTGATCTGGAAGGGTCAGAGCGCTTGCGCGGCCATGTCGATATTTATGACGGGCCCAAGCATCTTTATACCTGCCTTGTCGTCTCTTCGATTGATGAAGATGACGAACGGGTTTTTGAGTTCAAATGGGCCACGCCTGTTGCCACAGCGCCTGCTGCGGATTTTGTGCGGCCCGATTTTGTGCCGGCCGGATTGATCAGCCGTTAGGCCCTTCTGACTACTGCAAGTCACCGAATGCGCTTTGCAGCCGTGCAACAGCGTCTTCGATCTGTGCCTTTGGTGCGCCAAGGTTGAACCGCAGGAAACTGTCACCGCCTTTGCCGAATGTCGGCCCGTGATTGGCTGCGATCTTGGCCTTGTCCTGCACTCGGTTCGTGAATTCGTTCCGCGTCATGCCAGTGCCGGCGAAATCGACCCACGCCAGATATGTGGCTTCGAGGTTCATTGAGGCCAATCCGGGGATGGCGTTAATACCGGCGTCAAAGATTTTGCGGTTTTCATTGAGATAGCCCCGCAGGTCATCCACCCAAGCGGCCCCTTCGGGCGAATAGGCGGCCGTTGCCATGAACAGCCCGAAACTATTGGCTGATAGTCCAAGCGCTGCCATGCGTTTGCCAAAGCGCGCGCGCAAGTCGGGATCTTCGACAATGACATTGCCCGAATGGCTGCCTGCGATGTTGAAGGTCTTGGTTGTCGCTGTCATCATCACCAACCTGTCGATGATGCCATCAATATGAGCCATGGGGATATGGGTTTGGCCGGGCATTGTCAGATCATGGTGGATTTCGTCAGAGACCAGGATGAGTTCGTGCCGCTTGGCAAAGGCTGCCACCGCTTGAAGTTCGGCTTTGGTCCAGACACGCCCGCCGGGGTTGTGGGGGGAGCAGAGAATAACCATCCGCTCGTTCCCGGTCATCTGAGCGTCATAGGCGGTGAAATCCATCTCGTAGCGGCCATTGTTATTGACCAACTCGCATTCCACGACCTGACGGTCAGCGGCGTCAATGACGCGGGCAAAGGCATGATAGACTGGGGTGAACAATACCACACCATCGCCGGGGTTGGTGAAGGCATCCACGCACATGGCGGTGCCGTTGACCAATCCGTGTGTTGTAAAAATCCATGACGGGTCAATCGCCCAGTTATGTCGCGTTTGCATCCACCACCCGATTGCAGCCTTATATTTGCTGTCATCGCCAAAATAACCATAGACGCCGTGATCGATCATATCCTGTACGGATTTTTGGATGCAGGGGGCTGCTGCGAATTCCATATCGGCGACCCACATCGAAATCCCCTCGTCCGGGTTCACGCCATAGAGCGTCTCCATGCTGTCCCATTTGACGCAGTGGGTGTTCCGGCGGTCGGGGGCGTGGTCGAATGTCATGGCGTACTCCTGTCTTAGCTGCGTCAGGCTAAGCGGCATGGCGGTGAGTGCAAGCGCTATTCTGGCAATGCGAAGAGATCGTGCACGCTGCAATTCAGCGCTTTGGCCAATGTCAGGGCAAGCGTTGTTGATGGTGTAAAGACGCCGTTTTCGATCGTATTGATGGTTTTGCGGGATACCCCAATCAGATTGGCCAATTCGGCCTGTGTCAGTTTGGCCTGTGCGCGATACACGCGCAGGTGGACAATCAGCTTGGTTGTCATTCCGCGCGGCCACGTAATACCGAAACGACGTAATGCGCGGGTGGTACTGCCCCCAGTACCGGGCCCAGCCAGTAAAACGCCATCGCCGGGTCCATCCGGCCTGTCAAGCTGAGTGCCAAAAATACCAGAAAGACCCAAAGCACGGCCCAAAATCCAAAGATCAGACTATCGCGATGTGCAACAGTGTTTTGTTCGTCCCACGCAGCCTCAGCAGCGTCGGGGTAACTTAGGTGAAGAACGAAAGAGAGTGCAGCATATCCAAGTGCTACAGCGCCGATGATGCCAGCCCAGACCAGCCCTGATGGTCCGATAGAGAGGACTGCCGCAATCAAAGCGGCAAGTGTTGTGATGACAATAGCTGCACTTCCAAAAAGGCGGGCGCGGCTGACGGGGTTAGCAGACATGACTTCTCCTTTTCTGCATGAGTAACCTAAGGGTTACATAACGAGGTCAGTTTGTAACGTCAAGGTTACATTCTCATGCCGTTTGCATTTCATTGGGTTGCGGCCTAAATCACCGGTATGGCTTTACGAAATATACTCATCCATCCTGATCCGCGTCTTAAGAAAGTTGCCGCACCTGTGGCAGCTGTCACCGATGATCTGCGCCGTTTGGCTGACGATATGTTGGAGACGATGTATGACGCCCCCGGTATTGGCCTCGCCGCCCCGCAGATTGCCGTGATGAGCCGGATGTTGGTGATGGATTGCTCAAAGGAAGATGATGCGACGCCGGAACCAATGGTTCTGATTAATCCAGAGGTTGTTTGGACGTCTGAAGACCGGAGTGTCTATGAGGAAGGGTGTTTGTCGATCCCTGAGCAATACGCGGAGGTCGAGCGACCGACCGAGGTTGAGGTGACGTGGACCGACCTTGATGGGCAGGCTAAGCGGGAAAGATTTGATGGGCTGTGGGCGACGTGCGTGCAGCATGAGATTGACCATTTGGACGGCAAGCTGTTCATCGACTACCTCAAGCCGCTGAAGCGCCAGATGATCACCCGCAAGATGCAAAAGCTGAAACGTGAAATGGCGCGGGGCTGAGCATTGGCTATCCATCCGCTGCGGTTTGAGGGTGATCCGGTTTTGCTGGCAACGGCGGCAACGGTTGAGTGTTTTGATGAAACATTGGCCAGCCTTGTCCGCGATATGTTTGAGACGATGTATGACGCGCCGGGGCGTGGGTTGGCAGCCCCACAAGTGGGCGTCAGCCGTCGCGTGTTTGTTGTCGATACACAATGGAAAGAAGGCGATCCTGATCCGATGATTTTTGTGAACCCGCAGATCACGGCATGTGCGGGCGAAGAGGTTCTTGGAGCCGAGGCTTGCCTCTCGATACCGGGCAAGAGCTTTGATGTCAGCCGTCCGGTTTGGGTAGACCTGACCTGGCAGGATTTGGATGGCGCGTCGCATCAAGGTCGGTTTGAGGGCATGCAAGCCATCTGCGTTTGTCATGAATACGACCATCTTGAGGGGCTGTTGATCTCGCAGACAGGGGTGCTGCAATGACACATCGTCCCTTTGTGATGTGGCCGCATCCCGCTCTGCGGACCCCGGCGACACCTGTTGCTGAAATTACCGATGAAACCTTAGCGGTCTGGGACGAGATGATCATCGCCATGGACCAGATGCCCGGCGTGGGGCTGGCTGCCCCGCAGTTAGGCATTGATGTGGCGCTGGCTGTCGTTGATGCTTCACAAGAGCGCGGGCAGGCCATTCGGATGGCAAACCCCTCTATCCTGCACAGTAGCGTTGAACCGCGCGATCATGAAGAAGGCTCGCCCAATTTACCGGGGGTTTGGGCGAAAGTAACCCGCCCGCGAGCCGTCACAGTGCGCTTTCTGAACGCGGATGGGCAGTGGGACCGGCAGGACTTTGTCGGGCTTTGGGCGACCTCAGTGCAGCATCAGATTGATCATTTGGCGGGCAAGATGTTCTTTGATCACCTGACGCGGGTGAAGCGGGATATGCTGATTAAGAAGTCGGCGAAGATGCGGCGTGAGTGATGTTGGCTGCGCGCGCTGCGCGGACGTTTGATTGGACAAAGAAAGACGAGGGCCATGCGTGTAATCTTTATGGGAACACCTGACTTTTCGGTGCCGGTTTTGGACGCTTTGATCGAAGCAGGTCATGAGGTAGTGGCTGTTTACTGCCAACCGCCCCGTCCGGCTGGCCGCGGCAAGAAGGATCGCCCATCGCCCGTGCAATTACGCGCAGAAGCGCTGGGGTTGGCAGTGCGCTATCCTGTGTCGCTGAAAGGTGAGGCAGAGCAGGCCGATTTTGCCGCGTTGGAGGCGGATGTTGCCGTTGTCGTGGCCTATGGGTTGATTTTGCCGCAGGCGATTTTGGATGCGCCCCGGCTGGGGTGTCTCAATATTCACGCATCCCTTTTGCCGCGTTGGCGCGGGGCAGCACCTATTCATCGCGCGATCATGGCGGGTGATGCGCAAACAGGTGTTTGCATTATGCAGATGGAGGCGGGTCTGGACACCGGACCTGTTCTGCAGCGTGAGGCGACCCCGATCGGAGCGGAAGAAACGACGGGGCAATTGCATGACAGGTTGTCGGCGATGGGCGCGCGGCTGGTTGTACAAACCTTGGGCGCACTGGCCTCACTGAAGCCTGAGCCGCAGCCGGATGAAGGTGTCACCTATGCTGCCAAGATCGACAAGGCAGAGGCCCGTGTTGATTGGACGAAGCCAGCCGCCGAGGTGAGCCGGTTGATCCGCGGCTTGTCGCCTTTTCCCGGTGCCTGGTGTGATGTGGCCGGTGAGCGGGTGAAACTGCTGGGCGCAAGGGTTGTGAATGGGACTGGTGCGCCGGGGCGAGTGTTGGCAGGTTTCACGATTGTTTGCGGGGATGGTGCTATCGAGGTGACGCAGGCACAGCGCGCTGGCAAGAAAGCGATGCCTGCATATGAGGTCCTCAAAGGGCTTGCGCTGGGCGCGACTGTTGGCTGATCGCCGTGATAGACACAGACAGCAATACGGGCTCAGCCTGACCTGCCCGATTGTTACGTTTTTGAAAATAATTGCGAAAATCCGCCGGATCGTCATTTTATCTATGTCGATCAGGATGCTATCAGGAGATTCGAAAATTCAGAGGTGCGCGATGTCGCCAGTTAATCAGATCTCTCGCCGTGCGTTTGCGGCAATGACTTTGGCCAGCACTGCAGCGGCCTGTGCGCCGCGTGTCCCGGCCACGGACATCAGCCCACCGCCTGCGCCGGTTTCATTCGTCGAAGGCTATGGTCCGCTAGAGGATGCAGGATATGTGCTACCCGGTATTCCGTCGGAGTATCTACAAGGCGTGAACCGCCGTGCGACGGGGATTTACAATGGCGAAGCACGGCCAAATACGCTTGATGTCGATCCTTATGCCAAGTTCCTGTACCATGTGCGCAAAGATGGCACGACCACCCGTTATCCTGTTGGCGTTGGCCGGGCAGGCCGATCGATCCGCGGCACGACAACCATGAAGTTCATGCGCCAATGGCCGGGGTGGACGCCGACGCAAAACATGCTTCGCACCGAGCCAGAGGTTTACGGCCCGTTCCGTGCAGGCATTCCCGGTGGTTTGCGCAGCCCATTGGGTGCCCGCGCGCTGTATCTGTTCCGGGGCAGCCGTGACACGCATTACCGCATTCACGGAACCAACGATCTTGAATCTATCGGAAATTCGGGATCTGCGGGCTGCATCCGCATGTTCAATCAAGACGTCATCCATCTGTATAATCAGATCGAGGCCCCGATGCAGGTGATCATCCGGTCGCCCGAAGAATCCATGCGTGTTGATCCTGAGAACTTTGGCCGGGGGGTTGAACTGCCGCCGAAAATCATTTCGGCAGAGGAGCTTTTGGGCGAAGAAGCCATCGCCAATGACCGTCCGCCGCAGTTCGACGACGTATAAACCCTTTTCTTTATGAGCCGACCCGGTCAAACTTCGGCCTGAGACGGCTTGCTTGCGCATGCCTGGCGTTGAAATTTAGGACAGCAGTACTTACGTACCTGTTACCAAAGAAAAAATGAGGGATGGTATATGGCGAATTTTGAGACACAGATTAAGGAAAGCCAGGCACAGGTGGCCGAGGCGCAAAGCAAAATCTCAGAGCTGACCAGCCGGATTGAAGTGGCGCGTACGAAAATGGCGGAAGGCACTGATATCGCTGTCGATATCGAGAATGCCAGCCTTGAGGATGTGCACGCCCATACCGAGCTGATGAACGCCAATATTGCTGAATTGATCATGGGTCTTGATGACGTCACATCCGCCTTTTCCAAAGATTTTGACGAGATGCGGACGAAGACGGGCATGGAAAGCCTGATCGGGTTTTTCAGCAAAGCCAAAGCCGACAGCATGCGGCAGGAACGCATGCGCACGGCCTCGATCGACGACAAATTGCAGGATTTGATCAGCAAGTCCGATGTGATCATGCAGTTGCTGGAAGGCCAGTTGGCGGTGCTGAATGAACAAAAGGTCAGTGTGGAAAAGAACCTTGGCGGGACGCTGGAAGAGCGTGAGGCGACCGTGGGTGAATTGGAAGCACTGCGCGCCGAGATTCTGGGCATGGACCCAAAGATCATTGAGCTTGAGAACAAGATTTCGGTCGAACAGGATGCCGCGGCCCGCACCAAACTGGAAACCGAATTGGCGGCCTTGAACGGCAAGTACAATGAGATGGTTCAGAATGAGCAGGTGCAGCTCGCCAAATCGCAAACGCTCGAGCGTTATATCGAGAAGGGCAAAACCTGGATCGACAGTTTGCAGAACCAAGCGGCGACGCAGATGGTGCTGATCAACAAACTGCAGACAGATACCAAGCAGCGTGTGGTCCTCTATGATGCTTTGTCGAAGTCTTTGAAGACAGCGCAGCAACAGGATGTGGCGCACCAGATCAACGAGATTGGTGTGAAGACGGACCAAGAGGCGCAGTCTGCCATGGCCGCGATTGGGTCTGCCACCAACGCGCGGATGGCGGATATGCTGGAGGCGCATGAGGACCATATGGTCTTTGCCCGCGAGGTGCTGGAGCAGAAGGCGAAGGCTGATGAACGCTTTGTGCGCCGGTTCCAGGAGATCGTGAAGAAGCACGACAGCAATCAGTATGGGGCTGAGTGATTAAGGTGAGTCTTTGGGGGAGACCTCATTCGTTCAAGGAGTGGGCCGCTCAGTGCGTCGTGGCTTCGCTAATCGTGTTGGTAATTATCGCCGTGAATCCCGACCGGTTTAAATCTTGGTTATTACTGCTAGCCGCGGTTTTGATATCATCGTTGCTTGGAATGCTGATACGCGGTGATAATTCTCGACCGAAAGAGTCTGATGACCGCACCTGACCTCCAAGCAGATCACATGAAACTGGAAGATACCCGTGTCACGCGCCGGTATTTTGACAAGTTTGCTCGCATCACCGGCTATCTGACTAAGGTGGCCGCCACGATGGAGGCAGAGGGCCGCTTTGATCGTAAAGAGATTGAGGTGATGGCACGCTATCTGATTGGTCTCAATTGGACCTTCACGGCGCTGGCGCATAAGTATCATTTCGCGGGGCGCTTTGCGCATTCCGGTAAGCTGACCTTTGATCGCCGGGAAAGCGGGTTTCCGGTCTATCAAGAACTTTTGGAGATGGCGAATGACGCCCAGCAGGCCGAGCGGCATCTGGACACGCAACCGAGTGCGGGTGATCTGAAGGATCAGATGGTGCGGGTAATCCTGAGCGAACAGGAAATCCCGACGAAGCTGCAATATGCGCTGTCGCAACGGCTTTATTATGAAGAGCTGTCGCGGGGCGATCAGTTTTGGGCGCGCAATGATCCGCAGTGCCTGTGGCTGGGCAATGACGCAGATCGCCGTCGGTTTTTGGTGCATTGGGCGGTCTATGACAGTCAGGTGAACCTGCCCACGATCTATCTGATGGAATTGGAAGATACCGCGCGCACCGGGTTGCCGAAGGATGAGCATCGCTGGCCGGAAGCGCAGGCGCATTTGATGGCGCAGTCGTTGGCGCATTTGAAGTTGCTGACCATCGCCAAAGGGTTCGATGAGGATTTCGACGATCTGCACCCGACCCGTCTGCGCCGCTTTCATATCGGGCCGATGTATAGCAACGCGTTCACCCGTCAAGTGGGGCCATTGCGCGATGTCTTGCGCGATGCGAATGCGCCTGTGGGTGAGGATTGGGCCTTGGTCTGGACCGAGGAAGAGCTGGTGTCGGACCGCGTGGAGAACGTGAAATCGGGGTGGTTTGGGTCGGTGGAGCGGCAAATCTTTGCGCTCGACCCTTTTGAGGGCGGTGGCGCTGAGACCGGGGCCACGCGGATGGAGCGGTGTTTGATTATGCCTGAACGCCCCTACCAAGCTTTGGCAGAGCGTAACCCGGTAGGTTTTCGCGATGTGCGCAAGTTTGTGGTGAGCGATACGGGCCGTGTGTTGAGTTATAAATAAGGTGGGTCAAGACCCACCTTACGGGATGGCGCTGTCGGGTGTTTGACAGCCAAATGGTGCATTAAGAGGCAAAATCAGGAGCCTCCGGCGGGAGTTTTCTGGCCAAGATGAAGAGGAAGCAATGAGTCAATCAAGCGATCAAATGGAGCTGCGTGAGGAAGATATTCGCAAGCACTATATTCCTGCCGCCGAGATGTTGATGCATCTGGATCATGCGCCGCGTTTGGCCAAAGCGCGCCTGTCGCTGGAGAGCCCGGAGAAGTCGCCGGATGTTATTGCGACCCGCCGTAGGTTTCGGTCGACCACGCCGGGGCTGTTGTCGCGTACCTCTGCCCCGTCAGGTGGGGTGCGGTTGTTGGACCGGATTGCAGAGACGGATGATGATGATCCGCTGACTTCACCTGCGCAGGCGGCTGTGGCCCATGCCTTGCGTCGCGCGTTGTCGATTGCTTTGACGGTGGCGGATGAATTTTCGGATCAGACAGCTTTGACGGAGTTGAAGCGGATCAATTTGGAAGGGCGATTGCCGCAGGACCGGTCCGTTGAGTTTAGCGAATATCTGACGGCTGAGTCTTTGGTGGCGCTTTATACCTTTGCCAATGCGACGTCGTTTTTGCTGGCGACACAGGCGGGTGAACAAAGTGTGGATGTGGGTTCTGTAGACGAGGTTCTGACGGACAATGCGCCGCTCGCTCTGCATGGTGCGATTTGGGAGTTGGATCAGAAGCTGGGACAGTTTGCCAAGGATGAGCAGACGCTGATTGCGACGATGCTGGCCTACGCAGAGCAGTTGATGGAGAAGGTGGCGCTACGCGCCTCGACCGCTGGGCGATTGGCGTCTTTCAATGCTGCATCCTGGCGTGTTGAGGCGGATGATTTTGTGGTGCAGGGCTTTACCCCGGCGCGCAAAGCCAAGGGCTCTGCCCTGACGATGACCTTTAAGAAACCCAATGAGGTCGTGGGTAACCACATTGCCAAATATCAGGCGATGAAGCTGTCCAAGATGCTGATGGCCTATGATTTTGACCGCAAGTTGAACCCCTTTGCGGAATTGGGTGGGTTTATCTTTACCTTTATGGGGGATGGTGCGCCTGGCACCGGTAAGACCACGCTTATTCAGATGATGGCTGGGCTGGTGAATGAATACTGCCAGACCGCTGGGTATCCGTTTCGCTATCAGAACCTGTCGACCGATAATATTGATAGCTATCAGGGTAAGTCGGGACAGAATGCGAAGGCTTTTATCAATAATGTGCTTGATCCCGGTGTGATCGGCTTTGGCACAATTGATGATATTGATCAGCTGGCAGGCAAGCGCGGGGATCGGCAGTCGTCGGCGGGGCAGTTGGAGATTACTGCTGTGCTGATGGAGAGTTTTGCAGGTGCAAATACCGTTGTTCGCGGGAACTGCACCTTTGGCATGTTTTCGAACTATCCGGAGAACGTAGATGATGCATTACGCCAGCGGGCCGGTGCGCGTTTCTTGGTCGATGGGCCGCAGACGCGCGAGGATTATATCGACATACTTTACCTGTTGATGGGCAAGAACCACGATATCCCTGTGGGTGCGCATGAGGTATTCAGCGCGCAAGAGATCAAAAAGGCAGTTGCGGCCAGCTTCGAGAGTCACGCGCGACCGCATGAAGAAGGGCTGCAAAGGGTCTTTGAGCAGATACATAGCCAAATCGGTGATCTGAATACGATTGCAAAGCTGGGAACCTATCTGAAAGGAATTCAGGAGGCAGATTCGCGCTTTACCGGCCGTGCTATCAAGAACATCACCGATGCGGTGAAAGTGCGGGCCATGGATTTCGAATTGCCTGATGAATGGATGGAAGAGCCGGACCTGTTCCTGTTCAAGGATTATGACACCAAAAAAGGTATGATATCTGAGCTGCGCCAGCCGATCACGGTCGAAATGGTGATCCAGGAAATCAATCGCTATGCCGATAGTGAATTCCGCTATGCGGATAAGTCGGATGAAGTGGCGATTGAGAATATGGTGCGCGATTTTGGCCGTCAGGAGATTGCCAAGAAGCGGTTTTTAGAGGGGAAAGGCGGATAGTGAGCGCGCTGTTTTCAGATGCGCTGTTCTTGCCGGCGCTTATGTTGGCCATCTTAGGCTTTGCTGTGCCGCGCTTTCTGGCACGCGTACTGCCGGAAGGGGTCGGCCCATTGATGTTGAATGCGTTTCTGTCGACCGTCCTCTTGTTTGCCTTATCTGCGTCTTTCTTCTTTGGCCTCTATTTGTGGCAAGGTCTCAGCGTCGCTGAAATCGTTGCGCCGGGTGCTGCCAGCAGCATTGCGTTTTTTGGGCGCTTGGGCCTGATTGCCGCAATCATCTGGGCACCGATCATGCTTTTGTCGGTCGCTGGCCTGCCGCGCAAATGGGTGAAGGAGACGTGGTAGAATGCATCGGTTGATCGAAAAAGGATTGATGTTTGGTAACTTGATCCGGGTGGACTCTCCGATTTTGGTGGAACGGTATAATCGTGCGTTGAAGCATCTTACAGGCAAAGAAACAGCGCAAAAAGTGTTTCATATTGATATTTCTGGATATTCCCCAGAGATTGGAGATGAGTTGGATGACGACCTTTATCTGAACCACAAGGGCGTGAACCGGCAGTTTATCTTGCTAACGACCGAGCAGGCAACGGCCCCGCTTTTGAATGCGAAGTTTTCAACCTCACGCGGTATTCTGCGTCAGTTCATTGAAGAAAACCGGACCGAGCTTTTTGCATTGACGGCCCGTGATGCGGTGGCGGGTGAACTGGTGAATTCGGTTTATGTCGCGGATACGCCCGCGAGGCTTTTTGATATGCGCAAAATCGCCATTGAGGCGGATACGACAAGCGGGACGGTCGCAACGGCCAAGAAGTTGGGCGAGATGATTGATCGCTTCAAGACCGAACCTGATGGGTGGTATGACGATGTGCTGATCGCGGATATGATCGGGATGGCAAAGAAAACAGGTGATGTGGTGCGTAACCCTGTGGCCTTGCGCCAGATGTCATTTGGACAAGAAAATTTTTGGACCGATCATTTTGGCGGCATGTATGTGTTTCGCGGCGTGGACCACCCTGCCGCGATTGTGGCACGTGACAAAAAGGACATTGGTGAACTACCCATTCCGTTTGTTTTCGATCTGAACGATCGTTCAGCCATTGCAAAGTTCCTGGCGCTGAATGATCTGGTTGAGCCGATCCTTGAAGCCCGCGGCGTGGACTCAGCGGCGATCCTGCATCAGAAAATGGATTTTATCGTGGCCTCGGTTGCTGCGGAGATGAAAGAAGACTTAGCCGGTGCGACGCGCCGTGATCTGCGGCGGTTGGGGCGTCAATATGCCGACCAGTTGCCAGAGGCCTGGCAAGGGCTGGCGGCTCTCGTGCGCTGGGCTGAAGAGGATGGCCCTTGGCCGTCGATCACGTCAGAGCATGCGGCCTATTTCTACACACTGCGGGCTAAGGACCATCCGGACGCAGACCTTGTGAATATGTTGTTGGCCGAGCTGACACCGTTGGATATCCGTCAGTTGTTTATCTGCCACAAGGAAGTTTTTTATCGGGCCTATGCCGATTGGCCGGATGAAAAGCGCACTTATGTCGTTGATTTTCTTGACCGTGAATACCAAGTCGATAAGGCAGGAACGCGCGCAACACTGTTCGGGCATGAGGCCCCGATGACTGCGGTGCCGCGGGTCAGGCAGCCTGATCTGATATCGCGTGTGGGGCCGTGGGGTGCAGTGACGAGGGGGAGACGTTGATGGCATTTATCAAACTTGTGATCTTTGGGTTCATCGCGCTGACGGTGATTTATTTCTCAATCGCCATCTATTCCCGGTCTGTGCGCAAGGAGCGGCTTGAGGATGAATTTGATGCCGAACATCCCGAAGGTGGTGCCGCAGGCGCGCGCGATACATTCATCGCGGAAGGCATGCAGGACTATAATAACTCTATCCGGCCCAAGCTGATCGGTTTGGTTTATGTGGTGCCGACCGTTGTGATCGCCGCAATTGTCTATACCATCAACGCGAATTGAGGTTTTCGATATGCAACGCTTAAAAACGATCGTCAGAGTGCTGGTGCTATTATTGGCAGGATCATTCCTGCACTATGTTTTGCCCCAGCATGACATCGTGCAGATCAGTCAGGCAGAGCCGCGCCGCACCGATTTCGGGTCTTTCAACCGCTGGTTCTATGCCCAGGCGGATAGTGGCAGCACCGAGATGGAAAACCGGGATATCTTTTATATTTTTACCGAGAAGAAAGAGACGTTCCTGCTTGGTTTTATCCCGCGCGACAGTACCGAAACAATGGTCTATCGTAATGAGGACACAGGTTGGATTTGGCCACCATATTTCAAGTTTGACAGCTCGAATCTGCATGGCCAGGCCACGGCGCAAGCCCGCAGATTCACCGATAGCGCGGACGGCAACTGGGCTGTGATTACGCATTATGGCTGGCGCATTCCGTTTTTGTCCATCTTCCCGAATGCGGTAAATATCACCCCGGTAGAGAACCCCGATGTGCGGATCATTCCGTGGTTCAACATCTTTTTCTTTGTCTTCCTGATAGTGGCGATTGTCTTTATCCGGGCCGCTTGGCGGCAATTTCGCGAACGCTCGGTTGATCCGCTGCTTGATGCCGCAGGTCATCAGATTGATGAGGTTCAAGCCGATGTCGCCGAGCGCAAAGGCCGGGTCGGCCGTTGGCTGGGGACGTGGCGCGACAAGAACAAGAACCGTCCGATAAAGTAAGCGCTGCCAAGGGGCTTTATCCCCACCGCTTTACCGTCCGAGTTTCGGGATGAGGATAACGGGTCCTATTCGCCGTAAGGGATCCAGATATTTTTGATCTCGGTGCTAGCAGTGAGGTAATCTGCCGTTGATGGCACCATGGCCTTGCCGTTGTTCACCCAGGTCCGTTTGAGGTTGCCGGCGCTTGCCTTTTCGATAACAGCGCTCAGATCGCTGCTGGAAAAGGACCAGACCGCATCGATATCGAGGTGTTTGGCTAGCGTCGGAGCCAGCTCTGTGTGGCTGCCTGTGATGATGTTGACGACACCGGCTGGTACATCAGAGGTTTCCAAGACCTGATAAAAATCTGTTGCTGCCAGTGGGAAGGGTTCGCTTGCGGCGAGTATCACGCGGTTGCCCATCGCGATGGCGGCTGCCATGGTGCCAACCAGTCCGGCGAGAGGGGCAGCATCGTCGCAAAGGATACCGATGTTGCCGACCGGTTCTTTCATCGCCAAGGCGACACCCCGGATCGGCACGCCATGCGCCTGCCCGTCGTATTTGTCGGCCCATGCGGCGTAGGTGAAGAGTGTACGGATTGCGGTTTCCACCTCATCCGCGCCACTGCGTCCACCAGTCATCTGGTTGATGCGTGTGCCAAATTCATCAGCGCGGGCTGAGAGGTTTTCGGCAATATAGTAGAGGATTTGTGCGCGCAGGTGGCCTGTGGTTTTAGACCAGCCTTTGGCGGCATTGCAGGCCTCAACGGCGTTGCGGATGTCTTTGCGATTGGCGATGGACGCATGGCCCAGCAGTTTCCCGCGCGGGCTGTAGACAGGTTGCGAATAGCCACCGTCGGGGCGTGCTTGTTTCCCGCCGATGTAGAGTTTTGCGGTCCGGTCCAACGGATCGGCTGGGTGGCCGTCTTCGGTGGTGAAAGGGTCAATTTTCTTCAGAGACTTGGCCGTGCCTTTGGGTTTGGTGTAGCCTGTCAGCCCCTCCCAACCGCCTTCGCGCCCAAAGCCGCTTTCGCGCACACCGCCGAACCCAGCGGCGGCGTCCATCATATTCGTGCCATTTACCCAGACGATCCCGGCGGCTAGTTTGGGCGCGATATCGAGGGCAAGATTGATGTTTTCCGACCAGACTGAGGCCGCGAGCCCGAAGCGCGTGTTATTGGCGATTTCGACCGCCTCAATTGGTGTGCGAAAGGTGGTTGCGGCAAGGACAGGGCCAAAGATTTCTTCCTGCATCAGTGTTGATGCAGGGGAAAGACCTGTAATCAGTGTGGGCGGATAGAAACAGCCATCGGGCGCGCTGGTTTGATAGGTTTCGCCTTCGGTGTTGGCGCTGACCATCTTTGTGATCTGGTTCAGCTGTATGGGGTCCACTATGGCACCCACATCGATGCATTTGTCGAGCGGATCACCAATGCGCAGCCTGTCCATGCGGGCTTTGAGCTTGGTATAGAACCGATCGGCGATGCCTTCCTGCACCAACAGGCGTGACCCGGCACAGCAGACCTGGCCTTGGTTGAACCAGATCGCATCGACGAGGCCTTCGACAGCGCTATCGATATCAGCGTCTTCAAATACGATGTAAGGTGACTTGCCGCCCAGTTCGAGAGACAGCGCTTTGCCTGATCCGGCCGTCGCTTCACGGATTTTGCGGCCCACTTCTGTGGAGCCAGTGAACGCGATTTTGTCTACATCAGCGTTTACGAGGGCTGCCCCTGTTTCGCCATCGCCCGTGACGATGTTCACGACGCCGGGTGGCACGCCTGCCTCGGTGCAGATTTCGGCGAAGATCATAGCAGTCAGCGATGTGTATTCTGCGGGTTTGAGGATCACTGTGTTGCCCATCGCCAGTGCTGGCGCAATTTTCCATGCCAGCATCAGTAGCGGAAAGTTCCATGGGATGATCTGCCCGCAAACACCCAATGCCTCGCGCTCGGGCAGTTCCGATTTCATCAGTTGGGCAAAGCCAGCGTGATGATAGAAATGACGGATCGCGAGGGGCACGTCGATATCGCGGCTTTCGCGAATAGGTTTCCCGTTGTCGAGCGTTTCCATCACGGCTAGCAGGCGGCTGTGTTTCTGCATCAGGCGTGCGATAGCGTAGAGGACGCGTGCGCGCTTGTGGCCTGACTTGGCCCATCCGGGTTGCGCTTTGCGTGCGGCTGCGACTGCCGCGGCGATTTCTTCGGCAGTACCTTTGGTGACACCTGCCAGTTTTCCGCCCGTTGCCGGGTTGTTGGAGGGGAAATCATCCCGCAACGGCCCCCAAGTGCCATTGATATAGTGGCCTGCGATGCCGCCGCGATCTGCCAGCCATTTCAGTGCTTCGGCGCTGCTTTCCGGGGCGGGGCCGTAGTTCATGGTTTCGAAGATGTCTTTGATGGTCATTGATGGGCCTCTGGTGGCAGTGATACGCCAAGGGCATCCTCAATTTCTGTGATGGGATGAGAGCCGCTGCGGCCGATCCCGATCAGCAGTGCATGGGCTAGAATGGCGCTATGTTCGCCTTTGAGATTGCGGAATGTTTTCGAGTGATCAGCGCCTTTGACCAGGAACGCGCTTAGCGCATCTTCTAGGATGTCCGGCGTTTTGGCATTGTGCCAGTAATCTGGCCACGCCTGCGATGCCCAGTCAGTTAGACACCGTAGGTCGAAACGGACCATTCCAGCATCTCTGGAACGTAGTTTGCTTTCGAATCCATGAGAAAACATTGTGCTATCCAATCGCGTGTCGCCACGAGGCAGAGTAGGCCCCGGTGACATGATGTTCGAGTTGCCGTTCGATGTCGCCTAGCAACGACGATGCGCCAAAACGGAAAAGGTCGGGTTGCAGCCAGCGGTCGCCAAGTTCATCCTTGATCATGCTCAGGTAGACCAGCGCGTCTTTGGCCTTGCTGATCCCGCCCGCAGGTTTGTAGCCGACTTTGACGCCCGTCCGGTCCTCAAAGTCCCGGATCGCGCGGATCATGGTCAACGTGACGGGAAGCGTCGCGTTGACTGGCTCTTTGCCCGTTGATGTCTTGATGAAATCTGCGCCAGCCATCATGCAGACCAGTGATGCGCGGGCGACATTGCGCAGGGTACCAAGTTCGCCGGTGGCCAGGATTGCTTTGACATGGGCATCGCCACAAGCGGCCCGCATTTCGCGCATTTCATCATAGAGCGCCTGCCAATTTCCGGTCAGCACATGGCGGCGACTAATCACGATATCGATCTCCGCCGCACCTGCCGCAACGCTCTCGCCGATTTCGGCGATGCGCAGGTGGAAGGGGGACAGCCCAGCCGGAAAGCCGGTGGAGACTGCCGCAACAGGTATATTCGTCCCTTGCAGCGCATCGACAGCCGTTGCCACCATGTCGTGATAAACGCAGATCGCACCTGTAGTCAGGCCTTCCATGCCTAAAGCCTCTAGGATTGGTTGGGCCACAGGTTGGCGCGCCTTGGCGCATAATCGGCGCACGCGCCCTTCGCTGTCGTCACCTGAAAGCGTGGTTAGATCCATCAGGCTGATCGCTTTGCACAACCATGCCGCTTGATAGTCTTTTTTGACGCTCCGCCTGCCGGGCAGCGTTTTGGCGCGCCGTTCAATGGCGGATGTGTTGGCCTGCACGGCCATTACCCAATCTAGGTCGAGCGGCATGCCGTCGTTGCGCGGAAAATGAACTTGCGGCAGCTGGGTCGCTGTCAAACTGGGGGATTGGGTGGTCTGCAAGGGGGCCTCCTGCGGTGCCGGTGAAGGGTGGCACTTTGGCGCAGTCTTGGCAAGTTTTGACTATTTGGTCAAATAAGATATGCTTTGCCGTTGCGTTGGGCTGACCCTAGGAGGGCTGCACCACCTGCCGCTGGAACTTTTGCCGATATTGAAGGGGGGTGATCCCATACGCTTTGCGAAAGAGCTTGTGGAAATGCGACATGTTCGGAATGCCGCAATCTGCAGCAATATCACTGATGGCTTCGTTGTCGGTGGTCAGGACACGGGCGGCGTGCTGCATGCGGATGTTGTTGACATAGTCTGAGGGTGTCTGCCCCAGATGCTTGCGCATCATCCGGCTGACATGGGGGTGTGCCTTGCCAGTGATCGCGACAAGCCCGGCCGAGCCATCGCGGAAAATGTCAGGCGATCTGGCGGCAGTGCAAGCGTTGGTAAGCCATTGGGGGACATCACGGGCAAAGGTCTCTGCCGTCAGCTCAGCACAGAGCGGCAGCAAAAACGCTTCGGCGGCCAGCGTATCACAGGGGCTGTTTTCCAGTTGAACAGCGGCATGGTTCAGGGCGGCCAGTTGCCGGATGTCCATGTGGATTTGCACAGGCGCGCCTGTTGACCAAAACAAATGCCCTTTGACGCTGGGGTGGCGTTTGGCAAGCGCCTTTACGGTTGCCGGGTGAATACAGAGCGAGACAACAAGCGCATGTTCGCCGCGTCCTTGAAGTGCGTGCTTATGGCCGGGACGCAGGAAAACCACGTTGCCTTCGTTCAAAGTCTTGGTCTTGTCGGGCAGGTGATGAACGACACGGCCGTTTTGCACCCAAAACAATTCGTAAAAGTCGTGATCATGCAGTGATTTTGGCCGTGTTGGTGCCAAGGTTGCGCGCGTCAGGCGCACCTGTGTGCCTTCTGTCAGAATGCCTGCATGGTGAAGTGTCTGCGCCATGGGATCAAAATAGCACAGTCGTTTCTGCGCTGCAGCACCTAAATTTTTGACGCTTCACGATCCTGCGTCTTGTGGCAATTTCCTGCCGTTAAACGCAACGTTGCATTGCTGCGTATGCGGCTTTTGCCAAGCATGACAGATCAACGTGACAATCCACCGCTCACAAGTTATGGCCTGCGCAAGCCAACCAAATGAGGTGTTCCATGGGTTTTGACCGCTCTATCAAGATTGCCCCCTCTATCCTCTCTGCTGATTTTGCCAATTTCGGCGCGGAATGCGAAGCGATTGAAGCGCAGGGTGCCGATTGGGTCCATGTCGATGTTATGGATGGGCATTTCGTGCCGAATATCACCTTTGGTCCTGCGACCTGTGCGGCGATACGACCGCATATCAAGGGTGTCATGGATGTCCATCTGATGATTGCCCCGGTTGATCCCTATATCGAAGGGTTTGCAAAGGCTGGTGCAGATATCATTACCGCCCACGTGGAGGCAGGCCCACATATTCATCGTACTTTACAAGCGATCCGCGGGGCAGGGGCAAAGGCCGGTGTCGCATTGAACCCCGGCACGCCCGCTACTGCAATAGACACACTGCTTGACATGGTTGATTTGGTCTGTGTGATGACGGTGAACCCCGGTTTTGGCGGGCAGAAGTTCATTCACAGTCAGGTAGACAAGGTGCGTGATCTGCGTGCGATGATCGGTGACCGTCCCATTCATATCGAAATCGACGGCGGTGTTGATCCGACGACAGCACCTTTGGTGGCTGCGGCGGGGGCTGATGTTCTTGTGGCGGGTTCTGCCGTGTTTCGCGGCGGTTCGGTGACCGATCCGACGCCATACGGTGAAAACATTCGCGCGATCCGGGCTGCTGCTGGCCGCTAGGCCTGTCTGCACAAAACCTGCACATTTGCCCAAGCGTCTTTGCACGGCACAGACTTAGACCCTTTCTCAACAAGAGTAGAAAGGGACAGATATGGTTGTGCGAGGTGTGCCGCATCGGATTGTGAAAGATGCGTGGTGGTTGGACGATGCTGATCCACCGAAAGGGGTTCGGGCGGGACCTGTATTGATCCTGGCGCTACTACTTGCTGATGTGCTGATCTGGGGGTTTCGTCCCGGCCTTGGCCTTGCTGTGTGGTTGTTTGCGGTAGCCACCGCGATTTTGTTGACCATTGTGCGGACGCTTACATTTGATCGCTTTCTCAAAGCGGTTGCAGTTTTGGTGGTCACAACACTTCCTTTAATAGAAGTCGTCCAGTTCGGCACCATCGTGATCGCTGTTCATGGATTGTTGATATTCGGTGTCATGGTCACTGTTGAGCGCTGGGAGGCGGTAAACCTATGGCGTGCCGCAATACGCATCCCCGGTTATGGGTTGGTTCAGACGATCCGCGATGGTTTGGCGATGCGCGTTTCGGTCCCGTCAAAGGGAAGTTTTCAAGAGGCTCTTTTTGACTGGGCTTTGCCAGTGGGGATCGGTGGTGTCTTCTTGGTTCTTTTTGCCGCCGCGAACCCGCTTGTTGACCAGTGGTTGCTGTCCTTTACCCAGATCGACACAAGTTTTCTGCCTCGTATAGAACGTGTGATGTTCTGGGGCTTCATCGCGTTGGCGATCTGGCCGCTGCTGCGGCTGACGACGATGATGCCTGCGTTGACCAAAGCCAAGTCAAACCGTCTGCGTGGTCTACGCTCAGGATTTTTAACCGAGCGGTCGGTGGGCCGCGCGCTTGTCGTCTTTAACCTGATCTTTCTTGTGCAAACGACCCTTGATCTTGGTTATCTTTGGGGTGGTTTCGCATTGCCCGAAGGCATGACATATGCGGAATATGCCCATCGGGGGGCCTATCCGTTGTTGGTGACGGCCTTGCTTGCCGGGGTATTTGCCTTGTTGGCCCAGCCGTATCTGGGGATAGGGTCCGGCGTGCGTCGGTTGCTCTACTTTTGGATCGCACAAAACGTGATCCTGGTCATCTCGTCCATTCTCCGTCTCGATCTTTATGTCGATGTCTATGGGCTGACGCGTTTGCGGTTTGCAGCCTTTGTCTGGATGGTCGTGGTCGCCCTGGGGCTGGTTTTGATCATCATGCAGTTGATCGGGCGGCACTCGGTTGGCTGGTTTTTGCAAAGGGCCTTTGGTCTTGGGGTGCTTGCGATTTACCTTTGCAATCTGGTCAACATCGACGGTTACATTGCCCGTCATAACCTCGCTGATGATCGCGACAATGACTACTACCTTTGTGGGCTAAGCGAAGGGGCTGCCCCCGCAATTCGCGCCCATCAGCTGACAATAGGCACGGAAATTTGCGACCCATATCGCGTTCAGGTGTCCCAGCGTGACGATTGGCGCGAATGGGGCTACCGTAATGCGCGCCTGCACCGTAGTTTGGCCACGATGGAGATTGAGCAATGATCCTTGTGGCTGAAGATGACGCGCAAATCCGCGATGTGGTGCGGATTGCGCTGACCCAAGCGGGGTTTGGTGTGGCGGAGGCCAGCGAAGGGCGTGAAGCGTTGGAGAAGGCAGAAAGCCTGCGGCCTGATCTGATCGTCCTCGATATCGGCATGCCAGAGATGGACGGGCTGGAGGTGTGCCGCACCCTGCGCAAAACATCCGAAGTCCCTATCCTGTTTCTGACCGCCCGCGCGGATGAGATTGACCGCGTTGTTGGGTTGGAATTGGGGGCGGATGACTATGTGTCCAAACCGTTTTCACCGCGTGAACTGGTGGCCCGCGTACGTGCGATCCTCAAGCGTAGCAATGGCGAAATATCCGAACAGGTGGTGTTGCGGCGCGGGATTGTCAGCGTCGATCCGGCGCGCCATCTATGTCATGTCAACGATGCGGCGGTCACCCTGACCTCGCGCGAGATGGATTTGTTGGAGCGTCTGATTGCCCGTCCGGACCATGTGATGTCACGCCCGCAACTTGTCGATGCGATCTATGGGACGAATGTGAACGTCAGCGACCGGACGATGGACAGCCATTTGCGCAATTTACGCAGCAAACTGTCCAAGGCAGGGTGTGGTGACGCAATTGAGACCGTTCATGGCGTCGGCATCAGGATGGGCGCATGTCGCGGCGCGTGACGGCCAAATGGCGGCCCCCTTTGGCATTGGTACTGGGGGGGACGCTGGCAGCGGTGTTCTGTCTGCCGCTGATCGGGATCGGGTATTTTCGGGTCGCGGGCGGCGTCCTGGGCTGGGCCGAAACGTCCTGGATGATTGGCTGGATGGCTTTCTTTGCAACGGTCATTCTTGGTGCGCTATTGTGGCGGTTGGTCTTGCGACCAGTGCGCGCGTTGACCGCTTATGCTGAGAATGAGGGTGAAACCGCAGAACCCACACATTTTGGTACACCAGAGTTTTCGCAATTGGGGCAGGCCGTATTGGAAATGACGTCGGCCCTGCGTGGGCGCGAGGCGGTTTTGCGGTCCTATGCGGATCATGTGACGCATGAATTGAAATCCCCGCTGACGGTGATCCAAGGGGCGGCGGAGCTGTTGGAAAACCCTGATCTAAGTGACGCGGATCGGTCAAAGCTGTTACAGGGGATCACCGACAATACCCGCCGGATGGAAGCACTTTTGGACAGCCAGCGTGCACTGGCCCAAGCGCAGGAGGTCATTCCGGCGGGAGATTGCCGTTTGTCGGATGTGTTGGCTGGTGTTGAGGGGGCAGTCGTCGTCACAGATGGCGATATTCCCTTGCCGCGCGAGGTGATGGATCTGGTTGTTACTCATCTTGCCGGGAATGCGCTGGCGCATGGTGCGACGGTGGTATCTTTTGATTTTCAGTGCGTGCGGTTGCTGATCTCTGACAATGGTTCGGGCATTAGTGACGGTAACCGAGAGCGGATATTTGATCCTTTCTTTACGACGCGTCGGGCAGAAGGTGGCACGGGCATGGGCCTGCCCATTGTGCGGCGCATGTTGCAAAGCCAAGGCGCTGATATCCAGCTGCTGGATGGCCCGACGGCTGTGTTCGAAATCCGGTTCTGAGCCATGAAAAAGCCCCCAACCCTTTCGGGTGGGGGCATGCGCGTTCGCGTGTGTGGTTTCAGAATTCCACGATTGTCGCGATCCCTTTTTCGACCGCGAGATCGACGATGGATGACGCGACGGCGAGGTCTTGCAAACCGACCCCCGTGCCATCAAAGAGCGTGATCTCATCATCCGATGTTCGGCCCGGATGTGTGCCGTTGATCACTGCGCCCAATTCATTCACATCACTTTGCTGGATCAACCCTGCGGCTATAGCGTGCTGCGCCTCGCCGATGCTGATGGATTGCGCAACTTCATCCGTGAAGACAGTGGTTTGCGCCAGCAGTGCGGCTTCAACCTCTTGCTTGCCTTTGGTGTCGGTGCCCATGCAGGCGATATGGGTGCCGGGTGCGATATGATTAGCCATGATCGTGGGCGCAAAGGTCGAAGTAATCGAAATCACGACATCAGCCTCAACTAGACCGTCCAGTTCCACGGCCTCAAACGGCACGCCAGCTTCATCTGCCACCTTTTCGATGTTGGGTAACATTTCAGGGTGGTAGTTCCATCCGATCACCTTTTCGAATTCACGCTGCTCAAGGGCAGCGCGCAATTGGAACGTCGCCTGATGGCCCGCGCCGACCATGCCCATAACCTTCGCATCCTTCCGAGCCAAATGCTTGATCGAAACCGAGGAGGCCGCCGCTGTGCGCAGTGCTGTCAGCAGGTTACCCCCCACCATCGCCTTGACCTTTCCTGTGTCGGGATCAAACAAAAACACCGTCGACTGATGGTTGATCTCACCATGTTTCTCAAGGTTATTGGGCCAGTATCCCCCCGCCTTGAGGCCGAGCGCCATGCCTGTATTGTCAAACCCTCCTTTGAAGCCATAAAGCGCGTCTTCATATCCAATGGCTTCACGGATCACAGGAAAGTTGTAGGCGCTGCCTTTGGACATTGAGGCAAACACTTTTTCGACGGCGTCAAATGCATCGGCGCGCGTCAAAAGGCCCGCGATTTCTTTTTCGGGTACGACAATCATGGTCTTGGACTTTCTTTTGCGGCCGCTCATCCAGCCCGTGCGGGCTGTCTTCGCGATAAGCGACCGTTAGGGAGGGAAGAACGCGTCAGTAAGCTTTGCCACGGGCAGATACTGGCCACAGTGTTTCCACCTTGCCACCCCGCACACCAACGTACCAGTCATGTACATTGCAAGTCGGGTCGCAGTGACCGGGGACCAATTTCAGCTTGTCATTGACCTTCAGCGCGCCGTGTGGGTCAGCGACAACACCATGCTCATCAGAACACTTCACATATTCTACGTCAGTGCGGCCAAATATGGTTGGCAAGCCACTATCGACTGACTGCGCTTTCAGCCCTGCATCTACGATAGCTTTGTCTGCTTTCGCATGGCTCATCACGGAGGTCAGGATAAACAGCGCATTTTCCCACTCACCGCGGTCGATGCGGTTGCCGTCCTTGTCAAGGATACGGCCATAATCCGCGTCCATGAAGGCATAAGATCCGCACTGCAATTCATTGAATACACCAGAAGCGCTTTCAAAATAGTAGGACCCTGTGCCGCCACCGCCAACGATGTCGCTTTCGATCCCTTCGGCCTTTAGCATCTCAAGCGTTTCAGCGACCTGATCGATGGCCACTTGTGTTTTGCCCTGACGTTCTTCGTATGAATCGAGGTGCTGCATAGCGCCCTGATAGGCCTGAATGCCAGCGTATTTCAGTCCATCTGCTGCGTCGATGGCTTTTGCCAGATCCACAACCGGTTGACCGTATTGCACACCACAACGGCCCGCACCCACGTCGATTTCGACGAGGCATTCGATCTGGGTGCCATGCTTCATCGCAGCCGCCGACAGATCAGCCACATTGTCGATATCATCCACACAGCAGATCGCGCGTGCGCCCAGCTTTGGCAGGCGAGCCAAACGATCAATCTTTTCTGGCTGACGCACTTGGTTGGATACCAACACGTCTTTGATGCCGCCACGGGCGAAAACTTCGGCCTCGGAAACCTTTTGGCAGCAAACGCCGACCGATCCGCCCAGCTTTTCCTGCAACAGGGCTACATCGACAGATTTGTGCATTTTGCCGTGCACACGGTGGCGCATGCCGTGCGACTTCGCGAAATCGCCCATCTTCTTGATGTTGCGTTCCAGTGCATCCAGATCCAGCACAAGGCAGGGTGTCTGGATATCTGCTTCATCCATACCCGGCAGGGCGGGGACGTCATAGCCGACTTCGAGGTTCTTGAGGTTGCTCATATCGTTCATGGTTTTTCTCCCTTAACCTTGCATCCAAGGTAGTTTGTCGAGATCTACGTTGCCGCCAGTGACAATGACACCAACGCGTTTGCCTTTGAAAAAGTCTTTGTTCTTGATGATGACAGCCAGCGGCACAGCGCAGCTGGGTTCCATCACGATCTTCATGCGTTGCCATGTCAGCTTCATCGCATCGATGATTTCTTGCTCGGTCGCAGTGAAAATCTCGGACACATGGTTGCTGACAAAATGCCATGTCAGGTCTTTGAGCGGCACTTTCAGACCATCGGCCACAGTGACAGGCGCATCATCCGCTATGATATGACCCGCTTTGAAGCTGCGATAGGCATCATCGGCCTGCTCGGGTTCTGCTGCAATGATCTGCACGTCTGGGGCGATGTTGGACAAAGTCAGGCAAGTGCCTGAAATCATCCCGCCGCCACCGATAGGTGCGACCACCATATCAAGGTCGCCCCCGTGGTCTTCTTTCATCTGTTCCATCAGTTCTTTGCTGCAAGTTCCCTGACCCGCGACAACCCGTGGGTCATTATAAGGGTGTACGAAGTCCCCCCCTGTTTCAGCCTGCACACCAGCAAAGACTGTTTCGCGGGACGTTGTTGAGGGTTCGCATTCTGTGATGATCCCGCCATAGCCTTTCACCGCATCTTTCTTCGCTTGCGGCGCAGTGCGCGGCATAACGACATTGCAGGGGATGCCCCTGCGGCCTGCTGCATAAGACAGCGATAGAGCGTGGTTTCCTGACGAATGTGTGCAGACACCGTTCTTTGCGGCGTCGTCTGACAATCCAAATACGGCATTTGAGGCGCCGCGAACCTTGAAAGCACCGGCCTTTTGAAAGTTCTCACACTTAAAGAAAAGTTTGGCTCCGGTGAGGTTGTCCAAATACTCAGATGTTAAAACCGGTGTGCGGTGGATGTGGGGCTTGATGCGCTCATGCGCGTCCAACATATCTTGGTAGGTTGGAATGTAAAAATCGCTGTGGTCTTTCATTACGCTGCATCCTTGAGGCTTAGGCCAGTTGTCCCACGATAGTATTCCTGTGCTGCGGCAAC
The DNA here is from genome assembly GCF_002797915.1 of Yoonia maricola. Taxonomy (GTDB): domain Bacteria; phylum Pseudomonadota; class Alphaproteobacteria; order Rhodobacterales; family Rhodobacteraceae; genus Yoonia; species Yoonia maricola. Next base: position 1,766,508 of record NZ_PGTY01000001.1, on the reverse strand, counting down.
GCCTGAACCGAGTTTGATATCAAGGCCAAGGTCCACCATGCACATTTCGGCGGTGGCGATCCCGGACAGGGCCATAACATCTGTCATGCTGCCCAGATGGCCGATGCGGAACACCTGGCCAGCGACCTCACCAAGGCCGACACCGAACGCGACGCCATATTTGTCTGCGGCATGCGCAACGATGTCAGTCGCGTTGAAGCCTTCGGGCGTTTTGATCGCACTTACGGTGTCAGAATACACGTCTGGCGTTGCTGCGCAAAGCCCTAAACCCCAAGCATCAACCGCCGCACGTACACCGGATGCGATCCGATTGTGACGCGCAAACACGTTATCGAGCCCTTCTTTCAAAAGCGTTTCTGTCGCCAGCAACAGCCCATTCATCAGACCCACAGCTGGCGTGTAAGGATAAGCATTTGCCTCGTAACCCTTTGTCATATCTGCGATGTCGAAGAAGGTACGCGGCAACCCGGCTGTCTTGCTTGCGTCCATCGCCCTTTGGCTGAACCCAACAATGGCAAGGCCCGCCGGTAACATAAAACCTTTCTGCGAACCTGTTACGGCAACATCTACGCCCCACTCCTCAAAGCGGAAATCCATTGACCCGATGGAACTGACGCCATCCACAAACAGCATCGCAGGGTGATTGGCCGCATCAAGAGCTTTACGTACCGCCGCAATGTCGGACTTCACACCGGTCGCGGTTTCATTATGCGTCGCCAGCACCGCTTTGATCTTGTGCTCTGTGTCAGCCATCAGGATTTCGGCATACCGCCCGGCTGGCAGGCCGTGACCCCATGGTGTCTCGACGATTTTCACGTTCAATTCGTGGCGCAGGCACATGTCGATCCATTTGTGGCTGAACATGCCGTTACGGGCCGCAAGAACTGTATCACCTGCTGAAAGCGTGTTGGTCAGCGCTGTTTCCCAACCGCCAGTACCGGTGGAGGGGAAGATGAAGACTTCAGCCGTTTCGGACTTCAAAATCTTCTGAACACCGGCACGTGCCGGATGCAGGATTTGCCCAAACAAAGGCGACCGGTGGTCAATTGTCGGCATATCGCAAGCCTTGCGAATAGCTTCGGGCATGTTCGTCGGGCCGGGAATAAATACGGGGTTTTGAAAGCTCATCGTCCAATCCTCCATTGGGTTAAGTCTTTTTGCCAGAGTAGGTGCCATCTGCATATTTTTTTGAAATTATTTTTCAAAAGGTTTATGTGGGATAATTTTGTTTATTGTTATGGGCTTATATTTTTCATAATGTGAAATTGATTTTCAAAAGCGAGAAAAATAATGACAGAAGATGTCAAAAGAGGCCGCGGACGACCCAAAGCTTGGGACAACAAGGGCGCGCAGAACACCGTCAAATCGCTGGATCGTGCGCTAGAGGTTCTCGTCCAGTTGGGCGAAATGCAAGGCGGCACACTATCTGAGATCGCAGGTGCCTTGGATCAGTCTCCTGCCACGATCTATCGTGTCCTCACGACCTTTCAGGGCCGCGGTTTTGTTGACTTCGACGCACAGAACCAGACCTGGAACATCGGCCCTGCCGCCTTTTTGACCGGATCACATTTCCTGCGTCGCACATCTTTGGTCGAACGGGCCCGCCCCATCATGCGCAAGTTGATGGAGGCCACGGGCGAGACTGCCAACCTTGGGATTGAGCGTGATGGCAAGGTACTATTCCTCGGTCAGGTCGAAACCCATGCAACAATTCGTGCGTTCTTTCCACCTGGTACTGCGTCTTCCATGCATTCATCGGGCATTGGCAAGGCGCTCTTGTGCCGGATGGATAACAAACGACAACGCGAAATCCTCGCCGCAAGTCAGTTGGAGCAATATACACCTTTCACTCTGACAGACCCTGACGCGATGATCGCCGATTTGCACGCGACCAAGGCACGCGGCTATGCTATCGATGCCGAGGAACGCAACATCGGAATGCGCTGCATCGCCGCCCCGGTCTATAACGTGTTCGGTGAGGCGGTCGCGGGTATTTCCGTATCAGGCCCGACATCGCGGATCACAGAAGACAGGATCGCAGAGCTTGCGACGCCGGTAATGGAGGCCGCGGCTCAGTTGACCGGCGCGATTGGTGGCAATAACCGGCCCGCAGGCTAGCGTTTTGAAGACCGAATAGCGCTATCGCGATACGCGGGATCATCACGGTAGGGGGTGTCGCTGGTGGGCATGGTGTCTGATGGTTCGAACATGTCTGGTTCGAACCTGTCGGCTTCGACCGTTTGACGCGGCTGGGTTATCTGTTTCCAAATCCAACGCGCAGCAAATTGCGCGATGACAACCAGCACCATAAATGCGCCGAAGGCCATCAGGATCGAGGATGTACCGATCTCAATACAAGCATCACCTGCACCAAATACAATGGCGTACAAAATGCTAACCGTTTCAGTACACTCATCGAACATGCCTGTGTCCCCGTCTTGCGATGATGATTAATCTAGCGGCGTTAACGCGAAACGGCAAACTTTGGCCGTGTGTATGATGGTTCATAGGATGCGGGTCACAGTCCCGATGATCCCCGCCGAGTGCGCTCGCCCTCAGGCCCGCCCTGTCCCGATCTTGCGACATAGCAAAATCACCGGGATCAAACCGATAGCCGCAATCACGAGGCTGGGGACCGCGGCCCCCTCAAGTCGCTCATCCGATGCAAGGCGATACGCCTGCACCGCCAACGTGTCATAATTGAACGGCCGCATAATCAGGGTCGCGGGCAGTTCTTTCATCACATCGACAAAGACGATCAACCCTGCCGTCAGCAGGCTGGTGCGCAGCAAAGGCATATGGATGCGCCGTACCAGACCGGGCATATCCTGCCCCAAAGTGCGCGCCGCGGCGTCCATGTTGGGCGCGACCGAGGCGATACCGCCTTCATAGGCCCCGATAGCGGCAGCCAGAAACCGGATCAGATAGGCCGAGATCAACAGCCAGATCGACCCGGTGAACAAAAGCCCTGTCGAGATATCAAAAGTGCTGCGCATCCATGCATCCAGCGCGTTGTCAAAGGCGGCGAAAGGCACCAGTAGCCCCACCGCAATCACACCACCGGGGACGGCATAGCCGATCCGCGCCAGATAGAGCGACGTGCCGGTCAGCCGGCTGGTGCTGACCCTATGCAACGTCCCCAGAATGAGGGCTGCAAGAACGGTCAGAACAGCGGCGATGCCCGCCAGTGTCAGCGAATTGCGGATAAAGCCCAAATAGCGCGGGCTGAGCAGGTCTTGCTCTGACCCCAGCGCCATCACGCTGAGGGCGATCACTGGCAAGACAACGCCCAACAGGATAGGCGTCAGGCAAAAAACCATTGCGCCGAGCCTTTGGCTTTTGCTTAGGGTCAATCTTTGCAATGGCGCATTGCGCCGCCCGCTGGCGTAGCTCGCATTACCTCGGCTGTAGCGTTCCAACATGACCAACAAAAGCGCGAAACTGAGCAAACCAAGCGCCAATTGCGCCGCCGCTGCGCGGTCTGCGAGATTGAACCAGCTTTGGTAGATACCGACTGCAAAGGTCTGAACTCCAAAATAGGCGACCGTGCCGAAATCTGCGATCGTCTCCATCGCCACGAGCATGACACCCGATGCAATCGCGGGGCGCGCCATGGGCAGAGAGACATGCATAAATGCAATAAATGGTGAACGCCCCAAAACGCGCGCGGCCAGAAACGTGCTGGCACCTTGGGCTGCAAAGGCGGCGCGCGCCAAAAGATAGACATAAGGATAAAGCACCAGCGTCAGCATTGCCGCCGCCCCGCCCAGCGACCGGATTTCCGGGAACCAATAATCGCGTGGTCCCCATCCTGTCATATCCCGCAACAGCGTTTGTAAGATACCGGGATGGTCAAGGACATGGGTATAGCCATAGGCCAGCACGTAGGCCGGAAACGCCAGCGGTAGTGCGAGAGCGATCTCGATCCAGCGGCGTCCGGGGAAATCGGTCATTGTTACCAACCACGCCGCCCCGGCCCCGATAAAGGCGCTGCCCGCCATCACTAGTGTCACAAGGATCAAGGTCGTCATGGTGTAACGGCCCAGAACCGTATCGGCTAGGTGAGAAAGCGTTTCAAAAGAGCCTGAAAAAGCGGCCGCCAGCACCCCTAGATAAGGGACAACACAGACTGCCATCACAAAGATCGCAATCGCTTTGAACCCCATGCTCAGGGCTGGTCTGCGCGGCTTTTGCAATGAAAGGCGGTGTTCCATGACTTGCACCTAATCGAAACGGGGGCAGGGGGGCAAGCGGCTGGCGCGCGTGCAATCGCCGATGCGCCCTTGCCGCAGATAGATTACATAGATGTGTGTGGTCATTGGGTGATCAAAATGTTTTGTTACTGGCGAATTTGACCCGAACTCAATGGATATGGATTGAACATGCGCAGACTGCTTACCGCGGCCCTGATATCTTTGTTGCCTCTTATGGCGGTAGCGCAGGACCTATCTGAGGATGAGATCAAGGATCTCGCGCTTGAGGCGATCATCGAGAACCCACAGATCATCATCGAAGCCTTGTCAATCCTGCAAGAGCAGCGCAATGCGGCTGCGGCGGCAGCGCAGGCCGAGTTTCTGACCGAGCAGCGTGCGGTTTTGGAAAGCGATCCGAATGCGCCATTTATGGGCAACCCGGAGGGCGACGCTGTTGTGGTTGAGTTCTTTGACTACAACTGCCCGCATTGCAAACGTGCGGCGGTCAACGTGAAAGAGCTTATCGCTGCCGACAGCGACCTACGTGTTGTTTATCGAGAATGGCCGATTTTGGGCGCAGGCTCTGTCTTTGCGGCCCGTGCGGCCTTGGCCGCGCGCGCGCAGGGCAAATATGAAGAAATGCACGTAGGTCTAATGGAAATGCGTGGTCAGGCCGATGAAGCTTCGGTTCTGGCGCTGGCGCGGTCGGTGGGGCTGGATGTTGATCAACTGGTGACAGACATGCAAAGCGAAGAGGTGACAAGCCATCTTGCGACATCGGATCAGCTTGCGCAAAGCCTTGGTTTCACCGGGACACCGGCTTTCGTGATTGGCGACGCATTGGTGCCGGGTGTTGCATCGGTTTCTGACTTGCAAACTTATATCGCAGAGGCGCGTAGCGCGGTTGAGGGCGATTGAACCTTGACCTTCCAGTGAGTGGAAGGCCTATGTAGGGGGTGTCCCAAAGGTAACGCCCTCATGTCTGAGACCGCTCTTACACTTCATGTTGATAATCTATCTTGCGGATCATGCGTTGCGCGGGCCCAGACGGCTTTGCACCAGGTGAATGGGGTGAGCGACGTAACCGTGAACCTCGCCTCTGAAATGGCGAAAGTAACGTTTGATGCCCCCGCAACACTGGCGCAGATTACGCAAGCGCTGGTGAAAGCAGGTTATCCTGCCCTCACAGAACAGATCACCTTTGACATCAAAGGCATGCATTGCGGCTCTTGCATTGGCCGGGTGGAAAAGGCCTTATTGGCCGCACCGACAGTGACGGAGGTATCGGTCAATCTGGCGGCTGAAACAGCCAAAGTGACCTATCTGGTAGGTACCACAACGCCACAAGAACTTGCGCGCATGGCCACTACGGCAGGATATGTTGCGCAGCTACGTGAAAGTGCAGAGCCCGAACCAGACCAAGACGCCCGAATAGAGGCTTTGCGCCACCAGCTGGTGATCGCGGCGGTCTTGACGGCGCCCGTCTTCATTCTGGAAATGGGCAGCCACTTTGTGCCGGGCGTGCATGCGTGGGTGCATCAGAATATCGGTATGCAAACCAGCTGGTTGTTTCAGTTTGTGCTTGTCACTCTTGTGCTTGCTTGGCCGGGACGGAAGTTTTTTGTCCAAGGCCTGCCAGCCTTGTTCAAAGGCGCCCCTGACATGAATGCACTGGTGGCTCTTGGCACAGGTGCAGCCTGGATGTTCTCAACCATCGCCACGTTTTTGCCCGGGGTTCTGCCGCCCGGCACCCGCGCGGTCTATTTTGAGGCAACTGCAGTGATTGTCACCCTGATTCTGCTGGGGCGTTTTCTTGAAGCACGTGCCAAGGGCAAAACCGGAGAAGCGATCCACCGCCTGATAGGGTTACAACCGCAAACCGCAACGGTGATGCGTAGTGGGGTTGCGGTTGAGGTGCCGATATCGGAGATCGTTGTGGGGGACGTTGTGCGCGTCCGTCCTGGTGAAAAGATCGCGGTCGATGGGATGCTGCTGGACGGCGATACTTTCATTGATGAAAGCATGATCACCGGAGAGCCGCTGCCAGCGAAGAAATCAGGTGGTGATGTGGTGACGGGTGGCACGGTGAATGGCACTGGATCGTTTACTTTTCGTGTAACGCAAGTGGGCGCAGATACCATGCTCGCCCAGATTATTCGCATGGTCGAAGATGCACAAAGTACGAAACTACCTATTCAGGACTTGGTGAACAGGATCACGCTGTGGTTCGTGCCCTTTGTCTTGATAGTTGCAGCGCTCACAGTGGCGGCTTGGCTGGCTTTTGGCCCCGATCCTGCCCTTGGCTTTGCCTTGGTCGCTGGTGTCTCGGTCCTGATCGTGGCCTGTCCTTGCGCCATGGGCCTTGCGACGCCCACATCCATCATGGTGGGGACCGGGCGTGCGGCTGATCTGGGTGTTCTCTTTCGCAAGGGTGATGCGTTACAGGCGCTGCGGTCGGTCTCTGTCGTCGCCTTTGATAAGACAGGGACATTGACCCAAGGGCGGCCAGAGGTCACGACCATGTCCTTTGCCCCGCAGGTGGATGAAGCAAAGGTGCTTGGGCTTATCGCCAGTGTTGAAGCGTTGTCGGAACACCCCATCGCCGCCGCCATTGTGCGCAAAGCGGAAAAGCAAGGATATGTGCAGCAAGATGCTGACGCGTTCCGCGCAGAGGCCGGCTTTGGTGTCAGCGGTACCGTGGCAGGTTACCGTGTTCTGGTGGGGGCGGACCGGTTGATGCAGCGTGAAGGGATCATGACTGATGCGTTTGCGGCGCGCGCGGCACACATCGCTGAGGCAGGCGAGACCCCGTTTTACGCGGCTATCGATGGGCAGCTTGCGGGTCTGATTGGCATTTCCGACCCGATCAAACCAACAACACCCAGCGCAATTAGGACGTTGCATCAGTTAGGCCTTCGCACGGCTTTGATCACTGGTGACAGTCGCGCCACAGCACATGCAATTGCCTCTGAGGTGGGCATCGACACGGTTGTGGCAGAGGTTTTGCCAGATGGGAAAGTGGCGGCATTGGATGAGCTTGCGAAGACTGGTGAAAAGATCGCTTTTGTTGGTGATGGGATCAATGATGCGCCTGCTTTGGCTGCTGCCGATGTGGGCATAGCCATCGGCACAGGCACTGATGTGGCAATTGAAACTGCGGATGTGGTTTTGATGTCTGGCGACATTCACGGCGTGTGTCATGCATTTGAGGTCAGCAGGCGCACGATGCGTAACATCCAGCAAAATCTGTTTTGGGCCTTTGCCTATAACACCGCTCTTATTCCCGTCGCGGCAGGGGTGCTTTATTTATTTGGTGGGCCGCTTTTGTCGCCCATGCTGGCGGCAGGGGCGATGGCGTTGTCAAGCGTCTTTGTCCTGTCAAATGCGTTGCGTCTGCGCTGGGTGGCGTTGGGCCGATCAGCGGTGCAGAACGAACAAGCGCCCTACAGGGAGGTCACGGCATGAACATCGGAGAAGCTGCCGCAAAAGCAGGTTTGCCCGCCAAGACCATTCGCTATTATGAGGATATCGGTTTGGTCAAACCGGGGCGTGATACGAACGGATACCGCGCCTTTGTTGCGGCAGATGTTCACAAGCTGACCTTTCTGGCGCATGCGCGGACTTTGGGCTTTTCCATCGAAGACTGCCGCGACCTTCTCGCGCTTTGGGAAGATACAGACCGGGCCAGCGCGGATGTGCGCAGGATTGCGCAAGACCATCTGGCCCGGATCGAGGCAAAGATCGTTGATTTGCAAAATATGCGGGACACGCTGAAAACCCTGGTACGTGACTGTGCGGGGGATGACAGGCCAGATTGTCCGATCCTGCAATCCTTGGGTGACCCGCATAAGAAAACCCCCGCCTGATTGCTCAGTCGGGGGTTTGTTGATCGTAACGTCGAAAGGTCGCCTTACAGCATACCTTCGCGCTGGAGCTTCTTACGTGCCAGCTTGCGCTGACGACGGATCGCTTCTGCTTTTTCGCGCGCTTTACGGACGGACGGCTTTTCGAAATGTTGCTTGAGCTTCATTTCACGAAAAACGCCCTCACGCTGAAGCTTTTTCTTCAGAGCACGCAACGCCTGATCGACGTTGTTATCACGAACACTAACCTGCATGTGGTTTTCACCACCTCTCTAAGTTAAATTTGCAAAAATTGCAGGAAGTGGGCAGATAGCAAAGGCGGACTAGTTTGTCTAGTGCGCACGAATTGCAGGAGTGACCCATGACAAATGCCCCAAATGACCCCACCCTGGACCATTTATTGGATGCCGCCCTGCCGCATGTGGCTTTTGATGGCTGGTCGCCCGCGACATTTGAGGCAGCAGTTGCGGACGCCGGGATTGACCCGGCAGTCGCAAAAACCCTCTGCCCACGCGGTGCGACTGGTTTGGCGATTGCATACCACCAGCGTGGCGATGCGGCGATGGTGGAAGCCCTTGCCAAGGCTGACCTGCGCGACATGCGTTTTCGCGATAAGGTGGCCCATGCCATTCGCCTGCGCTTGACAGTCATTGACGACAAAGAGGCCGTGCGCCGTGGCACGACGCTTTTTGCCTTGCCACATATGGCTGCTGATGGGGCCAAGCTGATCTGGGGCACGGCGGATGCAATTTGGACGGCACTGGGGGATACATCACGTGATGTGAACTGGTACACCAAACGGATGACGCTTTCGGGTGTTTATAGTGCAGTCGTGCTTTACTGGCTGGGTGATGACAGTGTTGATATTCAGGCGACAGATGCGTTCATTGACCGTCGTATCGATAACGTCATGCAGTTTGAAAAACTCAAGGCACAGGTCAAGAGCAACCCTTTGCTCAAGCCATTAACGGGTACGTTGGACCGCATGATGGCGTCGGTCAAAGCGCCGGGTGCTGCGGCTGATCCAAACCTGCCGGGCATGTGGCGCGACCCGCGGTAAGGACGATTTGGCGATGAAAGCGATAGAGATTTCCCAACCGGGCGGGCCTGACGTGTTGCGCTTGGCCGATCGGCCGATGCCTGCACCCGCGTATGATCAGGTGGTGATCAAAGTGGCCTATGCTGGGGTCAACCGCCCCGACGCCTTACAGCGCGCCGGCCTTTATAATCCACCAAAAGGGGCGAGTGACCTGCCTGGGCTGGAAGCGTCGGGCGAAGTAGTGGCCTGCGGCGATGGTGTTGCGGGTCTGAAACCGGGTGATCAGGTTTGCGCGCTTTTGCCTGGTGGTGGCTATGCGGAATATGTGGCTACCCCTGCCACCCATTGCTTGCCGATCCCCGGTCGGCTGAGCTTGAAACAAGCGGCCTGCTTGCCAGAGACATTCTTTACGGTGTGGTCCAATGTTTTCATGCGTGGTGGACTGCGCGCAGGGCAAAGGTTCTTGGTGCACGGTGGCAGTTCGGGGATTGGCACAACGGCGATCCAACTGGCCAAAGCCTTTGGTGCACGCATCTTTACGACCGCCGGATCAGACGAAAAATGCACGGCTTGCGCGGCGCTTGGAGCCGAGGCCGCCTTTAATTATCGCGATGCCGATTTTGTAGAGGAGATGCGCGCCGTTGGTGGGGCTGACCTGATCCTTGATATGGTAGGTGGTCCGTACATCCAGCGTAACCTCAAAGCGCTTGCGGATGACGGCACCTTGGTGCAGATCGCTTTCCTGCAAGGACCGAAGATTGAATTGAACCTCGTGCAATTGATGACGCGGCGATTGACGATCACTGGATCAACCCTACGACCTCAATCAGATTACGCCAAAGCGCGAATTGCGGATGACCTGCACAAGCATGTCTGGCCGTTGATCGTCGCGGGCAAAGTGGCCCCGGTTATGGATCAGGAATTCGCGTTAGAAGATGCCGCTGCAGCGCACAGCCGCATGGAAAGCAGTACCCATATTGGCAAGATCGTTTTGAAGGTCAGCTAAACGACTGTCACGGCTTGAACGGCTCCATCCCAGCCCGTGCCAACTCATCCGCCCTTTCGTTCTCGGGATGCCCTGCGTGGCCCTTGACCCATTCCCATGTCACATCGTGGCGGTTGGCGGCATCATCCAGCCGCTTCCATAGCTCTTCGTTTTTGACAGGTTTCTTCGCGGCTGTCTTCCAACCACGCGCTTTCCAGCCATGAATCCACTTGGTGATCCCGTCTTTGACGTAGGAGCTGTCAGTGACAATCGTGAGCGTCGTTGGCCGGTCGAGTGTTTCTAACGCATTAATCGCGGCCAGCAACTCCATCCTGTTGTTGGTCGTCTCCGACTCGCCGCCGCTGAGTTCGCGTTCTTTCAGCACTTTGTCGCCATCGCGCGCGATCAGCAGCGCACCCCAGCCGCCAGGGCCTGGATTGCCTGAACACGCGCCGTCAGTATAGGCAAAAAGCTTGGGCATATCAGGGCTTTTCCCCGCGCATGATTGCAAAGGGATCAATTGTGCCAGCAAGACCTGCCTCTTTCCCTTCTTTCACAAAGGTCACGGCATAGCCTGCATCTGTGAACAAGCGCGACAAGTCACCTACGGTGACGTAAGTATAAAGTCGGTTGATCGCATCACGCGCTGTGCCTTCACCGGTTTTCATGCCCACATGCAGAACACCGCCGGGTTTTGTCGCTTGAAAGAGTGCATTGAAATAGCGTGGCAGATCATCGCGTGGGGCGTGAAGCAGGCTGAAATTGGCCCAAACACCATCATAAATCGCCACGCCTGCAACGTCATCAAACTGGCCGAGGCGTGCGTTAAGTCCAAATTTTTCCTGCGCAATCGCGACCATCTTTTCTGAGGCATCAATTGGGTCGGGAACCAGCCCTGCGTTTTGCATATGAAAAGAGGCCGCACCGGGGCCACAGCCAAGATCAAGGACTGCGCCGCCCTTTGGGAGCAGGTTGATGAAATCCTGCAGGCTTTGGTCCGGTTGATCGTTTGTCACGATCCGGGCGTATTCCTGTGCTTTTGCGTTATAGGTCGCGATGGTGCGTGCATCACTCATCAGAATACCAAGGGCAGGAAGGTGAGGATGACAATGGCCGTCAAAAGCCCCCGCAAATGCATCCACCATGCGGGTGCAAGGCCCAGCTTCCAAAAATGCCAGTCAAGCAAGAGCAGTCCAATAAATCCTACGATCATGTTCATTGCCGCAGTGGTCGGTCCACCGCCTGTCATGAAAAACGCCCACAATGCGGGAATGACGGACAGCACGTAACTTGCCGTGGCCGTCTGCCCTGCGGCCCTAGTTGCAAAGCCCCAAAGCACACCGGACATGAATGATAAAATCACAGCGCCATAGAAAAGCTGCACAAAAGGGCCGATGAAGCGTCCCCCAAGGGTCATCTGCCCCCAAAGGCCAAGGTCAGGCAGCAGCACCGTGGCCGCCCCCCACAGAAACGGGAGTAAGCCAGCAAGGCCAAGAAGCAGAGCAGAGCGTGGAATTGCGTTCATGCTTTTTCGAACGCCAGCCGCAATCCAAGTGCCGCAAAGATGCCTGCGAAAGAACGCGAGAGCCACTTCATTACTGTTTCGCTTTGCAACAGCCAGTCGCGTGCAATGGCGGCAAAGGCACCATAGAGCACAAAAATCACAAAGGTCAGCGCCATAAAGATACCGCCTAACATGACCATTTCGGCCGTTGCAGTAGCTGGGTTGCCGGACAGGAATGGGGGCAACAACGCCAAAAAGAAGATCGACAGTTTAGGGTTCAAAATGTTGATCAATGCGCCCCGCCGTGCGATCTTTAACGCTGATTGGGCCACCCCGTAAGGCCGTATTGCCAGCGCACCATCTGATTTAAGGGCCTGCCACGCCAGATAGAGCAGATAAGCAACACCCGCGAACTTGACGATCTGAAACAGTAAGGCGCTTGTATGCAAAAGTGCAGCCAGCCCCAGTGTGGCCGCAGCCAAGTGAGGCACGATCCCAAATGTGCAACCTGCTGCTGCCGCAATTGCGGCGCGCCGTCCTTGTCCCAACCCCAAGGCGAGTGTGTAAATCACACCGGTGCCGGGAGCGATGCAAACGACAATTGCCGTAATGAAGAACTGCAGGCTGATCATCAAGCTGGCTCCCGCAAGACACGCGGCACTTTGAATTCAACGTTTTCTTCTGCCGTGACCACCATCTCTACCGTGGTGTTGAAACGGTCTTTGAACGCGTCGATCACTTCGGTGATCAGCACTTCGGGGGCCGAGGCACCTGCCGTGATCCCCATGGATGTGATCCCTTCCAACGCGCGCCAATCGATATCCGTCGCACGTTGTACTAGCTGCGCATAGTTGCACCCAGCGCGCGCGCCCACTTCGACCAAACGCTTCGAGTTGGAAGAGTTGGGGGCGCCGACTACCAGCATCGCATCACATTTGGGTGCCATGGCTTTGACGGCTTCCTGACGATTTGTGGTCGCATAACATATGTCTTCTTTATGAGGCCCGACAATCTTGGGGAAGCGGTCATACAGTGCTGTGACGATATCGGCCGTGTCATCGACAGAAAGCGTTGTTTGGGTGACAAAGGCCAGCCTGTCCGGATCGCGGACATTTACTGATGCCACATCAGCCACCGTTTCAACCAAAAGCACTTCACCCTCGGGCAATTGTCCCATGGTGCCAACTGTTTCCGGGTGCCCTTCATGCCCTATCATAATCATTTGCAAGCCGTTATCGGCATGGCGCTGTGCTTCGATATGCACTTTGCTGACTAAAGGGCAGGTCGCATCGACATAGACCATTTCGCGTTTCGCGGCAGCGGCAGGTACTGACTTCGGCACACCATGGGCAGAAAAGATAACAGGGCGGTCATCGGGGCATTGATCAAGTTCTTCAACGAACACGGCGCCTTTGTCGCGCAGCGCATCAACGACAAATTTGTTGTGCACGATCTCATGACGCACATAGACGGGTGCACCCCATTTATCCAAGGCCATCTCGACAATCTTGATGGCCCGGTCAACGCCCGCGCAAAAACCACGGGGTGCGGCCAGATAAAGGGTAAGTGGTGGTTTTGTCATCATGCGCTCCGGTTACGATACCAGAGGTAAGGGTTTGATCCACGCAGGTCCAGCACCAGATGGTGCGACCCATTGCGGCGAAATGCACAGCGCCGCAATGGATGCTAGGTCAGGTCTCTTGTGTGACGTCTTCGCGTTCTACTTCCGGGCGCGGTTCACGGGCCGGGCGGCCCACTACGTCACGGAGTTCATCAAGCTCGATGAAACTATCGGCCTGCCGACGCAATTCATCAGCAATCATCGGCGGCTGACTGCGAATCGTTGAAACAACAGAGACGCGTACGCCTTTGCGTTGCAATGATTCAACCAAAGGTCTGAAATCGCCGTCGCCGGAAAATAGCACAATGTGGTCAACATAAGGGGCCAGCTCCATCGCATCGACAGTCAGTTCGATGTCCATGTTGCCCTTCACCTTACGGCGGCCCATGCTGTCTGTGTATTCCTTCGCAGGCTTCGTCACCATGGTGAAGCCGTTATAGTTCAACCAATCCACAAGTGGTCTGATAGGGGAGTATTCGTCGTTTTCGAGCAGTGCTGTGTAATAAAAAGCCCGAAGCATTTTCCCGCGACGCATGAATTCCTGTCGCAAGAGTTTGTAATCGATGTCAAAGCCAAGCGACTTCGCCGCTGCATAAAGATTTGATCCATCGATGAAGAGCGCCAATCGCTCGTCCCGATAAAACATAGAGTCGTCCTTCCAAATGTAGTCTTGCAAGCAGTTTTTTTCCGTGAGTGTTATGGAAGCTGCAAGATTGTAAAATTAGTAAAGGTTTTCACATTTGAGACAAGAGAGGAAAATGTCCCAAGTCAGCCAACATGCGCTGATCGCCCTTGGTAGCAACGAAAACTCGGCCTGGGGTGACGCAAAGGAAACTGTACAAAAGGCCATGCATTTGATCGCGGCACAGTCGTCGGGCGGTGCGCAGATCAGTGGATTATTCTCCACGCCGGCGTTTCCGGCAGGTACTGGGCCGGTCTATATCAACGCTGCGATGGCAATAGAAACCGCGCTTTCGCCGACTGACTTGCTCGATATTTTGCACGAAATTGAGGCGAAAGCAGGCCGCAAACGCATAAAACGTTGGGGTCAGCGCTCACTTGACCTTGATCTGATTGCGCTGGGCGCGTGCGTTTTTCCGAATGCGCAAACGCATCAGACGTGGCGCAACTTGCCGCTCCATGATCAACAGGTCATGTCGCCAAAGGAGTTGATCTTGCCGCATCCTCGGCTTCAGGATCGGGCCTTTGTTTTGGTGCCAATGTTGGACATTGCACCCGATTGGGAACACCCGATTTTGCGCCGCACGATTGCGCAACTCTGTGCCGACCTCCCCGCGGAATTACGCGCAGAAGCTACACGATTGAGTGATCCGGACAGCCTTTAGAAAACTACCCCGGCGCATACCTTAGCCTCTTGTCATTCTGGCGCGAAGCCACTAAGCAGACGGCTTCCAACATCATATGATCCGACTGGAGTTCGCCAATGGCCCGCGTCACCGTAGAAGATTGCGTCGATAAAGTTCCGAACCGCTTTGAGCTTGTTATGCTCGCAGCACATCGTGCGCGTGAAATTTCCTCTGGTGCACCGATCACCGTTGGTCGTGACAACGACAAAAACCCTGTGGTGTCGCTGCGCGAAATCGCGGAAGAAACACAGCAGGCCGCTGATCTGCGCGAGCGTATGATCGAAGCAAACCAAACGCAGATTGAAGTTGATGAACCCGAGGAGGACAGCATGTCTTTGCTTATGGGCGCTGAAACCGACAAACCTGCCGAGGACGACATGTCAGAAGAGAAACTGCTGCGCGCATTGATGGATGCGCAAGGGCAGCGCTAAGGCCGCCAAACCGGCCTTGCATGGATAGGCGCGGGACCAGATGACAACTGCAGATGATCTGATTGCTCTGGTCCGCACCTACAACCCGAATTCCAACCAAAAATTGCTGCGTGACGCCTTTGCCTTTGGTGCTGAAATGCATGAAGGGCAGTTTCGTCATTCGGGTGAGCCGTATTTTACACATCCTGTTGCTGTCGCGGGCATTCTGGCCGAACAGCAGATGGATGACGCGACCCTGATCACCGCGTTGCTACATGATACGATTGAAGACACCAAAGCGTCTTTTGCAGTGGTTGAAAAGCGCTTTGGCCGCGAGATTGCCGAGCTTGTTGATGGTGTGACGAAGCTGACCAATTTGCAGCTGACCTCGACCCAAACCAAACAGGCTGAAAACTTTCGCAAGCTGTTCATGGCCACGTCGCGCGACTTGCGCGTGACCCTTGTGAAACTGGCTGACCGTTTGCACAATATGCGCACGATCAAATCCATGCGCCCCGAAAAACAGGCACAGAAAGCCCGCGAGACGATGGATATCTTTGCGCCGCTTGCAGGCCGCATGGGTATGCAATGGATGCGTGAAGAACTGGAAGACCTGTCCTTCCGTGTCCTGAACTCCGAAGGCCGCAATTCAATCATCCGCCGCTTTATTACGTTGCAACGCGAAACCGGCGATGTGATCCAAAAGATCACCGCCGACATGCGGGTTGAGATGGAGAAGGCGAGTATCACCGCCGATGTGGTTGGTCGTGCGAAGAAGCCTTATTCGATCTGGCGCAAGATGCAGGAGAAGGAACAGGGTTTCAGCCGTTTGGCCGACATCTATGGCTTTCGCATCATCGTGGCGACTGAGGCTGATTGCTATCGCGTATTGGGCGCCATTCACCAGCGCTGGCGCGCCGTACCGGGCCGGTTCAAGGATTATATCAGTCAGCCGAAGTCCAATGGCTATCGTTCGATCCATACGACTGTATCTGGTCGCGATGGCAAGCAGGTCGAGGTGCAGATTCGCACCCGTGAAATGCACGAAGTGGCCGAAACGGGGGTGGCGGCGCATTGGTCGTATAAGAACGGTGAGCGGGTCGAGAACCGCTTTGCCGTTGATCCTGTGAAATGGATTTCGTCGCTGACCGAACGATTGGACGAGGATCAGGATCACGATGAATTCCTCGAAGCGGTCAAGCTTGAGATGTACCAGGATCAGGTGTTCTGCTTCACACCCAAGGGCGATGTGATCAAGCTGCCGCGCGGGGCGACGCCGATTGATTTTGCCTATGCGATCCACACGCGGATCGGGTCGGCCTGTGTGGGTGCCAAAGTCGACGGTCTGCGCGTGCCGCTTTGGACACGACTTAAGAACGGACAATCGGTAGAGGTGATCACGGCTGAGGGGCAAACGCCCCAAGCGACCTGGATTGATATCGCTGTCACGGGGCGTGCCAAAACTGCGATCCGTCGTTCGCTGCGCGAAGAGGACCGAGAGCGCTTTGTCCGGTTGGGGCGCGAGTTGGCCCGTGTCGCGTTCGAGAATGTGGGCAAGAAGAGTACCGAGAAGGCGCTGCGTACGGCAGCAAAAGCATTGGCGATTGACGGCGTCGAAGAACTGCTCGCCCGTCTTGGAAGTGCCGAGATTACGGGGCGCAAGGTTGTCACCGCGATCTATCCAGAGTTGGAGCACGCCCAAGGCGAAGAAATTGATCAAGGGCGTGCGGTTGTCGGGCTGGCGCCGGATCAGACCCAACAACGCGGCGCGTGCTGTCAGCCGGTGCCGGGGGAACGCATCCTTGGTATCACATTCCGGGGGCAGGGCGTTGTGGTGCATGCGATCGACTGTGCAGCATTGGCCGATTACGAGGATCAGCCGGAACGCTGGATTGACCTGCATTGGCAGGAAGGCACACACGGACCTGTGAATACCGTCACCTTTGACATCACGATTGCCAATGATTCTGGCGTGTTGGGACGTATTTGCACATTGATTGGTGAACAGAACGCCAATATCTCTGACCTCAAGTTCATTGACCGGAAACCAGACTATTTTAGATTGTTGATTGACGTAGATTTGCGCGACGCGGAGCATTTGCACCGCATCCAGACCGCGCTTGAGGCAGAAAGCAACGTGTCGACGATTACACGGCACAAGGATCCGGGGCTTGCAGCGCTGGGCGCGGGGACACCCCGCAGAGAAGGATGACGAGTATTGGTCTTCAAACGCAGGGATAGACGCGCGATCTGGCAGATCGTGCTGGATTTCTTCTATCCCCGCGGTGGCTGGACCCGTGCGTTTGAATACGTCAAACACCGGGTGCGCCGACTGCCGGATACGCCGCAAAAGATTAGCCGGGGCATCTGGGCAGGCGTCTTTATCTGCTTTACGCCGCTCTTTGGTCTCCATTTCGTGTTCGGGGCGATCATCGCCCGCCTGCTGCGCGGCAATATCTTTGCCGCACTCATGGCAACCTTCTTTGGCAATCCGCTGACTTTTCCGCCTATCGGGTATTTGTCGATCAGTCTGGGGTCGTGGATGTTGGGGTTGCCGCCGGGTGGCAATGACAGGCTGGGACAAAAATTTGCCAATGCCAGTTATGATTTGTGGAACAATATCATTGCGATCTTCACGCCTGATCGGATCAGATGGCACGGCCTGCGCGTGTTTTATGATGATGTGTTTTTTCCCTATCTTGTGGGTGGCATCATCCCTGGCCTGATTACTGCGACGCTTGCTTACTACCTGTCGGTGCCCGTCATCAGCGCCTATCAAACGCGCCGTAAGAAGGCGCTATTGGCAAAGCTTGACCAGTTGAAGAAAAAGGCATCACCTAGCGATCAATCCAGCAACTAACCAGCCTACGATAAAAGAGGGTGAAGGATGACACAAAAACTACGCCTTGGCGTGAACATCGACCACGTGGCGACCGTGCGCAACGCGCGCGGTGGGGCTGTCCCTGATCCTGTACGCGCTGCCGTGATGGCCGAAGAGGCAGGGGCCGACGGCATCACCGCGCATCTGCGCGAAGACCGCCGCCATATCTCCGACACTGATATTGAGGGGCTGATGGATGCTCTCAAAGGTCCGCTGAACTTTGAGATGGCAGCAACCGCCGAGATGCAGGCGATTGCTCTGCGTCACAAGCCACATGCAGTTTGCATCGTCCCGGAAAAACGCGAAGAGCGGACGACTGAAGGCGGACTAGAGGTCGCACGAGAAGAGAATTCACTGGCTCATTACATCGCACCTTTGCGTGATGCGGGCTGCCGTGTGTCCATCTTTATCGCCGCCGATCAACGCCAGATCGAAGCGGCGCACCGGATAGGCGCTGAGGTGATTGAGTTGCACACCGGTGCCTATTGCGACGCCCATGCCGAAGGGCGTTTTGAGGCGCGTGATGAAGAACTGCGTAAGCTGACCGATATGGCGGCCTTTGCGGATGATCTGGGGCTAGAGGTGCACGCGGGTCACGGGCTGACCTATGATTGCGTTGGTCCTGTCGCGGCCCTGCCACAGGTGATCGAGGTGAATATCGGGCATTTCATCATTGGTGAGGCTATTTTCCGCGGCCTTGGCCCTGCCATTGCTGAAATGCGCCGCGTGCTGGATGAGGCCCGCGCGTGATCCTTGGTGTTGGCACCGATCTGGCCAATATCGAACGGATCGCCGGAACGCTGGATAGGTTCGGCGACCGCTTTCGCGACCGCGTGTTCACCGAGATTGAACAAAGCAAGGCAGAGCGGCGCAAGGACGTGGCCGGAACCTACGCCAAACGCTGGGCGGCGAAAGAGGCCTGCTCAAAGGCGCTGGGTACGGGGCTGCGCATGGGCATTTCGTGGAAAGACATGGCCGTGTCCAACCTATCCACCGGCCAGCCTGTGATGGCTGTCACAGGATGGGCTAAGGAAAGGTTGAATCAGATGACACCAGAGGGGCATGAGGCGACTATTCACGTGACTTTGACCGATGATCACCCTTGGGCACAGGCCTTTGTGGTGATCGAGGCGCGCCCCATCGCTTGACAGTGCAGGCGCACACCCTCATGTAACCCCAAATCACAATAAGGATCGGGCAATGGCTGAAAAAGCTGAACAAGTAGGATTTATTGCCTGGCTCATTGAGACAGTGAAAACCGTTTTCTGGGCGCTGGTCATTGCGGGTATCTTTCGTACCATCTTCTTTCAACCTTTCTGGATTCCGTCCGGGTCCATGAAAGACACTTTGCTGATCGGGGATTTCCTGTTCGTCAACAAAATGGCCTATGGTTATTCCTACGCGTCCTGCCCTTCGATCCGCATTCCGCAAGTGGGGCTTGATCTGGGCGCGGATGACTTCTGCGGCTTTCTTGAGGACCGGGAAGACCGGATTTTTGGCTCTGATCCAGAGCGCGGTGATATTGTCGTCTTCCGCCATCCTGTGGATGGTCGCGATTTTATCAAACGCCTGATTGGTGTGCCCGGTGACCGTATCCAGATGATCGACGGTGTCCTGCACATCAATGATCAGGCTGTCGTGGTCGAGCCCGCAGGAACATTCACCGAAATGATGGAACCGCAAGGGCCGCTTGGTATGAGCCCACAATGCGCAAATGGCGCCGTTGGTTTGGGGGCGATCTGCGAAAAACAGCGGTTTATCGAAACGCTGCCCAATGGGGTCAGCCATGCTATCCTGAATATTGGACCTCGGCCAACCGACAACACAGGCGTTTTCACTGTGCCTGAAGGCCAGTTCTTCTTCATGGGTGACAACCGCGACAATTCAACCGACAGCCGTGTCGCGCAAACAGCGCGTGGTGTTGGTTTTGTGGAGCGTAAGGATATTGTGGGCCGCGCTGATCGTGTGATGTTCTCATCTGCGGGACGTTCCATGTTTGCTTTCTGGACATGGCGGTCTGATCGTTTCTTCAAGGCGCTGGATTGAAGCTCTCAGCTGAATTGAACGCCTTTTCCCAAAGGCTGGGGCATAGTTTCACCAAGCCCGAGATCTTGATACGTGCGGTCACGCATTCCTCTATCGTCAGCCCGCACCGTGATGACAATCAGCGGCTGGAGTTTTTGGGTGACCGCGTATTAGGGCTGGTGATGGCAGAGGCTTTGTTAAAGGCAGACCCATCTGCCCCTGAAGGCCTGCTTGCTCCACGATATAATGCGCTTGTTCGTCGCGAAGCCTGTGCGGATGTCGCGCGCCAGATTGATCTGGGCGCGGTGTTGAAACTGGGGCGGTCTGAGATGAAATCAGGCGGGCGCCGCAAGGAAGCACTGCTTGCTGACGCTATGGAGGCTGTGATTGCGGCGGTTTATCAGGACGGCGGGTTTGATGCCGCCCGCTCCGCCATTTTGCGCCTGTGGGGGGACAGGATTCACAATGTTGCCGCAGACGCACGCGACGCCAAGACAGCGCTGCAGGAGTGGGCGCAGGCCCGCGGAGAGGTTCCGCCGCAGTATGTTGAGGTTGCCCGCACTGGACCGGACCACCAACCGGTGTTTACCATTGAGGTGCGTTTGGCATCCGGTCCGTCCGAACGGGCGACTGCCGGGTCGAAGCGTCATGCCGAACAAGCCGCAGCGACCGCCCTTTTGAAGAAAGTTGATATATGACCGAGGCCCCAACCAAAGCTGGATTTGTCGCCCTGATCGGTGAGCCCAACGCGGGCAAATCAACATTGCTGAACCGCATGGTCGGCGCGAAAGTGTCGATTGTGACGCATAAGGTGCAGACGACGCGCGCGCGTATCCGCGGTGTAGCGATGGCCGAGAATGCGCAACTGATCTTTGTAGATACGCCGGGCCTGTTCAAACCGCGCCGCCGCTTGGACCGTGCCATGGTCGCGGCCGCATGGGGCGGAGCGGCGGATGCCGATGTGGTGGTGCTGATGATCGAAGCCCATCGTGGGATCACCGATGGTGTGAAAGCGATCTTGGAGACCCTTTCGGAACGGGCGGGAAAATCACCCGTCGCCTTGGCCATCAACAAGATTGATAAAGTGAAGTCCGAGGTGCTGCTGGCGCTGACGAAAGACATGAATGAAGCCTTTACCTTTGCGGAAACCTTTATGATCTCGGCTGAACGCGGGCATGGCTGCGACGACTTGCGCGATTGGCTGACGCGCCAGGTTCCCGAAGGACCGTATCTGTACCCCGAAGATCAGATCGCTGACCTGCCCATGCGTATGATCGCAGCAGAAATGACGCGCGAGAAATTGACGCTCCGCCTGCATCAAGAACTGCCTTATGAGCTGACGGTTGAGACGGAGAATTGGGAAGAACGCCCCGACGGATCGGCCCGGATCGATCAGTTGATCTATGTCGCCCGCGATGGTCATAAGGGGATCGTGCTGGGTAAAGGCGGCGAGACGGTCAAGGCGATCAGTCAAGCCTCGCGCTTGGAGCTTGAAGAGTTTCTGGGCCGCAGGGTGCATCTGTTTGTGAAGGTAAAGGTCAGGCCCAATTGGCTGGAAGAGTCTGAACGATACTCTGAAATGGGTCTTGATTTCAAAGACGGCAACGCTTGAAGCTGACGGCTGAAATATGGGTTTCGGCCTATCTGACACGGCTGCGATTGATCGAAATTCCGGCATTTATTGTGCAACGTGGCGACGGCACGGCTGGGGCTGTGCTGATCAAACTCAACACATTGGATGGGCAAGCTTGCTGTTATCAGCGCAGCTTTGATTTGATGACCGGCGACCGAAAGTGGATGGTCTTGGTTGAAGGTGCCGAGGCGGACGTTGATGCGTCAATCGCCAAGCAATGCAGCTTTGATCCTGACCTTTGGGTGATCGAGGTGGAAGATAAACAGGGCCGTCACTTGCTGGATGAACCGGGGCTTGATTGACTTTTATGCCTCCGGCGGGAGTTTATGGGCCAAGATGAAGAGCTGTTTGATCATAAATGGTTTGTCCCGATGATCGCTTGGCAAGATGAAGCTGCGGTGCTGGCGACACGCCCCTTTGGCGAAACCTCGGTCATTGTTGAGGTGTTCAGTGCGGCACATGGGCGGCATGTCGGCGTGGTGCGGGGCGGGACCAGCCGTAAGATGGCACCGATCTTGCAACCCGGTGCGCAAGTTGCCGTCGCGTGGAAGGCAAGGCTGGAAAGCCATTTGGGCAGTTTCACCGTCGAGCCTGTGCGCAGTCGTGCCGCTGCGGCGATGGGGGATCGTCTGGCTTTGGCGGGTTTGAATGCCGTGTGCGGCTTGCTGGCGATGGTTCTGCCAGAGCGCGAGGCGCATCTGCCGCTTTACCAGCGCACAATAGGCTTGCTGGATTTGCTGGGGCAGACAGAGCTTTGGCCGCTGGCTTATCTGCGGTGGGAGCAGGCGCTTTTGGAAGAAATGGGGTTTGGGTTGGATTTGTCGGCCTGCGCTGTGCGCGGGGTGAATGAGGATTTGATTTATGTCTCACCCAAGTCTGGTCGGGCCGTCAGCCGTGAGGCAGCGGGCGAATGGGCTGATCGGATGTTGCCGTTGCCAGAGGTCTTGGCTGGCAAAGGTGATGCATCCCCGGCTGAGGTGGTGAAGGCGCTAGGAACCACTGGTTACTTCATCGAAAACCGGTTGATGAAAGGGCTTGGTGATCGCCCCATGCCTGTCGCGCGCGCGCGGTTGATTGACGCAATTTCCCGCGCGACCTGATTGGTCACAGACCTTAGTCAAGCAGGCGACGTGCGATCACCTGCGCCTGAATTTCTGCAGCACCTTCAAAGATATTCAGGATGCGTGCATCGCAAAGGATGCGACTGACCTTATATTCAAGGGCAAAGCCGTTACCGCCGTGGATTTGCAGCGCATTATCCGCACAGGCCCAGGCCACGCGTGCGCCAAGCAGTTTGGCCATGCCCGCCTCAAGATCGCAGCGCCGGTCGTTGTCTTTCTCGTCAGCGCTGAAATAGGTCAATTGTCGCGCGACCATGATCTCAACCGCCATCATCGCCAGCTTGCCCGCGACGCGGGGAAAGCTGATCAGCGACTTGCCGAATTGTTTGCGGTCTTGGGCGTATTGCATGCCCACATCGAGCGCGGATTGTGCAACGCCGACGGCACGTGCGGCCGTCTGGATGCGTGCGCTTTCAAACGTCTGCATCAGCTGTTTGAAACCCTTGCCGGTTTCACCGCCCAAGAGGTTCTCACCTTTGATGGCGAACCCGTCGAATGCCAGTTCATATTCTTTCATGCCGCGATAGCCGAGCACTTCAATCTCACCACCTGTCATGCCGGGGGTGGGGAATGGGTTGTCTTCGGTGCCGGGTGTCTTTTCCGCCAGGAACATGGACAGGCCGCGATAATCTGTTGTGTCTGGGTCGGTCCGCGCGAGCATCGTCATGACATGGGTGCGGGTCGCGTGCGTGATCCATGTTTTGTTTCCTGTAACCTCCCAATCATCGCCTTTCTTGACGGCGCGGGTGCGCAGGCTGCCAAGGTCAGAGCCTGTGTTGGGTTCGGTGAAGACCGCCGTCGGCAGGACCTCAGCAGAGGCGAGGCCGGGCAGCCATTTTTGCCTTTGATCTTCGGTGCCGCCGCACAAGATTAGCTCTGCTGCGATCTCGGACCGGGTCCCAAGGGAGCCAACACCGATGTAGCCGCGCGACAGTTCTTCGGAGACAACGCACATTGACGCTTTGGACAGACCAAAGCCGCCGTATTCTTCGGGAATCGTCAGACCAAAAACGCCCATTTCGGCCATCTCGTCGATGATCTCAAGCGGGATCAATTCGTCTTTGAGGTGCCAGTCATGTGCGTCCGGTTCGACCCGTTCAATGCTGAAACGGCGGAATTGTTCGCGGATCATCTCAAGTTCTTCATCAAGGCCGGACGCGCCGACGGTGATGTTTGCCGATTGCTCTTCCATCAGCGCGACCAAGCGCATCCGCGCGGGTTGGGTATTGCCGGATTGGGTGAGTGTCATCACGGCAGGCTGCATCAGCGCACGCATATCGTCCTGTGACAGGCCAATGTCTTGCAGGCGCATGATTTCACCTTGGCTCATCGGGATGCCACCATAGATCTGCCAGAGGTATTCGCCAAAGGCGATCTGGTAAATCAGTTGTTCGATTTCGCCGAACTTGCCAGCCGCCTGCAAACGTGCGGCCCAGCTCTGCATCTGGTGCAACGACTGCGCATAGGTGGCCAGCCAGGCAAGGCCATGGGCCGCAGTCTGGTTTTCCTCGATCAGCTTTCCCGAAATACGCCCGCCGTCTTCGACGATTGCGCGCACAGCGTCTTTCGCGCGGGCCAGAACATCGTCAACGGCAGGAAGTGCTGCGGCCGTCAGCGCCACCAGATCAGCCAGAACCGGATTTTGTTTCAAAGTCATATCCTGACCATCATGCGCCATTTCGCGACTCCCTTCAATTTGCAGGCGCAGAGATAATCATTTTGCAGGTGCGGCGCAATAATTATTCGTATGTTTAGTTTAATGCGCACAAAAGTGTCGCATCAAATTTTCAAGCTGGTATGTCCTGCGCAATGTCGTAAGACGAAGCATGGCCATGTTTGTCCCCGATATCACCCTCGCGATTTTTGCATTTGCTTGCGTCGTGACGCTGGTTGGCGGCTTTGTAAAAGGTGCCGTCGGGTTTGCGATGCCGTTGATCATGATTTCCGGTATGGGTATTGTGATCCCGCCGGAACTGGTGGTCGCCGGGATCGTTATTCCGATCGTAATCAGCAATGGCCTTCAGGTCGCCCGTTCGGGTGTCGGTAATGCACAGGCGGCGCTGAAAGAGCATTGGCGCTATATTCTAGTCGTTTGCGTCATGATCCTTGTGGCGGCACAGTTTGTGCGCAGCATCCCCGGCAACGTCATGTTTATCGTACTTGGGGTGCCGGTTGTGGGTCTTTGCTTTATCCAATTGATCGGTTGGCGCCCGCAGATTACGCCACGTTGGCGACGTCCTTTTGAGTGGGTTGCGGGATGGCTGGCAGGTGTCCTTGGTGGATTGGCCGGCACCTGGGGTCCGCCCACGGTGCTGTACCTGCTTGCGCTGAACACGCCGCGGGACAAACAGATGTCGGTGCAGGGGGTGATTTACGGGTTGGGGGCGGTCATGCTTTTGCTAGGGCATTTGCAATCGGGCATCCTGAACGCACACACTTGGAGCTTCTCGGCCGCCCTTGTTCTGCCCGCCCTTATTGGCATGTGGTTGGGGTTCCGTCTGGGTGATAAATTTGATCAAGAACGGTTTCGGCGCGTGACGTTGTGGGTGCTGATTATCGCGGGGGTGAACCTGATCAGACGGGGTGTTATGGGTTAGGTGTTGTGACGATGTCCAAGCTGGCGGCTATCGTAGGGCAGTTGTCTACCCACAGTGCGTCGATCAACGCAGGATCGGCAAAAGTTTTAATCCTTATGCGATCGGGTGCGCGTTCAAGCCGTTCCTCCATCGACATGACAATGCGGAAATGTGTCAACCCATCCCACTCAACCGAACGCGTCAGACAGGTATCCGCCGCAGTTGTCTATGTCCTGTATCATCCGTCAGTAGAAACCCGTTTATCATTGTATCGCGAGTCTTTTCTGGGCCCCGCCATATCTCGGTGTTGAGCTTGAAGACGCTTTGGTCATAGCGGAAGCAATCGAAATATAGAAAATTTGGCTGCCTTAGTGGGCGGCCCAAAGTCGATGTCAAATCCGCAGCTTGGCGCGAAGGAGCTTTGCCGTAAGCACGGTGTCAGCGATGCGACGTTTTACAAATGGCGGTCCAAGTATGGCGGAATGGAAGTGTCAGACGCAAAGAAGCTGAAGGCCCTTGAGGCCGAGAACGCGCACAAAAGGCGCAGACCACTTTTCAAAACGAATGAGACTACTTCGATTGTGACTAATTGCGCCAAGCCAACACCGCTATTAGTACCATTAAATATGGCGGCGCAATCAAAACTGGAATAGTGCGCGGAGGGCTAAGGTCTCAAGTTCAGAATCTTCGATCGAAAAGTCAGAAGCATGGTCAAGATCACCGGATTGATCGCGCCGATAATACTCTAACCCTAAGGAATAGCGGGACCCAATCGCATAGTCGAAGCCCACACCATAGCTCATGCCATTCAGCGTGAAATAATCGCTGTCATTTTCTGAAAGTTGCGAAGCACTGTAGCCAACCGCACCATAGATCAATACAGAACCGATCGCGTAGCCAGCACGTGCCTTTACATCTATGATTGACGCATAGTCTAATTCAAGGCTGGCAAACTCATCAGATTGATCATAACTGATATCGCCAAAGCTTACATTTACTTCACCACCATACACGAAGCTACCACGCTGCGCATTGAAGCCCCCGACGATTCCTGTGACGGTGCCTTCCGAGTCAAATGGCCCACTAAAACTGGATCCATCTTGATAAAAGTTAAAGGTATCCTCGCCTTGTGAGAGCGACAGACCTGCATAAGGGCCACTCCAATCATGAACCGCCGTATGAGCGCCCACTGGCGCTGTCAGTGTTGGGATCACCACCGGGGTAATTACAGCATCATCCAAGCCACCAGCAAACGCGTTTCCCGTCGCCAAAGCACCTGCGAATGAAGTGATTATCATTATGGAGGATTGTTTTACTTGAGGCATGACTGATCTGCTCCCTGAGAAAAGATGATATCCAGATTTTTATTTCTGTCTCTCTGAACGTAATTTAAATTGTCAATCTTGAAACACGGCGGCACTTCCATCAAGTAGTGAAACGGCAGGTGGAATAGCTGGTCTACCAGCGGGTGTTGGAAATAGCGGGTTAGCAGCAGGTCTCTGATTTTCTGCTCTGTTTCTTGGTGTATTTCTTAAAGTGGCATGGATTCGAGGCAACCTAAACCCTGGGAAATCTCTCTGAAGCTGAGCGTTTGTCGCCTGGACTAAATTTGGCGTAGTAGTTTGGGCGGCAAGTAGTTTAGGAAATTGTGTTTTGAACTTTCTGATCGACCATCCCGGTTGTCCTACCGGTTTCGTTACCCTGACGATGCGCCAAGTAACTCTAATCAAATTTGGGCAGTAACTATATAGGTTATTCGAAGTTGCAAGAATAGCCCAAGGGGTCCTGGATGCCTGCACCCAATATTGAATGCAATACCAATACGCTACTTTCCCTCTGTGACGACGATCAAAACGATAAAACTCAGTTAAATAACGGTTAAGTCGTGTTTCAATTGTTGCATGATTTCTGTTTGCAACCGTAGTCAACGCAACCAAGTTGCACCAATTAAAACCGGATCCTCCCCAATAACCATTGATTAAGTGCCCCCTCACCCAGCGCGGACCTGCATCCATTGTGAAGTGAAGGGGCGGTGCATTAAGATGGCGCCAAGGTATATCCCATCCTGGGCCTCTTGCCGTCGGAGGGTTTGATGGTCTGTTGACCTGCTTCGTGATATCAGGGCCAAGCAAGAGACAAGCACTCGTTCCCCCGAATTGTACCCCTTGCCACCGTGCCGGTGGACCATATCTACCGTTTGCTGCCACGAACAAATCAGCGTCAGGTATCCAGCTGTGACCATCATACTGAAGTCCCGTCATCCAGTCGCCTTCCCAAAGGTAGGCCTAAATCCATCAAGAACCGAACACTTTTTATCAATCAGTTCATAGGTCGAGTATGTGTTCATCGGTATGTTCTTCTTTTAAAATAGGGTTTGGCGGTCACTTCTAACGTCCCTTGAAGTAGTCTATAACTCCATATGATTTAACTTTTCAAGTGAGTATCTTAATGGTGAAGGTAATAAATGCCGAGGATAAAGCCTTAGACAGTCTGAATGTTGCATCGCGAGCCGTATACATCGCAGTGGATGTGCTAGAAGATACAATTGCAGCACAACTTGGTGTTCATCGCAGCGACCTCAGGTGTCTGAATGTGCTCGGGAAGGGATCACTTACTGCAACCGAGATTGCCCGGCAGACTGGTTTGACAAGCGGTGCCGTTACGGCATTGATCGATCGACTTGAAAAAGCCCGCTTTGTCGAGAGGACGCGTTCACTAACGGACCGACGCTCTGTTGTTGTGGCCATACGCCCGGAAGCATATCCTAGCATTTCGTCTTTGTATTCGCACATTGGGCATGCACTATCGCGTCAATTCTCTGCTTCGGGAAAGTCAGATATTACTGTGTCGACCGAGGTATTGATCACCTTCTCCGAGGCTTGTCGTGAGGCGGTCAGAACCATGACCAAAGATACTCAAGATGTGCAGAAGGACTGACCTGACTGCTTTGGGCGACATGTCCGGAAATCTCAATCCGCTATTTTGCAAAGGTCTAAGAAGACGCGATGGGATAGAAACTCTTCCAGAGTGACCTGCTCCCCTGAAAAGTCCTGTGTTTTGAGTTAGCCTGTTCTCCAACAAGGAGACAGACGATGAAGAGAAGCCGTTTCAGCGAAGAGCAGATAATCGGGATATTGAAAGAGCATCAGGCTGGGCTTGGCGCGAAGGAGCTTTGCCGTAAGCACGGTGTCAGCGATGCGACGTGTTACAAATGGCGGTCCAAGTATGGCGGAATGGAAGTGTCAGACGCAAAGAAGCTGAAGGCCCTTGAGGCCGAGAATGCCAAGCTGAAGAAGTTACTGGCTGAGCAGATGATGGATGTGTCGACGCTTAAGGAAATGCTGGGAAAAACTTTTGAGGATGTGGCCATTTCCGCCATTGGTCCGAGGACAATGGACGCATGATCGCGACGCAATGCTGCGGCCTGGGCCATGAAAGAGAAGCGATACAATCAAAAGCGGGCCTGCGCCTTGGCTGGGATCGACCCGCGTGTTTATCGGCGTGTGTCGAAGCGGTCAGCGGATACTGACCTGCGAGACCGATTGAAGGAACTGCCATCTGAAAGACGGCGTTTTGGATATCGGCGGCTGCACATCTTGCTCAAACGTGAAGGCTGGGTGGTGAATTGGAAGAAGCTGTATCGGATCTACCGCGAAGAAGGGTTAACAGTGCGTAAACGGGGCGGACGCAAGCGTGCAGTTGGCACCAGAGCACCGATGGCGGTCCCGCAAGGGCCGAACCAGCGGTGGTCGCTGGACTTCGAATGCGATCCTGAAATGGCAGGAATACCGCAACGTTGACTGGCATTACATCGCCCCGGGGCGGCCCATGCAAAACGGGTTTGTGGAAAGCTTCAACGGGAGAATGCGGGACGAGTGTTTGAACGAACACTTGTTCGACAACCTGCGCCATGCCCGCCATCTGATCGCGACGTGGCGCACCGACTTTAACCATCACCGCCCGCACACAAGCCTCGCTGGCATGACGCCAGGAGAATATGCTAACCGGTCTAACGAAGGCCAAAACCTGAACAGAGCTAACCTAAATTAGCGGACTCAATGGGGAGCAGGTCACCTCCTTATCCTAAATAATAAGAAGTGCATTCATGCGCGCACACCCTTTGTACCACGATTTGATGGTAGTGATCGGTGGTTACAGTCAGCCTTTGTTTCCAGAAAACCGTTATCATTAGGGCATATAATTGGCATGCATCACGCGGCATGATTTCCGTCCGAGCGATATAACGATAATCTACTTTGCTGTCGACTTAGAGTCGGACCTATTGATTTATTACCAATCCCCAAGAAAGTTCACCTACAGGTCACATAATTGATGATCTTGTCCGGTACGAAAACGACCTTCTGAGCTGTCGCCGCTTCAATCGCAACTAGCTTTTGGTCGGCACGAATAGCGGTACGAACCATGTCCTCAGCAGCGCCGCGTGCGACCTGCACGCTCCCGCGTCGTTTGCCGTCCACTTGGACGACCACATTGACCGTTTCATTGACGCAGAACGCCGCGTCATAAGAGGGCCAGCAGGCATGTTCAAAAATGGAGGATTGTTCGCCAAGAACAGTCCATGCCTCTTCCGCGAAGTGGGGCGCAAAGGGTGCAAGCATGATGACAAGGGCCGTAGCTTCTTCGCGTGTCGCGGCGCGTTTGCGTGCTCGGATAGCGGAGGAGAGTTCCATCAGTGCGGCAATTGCTGTGTTATATCGCAATGCGACAACATCCTGCGTCACTTGGCGGATGGTATTATGTAGTTTGGCAAGATCGTCGCCAGAAATCGTTGCCGGCTGTGCCGCTCCGACCTGCCCCCATAGCCTGCGGAGAAACCGGGTGATCCCGATGATTCCGCTCTCCTGAAAGTCGCCCCCCTCGGTAAACGGGCCCATGAACATCAGATAACATCGGAGCGCATCGGCACCGAAACGACCCAAGTAGTCGTCCGGACCGACGACATTCCCTTTGGACTTTGACATCTTCTGTCCGTCCTTGACGATCATGCCGTGCGGGCGAAAGCGCAAGAACGGCTCTTCAAAGGGTAACTTGCCCAAATCACTCAAAGCCATGGTCACAAAACGTGCATACATCAGATGCAGTACGGCATGTTCTTGTCCGCCAATATAAAGGTCAACAGGCAGCCACTTGCGCGTCATATCAGGATCAAACGGTGCGGTGTCATCGGTGGTGCTGGGGTAGCGTAAGAAATACCACGCACTGTCGAGAAACGTGTCGGAGACATCGACTTCTCTTTGTGCCGGTTGACCGCAAGTCGGACAAGTGGCAGCAACAAATTCCTGTGCGCCCGAGAGAGGGCTTATACCGTCATTTTTCGCCTCGAAGTCGGGCAGGTCCGGCAGCTCAACAGGCAGATCATCCTCTGGGACAGCCTGTGGGCCGCAGGTGTCACAATAGATGATCGGGATGGGCGGCCCCCAATATCGTTGCCGGGATATGCACCAGTCCTTGAGTTTGTAAGTCGTCGATGCCACTCCCTGACCCAGAGTTGTGAGATGGGCAATGATTTTGACGCGTGCCTCTACCGGCGAAAGGCCGTCAAACGTGTCCGAATTTATAATGCGATCATCGGGATGCACGGCGGTATAGGCCTCCTCTGCATCAGTATTACCCGGTGTCTGGATCACAGGACGAATGGGCAGCGATCGCATTTTCGCAAAACGAAAGTCCCGGTCATCATGGGCAGGCACCCCCATCACCGCACCGGTCCCGGTTTCGTGAAGTACGTAGTCGGTGACAAAGACAGGCAGTTCCTCTCCTGTGAGTGGATTGGTGGCGGTACAGCCTAATGGCGCACCTTCAGGATCTTTGCCAACACCGGCGATACGGCGGCTGACGACATCCTTCCGCCGCAGACGATCGCGCAATGCAGCGACCTCCGCGATCCTTTCCGCTGCGATGATCTGATCAATGGCAGGATGTTCAGATGCAAGTGCGATGAAGCTGGCACCGAACGCCGTCTCGGCCCTGGTCGTAAACACCCTAAGTTCAACGTCGTGATCCTTCACCGTGAACGTGATCTTGGCCCCGTCAGAGCGGCCAATCCAGTTTTTCTGGATCATCTTGGTCGACGCGGCCCAATCCAGCTGATCTTCATCCAGATTAGCAAGCAAACGGTCCGCATAATCAGTGATCCGCAGGAACCATTGTGCAAGATTGCGCGTCTCAACCCGTGCACCGCATCGTTCGCAGTGACCGTCAACGACCTGCTCATTGGACAGCACTGTTTTATCAACCGGGCACCAGTTCACTGGGCCGGTACGACGTTCGACCAGACCTGCTTTGAAAAGCTGGACGAATATCCACTGCGTCCAACGATAATATGCTGGCTGGGTGGTGTCGACAACGCGTGACCAGTCATACATCATGCCCATAGCGCTAAGCTGACGGCTAAAATTCGCTATGTTGCGTGGGATCAACTCGGCCGGGTGCGTTCCCGATTTGATTGCAAAATTTTCCGCATTGATTCCAAAAGCGTCAAAGCCGATCGGCTCAAACACCGTATGCCCACGCAGACGCTGAAATCGGCCCTGAATGTCAGCGCCGCTAAAAGCGTAGATATTACCAATATGTAATCCGTCTGCCGAGGGGTAAGGAAACATCATCAGATTGTAGAAAGGGTTAGGTCCGTTTTTGAGATCAACCTTATTGGTTTCTCGGTCGCGCCAAACCGCTTGCCATTTCTTTTCAATGGCCAATGCATCATAATCCGCTGCAGCTATCGTTCTCGGCCCATTCTTTTTCAAGGTATTTTCCAACTTTGCTATTCTAGATCATGAATCCAAGCGTCAATCGTGGCTAAAAAATTGGCTGTTGTTTGCGCGACGGTTGTCGAGCGCAGGTTGACGCGTGGCACATCTGCGGGCAAGAGTTTGTTCACCGTTTGCGCAACGCGATATTGAAAATGGATGAAGTCTTCCTGCGGGTTTATCCCGGATCCAGTTTCAAGTGGCGAAATGCTGTCTTTTCGGGAAAAGGCGACACTGTAGTCGCAGGTCAGCTCCACCACCAGATCGGGGCGTGGCAAGCGCTGCGTCAGATCGGCGAAAACGTTGGCCCCATCTGGGTTTTGGAGCATTTCCTTGGCGAGATACCGATACCAGTAACTGTCGATAATGATTGGCCGTCGTCGGAAATTTGGTTTCACGTAGTGCTCGACCAGAACCGAGAAAGTTGTGACAAAGAACGCGCTGCGCACCATAGGCGCACATTTCCAGATGACTTCACGTGGGTGGGTTTGCAGGGCCCAGTCCATATGTGGTGCCTCCTGAAGCGGATAAAGAAAAGTCGGATCAATAGAGCAAAAGGCAACATCCTGCATCAGCGGTTCTAACCCGGCGAGCAGCGTTGACTTGCCCGCACCGTCGCCTGCTGTCAGTACGATCATCGGGCATGGATCACGCGCGCACAGCAGGCGGGTCGTTGCTGCGGCTTGATCTGATAACCGGTCGCGTTGCCTTCCTGATGGTCGGTTCATAGCGACGGCTCCATGTCCCAGGTCACCTCTGCCCACCTCGCCATCATATAGATGCCCCAGATGCAGCGGTCCGACAATTTGGCGAAGTCATCCTTGTGCAGTTTCGGGTCTAGCCCAATTTGCATGAGTGCGCGAGGACTGACATGCCGAGAGACATCTGCAGCCAGCTTCCCTTGGCGCCATTTAGCGACTGGTGCCACGAACCGTTTCTTTGCCAAATCTCTGACGCACGGGGCGACATGCGGGCGAACAGCGAGGCCAAGCAATGATTTCCGGCCGGCAGCAAGATGCAAATCTCGCCCGACCGACAATGCCCATTGCACCACATCTCGCCGCAGGAATGGTACGCGTGCCTCAATCCCGTGTGCCATAAACAACCGATCAAGCCTGTGAGCTTGGTAGTCGGGGATACGGTAACGTAATTCAAACGCTTGATATTGACGCCAGGTTTCCGTTTTGTCCGGCCCGGATAGCGCTCCCATCACGCGGTCGCGCAGGGCTGCTTCAGGCTCACCTGTCAATGCGGCCGACGTGGCGATATCAGCAAGGCCGATGCGGGACTGATACACATCTGGTGGTGCATCAGGAGGCTGCATAAGCTGCGAGTAACCGAAGAAAAGCTCATCCGAGCCATCGCCTACGATCACCATTTTGACGCCTTGATCCGCCAATTGCTGCGCGATTGCTAGGATCGCCGTAGCAGAGGAAGAATAGGTCGGTGCTTCCAGATGCGACAAGGCGCCCCCCAGCATCTCAGCGCTTGCAGTCACCGGGACGATACGCATGGGCAGACCATAGTGCCGGGCAGCAAGGGTGGCCAAACTCGATTCGTCCTGCGCTGTCGATATGCCCGGATAGCTCGCTGTGACGGCGCTGATACCGATACCGCGCGACCCGTAAATTGTACCAAGCGCGTTTGAATCCATCCCGCTCGACAATAGCAGCGGCACATCCGCGATACCTCGGTCGCGATGCGCCACGGTTGATAGCGCTGCGTTCTGCAGAACATCCCACAGCTCTTTAGGATCTGCCTGATCCTGGCGCTGTCCAAAACAACGCGCACCAATATCAGTGATCCAAGTGTCAACTTGGTTCCCGACCTGATCAAGAACGACGGTTTCTCCAGGGCGCAGTCGCGTAATTCCCTGATAGAATGTCTTTCGACCCAACGGCACCCGAAAAAGAAAATTCTCGATCAAGGCGTCGCGCTCCGGCATGCCGCGGGTGGCGCGAATATCCAACAATGGCGCAATTTCAGAGGCAAAGACAGGTCGGCCCCGATGTGTTGTCACATGAAGCTGTTTCAGTCCCATAGGATCGCGGTGGACAATCACGTGCCGCTTTTGACGATCATATGCGACTATCGCATACATGCCATCAAGCTGATCAAGGCCCCGTGCCCCATAATGCGTCAGCAGTCTAGCAATCGCTTCAACCTCTGACGCGACGGGCTGGTCAAGCTTTGCTGCGATGTCTGCGACATTATAGATTTCGCCCACCAAGAGGATGAGAAACCGGTTATCCACATACGGCTGTTGCCCTTCCGGCCCAGCCATAAGGGACAGCCGGTAGTGGCCTGCAAAGATCCCGCCGTCTTCCAAATAGGTTTCATTGCGTGCGTCAGGACCCCGGTGTGCCATCTTCGTGAGTGCCCGACTGTGGTCTCGCCGTGTGCGCTTCGCGACGCCGGTGGTGAAATAAAGCCCGCACATTGTCAGATATCTACCCGGTCATCGGCCAAGGCGGTTGCAACAAAGCCCTTTTCCAGAAGCGTTTGCACCAGTTTATCACCTGCGGCTCTATCAAGCTTCAGGGCGTCGCACAGGTCATGAACAACCGCGTTATCGAACTGAGTGCGCCGCGCCAACAAATGCCAAAGCTGCATGAATGAGGCAGATAACTGCATTGCGACAGGACCCCGCAAAAGCAAAAGCCCCCCTTTGTGACGGCGGGCACGCACATCAAGATGCGTATGGTAGGTCATGCCGCACCTTCCAAATCACCGATCTGAGAGGTTAAAAATGCGTTAGCGTTGGCGAGAGACGTACGGATATCTGACTTGCTTAGTTTTTGTACCGCAGGAAAGGTGATTGCATAAAGGCTCCGCCAGAGATCACTCTCAACGCCAAAAGCGCGCGCAATCTTTTTCCATCGCCACTTTTCGACCCGTGTATTTGTCTCACCAAGCTGGGCCAGCAAGCTATCGGCCACACATTCTATCCTGCACCGGGTGAGAGTGGTTGCGTTGATCAAATCATCCTCAGCCAGCGCCCCAACGACATCTTCGAGGTAAGAGTCAGCGCGGCGCAAATGGACATCGGCGAAATACTGCTGCAAGGCCCCGCGATTGATACGTGCCTGGCGATCAGCAAAAGTTCCGTGTGCCGCTAAGGGTACACCTGTTGAAAACCTGTGAAGTATCTCCATCGCTTCAGGACCCAAAGCCATTGGCGCGCTTTCTTGCGTAAGATAGTTGTCAAAATACGCTCCGTACACGGAATCAAAATTCTGTGGTAGGTACGTCACTTCCACTCTTTGTAAATCAGGCACCAACTTCCGGCGCGCGCGAGGTAAGTTCGGTCCCAGATCGTAGCATAAATCATAACTTAGTGGGTTATCGGAAAAAGCGTATATATCGATATCAGATTTTTCATTCCAAAATCCATCTATCAATGAACCTGAAATATATGCGTCGCCCGCAACACTGATTAGCGGACTTTTGATTAGCGAATCAAGTGAGATGCCAAAAGATATTTCTAGCAACTCGGATAGTTCTTTTGTTGATTGAATACGTGACTTAATCATTGTGGATATCGCTTTTTGACTGAGTTGCAAAGCTACCATAACAAAATCTTCGTCAAATTTGAATAGAAATTCGTACCACTCCTTAACGAGAAAGCTGCCTGTAACTTCAAAAATGTTCGAATTTTTATTATTGATTCGGATTCTTCTAATCGAAATTTGGCAAGAGGAACTCCTGAGAAATCAGCATATGCACAAAACATAGGCACAACTTGGAATGGTGTCATGTTCGAGCAATGAGATATTTAATTGTTTATTTTCAATAGTTTAAATTTGAGTCATCGTAAGGTATCAAGATGTGTCTAGTCAAATTTACGCCTATAGTTGTTGACTTGCGTTGACACAGAAAAAGAAACGGAACAGTGTTTATGTAGTTGAAAGAGCGCAATCTCGTTCGACACTCTGAATATTAGTCTGACACGATTAGATGAATTAAGGAGGTGATTTTTGTGAAACTAGCGAGCAATTCTGTTGCTACCGTCGAGACGGAGCCAACTGATACAGATATCGTTCAAGTCGAGAGTACAGACATTACTTTCGAAACTGATGAGCCTGCACTGGAAGAGGTCGATCTACCAATGGCAAGCCTTATCGGATAATTAAAATTTTTATACCGCTGTATTGGCGGCGATGAAATTTGTCGCCAATACGCTGTGCGTCTTCCCTTTACCCATGCAATATGGAGTGAGATATGTCGGAGATTGTCGAAAATTCCAAAAAGGGTGAAATTCCAATATCTGCAGCGGAATTAAAAATCACCTATAAATGCAACATGGGGTGTCGGTTTTGCTGGGTAGGTGACCGTAGATCTGTGAAAAACATGAATCTATCCGAACAGATTGAAAATCTTCGCTATCTGTCGAAACATGCTAAACAGAAGGAAATCCATATTTCCGGTGGTGAGCCTACTACTCGTGAAGAGCTATATGAGATTTCCAAGGCGGCACACGCGCTATTTGACAGGGTTATTCTGCATTCAAATGTTATGGCTTTTGCAGATGACTACTATGCCGCAAGGCACGCAAAATATTTTACGCATGTGATAGCTTCGCTTCAGGCCGCGACGCCAGAAAGTCACGTATATATCACCAGATTGAAAGATAAACTCGACACGCAGTTGGTCGGTATTCAAAACTTAATTGGGCATAACGTTCAAGTCGGTGTCAATACCGTGATGTCGCGCCCCATTGTACCGGAGTTACCGCTTTTTCCAGATATTCTGGCAGGTTTGGGTGTTCGGTTTTGGTTGATGACGTTTCCGTTCATGCATGGTTGGGCCGCCCAGAAACAGGAAGAGCTGATTCCACAAAGCTTTGAAGAGCTGATACCCAGCATGGAAAAGGCGATGGATTGCGCGGCCGCTCTTGATTTGCCTGTCGTACTAAACGGTGTGCCGGCCTGCTATCTCAGTGAGCGGACGTTACAGATCCTGAATGGCTTGAAACGTGCACATGAGTTGGGTTTTGGCGGATATGGCGCCGAACGGATCATGGTGGACAGCAAAGAGCAATTCCTCAGCGGAAATGCATTTGCCTATGACACAATCCACGTGCGGCATTCTGAATGCTGCAAAGATTGTGTGCTGATGAAAGGGCCGTGTACGGGATTCTGGCCCGATCTGGTTACGAAAGATGCGTGGCCCGATCTGCACCCAATTATCTAAAAACGGAGAGTATGTCATGTTTAAGTTATCTAACGATACAACCCTAAGACAGATTGGGTCGGACTTTCTTATTCGACAGGGCCGCACACTGTTTAAGACCGATCAGGCCGGTTTTGATATTTTGTCCCGTATGCAAGCAGGGAATTCGGTGGCGGCTGCAGATATGCCGAGCGGTCACCAAAGGTTCTGCAGCAAAGCGGCTGACCTTGGCATTCTGATTGCGAAACCCTGATGTCACATTCGTTTACAGAGCAATCGGACGCAGGAAAAAGCGCAAACATCATGCGGCTGGTATTTTCTGGTGGACTGACTGCATTGGGCGATCAGATCACGCTTATTGCGCTGTCACTCTATGCATTCTTTCAGTTTGAGAGCACGCTTGCTGTTGCTGCACTTTTTGGGATCCGTTCTGCTGCGGGCCTTGTTGGCCTTGCCTTGCGCCACATGCCTGACTTGGTAGTCACAATGCGCGCCCTGGCGGGGCTGGACATTCTGCGCATGCTTTTGATGTTTGCCATGATTGCCACTGTCGACGTACTTTGGGTACTGATCGCATTGTTCTTTCTACAAGATGTCATCGGGACACTGCAGGCGAGCGCGCGGATGGCTATGCTGTCGCAAAATGCGGCGCGCCCTGTGCGGCAGGCAGTCAATGCGCTGGATGTCACTGCGTCCCAAGTGATGCGGATGCTTGGTGCCATTGGTGCGGCGGCGTTCTTCGACCTGCAGAATATTGGTGTCTTTCTGGGGTTAAACGCTGTTGTGTTTTTGTTGGCAGCTCTTTTGCTGATAGCACCGATAAAGGTCGGTTTGCCAAGCTTTGTTAACGCCGAAGCAATCACGCAAAAGCAGGCTGCATCTCCTACCGATGGTGCAAAGGCAGTTGAACTGCAATTACTCACCATTGGTAATAGTCTCATTTCGGCGAGTATCGCACTCTTTTCGGTAGGCATCATCCCTTATCTGGCGGAGGTGCTGAATGACCCGCAGACGGGACTTAGCCTACTTCAAGCCAGCCAATTTGGCGGCTTAACGCTGGCGGGTCTTGCAATTTTTACCGGCCTTTGGGTTTTCAGCGACAGAAAGGCCATTGTGGCCGGAAACGCGCTTTTGGGGTTGGCGACGATTTTGATGGCGCAATCGGGTGTTCTATTTGTCTTGCTAGTATTGGGCGTATTTAATGGTCTGTGCAACATGGTGTCCAACAGTGGTGCCCGCGCGCGCCTTATGGCGATCGCACCGCAAGAAGCGCTTGGTGGACATATGCAAGTCCGCGTCGCATTGGGCGCACTGGTTAGCGGAATTGCCGCACTGGCCTCCGGATGGGCAATCGATGCCGACATAATGAAACCAGCAAGCGTTCTAATCTTTGCCGGAGTCGGATTTGCCGCATATTCCGTCCTTTACGCGATACAGCCTTCAACCGTCAGAGTGGAGCGCAAAAATGACGTACGAACAAACGCTTAAAGAATGTTCTGTCAGCGCGCCAATTGGGCGGAAACAGTATCGCGACATCCAAGGGATGGTCTTGCTGTATCTCGCCGTTTCGGGTGCCTGCATCGCGCAGGTGTACTGAGATGTCTCAGGCGCAGACACGCATTGAAGCAATTTACGGGATGCGGCTGCCGTCGGACCAGCACGCCCCGTTTTTCCCTCGCCGAACAAAGGCGCTCTTTGCCTTCACCATTCTAGGTGCACTAATTTGTGCAGCATACAGTTTCGATGGTCTTGCGATGGTGCTTGCGCTGTTTTTGTTGATCCTGTTTGGTCAGATCGCCAATCCAATGATCCGCGCTGCGCGCTATCGCGCTTCTCCGCGCGTTGCAGAATTTCTTTTTGCCGTTCCGTTTGTTGGGTTCTTTTTACCGTTTTACATTGGTCTCTTTTGGGTCGATCTTCCGCTTTCATCAGCAACTTGGTTTGTGATAGCGGGTTTGTTTGCCGGGCTGATGATACGGTGCTCTGAATTTTCCAAAGTCGCCAGACTTGTTCGGGCAATTTGGGGAAGGCCAAACAATGACGTGCCCGGCATGCGGGTCGTATTCCATGGCTACCAGACGCTGATGTCCGCGATCTCTCAAGAAGTGTTTTACCGTGGCGTTGTCTTTGCTTTTCTGGCGGGTGCGCCGTTCGCTGCGATTGCGGTGGTCTCTACCATCCTTTTTGTAAGCGAACATGCGGCGAACCGTTGGGCGCATCACAAGTATGGTGTGCGCGACTACTTGCGGCTCGCTGCGCTGTCGCTTTTCTGGTGCGGCCTGACGGCGGCCAGCGGGTCTTTGCTGCCCGCCTTGCTGTCGCATGTCGCATACAACGCGTTCGCGCAAATTCCGCTTTGCACCGCCTGGCTGCGCAATACCACCGCGCGGCATCACGATGCGGGAAGGGTATCGCAATGAAGGATCAGTTTTACGACAGTTCGATTGAAACGCTGCCGCAACAGCACGTGCGTGAACTCTCAGACGAGGCATGGGGTCAGCGCGTCGCTTTTGGTAGACAAATGGTGTCAGACGTTACACTGCGTGAGGGTCATGGACTCACCCGGCGTCAGGTGCTGGTAGAGGCGCTTTGCAACACGCCTGATAAGGACATGCTCCATGATCCCTTATGCGCCGCCCGATATGTCAGCAGTGTCGATTCAGTTGACCTGCGCCGTTTGCTGCCGGTTCTTCTGTTTCATGGGACGGGTACAGCTTCGTGGACACTTACGGTCAAGATTGATGCCGTCGCCGCGCTTTGTATGGGTGACGTCGCAAACGCAGAACGCGCCGCCTTCAAGGCGGCATTGACACGGGCAACGCAACTCCCGGTTTTTGATAATATTCAAGACTATCTAAGCGCCGGAGTGTTGCTGGATAGTGCACTGTGTTTGCAAGAGGGGTGGTATATCGCAAGAGGGTTAACGCGTCAGGTCGTCGCTGCCGGCCTTGCGGATGTTGTTGATAAGCTTGTTCTGCTGACCGGTCAAAGGCAACTTCAGACGATTACCACATCGCAGGCCATCGCAGACTGCCGTGCTGATTTAGGCGGTGGCAAGCGTCAGTCGGTGGTGATCTGGGAAGAGGACACCGGCCATCATGCCCGTGCCACCGCGCATACGCCGCAAGGCGCCCAGCACCGACTATCACAGTGGCAGTTCGCCAAAGCACTTGCGCCCAGCGACAGATGCGGCAGAAACTATGACCTCCCGCCCTGCACAGATATCGACAGAGCTGCTGTACCATTTCTGGGCCATTGTGCCATCGTCACGGGTGCGAGTTCTGGCATCGGGCGGGCCACTGCTATTGAGTTGGCCGGGCTTGGTGCGAATGTTTTTGCCGCTGATATCGACACCAACGGACTTGAGGCGCTGTCCGAAGGGCTTGAAAAGACCGAGACCCCCCTACAGGGGCAGATGACCTGCGACATGAGCGATGAAGATGCCGTCAAAAAGATGATGGATGCCGCTGTAACGACCTTGGGCGGGCTGGATCACGTGGTGTCGAATGCAGGACGTGGCAGCACCGGCTTTTTGCGCCAGATGAATCGGCACGATTGGGATGTGACCTTAGCGCAGAACGCGACGAGTCACTTTTTCCTTACTCAATGGGCGCTCGACTATCTTGAAAAACAGGGAATGGGCGGGGCGATTGTTTATATCGCCTCGAAAACTGCCGTGGCACCTGGACCCGGTTTTGGGGCCTATGCCATTGCAAAAGCGGCAGAGCTACAGTTAGCGCGTGTGGCCGCAATTGAAGGCGGAGCCTTTGGCGTGCGGGCAAATGTCGTGAATCCGGGCGCGATATTCAGCGACTCGAAATTCTGGACGCAAGACATCTGTGAGGAACGCTCGCACTTGAATGCCGTGCCGGTTGATAGTGTCGCGAAGTATTATGCTGATCGCAACCTGCTGTGCACAGAAGTAAAGCCCGACGACGTCGCACGCGCAGTTACATTTCTGCTATCGGATAATGCCAGCAAAACAACTGGTTGTATCCTGACTGTAGATGGCGGTGACGACGGAGCCTTTCCAAGATGACCGGCGCGCGCGTATCACTTGACCGTTGGCAGGAGGTGTCAGGCCCACTGTCAGACAATACATCACTTGCGATTACTGATCCAGCAACCGAAAAAGTCTTTGCCACAGCGCCGGTTGCGACCATAGCAGATGTTGGCGACGCCATTGCACTGGCACGGCAAAACGTGCGCGCAGGTGCGATGCAGAACATACCACTGACCGATCGTGCCCTTCTATTGCGCACCATTGCGGCGCGTCTTTTGGCACAGACAGAGGCCTTCGCTTGGATGCTTGTGCACGAAACCGGGAAAGCCATATCTGTCGCGCGTCGGGAAGTGGCCGGGGCGGCGCGCCTATTTGTGTATTTCGCAGACCTCTGCGCCAATATCTGGGACAGGGAACTGTGGGGCGACGCGGATCATGATTTATCCGTCAGACAAGAACCAATGGGTGTTGTCGCACATTTCGTCCCTTGGAACTTTCCGCTACTGCTGGCGGCGCGATCTCTGGCGCCGGCGCTGGCGGCAGGCAACGCCAGCATCGTGAAAGCGTCGGAACTTGCACCGTTGGCATGCATGCAGCTTGTTGATCTGATTGCAGCATGCGACCTACCTGCGGGAACGGTTGCCGCCATCACCGGAGTGGGGCCGGGCATTGGTGAACATCTGGCGCAACATCGTGATATTGATCTGATCGTGTTCACTGGGTCCTTTGAAACGGGCCAAAAAGTCATGCAATCCGCGGCCAAGCATGTCACTCCGGTGGTGCTTGAGTTGGGTGGCAAATCTGGCGCTATTGTCTGCGAGGACGCGGATATTGCAGACGTCCTCTCAAGCTTGGATGACGGTATGTTCCGCCATTCGGGTCAGGTCTGTGATGCGATGTCACGCCTGATCGCTTTGGATGGTATCCATGATCGCCTTCTGACCAATGTTATTGCGCATGTTAGGAACTTGCCCATGGGGTCCGGTGCCCGTGACAATGTGATCGTGCCCTTGATCAGTGCCCGTCAGCAACAATCCGTTGCTAGGGCGGTTTCTCAAGCCCAGGCAGGTGGCGCGCAGGTGGACACGGGCGGAACTCTTCCCCAGCGCACCGGTCATTATTATCCAGCGACCGTCATCTCGCACGCATCTCCCGACGCCAGTATCAATCAAGAAGAGGTTTTTGGCCCTGTCTTATCGATCCAGCGGGCGGCAAATCTCGACCATGCCATCAATATAGCGAATGGGACGAATTACGGATTGGCCGCTGGTGTGTTCACCTCAAGCATAAATCGGGCGCGTAACTGTGCAGCGCGCCTTCAAGCGGGCCAAATTCACATCAACGAATGGGGTCAGGGTGGCTGTAGCGCGCCCTTTGGCGGCATCAAGCATTCAGGAATTGGCCGGGAAAAAGGGCGTGAGGGACTTGCTAACTATTTGCGTCCCAAGAGCGTCGGGATGTTTCGCGGCCCTATTGATGCAGACATCTGGGGGCAGCGCAAAGATCAAACGGGCAAGGTAGCCGCCGCCGAAACGGAGTTTCATCGCCGCGACCAATAAACATCAGGAGGACCAATTCATGAAAGATCTCGCCAATACCATAGAGGTGCCTTTTCACAGCTTGATTGATAACGCGCTCGCCGCGCGCCTGGGCTGGAGCGACGACTGGATGGACCATTGGGACGATTGGCGTTGGCAACAACGCAACGCGGTTCGCGATTTAGACGCATTGATCTGCGCGTTTCCGCATGCGGAAGAAGGTAACCTCAGGCGAAACATGGTA
Organism: Yoonia maricola; assembly: GCF_002797915.1. Lineage (GTDB taxonomy): Bacteria > Pseudomonadota > Alphaproteobacteria > Rhodobacterales > Rhodobacteraceae > Yoonia > Yoonia maricola. Next base: position 1,723,563 of record NZ_PGTY01000001.1, on the reverse strand, counting down.
GGCCAGCGGGTTCAAGTGACGCCTTATGTCCTTGCACTGGCGCGGTCGGCGGCCAACACTCATTCTGAATTGCTTAACCCCATTACCGCTCAGATCCTACCCGATGCTGCGCCAGAGCGTGAGACTGGGTTTGATGCGCATACAGAGAATTGGGAGCAATCAGCAGAGATGGTCACACCGATTTGTCAGCACAAATACGATAACCGTGTCATTATTCGCGCATCCAATACCTGCAACGCCTACTGCCAGTTCTGTTTTGAAGCGCTGCGGACGCTTTCACGGGAACCCGAAAGCCGCAAGGCAGCGCTGCAACGGTCCTACTGGAGCGATACGCTCGCCTACATCGCGTCCAAACCCGAGATTGAAGAGGTCATTTTGAGCGGTGGTGACCCCTTGATGTTGTCAGATGCAAAGTTGGCATCAATGCTGCATGACCTGAGGTATCTACGTGCGGATCTGATCATCAGGGTTCATAGCCGCGCGTTGAGCTTCAATCCGTATCGCGTGACGGACGCATTGCTGTCTGCGTTAAGGGATGCCAAAGTCGCTGCTTTTGGAGTGCATGTCTGCCACCCCGCTGAGCTTTCGACGCCGTTCTGGGAGGCCATCGGGAAGCTGCGCCAGCATGTACCGCTTTTGTTTGCGAACATTCCTCTGCTTGGGCAGGTCAATGATCGTGACGATACGTTAGGCACACTATGCATGTCGCTTTATCGCGGCGGGGTGCTGCCGTACTATCTTTATCACTTTATGCCATTTTCACCGGGTTCGGCGCGCTTTGGCGTGCCCATCGCGCGCGGTCAGGCATTGATGCGCAAGCTCAAACGGCGGCGCAGCAATCTTGCCGTTCCGGAATACGTTTTGCCGCATGTCACGGGTAAATATACGCTGCCACTTGATGCGCCCGACGCCCCCGCACCCGCGATGAGCACTGATACGGCAGGGCGCGCGGTATTTCGCTTCACTAATTGGAAAGGAGACCGATGCACATGGATCGATCAATGAAACAGCCCGCCCTAGTCTATGTGGATGACGACTTTTCACCCGATGGTTTGTACTCTTTCCAGCGCAATCACTTCGCCAGTGCCAAAGCAATGGGCTGGGCCCGCGTTACGCTGGTCCAGGATTCGCATCCACACCCCGGACGGCCAGAGGCGCTGAGCGATGAGACAGTAACAATCCGCGGAACGGGCGTCGATACAATCATCAGCGCCGTCAAGGCCTTACAGACCCGTTATGATGTGCGACTGGTCCTGACATATCCCGGCCAATGCCGCCCAGGCAGCACGCTCCACGATGATCTTGCAGCTGCTTGCGCAAAGCTTGACTTGCCGCAGCGCGATCCCAAATCGCTGCAATGCGTCAATGACAAATCTCTCATGCGCGCCCGGCTCGCGGACCGTAATATTCCTTCAGCGCGCTATGCGACCGTCTTTGACACTGGCGGTCTGCAACAAGCGGCAAAAGATGTGGGTTTTCCACTTATCCTGAAACCAGCAGCAGGCACCGGATCGGTTCTGATCCGGCGCTGCGACACCATGGAAGAGCTGTCCGAACACTATGCTTTGTTTTGCCGGAAATTTGCGGAAACACCGCTGACGGCAGATTTCGCGGGGGGTGGACGTATTGCTTTGATTGAAGAATGTCTGATCGGCATTGAGCTGACGATCGAATGTATGGTGCGCGGCGACACACCACATGCGTTGCTCGTGAACGAGAAGTTGCATGTCTCATACGAGCAGAGCACAGTTTTGGAACACCTGCTGATAACACCACCAACCAGTCTTTCGGCCAGTGACGTCAGCACTGTCAAACGCTACGCTGAGGACGTCTTGCGCGCAGTCGGCCTCAGGGACACAATGGTGCATCTGGAACTGTTCTTGACAGCAGACGGGCCGCGGGCTGTTGAGGTCAATCCGCGTGTGGGTGGCTTTGATGTGCCAACGCAGTTTCGCGAGCTGCTTGGTATCGACCCCTTTGAAACAGGCATGGCGCTCATGCGAGGCGATGTTGATGAAGACACTTGCGCGGGTATTCTTTCGCGGGCAGAGCAGTTGAATGATGCTTATGCAATGTTTGTGCTTTATCCGCCTGCGCCTGGTTTTGTGACCGGACTGACGGGCTTGCAAGAGGCCGCGCAACAAGAGGGTGTTTTGCACCATACGACGCATCTGAGTGACGACTACTTTGATATTTCCCTTTCCGAGAGATTCGTCGCGAAATTCTGGACCCGTGTAAAGGACGCAGATCATGCGTGGGCGCTTTACACTCAAACATGCGAAATGGTCCGTGTGGATATGGCGACAGGTCAGCCGCGACAGATCGCAGGTGTGGCATGACAAGCGCCCAAGCGATCGCGCAGAAACACTTTGTCCATATCCCGGCCTTGGCCGATACCCTTGCGGTCACGACAGATGAGTTGCGTGGTTTTTCAGCCTTCTGGAATGATTTGGTTCGGGATGAAAAGTATCGCGAGTTTACCAACCGGCGTCGCAGGCTGCTGCGATACTCTCGCTCGTGTGATGGTGTTCTGACACCACGAAAGGACATGACCATATTGCCCAAGGTTAAACGACCTATCGCGGGAAGCCACAAGCCAAACCATGTGTCTGCCGCCCCAGCGTCTTTCGCCGGCCATCCCTTGACAAAAAGGCTGTTGGCCTTTGATCTGCAAATGATACCGCAATCCGCCCAACCGGCGGAAATAGACATACACCTGTTCCGCGTGATCGCAGACCATCAGCAATGCAGCCCAACCACCTCGGGCATTCACAAGGACGGCGCAGATTGGGTCTTCATGCACTTTATCAAAAGTGACGGATGTGAACCGGTGCCGTCGCGCCTTTTTGCGGATGCGGCTGGAAAAGAGAAGGTTTTCGAAGCCGTGCTCAGCCAATTCTGCGAAACGTTGGTGGTGGATGATATGCACCTCTATCACGAGGCGGGCCCGGTTCAGGCCAAGCAAACATGCCATGCCGCCTATCGTGACATGCTCGTTGTTACGGTGCATACCCAAAGACATCGGCCAAAGGAAAACCTGACTTGACCAAAACGCGCCTTGTCGCACCGGCTGCATTAAACACTATTTTGGCGGGCCGCTTTATGTCGGCTAGTCTGTCAACGATCACAAGTATCTTCATTAGTGTCGAGGCGATGGCGCTGTCCGGCAGCCCAGCCGCCGTTGGTATTTTTGTGGCGCTGCGCATGGTTGGCAGTGCGGCGGGTGGGGCCCTATCGGCCCGGTCGCGGCGGCGTATTGGCCTATCAAAGCTCTTCTTTGCCGCAGATTTCGTTGCTGCATTGGCCATGCTTTTTTGTTTCGCCTTGCCTGCGGCCTGGAGCCTGACCGGCCTTGCTGTCGTGACCTTCATCCTGGGAGCCAGCTTTGGCCTGTCACAAATATCGCTGTTGTCAACGGCACCAGATCTCGTTGGCGCACAGGGGCGGCATCGGCTCAACGGACAGATCCAAATCGTACAATCTGCCGCGACGATAGGTGGGGGCGTTATTCTTGGCATGACGTCAGCAATATTGCAGATGGAGACCTTCCTGCTCTTCGGCGCACTGATATTTGTGACCTCTTCGCTTCTGACCAGCGCACGCGCACCGCAGCTAAAGATCGGTGCACCGCAAGTCCAGGCAGCCGCCACATCACGTTGTGGGATCTTTAAAGTGGGACTACCCGCCGTGTTTATCTGCGTCATCGTCGCTAGACTTGTGGAGGCATTCGGCTCCGGCATGCATAATGTAGGTTTCCCAGTGCTGTCGACATCTTTCGACCCTAGCAATCAGGCGCAGCTTGCCGGTTGGCTCTTTGGCGCTTGGGGTCTGGGGAAGATGATCGCAGGCTTGACCATCGCCCGCTCATTGGCCTGGGCCCGCATAACAGATATCCACTTGCCACAGATCTTCGTGGTCATGGTGGTGTTGACATTTGCAATGTTCTGGATGGTTTTTAGCGTGACCGCGCTACTGGCCTATCTGATCTTCGCCTTTCTTGCGGGTCTTTTCGATGCGGCGACCGAAGTCTGCTACTATTCGACCTTACAGGGTGCAGAGCCGGTCTTGCGAGACCGGATGATCAGCTTTGGATACATGGCCGAGCGTCTGGCATTGTTTTCGGGGATCTTGCTTGCCGGGCTCATCCTAGAAGTCGTGTCGTTAACAATAGCCGCCTCCATTCTGTACGGCGCGGCCATATTAATCACGGTTCTTGTGGCATTTGTGCTGTGGCGATACGTAAACTTAACCATTCCTGATGTGCCTTGAAGCATGTCCGAAACATTTGTTTCATAATGCCCATGTCCTGATTTCGCCTACTCGTTTCTGGTTCGGCGCATCTGCCATGAACACACAGTCCAGCACATTGACCGGGTTCTGTCGCAAAGTTTTGTTATGTTGGTTGTAAGTTTGGTGCGATGACGGATCCAGCAACATGCTTTGCAATGACATAATCTCCTTCAAAGGCGCGCACTATCTAACTACGGTGATCATTTATGGGTTGTAAAATAACGGCATCCCGAAACGGATCACGATCAACAGAATTTTCGAGCGGCTGGGTACGACGGTCAAGATCGACATGGTCAGATCCAAATACCTGAACAAAATCATCGAGCAAGATCACCGCCTCATCAAGCGCATCACACGACCGATGCTTGGCTTCAAAGGCGTCGTGTCAGCCGCGGCAATGCTCGCTATGTCTGACGTCAGCACCCATGGGTCCAAAGAAGGCAATTTGCTAGGGTCAGGACTCATAACCAATAGGTGACGGTTGTGGCGAGTGCGATTGCGGATAGGAAGACCTTTGGACATCGGCCGTATCGGGTTGCGACCCTTCGCCAGTCTTTCAATCTACCGAACATAATCTCGATACGATTGCGACGTTTGTATCTGCGCTTGTCGTACCGCACGGCTTCGACGCGGGACTTTCGACCGGGGATGCATGGCCGAATACCCTTGTCTTGCAGGGCTTCTCGGAACCAATATGCATCATGGCCACGGTCTCCAAGTAGCCATTCGACGTTTGACAGGCTGCTCAGCAGCGCCCTTGCCCCGATATAAGGCGGATACAAACACCGCCTTTGCGCCGACACCAAAGCTGCAGCTGTTTCCATTTAAGTGATGATAGCAAGCTGAGGGCAATTTTAAGTAACCGAGGAAAGGCAAACTGAACCACTCAAGAGGTCGAGAAACCGGAGGCAGTGCCCGAAGTCTCTTTCTTACCTTACAAAAGTTGCAACTCTCGCCAGACAAGTTGCGATTCATGCCGGACGGCACACAAGAAAAATGCTGGCTGGGATGGTAGGATTCGAACCTACGGTACACTGTACCAAAAACAGTTGCCTTACCACTTGGCTACATCCCAGCAGCGAGGGGCTAGATACTGCGAAGGTGGGATTGGTTCAAGCCCTGTTTTGCAAAGAATTGACCTATTCTTTGAGGCTGTCTTCGCGCAGCAGGTCTTCAGAGATTTCCTCTTGCCGCTCGGCTTCGACAATCCGGTCGAGGGCGGCGTCTTCGCTGGCATCGACAGTTTCCACTTGTGTGCTTTCATGCAAGTCTGGTGCAGTTGGTTTGGTCTCACGGGACAGGTGAATGGCCTGTGTCGCATCAGGGATCACAATGCCTGCGGCTTGGATCGCCAGTTTTACCTGTCGCAATGCCTCGCCCTTGCCCAAGACGATTGACGTCTCGTTCTGGTCGACCCAACCGGTGATCACCAGTTCGACCCCAGCAGGGTGAAGTGCTTCTATCCATGTTTGTGCGGCGGGCTCGTTCAGCACGAAGGGCAAGTCTTGCACTGTTTTGGCGACCATAGCGCGGGTTTCCTGCAAGTCAGCATCCCGTTCAACCATGACCGAGAACATAAAACGGCGTTCAGCGTTCTGCGTGTAATTTATGATCCGGCTCTTAAAGACCGTCGCATTGGGAATGCGGATGTGGTTGCCGTCAAAGGACAAAAGGATTGTCGCGCGGCTGGTCAGTCGGATGACCTTGCCGATGTCGCCATTGATCTCGACCGTGTCATTGGGTCGAAAGGGTTGTCGGAAAGATAGCATGACCGAGGCGATGAAGTTTTCGACCGTATCTTTCACCGCAAAACCCAAAGCAAGACCGATAATACCGGCGGCCCCCAGGATCGTGCCGAGCAACGCTGTAGCGTTCAGGATGTCCAATGCGATTATGATACCGAAGATCACAAAAGCAATACGCATCAGCTGACGGTAAATCTCGGCGATGAACATGTTGGGTGCCAGCCGTTCCCACGGTTGGCGCATGCGTGCAAGGGTGAAACCGATGAAGACCACAACGACAAAGGCAGCCCCCGCGATCAGGGCGAGCGGGAAGAAGATAACAAACTGATCGACCCGCCCGCGGAACCGTTCAATCGCTGGGTTCAGCCGTTCCCCGATATCCGCCGTTTCGGTGACTTGATTGCGTACAGCAACGACCCCTTCAATACGGGCCGCCAATGGTTCCAGTTCAAGCGCTTCAACAGCAGATGCAGTGGTGCCCCGCAGGGTGACCACCCCTTCATTTACCGTGACGCTAACATCGTCGTAATTTCCCAGCTCACCCAAGATTTCTCGGATACGCAATGCGATTGCGGCGTCCTGCTGAGCCGAGTTTTCGGTGGCGATTGTGCCATTGGCCTCTTGCGCGGCGATGGGCAGGGCAAGCGTCAGGAACAAGGCAAAAATCAAAAAAAGGCGCATAAAATCAATCCGTCAGGCAATGCCGTACCATAACAAGGAAATCGTTCCTGTCACACCCGTAGCGGATCGTCCTTGGCCAACGCGTCAAAGGCCATCAGGCTTTTGACGACCCCGTCCATTTGATCAAGCGGGATCATATTGGGCCCATCTGATGGTGCGTTGTCCGGGTCTTCATGGGTTTCGATAAAGACCGCGGCGATCCCAAGTGATACGGCCGCCCGCGCCATGACGGGTGCGAATTCCCGCTGCCCACCCGATGAACCGCCCATCCCGCCGGGTTGTTGGACCGAGTGGGTTGCGTCCATTACCACAGGATAACCCGTGCGCGCCATGATCGGTAGCGACCGCATATCGGCAACCTGCGCGTTATAACCAAAAGATACGCCACGCTCGGTTAGCAAGAGGCGTTTGTTGCCTGTGCTTTCGACCTTAGCGACGACGTTGTTCATATCCCAAGGCGCGAGGAACTGACCCTTCTTGATATTGATGACAGCGCCCGTTTCGCCAGCCGCAAGCAATAAATCGGTTTGGCGGCACAGGAATGCAGGGATTTGCATCACGTCACAGATTTCTGCCACTGTCGCGCATTGATCAGGTGCATGGATATCGGTCAGGACCGGGCAACCGATGCTGCCCTTGACTGATTGCATGACCTTCAGGCCTTCATCCATTCCAAGCCCGCGTTTGCCCCCAAGCGAGGTACGATTGGCCTTGTCGTAGGACCCTTTGAATACGAACTGCGCCCCATGTGCTGCACAAACCTCTGCCATTTTGCCCGCAATCATCTGTGCGTGGTCGGTGCCTTCTAACTGGCAGGGACCCGCAATGACCAAAAGGGGCAGGTCATTGCTGACCGCGAGTTCACCAATATCGACTGTATGCATCAAGAGCTGACCTGTTCGCGAAGGATCGAGGCGGTGATTGAGACCATCAGGTAGATACCCGAAAAGATCAAAAACGCCAGGATCGTGTTTTCAAAGGCGCGTGGATAAGTCGCCTGATCGGGAATAACCGGGCGCACGCTTTGTGACAGGTAACGGACCTGCCGGTTGGCTTCAATACGCGCGGTCTCCATCTGTGTCAGGGCTTGTTGCACCATCGCCGTCTGAAAGCTGTAGTTTTCTTCCGCTGTCCGTAGTTCCGTGTTCCGCGCCGCCAAGGATACCTGCTCGCCCGTGCCACCGACCAGTTGATCGCGTAAATCCATGATCAATACATCAATATTGGCAATCTGGTCGCGCAAGGATTGCACCTGCACTTCGCTTGGCCGGTCTACATTCAGCCGCGATTGCAGTACCAACTCCAACCTTTGCTTTTCACTTTCCAGCGTGTTGATCTGCCCCATGCGGGCGGTCGTTTCGCTTTGCGGGTCAATCTGGCGCACGTCTTCCTGAATGGCCAGCCATGTGGCAAGCGCTTCGGCGCGGCGCTCTTCGGCCTCTTCATAGCTTTGTAGCGCACCGCGCATCTGGTCCTCGCGCAGGCGCCCGGTCAGCTGGTCAACCTGTTCCTCGGCATACCCGATCAAGGCTTGCGAAAAGTCATAGCTTTTGACCGGATCGGCAGCGATCACTTCCATGCGGATCAGCCCCTCGGTCGGGTCATAGCTGATCTTGACGTGATCTTTGTAAAGATCGAAAGCCTGCTCGTTTGTGGCACCTTCTTCAAGCCGTTGGATGGAATCAATTTCTGGGTTGGCGAAATGCGATTTGAAGCCGTGATCCCCATCGAGACGCAACATTGCCTCGCGCGATGCAAGATAGGATTGCACGGCGATGCTGTCTTGCTGGGTTGCCATCGAGGTGCCTTGAAACAGTGTTGCCAACCCCTGCGGTCCGCCGCCCTGCTGTTGCGCCTGCTGGATTACGATCTCGGAATTGGTTGCGTACATGGGTGTTGCGATGTTGTAGAAGTACCAGCCGATCAGGAATGTGGGTAGTAAGACAAAGAACGACAGCCGCGTGAACAAAAGCGCCAGCTTGCGCTTGCGCCGGGCCGCAATATCGCGCTGGATTTGCAAAATTTCGGCAGCATTGCGATTGAGTGCTGTTTGATTGTTGGTAGAGGGGAGCGAGATACCCTCGTCCTGCCGCGTATCTGGCAACTGAATGCGACCACGTTTACCAGGTACTTTTGTACTATCGGGTTTAACAAGCTCTAGCACAGAGCTGCGTTGAAACGGGTCAATCCCCGCTGCGCGCAGCTGGCGCACTGCATCATAATCCGAGGATGCTTCAAACCCGTTCTTCATGGCAACGCGCCGCGCCATGCGCAATTGACGCCCCGTTAGGCCTTCTTTGCTGATGGCTGCGATCTGTTCGGCGTGCGAGGGTTCTTTGACGTCTTCCACAGCTTCTGCGCCGGCCGCGGCTTGGGCCTGCTCATCAGGTGTTTTCCGCCGGATGCGGAACTTTTTAACCTTGGGTTTGGTAGTCATAAAGCACGCGCGCCTCTTCCAAGGTGTCAAACATATGCAGCTGCCCATTTTTGAGCACTGCCGCCGTCTTGGCCAGACGTTCAAGCACAGCAGGTTGGTGGGATACAATGATCACCGTGGCTTTTTCCAGCCTTTCGCGCAGGATTTCTCCGGCCTTACGGTTAAATTCTGCGTCAGTGGCACCGGGCATGCCTTCGTCGATCAGGTACATGTCAAAATCAAGCGCCAGCAAGAGCGCAAAGGAAAACCTCGCGCGCATACCAGCAGAATAGGTGCCCAGCGGCATATCAAAATATTCTTCCAGACCGCAAAGCCATCGGCAGAAGGCTTCAACATAGTCGGGGTCCAACCCGTAAAGCCGCGCGATAAAACGGCTGTTTTCCATTGCTGAAAGCGTTTGGTCGGTACCGCCCATGAAACCCAGCGGAAATGAAATGCGACAGCCGCGCCGGATTGTCCCTTCATCAGGTTTTTCCAAACCTGACATCATATTGATTAATGTGGTCTTGCCTGTGCCATTGGGCGCCAGAATGCCTAGCGAATTTCCCAACTCCACGCGGAAAGAGGCGCGGTCAAGGATCACCTTGCGCTGCGTGCCTGTCCAAAACGATTTGCTGACTTCCGCGAATTCCAGCATCTTATCCTACTTAAGCCCTGTCTTGGGCTATATCCTCTTATAGCGCCAATAGGTTAACACGCCTCACCACGTTTCCATACAGCGACTTTAAGGCATGAATATAGCCGTGCTGAGGCGTGACAGTCGGATACGTCCATGCAAAGTTTCGCCATGTCCGTCCAAGATGAAATTTCGGCCTGCAGATTATGTGCCACGCGTTTTGCTGCGACCGCATCGCGCCATGCTCCGCGCCCCGTAGTTTGGTTTGATAACAAGCCACGCATTTTGATTGCAGGGCAGGCACCGGGGCTGCGTGTGCACAAGTCCGGACGGCCTTTCACCGACCGATCCGGTGATCGATTGCGCGAATGGTTGGGGCTGGATGAGGCGATATTCTATGATCGCAAGCGTGTTGCTATTGTCCCGATGGCGTTCTGTTTTCCTGGCTATGACGCCAAAGGATCAGACCTGCCTCCACCAAAAATCTGCGCAGAAACATGGCATGCCCGCGTCATGGACGCACTGGGTGATCCACCTTTAACGGTTCTCGTGGGTGGGTATGCGCACCGCTGGCACTTGGGCAAAGGGGCGGGCGTGACCGAGGCGGTCCGCAGTTGGCGCGACCTTGCACCGCGTGTCTTTCCCTTGCCTCATCCGTCGTGGCGGAATACCGGATGGTTGAAGAAAAACCCGTGGTTTGAGGCTGATGTGCTGCCCGATCTGCGCGCTGTTGTGAAAGATGCTTTGAAATGACCGACCTGGACCAAGCCCACGCCGCAATGGAGGCCGCGCCCGAGGATGACACGGCACGCCTGCAGTTTTACGAACGGCTTGCTGATACCGAATTGTTCATGCTGCTCGGGGCGGAGGCCGAGGGTGATCAGATCCAACCGGAACTGTTTGAGATCGAAGATCAGACATTTACGCTTGTCTTTGACCGAGAGGAACGCCTGTCGCAATTCGTGGGCCGTGTTGCACCCTATGCAGGTGTTCCCGGCCGTGCCTTGGCGCAGATGCTGACCGGGCAGGGGATTGGGCTGGCGCTGAACCTTGAAGTGGCCCCATCCGCGATGCTGATCCCGGCAGAAGCTGTTGAATGGCTGGTGGCAACCCTGTCGCATGGTCCCGATGAAACCGAAGCGCGGCTGACTGAGGTTTCCGCGCCCGTTGGCCTGCCACAGGCGGTTGTCACAGGCCTGGATCGCAAGCTGGCCATTGCAGCAGGGCTTGCGCGGTTCGCTTATCTTGCGGCTGCGACTTACGAGGACGGCGCGCGCGGTCATGTGCTGGCCTTTGTTGATGCAGTGGAGGGCGCGGAAAAGGCGCTTGCTTCTGCCGCTAGCGAAGCGCTGACGTTCTCGGGTATTGAGGCGGGTGTCATGGACGTGCTGTTTGTCCGGGCAAGTGACCCCTTGGCAGCACATCTGGCCAAAGTTGGCCTGCGGTTTGATCTGCCCGAGCCAGAGACACCACATGTGCCGGGCGCGCCGGGGATGGACCCCGCAAAGCCGCCCAAACTGCGTTAGTAGCCCCGCGTACGATCCACCAGATAGTGGAAAGGTTGGCCCGCTTCGCCGCGCGCGATATTCTCAGCAATAACCATTGACGCGGTCTCTGGCCGGGTGCTTGAGGCGATGTGTGGGGTCACGGTGATCTGTGGATGCGCCCAGAAAGGATGCGTCGCGGGCAATGGCTCTGTCCGAAAGACGTCCAATGTAGCATGGGCGATTTGGCCGCTGTCGAGTGCTGCAAGCAAAGCCGCATCATCAATTAAAGGGCCACGACCGGGGTTGATGATGAATGCACCTCTTGCCGGTAGGTTCAGGCTTTGCGCGTTCAGAATGTTCTCAGTCTGTGGTGTTTGTGGCAAAAGCAGGATGACGACCTGCGCATCGGACAATGCGGCGCGCAAACCGTCATCCCCATGCATGCAGGTGATATTGGGAATGTTTTTCGCGCGCCTGCTCCAGCCTGTGACTGGGAAGCCTAGCTGATGCAGAGCTTGCCCACACGCAGCCCCCAAAGCGCCGATCCCAAGTATCGTAACCGGCCGATGCGCGGCAACGGGTGGATAGGTAAAGTTGCGCCACACCCCATCCTGTCTGGTGATATGCTCATCCATGCCAAGGTGATGGCGCAGCGTATGCCCAACGACCCATTCAACCATCCCGTTCGTCAGGCTGTCATCCACCAAGCGACACAGCGGTTGGGTAAGCGTTGGATTATCTACAACTGTCTCAACCCCAGCCCAAAGGCTCATGATCGCCTTTGTCTTTTTGTAGGGCGTGAAGTCGGTGACGGGTCCATTGGGTGCGAAGACGATGTAGTCCACATCGGCTGGGCCATGGTCTCGTGACAGGTTGGCTTGCAGCCCCGCTTTTGCAAAAGCTTCGGTCAGTGGGCGTTGATATTCATCCCAACGCGCGGGTTGGGCAGAAAACAGGATATTCAGCATTAGCGCGGCCTGTGCACATGGGCACTTTGTACAAGACCAAAAGCAACCAAGAGTACCAACATGGCCGATCCGCCGTAGCTGACCAATGGCAATGGCACACCCACCACAGGGGCCAGCCCCGTGACCATCGCCATATTGACCGCAAAGAATAGAAAGAACGTCATTGCGATACCAAGTGTCAGTAAAGATGCAAACCGATCACGGTTGCCAAATGCCGAGATGATGCAAAAGAGCACGATCAGCAGGTAGAGCACCAGCAAGGTAGAGGCACCAACAAAGCCAAACTCTTCGGCCAATGTGGTGAAGATGAAGTCTGTGTGCTTTTCAGGCAGGAAATTCAGTCGAGACTGTGTGCCTTGCATAAACCCGCGTCCAGTCCAGCCGCCTGATCCCAACGCGATCTTGGCTTGCGTGATATGATAGCCCGCGCCCAGCGGGTCATTTGCGGGGTCAAGAAACGTATCAATCCGCCGGTATTGGTAATCTTGTAAGAGCTGCCAAGGCGTGCCGCGGCTTTGGAAAACCGCAACGATGGCGGCGACGCCACCACCAATCACCGTCGCAAAATAGGCCCAATGAACGCCTGCCAGAAACATGACGGTAGCCCCGCCGATCAAAAGTAGCAGCGCCGTGCCCAAATCAGGCTGGCTCAGAACCAGCATCGTGGGCGCAAGGATAAACAGGACGGGAATGACGACCCAAAGGGGGTGCGACGTTTTCTTATTCGGCAGCCAGTCGTAATAAGCAGCCAAGAACATCACCAGCGTGATCTTGGTCAACTCAGAGGGCTGCAAACGCATGAACCCGATGTCGATCCAGCGCTGCGCACCCATGCGGACCTCGCCAAAAAACTCGACCCCCAAAAGTAGTAACAGGGATCCGCCATAGGCAACAAAAGCCATGTTGCGCCAGAACCAGATCGGGACCATCGCGACAATGATCATCAGCACCATGCCAAGTGCAAAACGCTCCATTTGCGGTGCGACCCACGGCGTCATAGAGCCCCCCGCAACGGAATAAAGCATCAAGAAACCTGCACTTGCGACCGCAATCAGCAACAAGATAATCGGCCAGTTCAAGTGTAGAACTTTGCGAAGCCCGGTTGGTACGTATTTGGTATTATACTCAAGATAGCTCATACGCGGTCGCGCCCCTTGGCACCCGGTGGCACACGCGCTTCAATCCGACGCTGCTGTTCGGCAATCTGGTCCCTTACGCTCGTGGGATAGGCTTCCAAAGGTGGCGGTCCGCCGTATTGGGCTTGCAAAATGATGTCGCGCGCGATGGGGGCTGCCGCGCGCGATCCGCCGCCGCCGTGTTCCACAATAACAGACACGGCATAACGGGGGTTGTCGAAAGGAGCATATCCAACAAAGAGTGCATGATCGCGGCGTTCCCATGGCAGGTCTTCGTTGCTGGTTACGCCTGCCGCGCGTTCCTCAGGCGTGATGCGACGTACTTGGCTGGTCCCTGTTTTGCCCGCCATCTTATGCGCATCATCCATGATCCGCGATCCATAGGCGGTGCCCCGGCGATGGTTGCAGACATCAACCATAGATGCACGGATGCGGCGTAGCGTGTTTTCGTTGATGCCAAGGCTCTCGCCCAGGCCGGATGGTTGTTCGACCCCGTCAATCAGCCGGATCAGGCGTGGTGTGATTTCTCGGCCTGTCGCGATACGGGCCGTCATGACGGCCAGTTGCAAAGGCGAAGTCAGCACATAACCCTGTCCGATCGACGCGTTCACGGTGTCGCCAATACGCCATTCTTCACCGCGCACACGGGATTTCCATTCCTTATCAGGGGCAAGCCCTTCTGCAACCGCAGACAGTGGTAAATCATGGCGCACCCCAAGGCCCAGCTTGCGCGCCATTTCGGCCATTTTGTCGATGCCGACGCGCTGCGCGATTTCATAGTAGTAACAGTCGCAGCTTTGTTTCAGGCTTTCATGTAAATCGATGTTGCCATGCCCGCCGCGTTTCCAGCAGTGGAAACGGATGTTGAAGACATCTGTAAAGCCGGGGCAATAGACCGTCTCATCCGGGGTCACGAGGCCGGCCTCCATGGCGGCCATGACAGTGACCATCTTGAAGGTCGACCCGGGGGGATAGGTGCCTTGCACTGCCTTTGCGGCAAGTGGGCGGTATTTGTCTTCGTTCAGGGCGGTCCAATCCGGCACTGAAATGCCACGCACAAAAAGGTTTGGGTCAAAGGCCGGGGCCGAAGCAATCGCGCGCAGATCGCCATTTTCAAGATCGATGACAACGGCACCGGCGGATTCACCATCCAGCCGGGCCTGCACATAGCTTTGCAAGCGGCTATCGAGCGTCAACTGAATGTCTTTGCCGGGATCGCCTTCCTGCCGGTCCAACTCGCGCATGATCCGTCCGGCTGCGTTCACCTCAATCCGGCGGGTACCTGCGCTGCCGCGTAAAGTGTGCTCCAACTTATTTTCGGCCCCCGTTTTGCCGATCTGGAACTTGGGGATTTGCAGCAATGGATCAGCATCATCAATCCGGCTGAGATCATAGTCGCTGACCGGACCCACGTAACCCACAACATGCGCCAAATCAGCACCCCAAGGGTAGACGCGGCTGAGGCCCACTTCCGCCTGAATGCCGGGCAGGGCTGGGGTGTTGAGGTTAATCTGTGCGACATCTTCCCAAGACAAACGGTCCGCAATAGTCACGGGCACAAAGGGTGAGCGACGGCGCATTTCTTCCATGGCGCGAGACAGGTTAGCGGGGTTGATATCCACGATCTCGGTTAACTTGGCGAGGACTTCGCCAACGTCGCCTGCATCTTCGCGGACCATTACAACGCGGTAGTTTTGTTCATTGGCAGCAATCGCGATGCCGTTGCGGTCAAAGATCAACCCTCTTGAGGGGGGCAAAAGGCGTATGTTAATACGGTTTTCTTCTGCAAGTAGGCGGAATTCATCAGCCTGCTCGACTTGCATGGATTGCAGACGCCATCCCAACGCACCAATGACGCCCAATTGTGCGCCACCCATCACCAAGGCGCGGCGGCTGATTGTGCTGGTGCTTGCTATGACATCCTTGGCTGACCGTTTCATAAGACTTGCCCCTTAGTGCCGATTTCGCCGGGCGCTGTGCGCGAGACGCCAAAGATGAAATGGGCAATCAGTAACACGATGGGATACACAAGGATTGTTACCATCATTTCAATCAGGCTTAGCCCCAACGGTGCCTGCGGGGACATGACGATAGCCAGCACGATACGATTGACGATGGTGATGGCCACGATCCCAAAAGCGACGGTCCCCCATTCGATCAGCAAGGGCATGTTGCGGAATTCACGGTGCTGACGGCGCAGCATCTCGCTCAGTATCACGACCAATGCTGCCCATAGGCCCGGTGGCCGCATGAATAGAAAGTCAGTCATCAAAAAAAGGAAGGCGATAACTAGGACCGGGACATAATTGGGCTTGCGTACAACCCATGCCAAAGTCACAGCCAGCAACAGATCAGGTGCGACCCACAGCGACGGGCGCATGTCGAGTGGCACAAGATCAACCACGATCAAAACGAAAGCTAAACCGACGAATACCGCACCTTGCACCCATGTTTTGCGATCCACCCGTTCAGCCATCTGTCAGCTCCGATGCGCTGATAGAGGCGGGGTTGATCCCTGCAGGGCCAAAGAATTCTGCCTCAGGCGCCAGCAGGTTATCTGGATCTTCAATCTCTTCATGAGGTTGCGATCGCAGAACGCGCAGGAATTCAAGCCTTTGATAATCTGCCGCTAAACGTACGCGCAGGCGGTCATCTGTACCCAAGGCGACCTGACCAACCAGAAGATCGGCTGGAAAGACACCGCCATCGCCCGACGATACCACACGGTCGCCGGGGCGGACCAAAGCTGTGTCTTCCAAAAACTCAAGTGGCGGATTGAGTGAGTTATCACCGGCCAAGATAGCCTTTTGCCCAGATGGTTGGATCGTGACGGGGATGCGGCTGGATGTATCGGTCAGCAACATCACACGGCTGGTATTCTGGCCAACACCGGCAATACGACCCACAAGACCGATGGCATCCATGGTTGGCCAGCCATCGACAATCCCGTCACGCGCACCGACGTTGATCAGCACGGATTGACGGAATGGTGAGCCGCTGTCGGTGATCACAACGCCGGTGACGACCGTTAGTTGCGGATCGAGGCTCACATTATTGAGGTCGAGAAGCTTTGCGTTCTCCTGTTCCAATTGTAGTGCGGCCTCTTTCCAGGCCTTCATCTGCTGTAATTCGCGACGCAAATCCTGATTTTGTGCGCGCAGTTGTTGATAGCTTTGGAAATCATTGATCAGGTTTGCGGCCCCGGTGATGGGGGCCATTGCCCAATCAAATGACGGCACGAAGGTGTCTATCGCTGCCGCCCGTAACCGTTCCACCCGCGGGCTGTCGATGCGCCAGACCAGAAACAGACCGACCAATGCCAACACCAACACCCCGACCAGCAATCTGCGGATCGGGCCGATAAAGTCTTCGCTGTTCTTGTCGCGTGCCAAGGGCCGGTATTCCCTCGCGTTGGTTTAGCTATCGTAGTCTATCACATGCCGCAGCTGTTTTTCATATTCCAGAGCGCGACCTGTGCCCAATGCTACACAATTGAGTGACTCATCCGCTACGGAAATCGCCAGACCCGTCTGTTCACGCAGGGCCAGATCCAATTGACCCAGCAAAGCTCCACCCCCAGTGAGCATGACACCACGGTCGACGATGTCTGCGGCAAGATCGGGCGGGGTCGCTTCCAAGGCTGTCATCACCGCCTCGCAAATCTGTTGCACGGGTTCGGCCAAAGCTTCGGCCACTTGCGCCTGGCTGATCTCGGTTTCCTTTGGCACACCGTTCAGCAGATCACGGCCCCGAATATGCATCGACTGGCCACGGCCATCGTCGGGCATCCGCGCTGTGCCGATGGATGTCTTGATCCGCTCCGCCGTGCTTTCACCGATCAGCAGGTTATGCTGGCGGCGCAGATAGTTGATAATCGCCTCATCCATGCGGTCACCACCGACGCGGACGGAACGCGCATAAACGATGTCACCCAGCGACAGCACCGCGACTTCGGTAGTCCCACCACCGATATCGACGACCATGTTGCCAGTGGGGTCGGTGATTGGCATGCCAGCGCCAATGGCGGCCGCAATTGGTTCGGCAATCAGCCCCGCGCGGCGTGCACCAGCAGACAACACAGACTGACGGATCGCACGCTTTTCAACAGGTGTCGCGCCGTGTGGGACGCAGACGATGATCTTGGGCTTAGAAAACGTCGAGCGGCGATGCACTTTGCGGATGAAATGCTTGATCATCTCTTCGGCGGTGTCGAAGTCGGCGATGACACCATCACGCATCGGGCGGATCGCCTCAATGCTGCCGGGGGTGCGACCCAGCATCAGCTTGGCGTCTTCGCCAACGGCCAGAACTTTCTTCACGCCGTCTTTGACATGGTAGGCAACCACCGAAGGTTCGGACAAAATGATGCCCTTGCCTTTGACATAGACCAGCGTGTTCGCTGTGCCCAAATCAATCGCCATATCTGATGAAAACAATCCGCCGAAGCCTGCCATGCCAGTGGCCTTCCCAATCCCAGTGTGTCTTTGCCGCGTAATCCCAGTCTTGCGGCTTCATGTGGTTATAGAGACAGTGCAGTGGGGATAGAACCCCTTGCAATAGGAAACGCGGCAGCAATCTGCCACTTGCATTTTCCTGCTCTATTTGGCCCATATTTCAGAAATGAAACGAGAGATATTATACTTTTTCAACTATGGCAGTGAATAGGGCGTGGCTTCCAGATCATTCTGGCTTTGTCCAAAAGAAAAGCGGCGACCCATCGAAATGGATCGCCGCTCCAAGACTGAGTCGCCCTTGTTGTCTTAAGCGTCCTTGTAGCTGACGCCTTTGACGTCATATCCAGGCTCTGATTGTTCACGCCGCACAAGCAGTCGGTTCAGCGCATTGATGTAGGCTTTGGCGCTTGCCACAACCGTATCAGTGTCCGCAGATTGACCCGTCGCAATACGCCCATCCTCTTCCATCCGGACAGAAACCGTTGCTTGCGCATCGGTCCCTTCAGTCACTGCGCTCACCTGATAAAGCTGCAGGCCTGCGCCATGCGGAAAAATGGCTTTCACCGCATTGAAGGTGGCATCCACCGGGCCATCGCCCGTGGCTGATGTTTCAACCTCCGAGCCGTCAACCTCCATCACCATATCCGCCTTCTGGGGCCCATCCGTGCCGCAGATGACGCGCAGGGATTTCAGCTTCAGCCGGTCGTCCTCTGCGTCATTTTGGGTGACCAATGCCATTAAATCATCGTCAAAGACTTCCTTCTTACGATCGGCCAAATCCTTGAACCGCACGAAGACATCGTTCAACTGATTGTCCGCCAGGTCGAACCCCAGCTCATTCAGCTTGGCGCGCAACGCAGCCCGACCAGAATGTTTGCCCAAAGGCAGGGACGTTCCCGCCAGACCCACATCTTCGGGCTTCATCACCTCGAAGGTTTCGCGGTTCTTCAGCATGCCGTCTTGGTGGATACCGCTTTCGTGGGCGAAAGCGTTCTTGCCAACGATGGCTTTGTTGAACTGAACAGCAAAGCCCGAAACCGTGGCGACGCGGCGCGAGATATTCATGATCTTACGTGTGTCGATTTTGGTCGTGTACGGCATAATGTCGCCGCGCACTTTCAGCGCCATCACGACCTCTTCCAATGCCGTATTGCCGGCCCGTTCGCCCAGTCCGTTGATCGTGCATTCGATCTGACGCGCACCGCCTTCGACAGCGGCTAGCGAGTTTGCGGTCGCCATGCCCAGATCATTGTGACAATGGGTAGCAAAGATCGCGTCATCCGCACCGGGCACAGTTGCGATCAGGTTGCGGATCAGATCGGCGCTTTCAACAGGTGCCGTATATCCGACGGTATCTGGAATGTTGATCGTCGTCGCACCTGCCTTGATCGCAATCTCGACCACACGGCACAGATAATCCCACTCGGTCCGGGTCGCATCCATGGGCGACCATTGCACGTTGTCACAAAGGTTGCGCGCATGGGTTACGGTATCGTGGATACGCTCGGCCATCTCGTCCATATCAAGGTTCGGGATCGCCCGGTGCAGGGGCGAGGTGCCGATGAAGGTGTGGATGCGCGGCGATTTGGCGTGTTTCACGGCCTCCCAACAGCGGTCGATGTCTTTGTAGTTGGCGCGGGACAGGCCGCAGATCGTGGCTGATTTGGCCAGTTTGGCAATCTCGCTCACCGCCTGAAAGTCGCCTTCTGAAGCGATGGGAAAGCCCGCTTCGATGATGTCGACGCCCATGTCGTCCAACATCTCCGCGATTTCCAGTTTCTCGTCATGCGTCATGGTCGCACCCGGTGACTGTTCGCCGTCGCGCAGGGTGGTGTCGAAGATCAACACTTCGTTCGATTTGGTCATTTTGAAATTCCTTTAGTCCTTAGCATATTTTGGCGCGTTTCACCCTCTGAGCGGTCGCGCCGGCAGGCACGCTCAGAGGCAGCTAAGGAGTAGGATGTCGCGCGAAAGCAGCCCCGCGAGGGCTGAGTTTGTGATATGTGCGCAGATCATCATTCTCGCAGTTATACAAAGCTCTGCGCTGTTGGAAAGTGTCAAATGCGCTCCGTGCGGGAGTTTTTTGTTCCAGTTGAAGCAGGGGCAATTGCGTTAGAACATCAGGCAATCGGATTCTGGCGGCAGTGGATCGGCACCTGTAGGAAGCGTTGGCTGGTAATCGAAAGATGCAATTGTAGCCCCACTGTCAAACGCAATGAAGACCTGGCCTGAGCCGGGGCGAATGGCGATCCCTTCAGGGTCCATGCCGTAGGGGCGCAGGGATGTCGTCCCCAGCAAAGTGCCCGTCGCGTCGAATTCATACAGGCTGTTGGTGCCTTCCATGTCATCCACGATCAGCAGATGCCCTGTGCGTGGATCACGCGCGATGCCTTGCGCTTCGGTCAGGGGTGGGTCGAGTGACAGCGTGCTGATTTGGCGCTGGATGGTGCCATCGGGGTTCAGCCAGGTCATGCGTTCAGGGTCATCCTCGACCATGATCACGGTCCCGTCCTCGGTGATAGTCAGCCCTTCGGTATCCGCCCAGCCCACATCAGATTGGAATGGATCAGCCAGCGCCACACCGTTCTTGGTGATCCTTTGGAAACTGCCCAGACCATCCGCCACAAGAAGGTTATCGCCCTCTATCGTGATCGCCTTGATCCGGGTCAGGTCGCTGGTGAGGCGACGCAGTTCATCACCCTGCAAAGTGACCAAGATCACCTCTGGCCCTTCGTTGGCGATCCAAAGCCCACAAAAGGTTGGGTCGTAATCAAGACTGGCGGGGCGGTTGAGGTCGTAGCTCGTCTGATAAGTCAGCTCTAGCGCTGTTGCGGGAGCCGCCAGCAACATCAGGAACGTGATAGCGGTGCGCATTGTCATCCTCCTTGTCCCTTGCTGAGGTGGCGCTAAATCGCAACAAGTCAAAGGAGAATTAAATGCGCGCATTGGTGATTGGGGCAAGTGGCGGGATTGGATCGGCGGTTTCGGCGCATTTGATGTGTGATGGATGGGACGTCACGGGCCTTTCGCGGTCGGTTGATGGGTTTGACGTGGCCAACCCGGCGTCGGTTGAACGGGGCTTGGCCGCGCAGACGGACCCCTTTGACCTGGTTTTCGTGGCTGTTGGCATTTTGGCGCCATTGTGGGGAGCACCTGAAAAGGCACTTTCTGCCATCAAGCCTGATGATATGGCCCGTGTCTTTGCGGTAAACACGATTGGCCCGGCTTTGATCTTGCGGCATGCCGCCCACCTTTTGCCCAAAGACAGGCGCAGTGCTATCGCCACGCTTTCTGCGCGCGTGGGCTCAATCGGCGACAATAGTATCGGCGGTTGGCACTCTTACCGCGCCTCCAAAGCGGCGCTGAATCAGATTGTGCATGGGGCAGCGATTGAGTTGGGGCGCTCGCATAAGCAATCGATCTGTGTGGCGTTGCATCCCGGTACCGTCGAAACGCCTTTCACGCAGAATTACGCTGGCCGTCACAAGACCGTTCCGGCAGAGCAGGCAGCGGCCAACCTGCTGGATGTGATGGCCAAGCTGAGCCCGGAACAATCTGGTGGTTTTTATGACTACGCTGGGCAGGAGATTGTCTGGTGAGGTTGGTTCTTGTTCTGGGTGATCAGTTATCAATAGACCTGTCGGCCCTTCTCAAAACGGATAAGGCTGAGGATGTCGTGGTCATAGCAGAGGTGGCGGATGAGGCGTGCTATGTGCCGCATCATCCTAAGAAGATAGCGTTCACTTTTTCTGCGATGCGCAAGTTTGCGCAAAAGTTGCGCGATGACGGTTGGACAGTTGCCTACACTAAGCTGGATGATCCCGAGAATTCAGGCTCGATCACAGGAGAGCTGATCCGCCGTGCTGTAGAACATGATGCAGCTGGCGTGGTTTATACAGAGCCCGGTGAGTGGCGCTTGATTGAAGCGTTGGGAAATATGCCCCTCAAGACCCATAGCCTGCCGGACACCCGTTTTATCGCGACACATCAAGAGTTTGAAGAGTGGGCCGAGGGTCGTAAGCAGTTGCGAATGGAGTATTTCTATCGCGATATGCGACGCAAGACCGGCCTTTTGATGGACGATGACAAGCCCGAGGGTGGCAAGTGGAACTACGATCACGACAATCGCAAGCCTGCCCCCGATCAGGTGGACTACGCCGGGCCGATGCAATTTGCCCCGGATAAGACGGTCGCCGAGGTGCTTGCGCTTGTGGGTGCCCGTTTTGGTGACAACTTTGGCGACTTACAGCCGTTCTGGTTTGCCACCGATACCGGGCAGGCCCGTCAGCATCTGGCGCATTGGCTGAAAGGCGGCTTGCCGAAGTTTGGCGACTTTCAGGATGCGATGTTGAACGACAACCGGTTCCTCTATCACGCGATCATCGGGCTTTATATTAACGCAGGCCTGCTTGATCCGTTGGAGGTCTGCCAGAAGGCAGAAGAGGCTTATCGCGCAGGTGCGGCACCCCTGAATGCTGTGGAAGGGTTCATTCGCCAGATCATTGGTTGGCGTGAATATGTGCGTGGCATCTATTTCCGCGAGGGGCCGGATTACACCGCGCGTAATGCGTTAGGCCATGATCGCAAGCTGCCTGCGATGTACTGGGGCGGGGAAACCAAGATGAACTGCGTCGCCAAATCGGTGGGCCAAACCAAGGCCGAAGCCTATGCGCATCATATCCAACGCCTGATGGTGACGGGCAACTTTGCGCTTTTGGCGGGGATTGATCCAGCAGAGGTGCATGAATGGTATTTGGCGGTTTATGCCGATGCCTACGAATGGGTTGAGGCGCCCAATGTGATCGGAATGAGCCAGTTCGCCGATGACGGGATCATTGCGTCAAAGCCCTATATCTCATCAGGGAATTACATTCACAAGATGTCAGATTACTGCGGGTCCTGCGCATATCGGGTGCAGGACAAAACGGGCGAAGATGCCTGTCCGTTCAACCTTCTGTATTGGCATTTTCTGGACCGGCACCGAGAGCGTTTCTCGGGCAATCCTCGGATGGGCAATATGTACAGGGTTTGGGACCGTATGGACGGTGCGCGGCGCGAGACGGTTTTGCAAGAAGCAGATAATTTCTTGCAACGCATGGATGCGGGTCAGCCAGTTTAGGCACCTGAAACGAACAACGCCAGCCCAAAGGACCGGCGTTGTTCTGCAATGCTAAGAGTGTTTATTCGCTACCGGTCGTCTCGGACACCAGCGCACCATCGGACCAGATGCCGATGCTTTCCTGACCTGTGGCATAGCGCATTGTGCCTTCGCCTTCGCGGCGCCCACGTACAAAATTGCCTTCGTAGACATCGCCATTGGCATAGGTCGCAAGACCTTCGCCGCTGATCTCGCCGTCTTGCCATTCGCCAACATAGTTGAAGCCATCGGGCAAAGTGATCTCACCATCGCCATTGCGCTGGCCGTTCAGGAATTCACCAACGTAGACAGTGCCATCGGCATATACCGCCCGGCCCAAGCCGTTGCGCTGCCCTTCGGACCATTGCCCTTCATAGACGTAGCCATCCGCATAGGTCATCTTACCTTGACCGTGGTTCTTGGCGTTCAGGAACTCGCCTTCGTAAACAAGACCATTCACATATGTCGCTACACCCGCACCATTGATCACACCTGCTTGCCACTCACCTTCATAGGTGGATCCATCAGGATAGGTGATCTTGCCAGTCCCATCCGCCAGATCGTTGACAAATGTGCCCGCGTAAACAGAACCGTCCGGGTAGGTCACTTCACCTTCGCCTTCGATCTTACCTTCGACCCAAGCGCCGACATAGACGTAGCCATCTGTGCCTCGGAATGTGCCAGTGCCGTGGCGGCGATCATTGAGGAACGTTCCCTCATAGCTATCGCCGTTGGCATATGTGACCGATCCTTCGCCTTCGCGGCGGCCATTGACCAAGGAACCTGCATAAACATCACCGTTTGGCTGGGACAATGTGCCGTCACCTTGGATTTGTCCGTCAACCCAAGCGCCGCTGTACACAAGGCCATCAGCCATGGTCAGCGTGCCGTTGCCGTCACGTTCCCCGCCTCGCAGCGTCCCTTCATAGATAGCGCCATCAGGATAGGTGATTTTGCCTTCACCTTCCTTTTCGCCATTCAGCCAGGCGCCTTCGTAAATATATCCACCCGGGCTGGTCATCGTGCCGACACCGTGATGCATCGCATTGCGGAATTCACCTTCGTAGGTCACGCCATTGGCGTATTGCGCAACGCCTTGTCCTGTGATGTTGCCATCGACCCATTCGCCTTCAAAAGTGCCGCCATCGGCAAAGGTGATGCGCCCCTGACCCTCTGGCTTTCCTGCGGCGAATGATCCTTCGTAAACCGACCCATTGGGGAATGTCGCGATACCTTCGCCACGAATTTCACCTGCAACCCATTGACCTGTATATTCATAGCCATTGGGGAGGCGGTAGGTTCCAGTGCCATCCTGTTTGCCATCAACGAAGGTGCCCTCATAAATGCCACCATCATCATATTGCTTGGTTTGAACGTCTTGTGCTGCCGCACCCGATGCCACACTTGCTGCGATAATGGCGACCGCCACAGCTTTAGGTAATCCAAACAACGTCATCAGTTTCTCCGATCGCTCTATAGTTCGCGCAGCTTATGAGACGAGATGCCACCTGACAACGGCTAACAGCCGAAAGTGTCAAACGGCTTTCCCCCGCGCCTCTTTCTGCTACATGCATGACAAGTTATTTGGACAAAACTATGACAAAAATTCTACGCCTCACCATGGCACAGTTAAATCCCACAGTAGGGGACATTCCAGGCAACGCAGACCAAGCGCGCGCGGCCTGGGCCGAAGGCAAAGCGGCTGGTGCTGATCTGGTTGTATTGCCAGAGATGTTTTTGACGGGCTATCAAACGCAAGACCTTGTCGCAAAGCCTGCCTTTGTGGCCGATGCAATGGTCCATTTGCTGGCTCTGGCGCAGGATTGTGCAGACGGCCCCAGCTTGTCTATCGGTGCGCCAGTGGTCGAGGACGAGCGGCTTTACAATGCCTATTTCACTTTGCGTGGCGGCGAAATCGTATCGCGTGCGCGCAAGCATTTCTTGCCAAACTTCAACGTCTTCGACGAAGTCCGCCTTTTCAAGAGCGCTGACATTGCAGGCCCCCACGCCCTTAACAACGGGGCACGCATCGGCAATCCGATCTGCGAAGATGCCTGGTACCCGGATGTCTGCGAAGCGATGGTCGAAAGCGGTGCCGAGATTTTGGTGGTTCCCAATGGCTCCCCTTACTTTCGCGGCAAGTTCCCTATTCGCATGCATAACATGGTCAGCCGGGTGATCGAAAATGACGTGCCTTTGGTCTACGTCAATATGGTTGGCGCGCAGGATGATCAGATGTTCGATGGGGGGTCTTTTGTCCTTAATCGTGGCGGAAAATTGGCAGTTCAGATGCCGATCATGGACGAGGGATTCGCCCATGTTGACTTCGCGCTGACAGATGACGGCTGGGTCGCGCTGGACGGCGACAAGGCAACATTGCCCGACATGTTGGAGCAGGACTACCGTGTCATGGTCGAAGCTTTGCGTAACTATATGCGCAAGACGGGCTTTCAAAAAGTGCTGCTGGGCCTTTCTGGCGGTATCGACAGCGCCATCGTTGCGGCAATTGCGACTGATGCGCTGGGGGCAGAGAACGTGCGCTGTGTCATGCTGCCGTCCGAGTATACGTCACAAGGTTCACTGGATGATGCCGCCGCTGTCGCCAATGCGTTGGGATGCAAATACGACACGATCAGTATCGCAGGGCCGCGCGCAGCAGTGACCGAAGCGCTCGCCCCCCTCTTTGAGGGGTTGGCGGCTGACCTGACCGAGGAAAACATCCAATCCCGCCTCCGTGGTCTGCTGCTCATGGCGCAATCGAACAAGTTCGGGGAAATGTTGCTGACAACCGGCAATAAATCCGAAGTCGCCGTCGGCTATGCCACGATCTATGGCGATATGGCGGGCGGCTATAACCCGATCAAAGACATGTACAAGACACGCGTCTTCGAAGCCGCACGCTGGCGCAACGCCAATCACCGAAATTGGATGAAAGGCCCCGCAGGCGAGGTGATACCTGTCGCGATCATTGACAAACCACCCTCTGCCGAATTGCGGCCCGACCAGAAAGACGAAGACAGCCTGCCGCCCTATGACGTGCTGGACGGTATTCTTTACATGCTGGTCGATCTCGATCGGTCTGTCGCCGATTGCGTGGCAGCGGGATATGATCGCGATACAGTCAAACGGGTCGAACATCTGATCTACATCAGCGAATACAAACGCTTCCAGTCTGCGCCCGGTCCACGCTTGTCAGACCGCGCATTTTGGCTTGATCGGCGTTATCCAATCGTCAACCGCTGGCGCGATAGTAGCTGAAACGATCGTTTTGAGATCGCATGAGCAGGTGCTAAAATGCCTCATGGCCGATAACAAAACCAAAGCGACAACTCAAAGCGTCGATGATTTCCTCGACGCAGTTGACCATCCTGTACGACAGGCCGATGCACAAACGCTCAACCAACTCTTTCAGGATGTAACGGGTTGGCGACCGCAAATGTGGGGGCACAGCATTATCGGCTATGGCCAGTACCACTACACCTATGACAGCGGGCGGAGCGGTGATTTCCTCGCCACCGGTTTCAGTCCGCGTAAGGCCAACCTCTCGATTTACATCATGCCCGGATATGCCGATTTCAAAGCAATTCTCGCGCGTTTGGGCAAACACAAGATCGGCAAGTCCTGTCTCTACGTGAACAAACTGGCTGACATCGACATGGCTGTGCTGGAAGAGTTGATCCACGCAGGCCTCGCCGATTTGGGCAGCCGCTGGCCGATCATGCCGACATAAACCCTCTTTCTTCGTCCAATCAAACTTCGGGGTCCGGGGCCGCGCCCCGGTCCGGCATCTGCCAAACTGGACATCGCTCGCGTCTCATGCTCAAAGCCCTCCAACAGGAGACGCATTCATGACCACCACCAGATTCGCCCCATCGCCTACAGGCTGGTTGCATATCGGCAACCTACGTGCCGCGCTCTTCAACTATGCCATTGCGCGGCAGCAAGGCGGGACCTTCATCCTGCGGATCGACGACACGGATGCGGAACGGTCCAAGGACGAATATATCGCAGGCGTTAAAGATGACCTGACATGGCTTGGCTTCACGTGGGACCGGATCGAGCATCAGTCGGCACGGATTGAAAATTATCTGGCCGCCAAGCAAAAGCTGATCGATATGGGGCGGCTTTATGAGTGTTTTGAGACGCCAGTTGAGCTGGACCTCAAGCGCAAGAAGCAACTGAACATGGGCAAACCCCCGGTCTACGACCGTGCGGCGCTGGAACTTTCAGATGACGAGAAAGACACATTGCGCGCTGAGCGCGGCTCGCATTGGCGGTTTAAGCTGGATCACAAGCGGATCGAATGGACCGACGGGATTATCGGCGATATCTCGATTGATGCGGCATCGGTAAGTGACCCGGTGCTGTTCAAGAACGATGGGCAAATTCTATATACTTTGGCGTCTGTCGTGGATGACACCGAAATGGGGATTACCGACGTCGTGCGTGGCTCTGATCACGTCACGAACACCGCAACCCAAATCCAGATGATCGCAGCACTGGATGGTGCGGTGCCTCGTTTTGCCCACCACTCATTGCTGACCGGACCTCAGGGTGAGGCGTTGTCAAAACGCCTTGGTACATTGGCGCTGCGTGATCTGCGCAAACAGGGGATCGCACCGCAGGCGATCCTTTCACTTATGGCACGTCTTGGGTCATCCGATCCGGTTGAGCTGCGCAGCAATATTGACGAGGTGGTTGCAGGCTTCGATCTGTCAAAATTTGGCTCTGCTCCCACCAAGTTCGACGCCGAAGACCTGATCCCATTGACTGCGCGCTATTTGGCCACGCTGAGTGCTGATGACGTGGCCGATGTTTTAACATCGGCTGGTGTGCCGGATGACCTGGCCGAACCATTCTGGAACGTGGTGCGTGATAATATCAACAGCCTAGATGATGTGGCAGACTGGTGGGTGCTGTTCCGCGATGGGGCTACACCATTGGTCGAAGACGAAGACCGCGCCTTTGTGGCAGAAGCCTTCGCCATGCTGCCGCCGCTGCCCTATACGCCGGAAACATGGGGTGAATGGACAACCGCGGTGAAAGAGGCGACGGGCCGCAAAGGCAAGGGCCTTTTCATGCCGCTGCGTAAAGCGGTGACAGGGCGGCAACGCGGGCCGGAGATGGCGGATGTCATGCCACTTTTGCAGACGCGCCCTACATTCGACGCCTAAGCTTCACAACAAAATCGCTTGATATTTGCGCGCTGTCCTGCGCTCCATAAGTGATGAGTGACACCAAAGTCCCAGATGCCCAGGCCAAGTTCACGCACGGCAGCCTTTTTGGCCATATCTCGGTGATGTCACTGACCGCATCCGTTGGTCTCATGGCTGTTTTCCTTGTCGACTTTGTCGATATGATCTTCATCTCGATGCTGGGTAAGGCCGAACTGGCTGCCGCAGTTGGATATGCCGGTGCCATCCTGTTTTTTACCACGTCATTCGGCATCGGCATGGCGATTGCAGCAGGGGCGCTGGTCGCCCGTGCATTGGGCGCAGGTGCGGCAGAAGAGGCCCGCAGGCGCGCGATAAACGCGCTGATCTACGGCGTAATCTTTGGCACGCTTTTTGCCGCTACCGTATGGTTCAATCTCAGCTATCTGGCATCGCTTCTTGGGGCGACAGGCGAAACGCGCGAACTTGCGGTGCACTACCTGCAAATCATCGTCCCCTCGCTGCCCTTCTTGATGATCGGGATGATCGGTGGTGCGATCCTGCGTGCGCATGGTGATGCACGCCGTGCCATGATGGCGACGATCTGGGGTGGGTTGGTCAATGCGGTGCTTGATCCGATCCTGATCTTCGGGCTCGATCTGGAGTTGACGGGTGCGGCGCTCGCCAGTGTTTGTGCGCGGGTCGTGATTGCGATCACTGCCTTGCTGCCGTTGATCCGCCACTATGGCGGGTTCGACAAGCCCACACCAAGCAGCCTGACGATCGATCTGCGCCCCATTCTTGCCATTGCTATCCCTGCGATCCTCACACAGCTGGCCACACCCATTGGCCAAGCCTATGTCACCCGCACCATGGCCGAATTCGGGGAAGAAGCCGTCGCTGGCATGGCTATCGTCGCCCGCATGACGCCTGTTGGTTTTGCGGTCATCTTTGCGTTGTCGGGCGCGATCGGGCCGATCATTGGTCAGAACGCTGGCGCCGCGTTACATGACCGCGTCAGAGGCACTGTCCGCGATGGCATGCTTTTTACGGGTATGGTCGTGATTATTGTCTCAGCTCTCTTTTACCTCGCGCGTCCGGGACTGCAGATACTGTTTCAATTGGAAGACGGCATCGCCCTTACAATTGTGTTCCTTTTCGCTGGCCCTTTGTCGCTGATGTTCTTTTTCAATGGCGTGATCTTTGTGGCCAATGCGGCGTTCAATAACCTTGGGCATCCGTTCTATTCCACAATCGTGAATTGGGGGCGGCACACGCTGGGCACCATCCCCTTTGTGATCGTGGGTGCGGCCTGGTTTGGCGCACCCGGCGTCTTGATCGGGCAGTATCTGGGTGGTGCGGTCTTTGCGACTGTTGCTGTCCTGCTGGCCCGCCATGTTCTGACCCATCAAGAGGCAGAGGCAGAGGAAACGGAGCCCTTCTCCCGGCAAGCGCGCTTATTCAGCCTGCTCCATCACCGCCGCTAGGTGACGATCCACCAAGGCCTGTTCTTTAACGCTCAAGCTTTGATGACGCGGATAAATCGGGTCCGCACGGTCATTCAAAACAGGCAAACCCCACCCGGCGGTCGTTTCAAAGAAATGCGCAACGCCGCCCAGCCCATGCATCCGCAGATAGCCTTGCACGACCACATCGAGATAGCTCAGCAGAATGGGGTGATCTTCGTGTTCTATAATATGCTCTGGCCTGACTTCATAAACTGCCGTGGGTAGCTGCGGGGCCATCATGTCGGATTGTTTTACTGACATCATGCCGCTGATACGCCGCCTCGCGCTGGTCCAGCGCGGCCCAATCTGCGCCGGGGACACGGGCGATCACGCCATGCAAACTGGTCTGTCCGCAGGGCATGATTGAAAGGTAGGCCACCTCGCGCAAATGCGTCCGCCGCTAAACACGCCGCCAGCCATGCAGGACAGCCGGGCGCGGATCGTCATAAGCATGGGTCGCAAGGTTCACGAGGCTGCCATAACCGAAAAACGCCGGATTGTTCATTCGCGCGCCCGCAAGACCTGCGCCGGTTTGGCCGACAGCGGACGCCATGCAAATGCGAGGCCGGCCAATAGTGAAGCAAGCACCCCACCGCCAATGATCATCAGTGCGTTTGACCAGATGATCGTATAGCTGGTTTCCATAATAAAGGTCGAGACCGCCCAACCACCAATGATGCCAGCACCCAAGGCAACGATCCCTGCAGCCAAGCCGAGGATCGCCGCACGTAACGCAAAGCTGGTGATGATACGCCGCCGCGATGCGCCCAGTGTTTTGAGGACTGCGGCCTCAAACGTCCGGGCGCGTTCACCAGCGGCTGCAGCACCGATCAGCACCAGAAAGCCAGTAACCAGCGTGATTAGCGCTGCATACCGCGTGGCTGCGGAAATCCCGCCAACCAGTTCAATTACCTGATCAATCGCGTCGCGGATACGGATCGCCGTGATGTTGGGATATGCGGTGGCCAGATCGCGCAGGATCTCGGCTTCGGCCTCTTCGTCTGCGTAAACGGTAGAAATCCAGCTATGTGGCGCACCGGCCAGCGCGCCCTGGTTCATGGCCAGAACAAAGCCGATCCCGGCATCTTCCCAACTGACATCGCGAAAACTGGTGACCTCTCCTGTAATGTCGCGGCCCAGCACGTTGACCGTCATCATATCACCCAGTTGCAGGCCCATCTCTATCGCCTCTTCGGCAGAGAAACTGATCTGCGGCGGGCCCTCATAGCCTTCGGGCCACCATTGGCCAGCGGTCACTTCTGTGCCGTTGGGCTGCGTGTCGGCGTAGGTGATGCCGCGGTCGCCCTGAACGACCCAGTGCTCTCCCGCGACCTCAGAGGCGGGCTGTCCGTTGATCTGCGTGATAATACCACGCAGCATAGGTGCCGTATCGACGCGGGCAACCGCGCCGTCGCCATCAAGGCGCGCACGAAAGTCGTCGATCTGGTCAGGTTGAATATCGACAAAGAAATAACTGGGCGCCACGTCTGGCAGATCGTTTGAAAAGGAATTGCGCAGGTTGCCGTCAATCTGGCCCACTGACGCAAGGACTGTGAGCCCCAGACCTAGCGATAGGACCACAGATGTTGCCTCGCCCCCGCGCGCGCCAATTGCGCCGAACGCCAGCCGCAGGGCAGGGCGCCCGCGTGCAGGTTTGCGGAACCGCCGGGCCAGCCAGCGGATGATGATGGCGGCGCACACAAGAATAGCCAGTGATCCCGCAATGCCCCCCGCCGTCCACAGCGTCAGGAAAACGGTCCCTGAAAACAAGATCGCAGTACTGATCAAAATGATGATCAGACCGGCAATCACGATCAGATAGCGCCGTGCAGGCAAGACAGAACTGGCCGTAAAGGCATCCCGGAACAAGGTTGCAGCACGGATATCATCCGTTTTGGCGAGTGGCCAAAGGGTGAAAACAAGTGCGGCAAGCAGGCCGTAAATCGCAGCCTCAATCAACGGTGCCGGATAGAGGGCAAATACCGCGGGAATAGGCAGGCGTGCTTCGATCAAGGGGGCGAAGAGGAGGGGTAGGGCCGCGCCGATGACCACGCCAATCAGAACGCCCAAAAGGGTGAGCACCCCGATCTGAATGAAATAGGTTTGAAAGATAATCCTGCGTGTGGCCCCCAACGTCTTGAGCGTTGCAATCACGCTTGTCTTGCCCGCCAGATAAGCGCGCACAGCGGCTGAAACGCCAACGCCGCCAACCGCAAGACCAGAAAGGCCTACAAGGATCAGGAACGCGCCGATCCGGTCTACAAAGCGCGCAACACCACCAGCGCCCCGCCTGCTATCGCGCCAGCGTAAGCCACTGTCGGCAAACTGAGCGTTGGTTTGGTCTTCCAGTGTTTGCAGAGGCGCATCATCGGGTAGGTCCAGCCTATATTCTGTTGAAAACAGCGTCCCTTCCATCAGCAAACCAGATGTCGCCAGATCATCGGTTAATACTACAGTACGTGGCCCAAGGCCGAAACCGCCAGCGGCATTGTCGGGATAACGTTCCAGAATGGCGCGCAGGGTAAATGCCTGCTCACCCAGCCGAAATGTATCACCCGCTTGTAAGGCCAGCCTGTCGGCAAGCACAGGTTCCATCACGGCACCTTTATCTGCCAGCGCTGCGTCCAGGGTCATCGGCGGTTCCAATTGCACCGCACCGATCAACGGATACATGTCATCGACCGCACGTACCTGGGTCAATCCACGCTCTGTTTCGCCGTCTCGTTCAACCACAACCATGGACCGGAAATCGACGGTTTCAGAAACATTTTCTGCAATCTCTTCCAACCACGCCAGTTCAGCATCGCGCGCAAAGCGGTAGGTGAATTCGACCTCTGCATCACCGCCCAGCAGGGCCGCGCCATCGCGCTTGAGCCCCGCCTCAATCCCGGCGCGGACGGTGCCAACGGCGGCAATGGCTGCCACACCCAGCGCCAGACAGGCCAGAAAGACGCGAAACCCGCGCAAGCCGCCGCGCAATTCACGCGCAGCCAGCCGGGCTGAGATGGCGAGGCTCATTCCGCAGCCTTTGCAACAGGTGCATCAATACGCCCGTCGCGCAGACGCACGACCCGGTCGCAGCGGTTTGCCAATTCGTTCGCATGGGTGACCATGATCAACGTGGCCCCATGCCGGTCGCGCAGACCAAAAAGCACATCAATAATCGCCTGCCCGTTGGTTTCATCCAGATTGCCTGTTGGCTCATCGGCCAGCAGGATGCGCGGGCGCGGGGCCGATGCGCGGGCAAGGGCGACGCGTTGCTGTTCGCCACCAGACATTTGGTTGGGGTAATGATCGACGCGGTTGCCAAGGCCCACCGCTTCCAGCTCGGCCTTGGCGCGGTCGAATGCATCCTTCGCACCGGCCAATTCCAATGGGGTTGCGACGTTTTCAAGTGCTGTCATCGTCGGGATCAGGTGGAAAGATTGGAACACCACCCCCATATTGTCCCTACGAAAGAGGGCAAGCTGGTCTTCGTCCATCGCCGTCAGATCCTGGCCCAATGCCGTGATCTGACCCGATGTTGCCTGTTCCAGCCCGCCCATGAGCATCAGGAGCGATGATTTGCCAGACCCACTCGGCCCGACCAGCCCCAGCGTTTCCCCGGCGGTGACCTCAAGCGAAATGTCATGCAGTATATCGACCTGTCCCGCGTTGCCGTCGAGCGACAGGTTTGCATTGGCGATGGATAAAACAGGTTCTGTCATCTTGGCGGCCTTTGTGCAGGGGTCTTACGTTGCATATGGTGCCGTTTGGCGCGCTGCCAAGTTGGGTGCCGCAGTTTTGCTGACAGCGACTTTGGTGCAGGCCGAAACCGTGACAGTTGCCGCCTTGGGTGACAGCCTGACGGCAGGGTATGGTCTAACGCAGGGCGATGGTTTTGTACCCCAGTTGGAAAGCTGGCTGGCCGCGCAAGGCGTGGATGTGACGGTGATGAACGCGGGCGTATCGGGTGATACGACTGCAGGCGGGCTTAGTCGTGTGGCGTGGACATTGACACCGGATGTGGACGCAATGATCGTGACCTTGGGTGGCAATGATTATTTGCGCGGGATTGATCCCGCGGTCAGCCGTGCCAATCTGGACGGCATTTTGGCGGCAGGACAAGAGGCAGGGGTGGAGATGCTCTTGGTTGGTCTATCGGTGGGCGCCAATTATGGGCTGGATTACAAGCAAGAATTCGAAGGCATGTATGCCGATCTTGCAGTGAAATATGACATTCCGCTTTACGCTGACTTTGCTGCAGGCCTGCGCGCGGCAGCTGGTATGCAGGATGGCATGTCAGAATTCATGCAGGCCGATGGCATTCACCCCAATGCCGAAGGGGTTTCGGTCATTGTTGCGGCGATCGGGCCGACTGTGCGCGATCTTGTGACAGCGGCTCAATAGGCGATGCCTGGGCGGTTCTTCTTGATCGAAAGTATCGGTGGCATGGATGATCCGCCACGCCTGAATATCGCGCCGGGCCAAGAGGTGATCGCACTGACTTCAATGGGTGTGCAGCATATGCGCTGGGGTATGATCCCTGTTGGGCGCATGAATGCCCGCGGGCGCCCGGTGATGGAAACCATCATCAATGCGCGTTCTGAGACTGTGTTCGATAAATCCGCCTTTGCAGACGTGAAACGCGCGATCGTGCCGGCAAGTGGCTGGTATGAATGGACCGGTGCGGTGCGGCGCAAACAGCCGTGGCGGATCACCCGCAAGGATGGCGCATTGCTATATTTCGCCGCGATCTATGACGTGTGGCACGGGCCGGGCGGCGTACAAGTGCCTCAGGTGGCAACGATAACCTGCGCGCCATCGGCGGATGTTCGCGACATTCATCATCGCATGGGGGTCATCCTGACGGAAAACCAGCTTATGCAGTGGTTTAATGATGACGACGACCCGGTCAAAGAACTGATGAAACCCTTCCCGGACGGTCGGCTGCGGGTTGAAAAAGCTGATGATGTGGACTGGGCCGGGGCATAACGCTAGGCTGTGACACCAACGACCAAAAATAGGGAGAAGACCATGTCAGTTGCAAAGGTGACAGAGATCATTTCGTCCTCATCAAAGTCATTTGATGATGCCGTCGAGAATGGAATTAAGCGGGCTTCTAAAACCCTCAAGGGAATTACGGGTGCTTGGGTTGCTGATCAGAAAGTCACTGTGAAAGACGGTAAGATTGATGAATACCGTGTCGTGATGAAAGTCACTTTCGTTCTGGATTAAGAAAATGGGCGCCTGATGCAGGCGCCCATTTCCATAAATGCGCTAAACAACAAATTTGCCTTAATCGGCGAGTGTCAGGTTCACGGCGCTTTCACGCCCATCACGCCCAGCTTCGATATCAAAGTTGACCTTCTGGTCATCCTTGAGCCCGGTCAGACCAGACCGCTCAACGGCTGAGATGTGAACGAAAACGTCCTTGGTACCGCCGTCGGGTGCGATAAAGCCAAAGCCTTTGGTGGTGTTGAACCATTTGACAGTGCCTGAAGCCATGTCCTTGTTTCCTTATATTACCCGCTCGCGGGAATGCAGCGGCGCGGCGCGGTCAAACGTGATCGAAAGACTGGGCCGGTTGGGAAACAGTGGTCGATTAGTCAACGTTGCCGCGACATTCTGCCACAATCTGGGTCAAATTTCAAGGATATGAGGGTTTGATTGATCACTATTCGTGAACAATGGTGTGTAGCGCGCGAAACCCGCGCGCTACGAATGCTCAAACAATCGCTTACGCGAGCGCGAGGTTTACCGCAGATTCGCGGCCATCACGGCCAGCTTCGACGTCAAAAGTAACTTTTTGGTCGTCCTGCAGGCCTGTCAGGCCAGAACGCTCAACAGCGGAGATGTGAACGAAAACATCCTTAGAGCCGCCATCGGGTGCGATAAAGCCGAAGCCTTTTGTTGTGTTGAACCATTTCACGGTGCCAGTAGCCATCGTGTTTTTCCTTTAGTATCAATGCTGTCCGCGAGATTGCGACAGCTTGGCCGAGTCAGTGTCAAGATCGAGAGACTGTAGCCGAAAGGGAAAACAGTGGTCGAGTTGTGTAACGTCTGCAAGATGCATGTGGGGCCTAAGCCCTCATAATTCAAGTAAAAGTTTTGTAACTGGTCCTGCCCGGCGGAAAATATCCGCCAGTGCAGCGCCAGTTTAGGGGGTCTGAAGATACTCTGCCATGGCTGCTTCGACCCCGTCGCGCCATATCAATTGTAGCCAGTGATCAAAGCGTTCTGCAAAAAGCGCGTTCTGTGCCAGATCGCCGTAATACTGTTCCTGCGACAGCCAGATCTGCGCCGATGATTTTGCTTTCAGCGCGGTTGCTTTCAAATCATCCCAGAATGGGTCGTTCGCCGCGATCTCGCTGCCGTCTTCGCGTGTTCCGGCGCACATGCGCGCCCAAACCGCCTCGACCAAGGCCAGCCCCGCGATAGGGGTATTCCCGGCCAATCCATCTTTAATCGAGGGGATCACAAAGCCGGGATGACGCGAAGAGCCGTCAAAGGCCACACGCCGGGTTGTGTCGACAATGCGTGGATTGGCGAAACGCTCTTTGATCAGGTCCACATAGGCTGTTGGTTCCATGCCTGGAACCGCCATCAGATGCGGTAGGATTTCCTCTTGTGCGGTCTTTTGGAAGAAGGCAGCGATTTTTGGGTGCGCTATACATTCGGCAATCGTTTCGATTGACAACAGTTCACCCGCATTTGCAACGATCTGGTGGCCACCGTTCAAGACACGAATTTTCATCGCTTCAAAGTCGTGCACGTCATCCGTAAATGTCGCCCCAACCTTGTCCCAATCGGGTCTGCCAGCGCAAAAGCTGTCTTCGATTACCCATTGGCGATAGTTTTCATGTGTCACGGGCGATGCATCATCAATTCCCAGACTATGCACCAATTCCATTTCACTCGGTCCGGTGGCGGGAACAATGCAATCGACCATGGAATTGGGAAACGTGCAGTTGGTATCGATCCAATCGGCCAGATCAGGGTCTGACAAGCGGGCCAGCGACACCACAGTTTGCCGTAGTATTGCACCATTGCCTTGCAGGTTGTCGCAGCTCATGCAGGTGAATGGTCCTGTCCCTGCGCTGCGCCGCTGTTTCAAAGCAGCGATAATCGCGCCAAAGGCCGTGCATGGTGTATCGGGGTGTGCGGCATCATGCTGGATATCCGCATGTTGTGCGTCAAACCCCTTGGTCGCGGGATCAATGAAATAGCCACCTTCTGTCACGGTCAGCGATACGATCCGGATGACGGGATCAGCCATCTGCGCAGTCAATGCGGCATTATCGGGGGCGACCAGGGCAAAACCGATCATGGAACCGATCACTTCGGCTGTGGTGTCCGATGGTTTCAATTCAATCAAGGTGGTCAGATAGTCTTGGGCGGCCAGCCGGTCGCGCTGCTGGGCGTCGCCGGGGCGCACGCCTGCACCAACGATAGCCCAGTCATGCGCGAGGCCCTGTTGCATCAGGCGATGCAGATACCATGCCTGATGCGCACGGTGAAAATTGCCCAACCCGATATGGACAATGCCAGGGGTCAACACGTCCCGGTCATACTGCGGCACTATAACAGATGCCGGCAAGTTCTGAAGACCCGTGTTACTGAGTGTCATGGGGCCCT
The DNA here is from genome assembly GCF_002797915.1 of Yoonia maricola. Classification (GTDB taxonomy): domain Bacteria; phylum Pseudomonadota; class Alphaproteobacteria; order Rhodobacterales; family Rhodobacteraceae; genus Yoonia; species Yoonia maricola. Next base: position 1,686,334 of record NZ_PGTY01000001.1, on the reverse strand, counting down.
CCTGCCGTACGTTGTCTTTCATCAGTTCATCCAATTGCCACCGTCCACATTGTATGTTTGTGCAACGATATAATCTGCCTCAGGCGAGGCGAGGAAAACGGCCATGCCAGTCAGATCCTCTGCCTTGCCCATCCGTCCAAAGGGGACAGCGGCCCCCACTTCGGCCTTTTTCTGGCCGGGTGCTTTGTTTTCATATTTCGCAAAGAATGCATCAACGCCATCCCAATGCGCGCCATCAACGACACCTGGTGCGATGGCGTTCACGTTGATCCCATGTTCAATCAGGTTCAGTCCCGCCGATTGCGTCAGGCTGATCACTGCCGCCTTGCTGGCGCAGTACACCCCTACAAGGCTTTCACCACGTCGTCCTGCCTGAGAGGCCATATTGATGATCTTGCCGCCCTTGCCCCGTGTGATCATGTGTTTGGCTGCGGCCTGCATTGTAAAGAGCGTTCCCGATACGTTGATATCAAAGACACGTTTGTAATCTTCCTGTGTGATCTCGATAATCGGTGCGGCGGTAAAGATCGCAGCGTTGTTGACCAGAATATCGATCTGACCGAATGCTGCCACCGTTGCGGCGATACCGACATCAATACTGGTTTGATCAGTCACGTCCATCTTAACGGCCATTGCCCTATCACCGATGTCTGCGGCGGCGGCTTGTGCCGCTGCAAAATCAACGTCGGCCAGCGCCACCTGTGCACCCTCGGCCACATAGGCCTTGGCAAAGGCCAGCCCGATCCCGCGGGCGGCCCCTGTAATCAGTGCGGCTTTGCCGACTAGCCGGTTCATGCGATGCGCAAACCGTCCGGGTCGAACCGATGCATTTCATCTGTGCGTGGCGTCAGATGGATTGTATCGCCATGTTTCAGGTTCACATCGCCAATCGCGCGAACCGTCAGCGTTTCGGCTAATCCAGTGTTGTTGATATGGAAAAACGTGTCAGAGCCAAGGTGCTCGGCCACACCGACCGTGCCCTGCCACTGACCGTCACTTTCAACGACGTCGATGTGTTCGGGCCGAACACCGATGGTTGCTGCACTGTGCTTTTCAGCTTCGGCCCCTGTGATCAGGTTCATCTTTGGTGAGCCGATGAAGCCTGCTACAAAGGTGTTACGCGGTTTGCGATAGAGCTCAAGTGGTGAGCCAACCTGCTCGATCACACCGGCCTGCAGTACAACAATTTTATCGGCCATCGTCATCGCTTCAACTTGGTCGTGCGTGACATAAATCATCGTCGTGGCAAGCTTTTCGTGCAATTCCGAGATTTCCATGCGCATGCCCACACGCAGTGCGGCATCAAGGTTGGAAAGCGGTTCGTCAAAGAGGAACGCAGAGGGTTCACGTACAATCGCGCGCCCGATCGCCACGCGCTGACGTTGACCACCGGACAACTGACCGGGGCGACGATCCAGATAATCGGTCAGGTTCAGAACACTGGCAGCCCCTTCGACCCTTTTGTCGATCTCGGCTGTGTCCATCTTGGCCATCCGCAGGGGAAAGGCGATGTTCTTGCGTACCGACATATGCGGATAAAGCGCATAGGACTGGAACACCATCGCAAGACCGCGCTTGGCAGGTACAAGGTCGGTGGCGTCTGTGCCATCGATTTCGATATGGCCGCTTGTGATATCTTCCAACCCGGCGATCAAGCGCAGGAGCGTGGATTTACCACAGCCCGACGGGCCGACGAAAACCGTGAATTCCCCATCTTCGATGGTCAAATCAAGCGGTGGTATCACCTGTACATCGCCGAAGCTTTTTGTGATTTGTTTGAGTTGTATTTGTCCCATGTGTCGACTTCCTTACTTCACGGCGCCAAAGGTCAGGCCGCGCACAAGTTGTTTCTGGCTAAACCAGCCAAGGATGAGAATTGGCGCGATGGCCATTGTCGAAGCAGCACTTAGCTTAGCAAAGAACAATCCCTCAGGGCTGGAGTAGCTTGCAATGAATGCCGTCAGCGGTGCTGCATTGACGGCTGTGAGATTGAGTGTCCAGAAGGCTTCGTTCCAAGCAAGAATGAAGTTGAGTAGAAGTGTTGACGCAATGCCCGGAATAGCCATTGGTGTCAGCACATAGATCAGCTCCTGCCGCAATGTTGCACCGTCCATACGGGCAGCCTCAAGGATCTCTCCGGGGATTTCCTTAAAGTAAGTATAGAGCATCCAGACAATGATCGGCAGGTTGATCAACATCAACACGACAACAAGACCAGCCCTGCTATCCAACAGCCCCATTTTGATGAAAAGCAGGTAGATCGGGTAAAGTACGCCCACCGCTGGAAGCATCTTGGTCGAGAGCATCCAGAGCAGGATATCTTTGGTGCGTCTGGATGGTACAAAGGCCATCGACCATGCCGCAGGGATGGCAATCATACAGCCAAGAACCGTAGATAATCCTGCGATGATGATAGAATTCCACAAAAAGCGGCCGTAGTCAGAACGCTCAAGCACGACCCGATAGTTTTCCAAAGTCCAATCAAAGCCAATAAAGATCGGCGGCGCAGCAATGGCTTGTGCCTCAGATTTGAAACTTGTCAGGATCGTCCAAAGGATTGGAAAGAAAATCAGCAGGCCAATCGCCCAAGCGAAGGTTGTGTTGATGATCTTGCGGTTGTTTGTAACAGAACGTGCCATGATATTAATCCAAGTTCTTACCAACGATCCGCATCAGGAAGATCGCGATGATGTTTGCAAGGATGATGGCGTAAACGCCACCGGCGGAACCAAGACCAACGTTTTGGCTTTCCAGCACGCGCTGGAAAATGAGATAGGACAATGTCCGCGTTCCAAAGGCACCACCTGTGGTGACGAAAATCTCTGCAAAGATCGCAAGGAGGAAGATCGTTTGGATCAGGATCACGATCGTGATCGCGCGGCTAAGGTGTGGCAGGACAATGAACCAGAAGCGTTTGAGATGCGGTGCTCCGTCCATTTCGGCCGCTTCTAGCTGTTCGCTGTCCAATGACTGCACTGCGGTCAACAGGATGAGCGTTGCGAAAGGCAACCATTGCCAGCTGACGATCATGATGATTGACGGCAGTGATGCATCCGACAACCAACTGACAGGTTCGGCGCCAAAGAACCGCCAAACATGCGAAAACACACCATTGACGGGATCCATGAACATGTTCTTCCACACCAACGCGGATACGGTTGGCATGACAAAGAAGGGTGCAATCACAAGAATTCTGACGACACCTTGACCCCACATTGGTTGGTCAAGCAACAGTGCCAACAAAATGCCAAAGATCACTGTAATCGCAAGAACACCAAGCACGATAACCAAGGTCGTTTGTACGGACGGCCAGAACGCACTGGACGTCACAAAGCGGGTGTAGTTATCAAACCCGGCCCAGCCCAGATCACCACCACGCAGTGGTAGATAGTTCCGGAAAGAGAACCATAGTGTCATAATTAGGGGGACCAGCATCCAGCCCAAGAGCAGGATCACGGCGGGCGCCATCATGATACGGGCAGCGGATCGGGAAGCTTTGGTGGCCATTAGATACACCTCGAGCGTGGACGGACAAGCCGTCTGATTACGTTACGGATCGAAAATAAGAGAGGTCTGGGTAGATGATCGTGGGGCGGTGCCGGGGCGCCGCCCCACGATACGGGAGAAACGCTTAGCGGTAGCCAGCAGCTTCCATAGCTTCGTTTGTGATCGCCTGTGCTTTCTCAAGTGCTTCTTCGACGGTCTGCTGACCAGCGTAAGCGGCTGAGAATTCCTGGCTAACTTCTGTTGCGATACCCGCAAACTCTGGGATCGCAGCGAATTGAACACCAACGTATGGGGACTCTTCGACAGTCGAGTCAGTTGGATCAGCCGACAGGATCGAGTCCAGTGTCATCTGGGCGAAAGGCACTTCTTGGTACGCAGGGTTCTCATACAGCGATGTACGCGCGCCCGGTGGTACATTTGCCCAACCTTCGTTTTCAGCAACCAGTTCGATATAGCCAGTGGACGTTGCCCACTCGATGAACTGCTTGGCTTCTGCTTCTTGCTGTGTACCGGCAGGAATTGCCAGCGCCCATGCCCAGAGCCAGTTAGAGCGCTTGCCCAAACCATTGTCTGGTGCCAAAGCGAAGCTGACGCTGTCTGCGACAGTTGAATCGTCGCCTGTCACGAAAGAAGCAGCCACTGTGGCATCAATCCACATGCCGCACTTGCCTTGGTTGAACAACGACAGGTTTTCGTTAAAGCCGTTTGTGGCATAACCTGTAGGACCGGATGCATCCATCATGTCCTTGTAGAAGTTCAGCGTATTCGCCCATTCTTCTGTATCGAACTGTGCGTTCCAGTCCATGTCGAACCAGCGTGCACCGAATGAGTTGGACATCGCAGTGATGAATGCGCCGCCTTCACCCCAACCGGCCTTACCACGCAGGCAAATCCCGTTGATGTCGTTGTCGCGGTCGGTCATCGCAGCAGCTGCTTCGGCGATGAAGTCCCATGTCGGTGCGTCTGGCATTTCAAGGCCAGCAGCTTCCATCAGGTCTGTGCGGTACATCACCATGGAGCTTTCGCCATAGAAAGGTGCCGCATAAAGTGTGCCCTCATGGGACAAACCACCTGCCATCGCGGGCAGGATATCACCGACATCATACTCTTCTGACAAGTCATCAAGTGCAACGAGCCAGCCGTTGGCACCCCAAATCGGTGTTTCGTACATGCCGATTGTCATGATGTCGAACTGACCACCGTTGGTGGTGATGTCCGTTGTGACACGCTGACGTAGTACGTTTTCTTCCAGTGTAACCCATTCGACGGCGATCCCGGTCTCTTCGGTAAACTGGTCTGTATAGCCTTGCATACGAATCATGTCGCCGTTGTTCACTGTCGCGATGGTGATTGTAGCGCTGTGGCCTTCTGCAAAAGCGCTGCTCGATGTAATTAACGCGAGCGCGGTTGCGGCACGAAGTGTGCTCTTCAAAGACATCCGGTATCCTCCCTGGTTGGATGTGGTTTGTTAACGCTAGTGGAAAGAGCAACGCAAGGTCAACATAAAATTTACGCGCGTAAAGAAAACCGCGTCAGGCAGAATGCCTCAGGATAAGCTTGCCTTCTATTCTCGTGCTTTTCCAAGGCTCTACATGACCATCAATCGCGGCCAGCAAACTGTCGGCTGCATGTTTGGAAACCGCGTCATAATCATGCGATATCGTTGTCAGTGGCGGACAGGTATAGCGCGAATGGGGGTGTCCGTCTTGCCCAGCAACGCGAATCGCACAGTCCGCGCCACGGCCTACTTTGATGCCCTGTTCGTAACAGGCCGTCAGCAATCCAATCGCCAAACGGTCATTGCTGCATAGGATCGTATTGGTTGAAAACTGCTTGTTCGAGAGCGCCTCGTGACCACCAAGCCGCCCGATTTCCTCAAAAGCCCAACCCTCGCCATCGATAGAGATCACCTGTGGCTCATGTCCGAATGCCTCCATCGCGTTGAGATAGCTCTGCCGTCGCCGATGTGCATTCGGGTTTGCAGGTGTCTTCATCTCAAAAAAGCAGGGTGGTTCACCGGTTCGACAGAGGTAGTCGGAAATATGCGATGTGAACTGGAAATTGTCTGACCCGACAAATGCCAGGCCAAGCTCATCCACGCTGCTGTCGAAAATCAAGGTCGGGACATCATCGCAAAACTTCTCTAACGCGGCACGATGCGATGCGCGGCCCAAAGGGGCCATCAAAACGCCCGCTGGCTTGAGGGCGCGTAAATTCTCCAGAACCTCGATTTCCAAATTCGGGTCGCCATGGGCGCTGAACAATGTGGGCCGATAGCCTGCATCGATGCACCGCTGTTCCAGATTACGCGCAATTTCAGCGAAATAGGGATCGGCCAGCAAAGGCACCACTATGCCAACATTCTTCGTCAGCTTGCGGTTCTGGTTCATCGCAAAGATGTTGGGGCGGTAGTCGTATTTTTCCAGCGCTGTCTCAATGCGTTGCCGCGTCGATTGGCGCACGCTGTCGGGGTCATGGAAGTATTTGGACACTGTGGGTCTTGAAATACCGCTGACGGCAGAAAACTCTTCCATGTTCTTGATGGTCGTTTCAGACATGGCCGCGGTCCACCTGTGCTTCGAAGTATTTTACATACGAAACAATTTCTTTCCGCGCGTCAACAATTTGTGCACTCTGATGCTTGTTTAGGCAGAGTAAGGTGCATGAGCCGGGCTAAGGTTTTGGCAAGGCGGTACCTTTTGCGATGACCACCTTGCCGATCTTGTTCAGCATCCGCCGTGCTGCGCTAGCCGCCCAGCTTGGACGCCTCAGCGTAAAGGCCAACCGCTGTATTCATACCCCCGGTCAGACGGTTCGCCGTCGAAAACATGGTAGCCAGATCGTCCGCATTGATCTGTTCGCCGGAAAGGACAGTTGCGATCAGTGGTTCGGCGACGCCCCAATCGGTGATGACACCGTCAAGACCTGCCGCAATCTCGGGGGTTGGTGGGCCTTGAACACCGGCGTCTGGCATGCCGTTGCGCAATGCGCGCAATGAAGCATCAAACATATCTGCCGCGCTTTGGAGTTCTGCCAGAACTGCATCGGACCCCAAACCAACCGAAAAGAGGCAAACATTCTTGGATACGCGTTGCGCTAACATGCGCTGGCGGCCCGCGATATCAATGACCAGCGTGTCCCGCAAAAGAAGCTCGCCGGGGTTGGAATATTGCTGCGATATTTCTGGTACAAGTTTCTGAGCCATTTCCAACAAAGGCGCTGAGTCGGTTGCGATTTGTTGCACTGTCTCTTGTGATCCGTTTCCTGCGGCGATCTCGTCCGCGCCCGCGCTGACGGGGACCCAAAGATCGCGTAACAGTTCAATCCCTATCAGCGTTTTGCGCCGTGTCTCTTCTCCGAACACGCCCAGATCGTCATTCCCATTCTGCAAGGCGTCTGTAATCAGCGCGAATTCTTCTTGTGCGGCAACCAGCATCGCACCACTGTCGTCGCTGCTGACACCGGCTTGCAGATAACATGCGGATGCGACGATCCGTTGGCTCAGCATGCGCAATTTACCCGATAAATTGATACGCGCGCCACCGCCTGCATCGCCGTTTGTGGTTGCGGCATCTGCCGCCGCTGCTTGCGTTTCTTGCGCATGAACCTGTGTCATGGCGACGGATAGACATAAGACTGACACGGCAATTTTTTGTGTCACGCAATAAAAGTTCTGCCATGGGGCAGAATACCAATTCATTATCATACAACTTCCTAACTCTGGCTCGCGTGCTGATAGGCACGACAAAACCAACTAAATACAACTGCGGTGATGCGCGGTCGCCGCCGACTACCTTCTCTTTCTGCTGTCTTCCACTACAGGTGGTTACCAATTGCGCTCTGCCCTCACTGATTGCAAGTGAGACGCCGTGGGCGCAACAATTTTGATCGTCACACTGTACAAAAGTGAATGATTCGAGCGAGATAGAAGTTTTTTTGACACAGTTATGACAAGAAAAAGCCCCGCTTGATGCGGGGCTTTCAGGGTTTCACCAATGCTGGTGTGTTTATTGCGGGATCTCTCCAGTGATGCCTTCAACGTAGAAATCCATACCAGCCAGCGTGCCATCATCTGCGATTTCACCATCGGCCAGCCAGGCTGATCCGTCTTGCTTGTTGATTGGGCCAGTAAAGGCGTGGTACTCGCCTGTCCGCAGACTCTCGACCAAGGCTTCGGCAGAGGCTTTGATCTCGGCCGGCACGGCATCAGTAATCTCACCAATGCCAACCATGCCCGGCCCGATGCCGTCCCATGTGTCGGTACTTTCCCATGTGCCATCGATCACCGCTTGTGTGCGGGCGATGTAGTAAGGTGCCCAGTCGTCGATGATGGATGATACGCGCGGGAAGGGTGCAAATTCAGCCATGTCAGAGGCCTGACCGAATGTCACAACATTGCCAGCTGCCTGCGCTGCCGCTTGCGGTGCGGTGGAATCTGTGTGCTGCAAGATGACATCGGCACCCTGTTCGATCAGCACATTGGCAGCCTCAGCTTCTTTTGCGGGATCAAACCACGTGTAGACCCAGATGATTTTGAATTCGACGTCAGGGTTCACTTCGGCTGCGTGCAAATAGGCAGAGTTGATGCCGCGAATAACCTCTGGGATCGGGAAGGATGCGATATAGCCGATCACATTGCTTTCGGTCATCTGGCCCGCAATGTGGCCTTGAACCGCGCGACCTTCGTAGAACCGGGCGGAGTAGGTGGATACGTTGTCGGCGCGCTTATAGCCCGTGGCGTGCTCAAACTTCACATCGGGGAACTTTTCAGCCACCGCTATGGTCTGGTCCATGTAACCGAAAGAGGTTGTGAAAATCAGGTCAGCACCTTGCAGCGCCATCTGTGTCATCACCCGCTCCGCGTCCGGGCCTTCTGGCACGCTTTCGACGTAAACAGTTTCAACCTGATCGCCAAAAGCCTCTTCCACGGCCAAGCGGCCCTTGTCGTGCTCATAAGTCCAGCCGCCATCACCGATTGGCCCGACGTAGACGAAACCAACTGTTGTCGGCTCATGCCCATCGGCCGCAGCCCCTGTTGCAAGGCCAAGAGCGAGCGTCGCCCCAGCCAGAAGTGTTTTCATTGTCATGTGTTTCCCCTTGGTAGTCTTAGTGTCGCCTCAACGTGAGGCATGGAATGATTGGCCCAATGATCCGGGCGCACGTCCGGCACGCATAATAACCAGAACAGCGATGGTGGCCAGATAGGGCGCCATAGAAAGATATTCGACCCCAATGGCTGCACCGGCTGCTTGCAGGTTCAACTGCAAAACAGTCACGCCGCCGAACAAATAGGCACCCAGCAAAAGGCGGCCCGGTCGCCAGCTGGCAAAGACAACGATGGCAAGTGCGATCCAGCCTGCACCAGCAGTCATCCCTTCGGTCCATTGCGGCACACGCACCAGGCTCAGGTAGGCGCCACCCAGCCCCGCACAGGCCCCGCCAAACATGATCGCCAGCATGCGCACACGGACCACATGGTAGCCCAATGCATGGGCGGCTTCATGGTTTTCGCCGACGGCCCGCAGGATCAAACCGGCGCGAGAGTACTTTAGAAAGGCCCAGACGCCTGCGACAATCACAAGACCAACATAGACCATCGGATCATGTTGGAAGACGATTGGCCCGATCACCGGAATATCGCCGAGCAACGGAATATGCCAATCGGGAAACTCCGGCGCTTTGATCCCGATATAGCCTTGCCCCATCAAGGCAGATAGCCCAAGGCCAAAGAGTGTCAGCGCCAATCCTGTGGCCACTTGGTTAGACAACAACAACTGCGTCAGAAAGCCAAAGATCACAGACAAGAGCGCACCGCCAATGGCGGCGCCAAGGAACCCAAGCCAAGGTGAGTTGGTACCAACCGCCACGACGAACCCGCAAACCGCCCCGGTGATCATCATCCCTTCGACGCCAAGATTGAGGACACCTGCACGCTCCACCACCAACTCGCCAATAGCCGCAAGTAGAATGGGGGTCGCCGCAACCATGAGGGATGCGAGCAACAAAACGGGATTGATCGAGGAGAGGTCCATCAGTGCCCTCCGATGCCGAGGGAGATTATAGCCATCCAAGGATCTCCTCGGGAAAAAGCAACACCGCGCTAAAGCCAATGATCACGCCAAAGACCCATCCAAAGCGTACAAACCAGTGCGGCGTTTCGGCCTTTGCCGGTTGCATGGGTTTCTTGAGGCCAAAGCCCGTGAGCCTGCCGAAGCCCCAGTCCAAAAATCTGTCCAGAACAAGGACAAGACTAAAGAGTAGCATAAGAAAGACGGCCCAGCCGACGGCAAACATCCAGCCGGCGCTTTGAGCAAGTTGGAAGGTGTAAGCAAGCGCCGTACCCAGAAAGAATCCCACGAGAGGGCGAAAGATGCCGTTGATCATATCTTCGCTGTTCATGCCACTTGCCGCCCCCAGATTACGCGATAATTCGTCAGCACATCCACGGCCAGAAGGAAAAACAAGAGCATCCCCTGCAAGATCTGGATTGCCGCAATGGGCAGGCCCAGATTGGATTGCGCGATCTCGCCGCCGATATAGGTCAGCGCCATCAGCCCGCCTGCAAGTAAGATGCCAACCGGGTGCAACCGTCCAAGGAATGCCACGATGATCGCGGTAAAGCCGTAGCCTACGTTAAAGTCGATGCTGATCTGTCCCGCAGGTCCGGCCACTTCAAATAGCCCGGCAAGCCCGGCCAGCGCCCCCGAAATGCCCATACAGCTCAGGATTAGCATACCGGGGTTCACCCCGGCGAACCGTGCTGCCCGCGGGCTTTGCCCTGACAGCCGCACATTAAACCCAAAGATATGTCGCGATAGGGCGACATAAGCCAATATCACCGCAAGAAAGGCCGTGAGAACCCCCCAATGCATCCCGCTGCCTGCAATGATTTCAAGGTTTGCCGCACTGTCATATTGCGACAGATTACGACTGCCCGGAAATCCCATGCCGTCAGGGTTACGCAAAGCGCCCAGCGCCATTGAGGCCAGCAATTGTTCGGCCACATAAACCAGCATCAGCGAGACAAGGATTTCGTTGGTGCCAAAGCGTACCCGGAGGATGCCGGGGATCATCGCCCATAGCAGACCGCCAATCGCACCGGCGATAATCATCAGCGGAAAAATGACAAAGCTTTCTATCGGATAGAACGCCAGGCCCACCGCGGCGCCACAAATCGCGCCAACGATGTATTGGCCCTCGGCCCCGATATTCCAGATACCTGCCCTGAACCCAAACGACAGACCAATGGCAATCAACACCAGTGGCGCGCCTTTAATCAGCAACTGCGGACGATAGAACCAAGCAAATTCTGAAAACAACGGATCAAGAAAGATCGTGCGGATCGTCACCAGCGGATCTTGGCCAAGGGCCGCAAACAACAGCCCGCCAAAGAACATTGTCAAAACGACAGCGACAACCGGGGTCGCAAAAGTCCAACCACGCGAGGGCTGCGGGCGCTTTTCCAGCATGATCATGCGCAGCCACCTGACTTTCTTCGTCCAATCAAACTTTCGGTCGTCATTTTTGCGCCATTGGTCCAAGCGGAAATTGCGACGGCATTCTTACGCATCAACATGCGCCATCTCCATATCATGTGCGCCACCCAGCATCAGACCGATCTCCTCCACCGTTAGCCCTTGCGCCGGGCGCGGAGCGGAGAGCCGTCCCTCATTCAGTGCCGCAAATCGATCAGAGATTTCCATCAACTCATCCAAGTCCTGACTGATCACGATCACGGCAGCACCCTTCTCCGCCAAATCCAGCAGGGCCTGCCGGATCGCCGCAGCGGCAGAGGCATCAACGCCCCAGGTCGGTTGGTTCACGACCAAAACCTCAGGCGATTGCATGATCTCGCGCCCAATCACGAATTTCTGGAGGTTGCCACCCGACAACGACCGTGCCGCGTTTTCCGGCCCCGGCGTGCGCACATCAAAGGCGGCAATCACCTCATCGGCGAAACTGCGCGCTTTGCCCCAGTGTAGAAAGCCCTTACTGGTCAGATTTTGTCGGGTCATCGCCGTCAGGATCGCATTTTCGGTCAGGCTCATATCCGGGGCGGCCGCATGACCCATGCGTTCTTCGGGTGCGGCAAGCAAGCCGATCTTGCGCCGCGCATTCGGGGGCATCTGCCCCACATCATCGCCTTTATAACGGATCATCCCCTTGGCCGATTTCATCTCGCCCGACAGGGCCGCGACCAACTCGTCTTGCCCATTACCCGCCACACCACCAATGCCCAGCACCTCACCCTTGCGGACCTCCAGGTTGATTTCGCGCAATGCGGTGCCAAATTGATGTGGTGCTTTCGCGCTGAGCCCCGCCAATGCCAGCACGGTATTGCCGCTAGGCTTTTCAGCTTTTTCAGGGACATGTAGTGTCGCGCCAACCATCAGTTCCGCCATGTCGCGGGCAGAGGTCTGGCGCGGATCGCATTCACCCACAACCTGCCCCAAACGCAGCACGGTGGCATTGTCGCAAAGCGTGCGGATTTCTTCGAGCTTATGTGAAATATAGAGGATCGCGGTTCCCTCCGCGCTTAACTGGCGCAGCGTCTTGAAGAGGATCTCAACCTCTTGCGGGGTTAACACCGACGTGGGCTCATCCATGATCAACAGCTTGGGGTCTTGCAAAAGACAGCGAATGATCTCGACCCGCTGGCGTTCACCTGCCGAAAGCTCGCCCACAATCCGGTCAGGGTCCAGCGGCAGCCCGTATTGATCCGATACGCTGCGCACCCGTGCGGCAATCTCGGCCTGTGGCGGTGGGTTTTCCATGCCAAGGGCGATGTTTTCGGCCACATTCATCGCATCGAACAGCGAGAAATGCTGAAAGACCATCGCGACACCCGCTGCCCGTGCCGCGCGGGGTTCGGCAGGTTGGAATGGTTGTCCTTCCAAAGCCATCGTTCCCGCATCCGGTTTCACCAACCCGTAGATGGTTTTCACCAGCGTCGATTTTCCCGCCCCATTCTCACCCAACAGCGCATGTACCTCGCCCGGTCCGATTGTGAACGAGACATCCTTGTTGGCGACCACCCCAGGATACCCCTTGGTCAGGCCAGACAGGCGCAAAAGCGGTTCGGTCATGCAGTGCGGTCCTTTGTCTGGCTTTGTGCGGGGCTTATCATGGCAGTTGCAACGCCAAGTGCAATCGCTGCGGGGTGTTTTCCCAAGGTCGGATCACCGATTGGACACGCGATGCGTGCAATCTGTGCGGGCGCATGCCCCAATGCGGCGAGACGGGTCTTGAACCGCGCCCATTTTGTTGCCGATCCAATCAATCCGATACTATGGAAATCGTGGCTGAGCAGCGCATGGCACAAGGCGAGATCCATCTCGTGGCTGTAGGTCAGGATCAGATGATCCGCATGATCAGGCGCATGTTTGACAACGCGCGCGGGGTCCGCCGCGACAAGTGTGGTCACATCCGCCGGCGGAAACCGGTCTGCGTGCGTGTCGACCCATGTGATGTCAAATGCTGGCAGCGGGTTCATGACATTAACCAAGGCGCGCCCGACATGCCCCGCCCCGTAAATCCACAGCGGGCGCGCAGAGGACACATCCATTGTCGCAGCTTCTTCCCAAAGCAGGCTAACCGACCCGCCACAACATTGGCCCATCGCCGGACCCAACGGAATGCGCGCGGTGTGCGTCTTGCGTCCGTCTTGCAGCATACGGCGGGCCTCGGCCATTGCTTCCCACTCCAAGGTGCCGCCGCCGATGGTGCCTTCGATACGGTCCTCCCACACAAGCATCTGCGTGCCCGCCTCGCGCGGAACTGACCCTGCGGTCTTGGTCACAGTGATGCGGATCGCCGTCATGCGCGCGTGCGTCCAACAGCGCGCAGCACTTCTTCGGCGGTCGCGGGGGCTTGCAGGTCCGGGTAGGTCGGCCCGCAGGCCGCGACCGCATCAGAGAGTGCCAGAAAGGCGGACGTGCCCAGCATGAATGGCGGCTCACCCACTGCCTTGGAGCGATAGATCGTTTGTGCTGGGTTCGGTTGATCCCAAAGTGCCACATGAAAGATATCCGGCCGGTCCGAGCAGGCAGGGATTTTATACGTCGCAGGCGCATGGGTGCGCAGGCGGCCTTTGTCGTCCCAGACCAGTTCTTCGGTGGTGAGCCAACCCGCGCCTTGTACATAGCCGCCCTCGATCTGGCCAATATCCAGAGCGGGGTTCAGAGAGGCCCCTGCGTCATGCAGGATATCGGTACGCAGAATGCGGTTTTCGCCAGTCAGCGTGTCGATCACCACTTCGGTTACTGCGGCCCCTTGGGCAAAATAGAAGAACGGTGTCCCTTCGCCTTTGATCCGGTCCCATGCCAGATCGGGCGTTTTGTAGAACCCAGTGGCCGATAGGCTCACGCGGTTAAGGTAGGCGGTTTGCGCTGCCTTGGCGAAACTCATCTGAGTATCGCCGACAAAAACCTGCCCTTCATCGAAACGTACGTTTTCAACCTGGGTCTGGTGCAATTCAGCCAGACATACAGCGATCCGGTCACGGATAATGTCACAGGCGTGCGCCACAGCCATCCCGTTCAGGTCGGTCCCGGAAGAGGCTGCGGTTGCGGATGTATTGGGCACCTTGCCGGTGTCCGTCGCGGTGATCTTGACCGCGTCCACATCAAGCCCAAACCGATGGGCGGCAACCTGCGCCACCTTTTGAAACAGGCCTTGCCCCATCTCGGTCCCGCCATGGTTCATATGAACCGAGCCATCCTGATACACATGCACCAATGCCCCCGCCTGATTGAGGTGGGTCAGCGTAAAAGAAATTCCGAATTTTACCGGACTAAAGGCGATCCCTTTCTTCAAGATCGATTGGTCTGCGTTCCATTCCGCAATCGCCGCGCGACGAGCGTTGTAATCGGATGACGCGAGCAAAGCATCTGTCATCTCGTGCAGAATGAAATCCTTGATCGGCATATGATAGGGCGTGGTCTGCGCCTGAGGCTGTGGCGAATATTGACCGCCAAATCGTGTGCCCCGCCCCTGTCCACCCATGGCGTCATAGTAGTTGCGCTGGCGAATAAGCACCGGATCAACACGCAATTCAGCGGCAATATGATCCATCACCCGCTCAATCCCCAGAACACCTTGAGGGCCACCAAAGCCGCGAAATGCTGTGGCCGACTGCGTATTGGTCCGAAACCGATGCGAGGTGATGCGGGCCGCAGGCAGGTGATAGGCATTGTCGGCATGCAGCATGGCGCGGTCGGCAACGGGCAGTGACAAATCCAGCGCCCAGCCACAGCGGGTCATCTGCGTAAAATCAACGCCGGTCAGGCGCCCCTCGCGATCAAAGCCCGCGTCATAGGAAATACGAAAATCATGGCGCTTGCCCGTGATCATCATGTCATCGTCGCGGTCATAGCGCATCTTGCACGGCTGGCCAGTTGCACGTGCGGCCACTGCGCATCCGACCGCAAGTGCATTGCCCTGACTTTCCTTGCCGCCAAATCCGCCGCCCATCCGCCGTACTTCGCAACGTACCGCATGCATTGGCACGCCTAATGCGTCGGCGACCTTGTGCTGAATTTCGGTAGGGTGCTGGGTGGAGCTGTGGACCACCATATCGCCACCCTCTTGCGGCAGGGCGAGGGCGGCCTGGCCTTCAAGATAGAAATGTTCCTGCCCGCCCATCTCAATCGTGCCTGTCACGCGATGCGGGGCTGTCGATAGTGCTTGGTCAATGTCGCCTTTGGTCCAGATACGCGGCCCATCCTCAAAGTGACTATCTGCTGCGATGGCATCATCAATCGTCAGTATCGGTGTCTCTGCATCGTAGTCGATTTGGGCCAACCGCGCGGCCTTTCGCGCTGCCAGATGGGTCTTGGCGATCACCAGAAAGAGCGGTTGGCCAAGGTAGTGCACCGTGCCGGTGCCCAGAAAAGGTTCGTCATGGACCGAAGGGGAGACATCATTGGCAAAGGGCAGGTCATCCGCTGTCAGCACAGCGACAACACCCGGCGCGCCTTTTACCTCTGCGAGGTTCATCGCGCGGATCGTTCCACATGCGATCTCTGCCGTTCCAAAGGCCAGATGAAGGGTGCCAGTGGGCGTTGGTATATCATCGATATAGCGTGCAGCCCCGGTTACGTGCAGGGCAGCGGCATCATGGGGTAGTGGTTTGGTAACACTCATGGCGTCACCTCCAGTACAGAAGTGACCTGCCCTGTCATTTCGGCGAAGTAGCGACGCAGCAGGTTTTTTGCGATCTCCAAACGGTAGGCGGCGCTGGCGCGCATGTCTGACATCGGGGTGTAGTCTTGACTGAACTGTGCCGCTGCTTTGGTGATTGTATCCGCTGTCCAGAGCTGTCCGACGAGCGCAGCTTCAACCTGATGCGCGCGGTGCGGCGTGCCCGCCATGCCGCCAAAGGCGATACGTGCAGCGGTTACCACGCCATCTTGCACTGTGACGTTGAAACATCCGCAAACGGCGGAAATATCCTGATCAAACCGTTTCGAGATTTTATAGCAGCGCAGTGCAGGGGCCTGTTTGGGAAGGGTGACCCCCGCCACCAACTCTCCCTGCGCACGATCTTGTTTACCATAGGCGATAAAGAAATCCTCTATCGGCATCTCGCGGGTTTTGTTGCCATGGCGCAGATGCAGATTAGCACCTAAGGCGATCAATGCAGGTGGGTTATCCCCGATAGGGGAGCCATTGGCGATATTGCCGCCAATGGTCGCGGCGTTGCGCACCTGTTCAGAGCCATAACGGCGGATCATCTCGGCATAGGATGTGTGATCCTCACCCACGGTAGCCAAAACCTCGGTCATCGTCACGGCAGCGCCAAAGTGGATGCTGTCATCTGTCTGGGTAATCGCCCGCAATTCCGTACAGCGGTTGAGGAAAGCGACTTGTGGCAAATCCCGCAGTTGCTTGGTGACCCAAAGCCCCACGTCCGTTGCGCCTGCGATCAAGGTGGCGTTGGGGTTGGCGGCATACCAATCCGCCAGATCATCCAGCGTTTCCGGTGCATAGGGCTGTGGATCAACCGTAGGTGTTTCATCCGTCATCCATGCGGGAACGGGCGCTGTTGCCGCCGCCTCTGCCGCCCGCACAATGGGCGCATACCCCGTGCAGCGACACAGGTTGCCTGCCAGCACATCATCGTGGTCGGTCCGGCCTTGCAGATGGCCGATTGCCATGGACGCAATAAACCCCGGCGTGCAGAACCCGCATTGTGATCCGTGATGGTCGATCATTGCCTGTTGCACGGGATGCAGCGTGCCATCAGGGCCGCTGATCCCCTCGACAGTGCGCACTGCCTTGCCGTGCAGTTGTGGCAGAAACAGGATGCAGGCGTTCAGCGCCTTAGCGCCATCGGCGTCCGTGACTACCACCGTACAAGCGCCGCAATCGCCTTCGTTGCAGCCTTCCTTGGTTCCGCAAAGTGCTGTGTCCTCGCGCAGCCAATCGAGCAGGGTGTGCGTTGGGTCCGCCTCCACCTGCACGGTTTCCCCATTGAGAAGAAACGTGACGTTCATGATATTAACCTGCCGCCTTACCCATGTGTGAGAGGTATGCCAGATGTCGATGCGGCGTAGACATCTGCCTCTTTCCGAAGTGTATCAAAGCGGGGCGGGCGAAGTTTGGCAAGTGTTTGTTGTGCGGCGGCGCGCAAGATGGGGTCAATTGCACAAAGTTTGCGCCATGTAAGGTGGATTGAAATCCACCTTACGCTTCAGGTCGGCTGTGCAACGCTTTGGGCGTAGTTCTCAAGATTGGTAAGCCCGCCGTCCCAACCGTTTTGGAATTCTCCCAGGGTTTCTGGCCCACTGAACGAGGACACCGCCACCGTGACGCCAAGCCGTGTTCCTTTACCTGCCGCCTCAAGATTATAGGTGACAAGGCTGGTGCAAACAGCCTCGCCCCCAAATATCAGCGTTTCTGTAAAGACGGCCCGTTCTGGCGCAGTCAAATCATACCAGCGTGTTGTCACTTCAAATTCGGGCGCTTCGGCTGGCCCGCACCTGTGGCGGTCTTCACCGCCAACCCGGACGTCCGCGACATCGACAACCAGCACCGTTTGATCATCCGGTCCGCCCCATTTTTCGCGGTGGTGCGCATCGGTCATCAGCTCCCACAGTTTTGCAGGGCTAAGTGGCAATGTGCGGTGCAGGTCAAATGACTTGGTATCAAGGGGCATGGCTATTCCCCTGTTGTATTCGCGATTTGCTGCGCAAGCGCATCCAACCTGTCCAGACGGCTTTCCCAAATCTCGCGCTGCCAGGCGAGCCAGCCTTGCGCTTCGATCAGAGGGGCCGCTTCTATGTGGCAGGTACGAACCCGTCCTTTTTTGATGGACCGGACGATGCCCGTGTCCTCCAATACCTTGAGGTGCCGCATGAAAGTGGGCAGCGCCATCTGATGCGGGGCGTGCAGTTCGCTGACACTGGCGGGACCAGAGGCGAGCCGTTCGATCACCGCCCGGCGGGTGGGGTCGGACATAGCGCCGAAGAAGCTGTCAAGTTGGTTAGTCATGTGGCTAAGTATGACATGTTGCGTTTGCCCTTGTCAAGATGGTTAGTCAAATCACTAACAAATACGCCGCTTGCAGCCCAACCTGCTTTCGCTACCTTGCATCTATGACCAATGATCCCCGATTCATTCACCTGCGCGTCCATACCGAATATTCGCTTCTGGAAGGCGCTATTCCGGTCAAGAAACTGCCCGGATTGGCCGTTGATATGGGGATGCCCGCCGTCGCCGTGACTGACAGCAACAACATGTTTTGCGCGCTGGAATTTTCGGAAGGGGCCGCCAAGGCTGGTGTGCAGCCCATCATTGGCTGTCAGATCGATGTGACCTATCTGCCCGCGGAACCCGGCAAGCGCCCTGAAGCGCCCGCACCCATCGTCCTGCTTGCCCAGTCTGAGGCGGGGTATATGAACCTGATGAAGCTGAATTCTTGCGCCTATCTGGATGCGGACGGGCAATTGCCGCAAGTTTCGGTAGAAGAATTGGCCACATATCATAATGGCCTGATTTGCCTGTCGGGCGGGCCGGATGGCCCTGTTGGCCGCTTGCTCCGTCAGGGGCAGCGCCCCAAGGCCGAGGCATTCATGGATCGCTTGGCGGCGATTTATCCGGACCGGCTCTATGTCGAGCTGCAACGCCATCCGGGGGAAGGCTTGCCCGAAGCAGAGCGCCTGTCCGAGCGTGGGCATGTTGAGATGGCATATGCCAAAGGCCTGCCGCTGGTCGCGACCAATGATGTCTATTTTCCCAAATCAGAACTTTACGAGGCACATGACGCGCTGATCTGCATTGCCGAAGGCGCCTATGTTGATCAGCAGGAACCGCGCCGTCGGCTGTCCCCGCAGCATTATATGAAGTCGCCGCAAGAGATGGTGACGCTCTTTGCCGATCTGCCGGAGGCGATTGAGAACACGGTTGAGATTGCCAAGCGCTGCGCGTTCAAGGCTTACAAGCGTGACCCGATCCTGCCAAAGTTTGCTGATGACGAAGTCGCAGAATTGCGCCGTCAGGCGGAGCAGGGGTTGAAGGACCGTTTGGCGGTTATCCCGCATGCAGCCGACGTGGCTGAATACGAAAAACGCCTTGAGTTTGAATTGGGC
This sequence comes from Yoonia maricola, assembly GCF_002797915.1. GTDB lineage: Bacteria > Pseudomonadota > Alphaproteobacteria > Rhodobacterales > Rhodobacteraceae > Yoonia > Yoonia maricola. Next base: position 1,667,237 of record NZ_PGTY01000001.1, on the reverse strand, counting down.
ATCATCGAAGGGATGGGTTTTCCGGGTTACTTTCTGATCGTTGCCGACTTCATCAAGTGGGCCAAGGATGAAGGTATCCCCGTTGGTCCGGGCCGTGGGTCTGGTGCGGGTTCGCTTGTGGCCTATGCGCTGCTCATTACCGATCTTGATCCGCTCCGCTATTCGCTGCTCTTTGAACGCTTCCTCAATCCCGAACGTGTTTCGATGCCGGACTTTGATATCGATTTCTGTATGGACCGCCGCGAAGAGGTGATCCGCTACGTACAGGAGAAATATGGGCGCGATAAAGTAGGACAGATCATCACCTTCGGTGCGCTTTTGTCCAAGGCTGCGGTGCGTGACGTGGGCCGGGTCTTGCAGATGCCATATGGGCAGGTGGACCGTCTCTCAAAAATGATCCCGGTTGAGGGGGTCAAACCAGTTTCTATTGAAAAGGCGCTGGCTGATGAGCCGCGTTTGCGCGAGGAGGCGAAAGCGGAAGAGGTCGTGGATCGCCTGTTGACTTATGCCCAGCAAGTTGAGGGGTTGTTGCGGAATGCATCGACCCATGCCGCCGGTGTTGTGATTGGCGACCGTCCGCTGGATGAACTCGTCCCGCTTTACCAAGACCCGCGCTCGGATATGCCAGCCACCCAGTTCAATATGAAATGGGTGGAACAGGCCGGGTTGGTGAAGTTCGACTTTCTGGGTCTGAAAACACTGACGGTCATTCAGAACGCTGTCGCGCTGATCAAAAAGGCGGGTCGTCCGCTGAATATCGCAGCGGATGGTGCGCAGCTTTACGATGTGGTTGAGGGGTTCGAATACGATATCGGGGCGATCCCATTGGATGATGAAAAGTCCTATGCACTCTATTCCAGTGCCAAAACGACTGCGGTGTTCCAGGTGGAATCCAGTGGTATGATGGATGCGCTCAAGCGCATGAAACCGAACTGCATTGAGGACATTGTGGCCTTGGTGGCGCTTTATCGTCCCGGGCCGATGGAGAATATTCCAACCTATTGTGAGGTGAAGAACGGACAGCGAGAGTTGGAGTCGATCCACCCTTCCATTGATCACATCCTGAAAGAAACCCAAGGCATCATCGTTTATCAGGAACAAGTGATGGAGATCGCACAGGTGATGGCAGGCTATTCGCTTGGCGGCGCTGATCTGCTGCGCCGGGCGATGGGTAAGAAGATTGCCGAGGAAATGGCCAAGGAGCGCCCAAAGTTCGAGGAAGGCGCAAAGGCAAACGGGGTTGAACCCAAGAAGGCGCGCGAGGTCTTTGACCTGCTTGAGAAATTCGCCAATTATGGCTTCAACAAATCCCACGCGGCGGCCTATGCGGTGGTCAGCTATCAAACGGCTTGGCTGAAGGCGAACCACCCTGTGGAGTTCATGGCCGGTGTCATGAACTGCGATATTCATCTGACTGACAAGCTTGGCGTCTATTTCCAGGAGGTGAAGAAAGGCCTTGGCATTGAATATACGCCGCCCTGCGTGAACCGTTCTCAAGCGACCTTCGATGTGAAGGATCAAAAGCTGGTTTACGCGCTCGGCGCCCTCAAGAATGTCGGTGTAGAAGCGATGAGACTGATCGTCGAAGGGCGTGAAGACAAGGAATTTGTGAATCTCTTCGATTTTGCTCGCCGCGTCGACCTCAAACGCATCGGCAAACGACCATTGGAAATGCTGGCGCGCGCCGGGGCCTTTGACGTGCTGGACGCGAACCGCCGTCGGGTGATGATGAGCTTGGATGCGCTGACGGCTTATTCGGCTGCAATACATGAGCAAAAGTCGTCCAATCAAGTATCGCTCTTTGGCGATGCGGGCGACGATTTGCAGGAACCGCGTTTGATGGGCGGTGAAGATTGGCTGCCTGCTGAACGGCTGGCCGAGGAGTTCAAGGCCATTGGGTTCTATCTGTCGGGGCATCCGCTGGACGACTACATGGGGCCACTCAAGCGCAAGCAGGTGCTGACTTTGGATGATGTCATTGCGCGGGCCGGCAAGGGCGCTGCGATTGTGAAGATGGCAGGAACCGTTTCCGGACGGCAGGAGCGGAAGTCGGCACGGGGCAATCGCTTTGCCTTTGTGCAATTGTCTGATCCGACGGGGCAGTATGAAGTCACAATGTTTTCAGACACGTTGGAGGCTGCGCGGGAGTTTCTGGAAATCGGCAGTCAGGTGGTGTTGCAATGTGAAGCGACAATGGAAGCTGATCAGCTCAAGCTGCTGGGCCGCTCTGTCTCGCCGGTGGATGCCGTGGTGGCCGATGCAGGGGGTGCAGGTTTGCGTGTGTTCATTGATGGGCCAGAGGTTATTGGATCGGTCGCCAGCGTATTGGCCAATGCCACAGGCGGTGCGGTGCGCGCAGGGCGTGGACCGGTTTACTTTTGTCTGATGCAGGATGACCTGCCGGGCGAAGTGGAGTTGGACCTAGGTGAAGAGTTCCCGGTCAATCCGCAGATCAAAGGTGCGATCCGGTCTTTAGGTGGCGTCATTGAGGTGGAGGACGCGTGACGTAAGGTGGATCATGATCCACCTTACCTGAACCACGCTTTCACCAGTGCGGTGGTTTTTGGTCCGCCAGAGGGACCGTCCCGCCAGCATCCATTTCCCGTCCAGCTTCCCGCTCCATGAGCATGGCCAGACGCCGCTGCGCCAGGGCAAGCTCCGTTTCCTGGCGTGCAACGATGTCTGAGAGTTCCTCGACCGTGCGGGTCAAGTGAGCAATTTGTTCTTCAAGATGGGTGCTGTCTGCCATGGGCTCTATCAAGGCGAAGTTGCACCACTTTGCAAGCCTTGCGCTTTGAGTTTTTTTGCCAAGATGAAGATGGGATTAGGGCGGCATCGCAACAGTGCATTGCTCCTGTGACATTGGCGGGGTAAACGGCGCGGGAATGTGACGGACTGGCAGGACCAACCCAATGGCCAAGATCAAGAAACAACCCCGGCCCAAGGCGCAGACGCCGAAGGGCTTTCAGGATTACTTTGGTGCGGATGTGACCGCGCGCGCCGAAATGCTGAGCACGATTGCGGGTGTCTATCATCGATATGGGTTTGATGCACTGGAGACCTCTGCCATTGAAACGGTCGAGGCGCTGGGCAAGTTCCTGCCCGACGTGGACCGCCCGAATGAGGGTGTCTTTGCCTGGGAAGAGGACAATGACTGGCTGGCGCTGCGCTATGATCTGACGGCGCCTTTGGCGCGCGTTGCCGCACAGTATCGCAACGACTTGCCCTTCCCCTATCGTCGTTATGCGATGGGGCCCGTCTGGCGCAATGAAAAGCCCGGACCGGGCCGCTTCCGCCAGTTTTATCAATGTGATGCGGATACGGTCGGCGCTAGCTCTGTCGCGGCAGATGCCGAGATTTGCGCGATGCTGTCGGATACGTTGGAGGCTGTGGGGATCGACCGGGGCGACTATGTGATCCGGGTGAATAACCGCAAGGTGCTGAATGGTGTGATGGAAGTCGCCGGGCTTTCGGGCGACGACAAAGAAGCCGAGCGCGGTATCGTATTGCGCGCCATCGATAAGCTGGATCGGCTGGGACCGGACGGTGTGCGTGCCCTGCTGGGTGAAGGCCGTAAGGATGACAGCGGTGATTTTACCAAAGGCGCTGGGTTGAGTGAGACGCAGGCTGATTTGATTATGATGTTTGTGGAAGCCAATGCCGCAGTCGACCGCAAACTGCTTTCTTCGCAGGCGGAAGCCAACGACCTTGAAGACGAAAAAACGCGAGCAATCATTTCAAAAAGAGTTGCTGAAGTACGCGACGCCGGGTCCGTTGAAGCGCGAAAGGTTCTTAACTTACCAGTTGAGTCACTTGCAGCACGTAACAGGGTTACACTCAGATATTTGTCAGAAGTGGTCGGAGAGTCAAATGTTGGACAGGACGGGGTTGCAGAGCTCGAACAGATTGCCAAGTTACTAGAATCTCAAGGTTACGGTCCCGATCGTATCGTCATTGACCCCTCTGTCGTGCGCGGCCTTGGCTACTATACCGGCCCCGTCTACGAAGCCGAACTGACCTTTGAAATCACCGACCACAAAGGCCGCCCCCGCAATTTCGGCTCTGTCGCTGGCGGCGGGCGTTACGACGATCTCGTCAAGCGCTTTACCGGGCAGGAGGTGCCTGCCACCGGTGTCTCGATTGGTGTGGACCGGTTGCTTGCGGCGCTGCGTGCCACGGGGCGGATTGATACGGCTGCGCAAGGCCCTGTCGTCGTGACCGTCATGGACCGTGACCGAATGGCGGACTATCAGACGATGGTCGCTGACTTGCGCAATGCCGATATCCGGGCCGAGGTTTATCTGGGCAATCCCAAGAACTTTGGCAATCAGTTGAAATATGCGGACAAGCGTGCCTCTCCGGTCGCCATCATCGCGGGCAGTGATGAGTTTGATCAGGGGATCGTGCAGATCAAAGACCTGATCCTCGGGGCCGAGATTGCCAAGAACGCGACGCTGGAAGAGTGGAAAGACCGTCCGAGCCAATATGAGGTGCCCCGTGATCAGATGATTGCGAAGGTGCGTGAGATTTTGGACCGCAACAACTGATGCCCACCTCACCCGAAACACTCACCGAAGCGCGCCGCCTGCGTGATCTCTTTGCCGCCAAGGGCGCGCAGGTGTTCAAGGCGGATGTCTTGCAACCCGCCGATACTCTGCTCGATCTCTATGGCGAAGACATTCGTGCGCGCGCGTATCTGACCACTGATCCCTTGCGCGGTGAGATGGTCTTGCGTCCTGATTTCACCGTGCCTGTGGTGCAAATGCATATGGAGGCCCATGCTGATCCGGCGCGCTATACCTATGCAGGCAAGGTGTTTCGCAAGCAGGAAACGGATGAGACCCGCGCCAATGAATACGTGCAGGTTGGATATGAGGTCTTTGACGGGCAGAACCCGGCTGCTGCGGATGCAGAGGTCTTTGCCGCGATTGCACAAGGCTTGGCCGGGCTGCCGGTACGCGCGGCCACCGGGGATATCGGCGTACTGATGGCGGCGGTCCGTGGGTTGCGCACGACGGATGCACGCAAGGCTGCCTTGTTACGCCATATCTGGCGGCCAAGCCGGTTTCGCGCCCTGATGAAGCGGTTCGGATCGGTCAAGGTGACGCCCGCGCGCGCGGCCTTGTTGGCGGCGGATGATCCGTTTGCTGATGCCGGGCCAGACATTGGTTTGCGCAGCCGCGAAGACGTTATCGCGCGTATTGATGCTTTGCGCGCTGATGCCGCGGCCCCCCCAATCGCCGCAGAAGAGATCGCTTTGATCGATGCTATTCTTGCGTTGCGCGAGACCGCACCGAATGTGCTGAGCGCGCTGCGCGATATTGCCGTCGATATGCCCGCGATTAGCGATGCGGTTTCGGGTATGGGCGCGCGACTGGAGGCACTGGCGGATCGTGGTGTTGATGTGGCGACCCTTGAATTCGAAGGCAGCTATGGGCGCACGTCGTTGGAATACTATGATGGTTTCGTTTTCGGTTTTTACGCCACGGATCGCCCTGACCATCCGCCTGTCGCGACCGGTGGGCGATACGATGCGCTGACCGCGCAATTGGGGCAGGGCCGTGCCGTGCCTGCGGTGGGTGGTGTGATCCGCCCTGATCTGGCTTTGGGGTTGTTGCCATGTTGAAGCTGGGTGTGCCCTCCAAAGGCCGGTTGATGGAAAAGACCTTTGATTGGTTCGGTGCGCGGGGCATTGGCCTGCGCAAATCTGGATCGGATCGCGAATATGCTGGTGCGGTCGAGGGTATCGACGGGGTTGAATTGGTGTTGCTGTCGGCCGGTGAAATCCCGCGTGAGCTGGCCGCCGGGAATATTCATCTGGGTGTCACCGGCTCTGATCTGGTGCGCGAGAAGCTGGCCAATTGGAATGCGCAAGTGTCTGAATTGGCGTCGATGGGTTTTGGTGGGGCGGATCTAATCATCGCGGTACCGCAGGTTTGGGTGGATGTCAGCACTTTGGATGATCTGGATGCAGCAGCGGCGGCCTTTCGACGGACGCACGGGTTTCGCTTGCGGATCGCGACGAAGTATCACCGTTTGGTGCGCGATTTTATGCGCGAACAGGGTGTGGCAGATTATCAGCTGGTGGATAGCCAGGGTGCGACCGAAGGCACCGTCAAGAATGAAACGGCCGAGGCGATTGCCGATATCACCTCAACCGGTGAGACATTGCGCGCCAATGGTTTGAAAATTCTTGATGATGGGCTGATCCACGCCAGCCAGGCGACCTTGTTCAGGGGGCGTCGCCGTGACTGGAGCGATGCCCAGCGGGCGCAGCTTAAGACCTTGCAGATGGTGTTGGGGTTGTAGGGGCCGTTGCTACGAATGCGCCGCTTTCGATCCGTCTTTGCATGCCGTTTCAAGTGCCGAAGGCTTGTGGCGTGCACGTGCCAAGCCGTTTTCGATATTGTCGCCCGCCACGGCTGAGGCGGCAGTCGCCGCCATGCTGTATGTATGCACCTGCGTGATCCCCTTGAGCGTTTGGCGGCACAGCGCGTGGACCACCAGATAATCAAGATGGCTGCCCAAAAGCCCCGCACCTTGCTCTGCTCCGCCTGCCGCATTGCGCTCACAGGCATCCGCATTTGTTGACAGAAAGGATCGGCAGAGCATTGGTCTTGCATCATACGCCCGGCAACTACGCGTGGCGGGGTCAAGGGCAGGGCAGGCCTCTGGGTGCCAGTCACGGCCATCAGCTTGGCCCGTCAGTGGGCTGACGGCAGCATGCAATTGTGCCGCTTCGAACCCGGTAATGACCCCACCTTCGCCCCCGGACAGGATGCAACAGAATGCGCAGCCTTGGGCGCAGGCGGCCTTGCGGACAGCGTCGGGTGGTGTTTTGAGGATTTCTGCGCGTACCGCCGATCCCAATCGCCAAGCAGTCTGGCCGCTGGCCATCTCGGCCACGACGTCTTTGACCGGCATCGCATAGGATTGCGCGGTTTCAAGGTATGACGTCAGGATGCGCTTGCCTCGTGTCTCAAGGGCTTTGTCCACGCCCTTCACCTTGGCCTTGGCCACCAGACCGATCAGGTTAGCGACAGACAGCGGCGCGGATTTGCCTCCCCTCTGGGCTAGCCGGCGGGCGGCGCGTGAAGATGTTGGTTTCATAGTCAGAAGCCTTTTGATCGCACCGCCGAACTATAGAGGTACGCGCGCGCCCGTCCAGTGATCAGCCTTGCAAACCGTCGCGCAACAGACGCCGTAATATCTTTCCTGATGCAGATTTGGGAATCTCGTCTATGAAATGTATCTCGTGTAGCTGTTTGTAGTGCGCCAGTTGCTGTTCAATATGCGCCTTGATTGCGATCTCATCTGGGGCGGGTTCACCAGTAACCACAAATGCAATCGGCAATTCGCCGGCTCCTTCATCAGCTTTGCCGATGACAGCGGCGTCAACGATGCCCTCCATAGCCACAAGTGTCGCTTCCAGCTCTGCTGGGGCGACTTGGAAGCCTTTGTACTTGATCAACTCTTTTAGCCGGTCCGTGATGAACAGATAGCCATCGGCATCAATCCTGCCGATATCGCCGGTACGCAGCCAATCGCCCTCTGCCATCGTCTCTTGCGTGGCTTTGGGATTGTTCAGGTAGCCCTGCATCACATGCGGACCTTTGATCCAAAGCTCACCTTCCTCGCCCGCTGGCAGATCGGCCCCGGTTTCGATATCAACGATCCGGCAATCCGTGTTGGGCACGGCAAGACCGGCAGCCCCGGAGCGGGGTGCGCGGCCCGGAACAACATGAGACACAGGGCTAAGCTCTGTCATGCCGTAGCCTTGCAAAGCGACGCAGTTCAATCGGGCAGCGATCGTGTCAGAGAGTTCGGGGCCCGACGGGGCGGCTGCGATAAAGACCTCTTCCAGCGAAGTCAGGTCGTAATCATCAACCAACGGGTGCTTGGCCAAGGCCAGCGCCACGGGTGGAACAACCCACATGCGTTTGGCTTTATGGTCCTGACTGATCTGCAAAAAGAGCGGCAGATCAAAGCGTGGCATCGTCACAAGGGCACCGCCACCAGCAAGGTGGATATTCATCAGCACAGTCATGCCGTAGATGTGAAAGAACGGCAGGAAGGCGGCGGTGACTTCGCCTGGTTTGAAATCGGCACCCACAATAGACTGATCCACATTGATCACCAGATTACGGTGCGAAAGCATGACCCCCTTGGGAAGACCCGTAGTACCCGATGAGTAAGGCAGCACGACCGTGAAATCATCGAGATGTACCGGCACTTGATTTGGGATCGGATCACCAAAGAGCGCCTTATATTCAGGTGTGCCGATTGCGATGACAGGCGTATCACCTGCGCCTTCTTTTGCGGTCTCAAGAAAGTCGGGAATGGTGATCAGAAGTTGCGCACCGGAGTCTGCCATTTGATGGGCCACTTCATGCGCGGTGTATGTCGGGTTGAGCGTGGTGATCGTACCGCCGCCCCAGGCAACCGCATGAAAAACGACACAATACTCCGGCATATTGGGGGCCATGATGGCTACGGTCTTGTCTGCCCCAAAACCAGCCGCACCCAATCCACCAGCGAGACTTTTGACTTGGTCCATAAAGGTCGCGGCAGTTAGGCTGCGACCCGTCGGGCCATCCGTCAGGACTACGTCATCCGGTCGGTGCTCAAGACCTTGAAAAACGCGCTGGGTGATCGACAAATCCGTCGCGGCAACGTCCGGGTACGGACTGGTAAAGACTGCCATACTGGTTCCTCCCTGCGCGCGATCATGGCACAGGCATTGCAGTCTGCCTAGCGGACGCCGATTGCGGCAAGTGCCTTGGACAATTCGGGCGGCAGGGCTTCTTCGTCTTGCCGACCCTCTGGCAGGTCGCGTGGTGCATCTGCGACGGGCAGATAGCGCCAGCCTTGGAAGGCGCGTTTTGGTGTGGCCTCTACCCGGATCAGACCGGGTTTGCACACGATGGCGCAGCGGCGGATACCATCGGCTGACAGATATTCATCAAGCCTAAGGATCGGTTGGCGACACAGGATCACCCCTTTGATCACCCAAAAGATCGACCCGCCATTGAGGATTTCATCGCCCCGTTTGGGCCACATCCGGGTGATATGGCGCGGAAAGCCGTCCTCGGTCTGCGCGCGCTTGGTCGATTGCCATGCTTCTAGCCCGGCAACATCATCCGTGCCGACTGACAGCTTGAGCATGTGAACGGTTTTCGACATCAATCCCCCCCGGGATGAACTAAGAGGTAAGCCTTGCGCGGTTCGTTTCAATGGACCGCCGGAAAATGGTTTATGTGGTGTATTTCTTGAGATCAACCACTATATATGGTATTATCTTGATGTGCGGCGTTTTCACCAACAATTCGCCATTTCAATGTTGCACCCCAACTCGTAAGATACAGGCCTTGCCTGCCGCCCTATAGGAGATTCCCCGCCATGACCGCGTTTTCTGCCCCTATTGCTGAACAAATCTGGGACATGAAGTACCGGTTCAAAGAGGCCGATGGCACGCCGATTGACGAAACGGTCGAGGATACATGGCGCCGGATCGCTGGGGCCTTGGCAGCGGTTGAGGATGATCCCAAGGCGTGGGAAGGCAAGTTCTACGACGCATTGTCGGATTTCAGATATCTGCCCGCGGGCCGGATTACGGCTGGGGCAGGCACGGCGCGGTCAGTGACGCTCTTTAACTGTTTTGTTATGGGCACTGTGCCGGACAGCATGGGCGGCATCTTTGATATGCTCAAAGAGGCGGCGCTGACCATGCAGCAGGGCGGCGGGATCGGTTATGATTTTTCAACCATCCGCCCCAAGGGTGCCGGGGTGATGGGGGTGGCTGCAGATGCCTCTGGCCCGCTGTCATTCATGGATGTCTGGGATGCAATGTGCCGCACCATTATGTCTGCAGGCTCGCGCCGGGGTGCAATGATGGCGACGATGCGCTGTGATCACCCGGATGTTGAGGATTTTATTACGGCCAAATCAGACCCCGCGCGCCTGCGCATGTTTAATATGTCGGTCCTGATCACAGACCCGTTCATGGAGGCGGTCAAGTCGGATGCATCCTGGGATTTGGTCTTTGGTGGCGAGGTTTACCGCACCGTGCAAGCCCGTGACCTGTGGGATGCGATTATGCAGTCCACCTACGACTACGCGGAACCCGGCGTGATCTTCATCGACCGCATCAACCAGATGAACAACCTGAATTACTGTGAAACCATCGCGGCGACGAACCCTTGTGTGACTGCCGATACTTGGGTGCACACGGTTGCAGGTCCGCGACAGGTGGCCGATCTTATCGGGCAGCCATTTACCGCATTTATTGACGGAAAACCCCATCACAGCGGTGCGCAGGGGTTTTTCGCAACCGGGCACAAGGCTATCCTTCAATTGTCGACACATTGTGGTCGTACGCTGCGCCTGACCGCGGATCATTTGGTCCGGCGTGTCAGTCAGATGACCCGCTACCGGCAAGAAACCCAGTGGGTCGCCGCCGGTGATTTACGGCCTGATGACCAGATTGTCTTGCACAATCATACCGCAGCCGACTGGGGGCAGAATGACCCGAACGCGCAGAACGGGTATCTTTTGGGTCTTTTGATTGGTGATGGTGTCATCCGCGATGATAAAACGCTGCTCAGCGTTTGGGCCGCTGCGCCTTGCGCAGATGGGACGCTGCCGGCAGGCCCCTCGGCCGTGATGGCGCATGTTGAAACGTTGCTGCGGGCGATGCCACATCGTGCAGATTTTGCGGGTTGGCAGGCTGTCACTGGCCGCAATGAATACCGTATTGGTACGAAAACCTTGCGTGATTTGGCCGCCCGCTTTGGTTTGGCGCGCGGGAACAAGACGATCACGCCTCAGATTGAAAAGACGAGCGCGGCGTTCACAGCGGCAGTGTTGTCCGGTTTGTTCGATGCTGATGGGTCGGTGCAGGGCACACAGCAAAAGGGCGTATCAGTGCGTTTGGCGCAGTCTGATTTGCCACTATTACAAGCAGCGCAACGCATGTTGGCCCGGTTGGGGATCAACGCAACGATCTATCAAAATCGGCGGGACGCAGGTGTGCGTGATTTGCCTGATCAACGTGGCGGGATGCGCGTCTATCAGACCAAAGCGCAGCATGAACTGGTGATATCGGGCGCTAATTTGGCAGTATTTGCCGCGCGGGTGGGTTTTGTCGATGTCGATAAATCAACCCGTCTGACAAACGCGCTTGGCCATTACAAACGTAGCGTCAATCGCGAACGGTTTGTGGCACAGGTGGCCGACATAAGCATGGCTGGCACAGCGGATGTGTTCGACGTGCAGGTACCGGGTGTGAATGCCTTTGATGCGAACGGTCTTTATGTCCACAATTGCGGGGAGCAGCCTTTGCCGCCTTATGGCGCGTGCTTGTTGGGCTCGATCAACATGGCGCGTTTGGTGAAAGACCCATTCGGCGAAGAGCCCGTCTTGGATGAAGCGGCGCTGACTGATCTGGTCGCGACGGCTGTGCGGATGATGGACAATGTGGTAGACGCCTCGCGTTTCCCGCTTGACGCACAGCAGGCAGAAGCGAAAGCCAAGCGGCGTATCGGCTTGGGCGTGACTGGTCTGGCGGATGCCCTGTTGATGGTTGGTTTGCGTTATGGATCAGAAGAAGCCGCGACCCAGACCGACAGATGGATGCATCAGATTGCGCGGGCCGCATATCTGGCCTCTGTCGATCTGGCGAAAGAAAAGGGCGCGTTTCCGCTTTTTGATGCGGATCAGTTCCTAGCAAGCGGCGCCATGCAGGATATGGATGACGACGTGCGCGAGGCGATCCGCGCGAACGGCATACGCAATGCGCTTTTGACCTCGATTGCACCGACCGGGACGATCAGCCTTTATGCAGGCAACGTTTCATCCGGGATCGAGCCGGTGTTCGCCTATGCCTATACCCGCAAGGTTTTGCAAAAAGACGGATCGCGCACCGAAGAAGAGGTCGTCGATTACGCCGTGCAGCTATGGCGCGAGCTAAAGGGCGATGCCCCGCTGCCCGACTATTTCGTGAATGCGCAAACATTGGCCCCGCTGGATCATGTGCGCATGCAGGCGGCAGCGCAGAAGTGGATCGATTCATCCATTTCGAAAACCATCAATTGCCCCGAGGATATCAGCTTTGATGCGTTCAAAGAGGTTTACATGGCCGCCTGGGATCAAGGCTGTAAGGGCTGCACAACGTATCGCCCGAATGACGTGACAGGTTCGGTCTTGTCCGTGTCAGATGAAGCGTCACCCTCTGAGGTTCCTGATCAAGTGCGGGACGAGGGTGAAGGGGCTGAGGTCGTCTATATGTCCGAACCGCTTGATCGTCCGCAAGAGCTGGAAGGGGCAACCTACAAGCTGAAATGGCCCGATAGCGAACATGCCATCTACATTACGGTGAATGATCTGGTGATTGCTGGCCACAGACGTCCGTTCGAGGTCTTCATTAACTCAAAGAACATGGAACATTTTGCATGGACGGTTGCGCTCACGCGCATGATCAGTGCCGTGTTCCGGCGTGGCGGCGATGTGTCCTTTGTGGTGGAGGAACTCAAAGCTGTGTTCGATCCGCGTGGTGGTGCATGGATGCAGGGCAAATATGTGCCGTCAATCCTTGCTGCGATTGGCGGCGTGATTGAGAAACATATGATATCAACCGGGTTTCTGGCGGGCGAGGGAATGGGCCTCAAGGCCGATCCACAAGCTGATGTGGTGGCAATCAATGGCGGGCCGCGCGGCAAGGCCTGTTCGTCTTGCGGATCTTATGAGGTACGGATGATCGAAGGCTGCATGACCTGCGCGTCTTGCGGTTATTCGAAATGCGGCTAGACCGGGTTCCGGCGCAAGAGCCACACAAAAAAGGCCCCACCGATTAGCCCGGTGACGATCCCTATGGGAATATCATCGGGCGACATGACCGTGCGTGCCAGTATATCTGCCCAAAGCAGAAAGATCGCCCCGCAAAGGGCCGAGACGGGTAAGACACGCTTGTAGTCCCCGCCCACAAACAGCCGCACGATATGTGGGATCATCAGCCCGACAAAGCCGATAATGCCGGAAAAGGCCACCATGACGCCTGTGACCATCGCCCCCACAACAAACACCGTTAGCCGGAAACGCCCGACAGGGATACCAAGGGTTGCGGCTGTTTCGTCCCCTACTGTCATTGCGTTAAGGCTACTGGCGTTCGCCCAGAGGTAGGCCCCGCATAGGGTCAGGATCGCGAGCGGATAAATCAACTGGCTCCACTGCGCGAGCCCGAGTCCACCCAGCATCCAGAAGACAACCGTGTGTACCGCACGCGGATCACCAAGGAAGATCAGCACGTTGGCCCCTGACATCACGATGAAAGAGACCGCAACGCCAGCCAGTACGAGCCGGTCTGCGCTGGTGGCGGCTGCGAATTGCGAGACGCCAAGAACGATCAGGGTTGCGCCGAGTGCCCCGAGGAACGCCATCAAGGGCACGGTGAGCAGCCCGAAAAAAAGCCCGGTATGCAGCAGCGCGAGGATCGCGCCAAAAGCACCACCTGCCGAAATCCCCAGAAGATGCGGATCAGCCAGCGGATTACGTGTCACCGCCTGTAGGCTGGCCCCGACGATGGCAAGACCAGCACCTACGAGACAAGCAAGGATTGCACGTGGAAAACGGATATCCCAGACAATCGCTTCGCGTCCGGCAGACCAGTCAGGTATAACGAGGCCCGGGGCGAGCTTATTTGCCAGTACGCCCCAGACCGTCGAGAAAGAAACCGAAACCGCACCAACGCTGACGGCCACCGACAACGACAGAAAGAGCGCGACAATGCCCAGCCCAAAGGTCAGCCGCAAACGGGCCTTCTTCGGGCTGAGGGTCGCGATCTGTCTGTCGGCTTGATCCATCGGTTAGTTGTCGCGGAAGGCCGCAGCAAGAGTTTTGACCGCCGCAATATTGCGTGGCCCCGGAGTGGCCTCTACGTATTCGAGCACGACGAAACGATCGTTCTTGATGGCATCCAGCTCCGCAAAAGCAGGGTTCGACATCATAAAGTCGCGCTTTTGCGCGGCGGTCACTTCGCCATAGTCCACAATCACGATAACCTCGGGATTGCGTTCAACAACGGCCTCCCAGCCGACGGTGGCCCAGCTCTTTTCAAAGTCCTCCATGATGTTCACGCCGCCTGCTGCTTCGATCAGCGCATTGGGCATGGCATAGCGGCCTGCAGTGAAGGGGGCATCCTCGCCACTGTCATAGACAAATACGCGCGGAGCGGGCGCGAGAGCGGGCTGACTGGCAAGGAAAGCGTCCAGCTCGGCCTCATAGCCGTCAATCAAGGCTTCTGCGCGTTCTGACACGTTGAAAATCGCGCCAAGATTCCGCAGATCGTTGTACATATCATCCATCGACGCGGCACCTTTCTCGCCGATGTGAATGCAGCTTTCGGTCAGCTCATAGACCGCGACCCCAAAAGGTGCGAGCGTCTCTGGCGTGACTTCGCCGCCGACGCGCATCCCGTAGTTCCACCCAGCAAAGAAGAAATCGGCATCCGCGCCAATCAGCACTTCTTTGGAAGGGTATTGCGCAGACAGTTCGGGCAACTCATCGACGCCTTCGCGCATCGCTGCGTCTAGTTTGTTCCAGCCGGAAATGCCGGTGTAGCCGACCATATGGTCAGTCAGGCCAAGCACCAACATCATCTCGGTCAGGTTCACATCGTTTGAGATCGCGGCCTGTGGGGGCGCGTCAAACGTCACCTCCCTGTCGCAGCTTTGGACGGTTGCTTGGGCAAAGGCAGTGCTTGCCGCAAGGGTGAAAAGTGCGGTTGTCGTGGTGAGTTTCATCATGAAATCTCTAGCTTGGTAGATGGAAAGAAAGGTGATTTGTATCGCTTGGCGCCAGCTTTTCGCGGCGGGCATCGACACGGAAGGTGTTGGACACCAGCGCCTCGGTCAGCAGGCTGTCGGGCGTGCCAAAGCCGCGCGGCTGCCCATCCTCAAGCACGAGGATGTTGTCGCAGATATCAGCGGCCATATTCAGATCATGCAATGACACTACGATGGTCAGGTCAAGCTGCCGGATCAGGGCCAGAACCTCCAGTTGATGCCTGATATCAAGATGGTTGGTCGGCTCGTCAAGGATCAGGATTTCAGGTTCTTGCGCTAGTGCGCGCGCGACCATGACCCGCTGACGTTCACCGCCCGACAATGTGCCAAAGTCGCGATGGGAAAGCCCCTGAAGGTCGAGCAACGCCATCACCCGATCAATCACCGCAAGATCATGGGGATCTGCGCTGCGATACCCGCGCCGATGCGGTGTGCGCCCCAACGAGATAATCTCGCGAACGTTCAGCCCAAATGCGGCCGCTTGCTCTTGTAGGACGGCGGCGACATGTTGGGCCGCTTGGCGGGCAGGGATGGCCCAGATGTCTTGGCCGTTCACCATCACTTGACCCGTTGTCGGCGCCTGAAAGCGGTAGAGTAGACGCAACAGCGTTGACTTGCCTGCGCCGTTTGGACCGACAACGCCAAGAACGTGACCTTTTGCGACGTCAAAGCTGGTGGCGTGCAAGACAGGCGCGCTGCGTTTGTGCGGACGCCAACTTACATCCGTTACGCTAAGATGCATGCCGCTCATGACACCAGTGCCTTACTGTCTTCCAGCGCAATCATCGCAGCGGGCACACGCGCCAGCGTGGATTTGCGCAGCTTGCCGGGACGGTCGACAGATGAGCACCAGCCATCATGCAGGACAGCATATTGTTTTGCGAACGCGACCAGATCGTCGATATCATCCTCGGGGGTCATATCGCCAAAGAGGTAGGTTGCCTTTTGGGTGCCGTGGTAGGCGACGGTGCAAGGACGGTCACAACCGGCCATGCAGGCAACGCCAGAAATAGCGAAGTCTTCGGTTATACTGTCGCCCGCTGCGGCAATTGCCTTGCGCAGCTTTTCGATCAGTTCATATCCGGGGCGGCAATCCGTCCCTTTATGTTTGCACGATGTACAAACGGTGATGCGATGTTGTGTTGTCCGGTCCATGCAGCCCTCCGCGCAAATGCGGGGCTTGAGAACGGCATGTTTGTGTGGCCAATAGAGCCTGTTTCACCATCATGATCTCCGCTCCGGACACCCCGCCCGGTTTGAGTTTCCTTGGCACATCTCTGCACCCTTTGATGGCAGGTCTCCTGACTTTGCGGGTCGCCGCTTGCCCGATCCCTTCCCGAGCGTTTGCTCAGTGGTGATCATCGGGGTCGCTCGCCGCTCACAGTTGCGGGGGCAGTCACGGATTTGGCGCGCTTTGGCTCTTCCTCACCGTATTCCCTTTTCATCCCAGACGCATTTTCGGCGGCTGGAAACCATCTGCAACACTGTTCGCGATTCCGCAGGATGGGTCAAGCGGGAAGTGGACAGTTGATACTGTCAATCTTGCGGATGTACTGGCCCGCATGCGCTAGGCAGATTTGGCTGGAGGCATAAAGAACCAAGCCAAATCTGCCCCGATGATGCCGATCACGATGCCGAGGGGCGGGCAGAGACGTAGGATCAGTGGCTTTCCTAAGCATCTTCCAAAATCAAATCCGAGGCCTTCTCGCCTATCATAATGGCGGGCGCATTTGTATTGCCCGACACGATCTCTGGCATGATCGAGCAATCTGCCACTCGTAGTCCGTCTATCCCGTGCACCCGCAAACGCGCATCCACCACGGCCCCTTTATTCTGACCCATCTTGCAGGTGCCGGTGGGGTGATAGATCGATGCAGTGTTGTTGCGCGCCCAATCAAGTGTCGCTTCATAGTCATCCATCGGCAGATCGGCATGTGGACGGAATTCTGAACTGATTTTTGAAGTCAGCGGTGCATGCCGTGCAATCTTGCGGGCGATGTTCACGCCAGCCACGACGGTGCGGCAGTCCGTTTCGGTGGACAAGTAGTTGGGTATAATCCGAGGGTAGGCCTTGGGATCATTGCTTTGCAATCTGATTTCACCCTTGCTTTCAGGCCGCAATTGGCAAACCGACATCGTGAAGGCCGAAAATTTGTCGGCTCCCTTGCCGGGATTTTCTGCTGAGAGCGGTTGAACATGGAACTGAATATCTGGCGTTTCGATATCATCGCGGGTTTTCAGAAAACCGGTCGCTAGGCTTGCGGCCATTGTCATCGGGCCTGCGCGGAACATCAGGTATTTAAGCCCGATCTTGGCCTGACCCAGCAGCGAACTTACCTCGTCATTCAACGTAGGCTCATTGCATTTATAGACCAAGCGCGCCTGTAAATGATCTTGCATATTTTTGCCAACGCCGGGCAGATCGGTAACCACGTCGATCCCGTTCTCGGAAAGCTGTTCTGCTTCCCCAATACCCGACAGCATCAAAAGCTGAGGCGAGTTGATGGCCCCCCCCGACAACACCACCTCTTTGCGGGCTGTGACCGTTTGCACCGTCCCGCTGCGGTCGGTGTAGGTCACGCCTGTGGCGCGCTTGCCCTCGATGATAATTTTCTCGACCTGCGCATGTGTTATGATCTGCAAGTTCTGGCGCGATTTGACCGGATTGAGGAAGGCCACCGCCGAACTGCACCGCCGCCCGTTGCGCGCCGTGAGTTGAAAGAAACCGACGCCTTCTTGGTCAGCGCCGTTATAATCTGAATTGAATTTATACCCTGCCGCCTGCGCCGCCGCGACCCATGCATCGGTGATGGGGCGCTGGATGCGCATGTTGGAGACCGACAAGTTCCCGTCGTCGCCGTGAAAGTCATCCGCTCCGCGTTCGTTTTTCTCGGAGCGTTTGAATAGTGGTAATACATCATCCCAACCCCAGCCAATATTTCCCATTTGGCGCCAGCGGTCATAGTCTTGTGGTTGCCCACGGACATAAAGCAAGCCGTTCAAGGACGAAGATCCCCCCAGCACCTTGCCGCGGGGCCATTCGATAGAACGGCCATTCAGGCCGGGATCGGGCTCTGTCTTATAGCACCAGTCCACTTTGGGATTGTGAATGGTTTTGAAATAGCCGACCGGAATGTGAATCCAAGGATTGCGATCAGGACCGCCGGCCTCAAGCAGAATCACCTTATGCGCGGGGTTTGCGCTTAGTCTATTGGCCAAGACACAACCAGCAGAGCCTGCTCCAACAACAATAAAATCAGCTTCCACTGCTTCATTCTCCATCAATGTGAGAAAACTCTATGCAGAACGCGAAGACTATACTAGGCTTTTTTGAAACTAATAGTCTCAATAATCAACAACATGGGAGGAAACATGATGATTGGAGATAAACTCAGCCGTATTTCGCGGCGGGACCTGTTCAAGCTGGCAGGGCAATACGGGATGAGCTCGACGCTGATGGCTGCGGGCACATTCGGGGGAGCGATGAGCCTTGCAAACTTGGCGTCTGCTGCTGAATCAACTTACGAGCGTCGCTTCTCAAAGGAAGCAAAATATACGCTGAAATTTGGTGCTGCAGGCTTTAATGCACGCAACCTGCTGATCGAGCGCGCAGGCGCGCTGGAATTTGCACGCGACCTTGAAGCACGGACCGATGGTGAGATTCGGATCGAGTTTATCGGGGATAACCAAATCTGTGGTCAGACGTCCTGCGTCGAGAAAACGCAGCAAGGTATCGTCGATATCTATGCGGCATCGACACAAAACTCTGCCGGTGGTGCGCCTTATCTGAACGTTCTGGACTATGCCTATATGTTCCGAAACCGTGCAGACCAGTACCACTTCCTGTACTCACCAGCCTCCATGCGTCTGCTGCGCGAACCGTATGAAAAGCGCCACGGCCTGAAGTTCTTGTTCAGCCATGCAGAACTGCGCGGCATCCAGATGGGTCTGAACTTTGAAGACAAGCCAACGGTGACGTCGGTTGAGGAACTCTTTGGCACAAAGAACCGTGTGACAGGGACACAGCTGGGTCGCATCGCGATGAACGCGCTGAACCTGAACCCTGTTCCAGTGGCTTGGGAGGAAACACTTGATGGTCTGAAGCAAGGCCTGATCGATGGTGCGGAAACATGGGCCTCTGCTGTGGCATATGCAAACATGGCGCCTGTTGTGTCCCAATCTGTTCACCTGAACTTCTTCTGCGGGACCGAGCACACAGCGATGTCTGCCTCTGTCTTTGATAGCCTTGAAGGGTATTTGCAGGATGCGGTGATGGAATCGTCTTACTGGGCGCAGACGCATGTTCAGGCTGCAAACGAAGTGGCCCTGATCAACACCGTTGGTCAGTCTGATCCACAGCTGCCAAACACAATCTTTGCGCAAAACAACGTGCGCAACGCGTTCCTGTCTCCGGAAGAGATCAAGAAGGCCGAAGAGATGTGTTCACCTGAGTATCAGCCCGCACTTTGGGAAGAGTGGCGCGAGCGCCTGAACGGCTGGTCCGGTGGTCTGGATACGTATCAGGAGATCTATGACGAAGTGCGCACGATCGACGCGAATACTTTGCCAGAAAACGTTGAACCACGCCGTTGGTGGAAGGGCTAAGTTAGCCTTTGCATAACCCGTAAGAATTGGGCCGGCCGAATGGGAGTTCGGTCGGCCCTTTTCAACTAAAATTGACCGCCCCATAGTGGCGGCACTCTGACACATTAGGGGGGAGACCTATATGTCAATCTTGGCTGAAGCGGTGGCTGTTGTGCCCGCTATCTTCTCGGGCAGTTCGTGGGACATGCGGCAAGCATTCGATGCTGACGGCATGTGGCTGTTCTGTTTTGTCTTTACCTTTGTCGGCGGTGTGCTGGCGCATTTGATATATCACTACATCCCCTTCCTTGAACGCCATCTAGAGCGGACGATCGCGGTGGTCATGTACCTTATTATTGCGGGCATTATTTGCTGGGGCGTGATTGACCGGTTTGTCTTTTCCAGCCAGTGGTCAGGTTCGACCACGGTTCCGCCATTCTTGTTCATGGTGATGGCGTGGTTTGCCTGTTCTTACAATGTAAAGCTACGGACGCACCTGAGCTTTAGCGAATTCCGCTCCAAGATGCCGCCTGCTGGTCAGATGGCAACGCTGACATTGGATGCCATGCTTTGGTTTGGCTTTTGCTGGATTGCAATCACAACATCGCTCCGCTTCACCGCCTTGTCCGCGGACAACTTTCAATTGGTCGATGGTGTCGATGACGTCATGAAATGGTGGTTCTACATCACGGTCCCGATTGCCTTTACCCTGATGTCTGGCCGCGTGATCGGCAATTGGTTGGAGGATTGGCGCAACTACAAATCTGGTGATCAGATCATCAAGCAAGCTGTTATCGGGGGGGATGTCTGATGGCCGATAGTACTTGGATTACGCTTATTTCACTGGGTGTGACACTCTTCTTCATGTTGGGTACACCTGTCCTTCTTGTTATCTTCTACTGGGTTATTGGCATCAGCTTTGTCATTGATCTGCCTTTGGCGAACACGGGTAACGAACTTATCAACGTCTTCAGTAAGGGCTTTGCGCTGTTAGCGATGCCGCTCTTCATTCTGACAGGGGATTTGATTAACCAGTCTGGTATTGCCCGACGATTATCAGATTTCGCCTATTCGGTCCTTGGCTGGCTGCGCGGCGGTCTGGCAATGGCTTCCATCGCGGCTTGCGGTCTCTTTGCTGCAATCTCTGGATCCAACTCTGCGACCACGGCAACCATCGGCTCGATGCTGCACCCTGAAATGGTGAAGGGTAACTATGATGAACGCTTCTCGGCGGCGACCGCTGCTGCAGGCGGTACGGTTGGTATCATTATCCCGCCGTCCATTATCTTCATCGTGTACGGTTTCTTGCTGAACCTGCCGATCTCTGACCTGTTTGTGGCGGGTATCATTCCCGGCTCACTGATGGTTTTGGGTATGATGACCGCCGCGTTTATCATCTGTACTGTCAACGGCTGGGGCGTTTTGATCGGCTTGTCGATTTCGCGGATGATCAAGACCGGTATCGGTGCTTGGTTGGGCTTCTTTGCCATTGGTCTGGTGCTTTGGGGTATCTACACCGGTCGCTTCTCTCCAACTGAAGCGGCGGGCGTAACCGTGGGCTTCTGTGTGCTGGTTGGTCTGATCTGCTTCCCGCTGAACAAGATGATGGGCAGTTCTGCTGATCTTCCTGTCGAACAGAAAAGCTATGGCTCAATGTTTGTCGTTGAAGGTTTCACCGTTCCACAGATCCCATCCATTGTGTCGCGTTCTGCGCAGATCTCGGGTATTCTTGTGCCGTTGATCGCCGTATCAGTAGCGATGCAGCAGGTGATGTCGTCGCTGGGCGCCAAAGACTTTATCGGTGAATTTGTGACCGGTATGGGCGGCTACTATGCGGTGCTGTTCACGTCGATGGCGATTGTGTTTGTCACAGGGATGATCCTTGAATCGCTGCCGGTGACCATCATTCTTGCACCAATCCTCGCGCCAATCGCGGCGTCGGTCGGTATTGATCCGATCCACTTTGCTGTTGTGTTCCTTGTGGGTGCATCCATCGGCTTTGTGACACCACCCTATGGGCTCAATCTCTATGTGGCCTCTGGCGTGACGGGCGTGCCTTATTTCCGTCTGCTGCGCTACATCGTACCTTATCTGATCGCGCTGATCAGTGTGTGGTTCTTTGTAGCCCTTGTGCCTGAAACTGCGCTAATGATCCTTCCAGACAGATAAGAGGGATAGTTGAGCGATATGAAAGATGAGGACACCGGCCAAATTCCGACAAACCTGCGGCTCTTGTTGCTGCTGGAGGAAGTCGCGAAGGTCGGTGTTCCCGTAACCCCGTCGGTGGTGAACGAAACACTTGGCCTGCCGAAGCCGACTATTCATCGCCTTTTTGCCACGGCAGAAGCCGAAGGTTTTCTGCAACGCGACATTGACGGTCGGTCCTACAGCCCTGGTCGCCGTATGCGCCATCTGTCGATCAATACCCTGTCGTCCGAGCGTATTCGCACTGTCCGTCTTGCGGTGCTCAAGTCGCTGGCGATGAAGGTGGGCGAGACATGCAATCTTGCGATCCCTGAACGCGAGGGGATGTTTTATTTGGACCGGGTTGAGACACATTGGCCATTGCGTATTCAACTGCCCGTTGGCACGCAGGTGCCGTTTCACTGCACTGCCAGCGGCAAGATGTACTTGTCGACCTTAAGGCCCGACTACCTTGAACGTTTCTTGAAGAACCACAGCCTTGATAGGCAGACAGATCAGACCATTACATGCCCTGAAAAGCTGCAGGATGAGCTGACCAAAACACGTGGGCGCGGCTATGCCACCGACAATGAAGAGTTCATGCCGGGCATGACAGCAATAGCCGTTCCGATCGTCGACAACCGCGGCCGGTTGTTGTCGACATTGTCCATTCATGCGCCGGAACAACGCCGCGATCTACCTGACTTGGTTGAGTATTTGGAACCGCTGCGCGCGGCAGCGGATGAGCTATCGGTCATCGCAGGGCGCTAAATCGACGTTGTGTGCGATGCGGTCATAATTCCGATGCCGCCGACAAGGATCAGGCTAAGCGCCCAGACAACATCCAAGTTGAACCACGTTCGCGACAAAAACTTGAGACCCAGCCAGAAATACATGCCGGCAGCCAGCGCCCCGCCTGCCATGGTCATCGCAGCCGTGTGAACGCCCGCCACGACAAAGGCCATTCGTATATTGCTGGCCATCAGGCTTTCGGCGGCTTGGTGTCCTGCGTTGAGGCTCTCAGGCGCGCAAATGCCCAGGAATATCGGTACCAACATCAGCCCCGCCCCATGCGCCATTGCGGCAAGAAACGACCAAAGTGCCAGCTTTGATGGCGGCACGCGGGCCAAAAACCGGGGGTGTTTCCGGTTGATCAATAAATAGATTCCAAGGCCAATGACCAGCAATCCGGCACCCAATCTTATCTGCCCCTCCCAATAGACCAAAGTCACCATCATCGAAAACGGCAAAAGGATCGCGCACATTGCCAGAAAATGCCCAGCTGCCAGCGCGAACAGCGCGCCGGGCAGGGCGGAGGTTTTCCGCTCCATCAGTGCGGCTGATACGGCCAAGGGCCACCCCATCCCGGGATTAAGCCCGTGATAGACGCCAGAGACGATGACGGCCCACCAAAGGGCCGTCACTGTGGTCATTTCAAACAAGGATCAGACCGAGGGGTAGCAGAAGCTATCGGTGGAACAATCCCCACCTTCCAACCTGATCTGGTGGCTGCGGTAGCCTTCAGGGAATTCGACCCAGAAGTCCTTGTTCAGCGTCAGCCCACCGTCTTTGCCGACGTCAGCGCAAACCATCGCGGCTCCGCGTTCACCGGGATAGAACTGATCATCCCAAGTGGAGTAGAGCGAGTTGGTCCAATAGACGCGTTTGCCATCGCGGCTGATCTCGACCATTTGCGGGCCATAGCCAAAGTCTTTGCCATTGGGGTGCTTGGTTTTTTTGACGATCCCGCCAAGGTCAACCTTACCCGCCAGCTTGGGATTCATTGGGTCAGACACATCATACTGATGCATCTCGCCCAAGCCCCAGCAGGCCACATAGAGGAAACGGTCATCCAGGCTAAGGTCGATGTCAGTGACCAGAGGCGGGCAGGCCCCAAAGCCTTTCAGCAGTTCGGGCAGATCATCTGCATCCGCAGGCACCGGATCAATCGTAATGGTCTTCTTGGCCTCAAATGTGCCATCCTCCTTGCGCCACCAAGTAAAGATCGCACCTTGCAGATTAGTTGTATCGACCACCACACCGCAGAAGCCGTATTCCTTGGCCGGATCATGGGCCGGGCGGATTTCCAAAGCCATCTGATGGTTTTCACCCAGATCAATGCTCTGGATGTTCTTGCGCGCACGCAGGTCCCAGAAGTGGATGGTATGGCCGTATTTGTTGGACAGCAGGTCCTCTGGCACGATCCCGTTTTCGAACTGCGGTGGTAGACCCCACTCGGAACTGACCATGTAGTCACGCGGCAGGTTCCACCAGAAATCATAGTGCTTGTCCTGAATGCCCCGATCCATTTCGTAGCGACCCAGAATGTCGAACGTCTCGCAATCCATGATGAAGATACCCGGAGGGCCATCAGTGCCGTCTTCACCACCGCCACCCAAGGTCGAAACATAGATACCTTCAGGACCGCAGTGGATAGTGTGTGGGCGGGAATAGCCCGTCTTTTCAAACAGTTCTTCGGGTTCAATAATTTTATGAATTTTGGCCTTCAGCGGCTCTTTTACGTCAATAATGTAGATGCGGCTGGAACGGATGCCGGGAATGATCAGATAGCGGCGCTCAAGGAACGCGTGACCGGTCAAAGGTGACAGCGCGGAAGAGCAGGCATTCCAGCCAAAGTGATGAAACTCATCGCCTTTGTTGGGCATAAAGAGGCTATGCACGATGTCACCGTAGGTGTCTGACGTTGGGTCAACGTCAACCACTGCAAGTCCGTCGGGCTGGCTGCCATCGGGGCTAAGCATCAGCGTAAAGGCCACAGTTTCAACCGGCGCCTCCATCGCAATCTTTGCGGTTGGATAGAATGTTGGATCAGGTCTAAGGTTCATGAAATATCCTCCCAGTTCATGAAATTTCGCCTATTCTGGCGTATTGGGCCACGGGGCCAGACGCCAAAAACCTGCAGGCGTCAAATGTCTTACATTTAATTGAGTATGGGATGAGGGGGGCGGCTTGAGTCAAGAAAAAAACATATGACTGCGTTTGACCATGCGCTGCGTCGCATTGTCGGTTGGTGATTTCGATGAAATTAGGCCATAATGGCAACAGCCAAATCGACCCAGGGATTCACTATATGTCGCTTGCCGTCCCCACGCTGCGCTCCTGCGCGGATTGTCCAATACGTTACAATGCGGTTTGTTCAAGATGTGAGCCTGACGAGTTGGATCAGCTCGAAGAAATCAAATACTATCGCAGCTATGCCGCTGGCCAGACGATTTTCTTCAATGGCGACCCACTGGAATTTGTGGGTTCCATAGTCTCTGGGGTGTCCAGCCTGACCCGGACATTGCCCGATGGACGGGTGCAGATGGTGGGTTTGTTATTGCCAGGCGATTTTATAGGGCGGCCTCATCGCGAAACCATCGATTGCGATGTGATCGCCGAGACAGACGTGATGCTATGCTGCTTCCGCCGTAAACCTTTTGAAGCAGTGATCGAAAACACGCCACATGTCGGTCAGCGCCTGCTTGAGATGACGTTGGATGAACTGGATGCGGCACGCGAATGGATGCTTGTTCTGGGCCGCAAGACAGCCCGCGAAAAGATCGCATCGCTTTTGCATATGATCGCTACACGTATGGCGTCACTAAAGCCGGGCGAGACTGCTGCGACAACCTTCACCCTGCCGATCACGCGCGAGACGATGGCGAACTATCTGGGGCTGACGATTGAAACAGTCAGCCGCCAGATGTCCGCGCTGAAAAAGGACGGGCTGATCGCTTTTGATGAGCGGCGCGATATCCGTGTGCCTGATCTGGAAGCGTTGAAGGCGGAGACGGGCGAAGACGCGTAGTAGCGGGACGGCGGCTCTGAGCACAAACTACCAAACGCAGCGGAGCGCATTAACTCCCGCCATCGGCCCAACTAAGATATTTCGTCATGTGGCAGTAACCTGCCAATTTGCAAAGCCGGTCTGGTGAGGCGGGTTTTAGCGGGCTAGGCAGGCGCATCTCTATGGCGAATGGCGCCGATGGAATTTTGAAAGGACCTGTTGGTGTTACTCAAATCTTCTATTCAGTCGGCGATCGCCATGTTGCTTCTTACGGTTTCAGTGACTTCGGCGAGGGCTGACGTATTGGTCGACCGAGATCGGTTCATAGACGAACTTGATGACCGGCAATCGAGCTTCCTGGCACTCGACCTGATGACCGGTCAACGTTGTAGCTTGGAAGGCAGTGATCTCGAAACACGACATGCGCCACATTTAAGATCCCAAACACCATAATTGGGTTGGAGGTAGACGCCGCAACCAGTATTGAACATTGGCGCGATTGGGACCCCGATTTGCGTCCTGCCGAGAGCTACTGGCCAGAAGCCTGGAGACAAGGTCAGACGCTGAGGTCGGCGTTTCAACGGTCCTCCGCATGGTACTTCCAGGACCTTGCAGTGGACGTCGGCGCGGCGCGCTATCGCGAAGAACTTCAAGATTGGGGTTATGGCAACGCAGAAGTCCCAGATGGTCACGATAGTTTCTGGCTAGGCGGGCCGCTCAAGATTTCCGTTACAGAAAAGGTGCGCTTCCTGAAAAACCTGATGAGCGGTGAGCTTGCCGTGGAGGAAGAACATCTTGCAAACTTGATCGACATATCGAGAACCGGGCAAGTTGGAAACCTGACGCTCCATGGAAAGACAGGTTCTGGTCCAGTCCGTCCAGGTGCGTTTTCTGGCGCATTCGAGGGTTGGTATGCCGGTTGGTTGATGAAGGACGAAAAGGCTTTGGTTGTTTTTGCGCATCATACTACTGGCGATAATTTTGAAGCCATTCAAACGTTCCGGCGAAGCTTTGCAGAAACTCTCTTGGCCGCATGCGGAATGAACGGTGATGACAATTGAAGGTTGAGGAAGTCTTTGATGCCGCCTAAATGGCTAAGGCCTCCGGGTCGTCCGTGACTTCTAGAACCATAAATCGCTGTTCCAGTTGAAAAGGCAACTTATTTGCCTGACGCCAAGCATGATGGAACGGCAACTTCGCCCGCAAAGCAGGCATCATCACCGTGACATCAGGATCGGAAGGTCTGCCATTTCCAGCAAACTGCGTGTCGCCCCGCCAAAGACCGCTTCGCGCAGGCGTGAATGCCCATATGCACCGCTGACGATCATTTGTGCACCAACCTCCTTTGCCCGCCGCAGCAGCATTTCCCCGACCTGCGGTTCTGTCTTGGCCAGAACGGCGACTTCGGATTTTGTCCCGTGGCGCATCAGGTATTGCGCCATGGCCCCACCGGGATCAGAGCGGTCGGGCGCATGGGTGGGTGGATCAATGATGCAGATATCCGCAACATCCGCTTGCTCTAGCAAGGGTAATGCTGCACGGGCCGCTGCCAGCGCTTCGGCCCCGTCGTTCCACCCCATCAGAACATGCCCCCCAATATCGGGTGCTTTGCAGCCTTTGGGGATCATCAAAACCGGTCGCTCTGCTGTAAACAGGCATGCCTCTACCAAGGTCGCGGCTTCGGGGTTGTCCTGATAAGGTCGCGGAAGAACGACCAAATCAGAAAACCGCAGTTTGCGCGCCAGATAGCCCGTCAGGGCAGGGCCCTGCACGGTGGCCGCTTGCATCGACCAACGCACCATTTCGCCATGCATCCGATCTTGCAGCCAAGCTTCAATCTTTTCACGTTGCGCCATGGCATCGCGTGTTTGCTCTGCGATCATCAGGGCCTCAGCACCCATGTAATAGCTGTTTGTTTCAGTATGGCTGATCGTGACCACAAAGATATCAAGATGTGACCCCATCCGATCTGCCAGTGAAATTGCCGCATCTAGCCCTTCGGTGGACTGATCCGTATCTGTAAGAATTGTCGCGATGATTTTGTAAGTCATTGGTTGTGCCCTTCCCTTATCGGTTCAACGTAAGGGTGCGATTGTTCGCGCATAACCGCTCCTTGACTGTAGCCTGCCAAGGACGTGCCGTCGCTTCCTTGATCCAAGTCAAATGCCCCATTGATCCACATCAAGGAACAGGGCGGCCACAGATTCCATAAAGATAATCAAGAAGTAGCCGTCGGACCCATTTACGATCCGGCCAACGAAGGGACACTCTTATGGGGAATTATGTAAAGTTAATAGCGCTGGGGTGTACCACGCTCTTTGCTGCTATTGCTGCGAACTGGGGGCGTGATGTGGCCTACATCGTGCACGCCATGATCATCATGGCGGTCAGCGCCTTTTTGTTTATACGCGTGCTACGCCAGATTGATGCACCTGTGGCCGCAACACCTGAAGGCTATATGGATGATGTCATTCGGGCCGGTGTGATTGCTACGGGCTTCTGGGGCGTTGTTGGCTTTCTGGTTGGGGTGGTGATTGCCTTCCAACTGGCCTTTCCACAGCTTAACTTTGAGGTTCTTCAACCTTACGGCAACTTTGGACGGTTGCGCCCGCTGCACACAAGTGCGGTGATTTTCGCGTTTGGGGGCAACGCCCTGATCATGTCGTCATTCTATATCGTGCAACGCACCTGCGGCGCGCGGCTGTGGGGCGGCAATATGGCGTGGTTTGTGTTCTGGGGCTACAACCTGTTCATCATCCTTGCAGCAACCGGATACCTGCTTGGTGGCACGCAATCCAAAGAATACGCCGAGCCCGAGTGGTACATTGATATCTGGCTGACGGTGGTGTGGGTCGCGTTTCTGGCAGTCTATCTTGGGACAATCTTCAAGCGCACTGAAAAGCACATCTACGTGGCCAATTGGTTCCTGCTGTCTTTCATCGTCACAGTCGCTATGCTGCATATCGTCAACAACATCAGCATTCCCGTTAGCATCTGGGGCAGCAAGTCTGTGCAGGTCTTCAGCGGCGTGCAGGATGCGATGGTGCAATGGTGGTACGGCCACAACGCCGTGGGCTTCTTCCTGACCGCGGGCTTCCTTGGCATGATGTACTACTTTGTGCCCAAGCAGGCCGGACGCCCCGTGTTCAGCTATAAGCTGTCCATCATCCACTTCTGGGCGCTGATCTTTCTGTATATCTGGGCAGGCCCTCACCACCTGCACTATACAGCACTGCCTGACTGGGCATCGACCCTTGGTATGGTCTTTTCGATCATCCTGTGGATGCCAAGCTGGGGTGGCATGATCAACGGCCTGATGACGCTGCAAGGCGCATGGGACAAGCTGCGCACCGATCCGATCATCCGGATGATGGTGATCAGCCTTGCGTTCTACGGCATGTCCACTTTCGAAGGCCCAATGATGTCGATCCGTGCGGTCAACAGCCTGTCACACTACACAGACTGGACCATCGGTCACGTGCACTCTGGCGCATTAGGTTGGAACGGGATGATCACATTCTCTGCTCTTTACTTCCTCACACCGAAATTGTGGGGCCGGGCACAGATGTATTCGATGTCGGCCATCAACTGGCACTTCTGGTTGGCCACAATCGGCATCATCCTCTACGCGGCCTCAATGTGGGTCACTGGGATCATGGAAGGCCTGATGTGGCGCGAGGTCGATGCAAACGGGTTCCTTGTGAACAGCTTTGCCGACACCGTTTCCGCGAAGTTCCCGATGTATGTGGTTCGTGGCCTGGGCGGGGTTCTGTACCTCAGCGGCGCGCTGATCATGGCCTGGAACATGTTCATGACCATCCGGGGTGGCGCACGCGTTGCCGCACCGGTTGGCGTACCAGCTGAATAAGGAGGGCTGGAAAATGTCTGATACAACCCCAAACGACGCACCGGCCAAAGGTTTCCTTGCCAAACATGCGTTCCTTGAACGTAGTCCAACATTGCTTCTTGTTTCCTCCTTATTGGTGGTATCGGTTGGCGGGATCGTGGAAATCGCACCTCTTTTCTATCTTGAAAATACGATTGAAGAGGTGGATGGCGTACGGCCCTATTCCCCGCTCGAACTGGCGGGACGCGATGTCTATATTCGCGAAGGGTGCTATGTGTGTCACAGCCAGATGATCCGCCCCATGCGGGACGAGGTTGAACGCTATGGGCACTATTCGCTTGCCGCGGAGTCGATGTATGATCACCCCTTCCAATGGGGCTCCAAGCGGACGGGGCCGGATCTGGCGCGGGTCGGGGGCAAATACTCTGACGCGTGGCACCTTGATCACTTGATCGCACCACGTTCGGTCGTCCCTGAATCGATTATGCCTGGCTACGCCTACCTGCTCGATACGCCGGTGAATGCGGAACACACAGCTGATCTGGTGTCGACACATGCCTTTGTGGGTGTCCCATACACCGAAGAGATGATCGAAGTCGCGGCCGCTGATGTGATCGCGCAAGGTGATCCTGACACCGACGCATATGATGATTTGCTGGAACGGTATCCGGGTGCGCAAATCCGTAACTTCGACGATCAACCGGGCGTGTCTGAAATGGATGCTTTGATCGCTTATCTGCAAATGCTGGGCACAACAGTCGATTTCTCGACCTTCACCCCAGATGCAAGTCGCTAAGGAGGGTTTGAGAGATGGAAAATACTTCTTTGCTTAGCCAGTTGGCAGATAACTGGATGCTTCTGGCGATGTTCACGCTGTTCATCGGGGCTATTCTCTGGGCTCTGCGCCCGGGCAGCCGCGACGTTCACAAGGAGACCGCCAGCATTCCATTCCGTAACGAGGACCACCCCGGTTCTTCCGAGATTGAGGAGCTGCAGCAATGAGCAGCCAGACTGAAAAAGACATTGATGACGTCACCGGCATCGATACAACTGGTCACGCTTGGGACGGGATCAAAGAACTGAATAACCCGTTGCCGCGCTGGTGGCTGTGGTGCTTCTATCTCACCATCGTCTGGGGCGTTGGCTATACGATCGCTTTCCCAGCTTGGCCATTGATCAGCAATGCCACATCTGGTCTGTTAGGCTACTCCACTCGCGGTGAAGTCGCCCAGGACATTGCCCTATTTGAAGAGGCCAATGCCGAGATTTCGGCGCAACTGGCTTCGGCTGACCTCAATGTGCTGAATGAAAACCCCGATCTGCTGCGCTATGCCAATTCAGCCGGTGCGGCTGTCTTCCGCAACAACTGCTCACAGTGCCATGGGTCCGGTGCGGCTGGGTTTACCGGCTATCC
Organism: Yoonia maricola; assembly: GCF_002797915.1. GTDB lineage: Bacteria > Pseudomonadota > Alphaproteobacteria > Rhodobacterales > Rhodobacteraceae > Yoonia > Yoonia maricola. The sequence goes on along the minus strand of NZ_PGTY01000001.1, from coordinate 1,636,581 downwards.
AAACCTGCTGGATGACGATTGGCTGTGGGGCGGCGATTTCGCAAGCATTGAATATACTGTCCGTCACGGCATTCGGAACGAAGAAGACTGGGACGCGCGTTGGTCAGAAATGACAGCCTATAACGACATCTTTAGCAATGAAGAGGTGGATCAGGTTGTGCACTATGTCCGGCAGATGTCCGGGCAAGAACATGACGCCGGATTGGCAGCACCTGGCGAAGGTCTGTTTCTTGATAACTGCGCGGCCTGTCATGGCGATAATGGTGCGGGCAACCGCGACCTTGGTGCACCGAACCTGACGGATGCGATCTGGCTTTACGGTGGTGATCTGGCAAGCTTGGAAGAAACCGTCCGTTACGCGCGTTTTGGCGTGATGCCCCCATGGGGGGAACGACTGACCGAGGCCGAAGTCAAAGCCGTTACTGCCTATGTGCACCAGTTGGGAGGGGGCGAATAGGCATCACCGACCCCAAATCATCTGTTCGCGCAAAGGCTTTGGGTTGAGGTGAAGGGAAGGGCGTCCGCTGCTGTGGGCGCCCTTTTCTATAGGGTCAAACCTGATGGTGTCTGATGCTTGGCTTCATTGCCCTGAAAGGTAGTCAGCAGAAACGTAACCGGTCACTTGCGGCGCATCCTTAAGTGAGACTTCGCACCACCTTTGCCCAACTTCGGTGACGCACTCGCGCAGATCAAGTTCCGTGCCGTCAGGCAGGCCCATAATGATGTTAAAGCCGAGTCCGGGGCCTGATCGCAGTTTCAACAATTCGTCCGGCCCCGTGCGCTCAACGATCGTGCGCTCGCCGCAGCTCGCAACAATCATGACCATACCAATGGCGAGAAAGGTGTTACATCGCATCCTGTGAGCCTTTTGTTTTTGTGCGCGCGGAGATTTGTATCAGGCTTCCTGCGACAACCGTGCCTCAAGCACATCAAAGGGCACGCCCGGGTCGTCCTTCGCCCCGCGGATCACGAGTGAGGTTTTCACGGATGCCACGTTTTCTGCACTCGTCAGTTCCTCGGTCAGGAAACGCTGGAATGTCCGTAGATCAGGGGCCACGCATTTAAGGATGAAATCCACTTCACCATTCAACATGTGACACTCACGCACCAAAGGCCAACCTTGGCAGAGATTTTCAAATGCGCTGAGATCGGCTTCGGCCTGACTGACCAGCCCGACCATTGCAAAGACCTGCACTTCAAACCCCAATTCGCGGGAATTGACGTCTGCGTGGTAGCCTTGGATGAAGCCCTGTTCCTCCAATGTGCGCACCCGACGCAAGCACGGCGGGGCAGATATGCCCACCCGTTTGGCCAGTTCGACGTTCGTCATGCGCCCATCTGCCTGAAGTTCGGCCAGGATCATCCGGTCAATTTCGTCTAGTTTGGTGCCTGGCATCGATTGTTCCTTGATTTTTTGCAGATACTACGTGCATGTAGATATATGCGCAAGAATATTTCAAATTGCCGCAAGAAAAGAATACAAATAAGATCGGCGTCGTTGGTCTTTTATCATTCACTGTGCGGGGCTATATCGGGGATAACCAACCAGATGAGGCTGCCATGACCGACACGCGACATATCAAAGTTCTGATCATCGGATCCGGCCCTGCGGGTTATACCGCCGGTGTCTATGCGGCCCGTGCGATGTTGGAGCCTGTCTTGATCCAAGGGATTGAGCCGGGCGGGCAGCTGACCACAACGACCGAGGTTGAAAACTGGCCGGGTGATACCGAGGTACAGGGTCCCGACCTGATGGTGCGCATGGAAGCACATGCGCGTGCGATGGGCTGCGAGATTGTAGGCGATATCGTCACATCGCTTGATCTGCAAAAGCGACCTTTCACTGCCACCTGCGATAGCGGGGCGGTCTACACGGCTGACGCTGTGATCCTGTGCACAGGTGCCCGCGCGAAATGGCTGGGTCTGCCGTCGGAAGAAAAGTTCAAAGGCTTTGGCGTCAGCGCCTGTGCGACCTGCGACGGGTTCTTCTATCGCGGGCAAGAGATTGTCGTTGTCGGTGGCGGCAACACCGCTGTGGAAGAAGCGCTTTTCCTGACGAATTTTGCCTCTAAGGTCACTCTGGTGCACCGCCGGGATGAGCTGCGGGCCGAGAAGATTTTGCAAAACCGCTTTTTCAATAACCCCAAGATCGAAACACTGTGGTTTCACGAGATTGACGAAGTCTTTGGTGCTGATACGCCTTTGGGTGTCGAAGGTGTCCGCGTCAAACATACCCAGACCGGTGAGATCACAGAGATCGTGGCAAAGGGTGTTTTTGTGGCCATCGGCCATGCACCCGCGAATGAGTTGATCAAAGATCAGTTGGAAACGCACAACGGTGGCTATGTGAAAGTCGCACCGGGTACGACCAAGACCGAAATTCCTGGTGTTTTTGCAGCGGGTGATTTGACGGACCATGTTTACCGTCAAGCCGTAACTTCAGCAGGCATGGGTTGTATGGCGGCGCTTGATGCCGAGAAATACATCGCCGAAATGGAAGATACGCAGGCGGTTGCTGCGGCCGAATAGGTGTTCAAAACGCTGAACACGACGCTTTATCGGATCGTTTTCGAAGCATTTGCCGATAAAGTCTTGGATGGGGTGATCCATAGCGAGGGCAGGTTTCACCACGATGGACAGTCGGCGCTCTATGCGTCGCCATCGCCGGAAACGGCGGCGATGGCCATTGATATATACCTCAAGCAGGACGATGCACCGCGCGTTATGGTACCGCTGTCCTTGTCTGATGCGCGCATGGTTGATTTACGAAGTACGCAGACTTGTCATGCATTGGGTGTTGATCCCGCTTGGCCAAGTGTCCCTTGGGCATCGGAAAGGGCAGCGGGCGCACCGGCAACGAGCTGGCGGGCGTCAGATGTCGCACGGGCATACGGCGCGGATGGGATGATCTATAGTTCACGTCGCGCGCCAGAACGGTGGCATGTCGTATTGTTCAGATGGAACAAGGGCGATGGCGCCACTTTGGCCCTTGGTGGGGCGCACGCAGGCTGGGAACCACGAAGTCCAGTTTAGAATGAAACGTTTGAGCGACAAGATGCCGGTTCTTTGCAGAGCTCAGCAGAAGCCAGCTCTTTTTGCGCAAGCTTGCTGGACAATCCCGCGATCGCTGGTCTATGCCAACCATAATTGCACCAGTTACTATTGAGATTTAAATGTCGTTAGAATTAGCACCCATCCCCGAACTCTATGTCTCTTACGAGAGCGCCCAGAAAATGAAGCTGGAGGCTGCAGAGCTGACTAGCCATGACATGACGCCGCGACAGATTTGTGATCTGGAACTGCTGATGAACGGCGGGTTTAACCCGCTTAAGGGGTTCTTGTCGCAGGCAGATTACGAAAGCGTCGTTGATACCATGCGTTTGGCCGATGGCACACTGTGGCCCATGCCGATTACGCTAGACGTGTCCGAAAGTTTCGCCGAAACGGTTGAGCTTGGTCAGGATATCGCGCTGCGTGACCAGGAAGGTGTTATTCTTGCCACGATGACGGTTACCGACAAATGGGTGCCGAACAAAGCGCATGAAGCGGAAAAGGTTTTTGGCGCCGATGATGCGGCGCATCCGGCTGTGAATTATCTGCATCATTCCGCAGGCGCGGTTTATCTGGGCGGGCCCGTCACGGGTATTCAGCAACCGGTGCATTATGACTTCCGCGCCCGCCGCGATACGCCGAACGAACTGCGCGCCTATTTCCGCAAGCTGGGCTGGCGCAAGGTTGTCGCGTTCCAGACCCGCAACCCGCTACACCGTGCCCATCAGGAATTGACCTTCCGCGCCGCAAAAGAGGCGCAGGCAAACCTGTTGATTCATCCTGTTGTGGGCATGACTAAACCGGGCGATATAGACCACTTTACCCGCGTGCGCTGTTACGAAGCGGTGTTGGATCAATACCCGACCTCGACCACAACCATGTCTTTGCTCAACCTCGCCATGCGCATGGCAGGCCCGCGCGAGGCTGTCTGGCACGGTTTGATCCGCAAGAACCACGGCTGCACGCATTTCATTGTGGGCCGTGATCACGCAGGACCGGGCAAGAATTCTGCCGGTGAGGATTTTTACGGCCCCTATGATGCGCAGGATCTGTTTCGCGAACATCAGGCCGAAATGGGCATCGAAATGGTGGACTTTAAGCATATGGTTTATGTGCAGGACCGCGCCCAATATGAACCAGCAGATGAGATCAAGGATAAGGATGATGTAACCATCCTGAACATCTCTGGCACCGAACTGCGCCGCCGTCTGGCTGAAGGTCTGGAAATTCCTGAATGGTTTTCCTTCCCTGCGGTGGTCGAGGAGTTGCGCAAGACGCGCCCCCCACGCGCAGAACAAGGGTTTACAGTGTTTTTCACCGGTTTCTCCGGTTCTGGCAAATCGACCGTTGCCAACGCCTTGATGGTCAAACTGATGGAAATGGGCGGGCGTCCGGTGACGCTGCTGGATGGTGATATCGTGCGTAAGAACCTGTCGTCTGAATTGGGGTTCAGCAAGGAACACCGTGATCTGAACATCCGCCGCATCGGCTATGTCGCATCTGAGATTACCAAGAACGGTGGCATCGCGATTTGTGCACCGATTGCGCCTTATGCTACGACCCGCCGCGCTGTGCGTGAAGATATCGAACAGTTTGGCGCCTTTATCGAGGTCCACGTCGCCACATCCATCGAAGAATGCGAGCGCCGCGATCGCAAGGGGCTTTATAAGCTGGCGCGCGCCGGCAAGATCAAGGAATTCACCGGGATTTCTGATCCATATGACATGCCGGAAGACCCAGAGCTCCGTTTAGAAACCGAGAGCGTCCCGGTTGACAACTGTGCGCATCAAGTGATCTTGAAGCTGGAAAGCATGGGGCTGATCCGCGGATAAGGATGCGTGAACCATGACCGCTATTGTTTCACTGACGGCCATTCCGCCTCGATTTAAACATTTTGGTCCGACGCTGGAAAGCCTGCTACAACAAACCGCAAAGATTGACGAAATCAGGCTGTATATTCCACGGCACTACCGTCGCTTTCCCGATTATGATGGAACCTTGCCAGAGGTACCGAAAGGTATTCGCATCATGCAGGTCAGTGATGACTTGGGCCCGGCCAGCAAGGTTTTGTTCGCCGCGAAAGAATTGCGCGGTATCGACTGCGATCTGATCTATTGCGACGACGACAGGCTTTATCATGCCGACCAATTCTCACGGATGATCGCCGAGGGCCGCAAACTTGATCGGATGTGCATTGCGGTTTCAACGCGCGACGTTGAAGGTTTGAATGAAACCGCGGAGAACCGCTTGTTTCCACGCGCTGTACGGTATCGTAAGAACATGCATTACCGTTTGAAGAGGGTGCTCCAATTTACAAGTCGCCCCTTTGGTGGGCAACAGACAAAGCCAACCCGCCCGGTAAATGCTGTGGCAGGTTATGCAGATATCGCACGGGGATTTGGCGCAGTTTTAGTCCGTCCAGATTTTTTTGATGATGTTGCTTTTGATATCCCGGACGTGCTTTGGAGCGTCGATGACATCTGGTTATCAGGTCAAATGGCCCGACTGAACGTGCCGATTTGGGCGATGGCCAATATGGCCGGCCCCGGAATGGCCGATGGTGAAGATGTTTCTTCACTGCTTGACAGCGTCATAGATGGTGCAAACCGTCAAGAAGCAGATCAGGCTTGTGTGCGCTATATGCAAGATACCTATGGCATCTGGCTTTAGGGTGCTAACCCTAATGCACAGTCACCGGTCGCATATTGTTCTCACGCGCGAGGTGAAACGCCAGTTTGCGGTCGGCCACCAGCGCAAGCTGTTCGCCTTTCGTGTTGTGTACCGAGAACAGCTCTTCCAGATCACCGACCTTTTCGCGCATCTCATCCGGCAGATCAGTCGCTAGGATAGGTTTTACGTAGACAATCTCTTGTCCGAACTTTTCAAAGTCGAATTTGGAGTCCATCGCTTACCCTTTCTTGATGTTGATGGTTTGTACAATGCGCTCTGGTATGGCGCGGGTCAGGTCCACGTGCAGCAGGCCATTTTCCATAATGGCTTCGCCCACATCCACACCATCGGCTAACACGAATGAACGCTGGAACTGACGGGCGGCGATGCCGCGATGCAGGAATACCCTGCCTTCGCTGTCATCGGCTTGACGGCCCCGAATGACAAGCGCGTTGTCCTCAACGGTGATCGAAAGATCATCTTCGGCAAAGCCTGCAACGGCTAGCGTTATGCGGTAAGAATTCTCGGATGTTTGTTCGATATTATAGGGGGGATATCCCTCATTCCCGCTTTTCGCGGTTCGTTCGACCAGCCTTTCAAGCTGCTCGAACCCCAAAAGGAACGGATGCGTTCCCAAAGCCAATTTTGTCATAAGACATGCCCTTTGCTTAAGCGACTGTCGATTTCGGCCCCGAAAACGGCGACCATTGGTAAAAATATGGGGGCGAGGGGTGCATTGATCAAGAGGAAGTATTAGGTTCTTAACGACTAAGCGGTGTAGATTACCGTGACACTTTGCTTGCTGGATCACCTGCCGATGAACACATCCGCTAAAATGGAACAAGACGAGGTTCTCCGCGTCAAGCTCGCTGTGCTGCGCCGTGACCATCGCGATCTGGACGAGGCGATCGCGGCACTTCATGCGCGGGGGGGCTCTGACATGCTGACGATCAAACGGCTTAAGAAGCAAAAGCTTGCGTTGAAAGATCAGATTGCCCAGCTTGAAGACCGGATTTTGCCAGATATCATCGCATGAGTGCATTGCCGTGGGCGGCACCTTGGCTATAGTGCCGCTTCCTTGTGAAGGTGGAACGATGCGATGACCAAACCCCTTGTCGGTATCATTATGGGCAGCCAGTCTGACTGGCCCACGATGCGCGAAGCGGCTGATGTGCTGGATGAACTGGGCGTGGCCTATGAGACCAAGATCGTCTCGGCACATCGCACACCAGACAGGTTGTGGGATTACGGTAAGACGGCTGTTGACCGTGGTCTCCAAGTCATCATCGCAGGGGCCGGGGGGGCCGCACATTTACCGGGCATGATGGCGTCAAAAACGCGGGTACCGGTGATTGGTATTCCGGTACAGACCAATGCTCTATCGGGCGTTGATAGTCTGTATTCTATCCTACAGATGCCGCGTGGCTATCCAGTTGCGACCATGGCTATCGGTGCTGCTGGTGCCAAGAATGGTGGTTTGATGGCGGCGGGTATTCTGGCACTTCAAGACCCCGCATTGGCTATGCGACTGGACGCGTGGCGCACAGCACTCACCGCCTCAATCCCGGATGCACCAAGCGATGACTAAACTACTGCCCGTCGGGGCTACCATAGGCATATTGGGGGGTGGTCAGTTGGGGCGGATGCTGTCTGTTGCAGCGGCCCGCCTTGGCCTGAAGACGCATATCTTTGAACCCGGCGCAAACGCGCCTGCGGGCGATGTGGCTCATCTGGTGACCACCGCCAGCTATGACGATGCAGCGGCACTCACTGCATTTGGCAAAACAGTTGATATCATCACCTATGAGTTTGAAAACATCCCCACTCGCGCGCTTGATCTGCTGGAAACACTGGCACCTATCCATCCGGGACGGCAGGCACTGGCAACAAGTCAGGACCGGTTGGTGGAAAAGACGTTTCTGCAAGAACTAGGCCTGCAAACAGCACCTTTTGCGGATATCGCCAATGCTGGTGATCTTGAAGCAGCACTTGGCACGATCGGCACGCCCGCCATCCTCAAGACCCGCCGCTTTGGTTATGATGGCAAAGGGCAGGCGCGGATCATGGCGGCAGGCGACGCTGATCAAGCGCTTGCCGATATGGCTGGTGCGCCCGCAATCCTGGAAGGATTTGTTAACTTCACCCACGAAGTTTCTGTCATTGGTGCGCGCAACCCATCAGGTGATGTCGCTTGCTATGATCCGGGCGAAAACGTGCATGAGGCCGGTATTTTGCGCACGACCACCGTGCCAGCAAAGCTGACGCCCAGCCAACGCACCGATGCAGTTCTGATCGCCGCACGTATCCTAAACGCGCTCGACTATGTCGGTGTCATGGGGGTCGAATTGTTCGTGACGCCGCAAGGATTGATCGTGAATGAAGTCGCGCCGCGCGTGCATAACTCTGGCCATTGGACACAGAATGGCTGCGCGATTTGCCAGTTTGAACAGCATATCCGTGCGGTGGCGGGCTGGCCATTGGGGGCAGGCACACGGCATTCAGATGTTGTGATGGAAAATCTGATCGGGGACGACGTGGACCGGGTGCCGGAACTCTCAAATAGCGATGCTGCAATCCATCTTTACGGCAAGGCCGAGGTGAGGGCAGGGCGCAAAATGGGTCACGTCAATAGGGTGGTTGGGCCCGCGTCCTAACGTTGTCTATTCCGTCCCAAAAATGATGCCTGTCAGGCTCAAACTGCGGTCAAATACACCATCGCGCAGAAACGCCACGACCTCTTCGATCACAAGGGGGTTGTTCATCATGAACGTATGCGTCACGGGGAGGGTTATATGGTCCTGCATCCCCTCAAGCCGGGTTGATGTGACTGACACTTTGCCGTCATCTGGTCCGTCGATCAGCGAGGAATAGACCGGATTAAGAGTGCGGTTCCCTGCAATAATCCCAATTTCATAGGGCAGGTTTTCCAACTGGTTGGGCAAGCTGTCCTCTGTCGTCCCCAGTTGTAGCCCCGCAGGGCCGTTGACCCATTGAAACGGCTCAAAATCACCAAAGATATCGACAAGTTCCGAGCCGCTGTTGGGTGGCCCCAACATTACCACACGACCCATCTGCGCAGGCCGGTTGTTGGTCAACCATGCGCGCACCAAAATACCACCCATCGAATGGGTCACGAAATTCACGGGACGATCACCGCATGCAGCCACATCTTCGGGAAGGTGTTCTTCGACTAGCGTTTGAATAGTGGCTGTGGTAGAGGGATAGCCCCTGTTTACAACAAAATAACCTTCGTCCTCCAACACCAGTTGAAGCGGGGTAAATGATGTTTCGGTGCGGGCCAGCCCATGCAGCATGACCACACAGTCCTCCGCCATGGCAGCAGAGGCTGCGAAAATGCCAAATATGGATGCCCAAAGAAGTTTCATATACTGTAGGTAACATCGAACGGCGCGCACAAAACCCCCCGGATAAAAGAAACCTAACGTCGCGCGGTCAGTGACACTGCGATGCCACCAAGCACTAGCCCGCCTGCGATGATCAACCGCAATGTCAGTGGTTCGCTAAGAAACAGCACCCCTGCGGTGACGGCGATCACCGGCACGCTGAGTTGCGTGATCCCGGCAATGGTTGTTGGTAATGCGGGCAATGCGCGATACCAGAGCGCATAGCCAAGCCCCGATGTAATGGCCCCGGCGATGATGGCGGTCATGACCCCCGGCAGTGGCATCGCGCCGATACCGCCCCAGATCATCGCGATTGCCACCAGCGGCAGACACAACAGAAAATTGCTGGCCGTGGCCCCCAGCGGGTCCGCCTCGGTCCGCCCCAGTAATGTGTAAACCGCCCATGCCGCCCCCGCGATTGTCATCGACACGGCACCGTTCAAGGGGGCCGGTGCGTCACCGCTGGGCCAAAGGAGGACACAAAGCCCAAGCAATGCGATAGCGGCCCCGATCCATCGCAGCACGGGTATGTTGCCGCCCTCAATGACCGCCCAGCCAAAGATGACGATTTGCAGCACGCCAAACAGGATCAATGCGCCAAACCCGGCATCCAGCGTGATATAGGCCCATGAAAACCCCACCATATAAACCGCCAAGGCGGTAGCACCCGCAAACCGTTTTGCGGAAATGACAGCAGGGCGCGGTGCCGCGCGTGTCATCACCAACACCCAAAGCATCGCAGCCCCCGCACCGGTTCGCACCGTGGCAAAATCCATCGGGTCCATGCCTTGCAAGGCGACACCAATGCGGTTCAAGACTGAATTGGCCGCGAAGGCGCACATGATGAGTGTAACAAGCGCAAAGAGCCTCATTTGCGTCGTCCAATCCGTCGTCTATCCACGGTGATATGCAGCCGCGACAAGAGCAGCCGGATCATCGTCACCCATGCCTGTGGCCAATGCTGTCTTGAGCTGTTCGCCTGACCGGGCCAGCATGGGGGAGGTCAGGCCATAGGCCTGCGCAACTCGCTGGAAAACGTCGTTATCCTTATGCACCGCGGAGATGGTGAAGCCCACTGTCGCATCCTCACCCACTATCTTGGGAATTCGATCAGCAATCATCGGAACACCCGCCGGTCCGCCCGAAAGAATGCCGATGGCTGTCTCAAGTGGTATCCCCGCCCGTTTGGCCAATGGCATCATGTCATCGAGACCGTTGAAGTAGCATTGCAGCATGCTGTTATTGATCGTCTTCATCACAAGGCCGGTACCAAGCGGACCAATATGAAATATCCGCCCCGAGATCGCCGACAAGGTCACTTCCGCCTGCTTTGCTGCCGCATCATCGCCGCCGATGAAGATGCCGCAAGCCCCAGCCGCCACCAGCTCTGGCCCGCCAGAGATCGGGGCATCAACAGCGGTAGCACTTTTGTCCTGAATTTGCGCAATCCGGTCCTGCAAGATTGTGGGAACAACCGTGCTGGTGTCGATGATCTGTTTGCCTGCCAGATCGCAGTCAAGACAGGCATCCAAAACGTTCGCTACGGCATCATCATTCAGCAGGCTCAGGATCAGCACGTCACATTTTAAGATCAATGCTGCAATATCATCTGCCGCAGGAATGCCCTTCACGGTTTTGCCGCTCCGCGTCCATGTCGTGACGGCATGACCTTGGTCTTGCATCCGCCGCGCAATCGCGCTGCCCATGCGCCCTAAACCGATGATACCTATGCTTTGCATGGATTATCCCCTCGTTACGTTGGGATGACTTGATACTGGATGAGTGGGAATGAAAAGGGTCAGGTTTGGCAAATCTGTTCAAGAGTTTTTCAGTGCGATGGGAGCGCGCGGTATCCTTTCACGATCATCGCGATCCCAACACCCAAAAGACCCAGTCCACTGAGGGCATCGACATTCAACCAGCGCGAGGCGGCGCGTTTAACTGCGGCGCGTGTTAACAGCGCGTAGGCGAGGATTGAAATTGCGTCCAGAACAATGAAGACCACCCCGTAGACCGCACCTTGCACCAACACATTGTACTGCGGTGAAATGAAAGCAGGAAACAGGGCTACAAAGAAGATAATGGCCTTTGGATTTGTAACACAGGCAAAGAACCCAGCCCAGAACGTGCCAGCATCCGATTTGACCAGCGTCGTGCCAGCAGGGTGTGTGACGTGCCTGAAGCTTTGCCATGCCATGAACAGTATGAAGCACCCGCCAGCAATCTGAAGAACCGGCAGGATCTGTTCAGATAATGCTATCAGCACGGTTAGACCACCGACAGCAACAGCGACATGCACCGTCGTACCCAACGCATCACCCGCGACGGCAATGTAGGCCGCGCGGGGACCAGAGCGTAAGGCTTGCGCGGTTGCAAAAGCGACCGATGGTCCTGGGACGGCAACAAACATCAGTGTTGTCGTCAAGAAAGCGAGAAATAAGACAGAGTCCATGTTGGTCACCACCATTGATGAAGGAAGCGAGAGAGTGCGCAACCTGTGTCTGCTCTAAAGCGTTGGATCACCATCAGACGGTATCTGGTCTCTCCGTATCTTTCAAACGAGTCTGGTTGGTCTGATCAAGAGCAGACGAAAAAGGGCGGTTCCCTTCGGAACCACCCTGATTTGTTGTGATGTTCGTCGGCTTCACCCCTGAGGGCAAAAGCGATTTACATCATGCCGCCCATGCCGCCCATGTCGGGCATGCCACCGCCGGCCGCTGCACCTTCTTTGGAAGGCTTATCTGCAACCATCGCTTCGGTCGTGATAAGCAGGCCTGCAACAGAAGCTGCGTCTTGGAGTGCTGTGCGCACAACCTTGGCCGGGTCGATGACGCCGAACTTGAACATGTCGCCATATTCTTCGGTCTGCGCGTTAAAGCCGAATGCCGCATCGCCGCTCTCGCGGATTTTGCCTGCAACGACGGACCCGTCCACACCCGAGTTTTCAGCGATCTGACGCAGTGGTGCTTCGATTGCCTTGCGCACGATCTGGATGCCGACGTTCTGGTCAGAGTTTGCACCCTCTAGACCGTCAAGCGCTTTGCCACCCTGGATCAGAGCAACACCGCCACCAACAACAACACCTTCTTGTACGGCAGCGCGTGTCGCGTTCAGTGCATCATCAACGCGGTCTTTACGCTCTTTCACTTCCACTTCGGACATGCCACCAACGCGGATCACGGCAACACCGCCAGCCAGTTTGGCCACACGCTCTTGCAGCTTTTCACGGTCGTAGTCGGATGTTGTCTCTTCGATCTGGCCGCGGATCTGGGATACGCGTGCTTCGATTTCGGCCTTGTCGCCAGCGCCATCAACGATTGTTGTTTCGTCTTTGGTGATGGAAACGCGCTTGGCTGTGCCCAGCATGTCGATTGTGACATTCTCAAGCTTCATGCCCAGATCGTCAGAGATAACCTGACCACCTGTCAGGATCGCGATGTCCTGCAGCATGGCTTTGCGGCGGTCACCGAAACCAGGTGCTTTAACCGCAGCGATTTTCAGACCACCGCGCAGCTTGTTAACAACCAAAGTGGCCAGTGCTTCGCCTTCAACATCTTCAGCGATGATGAGGAGTGGCTTGCCAGATTGGATCACTGATTCAAGCAGTGGAACCATTGGCTGCAAAGAAGAAAGCTTCTTCTCGTGCAGCAGGATGATTGGGTCTTCCAACTCAGTTGTCATCTTGTCAGGGTTGGTGACGAAGTATGGCGACAGGTAACCGCGGTCGAACTGCATGCCTTCAACAACGTCTGTTTCCGTTTCAAGACCCTTGTTCTCTTCAACAGTGATGACGCCTTCGTTGCCAACCTTCTGCATCGCGTCTGCGATCTGACGGCCGATTTCGTCTTCGCCGTTTGCAGAGATTGTACCAACCTGCGCAACTTCGTCGCTGTCGGATACAGGGCGAGATGCGGATTTGATGGCTTCAACAACTTTAGCCGTTGCAAGGTCGATACCGCGCTTGAGATCCATTGGGTTCATACCAGCGGCAACAGATTTCATGCCTTCGCGAACAATCGCCTGGGCCAGAACTGTCGCTGTTGTTGTACCGTCACCCGCTTCGTCATTGGTGCGCGATGCAACTTCTTTCACCATCTGCGCGCCCATGTTCTCGAACTTGTCTTCAAGTTCGATCTCTTTGGCGACAGATACACCGTCTTTGGTGATACGTGGGGCACCGAACGATTTGTCCAATACAACGTTACGGCCTTTTGGGCCCAGAGTAACCTTCACCGCGTTGGCGAGGGTGTTGACACCAGTCAGCATGCGGTTGCGTGCATCTGTGTCGAATTTGACGTCCTTAGCAGCCATTTTCATGTGCTCCTTGAATTAGATAATAAGTGAGGGGCGATAGGTCGGCTTACATGATGCCGAGGATGTCGCTTTCTTTCATGATCAGCAGCTCTTCGCCGTCGATCTTGACCTCAGTACCGGACCATTTGCCAAACAGCACTTTGTCGCCGGCTTTGACGGCCATCGCGATCAGCTCACCGCTGTCTTTGCGTGCACCTTCACCAACGCTGACGATTTCGCCTTCTGCTGGTTTCTCTTTTGCGTTCTCAGGAATGATAAGACCGCCTGCTGTCTTTTCGTCGCTTTCAATGCGACGGACCAGTACACGGTCGTGAAGTGGTTTAAATGCCATTTCAGAACTTCTCCAGTTCGTGTTTCTCCCATGTTAGCACTCAATAGTGTCGAGTGCTAACGCAGCGTAATTAGGGATCACGGGTGAGTGAGTCAACAGGCAACAGCGTAGAAATTTTTGGATTTTGAGAGTTGGGATTTGCTGCAATGCAGCAAGTCAAACCTCGGCGTTACTGATCGCGCGGAGCGTCTTCATCCTCGGATAAAATCCGCCAGGCGTCGCCTTCCAGATCTTCATATTGGTTGTTGCGCAGGCTCCACAGGAAAGCAGCAAGGCCAATGCCGCCAAGGATCAGCGAGACAGGGATCAGGAAGACCAGAACGTTCATAGTTTGCCTTTCAGCCGCAGGGCGTTCAGCAAGACAGTGATTGAAGACGCAGACATAGCAATAGAGGCAATCAACGGCGTTGCAAAGCCAGCCAGCGCGATTGGCACGGCGATGACATTATAGACGGTCGAGATTGTGAAGTTTTCCTTGATCCGCTTCATGGCGGTGCGCGCGACAAGCGGCAGTTCAATCAAGGGCTCAAGGCTGTCATTCAGCAACACAATATCAGAGGCCGCGCGCGACGCATCCGCCGCCGTTGCGGGTGAGACAGAGGCATAGGCTGCAGCCAGCGCGCCGGTATCGTTGAGGCCGTCGCCGACCATCAACACTTTGGCGCCTTTGGCGGTCAGGCTATCGATATAGGCGATTTTATCAGCGGGGTTTGTTTCGGCCTGCCAATGGTCGATCTGTAAAGTATTTGCGACTTTCGCAGTCTCATCAGCATCATCGCCGGACACCAGATGCACATCCAGTCCAGCCTCTTGCCAACCACGTACAAGTGCCGCCGCACCCTCGCGCAGATCAGAGCGTAACGCGACCTTCTGCGCTGACCTATCCCCGATTTGAATATAGGTGCCATTGCCCGCATCCAACCAAGCACCAGAGCCCAATCGCACGCGTTGACCCTGATATCGGGCACTCAGGCCTTTACCCGCGTGCTCTTGTTGATTGCTCAGATCTGCTGGGGTGACACCATGCAGCGCGGCCGCGATAGCCTGCGACACCGGATGTGTCGCGTTCTGCGTCAAAGCCAAAGCAATGCTTTGCGTCTCTGCATCCAGCGTATGGCGCGCCGCGGCAGGCATCGTGAGTGTGCCGGTTTTGTCGAAGACAACGGTGTCGACCTCAGCCATGCGTTCCAGAGCGGTGCCATCTTTCACCAATAGCCCCGCACGGAACAAGCGCCCGGCCGCAGTGGTTGATACCGCAGGCACAGCAAGCCCCATCGCACAAGGGCAAGTGATGATCAAAACGGCGACCGCGATGTTCAGCGACAAGCGCAGATCGCCCGAATAGAGCATCCAGCCTCCGAACGCAGCGAGGGCCAGCAGATGCACAACCGGCGCATAAAGTGCCGCAGCTTTGTCAGCTACGGCGGTATAGCGATTGCGCGCGGCCTCTGCCTCATCCACCATCGTGACCATCTTGCGCAACGTCGTATCGGCGCCAACGGTGGTCGCGCGGATCATCAGCGGGCCGGTCATATTGACCTCGCCAGCCGTCACCTTTGTTCCAACACTGCTACTGCTCAAACGGCTCTCGCCGGTCAGTAGAGAGCGGTCGACGTCGCTGGTGCCCTCGGTGATAGTGCCGTCCACAGGAATGCGCCCGCCGGGCAGAACCTGCACCAGATCACCAACCCCCAGATCAGCAAAGTTCACCATCTGGCGCACGCCATCCCGAACACGCATGACGCGGGGCACCTCAAGCGCTGACAGTTGTGCCGCCGCAGAGGCGGCCGCCTTGCGGCTGCGATGATCCAGATAGCGCCCGATCAGCAGAAAAAAGGTCAGCGTGACCGCAGCATCGAAATACGAATGATGCCCGCCATAGAGCGTTTCATAGAGTGAAATGCCGGAGGCCAGCAGAATGGCCAGTGAAATCGGCACGTCCATGTTCAGGCGGCCCGCCTTGAGTGACCGCCAGCCGCTCGCAAAGAAAGGTTGTGCGGAGTAGAGAAGCGCCGGGATCGCGATGATGGCGGTGATCCAGTGGAACATGTGCATCGTGGCACCGACAGCACCGGACCAGACGGCAACCGACAAGAGCATGATGTTCATGTTGGCAAAGCCAGACACAGCAAGGCGGGTCATCAGACCACGCCCATAGGCATCGGTTTCCGCGCCAAGCAGGCTGGTATCCAGAATGCGCGCCTCAAACCCGGCCATTTCCAGCGTGTCGATCAGCGCTTCGGGTGAGATCGGCTGGTTGGTGCCAACCGTCACCCGCTTCATGCTAAGGTTCACGCGGGCGTTGGCCACACCGTCCATTTCGCGCAAGGCCCGCTCGACCCCGTTGATGCAGGCGACACAATGGATGCCGGGTAAGGATAGAACGATCTGCGACGTCCCATTCGAAGCAGCTTTTTCAAGCTGCCCCTCTGGCAGGCCCACGCAGGCCGGACAGATCGCCGCGTCGCTCATTTTGCGGTAATCGGGAAGCGGCGGCGAAACTTGGTGCCATCAGGGGCGATCAACTCTAGGCGCAGGTTCCAATAGCCTTCGGTCATTGTGACAGGGGCTGTATAGCTGGAACCGGTCCAAGTGAATGCGGGGGTACTATCCATGTTGACGTTTGTCGCCTGACCTAGAATGGCGCGTGTGACCTCGGCCTGCACAGGAGCACCCATGTGATCGAGGATGGTGACGGTCAGCACGCCACCGGTAATGTCAGCACTCACATCCCAATGCAGGGCATTTTGGGCCGCGCGATCAGCTTCGAATGTCTGACTGACGACATATGAATTGCGGGCTTCAACCCCGGGGAATGTGGCAATAGCGTTCCAAGCCAGTGTTAGGTTCACCGCAATGATGATCCCAAAGCCGCCGACCATAAGGCCCAGCATGTGCCATCCTGTGAATTCACGTGTCATTGGGCTCTCCCATTAAAGACTGCATCCTTGTGCGCGCGTTCGCCTGACAGCAGATCCTCGACCCAGAAGCGCAAATCAGTGCGATCGGTTGTGGATGCCGGATCAATCGGGCGGGCGGACACATAAACGCGTTGCAGGTAGGTTTCGTTGGCGGGGACGACGACGTTGCGCTGGGCTGTGCCCTCAAGATCAATACGCAGGATTTCGTCCGAGGTTAGCGAGAGGTGGAATTCGCGATCTTCGCCATGCTTATTCAGCAGGCGGATATCGTAGATGTTGCGCACCGTGCCGTCGGAAAGTGTCACGAAGGTCGGATTGCGCACGGCGGCGACAGTCATTTCGATATCGGCACGGATAAATAGTGCAAAGACAAGCCCAATGCCAATCGCTGCCCACATGGCCGTATAAAGGACCGTGCGAAAACGGAACACATGCTGCCACAGCTTTTTGGCAGGTTTGCCTTTGGCCTCTTCCTCTTGATCTGACAGCGCAAGGTAGTCGATCAATCCACGCGGTTTGCCGATTTTATCCATCACATCATCGCAGGCGTCGATACAAAGCGCACAGGTGATGCATTCCATTTGTTGACCGTCGCGGATGTCGATACCCGCTGGGCAGACGTTCACGCAAGCCATGCAATCGATACAGTCGCCCGCACCTTCAACCCGTTGCTTGCCGCGCGGCTCTCCTCGCCAGTCGCGGTAGGCGACGGTCAGTGTTTCGGGGTCCATCATCGCGGCCTGAATGCGTGGCCAAGGGCACATGTAGTTGCAGACTTGCTCGCGCATGAAGCCACCGAAAATGAAAGTCGTGGCTGTCAGCACGCCAATCGTCGCCCAAGCGATAGGAGGAGCGCTGAATGTCGCGAGGCTGACAGCAAGGGTAGGGGCATCAGCAAAGTAGAATACCCAAGCGCCACCGGTTGCGACAGCAATCAGCAACCAAACTGTCCATTTCGTGATGCGCAGACGGGCCTTGCGGAACGACCAATCGGCGTTCCACAGACGAACACGCGCGTTGCGGTCGCCCTCAATCCAGCGTTCGACAAGGATAAAGAGATCGGTCCAGACGGTCTGCGGACAGGTATATCCGCACCAGACCCGGCCAAGGGCCGATGTGAAAAGGAATAGGCCAAGGCCCGCCATGATCAGAAGGCCGGCGACGAAGTAGAATTCATGCGGCCAAATTTCAATCCAGAAGAAATAGAAACGGCGGTGCGCCATGTCGATCAGAACGGCCTGGTCCGGCAGATTGGGGCCACGGTCCCAACGAATCCAAGGCGTGAGGTAATAGATGCCCAAGGTGACGGCCATCACCCACCATTTCAGGTTCCGGTAAAACCCTTTGACGCGACGCGGAAAGATCGGTTCGCGTGGGGCGTAAAGCGGCTGGTTTTCGGAAGAGGACATACGTGACCTGCAAGGCTAGAGTTCTGTTCGCAGGATCGGTTGTAAGGTGCTGGCGGGGAATATCTTTGATGTGGATCAAGGATAACGGCGCTGAAGTGGTTTGCGTTACAAAGAGGCGTATTTGATAAGTCAGCTTTGCGGGCCAAGACTAGCTTCAGATACTTACGGTTTCGAAGCTTTTTGCCAAGAACACCTCTGACGATGGGCTCGCCATGAACTCGTCTTACCTTGTTCGGTCGGTGACCGCGTGGCATGGCAGAACATCAGTCGAACATACGTCTCGCCAATGCTTGAATACCTCGAAGTCGTCTCTTTTGGGGAATACTCGTCTGCGTTGCCGCCTTTGGAATTGTCTGCCAATCGCGCAGTAATCGGACCCTACAAAGGAAGGCAACGGTTTGGTCTTCCTTTGTAACCAACTCGTAGCCTTTGAAGAATGAGTCCAGATTCACACCGGGCAAAGGCTGATAATCGATAAGACTGGGCTTCACACACAGGGCACCATAGTGACAAAAGAGCCTAGCCAAATCGTGAGCGACCGGCAAAAGCCCTGGCGATCCGAAATCAAGTCCAGATGCCGTTTGCCCATCAAGCAAAATGTTTCTCAGATTGAGATCACCATGGTTAATTGCCGCGATCGTCTGGCATTGATGAGGCTCAGGTGCGGTTTGAATCGTCTGTTCCAGCGCAGCCAAAAAACTAGATTTTTTGGGCACCTCAACCTCGCCGTCGTTTATCGATTTTCTTAGCTTCGCGAGGTGGTTGAGGGTGTAAACCGGTTTGAACTGCCGAAGCTCCCAATTGGCTGATCGATGAAACTTATCTACCCACTGACCAGCGACGCTCAGGGCTTGTCCATGGTGTTCGGCAGGGCTTGCACGGAATACGTCATACGCGTTCTGGCCCTCCACAAAATCCATCAAAACAACTTGAGAGGTGACGTCAAATCCGTAGATTTTTGGGCAGCACCGCATGGATTCAGCCATTTCTACTTGTCGCAATACAGCCTTTTCAAAGCCCTTTGGATCTGTGGGGCGCGAAATCAGTTTGGCGGCCAAGGCAATACGACCCGGTGCACTAAGCTTGACGACAATACGGTGCTTTGCTCTGTCGTCACGACGCGACAGAACACATGTCGACCAATTTTCTGTTGGCAAGCCCGCTTTTGAAAGTAATGGTGTTACCAGTCGCAGGACTTGCAAGACTTCTCTCAACCCAAAACTCCAAATCTCAAATTGTATCTAGCAAGCACATTAGATCAGGGCGCCAACGAAAACCAACCTGACCACTAAGTTGCGACTAAGTTGCGACCGGCCTAATGATGGGGCGGTCGGATCTGGTTGGAAAGCAACGTAACATGCTGGGGTAACTTCGCGCTATTGCAGCCATTTACGCGGCGCAATGGCACGAAGCACGACACAGCTTTCTTCCCCTCGCTTTCACTTATCAACAGGCGTAAGCCTAACCGCATGAAAATTGTCCGTCTCCAAGATGCCCCATCCCTGCCGCTGTGGCGCAGGCCGACGTCGTTGTTGTTTGTCATGGCAATGGCGATGCCGATTGCTTTTGCGACGTGGTCAGCGCTGCTGAATAACTTTGTGATTGAGGTGGCCGCTTTCGATGGGTCAGATATCGGCTGGCTGCATACGGTCCGCGAAATTCCGGGGTTCTTTGCCATTGGCGTCATTGCCCTGATCATGTTTGTCCGCGAGCAGGTCTTGGGGTTGGTGTCCTTGATCATGCTGGGCGCTGCGACGGCCGTGACCGCACAATTCCCGCAGATGGGCGGGATTTTGGTGGTGACGATGCTGTCATCGATTGGTTTTCACTATTACGAGACCGTCAATCAGTCGCTGCAACTGCAGTGGATCGACAAGAAAAAGGCGCCGCAAACGCTGGGATGGATTTTGTCGGCTGGGTCAGCGGCGACTTTGGTGGTGTATCTGCTGATCGTTGTCAGTTGGGAACGTTTTGGCCTGACCTATAGCATTGTATATTGGCTGTCTGGTGGTTTCACCGTGGTTGTCGCCACCTTCTGCCTGCTAGCCTATCCCCAGTTCGAGGCGCCTCATCCGCAGGTCAGACAGATGGTTCTGCGCAAGCGCTATTGGTTGTACTATGCCTTGCAATTCATGTCTGGGGCACGGCGGCAGGTCTTTGTTGTCTTTGCGGGCTTCATGATGGTCGAACAGTTCGGTTTTGCTGTCGATGAAATCACCAAGCTTTTTATGATCACGCTCTTGATCAACATGCTGGTCGCACCGGTTTTGGGCAGGCTGGTACAGGTCTTTGGTGAGCGCCGAGCACTGATTTTTGAATATGTAGGCCTGTGCCTCGTCTTTTTTGCCTACGGCGGTATCTACTATTTCGGCTGGGGCGTTGTGCTGGCTATTACCCTTTATGTGGTCAACCATCTGTTCTTTAGTCTCGCGCTGGCTATCAAAACCTACTTCCAGAAGATTGCCGACCCGCAGGATATTGCACCCACGGCTGCGGTGGCCTTTACGATCAACCACATTGCTGCCGTCTTTCTGCCTGCGCTTTTGGGATATGTCTGGTTGCAGTCGCCCGGCCTGGTGTTTTTGATGGCAGCGGGCATGGCGATTGTCTCGCTCTTGTTGTCCATGCTGATCCCGCGCCATCCCGCCCCCGGTCATGAAACTGTATTTCAAGGGCGCTTGCTGGCAGCAGCAGAGTAGCGTTACCGTGTCATTCTTTTGAATTGCAACCATTGCCCGGCTGTCAGACCAATGAAGATCGCGGGCAATCCATAAAGCGTAAAGACCCCCATCTGGATCAATCCGGCTAAGGTCAGGAAGGCGGCCATATCTGGTACGGCGAACAAAAAGCCGAACCCGCTGCCAATGATACTCACCAAGATGAGTACAAATGAGATCAGCAATGGCGTAAACACGATCGCAAGACAGCTTTTGAGTGCGCAAGCCAGACGGCTCAGCATCCGCATACCGCGCCGTTCGGTGCGTGCGTATTGCATGCCGCCAAACAGTCCCGCGGCGAGCGGTGGGACAACAAGGACCACCAGAACCATCATGCCTCCGGCAGACCAGCTGCCCAAGGCAAAGATGAATTGAAGAATATAAAATGAAAAAGTCACGACAATGATTGCACCAGTCATATGTTTACGCACTCCTGTTGAAAGGGGTCGCGCCTTAGCGCCCCAGTTAATTTTATCGTTTGGGTGGTTGTGTGGGCGTTAGAGTGTAACGCTCTTGGATGCATGTCGTGCCAGACGAACGATCGCGGCCAGCGCAGGGCTGGCGGACAGAGCAGTTCGGTGTATAAGTTCAGTATGCATCAGTATACAATTGGGTATTGATTGTACCTTTTTCAAGGTGCCGGAAAGAATTCCTCACAAAGACGTGGCAAATTGCGGTCTTGGTCATGTCACGTAAACGCCCTATCTATAACACGACAAACAAGGAGCAACGTGATGTTTTTCATGTCCCGCGCAAAATCTGAAATGATCGCCAAGGATGCGGCCTTGCCCGGTCGCCCTACGGCGATCCCGACGGCCAGTACCCACTTCGTGTTCGATAACCCGCTTACCGGTGAAGTGCCTGTGGGCATGGAAGAGGCTATGTTTGGCATGGGCTGTTTCTGGGGTGTTGAGCGGATGTTCTGGAAACTGGACGGCGTGCAATCGACGATGGTTGGCTATGCGGGTGGCTATACCCCGAATGCCACCTATGAAGAGGTGTGTTCCGGCAAGACAGGCCACAACGAGGTGGTCCGCGTCGTGTATGATCCGTCCGTCATTTCTTATGACCAGTTGTTGCAGGTGTTTTGGGAAGGCCACGATCCGACCCAAGGTATGCGGCAAGGCAATGATGCGGGCACGCAGTATCGTTCCGGCATCTACACCTATTCAGAGGCACAGAAAGAAGCGGCAGAGGCATCCAAGATCGCGTTTGCTCCGCGTCTGTCTCAGGCTGGCTATGGGGCGATCACAACCGAGATCATTGATGCACCAACGTTCTATTTTGCCGAGGACTATCATCAACAATATCTGGCCAAGAACCCCAATGGATATTGCGGAATTGGCGGTACAGGCGTGACCTGTCCAATCGGTGTCGGAGCCTGAACCCACGCGCGACTATCTTGATATCACTGCGCGGGTTTTGCTGATGCCGGTCCTGCTGGGTCAGGCGGTTCATGTGCGCACCAGCTATATTGAACTGCCAGAACCAACCGGCACGCGCAGTGGCGTGATCGGGAGTGGTCCGCCGCTGCAGCTTTTGATT
The DNA here is from genome assembly GCF_002797915.1 of Yoonia maricola. Classification (GTDB taxonomy): domain Bacteria; phylum Pseudomonadota; class Alphaproteobacteria; order Rhodobacterales; family Rhodobacteraceae; genus Yoonia; species Yoonia maricola. Next base: position 1,614,219 of record NZ_PGTY01000001.1, on the reverse strand, counting down.
ATCGGCGACAGTTCGGCGCTTGGGATCGGGGTTGCGACGCAGGCAGATGCCTTGCTAGGGCAATTGACCCATCGGTTAGGGCGTCATGCAACAGTCACCTATGATCTGGTGGCCAAGACCGGCGCCAAAACGGCGGATGCTCTGGAGTGGGTCAAAGACCTGCCCAAAGCGAAGTATGATGTGGTTGTGACAGCATTGGGCGTAAATGACGTGACCAAAGGTGTGTCGCTGCGCCGATGGCTGCGCCAGCAAGCCGCACTTTTTGACCAACTGACATCGCGGCTTGATCACCCCAAAATCATTGTATCGGGCCTGCCACCGATCGGACAATTCCCGCTTTTGCCGCATCCGTTGCGATGGGTGCTGGGACGACAGGCTGCGCGCTTTGATCGGCATTTACACATGCTTGCCGCAGGGCGGCCCGATTGCGTGGCCCTGAAATTCAACATGGGACTGGACGAAAGCAATATGTCCGCAGACGGGTTCCACCCCGGTCCTTTGGTTTATGCGCGATGGGCTGATGAGGTCGCGCAGGTGGTTCTGACCGATCCTGACCTGCTTGACGCGGACCTTGGTGCGTCCTAACCGACAGGCGACCCAATCCAAAGGTACGCGCATGATCACCTATTCCGCATTGACCACGATCAAAGGCGAAGACGCCGCCTATCAACTGGCGGACGCGTTGGAGGCAGTGCAGCCTGAACCCACCGGCATCGGTGTTTTCGAGATCGAAGATGGATCTGGCTTGTGGGAGGTGGCGGTGTACTTCACCGACCCACCGGATGCGGCTGCCTTGGCGGTATTATCCGCTTTGCACGGCGCTAGACCCTTCAATATCTCTGAAATTCCCGAACAGGATTGGGTTTCAAAGGTCCAGCGCGAACTGTCCCCCGTGCCTGCCGGGCGCTTCTTCGTCTATGGCAGCCACGATGCCGACAAGGTGCCCGATGACAAAATACCGCTGCTGATTGATGCTGCCATGGCCTTTGGCACGGGTCATCACGGCACAACCAAAGGATGTCTTGAGGCATTTGATGCGCTGTCGTCAGATGGCTTTGTGGGTAAAAACATTCTTGACGTTGGTTGTGGCACGGCTGTTCTGGCAATGGCTGCTGCCAAGGTTCTGCCGTACACCGTGCTGGCTAGCGATATTGATCCTGTCGCCGTGGAGGTCGCGCAGGCCAATGTGATCAGCAATGGCTTGCAAGACCGCGTAAACTGCGTTGTTGCTGCGGGTTTCGGTGCGCCGGAATTGCGTGAAAACGGGCCTTATGATTTGATCTTTGCCAATATCCTCAAGGCACCGCTAATCGGGCTCGCACCAGACATGGGTGCCCATACTGCTGATGAAGGATATGCGATTCTATCGGGTATTCTGAATGAACAGGCGGATGAGGTGATCGCGATTTATCAACAAAATGGGTTCAATCTTGTCCAAAAACGGGTTATTGTTGACTGGACAACGCTTGTTCTGCGGAGAAATAGGCGCAATTCAGACTAAATGTGTCCTTGTGATTGCGGTATGGCTTGTGTGGGATATAAAAATTGTCAAAGTGAATAGTATATTAAGAGTGTAAATTTCGGAGGATGAACAGGTGCAAGCCCAAGTCCCATTTGATAAACGACTAAAACGAATTGTACGTCGTCACGACAAAATGTCGAATGGCGTGGTGAAATCTATCAACTCTGATGGGTTGATCGTTGCAAAGCCGCGGCTTTATCGCCCACGTTTTCCACTGAAAGGGCTGCTTGCGGTCTTGTTCCTTGGTTTTCTGTTCAAGGGGTTCCTTTTTGCCTACTTGGGCGAGGCTGAATATGTTGAACGTGTTGCGGCCTTGGAAGGTGGCAGTGTTCTCGAGCAGGCAGGCGCATGGATCATGCAACCCGACCCTGTAACTGTTATGGCTGCCGGCGGTATCGGAACAATCCTGCCTTAAACCACAGCTGTTGCATCAGGCAAACGAAAAGGCCGCGTTCATTGTGAACGCGGCCTTTCGCTTTTGGTGCGGCGCTTGATTTAGCGTACGCGTGTCGCGATTGCTTCGATATCGCCATGTGACAGGCCGATGTCGTCCAGTTCACGTGCGGTCAGCTTGGACAAGGCGTTGCGTGTGATGCGTGCATCGTTCCATGCAGCAACAGCGGTCATCATGTTCGCAAAGAAAGCGAATTTGCCAGCGGAGAGGCCAGCGGTGGTACGGTTGGTGTCAAAAGAGGCCATGGCCATGTTCCTTAGTATTCTGCTGCATTTTGCAGCGTTAATCTGATAAGGCGCATCTAGGAGGGAAAAGACACATTGACTAGTGCCATTTTGACATGGGTCATATGCGTTTTCAGCATGCCTTATTTTTGTGCGTATATTGCCGCAAATCCTTAGTTTATAAGGGGTTAATGCTGTCGTATTTTGGCAGGGAAGGGGCGTATTCTTACCTTGTGATGAGCAGAGCGCATAACGCGCCATTTGCCGACGCTCTTGGTCTTTGTTCGCGTTTTGTGCTAGCGAGGTTAAGAGAACAATAAAAAAGAGGCGAGCAATGCGTGTTTTGGGCATCGATCCGGGCTTGCGGAACATGGGCTGGGGTGTGATTGAGGTGGCAGGTTCCCGCATCAACCATGTCGCGAACGGGATTTGCCGATCAGAGGGCGATGATCTGGCGGGGCGCCTTTTGTCATTGCATGGGCAGTTGACGGCAGTCTTGCTGCAGCACCAGCCAGAGGCCGCAGCCGTTGAACAGACGTTTGTGAACAAGGACGGCGCAGGGACGCTGAAATTGGGGCAGGCACGTGGCATTGCGATGTTGGTTCCCGCGCAGGCCGGTCTGGTTGTTGGTGAATATGCCCCCAATGCGGTTAAAAAGGCCGTTGTTGGTGTGGGCCATGCCGATAAGGCGCAAATCGCGCATATGGTCAAAGTGCAGTTGCCCGGCGTGCAACTGGCCGGACCGGATGCCGCTGATGCGCTTGCCATCGCGATTTGTCATTCCTTCCACGTACAATCGGCCGGCAGCCTTGCTGCCGCACTTGCAAAGGCCCCGGCATGATTGGCAAGATTGCAGGGCGGCTGGAATACCGCAGCTCCGATCATGTTCTGATTGATGTGCGCGGCGTGGGTTATATTGTCTATGTGTCAGAGCGTGTGATGGCGAGCCTGCCGGGAAACGGAGAGGCTGTGGCGCTGTTCACCGATCTTTTGGTGCGGGAAGACAATCTGCAACTTTTCGGTTTTACCACGCTTGTCGAGAAAGAATGGCATCGCCTTTTGATGTCCGTGCAGGGAATTGGTGCGAAAGCTTCGATGGCGATTTTAGGCACTTTGGGTGCCGACGGTGTCAGCCGCGCGATTGCGCTGGGTGATTGGAGCGCATTGGCAAAGGCCAAGGGTGTAGGGCCCAAGACAGCACAGCGTGTGACGATCGAATTGAAAGACAAGGCGCCCGGTGTGATGGCGATGGGCGGTTCTGTTGCAGAGGCGCAGGGCGATGCCGTGATTGAAGCTGAGCCTGCGCCACCTATTCAGCGGAACGCTGCCCCAAAGACGAATGCGGCGTCAGCCGAAGCTTTGTCTGCGCTGGGCAACCTTGGATATGCCCCCGGTGAAGCGGCGAGCGCCGTGGCAGAGGCGGCGGGTGCTGCACCTGATGCAGATACCTCGGCACTGATCCGTGCCGCCTTGAAGTTGTTGGCACCGAAGGGGTAGGGGTGCGTCATGGACCAGCCTGATCCCACCTTGCGCCCTGACCCCCAGCCAGAGGACGCCGACCGCGCTTTACGTCCGCAGACGCTGGATGCGTTTATCGGGCAGCAGGCGGCCCGTGCGAACCTGTCCGTCTTTATTGAAAGTGCGCGTCGTCGCGGTGAGGCGATGGATCATACGCTGTTTCACGGCCCGCCCGGTCTGGGCAAGACAACACTGGCGCAGATCATGGCGCGTGAGTTGGGTGTGAACTTTCGTATGACCTCTGGCCCAGTTTTGGCCAAGGCTGGCGATCTGGCGGCGATCCTGACCAATCTTGAGGCACGCGATGTGCTGTTTATTGATGAAATCCACCGGCTCAACCCGGCTGTGGAAGAGGTGCTTTATCCGGCCCTTGAGGATTTCGAACTTGATCTGGTGATCGGCGAAGGCCCCGCGGCGCGGACGGTGCGGATTGAATTGCAGCCCTTTACGCTTGTGGGGGCGACGACCCGGATGGGTCTGCTGACCACGCCCTTGCGTGACCGCTTTGGTATCCCGACCCGGTTGGAGTTCTACACCGAAGACGAACTGCACGAGATCGTCACGCGCGGCGCGCGCTTGTTGGGCGCGCCTGCATCGCCGGAAGGCGCGCGCGAGATTGCGCGCCGCGCGCGTGGGACACCGCGTATTGCAGGCCGCTTGCTGCGCCGCGTTGTGGATTTTGCAATTGTCGAGGGCGATGGCACTGTCACACAAGAGATCGCGGATCGTGCTTTGACCCGATTGGGCGTAGATCATCTGGGGCTGGATAATGCCGACCGCCGCTACCTGCGCTTGATTGCCGAAAGTTATGGTGGTGGGCCTGTTGGGGTTGAGACATTGTCGGCGGCTTTGTCTGAAAGCCGTGATAGTCTGGAAGATGTGATTGAGCCTTATTTGTTGCAAAAGGGTCTGATTCAGCGCACCCCGCGTGGCCGCATGCTGGCGCAAGCGGCGTGGGCGCATTTGGGGCTGGATGCGCCAAAATCGCAGACAGATTTGTTTGGATGAGAGCAGAGAGCCTCCGGTGGAAGTTTGAATGGACGAAGAAAGTCAAAAGGTTGAGAACTTCTTTACCCGTGCGGATGGGGCTTATGTCTTTGCGCGATGGGGGCGGCCGATTGTGCCAGTTGTCTTTGGGGTCGACGAGGCATCACTTGGGGTTTTCAAAGGGGCGATTGAGGCAGTTGTCAGTCTCGCCTCGCATCAGATGGCGGAGACTGATCCTGAATTGGGTGCAAACCTGATGATCTTTTTCTGCCAGCAGTGGGATGAGCTGACAGATGTGCCGCATCTGGATCAACTGGTGCCTGATTTGGGGCCGTTGGTTGGGAAGCTGAAGCAGGCGGATGCAAATCAGTACCGTATTTTCCGCTTTGATGAAGCAGGGGCCATTCGCGCTGCATTCGTGTTTTTGCGCATGGATGAACATATGGCATCAGTACCAGCAGATACGTTGGCGTTGAGCCAGGCTGTGCAGACAATTTTGCTTTGGTCAGACAAGGCCTTTGATGAACAACCACCCTTGGCCCTGATCGAAGGCAAGGCCGTGCTGCGCCCCGAAATTGCCGATGTCATCCGCGCGGCTTATGATCCGGTCATGCCAGCCATGGCGCAGGATGCCAGCCATGCTTTGCGCTTAACTGCGCGGATAAGGCCCACCTCATGATCCATCGTTTTCCGATCCGCGTCTATTATGAAGATACTGATCTGGCGGGTATCGTCTATTACGCCAACTATCTAAAGTTCATTGAGCGTGCCCGCAGTGAATGGGTGCGTGAATTGGGCATTGATCAGTTGCAGATGAAGGCCGAAGGGTTGGTCTTTGCCGTGCGCCGGGTTGAGGCGGATTATCTACTGCCTGCCAAATATGACGACGCGCTGGTTGTCGAAACAACAATGGAACCCGGATCGGGTGTGCGTTTAGTTGTGAAGCAGGATGTGATGCGCGGTGAAGATCTGCTATTTTCGGCGGTTGTCACTATCGTTTGCATGACAGCAGAGGGCGCGGTCGCCCGTCTTCCGGCGGCGATCCGCCGTCTCATCCCCTAAAAACGTGCTGTTTTCGCAGTTGTGATGCGGGATTGGTTGGATTTTTCCAACAGGGTGCGCTACGCTTGCTCCAAATCAGAGCCCAAAATCGGGCCTTAGGCAGAGCAGGCACATGGAAGCAGCACACGAATTCACAATGTGGGCGTTGTTCGCGCGCGCGACAATTACCGTAAAAATCGTCATGATTATGCTGATTGCGGCATCCATCTGGTGCTGGGCTGTGATCATCGACAAGACAATACAATATCGCAAAGCGCGGGCCGAAGCTGACATCTTTGATCGGTCCTTCTGGTCAGGGGAGCCGCTGGACGGGCTATTCGATCAAATCGGCGCCGACCCGGATGGTCCATCGGAAAAGATATTTGCATCTGGCATGTTGGAATGGCGCAGGTCGCACAGGCAAGATGGCGGCTTGATTGCCGGGGCGACGGCCCGGATTGACCGATCCATGGATGTGGCAATTGCGAAAGAAGGCGCGCGTCTGCAAAAAGGATTGCCGGTTCTGGCCACTGTTGGATCAACCGCACCGTTTGTGGGGCTTTTCGGGACCGTCTGGGGTATCATGAACGCGTTTATCGAGATTGCCGAAGCGCAGACAACCAATCTTGCCGTTGTGGCCCCCGGCATTGCCGAGGCGCTTTTGGCCACAGGTCTGGGCCTTTTGGCCGCGATCCCGGCAGTCATCTATTACAACAAATTCTCGTCCGACAGTGATCAGATTGTCAGCGGTTATGAAGCTTTTGCCGATGAGTTCGCAACGATCCTCAGCCGCCAGTTGGATAGCTGATCATGGGTGCAGGTGTCATGAATTCGGGCGATGATGGCGGCAGACGCCGCCGCAGACGCGCACGCAAGGGTAAACCGATGTCCGAGATCAACGTGACCCCTTTCGTGGATGTCATGATGGTACTGCTGATTATCTTTATGGTTGCAGCCCCCTTGTCTGTCGTAGGGGTGCCGGTTGAATTGCCTGAAACTTCGGCCACGGCCTTACCCGGTGATGATGAGGAGCCTTTGACCGTCACGATCACAGACGATGGGCGCGTCATGATTCAGGAAACGGATACGACCGAGGCTGAATTGGTCGCCCGCCTGACCGCCATCGCGGCTGAACGTACCAGCGACAAGATTTTCTTGCGCGCCGATGGCCGCAATAATTGGAACCGTGTGGCGCAGATTATGGGCCTGCTGAATGCAGGTGGGTTTTCTGATATCGGGCTGGTCACCGACATTGCCCCGCCCACCGCAGGCGGCGCTGACGGGTAAATCATGGCGAGCCCGGGCACCATCATTTCAGGGATTGGCCATGTTGGGCTGATCGGCTGGCTGATTGTCGGCTGGGGGCTGACGTCAGAGCCTTTGGAAATCCAGACGATGGATGTCTCTGTCGTGTCGGGTGAAGAGTTCGAGCAAATGCGCGCCCGCACCACGCCTGATCCAGGCGATGCGGACCCGACAGCGCCCGTGCCCCCGGTCGTTGATGAAACACCTCCACCCCCACCTGCCGAAGAAGAACCGACTGAGACGGCACCACCACCTGATCCCGTTGAACCGCCAGAGGCCGAAACACCGCCCCCGCCCCCACCGCCAGCGCCGCCTGAAACTGAGGTGACGGACGCGCCCCCGGTGGAACCTGCGCCACCTGTCGCAACGCCGCCGACCCCTGATGTTGACGTGAGTGACGCACCTACGCCGCCGCAGGCACAGACTGTGACATCTACGATCACCACACCGCCACCACCGGATGCGAATGTGCACGATATCGTACGCGATGAGATTGTCGAGGACAACAGCGCCGAGCCTGAGGTCGTGCAAGAAGAGCAAGAGGCCACCGCTCCGGAAGAAACGACGACGGCGATTGTGATTGAGGATGAAGCACCAAGCGCGCCCGTCAGTTTGGCACCGGCCACCTCGGCCCGGCCATCGGCACGGCCAAGCCTCCCGACACCGCCGGTTGAAACGGCGAGTGCGGCGGAAGAACCAGCGTCGGAGGAACAAGTAGCGGCGGAACCGGAACCCAGTGAGGACGACGTTGCAGCGGCCTTGGAGGCCGCTTTGAGCGCGAAACCTGACGCACCCGCAGTTGCGGCAGGTCCCCCCATGACCGGCGCAGAGCGCGATAGTTTCCGCCTTGCGGTGAACGGCTGCTGGAACGTCGATCCGGGGTCGGTGGCCGCGCGCGTGACTGTCGAAGTCGGCTTTAGCCTTGATCGCGAGGGTAAGGTGCGGGGCAATGAAGTGCGACTGATCTCCTCTGACGGTGATCAAGGCGCAACCAACACAGCGTTCGAGGCCGCGCGCCGCGCGATCTTGCGCTGTCAGTCGGGCGGCTATCAACTGCCAGCAGACAAATATGACCAATGGCAAGACGTGGTGATCACCTTTGATCCCAGCGGGATGAGGTTGCGGTAATGGGGATGTTTACGCCCAGGCTAACTTTTTCTGCTACCTGTTTTTCTGTTTTGGTAAGCACATCGGTGGCTGAAACCGTTCTGGATTCTACGCAGTCCGCGCCACAGACCAGTATTGAATATGATGACTTCACTGAAAGCTTCCTTCGGGCGGTTGGGCGATGTTGGAACCATGATCCGGGCTCGGATGCCGCCGACGTGACCGTTGGGGTGGCATTCAGTCTAAGCCGCGAAGGTCGTGTGCAGGGTAATGAAGTGAGGCTGGTTTCATCAGACGGTGACCAAACTACGACCAATATGGCGTTCGAGGCCGCGCGCCGCGCGATCTTGCGCTGTCAGCGGGGTGGCTATCAGTTGCCCGTGGACAAATATGACGAGTGGAAAGACGTCCTGATCACGTTTGACCCAACCAATATGCGACTAAGATAGGCAAAGACACGCGCAGGTGAGGTGAAACGATTTTTTCCCCCTGCTATGATGACACAAGAACAGGCAAGCTTCGGGCGCGAACCCGGACTGGCGGAGTGAGGCAAAGATGATGAAACGACTTTTGACCCTGGTAATAACGCTCATGTTGGCGGGCCCTGTGTTCGCGCAAAGTGGGCCGTTGCGATTGACGATTACGGATGGTGTGATCGAACCGATCACCTTCGCCGTTCCCAGTTTCGAGGCAGAGACGCCCGCCGCCCAACAAGCCGCCGCCGATATCTCGCGCCTTGTAGTGCAGGATCTGGCCGGGACCGGTTTGTTCCGCGAGGTGCCTGCCACCGCGTTTATCAGCCAGGTCAGTTCATTTGTGCAACCTGTCGCCTTTGCCGATTGGCGTGCCATTAACGCGCAGGCCTTGATTGTGGGTGCTGTCAACGTGAACGGCAATCAGCTGAGTGTGAAATTCCGTCTATACGATGTGTTCTCTGGCCAAGAGCTGGGGCAGGGCCTGCAGTTTGCGGGCACAGCTGATGGCTGGCGCCGGATGGGCCATAAGGTGGCTGATGCCGTCTATAGCCGCATCACGGGTGAGGGCGGTTATTTTGATAGCCGCGTTGTTTTCGTATCCGAAACTGGACCCAAGGATGCCCGTCAGAAGCGCCTTGGTATCATGGACTTTGACGGATCGAACGTGCAGTTCCTGACCGACAGTAGCAGCATTGTGCTTGCGCCACGCTTTTCACCCAATGGTGACCGCGTGCTTTATACCAGCTTTGAGAGCGGCTTTCCCCGGATCAATGTGTTGAACGTTGCCAATGTCGGCCGCCAGCAGTTGCAGACAGCGCCGGGCGAGATGGCCTTTAGCCCCCGCTTTTCCCGCGATGGGCGGCAGGTGATCTACAGCCTGTCTAATGGGGGCAACACCGATATCTACCGCACTGATTTGGGAACCGGGCAACATGTTCGCCTGACATCTGCGCCGTCGATTGAGACAGCGCCCAGCCTGTCCCCGGATGGCAGCCAGATCGTTTTTGAAAGTGACCGCTCTGGTAGTCAGCAGCTTTATATTATGTCCGCAAATGGCGGCGAGGCCCGCCGGATTTCCTTTGGCGAAGGGCGCTATGGCACACCTGTCTGGTCGCCCCGTGGTGATCTGGTGGCCTTTACCAAGCAAAACGCAGGACGTTTCCATATCGGCGTCATGCGTCTTGACGGATCGGAAGAGCGGCTCTTGACCTCATCCTTCCTTGATGAAGGGCCGACCTGGGCGCCAAATGGACGCGTCATCATGTTCAGCCGTGAAACCCAAGGGGCTGCTGGCACGTCGTCGATGTACTCTGTCGATATCTCTGGCCGAAATCTCAAGGCTGTGCCGTTGCAAGGCGGCGCGTCGGATCCTTCATGGGGGCCGTTACAGCCGTAACGATGTGTGATTCCCTAATCGTAAAAGCCGTGCTATGGTGAAAAGAAAGACAGAGCAGTCAGACAAACAGGATGAAACCTATGACAGTTTTTAAGAAAGCGGCGGTCTTGCTTTTGGTGGTGGCGACAGCCGCCTGTACGAACCCGGATCGATTTGGCGGTGGCGCAGATGGCAGTGCAGGCGGTGCCAATGGTGCGGGTCTTGGCGCTGGTGCCGGGGCAGCAGGTTCGGCCAGTGACCCTGCAAGCCCATTATTCTTTAATCAGACCATCGGTGATCGCGTCCTTTTTGCCGTGGACACATCCACAATTACGCCAGAAGGCCAGACAATCCTTGATGGGCAGGCCCAGTGGTTGCTGACCAACGCAGATTACCGCGCCGTCATCGAAGGCCATGCCGATGAGCAGGGTACGCGCGAATACAACCTTGCCCTTGGTCAGCGTCGCGCCAACGCGGTGCGCGAATATCTGGTGTCACGCGGCGTGCCATCGACCCGGCTGCAAGTGACCAGCTTTGGTAAAGAACGCCCAATCGCGGTATGTTCCGAAGAAAGCTGCTACGCTCAAAACCGCCGTGCCGTAACTGTTCTTTCATTCTCAGCCGTAACAAGCTGAGCGGGACCTGAAGGAGCCTATTGATGTTGCACCGTATCGCCGTTGTCTGCGCCATTTTGCTGTCGCCATTACCTGCTGTGGCGCAAGAGGAAACGCTGGCTGACATTCGACAACAACTCACGGTGCTGTTTGTCGATGTGCAGCGGCTCAAGCGTGAACTGTCGACAACGGGCGGTTTGAATGCTGGCATTGCCGGAAACACACCACTTGATCGGTTGAACGCGATCGAGGCGGAGTTGCAGCGCCTGACGTCGAATGCGGAACAGTTGGAGTTTCGGATTAACAGCGTGACCGTTGATGCGGGCAACCGCATTGGCGATCTGAACTTCCGGCTTTGTGAACTGGAAGAAGGATGTGACATTGGCACGCTTGATGACACACCCCTTGGTGGCATCGACACAGGCGCCGTTGTCGGCAACACTGCACCTGTTACACCTAACGACGGACCGGCCCTGGCTATTGGCGAGCAAACGGATATCGAGCGGGCGCAGGGGGCGCTCGCCTCCGGTGACTTTCGCGGCGCCGTTGACCAGCTTACGACCTTTGTCGCGACCTACCCAGGTAGCCCGCTGACCGCTGATGCGAACTATTTGCGTGGTGAAGCCTTGGAGGGGTTGGGCGAAACAACAGATGCTGCCCGTGCTTATCTTGAGGCGTTTTCCGGTGATCCGACGGGGGCAAAGGCACCGGATGCATTGTTCAAGCTGGGCTCATCGCTGGGCAAGATCGGTCAGACACAAGATGCCTGCCTGACCTTGGCAGAAGTAAACGTGCGCTTCCCCGGAAATCCGGCGGTCGCTGATGCACAGGCGGAAATGCAAGCGCTGGGATGCCAGTAAAAGCTGCGGCGGCGGATATTGTAGATCGTTTTCAAGCGGCTCTTACGGATCATTCGCCGTCTGCCAACGTCCGTATCGGCCTTGCGGTGTCGGGCGGCGGCGATTCTGTCGCATTGATGCATCTGGCCGCGCGCCATCTTGATCCTAAACAACTGTATGTCCTGACCGTTGACCATGGGCTTCGCTCGGAAGCCAAGACAGAGATCGCAGAGGTATCAAAACAGGCCGGAGACCTTGGACTGCACCATACTATCGCGGAATGGGGTTGGGACGGTAAAGGCAACCTGCAGGCTGCTGCGCGCGCTGGCCGCTGGGGTGCTATCTATGATTGGGCGATGATGCAGAACATCCGCACGGTATGGATGGGGCATACCGAGGATGATCAGATCGAAACGGTGCTGATGCGGCTGGCCCGTGGCTCTGGTATTGATGGGCTTCGGGCGATGTATCCGCTCACGACACGTGATGGTTTGCAGATCCTGCGCCCGCTTTTGGGCTGCGCCCGTGACGACCTGCGCGCATGGCTGACTGACCATGACATCACGTGGTGTGATGATCCCAGCAATGATGATCCGCGCTTTGAACGGGTCCGCACCCGGCAAATGTTTGCGCAGCTGCAGGCCTTGGGCCTGACACGCAAGCGGCTGTTGCAGACCATTGATCATATGCAAGCCGCCCATACTTCGCTGCAAATGGCAGCGTATGAATTTGCCAGGCAACATGTGCGGCAAGACGCTGGTGATCTGCTTTTTGCGCCAGAGGCGCTTGATCTGGGCAAGGCGGATGCGCCACGCCGCGTCATGGCGGCAGCCTTTGCATGGGTCGGCAACCGGACATATCGTCCGCGGTTTGAGCAATTGTTGGAAACTGTCGCTCAGGCGCGCAAAGGGGCGACTGTCACATTGGGTGGATGCATTATGGCACCATGCGACGGTGGGGTGGTGCGGTTGCTGCGAGAGGCAGCTGCGACCACAGCCACCCGGCACGACGCGGCGAAGGCGGACGCGAAAGGTGTTTTTTGGGACCAGCGCTGGTATCTTGAAGGGCCGCTGGCAGATGAACTGACCTACAAGGCACTGGGCGATGGGATTAAGGACTGCCCGCACTGGCGGCAAAGCGGCATGCCGCGCGCATCGCTTTTGGCCTCTCCTGCGGTCTGGCGGGGAGGCGCGTTGATCGCGGCCCCGCTGGCCGGTTTGTCCAACGGCTGGTCCGCGCGGATTGTCGCGGATTTCCATTCAACGGCGTTTGCCATTGAAGATTAATCTTTCGCCTCTATTTTAGGGGAAACGCTTGTGATGCGACTCTGTCGCTCCTCGTCCCCATTTTGAAGGAGTTTCCCCTTGGGCAACGCGCGTAACATGGTCTTTTGGGTCGTCTTGTTCCTTATGGTTCTGGCGCTGTTCAACCTATTCAGCAGCCCACAGGGCGCCACGAATAGCGAGGCGCGCAGCTATTCTGAATTTGTTGAGGCGGTTGAACTTGGAAACGTGACCGATGTTGTCATAGATGGAGAGAGTGTGCGCTATGTCGAGGCAGGGCGAACCTATTCGACTATCATGCCGCAAGACGCTGAAATCACACAGCTTTTGATTGAATCGGATGTCCCGGTTGAGGCGCGCAGTCAGGAAACATCGGTGTTCCAATCGTTTTTGTTAAGCTTGCTGCCCTTCCTGCTTTTGATCGGTGTCTGGATTTATTTCATGAACCGTATGCAAGGTGGTGGCAAAGGCGGGGCGATGGGTTTTGGCAAATCGCGCGCCAAGCTTTTGACCGAGAAACACGGACGCGTCACATTTGATGACGTGGCCGGTATTGATGAGGCCAAGGAAGAGCTGGAAGAAATCGTGGAATTCCTGCGCAATCCGCAGAAATTCTCGCGACTCGGCGGCAAGATTCCTAAAGGCGCGCTGCTTGTGGGCCCGCCCGGTACAGGTAAAACGCTCCTTGCGCGCGCGATTGCGGGCGAAGCAGGTGTGCCTTTCTTTACCATTTCAGGTTCTGATTTTGTCGAAATGTTCGTCGGTGTGGGTGCGTCGCGCGTGCGCGACATGTTCGAGCAGGCCAAGAAAAATGCGCCGTGTATCGTGTTTATCGACGAGATTGACGCTGTTGGTCGGTCGCGTGGTGTTGGTATTGGCGGCGGCAATGACGAGCGTGAACAAACGCTCAACCAATTGCTGGTCGAGATGGATGGTTTTGAAGCCAATGAAGGTGTGATTATCGTGGCGGCGACCAACCGTCGTGATGTACTTGACCCTGCGCTGTTACGTCCGGGCCGTTTTGACCGTCAGGTGACTGTGCCAAACCCGGATATCAAAGGACGCGAAAAGATTTTGGGCGTGCATGCTCGCAAAATCCCTCTGGGCCCGGATGTAGATCTGCGGATTATCGCACGCGGTTCTCCCGGATTCTCGGGCGCTGATCTGGCAAACCTTGTGAATGAGGCGGCCTTGATGGCCGCGCGTGTCGGGCGACGTTTTGTCACGATGGTGGATTTTGAGTCCGCCAAAGACAAGGTAATGATGGGTGCAGAACGCCGTTCAATGGTCATGACTACCGAACAGAAAGAGATGACCGCCTATCACGAGGCAGGCCACGCGATTGTCGGTATCAGTCTGCCAAAGTGTGACCCGGTCTATAAAGCAACGATCATTCCGCGCGGCGGTGCATTGGGCATGGTGATGAGCCTTCCAGAGATGGACCGTTTGAACATGTTCAAGGACGAATGCCACCAGCGTTTGGCCATGACCATGGCGGGCAAGGCGGCCGAGATCATCAAATATGGTGAAGATCAGGTCAGCAACGGCCCCGCCGGTGACATTCAGCAAGCCAGCCAGCTGGCACGCGCGATGATCCTGCGCTGGGGTATGTCCGATAAAGTGGGCAACATTGACTATTCAGAAGCGCATGAAGGCTACTCTGGCAATACAGCGGGTCTATCGGTTTCGGCCCATACCAAGGAGTTGATCGAGGATGAGGTGCGCGGATTTATCAAACAAGGGTATGATCGCGCGTATCAGATCATTACAGAAAAGAACGAAGAGTTCGAACGTTTGGCCCAAGGCCTTCTTGAGTATGAGACGTTGACCGGTGATGAGATCAAACGCGTTATGGCGGGCGAGCCGTTACATTCTGGCGACGACGCAGATGATACACCGCCATCTGGTGGAACACCGTCCGTGACGGCGATCCCGAAGACGAAACCGAAGAAGCCGCGCACTTCGGATGACGGTGGGATGGAACCGGAACCATCGACATAAGGATGATCAAACGCCGCTCTTTTCAGAGCGGCGTTTTTTTTGGTGTATTCGCGCATTGAAGCGCATGCAGCACTGACCTAAGCATAACGCATCATCATTAAGGAGTGCGCGATGCCCGCATTAAAGCCAACGGATATCATTGGTGAAGTCATCTGGATCGGCCATGTCGCCGACAGGGATGCATCTTTGCGATCATCGCCGGTACAAGAGGCGAAACTTACCTACGCAGGCATGCCGGATGAAGCACATGGCGGTTTGACGCGCGCATCCTGTGCCAGGGTCACAAGCCAGCACCCGCGTGATACAGAAATTCGCAACGTCCGACAGCTTTCGATTGTGTCAGCAGAGGAACTGGCCGAGATCGCTGCTGACTGCGGTTTGGAAAAGCTGGACCCCGCATTGGTTGGGGCGTCAATGGTCATTGCGGGTATTCCCGATTTTACGCATCTGCCGCCCTCGTCCCGCCTGCAACTTCCCGACGGGGCCACTTTGGTGATCGATATGGAAAATCGCCCCTGTCACCTGCCTGCTAAGCCGATCAATGCAGATCATCCAGGGGCGGGCGACAAGTTCAAACTTGCGGCCAAGGGCAAACGTGGTGTCACAGCCTGGGTCGAACGCGAAGGGCGCACGCGTGTCGGCGATGTCGTGCGTTTGCATGTCCCCGACCAACGCGCATGGGCCCCTTAGGTTTCCCATCCGACACAAAGCCCGCGCACCCCGCCGATTCCGGCGGTGAAAATGTCGCAATCACGGTGCATGTCAGGATATCCAGCCGCTAGAAGCGATAATGAACAAGAACGGCATTTGCCATGCTCAGGGAAGTCTCTCATGGAATACAAGTCAGATATCGAGATCGCGCGCGGCGCGCAAAAGCGACCAATTCAGGAAATTGGCGCGAAGCTGGGCATCGATAGCGATGACCTGCTACCCTACGGCCACGACAAGGCGAAGGTCAGTCAGCGGCTGATCGACAGCGTGCAGGATCGGAAAGATGGTAAGCTGATCCTTGTCACCGCGATCAACCCGACGCCTGCAGGTGAGGGTAAGACAACGACAACCGTTGGTTTGGGCGATGGCCTGAACGCGATTGGCAAGAATGCGGCAATTTGTATTCGTGAAGCCTCACTTGGTCCCTGCTTTGGTATGAAAGGCGGGGCCGCTGGTGGTGGTTACGCTCAAGTTGTGCCGATGGAAGACATGAACTTGCATTTCACGGGTGACTTCCACGCGATTACGTCTGCGCATAATCTGCTTTCCGCGATGATCGATAACCACATCTATTGGGGCAATGCGCTTGAGATCGACATCCGCCGCGTGGCCTGGCGTCGTGTGTTGGACATGAACGACCGCGCGCTGCGCCAGATCACGGCGTCTTTGGGCGGTGTGGCCAATGGTTTCCCGCGTGAGGCTGGTTTTGACATCACCGTGGCGTCAGAGGTCATGGCAATCTTGTGCTTGGCCCGCAATCTGGACGATCTGCAAAAGCGTCTTGGCGACATCATCGTGGCTTATCGCCGCGACCGCAGCCCGGTTTATTGCCGCGATATCAAGGCTGATGGCGCGATGACCGTGCTGTTGAAAGATGCGATGCAGCCGAATCTTGTGCAAACCTTGGAAAACAACCCGGCCTTTGTGCACGGTGGCCCGTTTGCGAACATTGCGCACGGCTGTAACTCTGTGACCGCGACAACCACTGCGCTGAAATTGGCAGATTACGTTGTAACGGAAGCTGGTTTTGGCGCTGATCTGGGTGCCGAGAAGTTCATGAACATCAAATGCCGCAAGGCAGACCTCGCGCCATCTTGTGTTGTCGTTGTGGCGACTGTGCGGGCGATGAAGATGAACGGCGGTGTGGGCAAGGCTGATCTGGGTGCCGAGAATGTAGATGCCGTAAACGCCGGTTGTCCGAACCTCGGCCGTCACATTGAAAATGTGAAGAGCTTTGGTGTGCCTGTTGTCGTGGCGATCAATCACTTCGTGACCGATACGGATGCCGAAGTGGCCGCCGTCAAAGCCTATGTTGAAACCCAAGGGTCCGAAGCGATCCTGTGCAAGCACTGGGCTTTGGGGTCTGAAGGCACCACTGAGTTAGCTACCCGCGTGGCGCAGATCGCAGATGCGGATGAGGCGAATTTCTCTCCGATCTACCCCGATGACATGAGCTTGTTTGATAAGATCGACACAATTGCGAAGCGTATTTATCGTGCGGATGAGGTGATTGCGGATAGCAAAATCCGCGATCAACTCAAAAAATGGGAAGAGCAAGGTTATGGCGATCTGCCGGTCTGTATGGCCAAGACGCAGTATAGCTTCTCGACCGATCCGACATTGCGCGGTGCGCCGACCGGGCATGCTGTGCCCGTGCGTGAAGTGCGCCTGAGTGCGGGGGCCGGTTTCATTGTAGCAATCTGCGGTGAAATCATGACGATGCCGGGCTTGCCGCGCGTACCATCTGCAGAGCAGATCATGCTCAATGATGCAGGCGAGATCGAAGGCTTGTTTTAAGCGATACGGGCGGGACGACGTCCCGCCGCCCTCCCATCTGCGCTCTGCGCGGATGTATTTTGAACATGAGAAGATGACAATGACAGCGACAGTGATTGATGGAAAAGCCTTTGCGGCAAAGGTGCGTGCTGAAGTGGCCAAAGGTGTAGCCAAGCTCAAAGAAGAGCAGGGGATTACTCCGGGGTTGGCTGTTGTCTTGGTTGGAGAAGACCCCGCCAGTCAGGTTTATGTCCGTTCTAAGGGCAAGATGACCGTTGAAGTTGGTATGAATTCCATTGAGCACAAGCTGGATGTAGACACTTCTGAAGCGGATCTGTTGGCATTGATTGCGCAGCTGAACTCTGATCCAGAAATCCATGGAATTTTGGTACAGCTGCCGTTGCCCGACCATCTTGATAGTGATCTGGTGATCAACAGCATTGATCCGGCCAAGGATGTGGACGGGTTTCATATCTCAAACGTGGGTTTGCTGGGCACGGGGCAAAAGAGCATGGTGCCCTGCACGCCCTTGGGCAGCTTGATGATGCTGCGCGATCATCATGGGTCTTTGTCTGGGATGAATGCAGTCGTGATCGGCCGCTCAAACATCGTAGGCAAACCGATGGCACAGTTGTTGTTGGGTGATAGTTGCACAGTGACCATTGCCCATAGCCGTACAAAGGATTTGCCCGATGTCGTCCGTCAGGCCGACATCGTTGTCGCGGCTGTCGGTCGTCCGCAGATGGTCCAAGGCGACTGGATCAAGCCGGGGGCCACTGTCATTGACGTGGGCATCAACCGGATTGAAAAGCCCGAGGGTGGTACGCGTTTGGTCGGTGATGCGGATTACGACAGTTGTGCTGCGGTTGCTGGTGCGATCACGCCTGTACCGGGTGGTGTCGGTCCGATGACCATAGCCTGCCTGCTGGCCAATACTTTGACCGCTTGCTGCCGTGCAAACGGACTGTCCGAGCCTGAGGGTCTAACGGCCTAGGGAAGCGGCACAGGGATCGCTTTTTGTCCTGTCATAATTGCGATTGTTCGTGCACCAAAGAGCTTGCGTAAATCTGGTGCATGGCTGGCCAAGCCACCTGTATAGGCGCCATAGGCGGGCATGATGAGCCGCTGATCGTCATAAAGAAATGCGGGGCGGCTGCGCCCTGTAACGCGATGTTTGGGATGATAGTGTCCTGAAATTTCGGCCACTTCAGGTGTGGCGATGTGGCGAAAGGTCAGTGTGCCAATCGTAATCTCACTGCGGTGTGTCCCGCCCAGATCAATCGGGCCTGGGTCGTGGTTGCCTTCAATCCAGACCCAGGTTTTGCCAGCTTGCAATCGCGCCAGCCAAAGCCGCATGTCTTCATCAAGGCTTCCTGCTGCATCCAGATCATCAAAGCTGTCACCAAGGCAGATGACCTGAGCAGGGTTTGTCGCGGCGATATCCGTTTCCAGTTTTTGCAATGTTTCAACCACCTCATAAGGGGGCAGCATGACACCGCTGCGCCGCGCGATTCGTTCGGATTTGCCCAAATGCAGGTCTGAGACGCAAAGCACATCGTGTGCGGGCAGATGCAACGCGCCCGTTGGCAATGCGACGCACGCCGTATTACAAAAATTAAAATGATATGCGTTCATGCTCTGTTCTTGGCGTAGCACGCGTGGCAGATCAAGGCTCAAAGTGAGGCGACGCGCGCCTCTTCCATCAGACGGGCGGCTTGTTCTTCCAACAGGCGGTCTTGACCTGCGCCCGCCACGGCGATGCGCCCTTGTTCAAGAAACATCGGCAGCGACAAAGGCGTAACGCGATCAAGTTTCACATGGTCAATCTGGCCTGCGGTACGGCTCAGCATTTCCTCAATCCGCCCAAAATCAACGAGGCCGCGCATCGCCTCTTCTCGTGTGATCCGCATCATCAGGTGATCAGGGTCATATTTTGACAGCGTGTCATACAGAATGTCGGAAGAGAACGTCGCCTGCCGCCCGCTTTTGCGCGCTTGCGGCAGGTTACGCTCGATCAACCCAGCAATCGTGGCCGCGCCGCGAAAGGTTTTCTTCATCACTGCATTCCCTGAAAGCCAGGTTTCAAAATCGGCGCGCATGTTGTCAGGTTGAAACAGCGGTGCCGGGTCATCAACCGGGTCCAGCCCCCAGACCAGCGTGGCGTAATCTGTGGCCACAAAACCCATCGGGTGGAGGTTCAGTTCTTCCATCCGCTGTGTCACCAGCATGCCCAGTGTTTGCATCGCATTGCGCCCGGCAAACCCGTAGGCGCAAATATGGTGACGGCTTTCGTGTGGGAAGGTTTCAACCAAAATACGGTCTGCCTCGGGCAGTTTTGAATGTTGGCGCTGTAGCCCGAGCCATTCGGCCGTATGCGCTGGCAGTTCGGGCCATTCTGGTTGGTCGAACATTCGTAGGATGCGCTGGGACAACTGTGTTGAGTTGGCGAATTTGGTGCCCATGAAGGTCGCGATTTTTGGGGTTTTGTCGCCGCGTCGGGAAACCTCAACCGTCATCTCTTTGAGGTTTTCGTATCGTACCACTTGGCCGCCGATCAGGAAGGTATCGCCGGGGGTGAGGGTGGCGGCAAAGGCCTCTTCCACCTCGCCCAGCGGTTTGAAATTGCCCTTCATGCGGACCTTCAGCGTGTCGGTATCCTGGATGGTCCCTATATTCATACGGATGCGCTGCGCGGCGCGCGGGTCGCGCAACTGCCATTGCTCATCGGCGGTTTGCAACAGCCGTTTCCACTTGTCATAGGCGCGCAGCGCATAGCCGCCAGTTGCGCAGAAATCGAGGCAGTCATCAAAAGCCGCGCGAGACAGTGTGCGATAGGCGCCGACGGTTTTGATTTCTTGATAAAGCTGATTGGCATCAAATGGCCCGGCGCAGGCGGTGATCAGGATATGTTGGCACAGCACGTCGCGTGGGCCGGGGCCCTTGGGGTCCCCATCCAGGTCATGCTCTTTGACAGCCTCTAAGGCGGCGACGCATTCGACAACTTCGAAACGGTTGGCCGGAACCAAGAGAGCCTTGGAGGGTGCGTTGTAGCGGTGATTGGCGCGCCCAATCCGTTGCACCAGACGTTTGACGTTCTTTGGCGCGCCGACTTGAATGACCAGATCGACATCACCCCAGTCGATGCCAAGATCAAGCGAGCCAGTACAAACGATGGCGCGCAAATCACCGGTGACCATGGCCGCTTCGACCCTTTCACGTTGTTCACGGGAGAGGCTGCCGTGGTGGATGCCGATGGGCAAGTCATCGGTGTTTGCCAGCCAAAGATTGTGAAAGAAAATCTCTGCCTGGGCGCGGGTGTTGTGGAAGATGAGGGTGGTCTTGTGCTTTTTGACCTCATCCAGCACAGCAGGGATCGCATATTTTGCACCGCCGCCAGCCCAGGGCGGTTTTTCTTGCGTGATCAGCATCTGAATATCGGGGTCGGGTCCCGGATCGGCGTGAATGATTGCGCAAGGGTCGGGATGACGGGCGAGTTCGGATGCGATGGCGTCGGGGTCCTCCACGGTGGCGGACAGCCCCACGCGCCGCAAATCAGGGGCGAGTGTTTGAAGACGGCTGAGGGCCAGCATGAGTTGGTCGCCGCGTTTACTTTCGGCGAGAGCGTGGATTTCATCGACGATGATGCGTTGCAAGCCCTTGAAAATATGCGGAGCATCTTCATAGCTGGTCAACAGGGCCAATGATTCAGGCGTGGTCAGCAAGATATGGGGTGGGTCGGCACGTTGGCGGCGTTTTTGGGTGTACGAGGTATCACCGGTGCGGTCTTCGATACGGATGGGCAGGTCCATCTCGGCCACCGGGGTGCGCAGGTTGCGTTTAATATCGGCGGCGAGGGCCTTGAGCGGGGAGACATAGAGGGTGTGCAGCCCATCATGTTGCCGGTTTGCGAGTTCAATGAGAGAGGGTAGAAACCCAGCGAGGGTTTTCCCGCCGCCCGTGGGGGCGATGAGCATCAGCGCAGGTGCGGCTGCCTGATCCAGCATCTGTTGCTGGTGCGGGTGAATGGCCCAGCCGCGCGATGCGAACCAATCCTGAAACAAGGGGGGCAGGGGTGTCATGTGCTTAAATTGCGCCGCATGTAAGGTGGGTCAAGACCCACCTTACGGTTTGCGCCGTGGTTTGAGTCCACGAATGGCAGATTGGACGGCAAGGGGCAGGGTGATATCATCATCAGGTGCGATATCGAGTGCTGAGCCCACATCCTTGACAAGAATGCCTATGGTATTCTCCGGCGCATAGCCATCGCGCGCGAACTCGATTTCATCAAACCCGGAGGCGAACCAGTTTTGCCCTGACGCAGTATTGATCAATGCAAGTAGCCTGCTTTCATCCACGCCTTCGGCATTGGCCCAATCCAACACCAGCCGTGTCATTGCGGTATGAGAGGCTGCGAGGAGATTGTTGAGAACTTTCGCCGTCATGCCTGCGCCGAAGCCCCCCATCTGATGTATTTGGCTCCCCATGGCTTGCAGTAAAGGTGTGACTTGATCCGCCGGCCCGCCGGTCATGAAAGTCAATGTGCCCGCATCAGCCTTGATTTGCGCGCCTGACATCGGCGCATCGATCAAGGTGATGTGTTCTGGAACACGATCACGTAAGCCTTTGACATATATTGGAGAAAGCGTAGAGCAGATAATAATCTGTTTGAGGTGCGCCGCCCGCGTCACCACCGCCTGATCATCAAAAAGAAGCGCATCCGTTTCAGCAATATCCCGCACAACGGTGATCAGCGTGGTCAGCCCATCGACAAATGTCGCGACATTGGTGCCAACATCTGACAAGGGGCGCACATCAAACCCGCGCGCGTTAAACCCGGCCTGTTGCAGGTTACGCAGCATGCCCATCCCCATCCGGCCACAGCCCGCCACGCCAATGATATCGGCCATCCATCCCTCCAACGAAAAAGGCTTCCCACAGGGTAGAGGGAAGCCTTGGTCTTGGGAATGTCGAAAGCGATTAGTGGATAATCTCTTCTTCCTTTACGAACATGTTGGCCCATGCGCGGTCAATCAACTCTGGTGACATTTGATAGGGGATGCCTTCAAATTCACAGATAGAGATCATCTGGTCGATGAGGAAGATCGGCTGATAGTTTGCATAGACATTGTCGATTTCGGGGTAGCGCACGTTCAGAAGGTGGACGAGCGTGTCTTCATCCAGCGGCATCTTGCGTTTGCGCGCGACCATGGCAAAGATTTTGAGGTAGTCTTCCTGGTTCGGACCATCAATCTTGATCTTGTAGAAGATACGACGCAGGGCCGCCTTATCGAAGATCGCGTTGGGGTGGAAGTTGGTTGAAAAGACGACGAGCGTATCAAACGGCACTTCGAATTTCTCACCCGATTGCAGCGCCAGAATATCCTTGTTTTCTTCCAGCGGAACAATCCAGCGGTTTACAAGGGTCTGCGGCGGTTCTTGCTGACGGCCAAGGTCGTCCACGATGAAGATGCCGCCAGTTGATTTCAGCTGCAACGGTGCCTGATAGGTTCGGGCGGTTGGGTTATAGACAAGGTCCAGCATCGAGAGTGAGAGTTCACCACCGGTGATTACCGTTGGACGCTCGCAGCGCACGTAACGGGTATCAAAGCGGCCAGAGGTACGGCGCAAGCTGTTGGGATCATCCACATCATCTTCGGCAGCACTGTGTACGATGGGGTCATAAACGGTGATCACCTGACCAGAGTATTCGATGGCGCGGGGCACATAGATCTTATCACCCAAGGCATCACGGATGCCGTTCGAGATCGAGGATTTACCATTGCCGGGTGGGCCATACATCAGGATCGAACGACCGGCACTGACCGCGGGGCCCAGGTTGCCCAGCAAATCATCTGGCAGGATCAGGTGACCCATCGCCGTTTGCAGTTGGTCACGGGTCAATTGGATGTTGCGGATGGACTGACGTTGAATTTGCTGGCGGTAGATATCAAGCGGGACGGGCATCGCGCCGTAGTATTCTGACTGGCCCAATGCATCCAATGCACGGGCACGGCCGGCGTCTGTTAATTGATAACCCATCTCATTGCCGTTGTTGGCGTTCAGGGTACCCGTCGCTTCCAGCAGAAGCTGGCCGCGGGCCATATCGACAAGTTCTTGTGTCACCGGGATCGGCAGGCAAATCGCACGACTGATGGTCGAGACCAAATCAAGGTTCATACGGAACATGGTTTTGATAAGAATATCGCGCATCATGGCGAGTGGCAAAAGCATGCCTTCGATGCTACGCGGCGCGGGTGGCGCCATTACACTGTTTGTTTGCACGTTCATATCAAGTCTCGCCCATTACAAAAAATACCGTGACCGCAGACTCGGCCCCTGTTCATTTAAAGTTTAACAGTAACTATGGCAAAATAGTGAATAAAGATGTTCCTGTCCAAGGCATTGCATCTTTTTCTCAGAGGTAAACCGCGGCAAATACCAGATATAGTAGGAGTGTCATGCTAAGCGGGAAACCCTTTGGGAAATACCTGCCTGCATTCCAGCTTTTCCATTCGCTGACGGGGCGCTTAAGTGGTGTCAGACGGAACAGCGTATGAACGATCAATGCCCCAATCAGGCTTGATGCGAAGATGCGCAGGATTACAGCGATATCTGCCATCATGAAAAACGGGGCCATCGCCGCAATCAGTTTTGCATCGCCCCCGCCCATAAGGCGCAACGCCCAAAGCGCCATGCAGATGACCAAAGCGATAGGGAAATGTAACCACTGCCACAGGTACATTTCCCAGCCGAACGCGAATGGACCCAGTATCCCGTAGGCGATCATCACGACGATCACCGAGTTGTTGGTGATCTTCATATCGCGCATGTCATTCCACGAAATGAATAACGCAATCGGGATGACCGCTGGCAGGAACCAATAGGCGGCTTCGGCTGTGATACCCATCCGGGGTTAGTTCACAGCGTTGTTTTCAAGAGCTTCCAATGCACGTACGGCTTCCTCAAAATAGCGTGGGTGCGTATTAATCGCATCGTTCAGAAGCGATTTGCCAATCGTGATATCATTCTGCTTGATCGCGGCCAGCGCCATTGTGTGCATCAACTGCGCTCGTTCCACTTGTGTCATCGGCACAACAGGAATTGTATAGTTTCGTTGCGCACCGCGCGCCAAGACAAGGTTGTTTTTTGCCGTGAACATATTGCTGTTGAAACGTAGCGCATCAGTGAACATGCGTTCTGCCTCTGCATATTCGCCACGGGTCAGCTTGGAAAATCCCCAGTTGTTGTAGACTGTGGCTGGGCGGGTCGTCAGGCCCACGGCCGTTTCATAAAAGCTGTCAGCCTTGTCCCATTGCTGACGACTGTCTGCGACCATCGCCTCAAGCCGGTAGCGTTTGAAGGTCTCATAGGTCGGCGGGATGGTGTTGAGTGTTGCTGCCGCATCATCCCATGCGTTCGCACGGACAAAGGCATCGGCCAGATCCACACGGTCTGTGTCTGTGGCTTCCTCATGGGCGACAACCGTCTGCCATGCCGTAACGGCGTCGTTTGTCCGTTTTGCGCGTACCAGCGATTTCGCCAGACCACGTTGAAGGTCAATCCGGCCGGGATCATTCGCATTGGCATTTGCAAAGTACCGGACCGCCTCATTAGGGTCGCCAACGGTCAGCATCACATCGTTGAGGTTGCTTTCATCGACGACGTTAATATCTTGCAGGGCACGTTCGACCTGCTCTTCGCCGGATTCTTCACATGCGGACAAGCCAATGGCCGCCGCACAAAGCGTCAGAAAAATGGGGTGGCGCATGTTTTGCGTCCTTTTTGCTGCTCTTGCCTATAGGTCCGACATCAATACAAAATCGCCTGCACCGCGCCGGATCAGATTAAAGTTCTGATTTTCTTGTTCGGCAGTATTGCCCGGATTTTCCAATTTTGCGAGTGCTAAGCGTAAATTGTCACGAATTTCGTCTGAATTTCCGCTATCTGCGGCAAATGCGCGTCGAAAAACCTCACTCGCTTCGCCGATTTCGCCCCGTTCCATCAGAATGACGCCCAAATTGTTCCATGCTGGGGGGAATGTCGGGTCTTCTTCAACAGCAAGACGCATCCAGCGTTCGGCTTGGCCAAGGCGGCCAAGGTTTAGGTTTGCAGATCCGATAGCTGACATCGTATCCACGTTCAGTCCTTGATCTGCCGCCGCACGATTATAAGCTTTCAGCGCCAGTTCGTATTCGCCAACGGCCATCAGGCGATGCCCCACGATGAGCCCGTCTGCGCTTTCTCCGCGTGCGACACCGGGCGCAAAGACACCATCCGATGAACGATTAAGGCCGCCTGAAGTGCAGGCGGCCATAGAAAGCAGCAGAAAGCCAATAAGGACGGGCCGGATCATCATCAACCTAGGCTGGTAATAATCGCGTAGATAGATGGGCCGATTAGCATAGCCATCAGAGGTGGCACCGTCAGCATCATCGTGGCAAGTGTCATTTTTGTTGGCAGTTTGTTTGCTTTTTCCTCAGCGCGCATGACCCGCTTGTCACGCATTTCAGAGGAATAGACCCGCAACGCATCGGCAATTGATGTACCAAATTGCGACGACTGTACCAGAACCGTTACAAAGCTTGCGATGTCCGGCACGCCGCAGCGGTCAGACATGTCCTTCAGCACCGTATTTTTGTCCTTACCGGCCTTGGCTTCCTGACTGACAACTTCAAACTCTTCCGCCAGTTCAGGGAAACCTGATTTCAGCTCGCGTGCAACACGGATGATTGATTGATCAAGCGACTGACCAGCCTCAACACAGACCAACATCATATCAAGGCTGTCTGGGAATGCGTTTTCGAGCGCCTCTTGACGCATTTGCTGACGGCGTGTGACCCAGTACTTTGGCAGAACATAGCCTACAGCACCGGGGATCATGATCCACATCACCAATTGCTGCGTCGTAACTTCTGCGGTACCTGACATCTGGACGATAGAATACGCGCCGCCGCATAAAAGACCAAAAATGCCCATAGCAAACTGAAGGAAGTGGTAAATGCGAACGGCATTGTTGCTACGATAACCCGCCTGTACCAGTTTCAGTTTGACCGCAGAGTACTCATCCGCGTTCTGTGGTTCGAGAAAGTTAGAGTACTTTTCAAGTTTGTCTTTGTTAGTCGCTGAGCGAAGCTTTTTGTCCTTCGACCTGTCAGCCTTTGTCGCGCCGCCGGCTGCCTTGATCTTGTCAAGCGGGTCTACTTCTTTTTTCAATAACACTGGAAGCGTTATTAAAATCAAAAAGATGCCAAGGAGGCCGACGATCATCAAAGGTCCAAATGGCCCCAGAACATCGGTAATCATTGTCTGAATGTTTTCCATATCGCCCCCTAGACCTTGATATCGACCAATGCGCGCATAACCAGCAGGTTCACAACCAGAAATGCGACAACAATCAGAACCGCCGGGATAAACAGCGGACTTTCCATGACATCATCATAATAGTCTGGTTTCACCAGATTAATACCCATTAGGGCGACAATCGGAAAGGCGGACAAAAGATTGCCGGACCACTTTGCCTCGGCGGTAATCGCGGCAACACGGCGGAACAAACGAAACCGCGCTCGGATCACTTTCGCCAGACCATCAAGGATTTCCGCCAAGTTCCCACCGGATGTTTGTTGAATGGTCACCGCAACAGCAAGAAAGCGCATGTCCTGATTATCCAGCCGCTCTGCCATTGATTTAAGTGTTTCGCCCATGTCCCGGCCATAGGCTGCTTCGTCTGAAATCATACCCATTTCAGTGCCGAGCGGATCGGGGACTTCACGTGCCACAATACCGATCGCAGAGGAAAACGGGTGCCCAACACGTAGTGACCGTACCATGAGTTCGACCGCTTCGGGCAGTTGTTCTGCCAGCATGTTCATACGCTTCTTGGCTCTACCATTGACCCAGACATAAACGCTCCCAATCCCCATTAACGCGGCGACAAGAATACGAATTGGCACGCCAACTCCGGTCAGCACTGTCAGCAACCCGAAAGAGACAACACTTAGCACCGCCATCATGATGATGAGCTGTACCGGCGTAAACACAATGTTCGCTTTTTGCGCCCGATCCGCCAGCAGCGAATAGATCGGAATGCTTTGCGACTTCATGTGCTGTGTCATTTCCTTCCGGAGTTGTTCAAGCACCTGTTCGCGATTACCACCCTTATCAAGCATATCCAAACGGCGGTTTACCTTGCCGTCCATGCTGATGGATTTGCCAAATATGACAAGGTAGGCACCCTGCACCAGCGCCAGAACGGCGACAAAGATCAGGACATAAATGAGGGGTTCAACTGAAATCATCTGATTTACTCCGCGACCATCGGTTCGAAGATGGCAGGTGGCAAGTCATAGCCCCAAAGCTTGAAACGCTCCGAGAAGTGGCTGCGTACACCGGTCGCCGTAAAGTGACCGATGATTTTGTTGTCCGGCGTCAGGCCGACACGCTGATAGCGGAAGATTTCCTGCATAGAAATCACATCACCTTCCATACCCGTCACTTCGGTGATTGAAGTCATACGACGTGAGCCATCCTGTAGACGCGAGGCTTGAACAATCAGGTTCACAGCTGACGAAATTTGGCTCCGCATCGCTTTGATCGGCATTTCGATACCAGCCATCGCAATCATGTTTTCCAGACGCGATACTGCGTCACGGGCGCTGTTGGCGTGGATTGTTGTCATAGATCCATCATGGCCGGTGTTCATGGCCTGCAACATATCGATTACTTCTTCGCCACGCGTCTCACCCACAATAATGCGGTCAGGGCGCATACGCAGGGCGTTTTTCAGGCAATCGCGTTGGGAAACACCACCGCGACCTTCCACATTTGGTGGACGGCTTTCCATCCGACCAACGTGTGTCTGTTGCAGCTGAAGTTCCGCCGTATCCTCAATCGTCAGGATGCGTTCATCATCGTCAATGAAACCCGACAGGGCGTTTAGTGTTGTTGTTTTACCAGAACCCGTACCGCCGGACACGATGACGTTCAGGCGGGTGGAGCAGGCAGCTTGCAAATAGGCGGCCATTTCTTCGGTGAAAGCACCAAACTTGACCAGTTCCTCAATGCCGAGCTTATCTTTCTTAAACTTACGAATAGAAACGAGCGACCCGTCCACCGCAATCGGCGGTACCATCGCGTTGAAACGCGATCCATCGGCCAAGCGCGCATCGACATATGGGTTTGATTCATCGACGCGACGACCCACGGCAGACACGATCTTGTCGATGATGCGCAACAGGTGGCGTTCGTCTTTAAAGGTGATGTCTGTAAGTTCTAGGTTACCGTCCCGTTCCACAAAGATCTGCTGTGGTCCATTCACCAAGATATCGTTCACGGTATCGTCTTTAAGAAGCGTTTCAAGAGGGCCGAGACCCGTGACTTCAAAGAACAAGTCCTGGCTCAAGGTTTGCCGCTCGTCGCGGTTCAGGACGATACCCATATCTTCGAGGGTTTCGTTGGCAATCGCGTTGATTTCCGTGCGTAGCTCTTGTTCGGACGCGCTATCCAGCGCAGCAAGGTTGAGGTTGTCCAAAAGTGCCTTGTGCAGCTCAAGCTTGATTTCGCCCAAGCGCTCTTTGCGGCGTTTGTCTTTGTCCATAGGCGCAACTTCTGCCGAACGACGCGCGGGTGCTGCTTTTACAAGCTGCGCGCGGGGTTCCTCTGGTTTGGCCGCAGCCATGACCGCCGCATCAATTTTAGAAGACGCAGCAGGGGCAGCATTGCTTGCGTCGCTTGGTAGACTTGGTTTTTTATATTTTGAAAACATGGCGTTACCTCTTAAGCACGTGCTTCGGCAGCATCGGCTTCGTTCACTTCATGAATAGACTTCGCAAGTTTTAGAATTTCCTTGCGAAGGGCATTTTTGGCAATTGTTTCAGACATTGGTGCCCCGTGGTCGGCGGCCTGCATGACCGGCTTCCCGCCATCTGGCAGTTGCACCTCGATTGAGATACCCAAATTGTCCGACAGACGTTTCACGCGGCTTTTCCCGTTCATATCGGTAAAACCGGGGGCGCGGTTCAGCACAAAACGGATTTTCTCGAATGGCAGATCTTCGGACTGGAGTGCGCGCTTCAAACGTAGCGTATTCTGCGCAGACCGCATATCCAGCTCAATCATGGCAAAGTAAACATGCGCCATTTCAAGAACAGTCTGGGACCATTCAACCATCGTGGACGGCATATCAATGATCACATAGTCAAAGTGGCTGCTCGCCATTTCAATCACTCTGGAAATATCTTCCGGTGTGATCATATCCAGTGGGATCATGTCTGTCGGCGCTGTCAAAACATGCATTTTGTCGCCGTAGGTCAGCATGGCCTGCATGAACGATTCACCATCCATCGTGGCGGTGTCCGTCAGCAATTCCAAAACGGCTTCGCGGCGCGGAAGATCAAGATATGTAGAGGCCGAACCAAACTGGAAATCAAGATCAAGCAAACAGACCTTGGGTGGCTCTTCAGCTTCAATATTCGCAAGTTCCCACGCAAGGTTAACAGCCATCATTGAGGCACCTGTGCCTCCTGCTATGCCGTGAACGGGAATGACAACACCAGCGCGGTCACCGGTTGCCTTAAAACCCCTATCGCCGCCTTGCGGCATTTGCGGCTCTTCTTTCGTCAGCACACGCTCAATGGCGCGTGCCAGCTCATTTTCTGGCAGAGGGTAGGGGACAAATTCGTCGCCGCCTTCGCGTAAAAGCTGGTGCAATGCGGTGGGGCTGACGTCTTCGGCGATGAGAATCACCTTGATGTTTGCCTCCTTGGCCGCGCTGATCACATTTGAGATGCCGACCAGATTGTCTTCATCCTCTGCATCCATCGCAATGGTGACGAACTGCAAGCCTTTGGCATCTGGTTGACCAAGGAAAGCGGCGGCGTCGTCAAACCCCAGATCGCCCCATGCGTCGCCAAGGGCCGCTTCCATGTCTTCGATCAGCAGATCGAAATTTTGCACATCACGGCTGATCGTGCATGCAACAATCTGTGGAGGATCGCTTTGGACGACCGGGCTCGTATTCATGTCTTCGATGTCCCCATCAGGTTAATTACGTTCAATATGCGCCATAAATAACAGCCAGCCTAGCATATCACACTGGTTTGCCCACATCTCTGCGGCAAGTTACTCATACATCCAAACTTTACTGGGAATTTTGTCGATAATAGGACCAAATCAGAGCTACTGTGTAGAAAACTGCTACGATTTGCCATTCTTTGGTCAAAAGTTGACGCCGGGTCGTGATGACCCGGCGTCAATAGGGCAGTTTTAACCGCCGAGTTCGTCAGCCGATACTGTGCCTTCCGATGACGCACTATCGACATAGTCACGGAAGATGATCGCGGCATATTTGCCATTTAAAACCAGCGGATCGTTCTGCACGAACCCGGTTACTTCTGTGACTGTACGGCGATTGCGACGCTCGCGACCGTCGGTCACGACAAGCGGCTGGGTCTCACCGAAGGAAACGACGGCTTCCAGACGGCTGCGATCAATGCCTTGTGAGGACAAGAACGCTACGGCTGCTTGTGCACGGCGCAAACCGAGTGAACGGTTATAACCTTGGCTACCGACGAGGTCGGTGTGGCCATACACCTTGAAACGCACCTCAGGGAACTGACGAATCCAATCAGCTTGTTGCATCAGTGTACTACGTGCGTCTGCGTCAAGAACCGTTGAATTGAAGGCAAAGTTCACAGTTGTGTTCACTTCCGCTGCAAAGCGACGCGCCAGGTTAATAGTATAGTCCTGAGCGCCTGTCTGCACGAGGCGGTTGTTCATCGTGGCTTCGCCAAAATCACCGGAGTCAATAGTAGAACCAGCTTCGGTAAAGAAAGAAGCCGCGCCTACCTGCCGGTCCGCTGACGAACAGGCGCTGAGTGTTGCGGCTGCAATGGCCGCTGTGATTACATATTTCATCGACTTACGCTCCAATCATTCGTCAAGGACATAGCCATAGGACCCGCTAAAGTCCTGGCGTGCCACTTCGCCTGCGGCACCACTGGTTGGGCCACCTTCGCTCGCTACCTGGCCAAACAGGAACAAGCCCTGCTCGGTGGGTGGTCGCACCCGATCTGTTGGCAGCGCTAGCGCTTCACCACGTGTTGGTGACACAAGATGTGGTGTGACGATAATCACCAGCTCCGTTTGATTGCGCGAGTATTCCGCGCTGCGGAACAATGCACCCAGTACAGGAATGTCACCAATCCAAGGCACTTGGCCGTTCAGATCAGTAAAATCATCGGACAACAGCCCTGCGATGGCAAAGCTTTCACCGTCTCGCATTTCGACAGTTGTTGATGTTTCGCGACGCGTGAATGCATCAATGGAGAAACCACCGGAGGTAAACCCATTTGAAGGATCAATTGCCGACACGGCTGCTGATAGCTCCAAATTGATGATATCTTGATCAACAACACGTGGAATAAAGCTTAGCTCCACGCCAAAGGGCCGATATTCAACAGTAATTACATCATCTTCGTTAGAAACCGGTACAGGGTATTCACCGCCCGCCAGGAACGTAGCTTCCTGACCGCTGAGTGCTGTCAAATTCGGTTCGGCCAAAGAACGCACAACGCCACGCGTTTCGAGAGCTTCCAGCAAGATGCCAACTTCCAAACCACCGGCACCGAAACCGAACAATGTAGCGCCGGTACTATCTGCATCAGCAAAGGGTGTTCCCCCGAAGAGGCCTGATTGCGTACCGCCGGTTACATCTACATCGCCATTAAACCCAGTGCCGTTGAAAGACAGCGAAGTTGATAGCGCCTTACTAACTGACCGTTGCATTTCAGCGAAGCGAACTTTCAGCATGACTTGCTGTGTTCCGCCGACAGTCATCAGGTTTGATACCCGGTCAGGTGCGTAACGTGCAGCCAGATCAAGTGCGCGATCAAGCCGTGCGATTGAGCTGACCGTACCTGACAGAACGATACCGTCATTGGCTGTGCGGACCTCAATGTTTTCGCCTGGCAAGATCTGTGTCAGACGCTCTTTGAACTCTGCCATGTCAGGAGATACGTGAATTTCGACATTTGTAATCAAACGTCCATTTTCACCAAGCAGGGTAAGCGTGGTGCGACCCGGCTCTTTGCCCAAAACATAGATTGTACGGTCCGACAAAGACGAAATGTCTGCAATGCCTGGGTTCGCGATAGAAAGTTCCGTGAAGGGCACATCGCTCTCCACGACAACGGCCCGACTCATCGGAACGCTCAATGCACTGGACGCCGCGCCGCGCAAGACGCGCAACGTTTCTGCCGGTGCTATAGTTGGTGCTGCCGCTGTTAGCGACAACGTCAAGCCAGCGATAGCTGCCTTTAAAAATTTGTCATACTTCATAAGTGACCTGCCTCTCCGATCACGCCTCGTTTAAACGGGTCTTCCCGCCCATGATGCGCTGACCATGGGGCAGTTCCAGATTCATTGCAAGAATCAAGGCTTTGGAGGGCAGAGCGAATGTGGATAAAGCGCAACACTCGCTAATCTGTGTGGAATACGAAGCGCCACACACAAGATTTAGCGTGGCGCAGGCAGGTTTTAGAAATTAACAGGTACCGTAGCTTATTCTGCGCACTCGATCTCGACTTGAACGCGTTCGGTTCCACTCCGTTGGGTCACGAAACAACGCTCAGGTGCAACCACCTCTTCTCTTTCAACGACCACCGGTGCAACAATACCAAGTACATCATTGATGTTGGTTTCAATCGTAAGATCGCCTGCTTCGAGGTCATCACGACCAACGGGGGTCAATGAAAGTGACCCAGCGGACTGCAGAACCTGTAAATCTGCGAAATCACCTTGTGACACCTGAATCACAACATTTGGATCCATGGAGATAATTTCTAGGCGTGTTTTCACCAGTCGTGAGATCCTTTGACCGCCTGCTTGGCCAACCCAATACAGATCGATAAGATCAGAAACCCGAAGGTCGTTGGAGAATGCTCGTGTTACGCCTTCGGACAAAGGGAATGCGCGCATACCTTGGTCCAGCAAAGCCGTAATGCCTTGAGGCGCGCCAGCCTCTGTCACTTTGCTGGTCAATATTGGTTCATTGACCGTCATG
Organism: Yoonia maricola; assembly: GCF_002797915.1. Taxonomy (GTDB): domain Bacteria; phylum Pseudomonadota; class Alphaproteobacteria; order Rhodobacterales; family Rhodobacteraceae; genus Yoonia; species Yoonia maricola. The sequence continues at coordinate 1,580,929 of NZ_PGTY01000001.1, read as the reverse complement.
GGTAGACGGACAACCCTTGGCGTGTTCAGACCTGCTGGAAATAGTTCTTCTTCAGTGGCAAAGACGCCTTCGGGCAAATAATCGCTGGCGTATTTGATAATCTGAACATCATCGGTAGTGAGAAGATCGCCGTAAGTCAGATCGCGCGTGGCGGCATAGATGTCCACTGTTGTAATAGCGGTAGCAGAACGCTGCCGCTCTCGCTCCAACGCAGAAGCTTGCGTGTCCATATACTGATTAACCATATACACGGCAAAGCCAGCAAGACCCATACCAACTAAAAGCACCAATCCGAAAACTGCACGCATTTCTTACGTCCTTAGTTCTTAGATCATCTCACCGAATGATCTTTCAAAGCCTCTGTGTCGTCGCCCGTCATACTTTTCAAGCTGCTTAGCAACATAATTCTCAAATGTAACTGCAGGGGAACATTATGACGTTACGATAAACAGATTCTTACTGGATGTAAAAGTATGGACGCGTACCGAACGCGCGGTCACGAGAGGCCTCACGCCTTCTGAAGTGAAGTACGCTCTATATTTTTAAAGTCGGCGCGGCAATGCCTGCACTTTGATGAGCCAATGAACTCAGTCACAAGTGCCATCGGAACATTGCTGTTCCATAAAATTGGACATGTTGTTTGCCATGCGAACAGGTTCAGCGGCAAACGCATTTACGCAAATTGCACCAAGCAAACAGATTGCGGCAGTCAGTACCACGAAATCAACTGTAACAGCGCCGTCTTCAGCGTTTTTAAAATTCTCAAGCAGTTTTTTCATGGTTATCTCTCGCCATTGTCTTCACCAAGTAAAAAAGCTCGCAACCTTTTACAATTTGGGGCCATGTATAAAGGGCTACTTATGATCTACAGCCACGCTATGTCTGTGAAGTAAAAAGCCTCATAAAAAACAGCGCCACAGCAAGTGCAGCGCTGCTTTGTTTCAAGCGTTGTAAAACGGTAGATTAGTCGCAGGAACCGTTCGAACACTGGCTAAGCAGATCGGCTTCGATATCGTTGGCCAACTGACCAGCACCACTGCTGATTGCTGTACCAACGGCCAGGCCGAGCACAACGATTGCAGCTGTCAGAACAACGAAGTCAACTGTTACGGCACCGTCTTCGTCGTTACGGAAGTTTTTAATAAAGTTAAGCATTATATTCCCTCCTCAGGGTATTTGCAGGTTTTCTCTCGTTCCGCGCCGGCATCAATTTACTTAAGCACGCTAACGCGAACGCCGTCTTGGATGAGGACATATAGCCACCGGAATGGGGCGGGAGTTTGGCATCAAACAGTTTTTTTCGCCCCAAACACTGAATTTGCACTTTGTTATGCTAAGTTATTGATTTTACAAAGAAGAAATATTCACGCTCTGTTCATATTAGCTACCATACGTTGCCAAAATGCTCTCAATCCCAGCAGAATCGTGGTAATTGTTCTTTAAGAACTGGTATTTAGGCCGTTTTCTGCCATCTTAATGTGAACAAAATAGCGACGAGCAGGCAAAAAATGAGTCGTAGATTAACAGGCATGCTGATGGCAGGCGCGATTCTGGTCGCGTCGCCCCTTACAGCGGAGGTAGAGCGGCTCCAGCCTGATTTTACCTTTAAACGCGTTCCGGTGCCGTCAGCGAGTAGTGGCAATCGTATTACAGTGCAGATCGATCCAAACGCCCCGCGGCTTGGCCCCGTTTATGCGGATCCTGAACCGGAACCTGCGGCCGCAGCATCTGCAGTCGCCGTGCCGCAACCTTCGGGTCTTGAGTGGTTTTGGACAAGCGTGCCCGCCGACCTCGCAGCGCAGGGCCCTGCGCGTTTTCAACAGGCGATGGCACAATTGAACGATCCGCCGTCCGGGCAGGGTGTGCCGACGCCACGGCTTCAGGCGTTGCAAAACATTGCGAATGCGCATGGGCGCAACATATTAATCGAAACTGTCGGGACATCAGTGTCGCCCGCTTTGGTGCTTGCTGTCATTTCGGTGGAAAGCGCCGGGCGTATTGACGCGGTCAGTTCTGCTGGCGCCGAAGGCCTTATGCAACTGATGCCAGCCACTGCTGCGCGATTTGGCGTGACGGACAGTAATGATCCTGCGCAGAACATCAAAGGTGGCGTGGCGTACCTTGAATGGCTGTTGGATCACTTCGGCAATGACGCTGTGTTGGCACTTGCAGGTTATAATGCGGGCGAAGGTAATGTGCGCCGCCATGACGGCGTGCCGCCATTTCGCGAAACGCGGGCTTATGTTCCCAAGGTTCTGGCAGCGTGGCAGGTGGCCAAGGGATTGTGCCAGACGCCGCCGGAGCTGATCACCGATGCTTGCGTGTTCAATGTGAACGGAAGCTAGACAGAGAACGCATCGGCCCATTCAGGGTGTTTGCGTCGCTGTGCGTTCACAAACGGGCAAAGCGGGACAATCTGGAACCCTTTGCTGCGCGCATCGGCAATCATCTCGCGCAGCAGCATCAGGCCGATACCTTCGCCTTCATGTCCGCTGGCAACCTGTGTATGGTCTGCGATCACCTGCTTTGCCGATATGATTGAATAAGTCAGTTCACTTTCACCCGACGCATGCACTACATAATAGCGACCTTTTTTGTCGCCCTCTTCATGCATGACTGACAGATCAGACAATCGCGGCCTCTGTCGCGGCGCGCAGTTCGTCTTTTGTGACACCATCAGCGGTTTCAACAATCTTTAGACCACCTTCAACGACGTCCAGCACACCAAGATTGGTGATGATGCGGTCCACAACGCCCTTGCCAGTGAGCGGCAGGGTGCATTCTTTCAACACCTTACTAACGCCATGCTTGTTGGTGTGATCCATCACAACAACGACACGACCAACACCAGCAACCAGATCCATGGCGCCGCCCATACCTTTCACGAGCTTGCCGGGGATCATCCAGTTGGCCAGATCGCCGTTCTCGGCTACTTCCATTGCGCCAAGGATCGCCATGGCGATTTTGCCGCCACGGATCATGCCAAAGGACTGCGCACTGTCGAAATAGGCGGTTTGGGGCAATTCGGTGATCGTCTGCTTGCCAGCATTGATCAGGTCTGCGTCTTCTTCACCCTCAATCGGGAAGGGCCCCATGCCCAGCATGCCGTTCTCCGACTGTAGGGTCACTTCAATGCCATCTGGAATATAGTTCGACACCAAGGTTGGAATGCCGATCCCAAGATTCACATACCAGCCGTCCTGCAGTTCCTGTGCCGCGCGGGCGGCCATTTGATTACGGTCCCAAGGCATAACCTGATCCTACTCTTTATCGCTAAGTGCGGTTTTGATGTCTGCCAATTGGCTTTCAATTGCGCCAAGGCGGTGGTCCATCATCAGACCTTCCGCAGCTTGCATGGTCAGGCGCTGCAATTCTTTTTCGTCACCGGTAAAGCTATCGTGCACCATCCGGCGGGCCACCACGATCCAATGATGGAAATCGCGGATGGTGTCTTTTTCGTGGTCTGTCAAGATATCGGACATCGTTGGTTCCCCTTAAGCGGCTGGGCGGGTGGTGCGTTGCTCGATCCGCTTTTCATGATCGCCTTGGATCAAACGATGCACATAGATACCCGGAAGATGGATGGTATCAGGATCAAGAGACCCCGTCGGCACGATCTCTTCCACCTCAACCACACAGGTTTTGCCGCACATGGCGGCTGGGGGGTTAAAGTTGCGGGCGGTTTTGCGGAACACCAAGTTCCCGGTCTCATCCGCTTTCCAAGCCTTCACGATGGAAAGGTCTGCAAAAATACCTTCTTCCATGATGTAAGTCTCGCCATTGAAATCTTTGTGCTCTTTGCCATCGGCGATAACAGTGCCAACACCAGTCTTTGTATAAAAACCGGGGATGCCACAGCCGCCTGCGCGCATGCGCTCGGCCAAAGTGCCTTGCGGGTTGAATTCCAACTCCAGCTCACCAGACAGATACTGGCGCATGAATTCAGCATTCTCGCCAACATAAGAGCTGATCATCTTTTTGACCTGCCGGGTCTGCAACAGAATGCCGATGCCAAAATCATCAACGCCCGCATTGTTAGACGCAAAGGTCAGGTCCTTGGTGCCTGCGTCCTTGATCGCATCCAGCAGCAATTCAGGAATACCGCAAAGACCGAAACCGCCAGCGGCAATGAACATACCGTCATGCAATAGCCCATCCAGGGCAGCGGCCGCGGTGGGATAAATCTTTTTCATGGCACAAACTCTCCGGCGTGGTTTGGGCATGTTGTGCCGTTCGGGCAGAGGAGAGTCAATAAATTGCCGCGACGCAGAAAGGGCCGCCGCGGCAGGCGCGCAGCGCTGTTCCGCTGCGATCAGCTTTGTGCGGCATAAGCCGTAGCGAACCCTGTCAGACCGTTCTGCATGAATGGTGCGAAATCATCGTTGAGATAAGATCGGATTGACGGGCGGGCAAAGAAATAGCGCGGCTTAATGTTGTATGACCATGTAAGCCTTGTGCCATCTGGATCTTCCGAAAGCCTGATCTCGCCATATATGTGGCTGATGAACCGCCCCGCATCCGTTGAGATATCCCAAATCTGATAGGTAAACTCATCTTCATCGTTGGTCAGCACACGCTCATGTACGTGAAAACCGCCTTCCAGATCGACGCGGCGCAATGAATTGACGTCACCCCAGTTGCCATCCAGCACGACAACATCGGTGATGCGAGGGATACGGCCACTAGGCTCAAGAAAATCCGTCAACGGGTTGGCGTCCATGAACGCGCGAACCTCAGCCAAATCACCTTCCAAAACAACAAAGAGCGTATTGCTTTGATAAAGCGCGGCGCGGGATAGCGCGGGCGCAGGCGGGACGTCGGCGGCAAGTGCGGGCAGGGGAGCAAGTGAAATGGCAAAGGCAGCCAAAATGGCGCGGGCAGGAAATGCGGTCTTCATAGGTCGATCTCCTCATTTAATACGAATATCGTACTAAATAGGTGACGTACTTGATGCTTCAAGACCTTTGGTTCAACAAGGGGCATGTCTCGCGCTGATCACCTTCGCCAAATTGTCCGTACGCTCATGCGTGTAATGCTGATCAGTGAGCGGACGCCGTCAGAGCATCAGCATGCGGAACGGTATAATCCGCATGACTTTCATACGCTTGGGTTGCTGCGGGAAGCGCCGGGGATGCGGGCGAGCACATTGACCGACCATCTGGGTGTGGCGCCGACAACGACCAGCAGCGTAATCGCGCGGCTGGTCAAAAAAGGCTGGGTCTCACGACAAAAAAGCACCGAGGACGGGCGCGCCGTTGCCTTATCTCTTACCACAAAGGGGCGTGCGATGGCGGATACGATCCACAATCAGGATATTAGCAACATGCAGCTTTTCCTGTCATCGATGACAGAGAAAGAGCAGGATCAGTTAATCTACCTGCTCGGCAAAGTCTCAGACAGGGTAAAGGCACTGGAAACAAACGGCGGTTAGGCCGTCTTCTTTTTTGCCGCTTTCTTCTTCGCTGGGGTCTTTTTGCGCGCAGGTTTCTTCTTGCCCGCTTTTTCGGCCCGTTCATCAATCAGATGCACGGCTTGCGCCATGGTCAGCTCTGATGGTTCAATCGTGTCGGGGATGGTCGCGTTGATCTTTTCCCATTTCACGTATGGGCCATATTTACCGTCAAAGATATTGACCGGGCCGCCCGCCTCTGGATGCTCACCCAATTCGCGCACAGGAACGGCCGCCTTGCCGCGCTGACCACGTGACGCAACCTTTTCAGCCAGCAATTGCACGGCGCGGTTCATCCCGACGGTCCAAACCTCATCAATGCTGTCGAGGTTGGCATTGGTACCACCACGATGGGACGTGCTTTCGGCGTGTTTCAGATAGGGTCCATAACGCCCAAGGTTTGCCCAAACCGTCACGCCATCTTCGGGGTGCGGGCCCAATTCGCGGGGCAGGGACAGTAGCATCAAGGCTTGATCCAGCGTGACCTCTTCAGGCTCCCAGCCTTCGGGTACACCTTGACGCGGTGGTTTCTTATTATCCTCGGTCACTTCACCGCGCTGGGCATAGGGGCCAAAGCGGCCCTTGAAGATACGGATTTCGTCACCGTCATCGGTGCCCAGCAGCTTGCCCTCTGGTGGGATCGCCGAAAGCTCTGCCTCTGGGTTTGGCGGGCCAAAAGCGCGGGTGTAGCGGCATTCAGGGTAATTTGAGCAGCCAATAAACGCACCACCCGACCGGGCCGTGCGCATCGACAATCGCCCAGCCCCGCAGTTGGGGCAAAGGCGCGGATCGCTGCCGTCTTCGGTTGGTGGGAAAAGATGTGGTTCCAACACCTCATTGATTTTTTCCAGCACCTCGGTGATGCGCAGATCAGCGGTTTCCGCAATGGCGGCGGAGAAATCGCGCCAGAATTGGCCAAGCACCTTCTTATAATCAGCATCGCCCGCGCTGACCTCGTCCAACTGGTTTTCCAGATCGGCCGTGAAGTCATAGCCAATGTATTTGCGGAAATAGTTGGTCAGGAAGGCCGTCACCAACCGCCCCTTATCTTGTGGGATCAGGCGGTTCTTGTCCTTTTCAACATAACCACGATCCTGAATGGTTGTCACAATCGAGGCATAGGTCGAGGGGCGACCAATGCCCAATTCTTCCATGCGCTTGACCAGTGTCGCCTCAGTGTAGCGTGGCGGTGGCTGTGTGAAATGCTGTTCAGGATCGACCGATTTCTTTTCGGCTTTTTCGCCCTCGGCCAGTTGGGGTAGGCGCTTATCGTCATCATCGACAACGCTGTCATCCTTGCCTTCTTCATAAACCGCGATGAAGCCGTCGAACACCATGACCTGTCCATTGGCGCGCAGCACGACCTGTTCGTCGGCGCTGGTAATATCCACAGCGGTGCGTTCCAGCTTGGCCGCGGCCATCTGGCTGGCCATCGTGCGTTTATATATGAGATCATACAGCTTGCGCTGGTCGGCATCGGCAATTTTGGCGTCTGCGGTGCTGACCGACATCTCTGTCGGGCGGATGCACTCGTGGGCCTCCTGCGCGTTCTTCGCCTTGTTTTTGTACATGCGCGGCTGATCGGGCAGGTATTTGTCACCAAACTTGGACTTGATCGCATCGCGCGCGCCAGTCACTGCTTCGGGGGCCATATCAATGCCGTCGGTCCGCATGTAAGTGATCAGGCCCGCCTCATAAAGGCGCTGCGCCACGCCCATGGTTTGCTTAGCGCCCATGCCAAACTTGCGGCTCGCTTCCTGTTGTAGGGTAGAGGTCATGAAAGGGGGGGAAGGGTTGCGGGTCGCGGGCTTTGCCTCAACCGATTTGATGACCAAATCGCGCGAGTTGATCGCCTGTACCGCCATTTCTGCCTGCGTTTCATTACCGAGATCGAATTTATCGAGCTTTTTGCCTGCCAGTGTCGTCAGGCGCGCCTCGAAGGTTTGCCCGCGTGCGGATTGAAGCAGTGCTTTAACGGTCCAGTATTCCTGATTACGGAACGCCTCAATCTCCATCTCGCGTTCGACGATGATGCGCAGGCACACCGATTGCACGCGGCCCGCAGATTTCGCGCCGGGCAGTTTGCGCCAGAGCACGGGTGAGAGGTTAAAACCCACCAGATAATCCAGCGCGCGGCGTGCGAGATAGGCTTCGACCAAGGGTTCATCGACCTGGCGGGGGTTCGCCATCGCATCGGTGACAGCGGTTTTTGTGATTGCGTTGAACACAACGCGGCTGACGGGTGTGTCTTTCTTGATCGCCTTCTTGGCAGTCAAAGCTTCTGTCAGGTGCCAGGAAATCGCTTCGCCTTCGCGGTCGGGATCGGTGGCGAGGATCAGTTCGTTGTCATTCTTGAGTGCGTCAACAATGGCTTTGATATGCTTTTTGCTGTCGGATGCGATTTCCCATTTCATGTCGAAATCGTCGTCCGGCAGGACCGATCCGTCTTTCGGCGGCAAATCACGGACATGGCCGTAAGAGGCTAGAACCGTATAGTCACTTCCAAGATACCCGTTTATTTTCTTGGCTTTAGCGGGGGATTCGACAACGACAACGGGCATGAGAATCCTTTACAACAAATGCAGTTCCTTAAGTCGGGCAAGATGTGGCGTCTGTTTGCAGAATGTCAATGAGGGTAAAAATCTTTGAGCGAACTTGCCCAGTTTTCATTCGACCCGTGCCAGCAAACCGCCTGATTGTCGGGCAATTTTGCCCGCAAGTTCAAGATCAACAAGGATGGGCGCTACATCGGTGGCCCTTGCCTTGATATCGCGCAAGAGCTGATCTTCGGCAATTGGGGCGGTTCCCAGCCGTGACAGGATTTCTGAGTGTAGCGCTGCGATGTCGCGCAGGCTGCGCGTGTCCTTGGCAGGTGTTTGCACATCAGGTTCAGGGGGGCGTGCAATGACCGGAGTGACCGCATCGATCACGTCTTGCGCATTGCGGACCAAATCCGCACCATCGCGGATTAGCATGTTTGACCCCCAGGCCCGCGCATCAAACGGATGCCCCGGCACGGCCATAACATCGCGGCCCTGATCAAGCGCGTTGCGCGCAGTGATCAGGCTGCCGGATTTTGCGGCTGCCTCTACCACGACAACGGCGCGGGAAAGCGCAGAAATAATCCTGTTGCGCGCTGGGAAATGCCGTGCCTGCGGTTGCAGGCCCATCGGCATTTCAGCCAAGCGTAGTCCGCGTTTTGCAATGTCATGCGCAAGCTGTGTATTCTCGGCAGGGTAGATCACGTCTACACCGCCCGCCATTACGGCCACTGTGCCCCCGGCAAGCGCGCCGTGATGCGCTGCGGCGTCAATCCCGCGCGCAAGGCCTGACACAACCGCAAACCCCGCCTTCGTCAAATCTTCACCCAGCCGTTTGGCCATGCGGGTACCCAATGACGACGCATTGCGCGCGCCGACCAGCGCAATCATGGGCTTTTGCAAAAGCTCTGTATCGCCAAGCGCCCATAAAATCGGGGGCGCATTCCCCACATCTTGTAATGCATTCGGATAATCTGGCGCGCCTTCCAGCAGCAACCGCGCACCGGCTGATTTGCCTGCTTTAAGCTCTGCCATCACAACGCCCTCTGGACATACGGCATAGTCGGTTACACCCGCAGCCTTGGCCACATCAGGAAGGGCCTTGAGCGCATCAGCCGCGCTGCCGTGTTCTGCCAGCAGCCGGCGATATGTTGCGACGCCAACCCGACGCGAACGCAATAGGCGAAGGTGGTTGACCGCATCCTCTTCCGTGGTGGGTAGGAGTGGGGGGTGATTGGAAGATAAGTGTGTTCCGGTCATCCCGAACCTCCGCCATATTGCGTGAACACCCTAGCGTGAGGGAAGTTAACGAGTTCTGAATCAATCCATGATGAATTTTGGGAAAATGCGAGATTTCATGGTTATTTTGTAGCGAATCTGCAAATCTTTGCTGGTTCGGTCGGTGCGCCCCAAAAGAATCACCTTAAGCTGCAGCCCCCCCCACAGTCAGCCCACCAATCATCAGGCTGGGTTGCCCCACACCCACAGGCACCCATTGGCCTGCCTTGCCGCAGTTGCCGATACCGGGATCAAGTGCAAGGTCATTGCCGATCCCACGAATTTGCTTCAGTGCCGTTGCACCATCGCCAATGAGTGTCGCCCCTTTCACGGGCGCGCCCACCACGCCATCCTTGACGCGGTAAGCCTCGGTACAGCTAAACACAAATTTACCGTTGGTGATGTCAACCTGACCGCCGCCAAAACCCACCGCGTAAATCCCATCTTTCAGATCAGCGACCAGCGCCTCTGGCGCGGTATTACCGGCCAGCATGTAGGTATTGGTCATGCGCGGCATCGGCGCGTGGGCAAAGCTTTCACGCCGTCCGTTGCCCGTTGGCGCAACACCCATAAGGCGGGCGTTCTGACGGTCCTGCATATAACCAACCAGCACGCCGTCTTCGATCAGCGTATTCTTAGCGCTGGGTGTGCCCTCATCATCGACCGTGATAGATCCGCGACGATCAGGGATTGTCCCATCATCCAGCACTGTCACACCCTTGGCTGCGATCTGCTGGCCCATCAGCCCGGCAAATGCGCTAGATCCCTTGCGATTGAAGTCTCCTTCCAGCCCATGACCAATCGCCTCGTGAAGCAAAATGCCCGGCCAGCCCGGACCCAGCACTACATCCATGACACCTGCTGGGGCGGGCTCTGCGTCAAGATTGACCAAAGCAATGCGGAGTGCCTCGTGCACGACAGGTTCCCAGTGATCGCGGCCAATCAGACCAATCAGGCCCGCACGGCCGCCGCCGCCCATGCCGCCGCTTTCGCGTTTGCCATTCTCTTCAACGATGACGCTGACGTTGAGGCGGGACATCGGGCGGGTATCAGTGACCAACGTGCCCTCTGGCCGCAAAATCAGCACTTCCTGATGTGAGGCGGCAACTGTGGCCGAGACCTGCACAACACGCGGGTCAAGCGCGCGGGCAAATTCATCAATCTCGCGTAGCAGGTCAATTTTGGCCGGGAATGTTGCCTGCAACATTGGATCATCGTCGGAATACAGCTTGCGATTGGTGCCAGCCGGGGCATCGGCCATCGTTCCGCCGCCATCACCAACGGCCAGCCGTGCGGTGGATACCGCGCGCTTCATGGCATGTTCATCAATGGTTGTTGAATGGGCGTAACCGGCCGTCTCATCGCGCACGGCGCGCAGGCCGAATCCTTCTGAGGCATCGAAACTGGCCGTTTTGATGCGGCCGTCATCGAAGGAGATCACCTCGGACTTGCGGCGTTCCAAGAACAGCTCTCCGTCATCGGCGCCCGCGGTGGCCTCGCGCAGCAGTGCAAGGGCGGCTTCTTGATCAAGATTGGTCTCAAAGGGGCGGAACGGATCAGCGGACATCGGATTTTCCTGTGGTGAAGGCGATATTTGTCGCGGAAGCGTCTGTTTGACGCAATTGCAGTTCTTGAGTTGTGCATCAGGATATGGGACACGGTCGGTCGAATACAATGGGATTCCGTCCGTAGCCCGAATGGAGTCGCTTGGGAGACGCGCCTGATGGGTGCTTATAAGATAGGGTACGATATGCGTTTGAATAGCATCGCGACATCACTTTGGACGACAGCGGGTCTGGTGATGGCAGGGTCTGCCGCAACGGCACAGCAGATTAATCAGGAACTCGAAATCGTCGGACGTCCTGTTGACCGTGGTACAGGCTTTCAGCCATCCGCGACGGAACTGGCGCGCGATGTGGTTGATCTCGATAATATGCTTTTGATCATTATCACCCTGATCACGCTCTTTGTGACGGCGCTTCTGGCCTGGGTCGCGATCCGCTACAATCGTACCAGAAACCCGGAGCCGGCGACGTTTACGCATAATTCACCGCTCGAGGTGGCCTGGACAGTGGTCCCTGTTGTTATCTTGGTATTTATCGGCGCGTTTTCATTGCCGGTTTTGTTTAAGCAACAAGAGATCCCTGAGGCGGATATCACCATCAAGGTCACGGGTTACCAGTGGTACTGGGGTTACGAGTATGTTGACCACGGTGTCGAATTTGAAAGCTACATGTTGGCGCGTGATGAGCTGGAAGAGAACGGCTATAGTCAGGAAGAATACCTGCTGGCGACGGATACGGCTGTCATCGTGCCGATTGGTGCGACAGTTGTAATGCAGGTGACCGCGGCGGATGTGATCCATTCGTGGACGATCCCGGCTTTTGGTGTGAAGCAAGATGCAGTGCCTGGTCGTCTGGCGGAACTGTGGTTCGCAGCCGAGCGGGAAGGCATCTATTTTGGCCAGTGTTCAGAGCTTTGCGGCAAAGATCACGCCTATATGCCGATCACGGTCAAGGTCGTGAGCCAAGCGACGTATGACGCTTGGTTGGCTGAGGCAACCGGTACATCCTAAGGGTATGGTGGGTCTTGTCCCACCGATTTTTCAAGGTTCGTTATGAGCGACATCAGCGTATCAGATCATAGCTACGAAGCGAACATGGGCGATTATTTTGCCCTGTTGAAACCACGTGTGATGTCGCTGGTCGTGTTTACGGCTCTTGTTGGATTGCTGGTCTCGCCCGTACCTGTCCACCCTTTTATCGGCTTCGTCGCAATCCTATGTATCGCCGTTGGCGCCGGCGCTTCTGGTGCGCTGAATATGTGGTGGGATGCCGATATCGATGCGCGCATGAAACGGACCGCCGGGCGCCCAATCCCTTCGGGCCGGGTCGCTCCGGGTGAGGCGCTGGGCATTGGCATGGCGCTTTCTGGTTTTGCCATTGTCCTGCTGGCCTTGGCAACGAACTTCCTCGCTGCCTTCCTTCTGACCTTTACGATCTTCTTTTATGCCGTTGTCTATTCGATGTGGCTCAAGCGGGCGACGCCGCAGAACATTGTCATCGGCGGTGCCGCAGGTGCCTTTCCGCCAATGATCGGTTGGGCTGTCGCGACAGGCGGTGTGAGCATCGAAAGCGTGCTGATGTTTGCGCTGATCTTTATGTGGACACCTCCGCATTTTTGGGCCCTGGCTCTCTTTGTAAAGTCTGACTACGGCAACGCTGGTGTGCCCATGCTGACGGAAACGCACGGGCGCGATGCGACACGCAAACATGTTATCGTTTACACGCTGTTGCTGGTCCCGGTGGCTATCGGGCTTGGCTTTACCTCGATTGGTGGCCCTGTTTATCTGGCCGTCGCGGTTTGGATGAACGCATGGTTCCTCAAAGGTGCCTACGACATCTGGCGTCGTACAGATGCGGACTGCGAAGCCGATAAGCATAGGGTTGAAATTAAGGTCTTTAAAGTCTCGCTTTACTATCTGTTTTCCCACTTTGGCGCACTGTTGATTGAGGCTGCATTGCGGCTTTATGGCATCGGAGGCTGGTCATGACGCTCCGGGTCGAGCACGAATTGCATGAGCGCCGTAAGGGGCGCAATTACGGGCTTGGGCTGATCCTCGCAGGCTTTATCGCCATTGTTTTCGGCCTTACTGTTGTGAAGGTGCTGCAACTTGGGGACACGGCCGAGTTTGAACGGTTTGATCACGTGGCCCGTCCACAGATCATCCCAGAAGAGGGGGCAGGCGAATGAAACTTTTTCCGAACCTTCAAGGGCCACAGCGGACCGTGGCGCAAACCGTCTCGGTCGTGATCCTGATGGGGGGGCTCGCTTGGGCGTCGGTGCCGTTCTATGACTGGTTCTGCCGGGTCACGGGCTTCGGCGGTGCGACAAACATTGCAGAAGCCGGCAGTGATGTGGTTCTCGATCAAACGATCAAAGTGCGCTTTGATGCCTCGCTAGACCGCGACATGCCATGGACGTTCAAACCCGAAGTGCGCGAGATGGAAATTCGCATCGGCGAGACGGGCCTTGCGTTTTATGAAGCGCACAACCCGCTGGATGTGCCCATCGCAGGGCAGGCCGCCTATAACGTGACCCCCTATGAGGCCGGAGCATTCTTCGACAAAATCGCTTGTTTCTGCTTTACCGAACAAGTGCTGATGCCCGGTGAAACTGTGATGATGCCGGTTAGCTTCTTTGTCGATCCTGCCATCGTGGACGACCGCGAAGGGCAGTATGTGCACACGATCACGCTCAGCTACACTTTCTATGAAATTGACTTGCCCGAGGAGGAAATCCAAGCCTCTTACGCGCCGCAAGCTTTGACACCGGCGAAACAAGACGCCATACCAAATTAAGACGATCAGCCTACAGGGAACGCACCACATGGCGCATGCAAAGAACCACGATTATCACATTCTGCCACCATCGATCTGGCCGCTGTTGGGCAGCGCTGGCGCGTTTACCATGCTCTTCGGGGCGACACTTTGGATGCACGGCTCTGGCCCATACATCTTCCTGATGGGTTTCGCCGCCGTGCTTTACGTCATGTTTGCTTGGTGGGCCGACGTGGTGGCCGAAAGCAACGTGGGTGATCATACGCCGGTTGTGCGGATCGGCCTGCGTTACGGCTTTATCATGTTCATCATGTCTGAGGTGATGTTCTTTGCTGCATGGTTTTGGTCGTTCTTTAAACACACGATCTATCCGATGAGCGAATATGCGGGCACATCCTATGTTGAGCCCACCTTCTATCAGGTTGACGCCTTCCACCTGCCGCTGATCAACACACTTGTGTTGCTTTGCTCCGGCATGGCGGTCACATGGGCACACCACGCGCTGGTACATGAAAATAACCGCAAAGACCTTGAGCATGGCCTGTTGCTGGCTGTCGTGCTGGGTATCTTGTTTACCGGCCTACAGGCTTATGAATACTGGTATCTGCTGGTAGAGCAGGACTGGACTTTTGGCGGCGATAAGTTCTTCTCGAACTTCTTTATGGCGACGGGTTTCCACGGCTTCCACGTGATCATCGGTACGATTTTCCTCTTTGTTTGCTACATGCGGGCGCGTGCAGGGCACTTTACTCCGGAAAAGCACGTTGGGTTTGAGGCCGCTGCTTGGTACTGGCACTTTGTTGATGTGGTCTGGTTGTTTTTGTTCTTCGCCGTCTACATCTGGGGCATCTAAGCGCCGTTCATGTAAGGTGGGTCTTCACCCACCATCCAGAATAACAAACGCGCGAGGGTCATCTCGCGCGTTTTGACCGTCAAGGGCGCAAAATGCTGCGTAAAATCCTCTTTCCACTGATCCTTGGTGTCGCAGGGTGCGGCGTGTTGATCAGCCTTGGCCTGTGGCAGGTTGAGCGGCTGGCCTGGAAAGAGGGCGTTCTTGCCGAAATAAACGATCGCCTCGCATCCCCGCCACGCGCTCTCACGCTTTCTGTCACCGAAGAAGCGGATGAGTATTCCCGCGTTTCGCTGATCGGAACGCCGACCGGTGATGAATTGCATGTGCTGGTTTCAGGCACCGAGGCGGGCACCGGTTACCGCGTCATATCGAAGATCGAAACCGATCTAGGGGCGATCTTGGTTGATCAAGGTTTGCTTGCACTCGACAACAAAGAAGCGGCCCCGTTGCGTGCTGAGATGAACATCACCGGCACACTTCTGTGGCCAGACGACCAAAACACCAGTACGCCGGACCCGGACCTTAACGCGAATATCTGGTTCGCCCGCAATATTGAAACCATGTCGCAGACCCTTGATACTTTTCCGCTTCTGGTCGTTGTGACGCAAACGTCTCCGTCAGACCCGCGGTTGACGCCCCTGCCTGTGAACACAGCGACCATTAAGAATGACCATTTCGAATATGCTGTTACATGGTTTCTGTTGGCCGTTGTGTGGGCGGTAATGAGTCTGTACCTGATACTACGGACGACACGCCAAAAGGATGGCCAAGACTGATGCGTTATATCTCGACTCGTGGCACAGCGCCCACGTTGAGCTTCGAAGAAGCAATGCTGACAGGGCTGGCCCGCGACGGCGGTCTTTATGTCCCGCAAGAGGTGCCGACGCTGACACCTGCCCAGATTGTGTCGATGGCAGGCAAGTCATATGAAGAGGTGGCCTTTGATGTTATGCGCCCTTTTATTGGCGATACGTTTACGGATGACGCATTTCGCGATTTGATCGCCAAGGCCTACGCCGGTTTCGGCCACGCCGCCCGCGCGCCTTTGGTGCAGCTCGACAGCAATCACTACCTGCTTGAGTTGTTCCACGGCCCCACGCTCGCGTTCAAAGACTTCGCCATGCAGCTGATTGGTCAAATGTTCCAAGCCGCGCTGACACGGTCAGGCGACCGGGTGACCATCGTTGGTGCCACATCCGGCGACACAGGTTCTGCCGCGATTGAGGCGTTTCGTGGGCTGAAGGCCGTCGACGTCTTCATTATGTATCCGCATGGACGGGTCTCCGAAGTGCAGCGCCGTCAGATGACGACGCCGACGGAAAGCAACGTGCATGCGCTGGCCGTTGATGGCGACTTCGACGACTGCCAAGCGGCGGTCAAAGATATGTTCAACGATTTTGCCTTCCGCGAGCAGGTGAAACTGGCCGGTGTAAACTCCATCAATTGGGGCCGCGTGCTGGCGCAGGTCGTGTATTACTTTACTGCCGCCGTCTCATTGGGTGCGCCGCACCGCGAAGTCAGCTTCACCGTGCCGACGGGCAACTTTGGCGATATCTTCGCAGGCTACATCGCCAAGAAGATGGGCCTGCCTATCGCGGACCTTGTTGTTGCAACGAACCGCAACGACATCCTGCATCGCACGCTGCAAACGGGGGCCTATACCAAAGAAGGCGTCGAGCCGACCATCAGCCCTTCAATGGATATTCAAATCAGCTCCAACTTCGAACGCGCGCTTTTCGACGCTTACGGGCGCGATGGGGCTGCGGTGGCCGGGCAGATGGAAGACCTCAAGCAAGGTGGCTTTCAGATCAGTCAAGGCGCTTACCAGATGCTGAAAGATATCTTCAAATCGGGCCGTGCCTCGGAAGAAGAGACGCAGGCCGCCATCAAGACCTACCTCGCCAACCACGGCGAACTCCTCTGCCCGCACACAGCAGTCGGCGTCCATGTTGCCGAACCGCACCTTGGCACCACGCCCATGGTCACACTCGCCACAGCCCACCCGGCCAAGTTCCCAGATGCGGTGAAAGCAGCCTCCGGCGTTGCTGCACCCCTTCCCCCGCGGATGGCGGACCTGTATGACCGACCAGAGCGCGTCACACGCGTAAGCAACGATCTGACCGCGATCCAAACGGTCATCAAGGAGCGCATATAGAATTGACCATCCAACTGCACACGCTCTCGAACGGCTTTCGTATCGTTACTGAGGATATGCCGGGGTTGAAGTCAGCCTCTATCGGCATCTGGGTCCAAGCCGGTGGCCGTCACGAGCGGATCGAACAGAACGGCATTGCGCATTTCCTTGAACATATGGCTTTTAAGGGGACCAAGACGCGCAGCGCCCTGCAGATTGCTGAGAGCATTGAAGACGTCGGTGGCTATATCAATGCCTACACCAGCCGCGAGATGACAGCATACTACGCGCGTGTCTTGGAAGACGACGTTGAGCTTGGTCTCGACGTTATCTCCGACATCCTGCTAAATCCGGTCTTCGACCCGTCCGAGATTGAGGTTGAGCGCGGTGTGATCCTGCAAGAGATCGGACAAGCGCTCGACACCCCCGACGACATCATCTTCGATTGGTTGCAAGAGGTGGCTTATCCAGATCAAGCATTGGGTCGCACGATCCTCGGCCCATCCGAACGAGTTAGCAGTTTTAGCCGTGATGATCTGCAAGGGTTTGTTGGTGAACATTACGGGCCCAACCAGATGATCCTGTCTGCGGCAGGCGCCATTGATCACAATGCGATTGTTGCACAAGCCGAAGCGCTCTTTGGCCATCTGCCAGCGGTCGAGCGGGCACCCGACCTGATGCAACCGGCCGCCTTCGGTGGTGGTGAGCGGCGTGAAAACAAGTCACTCGAACAGGTGCATTTCGCTTTGGCCCTTGAAGGGCCGACATATCTGGATCCGGCAATCTACACCGCGCAAATCTATGCCAACGCCATGGGTGGCGGCATGTCATCGCGGCTGTTCCAAGAAGTGCGCGAGAACCGTGGATTATGCTATACTATTTTTGCGCAGGCCGGCGCCTATGAGGACACGGGCCTCACTACGATCTACGCAGGTACAAGTGCCGAGCAGATCGGTGAATTGGCTAATATCACAATAGACGAGATGAAGCGCGCGGCCGACGACATGAGTGCTGCCGAAGTAGCCCGCGCGCGGGCGCAAATGAAAGCGGGCCTGCTGATGGGGCTCGAAAGTCCATCGAACCGGGCCGAACGGCTCGCCCGGCTGCTGTCAATCTGGGGCCGTATCCCCAGTATCGACGAAACAATTGCCCATATAGATGATGTGACGACAGGCGATGTGAAAGACTTTGCTGGGCAGATGGCCGGGCAGGCGGGCACCGCATTGGCGCTTTATGGGCCTGCCGACGCAGCCCCATCACTCGACGCATTGAAAGCACGGTTGGCTGCTTGATGCTGGGGACCAAGAAAAAGGTCCGCATAGAGACTGAACGGCTGACGCTGCGCCCCCCGATCCACAGTGACTTTCGCGCGTGGTCCGGGCTGCGACGTGATAGCGAGGATTTCCTCAAACCGTGGGAGCCGACTTGGGCATCTGATCACCTGTCGCGTAAGGCGTTTACGAACCGGGTCTATTGGGCGCAGCGATCTATTTCGAACGGCACAGCGATGCCGCTCTTTCTGGTGCGGCGCGAAGATAACGGGCTCCTTGGGGCGATCACGCTGGACCACATCAAGCGCGGACCTTCGCAATCAGGGATTACCGGCTATTGGATCGGCGAACCCTTTGCGCGGCAAGGCTATATGCGTGAAGCTATCCAAGCCGTCGTGCATCACGCTTTCACCGCGCTGGATCTGAGCCGGATAGAGGCGGGATGTTTGCCAGAAAATAATGCCTCGCGCCGGTTGTTAGAACAATGCGGGTACAAATACGAAGGCGTCGCGCAAAGCTATCTGCAAATCAATGGGCGTTGGCGCAATCACGTTCTTTACGCCAACCTGCGCAACGACCGCCGCGGCAAAACCGACGTCGGCTAACGGCATGACCCGGTGTGCTGCCTTTTAGCGTAAGACGGTGGCCTTTCTGAGGCTCAACAAGGGGCCTCGTAATGAAATACTGGTCCTGCCGGAATGTCACGGCATCGTCATGAACCTGCGCTATGCGGGATAAAACGCTCATTCGCTGGGGCCGTACGAATGAACGGTTCCACGCAATGCCAAGTACCCTTCTTGCCGGTGCACTATTGCGCACAGGTATGCAAAGACAGATGCTGCCGCCATGGCTGCGGAAATCGATTTCTCTATCAAAGCGCTGACGGACACAGCGCGACGGCACATTCGGGTGTTTCAGATACACCAGTTTCTTGACCGATTTGCCATGGGGCTAACCGTGGCCGTTGTTGCACTCGCGTTAACGGATCGCGGCATGGACCTCTTCCAGATATCGCTTCTCTTTGGGGTCTACTCGCTCACAACCATGACGATGGAACTGCCGTTTGGTGGCTTGGCCGACAACATTGGCCGCAAACCGGTTTTTCTTATAGCGGTGGTGGCCAGCTTAGTTTCCTTGGCGCTTTTTCTATCATCGAACGACTTTGGCATCTTGGCTCTTTCATTTGCCTTCATCGGGTTTGGACGTGCCTTGCGGTCAGGTACGCTTGACGCGTGGTTTGTCGAGACGTTCAGAGCCGCTGCGCCAAATGTGGATGTCCAACCCGCTCTCGCGAAAGCGCAATGGGCCAATGCCATGGGTCTCGCTGTTGGAGCGATTTTGGGTGGTCTTTTGCCAGATGCATTCGGTTTGATATCTCTAAAGTATGGACTGAGCATCTATGATGTTTCCTATGCAGCAAGCTTTGTCGTGATGGTCGGCGTGTTGATTTACACCATGTTCGCCATCGCCGAAGAACCACGCCCTCTAAATGCCAGTACGCTGAAACAAGGGTTCGCCAATGTCCCATCGGTGATCGCCGAGGCGGGTTTACTTGCGTTGAAACATCCCACACTTTCAATGCTTTTGGCGGCTTTAGCGTTATTCCTGATGGCGACCAATCCGGTTGAAGTGATCTGGCCAACATATGCAAAGCCCATGTTGGATGAGAACTACGCCAATACGGCCATTGGTGCCCTGACGGCGGGTTACTTTTTCTCAATCGCTTTTGGTGCGTCGCTGTCTGCCCATGTCAGTCGCTTATTCAAGCGTCGCCACGCTGTCACACTTGCAGCACTTTTTGCATGTCTCGCGGCTGTTCAGGTCGCATTGGCAATGCAGGGTGATATCGTCGGGTTTGTTGGCGTTTTCCTTGTGTATTCCGTCATTCTTGGTGCAAGCGAGACGCCTGCAAGTAGCATCCTGCATAGCTGCGTGGAAGATCGCCAGCGATCTACGATGTTGTCGCTACGATCCCTCATACAGCAACTGGGGGCCGCGTTGGGTCTGGTCTTGGCAGGCGCCTTAGCCGAGATTTACTCCACGCCTATCGCGTGGATAGCCGGTGCACTATTTCTGTTCATAGCGATGGCGCTGAGTTTGGTATTGGCCAAACGACTGGTCGCTGGAGCCGAATAGCTGACATGCCTACGTTGTGCAGCAATCGGTACTTTGGGCTCTTCCGACATCTTTGCTCCATTATACGTGAACGTCTGCTTTTGCTGTTTTGGGTCGGTTGGTGACTTGAAAGCTCACGCCTTTCGGCTATTCAACATCAAGCTTGCCTTATTGGTCGCGCAAGTGTCGTGTGGCTGAATGAAGCTGACCGGTCCCTTCCTGTTTATTCTTGCCACGCTGCTGATCGATGCGATTGGTATCGGGATCGTGTTCCCGATCATGCCTGATCTGATGGACCGTGTGGGTGCAGGCAGCACGGCGGAAGGCGCGTTCTGGGGTGGCATCATGATGTCGGCCTATGCGGCGGCTATGTTCGTCTTTGGGCCAATTGTCGGCAGCCTGTCAGATGCCTATGGGCGTCGGCCAGTCCTGATTGCAGCCTTGGCGACGTTGACGATTGACTACGTCATTATGGCATTGGCCCAAACCTACTGGGTGCTGCTGGTCGGGCGGGTGGTTGCTGGGATGGCAGGGGCGACCTATATCACCGCGACCGCCTATATTGCTGACATTGCTAAACCGGAAGAGCGCGGGGCCGCTTTTGGTATGATTGGCGCAGCCTTCGGGATTGGTTTTGTGTTAGGGCCTGCCGTGGGCGGGCTCGCCTCTGGTTGGCACATCACGGCCCCATTCTGGATTGCGGCGGCTCTATCAGCCCTGAACGTAGCCTTTGGTGTCTTCATCCTGCCCGAGTCTCTGAAAGCCGAAAATCGACGTCCCTTCGGGAAGCGTGACCTTAATCCCTTTGGCACGATCAAACGGGCGTTCCTGATCCCTGGCCTTGCCATTCCATTGATCTGTATCTTTGTGTTTGAGTTCGCAAATATGGTCTACCCGACGCTTTGGGCCTTTTGGGGACGTGAAGTTTTTGGCTGGGATGGGTTCACTATTGGGCTGTCCCTGTCGGCCTATGGCGTTTTGATCGCGGTTGTGCAGGCAGGTGTCTTGCCACAGATGACAAAGCGCTTTGGCGATTTTAGAACACTGGTCTTGGCGACAGCTGCAGCCGTGATTGGCATGATCGGGTTTGGGTTCGCGGGTGCCGTCTGGGCTGTTGTTGTCTTTCTACCCATCGCCGCCCTTTCAGACATGGCCCCGCCTTTGATGACCGCCTTTGCTGCCAATTGCGCAGAAGAAGACCAGCAAGGTCTTGTCCAGGGTGTGATTGCTTCGCTTTCATCTATCGCTGCAGTCGCCGCCCCTTTGGCCTTAACCGGTGTGTTTGAGCATTTCGTGAACACAGACGGCATTTACCTGCCCGGCGCACCCTATCTGTTGGGAGCGATCCTGATCCTTACTATCGTCCCGCTGATTTTGCGGCTTAGGGGCAGTGGCTGAGCTTTATGGAGAACGACCAGAGGATGACAGGACGCCAGCATCACGCTATCCAGCAACACATCTAAAGAGGCGCACATCGCATGACACTTCCACAAACACCTTCATTTCGACTGGATGGTAAACGCGCTTTGGTTGCCGGTGGTTCGTCTGGCATAGGGCTGGCCTGCGCGGTTGCACTGGCCGAAGCCGGGGCCGAGGTCACTGTTGCTGCACGGACGGCAGGCAAGCTTGATACCGTTGTACAGGATATGCGCGCCGCGGGGTTTGGTGCCGATGCGGTGGCAATGGATGTTCGCGATGTTTCGGGGACCGAGGCGACAGTTGCCCGGCACGGTCCGTTTGATGTATTGGTCAATTCCGTTGGGACCGCGATCCACTCACCTGCTGTGGATACTGGGGAAGTGGATTTTGATACCGTCAGCGACATCAATTTCAAGGGGGCTTATTTCCTGACCCGTGCTGTTGCCAAAGGGCTGCTTGCCGCAGGCAAGCCTGGCAGCCTGATCAACATCACCAGCCAGATGGCGCATGTGGGTGGCCCAGAGCGGGGCGTCTATTGTGGTACAAAATTCGCGGTGGAAGGGTTTACCAAAGCGATGGCGATTGAATGGGGCAAGCAGGGCATCCGGGTCAACACGATCTGCCCGACTTTCATCCGCACGCCACTAAGCGAGCCGACATTCAACAACCCCGACAAGGTGACGTGGATCATGGACAAGATCAAATTGGGCCGGGTCGGCGAAGTCAATGACGTGATGGGGCCTGTTGTCTATCTCGCTTCTGACGCATCCGCACTGATGACGGGGACACATCTGATGATTGATGGCGGCTGGACAGCGGACTGACAGGGCACGCGGCTGCTTTTTGGATAAGGATACGGACGTATAATCAAATCCGGTTGGACACCAGCGCGGTTTGGGCCATGTATCGGGATAGCCGCAAAGGGAACCAAATGCTCAACCCCGTAACGCCAGACTTCGAGAAATTGCTGCGTGGCTTGCTGCCCGCGGCGGCATTCAAGGACGACAGCACGCCCTATCTGTCCGAACCGCGCGGGCGTTGGGCTGGGCAGGGGCTGGTTGTGGCACCAGTATCAACGGATGAGGTCGCCAGCGTTGTGCGTGCTTGTGCCGAAGCGCGCATTGGTATCGTACCTTACAGCGGTGGCACGGGGCTGGTCGGCGGGCAATTGCAACAAAAGGGACCGGTGCCTGTGGTCCTGTCATTGGAGCGTATGAACCGCATCAGGCAGGTCTACCCGTCCGAAAACGTGCTGGTCTGTGACGCGGGTGTTATTCTTGCAGATGTGCAGAAAGCAGCATCGGATATCGGGCGGCTGTTCCCGCTGTCGCTTGCGTCAGAAGGATCGGCGCGCATCGGTGGGCTGCTGTCAACAAACGCAGGTGGGGTCAATGTGCTGCGCTATGGCAATGCCCGCGCGCAGTGTCTGGGGCTGGAGGTTGTTCGCCCTGATGGCACGATCTGGCATGGGCTGACGCGGCTGCGCAAAGACAACACAGGCTATGATCTGCGCAACCTGATGATTGGGGCGGAAGGGACACTGGGGATCATAACAGGGGCCGCCCTAAAGCTTGCACCGTGTCCGGCGGGCCTTGGGGCTGCGATGATGGCGGTTGCTTCACCCGCTGCGGCGCTTGCGTTGCTTGCCATGGCAGGTGAACAAATTGGCGAAGGTGTTTCGGCCTTTGAGATCATACACCGCCAAGGCTTTGATTTTTTGTCAGAGGTGGGCCCTGAGATCAAACAGCCCTTTGATGAGGTCCCTGAATGGTCGGTTCTGATCGACGTCGGGCTGCCTGCCGGATTAAGCCCGGAAGAGGTGCTTGAAGCGCTTTTTGCAACCGCGTTTGAAGCGGGTCTAGTGACCGATGGGGTGATTGCGCAAAATCATGCGCAGCGTGACGCATTCTGGCATATTCGCGAAAGCATCCCCGAAGCGAACCGGCGGATTGGGTCGGTCAGTTCGCATGATATTTCAATCCCGCTCAGTGCGATCCCCACATTTATCGACCGTGGTAAGCAAGCCTTGGCAGAGGTTGGCGCGTTCCGGATCAATTGCTTTGGGCATCTGGGCGACGGCAACCTGCATTACAATGTCTTCCCGATGCCGGGCAAAGCCCGTGCCGATTATGAGGCGGAGCGGCCTGAGGTGAAGCGCGTGGTGCATGATCTGGTTCATAGCGTGGATGGGTCGGTGAGTGCGGAACACGGGATTGGACGCTTGAAGGTGAAGGATCTGGAAAAATATAGCGACCCAGCCAAACTTGCGATGTTGCGTGCGATCAAAGATGCGCTGGACCCGAAGGGCATTATGAACCCCGGTGCGGTGTTGCGAGGGCAGATGCCTCCGGCGGAAGTTTGATTGGACGAAGAAAGACTTAGTCGCCTTCGAATTGGCAAAGGGCGTGTACGTTCATACCCAAGCCTTCCAGTTTTTTACGTCCGCCGATATCCGGCAGATCGATAACAAAGGCGCACCCGATGACTTCGGCCCCCATCCGTTCGATCAGTTTGATCCCCGCTTCTGCGGTGCCGCCTGTGGCAAGCAGGTCATCAACCAGCAGGACCTTTTCGCCCGGTTGTAGCGCGTCGTCATGAACCTCCATCGTGGCGGTCCCGTATTCCAGCGTATAATCCTGCTCAATCGTTTTACCAGGCAGTTTGCCTTTTTTGCGGATAGGTACAAACCCCAGTGATAGCTGGTGGGCGATGGCGCCGCCAAGAATGAAGCCGCGTGCCTCTAGCCCTACCACCTTGTCTATGGGTTGCCCCGCGTAGGGATGCAGCAATTGGTCGATAGCAATTCGGAACCCACGGGGGTCGCTAAAGAGCGTGGTCACATCGCGGAACATGATCCCTTCATGCGGGAAGTTGGGGATCGTGCGGATGTAGTCTTGGACGGTTTTCATCAAGGGAACTTTCTAAAGGACACGGCCAGCGATGGCGTCAAGTTTTGCGACCAAAGCAGGGTCGCGTTTGTCGGGGGCTGTCATAACGGCATATTCCAGCGCCCGGTCACAGCCATGCGGACACGGCGCGCGGTCAGGGCCTAAGAGGGCGGGCAGGCGGCTAACCAAATCTTGCGCCTTGGTGCCATTGCCTTGCAGCGTTTTGATCACGTCGCTGACGTCAACGGCCCCGTGGTCGGGGTGCCAGCTGTCATAGTCGGTGACCATCGCGATCGAGGCGTAGCAAATCTCGGCCTCGCGAGCGAGTTTGGCTTCGGGCATGTTCGTCATGCCGATTATATCGCAGCCCCAGTCGCGGTAGAGCTTGCTTTCGGCCATGGATGAAAACTGTGGCCCCTCCATCGCAAGGTAGGTGCCGCCGCGATGGATATTGATACCTGCATCTCGTCCGGCGGTTTCGCAAGCATCGGACAGCCGTGCGCAGGTGGGGTGGGCGATGCTGACATGGGCCACACAGCCTGTCCCGAAGAAGGATTTTTCGCGTGCAAAGGTGCGGTCAATGAATTGATCAACAATAACAAAATCACCCGGGGCCATTTTTTCGCGGAACGACCCGCAGGCGCTGACGCTGATGATATCAGTCACCCCAATACGTTTCAGTGCATCAATGTTGGCCCGGTAAGGCACCGTCGTGGGGGAATGCACATGCCCGCGTCCGTGGCGTGGCAAAAAGGCCATCTCAACCCCGTTCAATTGTCCGGTCAGGATGTCGTCCGAAGGCGTGCCCCACGCGCTGCGTGATGTCACCCAAGCAGCGTTTTCAAGCCCGTCCATCTGGTAGATACCCGAGCCACCAATAATTCCGATTTTTGTTTGCATGGTTCGCCTTGTCGTCTGTCCCGACAACACATTGAAACGGATTGCCGGGAAATGGAACCCATGTGCACAGTGCCATCGCGGCAACAAGATAAATTCACGCGCGGTTGAGGGGTGACAAGGTGCCTTTGCTCCTTTAGGGGGCAAACACCAATTCCCCTTTTGACAGGATGTTTCATGGCCCGCGCCCTTTTAACGCGTTTCGCTGATAGTCTTTCCCTTACTGATCCTGATGCCCCACTGACGCCGGGGCAATGGCGGGTCGAAATTCTATCTGGCTTGACCGTGGCTCTGGCGCTGGTTCCCGAAGCCGTGGCTTTTGCTTTTGTCGCGGGGGTTGAACCACTGGTGGGCCTTTATGCGGCCTTCATCGTTGGTTTGATCACAGCGGTCTTTGGTGGGCGTCCGGGGATGATTTCAGGTGCTACCGGTGCGCTGGCTGTCGTAATGGTCAGTCTTGTTGCGGCGCATGGGGTAGAATACCTCTTTGCGACGGTCGTGCTGATGGGGCTGATCCAGATATTTGTTGGCATCATGCGCTGGGGGAAGTTTATCCGCCTTGTGCCGCACCCGGTGATGCTGGGCTTTGTGAATGGTCTGGCGATTGTAATTTTTCTGGCCCAATTGGGGCAGTTTCAAGTGCCGGGGTCTGCTGAAGGTGGCGGGCACGGCATGGCAAACGGCGAATGGTTGCATGGTGCGCCGCTCTATCTGATGCTGGCCCTTGTGGCGCTGACGATGGCGATCATTTGGGTGATGCCCAAGATCACCAATGCAGTGCCCGCCCCCTTGGCGGGTATCGGGATTGTGGCGGCGCTTGTCATCGGTTTTGGCCTTGATGTGCCATTGGTGGGTGATCTGGCCAGCATCGAAGGTGGCTTGCCGCCGCTCCATATCCCGATGGTGCCGCTGACGTGGGACACGTTTGAGATCATCTTACCATACGCTTTGATTTTGGCGGCGATTGGTTTGATCGAAAGTCTGCTGACCCTCAACCTTGTGGGTGAGATGACGGGCAAACGTGGTGGCGCCAGTCAGGAATGTTTGGCCCAAGGTGCGGCCAATACCGTGACCGGCTTCTTCGGTGGCATGGGCGGTTGTGCGATGATTGGTCAGTCGATGATCAACGTCAAATCCGGTGGGCGGACGCGGGTTGCAGGAATTGCAGCAGCATTGTTTCTTCTTGCTTTCATCCTCTTTGCCAGCAGTCTGATTGAGCAAATCCCTCTCGCCGCTTTGGTTGGGGTTATGTTCATGGTTGTCATTGGGACATTCGCTTGGAACTCTTTGCGCATCCTGCGCAAAGTTCCGCGGACCGATGCGTTTGTGACGATCCTTGTAACCATCGTAACTGTTGCGACCGATTTGGCGACGGCTGTTGTTGTGGGTGTCATTGTCTCGGCCCTTGCCTACGCATGGAGCAACGCCACGCGTATCCACGCCATCAAGCGTGAAAGCCGCACCGAGGAAGGTGCGCAGGTTTATGAAATCCAAGGCCCGCTCTTTTTTGGCTCGGCTGATGGGTTCATGGAAATCTTTGACGTGGCGGCCGATCCTGACATCGTTATCGTTGATTTTGCCAACAGCCGGGTGGCCGACCAATCCGCGCTGCAAGCGATCGAGGCCTTGGCCCAAAAGTACATCGCGGCAGGCAAGCAGATCCAGCTGCGCCATCTGAGCCGCGATTGTCATCAGTTGTTGTCAAAGGCGGGCCATCTGATGGTGGATAGCGATGATGATCCCGACTATGAACTGGCGGTGGATTACAGCGTTAAGACGGGTATCATTGGCGGGCATTAATCATCGGGGCGTTGCAGGCTGAACACCTCGCGTACGACTGAATAATCGCGGTAGCCCAACCGGGTCAGTGGTTCAAAGCGGGTCACGTCAAACTTGCCATCGACCAGGCAGTTATCGCGCAGATGCACCCCCGTCACTTCGCCGAAGACAGTGAAATTGGCCTCTCCCGGTAATTGCAGGATCTGCGTTAGCTTGCATTCCAGCGTTGCCGGGGCATCAGCGACACGCGGACAGTTGATTGTCTCACATTCTGCTTTTGTTATGCCAGCCAGTGCAAATTCATCCTTTTCACGTCCCCATGCGCCAGAGGTTTGGTTCATCACGTCGCGCGCGGCATATTCCACGATGTTGACCGCAAAGACGTCTGTATCGCGGATATTGGCGACTGAATCCTTGGTCCCTTCGCGATCAGGCTTGGTGCTGGTTGACGCGAACATCACCTGTGGTGGCACATAGGCGACTGCGTTGAAGAAGGAATAGGGCGCGAGGTTATCGCGCCCATCCGCGCCCCGTGTCGATATCCAGCCGATGGGCCGCGGAGTAACAACCGCATTGAATGGGTTATGGGGCAGGCCATGGCCATTTTTGGGTTCATAGAACATCGCGGTGTCTTTTCCTTTGTGCACCCTAGGGTTAGCTTGGTGCGCAAACCTTGGCCAGATGAAAGACACGATGCGGCAGACGGCACTGACATTGGCCATTGAAACCCCTGATGACTGGTGGGAGGTCGAGGCGCTTTATGACCTGTGCTTTGCACCCGGACGATCTGCGCTGTCGTCTTATCGCCTGCGTGAAGGGGTGACTCCGATTGGGCCGCTTTGTCTCACGGCGCGGGATACCGATGGGATCTTGGCCGGCGCCGTGCGCAATTGGCCGGTTCGGGTCGATGGTGAGCAAGCCGTACTGCTTGGCCCCATCGCTGTGCACCCAACACGGCAGGGCGAAGGTGTTGCAGCGCTCTTGATGCAGCGTTGTCTGGCCGATGCGCGCAATCTAGGTTGGTCGCGGTTGATGCTTGTGGGTGATGCACTTTACTACCGTCGCTTTGGTTTCGAACGTCTGGCGGATGTGACAATGCCGCCGCCGACAAACCCTGATCGTGTTCTTGGTGTCGCCCTTGAGCAGGGGGCGTGGTTGGGGGTGAGTGGGGCGGTCACATCGATACGCGATTGAAATCACTGTATCTGCACCCCATCTCAAGGGGATGAAAGATCAAGACACAGCGATGAAAGAGATCAATCCGGCTGATCCGCCCAAGCCACTGAGCGATGCGGCAAAAGCCGAGATTGCTGAACTGGCGATGCGCCAGCGCAAGGCCAATGGTGTCTTGATGTCAGCGATTAACTTTGTCGGCGGGCAGGTTGAGGATGGATTGAAGCTGTTGCCTGTAGCGGCCCGCGATCAAATCGATGATCTGGCGCGAGCCGCATTGCGTCAAAGTTTCGACGTGGCAAGCAAATCTCGCACGGGGCGCGGTGGGTCCATCGGGTCGGACCGCGTGCATAAGATCCTCGGCACGCTTTCTGGCGCGCTGGGTGGGTTTGGAGGCTTGCCGACAGCTTTGGCTGAATTGCCGGTTGCGACCACGGTAATTTTCCGCGCCGTGCATCATGTTGCTGTCGAACATGGTGAAGACCCCGATGCAGAAGAAACCAAGATTGAATGCCTTGCGGTTTTTGGCGCAGGCGGGCCGGGTACGGAAGATGACGGCGTTGATACGGCTTTCATAGGTGCACGGCTGAGCATTTCGGGTGCTGCGGTGAACGGGTTGATTAGCAAGGTCGCCCCGCGCTTTGCAGCGGTTCTTTCGCAAAAGCTGGCCACGCAAGCCGTGCCGATCTTGGGTGCCGCTGCAGGGGCCGGGACGAACTATGCTTTCGTGGATTACTATGTCGCAATGGCGCATGTACATTTTGGTCTGCGCCGTCTCGCGCGCATTTATGGCGATCAAGCCGTGACGGATCATTTCCATGCGGTTCTGGCAGCCGGCAAGTTGCCTCAGACCTGATAGACCAGCCAATCGGCCACGGCGCGGCGCACGGATTGATCGCCATTATTCATCGCATCATCCATGACCTTGCGCACTTCGTTCAGATCGACGCGGCGCAGCAGATGCTTGACCGGCCCAACCGAGGCCGGGCGCATCGACAGGCTGCGCAGCCCGAGGGCTGCAAAGCAAAGCGCCTCAACCGGACGCCCGGCATCTTCGCCACAAAATGACAGCGGTGTGCCTGTCGCCTCGCACCGCAGGATGACATTGCGAATGAAGGCCAAGAAGCTGCTGTCGAGCGTGTCATAACGCTTGCGCACCCGCTCATTTTCGCGGTCTGCCGCAAAGAAGAACTGTTTCAGATCATTGCCACCGATCGAGATGAAGTCGACTTCTTTAAAGAACGCATCGGGGGCATAGGCGAGCGATGGTGTTTCCAGCATCGCACCGACCTCTAGTTTGGACGGCAACGCATGCCCCAGCTTGGTTTCACGCGCCATGGCTTTGTCCATTTCCGTGCGGGCTGCGCGGAATTCGCTGATCTGGGTAATGAAGGGAAACATGACCGCCAGCGGCTTTCCGTTAGCGGCACGTAACAAGGCTTGCAGCTGCATGCGCAAGACACCCGGTTTATCAAGGCCCACACGGATCGCACGCCAGCCCATCGCGGGGTTGGGCTCATCGTTGGGTTTCATGTAGGTCAGCACTTTGTCTGACCCGATATCAAGCGTGCGGAAGGCGACGCGCTTGCCCCCGGCCGCATTCAGGACGCGGGAATAGAGCGCCGAAAGTTCGGCCCTCCGGGGCATCTGGTTACGGATCAGGAATTGCAGTTCGGTACGGAAGAGGCCGACACCCTCGGCCCCTGATCCTTCGAGTGAGGGCAGATCAGCAAGCAGACCGGCATTCATTTGCAAGGAAATGATCTGACCGCATTTGGTTTCCGCAGGCAAATCACGGATCGAAGCATAGCGTTTCTGCGCGCGTGTTTGCATCTCGATTTTGTCACGGAAGGCGGCTTGCACGGTTTCATCTGGGCGCAAGTGGGCAATGCCTTGTTCACCATCGACCAGAATTGGGTCACCATTCAGGGCCTCGCGGGTTACACCTTTGGCGTTGATGATCAGTGGGATCGCCCAAGCGCGCGCCACAATCGCCGCATGGCTCCCGACAGAGCCTTCCTCCAACACAATCCCTTTGATCTTTTTACCGTATTCCAGCAACTCGCCGGGCCCAATGTTACGGGCCACAAGGATCGGGTTGTCTGGCATATCAGCGCGCGCATCGGCACCCTGTCCGGTCAAAAGACGCAATAGCTTGTTGGACAGATCATCAAGGTCATGTAAACGCTCGCGCAAATAAGCATCGGTTGCCTTAGCCATCCGCGCGCGTGCAAGCGACTGTTCCTTTTCCACCGCGGCCTCGGCAGACAGACCGTTTTGGATGTCCTCTTGCATGCGTTTGAGCCAACTGCTGGAATTTGCAAACATGCGGTAAGCCTCGAGCACTTGTTTTTGGTCACTGTCCGCCGTGTTCGCGCCAATCAGCATATCGTCGACGCCAGCGCGCAGTTGTTCGATCGCGTCATGCAGGCGTGCACTTTCCGTTTCGGGATCGTCCGAGATAGGGTTTGTGACGACCACACGCGGTTCATGCAGGTAAACCAAACCTTCAGTCGCGCCCTCTTGCGCGATAGACCCGCGCAGCATGACAGGCCGCTGATGTCGGGCCGAAAGGGCGGCGCCTTCGCCTACAAACGCACCCAGTTCTGTCATCTCGGCTATGACCATTGCGACGATTTCAAGCGCGTAGACTTCATCGGTGGTGTATTCGCGGGCGTCTTTTGACTGCACGACCAGTACGCCCAACACATCGCCCAAACGCTGGATCGGGACGCCGCAGAAGGACGAGAACCGCTCTTCGCCGGTTTCGGGCATGTAGCGGAACCCTTTGGATGCGGGGGCATCGGCAGTGTTGATGACGGTGCGGCTTTTGGCAGTGCGGCCCACAAGGCCCTCGCCCAGTCGCATGCGGGTCTGGTGAACCGCCTCTGCCTGCAAACCTTTGGTGGCGCAAAGCTCCAGCGTTTCGCTATCACGGAACAGGTAGATTGAGCAGACCTCGGTGCCCATCGAATCTGCAATCAGATCGACAACAGCGTTCAGACGCTCCTGACCTTCATTGTCAGTCGCAAGCGCTTCGCGCAGCCGCCCCAGCAGTTTGCGGCTTTCTGTTTCTAGCCGTTCTGGCATGGGTCCTCCGACATTCTATTGCGCTGCCGCAAACCGTTGGATGTAACTGTCACAAACCGTAATGGTCCTGCCATTGCGTGACCAGCCTGCACTGCCGTCGCACGCGCGGATCGATAGTGTGATACGTGAGTGCCAGTCGAATTGCTGCAAAAGGCCTTCTGCGATTGCCATGACTTCGCTGTCGGCGAGAAAAACAGCTATATCGCTATCGTCAAAGTCCAGTCCCACCTCGGTGACCGGTGCTGTGCTTGGCATCATCAAAGGTGCGAGGGTGCGGCGCCAGCTTCGAAAAACCTCAGGCGCGCTGTCTGCACAGGCTGTGGCCAAATCGCCATCCAATCCGAACTGCGCTGCAAGTGCTGCGTGCCGGTCAGGGGCATACCCATACGTCATGCAAACCGCCCGTGCGCCGCGTTTGACATCATCGTTGTACTCTGAAAACAAGGATGCCTCGGTTTGATCAGCGGCGAGGAATGTGGCGTAATCCGTTATGATGACCTCAGCGCGGTCGGGAAGCATTGTGTTGATCAAAACCGTTGCAAAATCGTCAGCGAGTGCTTCCTCTGGCCCAAGAATTGGCAGATCGAACTCACGGATAAGCGCATGGCCTATTTCATGCGCGATTACATGCAGAAGTACGTTTTCGGCATGCGTTGGTACGTCAGGATCGGCATGAAGCGGTGAAGCAGCGGCAAGGCCGGCAGCGGCAATTTTGGCGAAACCCATTTTCATGCCTCCCACGCATCAGGCGGGCATGATGCTATCCCGCTTTTTCCAATTCAAAGGCATCATGCAGGGCTTGGACGGCAAGTTCCATGTATTTTCTGTCGATCAACACGGAAATCTTTATCTCGGAGGTTGTAATGACTTTGATGTTTACGCCTTCAGCAGAAAGCACACGGAACATCTTGGCTGCCACACCCGTGTGGCTGCGCATCCCGATACCAACGACGCTGACCTTTGCAACACCTTCATCGGCAACCAGATCGTGGTAATTGATGTCACCATTATCTTTGGCGGCCTGCATGGCTTTCTCGGCCCGCTTGACCTGATCGACAGGGCAAGAGAACGTCATGTCCGTGCGTCCTTCTTCCGAGATGTTCTGGACGATCATATCGACGTTGACGCCCGCATCAGACAGCGGGCCAAAAATCGCCGCCGCAATACCAGGACGGTCAGCGACCGAGATCAGCGTCATCTTCGCTTCGTCGCGGGAATAGGCCACACCGGCCACAACATTGGATTCCATGATATCCTCCTCATCGCAAACCAGCGTTCCGGCGCTGTTGGATGGTTCCTCAAATGATGACAGCACGCGCAGACGTACTTTGTATCGCATCGCCAACTCGACCGAGCGGGTTTGCAAGACCTTGGCGCCCAACGACGCTAGTTCCAGCATTTCCTCGAACGAGATTTTGTCCAACTTGCGGGCTTTGTTCGTGATCCGCGGGTCGGTGGTGTAGACGCCATCGACATCGGTGTAGATGTCGCAACGTTCCGCGCCGAAAGCTGCGGCAAAGGCTACAGCGGTCGTGTCAGACCCGCCACGCCCCAGCGTCGTGATCCGGCCTTCTGGGCTAAGCCCTTGAAAGCCTGCTACAACGGCTACCTTCATGCCTTCGCCGAACTTTGTATTGATGTTATCGGTCGGGATGTCTTCGATCCGCGCGCTGGAATGGGTCGAGGTGGTTTGCACCGGCACCTGCCAGCCTTGCCAACTCCGTGCCGGGATATCCATTTCCTGCAAACGCAGCGCCATTAGACCCGCCGTAACATTTTCACCCGACGACACAATCGCATCATATTCGCGCGCATCATAGAACTGTGATGTTTCATTGACCCAGCCTACCAGCTCGTTCGTTTTGCCCGACATGGCTGACACGATCACGATCACATCATAGCCGTTGGCCACCTCGACAGCGACGCGTTTGGCGGCGCGCGCAATCCGGTCAAGATTGGCTACGGATGTACCGCCGAACTTCATCACAAGCGTTGGCATGGGGGCTGTCTTTCGAAAACGCAGTTTTAATCAGCGCTTCCTTTAATGCCCGTGGCCACGAAGGGCAATCGGTTAGTAGGGGTGGGTGCGTCCATCCCAGGTTTCAAAGCACCCTGTTGACGCCAGATCAAGGGCGGCAAACCGCGCCATCAAGCCTTCGGCACTTTCTGCAGTGGTGATTTCCGCGCTTTGCGTGCCCATGTCCGTCTGTACCCAACCCGGATGATAGATACCCACAGCGATGCCTTCCGCTTTCAGATCACTGGCCAGATTGCGCCCAAGGTTCAACGCAGCAGCCTTGCTGGCGCGATAGATGTAACTGCCGCCTGGCGCACGGGTGTCGGACGCCATTTGCGAAGAGATGATCGCGATTTTCGGTGTCTCGGCCCGCCGCAAGTGTGGGAGCAGGGTTTGGAAACTTAGAAAGACACCCGTGACATTGGTCGCAAACCCGTGCGCCCACATGGACGCGGGATAACCGTCGACAAGGCTCTGCCCTTTGTCTTCATAAATGCCTGCGTTGCAGATCAGCAAGTCAACGCTGCTGTCGCCAAGACCGTCTGCAAAGGCGGCATGTGATGCCGGATCTGTCACTTCAAGCTGGTGCATCGCCCCGTGCGTCGGCGCGCGATGCGTGCCGATCACCTTGTGGCCCAGATCGTTATAGCGGTTAAATAAAGCCTGCCCTATCCCGCGATTGGCTCCGGTAATCACGATGGTCATGGGATTTCCTTTATCTCAGGTCAGTTTGTCTTCTTGCGCGGCATGAAGGGCAGGGGGACGACAGGGATGCCATCATCCACCAGTTTTTTCGCTTCATTTAGATTTGCTTCGCCATAAATTGGCCGCTCGGGGACAACGCCATCATGCATATCCCGCGCCTCTTTCACGAAACTTTTGCCCACATAGTCCGAGTTCGCCTCGACCTTATCGCGTAACGCGGCAATCGCGTTTTCGGTGAGTTTTGGCGCCCTGACGTCGGACGACGTGCTGACAGCAGGGGCCATGATCGACTTGGTCACTTGGGTAGAACCGCATGACGTGCAGTTCACCATGCCAGCCGCGACGAGCTTGTCAAAAGCGTCGCCTGACTGGAACCAGCTTTCGAATGCATGGTCTTGGTCACATTTGAGATGGAAACGGATCATCTTGGCCTGTCTACTTTGCAAACCTTTAAATAGGCTATCTGGGCTATGCTGCAAGCGCTTGCTAGCGTATGATTTTATGCGGTTTGAAGTTGGCCACGATGCGTTTCAACTCTGGTTCGGTCAATTTCTTAGCTGCTTTCGCAGGTGATAGCCATTTGCGCCGTCGTTGCTTTTTTTCGGGCCACTTGCTGTGTACATGGGTCACATGAACCGGATAGACCATCGTGACGATTGGCGCGTTACCTACCTTTTGCGGTTTGTGATAGCTGTAGACACCAAGGCAAAAATCAACCGCTTCACCGCGGACCCCTGCCTCTTCATAGGCTTCGGTGGCGGCGGCATTTGCTGGTGTTTGCTTATGCATCGGCCAGCCTTTGGGGATGATCCAGCGCCCGCGCGTTCGACTGGTGATCAGGCACACTTGCACTTGATCATTTTTGACGCGCCAACACAGTGCTGCAAATTGTGCGCGCACATCCGTTTTGCGCCCGGTGCGTAGCTTGAGGGGAAGCTGTTTTGCGTGTTTTTTCGCCATGTTCTCCGCCGCGAAAAGCATTACATCCGGTCTATGACAGACGTTATGCAGGCATCCGATCCGCAGGCAACCCTGCCACCGCGATTTATCGGGTCCGAAATTTATCGCCACTCCAGCTATGGCGCTTGGCATCCGCTGCGCGTGCCGCGTGTATCCACGGTAATAGACCTTGCGCGGAGCCTTGGCTGGCTGCCCACCGCGCAGTTTATCATCAGCCCCCGCGCAAAGGCTGCGGCGTTGTCCAGCTATCATACACCTGCCTACCTTGCCGCGTTGCAAGCAGCGGAGGCCGCACAGCAGGTTAGTGATGATGTGCGACAACGCCATGGCCTTGGTACGCCGTCCAATCCCGTTTTCAAGGAAATGTACCGCCGTCCTGCGACTTCTGCGGGGGCATCGCTTTTGGCGGGGGAACTGCTCAAACGCGGTGGGGTTATCTATTCGCCAGCGGGGGGTACGCATCATGGGTTGCCTGATCGGGCGAACGGATTTTGCTATCTCAATGATCCGGTTCTGGCGATCCAATCCTTGCGCCGCAATGGCGCGCAGCGGATTGCCTATGTCGATATTGATGCGCATCATCCTGATGGGGTGGAACATGCGTTTGCAGAGGATGAAGACACGCTGCAAATATCGGTACATGAGGAAAATCGCTGGCCGCGCACCGGCCAGCGCGGAGATCAGGGAAAGGGTCAAGTGTTCAATCTGCCGGTCGCGGCAGGTTTGAACGATGCAGAGATGGCGTTGATCCTTGATCAACTGATCCTGCCTTTGGTCGCTGGTTTCTGCCCTGATGCCATTGTCCTGCAATGTGGGGCAGATGCGGTGACCGAAGACCCGCAATCGCGGCTGACCCTGTCCAACAATGCGCATTGGGCAGTTGTTGCGGCACTCAAGCCGCTGGCGCCGCGATATTTGGTACTGGGCGGTGGCGGTTATAATCCTTGGTCGGTTGGCAGGCTGTGGACAGGCGTTTGGGCCACACTGAATGGCCATGATATTCCCGATGTCTTGCCGCCCGCAGCCCAAGGCATTTTGGGCGCCCTCACGTGGGCCGGGCCGCTGCGCCAACATCAGCCTGAGCCGCATTGGACGACGACCTTGCGTGATCTCCCCCGCGACGGCCCGATCCGCGACAGCGTACGGGACGACGTCTATCACTTGGCCGCCCGCCGCTTGGCTTGGTGCTGACCCTTGCAAGCCTTTGGAAACGCGCTGATAGTCGCCGCATGATTTTGCGCGCGTTTTTTATGGCTCTCATCCTCACGCAGGCGGCCTTGGCCGCACGGGCCGAGGTTTTGATCTTTGCTGCCGCCAGCCTGAAAGAGCCGATCGACCAGATCGCGGAACAATTTGATGATGTTGTCGTATCTTATGGTGGCAGTGGCACCTTGGCGCGGCAAGTGACCCTTGGTGCGCCTGCGGATATCGTTTTGCTTGCCAATACAGAATGGATGGATGTGCTGGTCGCGGGCGGACATGTGGAGGCCGACAGTGTTGTAAATCTTGCTAGCAACCGCCTTGTCTTGATTGGGCCGCAAGGTACAATACCCCTCAATCTTGAACCAGACGCCCTGCGTAATGCCATTGGCAATGGTCGGTTCGCCGTCGGGCTGACAGAAGCGGTGCCTGCGGGGATTTATGCCAAAGAAGCCCTTCAACATCTGGACCTTTGGGAGGCGATCCAAGACAGACTGGCCGAGGTGGACAATGTACGCGCGGCGCTGACGCTTGTTGCGCGTGGCCAAACGCCATTGGGAATTGTGTACCGGACCGACACAAGGATCAGTGACGACGTAGCAGAGGTGGCCGTATTTCCGCTCAACAGCCACCGACCAATCCAGTATCTTGGTGCCTTGACGGATGATAGGAATGATGAAGCGCGGATGGTCTTGGATGTCCTGACCGGGGTTCAAGGTCAGGCCATCTTTGCCGCATCCGGCTTTTTACCACCAACAGGCAACGCAAAGTGATTGAGGCGCTGGGCCCAGAAGAATGGACAGCCATCCTGCTGTCGTTGCGGGTCGCCCTTGTCGCGATGCTTGCCGCACTGCCACTTGCGGTTTGGATCGCCTATGTGCTTGCGCGCAAGACTTTTCCCGGCCGTCAATTACTGAATGGTGTGGTCCATCTACCCTTGGTGCTGCCGCCAGTCGTAACCGGTTATCTGTTGCTTGTCCTTTTTGGCCAGCAGGGGCCGCTTGGCGGTTTCCTTGACCAGACCTTTGGGATCACCTTCGCCTTTCGCTGGACGGGTGCGGCCCTTGCCGCAGCGGTCATGGCGTTTCCGTTGATGGTGCGTGCCATCCGGCTTGGGTTTGAGGCGGTTGATCCGGGGCTGGAACAGGCCGCCGCAACACTTGGCGCGTCGCGTTGGCGTATATGGCGCACGGTCACGCTGCCGTTGGTTTTGCCAGGTATTTTGGCTGGAACGATCCTTGGCTTTGCCAAGGCGTTGGGTGAATTTGGCGCGACAATCACTTTCGTCGCCGCCATTCCCGGAGAGACGCAAACCATCCCCACCGCGATCTATGGCCTGCTGCAGGTGCCCGGTCGTGAGCCCGCTATTGTCAGCCTTGTCATTGTCTCAATCATCCTCGCGATGGGGGCGCTGTTGGTCTCCGAATGGCTCGCTCGTCGCATGGCGCAGCGGCTGGGTGGCACATGATCAGCGTTGATGTCAAAAAGAGATTGGGTGCGTTTCAACTGGATACGCAGTTTGAGGCACCAAATGGCGTGACCGCAATCTTTGGGCGCTCTGGGTCGGGCAAAACCTCCGTGGTCAATGCAGTTGCAGGCCTTTTGCGGCCG
The DNA here is from genome assembly GCF_002797915.1 of Yoonia maricola. Taxonomy (GTDB): domain Bacteria; phylum Pseudomonadota; class Alphaproteobacteria; order Rhodobacterales; family Rhodobacteraceae; genus Yoonia; species Yoonia maricola. Next base: position 1,543,210 of record NZ_PGTY01000001.1, on the reverse strand, counting down.
GATGCTGGGCGGATCACCATCGCAGGGACGGCGCTTTTTGATCAAGCGTCAAAGACATATCTTGCGCCGCAACAACGGCGCATCGGCTATGTCTTTCAGGACGCGCGCCTGTTTCCGCATATGACAGTGATGCGCAACCTCGGCTACGGCGGCACGCATGACGCCGCACGCGTGATTGAGGTGCTGGGTCTGGAACAGCTATTGGATCGCATGCCAGCACGGTTGTCGGGCGGGGAACGCCAGCGGGTAGCCCTCGGCCGTGCGCTGATGAGTGATCCGCAGCTTTTGCTGATGGATGAACCACTGGCAGCATTGGACGCACCGCGTAAGGCTGAAATTCTGCCCTTTTTCGAACGGCTGCGCGATGAGGTGCAGGTGCCAATACTATACGTCAGCCATGATGTTTCTGAGGTGGCGCGATTGGCCACCACATTGGTGATCATGGAAAAGGGGCGGGTTACGACATCCGGCCCCGTTGGCACGGTTTTGTCACGGCCTGAAACGGTGCCACTGGTCGGCCCGCGGGCGGCGGGCGCTGTGATCGAGACAAAGGTTGCGGGGCGGTTGCTGGATGATGGCCTGACCGAACTGGCATTTTCCGGGGGGCGTATCATGCTGCCCGGGCTTTTGGGGGTATTGGGACAGACGGTGCGTATCCGTATCCCCGCTCAAGATGTGATCTTGGCCAAACATAGGCCAGCAGACTTGAGCGCGCTGAACGTGCTGCCCGTGACCATCACGCAGGTCGCGCAGGGCAAGGGGCCGGGCGTTGCTGTTGGTCTGAGGGCGGGGGAAGATCAGCTTTTGGCGCGGGTGACGCGGCGCAGTGCGCTGCGGATGGAATTGGCGGTTGGTCAGCAGATTTACGCGATTATCAAGGCGACAGCAGTGGGGCCAGAGGATATCGGCACTTAGGTTCAGGACCCTTAGGCTTTGAGCGCTTTTGGGATAGCTGCCAGTGTGCGTGCAACGCCGCCTGCGTGATCGTCATAAAAGTCAGTGATTTGCGCCTCTGTTACTTGGGTCGGCGATTGTATTTCGGCTCTGAGTGCGGCGGCGTCCGGGACAAGCTGACAGACACCTGCCGCAATCGCCTCGGTTGCAGGGTAGGCGATGGTCCAGATATGAGGGCCGACGATAACGGGCTTTTTCAGTGCCAATGGTTCAATAATATTATGGGCCCCCTTTGCCACGAAACCGCCACCCACAATGGCGCGGTCACAGAGGCCAAGATAGAAATACATCTCGCCCATACTGTCGCCCAATAGGACATCAATATCCGGCGCCTCACCACGCAGGCTAAGAGTGTCGTCCAGTATTTCAGAACGGCGCCTGTATTTCACGCCCGCGGCTTCGAGCATAGCAGCCACGTCGCCAAATCGTTCCGGCGCGCGGGGCACATAGGTGAAGAAAACGCCGTCGGTCTGGCGGATCATATCGATGTAAAGCGCGTCTTCGCCCTCGACCACGCTTGTCAGGGTAAAGCTGGGCCTGCCTTTGGTCAGTGCATCACGGCAGGTCGCAGCCGCCGCCAGATGCGCCTGTGGAATAGGTTGATCAAAGCGCAGCTCGCCTGTGATATGGATGTTTGACATGCCCACGGCTGCAAAGCGGTCTTTCTGACCTTGCGATTTGACGAAGCCACCAGCGAAGCCTGCGATTAGGGCGGCACGCAGACCAAGCCCTTGTTGGTCTTTTTGGAAGCTCTTTTCAGGATATTGCGCATTGCACATGAAAAGCGGGGTTCCATGTTTGCGACAGGCCATGATCATACGTGGCCAAATCTCGATCTCCATCACCAGCCCGTATTTGGGGGTGAAATGTTTCAGAAAACGCCTGTATGCAAAGCCGTATTCCAACGGCACCCAAAGGGGCTGTACCGTACCCGCGGCGATCTCATCAGCAAATTCACGCGCGGCCTCGCGCCGCCCGGCAGGGGTGAAATGGGTGGTCACCACGGTTTCACCCTGTGCCAGCAGGGCGCGGATAAGCGGAGTTGCTGAACGCATTTCACCAAGTGAGACTGCATGTACCCATACTGGATTGTGAAACTGCGTTGTATAACGTCCAAACCGTTCGGAGAGGTGTTGTGTATAAAGCGGGTCCTTGCGCCCACGGTGGCGTAAATAAAGCAGGATCGCCGGTAAGAGCAGCCACATCAGGACGCTGTAAAGAACCAGGGCGACCCGCAGCCGCAAGCTGGGAAAGCTAGGGGGCATCCGGTGCCTCCAATATCAGCAAAAGGCGTTGGAGCAAGGTATCAACAGTGGCACTTGCCGTAGCAATCGCGCCAGCCGCATTATTGATGGTCGTGTCTAGTTGCGTAGAGGTCAAAGCAGTGACAACATCATCCGCGGTTTCGACCTTTCGGGCCCCAGAAACATCGCAAAGATGTGCAAAGTCAGTGGCGAAATGTGCCACACGCGGCCCATGCATGATGGCACATCCCAAGGCCGCGGCCTCCCATGGGTTATGACCTTCGATATCGCTGAACGTACCGCCAATTAACGCAGCGTGCGCCAGACGGTAGACAAGCCCCATTTCACCAAAGGTATCAAAAAGCCAAACCGGATCATCAGAATCTGGAAGCGCGCCAAGACTGCGGCGAGGGCCATCACACTCTAGCGGTCGATCAGGAAACCGTGGTGCAATGATCAACAGGGCAGAGGGGTCAGTTTCGCGCAATAGGGTATGGGCTGCGCGGGCAATTGCGATATCTTCGGGATGGGCCGGGGCAACAGCCCAAACACGCCGCCCAGCCAAATGTTGCATAATCGTGTCGCACGCATCTGGATCGCTTTGCAAAGGGGGGGCCGCAGGTTTGAGTGACCCAGTGACCTGCACCTCTGCGCCCAGAGCCTTCAGACGATCAGCCGTCGCCTGATTCTGCGCCGTTACCATCGCCATCGCGCCATAGAGATCCCGGTACAGTGATGCAGCCCTTTGATGCGCGCGGAACGACTTGGCGTTCATCCGTGCAGCAATCATGCATTGTGGCACACCATGCGCCGCCAGATCGCTGACCATGCCGGGCCATATATCCTGTTCAACCCAGATGCACATGTCGGGCGCAAAGTGATCAAGAAATCGTCTACGATATGATGGTGCATCCAGTGGTAAAAATTGATGGATTGTGCGGGCAGGGGCGTTTTTGGCAAAGACATCGGCAGAGGCGGCAGTCGTTGATGTGACAAGAAAGAACAGATCAGGGCGGGCTTTGCCAAGACGATCAATCAAACCACGCAAGGACAAAACCTCGCCCAAACCCACGGCATGCAGCCAGATCAGCGGCCCGTCAGGTCGCGGGGCCAATCCGTGGGCCAGCTTTTCGCGCCACCGGGTGGGGTGTTCCTTGCCACGCTGCAAGCGCCGTCTCAGGATCGGTTTTGCGACCAGCGGGATCAGATAAGTGGCCGCCAGATAGCTGCGCAAGGCCAGTCCGCGCTGCATGTCAGCCGGGAAGGTCATGAAAGGTCTTTTGCAGCGAGGTTTCCCAGAAGGCATCATCCTTCAATGTCGCGACAAACCGCTCTGCCGCGCTGCCGCCGCCAAAGGCGTCATGGCGCGGATAGGCGTTGCCCCATTCCACCTTAAGAAACTGCGCAATCGCGGCGGTATCGACCGCACCGGCAAAAAAGACTGAAGGCGATTTGGCCCGGTTGGTCTGGCGGGTGCCGATATCCAGCGAGGGGAGCCCAAGAAAAGGTGCCTCACGCACGCCAGCGGATGAATTGCCGACCATTGCTTTCGCGTTCTTCATCAGTTCAGAGAAATGGGCAAAACGCATGGACGGCAGAACCCGAAACCGATCCGTAGGCATTTGTTCAATCGCATCAAAGATAGCGGCCGATCCGGGATCATTATTGGGCGCGATCACAACGAAGTTGCGTCCCGATTGGTCAAGCGCATCAAACAGCGCGTGGGCCTGTATGCCCATCGTGTCGGCCTCTGATGTGACCGGGTGAAAGACGCATATTCCATAGTCGTCTGAAGGCAGGTCGTAACGCTCTTGCACCTGTGCAAAGCTGACCCCCGACGGACCCGCATGAAAATCCAGTTCCGGCGATCCGATGGTGTGGATGTTTACCGCAGGCTCACCCAGCGCCATGACGCGGCGCGCGGCATCATCTGAGGACACGAAATGCTGGCTGGCCAGTTTGCTGTTACAGTGGCGATAAATCTCATCAATCGTGCCTGACACTTCACCGCCTTCGATATGGGCACAGCGAATGTAATTGGTAGCACAGACAAGCGCGCACGCCAGCGCCTCGACCCGGTCACCATGAATGACAACCAGATCAGGGGCGAATTCTTTCACAAAGTCCGAAAACCCCATGACAGTTTTGGCCAAGACCATATCCTGAGGATCACCAATGCGTTGGTTGAGGAACTCATGCACCTGAATGCCCGGCGTGCGATGCACCTCAAGCTTGGTCAACCCATAACGTTCCAGCATGTGCATACCGGTGGTAAAGAAAGACACCTCAAAGCCCGCATCGCGCGTGGCAACCGCCAAAGGCTCCAGCTTGCCAAAATCGGCTCGCGTACCTGTGACAAAAAGAACTGAGCGCGGCATCTGGACCTTCCACATCAACGCGTTATCGGTCGACCCGATTACTGCTGATCGTCAGGATATCTTGAAGGCAAAGGAAAGGAAACGCGGTTTGCGGCGACTGAGGCGCAGATATTGCCGATGTGTTGTAAGCCTACTATGATAAGCGCTTGACCTTATCTGACGTCATCCTTAGGTGACGGGGTCACGAGGCGAGTGGGCAGGTAGGTTATGCAGCGGATTGCAAATCCGTCTAGACCGGTTCGATTCCGGTACTCGCCTCCAATAAAATTGACAAGTTACGTGGATTTTTCGACTTCTGCTGGATGTATTTTGAAACACTTGTTGAAACTTTTATGTTTCGCTTCTGTTGCGCCCTCTTGGCTAGCTCGCTTTGACTTCTTTGACGGCAGTACTTTTCGAGCATTTCTATGCCGGAGTGCCCAGTTACAGCTCGCACCATTTCATCGTCACAACCTGCCATGGAGAGCTCGATGGTGGCGTTCTTGCGTAGGCCGTGTGCCATATAGCTTTTGTCTGTACGAACATTTGTGCGAAATCCTGCGCGAAAACCAATATGCTTTAGGTGCACTCCAAGGCAAACATCAGGCAAACGTAAACAACATTACTTAGATCGCACTGAGAAGTGGGGTTGAACTGTCGCTCTGGTTGGCGATGGCGTGATTGCCGGGCCAGCGTATCAGCAGCATCGCTTCACCGTTGATATCATGTTTCGCCAAGGTCGCGGGCAGGTCCTTCACCTCGCACGTTGCAAGCACCTGTCCTTTGCGCTGGGCCTTCGCCACGATCTGTACGTCAAGCGGGGCGTCGCTATGTGTGGTTTGCAGTGCATCAACGATACGGGGTGCTGCACCAATAGCCATATAGAGCGCCACGCAGGTGCCGGGTTGGAGGTCTTTGATCGCGTCAGGCACGACATAGCCGCCCTCAAGATGGCCTGTCGTCAGCGTAAGTGTCTCAACATTTCCTCGCTCCGTCAGGCTTTGCCCGACACTTGCCGCGGCAGCACAGGCGGCGGTGACACCGGGAACGATCTCGAAAGGGATATGAGCGTCTTTTAGCGCGTCAATCTCTTCCGTACTGCGCCCAAAGATACCCGGATCACCGCATTTCAGCCGTACAACGCGTTGCCCGCGTTTGGCAGCCGCGACTAGCGTTTGCGTGATTTTTTCCTGTGGCCAGCTGTGACAGCCCGGCGCTTTGCCCACATAAACGCGTTCTGCATCCCGGCGCGCTAGCTCAAGGATTTCGGGATCAAGCAGGCGGTCATAATAGATCACATCAGCCTCTTGCAACCGTTGCACGCCGCGTAGGGTGATCAGGTCCTTCGCGCCGGGGCCTGCGCCGACAAGGGCAACGCTGCCGCCGGTATCATTGCCAAATCCGCCAGTTTCGATAGCGGTTTTGATCAGCTTGGCCGCATCTCGTTCTGCGCCGCCTGTAAACATCCGTCGTGGGCTGTCGTTGAACACCCAGCGCCACAGATCACGCCGCAAACGTGGCGCCAGACGGGCCGCCGCCGCCCCCCGCAATCGCCCTGCAAGAGACGCCAGATCACCCAACCGTGGTTCGAGCGTTTCTTCCAGCTTGGTCTTGATCTGTCGGGCCAGCACGGGTGCTGTACCTTCTGTGCCGATGGCCACGACAACCGGGTCCCGGTCCACGATGGAGGGTGTGATCGCATCACATAGATGCGGTTGATCAACCACATTGACCACAGCACCGCCCGCCTTGGCCAATGCATGCAGCGCCATATCGGCGCCGGGGCAGCCAGAGGCGACGAAAACCAAAGCGGTATCTACAAAGCTTTCCGGCATGATCGCGCCGGTGTCATGTGTCACCCGCCCCGCTGCGACCAGATCAGCCAGTTCGGCATCCAAGCTGGGGGCCAGCAAAGTGACCTCGGCCTCTGATTTGAGGATCAATCGGGCCTTTTGCGCGGCTTGTTCCTGGCCGCCGACGATAACGACCTTGCGTCCGGCCATCTGCAAAAACATTGGAAAAGTTTTCATGCGGAAAGGCTTTCTGGTTGGTGGCGTGCGGCCCAAAGGGCATTGGCCATGGTTTGTGCGTCTTGCTGGGTTGGGGCGGCCTTGAGTGCGTGCAGGGCCAGAGCAGCTGTGCCAGTGATCGTAGCGATGCTGAAGTCATCGTCGACTGTACCGGCCCAAAGTGCAGGCAAATCAACGACAGTGTTCACGTCATGCAGGCGACGTTTTTCGTCCAGCAGGGCAGGGGCGGTGTTAGCGATGTGACCGCCATCGCGCAGACCAAAAACAGCTATATCCTTGGACGGGTGGCGTTCGAATTCGCCGCCGCCGCCTTTTATGATCATCAGGTCCTGCTGTCCCAGCATTTGAGCGGCCTCGGCCTGAAGGCTGCGATACGCGGGGTGAAAGACACCTTGCACCGAAACGGGTGCTGCGGATGGGTTCCACATGCGCAGTACGGTGTTAAAGCACGACCGCAGGCCCAGCACATCGCGTAGATTAAGCAAAGCGAAGGCTTCGGGACAAAGCATTTCCAAAGCGCTGTAACGCACCTGTGGTCCGGCCAGATCAAGTGCATCGCGCACGGATGCACCAGCCGATTGGTGTGAGTTCCAGCCATGCATCGATACTGTGTAGCCCGCCTGTGCAACAAGCCGTGCTGCAAGCAAAAACATAGGTGCGCCCCGGCTGCGCCCCGCAGCATAGGAGGGCCAATCAAGATCAGCTTTGGGCAGCTTTTCGACGACATGCGTGCGCAATGCAGCCGTAAAACCGGCAATCTCTGCCGGGGTTTCGCCGCGCAACCGCATCACCATCAGGAGTGCGCCAACGGCCTCTGGTGCGGCCGCACCCTGCAGGATCACGGTCATCGCGTCGTTGGCTTCTGCGAAGGTCATGTCGCGCGCGCGCCCTTTGCCGCGCGCCACAATCTGAACGAAAGGTGCCAGGCTCATTCTGCGGCCATCGGAAGCGCTGCCTCCGCCAAAAGTGCCGCCAGTTCCGGCTTGCAAGAGCCGCAGTTGGTGCCTGCGCAAGTGGCCTCTCCCAAGGCAGTCACGCTACGCGCCCCTTTTGATGCGGCATTCAGCAGCGTGTTACGCCCGACGTTGAAACAGCCGCAGACCGTTGCACCGGGGTCGGGCTGATCCGCTGGCGCGCGTCCCGCAAGGGCGGTCAGCGGGGCGGCATCGGTGCCGATCAATGCAATCGAGGCGGGGCGTGACATGATCACAGGTTGTGGGGCGGCAAAGAACAGTGCCTTCGTGATCCCATCTTGGGAAATTGCAACGCGTGTCAGGCCAGTGGCCGGATCACTGTGCAAGGCTGCATCGCCAGTGGACCGTCCCGACAGCAAACGCGCCTCGGCAACCCAATCACTGGGTAATTTGCGACCTGCCACTTCGGCCTGCCAGCCTGTTTGCGTCTTTGCGATGGCGGCATAGGGCGTTTGCGGTGTCATCGCATCGGCGCTGGCAAGAAAGCCGTACCATTTGGCCTTGTAAACATTGGCGACGACGGCGCCGGATTTCAATGCTGGTTGGCCTGATACAGGATCCGTCACCGGTGCCGTCAGGCTGTTCACCGTTCCTGATGTGGTCAGTTGTCGGGTCCAATGCATCGGTGCAAAAAGCTGGCCTGCGGCGATGCGCGGTGTCACTAGCGCGCGTAGGATTGCGGTGCCATAGGTACTTTCAACGCGGATCAGATCACCGACAGTGACGCCAAGATCTGCGGCGTCCTGCGGGTGTATTTCGACATAGGGTTCGGCAAGATGGGGGCCCAGCCGTGCCGATTTACCTGTACGCGTCATCGTGTGCCACTGATCGCGGTTGCGCCCTGTATTCAACTGGAAACGGGGTTTTGCCAAAGCAGGTGCAGTCACAGGGATCATCTGCGCTTTGCCATCGGGGTGATAGAATTTGCCATCCGCAAAAAAGCGTTGGTCGTTGCGTGGCCATTGCGTCGGGATCAGATTGGCATAGTCAGCATCTGCGAAAATGCTCAGGTCCAGATCGCGGGGGAACTGCGATGTCGCGGCATCAAGGGCCACGTATTCAGCAAAGACATCTTGGGGTGTGCGATAGGCAAAAGCCTTGCCAAATCCCATGCGGGTCGCGACGTCGCTGACAATCTGCCAATCTGGGCGGGCTTGACCCGGCGCTGGTAGAAACGCGCGCTGGCGCGATATGCGGCGCTCGGAATTCGTGACCGTCCCATTTTTTTCACCCCAGCCGGTTGCGGGTAGGCAAACATGGGCCAGATCGTTGGTATCGGTCTTTTCCATGATATCAGATGTGACGACGAAGGGGACATTCGCGATCGCCGCTGCCACGCCATCGGCATCGGGTAGCGAGACGGCAGGGTTTGTGGACATGACCCAGAGCGCTTTGATCTGACCTTTTGCACAGGCGTCGAACAGATCAACCGCTTTCAGGCCCGCTTGGGTGCAAATCGCGGGGCTTTTCCAGAACGCCTGCACCGCTTGACGGTGATCCGCATTGCCCAATTCCAGATGGTTCGCCAGCATATTGGCAAGCCCACCCACTTCGCGCCCACCCATCGCATTGGGCTGTCCGGTGACCGAAAATGGGCCCATCCCCGGTTTCCCGATGCGCCCGGTGGCAAGATGGCAGTTGAGGATCGCATTCACCTTATCGGTGCCGGTTTCGGACTGATTTACGCCTTGTGAGTAGATCGTGACGACCTTTTCGGTGCTGGCCCAGAGGTCGTAGAATGTTGCGAGGTCTTGTGCTGAAATCCCTGTATCCGTTGGATCAGATTGGCGCGCTGTTGCAATCGCCTCGGCCATGCCATTGACGTGTTGGGTGGTATACTGGTCATCGATTTTCCCGGCGTCGGCAAGATGGGTCAACAGGCCGTTGAACAGCGCAATATCGCCGTCAGGGGCGATTTGCAGATGCAGGTCTGCCAGATCGCTTGTGGCTGTGCGACGTGGGTCAATGTTGATGACGCGCATTGCAGGACGCGCCTCTTTTGCGGCGACGATGCGTTGGTACAGGACGGGATGACACCATGCGAGGTTTGAGCCGACCAGAACGATCAGATCAGCCTCTTCCAGATCGGTATAGACGCCGGGCACGGTATCGGTGCCAAAGGCGCGCTTGTGCCCTGCCACGGAGGAGGCCATGCAAAGGCGCGAATTCGTGTCGATATTGGCGGAGCCGATGAAGCCTTTCATCAGCTTATTGGCCACATAATAGTCTTCGGTCAGCAACTGGCCCGAGGCATAAAAGGCCACACTATCGGGGCCATGTTCCGCAATTGCTGCGCTGAATTTGGATGCTACCAGATCAAGCGCCTCGTCCCACTCTGCCGCGCGTCCTTCAATCTTTGGCTCTAAAAGCCGCCCATCGAGATCAATCGTTTCACCAAGTGCCGACCCCTTTGAGCAGAGCCGCCCAAAATTGGCCGGATGATTAGGATCACCCTTGATCGTGCCATCAGCCCCCGCAAGGACCCCGCAACCAACGCCGCAGTAGGGGCATGTGGTCTTGGTCAGTGTCATGCGGCGGCCCGTGCGCGTAGGAACGCGCGGTCAAGCATGATGCGGCCGTCCTCAACGCGGGCGGGGTAGGTGGCAACGCGGCCTTCATCCTCGCCTTGTGCTTCGCCGGTTTCGAGCGATATCACCCAATTGTGCAGTGGGCAGGTGACAGCTTTGCCATGCACGATCCCTTCGGCCAGTGGGCCCGCTTTATGCGGGCATGCATTATCAAGGGCGTAAACCTCATCTTCGCCTGTGCGGAAGACAGCAACACAACCCAATGCGGTCTTTACCATCCGCGCACCGCGCTGTGGAACATCCTCAAGCGCTGCAATATCGATCCAGTTGCTCATTCTGCGGCCTCCAATGACAGGTTCGCTAGTGGGCGATAGGTACTTGCCTTGTTATTGGCATGTTCGGCCCATGGGTCTTTGCGATAGATCGACTGGCTTAGTTCAAACCGGTCAACCAAAGCGGCGCGTTCATCCAGATCATCGACGATGCGCTCCTTGATCCAGTCCAGGCCAACCTTGCCCATCCATTTGTAGATCCGGTCGAGATACTTGGCATTTTCGCGATAAAGCTGCGTGACTGCCTTAATGACCAGCACCGCATCTTCCTCGGTGGGCACTTGCACCAGCAGTTCCGTCTCTTTGACGTCCATTCCGGCCGCACCGCCGATGCTGACCTGATAGCCGCTATCGACGCAGATCACGCCAATGTCCTTGCAGGTCGCTTCGGCGCAGTTACGGGGGCAGCCGGATACGGCGAGTTTCAGTTTATGCGGTGTCCATGATCCCCACAGTTCTTTTTCCAACTTGATGCCAAGGCCGGTGCTGTCTTGCGTGCCGAAACGGCAATGATCCGTCCCCACACAGGTTTTCACTGTGCGCAGACCTTTGGAATAGGCATGGCCTGATACCATCCCCGCCGCATTCAGATCGGCCCAGATGTTGGGCAGGTCTTCGCTTTTGACGCCAAGCAAATCAATACGCTGCCCACCAGTTACTTTGACGGTAGGGACCATGTATTTGTCAGCCGCATCCGCAATCGCGCGCAGCTCGTTGGGGGTCGTGATCCCGCCCCACATCCGTGGCACGACGCTGAATGTGCCGTCCTTTTGGATGTTCGCGTGCTTGCGTTCGTTGATGAAGCGGCTTTGCGGGTCGTCCTGATACTCCAACGGCCAGTCGGCCAGCAGATAGAAGTTCAGCGCCGGGCGACAGACATGACAGCCGCAGGATGTTTTCCACCCGCATTCCTGCCAAACGGCGGGCATCGACGTCAGCTTCTGACTTTTAATCATGCGCCGCACGTCTTCGTGGGTCATGTCAGTGCAGCCACAGACCGAGGTCGCGGCCGGCATGACGAAATCATCGCCCAGCGTTACCGCCAGCACCTGTTCAACAAGCCCGGTGCATGTCCCGCAGGACCCGGATGCTTTGGTGGTTGCCCGCACGGCACCTAGATCAGTGGCACCTGCTGCGATAGCGTCTTCGATTTGTCCCTTGCAGATACCGTTGCAGCCACAGATCTCCGCGTCACGCGGTAAGGCTGCAACAGCTGCTAAAGGGTCCAGGGGGGCACCCCCTTGGTAGGCCGGACCAAAGATGAGCGTATCGCGCATGTCAGAAATGTCGGTCTTGTCGCGGATCAGCCCGAAGAACCAGTTGCTGTCGGCGGTGTCGCCATACATCACGGCACCTTTGACAATGTTCTCTTCGATCACAAGGCGGCGATAAACGCCCCGTGCCGGATCGCGAAAGACAATATCCTCGCGTCCTTCGCCATCGGCGAAATCACCTGCACTGAATAGGTCACAACCCGTGACTTTGAGCTTGGTAGAGAGCTCTCTCTGGACGAATTTGGCCTCTTCTCCGATCAGGGTCTGAGCCGCCACTTTCGCTTGGTCATAAAGTGGGGCGACAAGGCCAAAGATAGCGCCGTCGTGTTCTACACATTCCCCAACAGCGAGCACATCTGCATCGGATGTGATCATCTGGTCATCGACATGAATGCCTTTGCCAACAGCCAGCCCGCTTTCTTGGGCTAGTGCCACGTTGGGGCGAATACCCACTGCCATGACGAGTAGATCGCAGGGCAACTCGGTGCCATCATCCAGCAACAGCGCCTTCACGTGGCCGTTCTCGCCCAAAATCTCTTTGGAATTGGCTGCGCATTTCACGGTGATGCCCTTGTCCACCAGCGCCTTGCGCAGCAGATAACCGGCGGCCTCATCCAACTGACGCTCCATCAGGTGACCCATGATATGCACAACAGTCACGTCAACACCGCGCGCGGCCATGCCTGCGGCGGCTTCCAGCCCCAGAAGGCCGCCACCAATAACAACACATTTGTTGTCTGGCCCAAGGTCCATCATGCGCTGCGTATCTTCCAGATCGCGATAGGCGATGACGCCCTCCAGATCATGGCCGGGCAGCGGGATCATGAAGGGATTGGAGCCTGTGCCGAAGATCAGCTTGTCATAGCGCAGCACATCACCGTTTTCGGCTGTAACGGTCTTGGCCGCGCGGTCAATGCTTGCGATACGCTCGCCAAAACGGCAGGTCACGCCATTGTCGGCGTACCATGCATCATCATGGGTCACGATTTCAGTGTAGGTTTTCTCGCCCGATAGAACGGGCGACAGCATGATGCGGTTATAGTTCCCTCGCGGTTCTGCATTGAACAAGGTGACATCATAGTCGGAGCCTGCATCAAACAGATGGTCCAGCACACGGCCAGTTGCCATGCCTGCACCAATGACGATCAGTTTCTGTGTCATAGTGCTGCCTTTGGGTATGCTGCATCAATCATGACCGTTGACAACGTGCCATAGGCCGCGATCCAGCTGTCTTTGGTTGCATCCGTAAAGCCGTCGCCCAATCCCTGTTCCAAGGTATAGATCAAGGCTGCGCCAACGGGTTCGTAGTCTTTGGCTTCAACGCCGTAGTGAACATGCCGCACGGCCAGCTCTTGCGCGACAGGAACGATCTTGTCCAAGTCCCGCAATCCGTTCACCACAACCCCCAAGGTCGACATAAGCTTTGCGCCCTGCTCACCCATGTCGCCTCTGAAGTAGGGCCTGACCTCAGGTGCGATTTCAAACAGACGGTCATAAAAAATGGTCGCGGCTGCATCGCTGATGGGTGCAACTTGCTTGAAACTATCCTGAATGAGTATGATCTGATCTTCAGTCATGGCACCCTCCGCGTTGGCGGGGTGCCAGCAGTTTCAGGCTGCGGTGTGTACCAGCATCGCTTCGGTCATAAGATCGGATATTTGCGTATAGGCGGCCACCCAGGCGTCGGTTTCGACCTCCGTCAAACCGCCCGGCATGTGTTTTTCCAAAGCAAAGATCAGCGCGTGCCCCACTGGCGCAAAATGCTCGGGCTTTGCGCCATAGCTGACGTGCCGCCGTGCCAATCCGATCACCGTATCCGCTATCAGCGGAAGCTGATGCAGGTTGTTGACCACCGCGCCCAGCGTTTCCGACAGTTTCACCCGTTGTTCTGTCATATCCTCGGCAAAGAACGGGCGCACACTTGGCGCTATCCGAAACAATTCGTCGTAAAAGGTCGCCGACAGGGCTTCGTGAACAGGGTAGATCTGCTGAAAACTGTCTTTGACGGTTTCGATCTGATTGGGGGTCATGCCACTGCTCCTGCGCCGCTGGGCACATGCTGGCATAAAAACCTTTAGAATGTCTTTCCATGGCTCTACTCCGCGGCAATGGCTTTGGGTTTCGGTTTGGGCGTGGCGCCGTGCTCGTACTCCTCAAGAAAATCGAGGACTTCTTGGCGATAGGCGTAGTAATCGGGATGCTCGAGCAAGGCTTTGCGGGTCCGTGGGCGCGGCAGATCGACATCCGTGATCTTGCCGATGGTCGCCTGTGGCCCATTGGTCATCATCACAACGCGGTCAGCCAGCAGGATCGCCTCATCCACGTCATGGGTGACGCAGATTGCGGTGACTTTGGTCCGCGACCAGACTTCCATCAATACCTCTTGCAGCTCCCAACGAGTCAGGCTGTCGAGCATGCCGAAGGGTTCATCAAGCAGCAGAAGTTTAGGAGAGAGCGCAAAGGCGCGGGCGATGCCGACGCGTTGCTTCATGCCATTGGAAAGGCTCGCGGCACCTTTATCCATGCTATCGGCAAGGCCAACGCGTTCGAGATAGTATTCGACCACATCCTGCCGCTCGGCCTGGCTGGCTTTTGGGTAGACTTTATCGACACCAATCGCCACGTTTTCCTTGGCCGTCAGCCACGGGAAGAGGTTGGGTGACTGGAAAACAACAGCGCGTTCAGGGTCTGCCCCCTCGACATTCCAGCCATCCAGCTTGATGGCACCCTTTGAGATTGGGTTCAGACCGGCTGCCATCGTCAATACGGTAGACTTGCCGCAGCCGGAGTGGCCGATAAGTGAAACGAATTCACCCTTGTTGATCTTCAGATCAAAGTCCTCGACCACAGTGAGTGGACCCTTTGGGGTCGGATACACTTTGTGCAGGGCCGAGAAGTTGAGGTAACGCTCTTCAAGCCCACCTTCCTGCGCCTTGGCAACAGCTGCAGGGACGCTGTGGATCGGTGTGACCTTTGGCAGCGTCTTGGTGCCTTCGACTTTTGCGGCAATACCCACATCCATCAGGTAGGTGGTGACCTCGGCGCGCAATGCCTTGAACGTGGTGTCGTTATTCATCGCAATGCGGTCGCGTGGACGGGCGATGTCGACTTTGAATTCACTGCCCAATGTCCCATCTGGCTTCAACGCGATGATGCGGTCGGCCAGAATGATCGCTTCGTCCACGTCATTGGTGATAAGAACGCAGGTTTTCTTGTCTTTCTCCCAGATCGCCTCGATCTCGTCCGCCAGATTGGCCCGCGTCAGCGCATCAAGTGCGGACAAAGGTTCGTCCAGCAGTAGCATTTCTGGATCCATCGCCAAAGCGCGGGCGACGTTGACCCGCTGGCGCATCCCACCCGACAATTCGGCAGGGCGGCGCGTTGCAGCGTGGCTGAGCCCGACCATACCAACGTAATGATCGACCTTAGCGGCACGTTCTGCCTTTGGCAGGTCAGGGAACATCGTATCGACGGCAAGCGCCACGTTCCCGTTAACTGTCAGCCACGGCATCAACGAATAGCTTTGAAAGATTACCCCACGCTCGCGCCCCGGTTCAGTCACAGGTGCACCTTTGTAAGTGACAGCCCCACTGCTGGGCTGCTCCAACCCAGCAATCAGATTGATTAACGTGGTTTTCCCTGTGCCCGAGAAGCCAAGGAGGACAACAAACTCGCCCTCTGCGACGTCAAGGTTGATGTCCTTGAGAACCGGCGCTTCACCATAGCTTTTCGAGACATTTTTAAGTGAAAGAATGCTCATCTGGATCACCGGTTATTTGAGAAAGTGAACATGGATTGCAGAGCATACATGACCCGGTCCAACAGGAAGCCGATGATGCCGATGGTGAAGACGGCGACCATGATGCGGGCCAGTGACTGGGACGACCCGTTCTGGAATTCATCCCAAACGAATTTGCCAAGACCGGGGTTCTGCGCCAGCATTTCAGCCGCGATCAAGACCATCCAACCCACACCAAGCGACAGACGCAGACCTGTAAAGATCAGCGGCAAGGCAGAGGGCAGTACCAGTTTGGTGATCTTGGTATAGGTATTCATTTTCAATACGCGAGACACACTGACGAGGTCTTTATCGATGCTGCTGACGCCAAGCGCCGTGTTGATGAGCGTGGGCCAGAGCGAGCAGAGCGTCACTGTGATGGCCGAGATCAGAAATGATTTCGAGAACATACCATCATTGGTGGTGTAGACGGCAGAAACAATCATTGTAACGATGGGCAGCCATGCCAGTGGCGAAACTGGTTTGAAGATTTGAATAAGCGGGTTGAGAGCGGCGTTTGCTGTAACAGAAAGGCCAGCCGCAATGCCCAGTGGGATGGCGACCACAGAGGCGATGAGAAAGCCAAAGAAGACCGTTTTGATAGAGGTCCAGATTTGATCGTAGTATGTAGGCTTGCCGGTATAGATACGCTCACGTACGCGGTCTGCATTGCCGTTTGCGATCAGCTCTGCATTGCGCGCCTCTTGGCGTTCGTAGAATGCGACAGCCCTTTCACCCTCGCGCAGCGCGTCTGCATGCAACACGCCGACCTGCTCCCAAACCTGAGACGGGCCTGGTACGGCGCCGAGGGATGTTTGGACTTTAGGCGCCAATGTGCCCCAAGCGATCAGGAACGCTGCGATGGCCAGCAATGGGACGCCCAGCAGTTGCCAGATTTCCTTGACCTGTGCGCGGGGATTATCCCCTGCGGCGGCTTTCAGGATGGGTGTCATCCATGACAGGCCAAAGACTTTGAACCATGCGTCAGCCTTGTTGATGCGTGTGAAACGGCGCGCGCGGCGGGCCTCAACGTCAAGTGTATCTGGGTCAATCGCGGTCATGGGTGTGATCCATTTGCTGCTTTGAAAGAAGGGTGGGCTGAAGCCCACCTTACGCATCCGCAAGGTGGGCCAGAGCGATTAGCCTTGGATTTCGTTGTCGACGACTGTTTGGCCGCTCTTCAGGCCAATTGGCAGGCTATCGATATAGGCGTTTGGTGTGCGCCCGTCGTAGCCGATCCCATCAATGATGTCGGCGGCAGGGGTCGCTTCTTTGAAGCCGTCGCTGTCCCAAGGGAAATCGGCCTCATTTGCCATACCTTCGTCGACTAGCATACGGGCCGCTTCAAGATAGATGTCGGGGCGATACACCTCGGCCGCGGTCTCAAAGTACCACTCATCCGACATGGTCTCAGGAATTTGGCCCCAGCGGCGCATCTGGGTGAGGTACCAGATTGCGTCAGAGTAGTAAGGGTATGTCGCGTTGTAGCGGAAGAAGACGTTGAAGTCAGGTGCCGGGCGCACATCGCCTTTCTCAAACTCGAAGAAGCCGGTCATCGAATTTGCGATCACGTCATAGTCAGCGCCGACATACTCAGAACGTGCGAGCATTTCGACCGCCTCGGGCCGGTTCGCATTGTCGTTTTCGTCCAGCCACATGGCTGCGCGGATCAGTGCTTTGGTCAGCGCCAGTGTGGTGTTGGGGTTCTCTTCGGCGAACTCATCTGTAATGCCGAACACTTTTTCAGGGTTGTTTTTCCACATATCATAGTCTGTGATCACCGGCACACCGATGCCCTTGAACACGGCCTGTTGGTTCCATGGCTCACCCACGGCGTAGCCATAGATTGTGCCCGATTCCATCGTGGCTGGCATCTGCGGTGGCGGTGTAACAGAGAGCAGGACGTCCGCGCCAATTTGGCCAGAAATATCCTGTGGGCTGTAGTAGCCGGGTTCTAGACCACCCGCAGCCAGCCAGTACCGGATTTCGTAGTTGTGGGTGGATACGGGGAAGACCATACCCATGTTGAAGGGAATACCTTGATCTTGGTAATCTTCAACAACAGGCGCCAGCGCGCTGGCGCTGATCGGGTGCTGTGGGCGGCCGTCGTCCATGAGGGGGACATTAGGCTTCATTTCTTCCCAAATTTCATTGGACACGGTAATGGCATTCCCGTTCAGGTCCATCGAGAAGGGTGTAATAATGTGCGCCTCGGTGCCGTAGCCAATAGTCGCAGCCAAAGGCTGACCGGCCAGCATGTGTGCGCCGTCAAGCTGTCCGCTAATCACGCCGTCCAGTAGAACCTTCCAGTTGGCTTGCGCTTCGAGCGTGACGAAAAGACCTTCGTCTTCGAAAAAGCCTAGCTCATAGGCGACGGCCAAAGGGGCCATGTCGGTGAGTTTAATAAAGCCGAATGTTAATTCGTCCTTTTCAAGCTCTAAAAACTCGGCAGAGGCAGTGGTGGCGAGCAGACTGGCACTCGCTAGCATCATGGCACGCATTGTATTCATACTGTAATTCCTTTTCCCAAGCCCCAAAGGGCAAAAACATAAAAGCCGCTCGTTTAGTTCACGGAGGAGGAGATCCGTGTTCCAAACGAGCGGCTTTGCTCTTTGTATGATGCGTGAACCGACAGTGGTTTGCGCATATATGAAGGCGTCGATGCCCTTTGAAATGAAATTGGGGGATGGCCGGCTGCAACGCAATTTTAAATCGGCGTTATCGATATCTTTTGCGCTGCAATGCAGAAACTGCCTAAGAATTGGTCAGAAATTCAGGTGAAATCGAACATGCTGCCATCAAAGAAGGCATCAGGGGCAAGAATCATATGCCCGTGCGTCGAGGCAACAGCCGTTTCAAACTTCAACGATCCTTCGATTTTTTCGGATGCGCCGGGCAAATCAGCGCCAATGCCATTCAGATGCTTGCGATAAAGGTCAGAGCGGAAGCATTGCTTGGCCCGTGCAATCCCATCCGCATCTGCGCCAAGCTGTTTTGCGATCCACGCGGCCTGACTGCGCCAGGGAAAGTTGGCGGCGTATTTGTGGAACTGCAAGAATCGCTGCACGGCAACAGGCGGTTGGCCAAGTCCCGGCGTCAAATGGCCCGTCACCGCAGGATCAATCAATTCGGGCGACAAATTCAAATGTTCACTGCGGCCCAGAATTTCGATGGCCAATGGTTTATTCTGTCGCGCATCAAGCCATTTGGCAGCCCCATAGACGGCCCGCATCAGTCGGCGTACGGCATCGTCGTTTTCGGCAATCCAGTCGTGGCGGGCGGCCAGTACCTTTTCGGGGGCGAATTTCCACACATCGCTGCCTGTCATCATCAACTGCGCGACACCGCGCTGCACAGCGACGCTGCCCCATGGTTCACCCACCCAGAAAGCATCGACATGGCCTTCTGACACAGCATCGGCCATGCGTGGTGGTGGAACAGTGATTTCTTCGATCTTGAGCGCGGGCACGGTTGCCGTCCAATAAGATAGCAACAGCCGATGCATGGCATAGTGGAATGGCACCCCGATGCGCAGCGGTCGGTCATCTTCATATGCGGCGATACATTCTAACAGGGCCTTTGCATCACCAAAGGGAATGTCGCCAAACGTAGTTGCCAAAGCTTTTGACGCCCCAAATACGGTCCCGTTGACCGAAAGGACCATGAGGGTGTCAATTTGGGCTGGAAGCCCGCCAATGCCCATCGACATCGCAACCGGCATGGGTGAGAGCATTTGTGCAGCATCCAGATGCCCCAGTGCCAGCATGTCCCGTAATGCCGACCAAGACGGCTGGCGGATCAGGTTCAGCTCCAACCCTTCTTCTGCGGCAAAGCCAAGCTCTTTGGCGATGACCAACGGCGCGCAGTCGACAAGCGGCACATATCCGCAATTCAGCACAATCCCTGTCATGAAAGAAGATCCGCTGCCGTGACAAGCGCATTTGCGACCTCGATCACCTTACGCCCTTGGTCCATCGCGGTCTTGCGCATCAGGCTATAGGCTGCGTCCTCGGACAGGCCGCGCTGACGCATCAAGAACCCTTTGGCGCGGTCGATTGTCTTGCGGTCTTCCAGCGCCTGCTTGGCTGCGTCCAGTTCGGATTGCATCTGACGAATGACCTTGAACCGGGCGATTGCCGTTTCCAGGACAGGTTTGATCCGGCCCATGGTCAGGCCATCAACCACATAAGCACTGACGCCTGCGTTCAGGGCGGCCTTGGTCAGTGTGTCATCCGTGCGATCAACAAACAGAGCGACTGCGCGCTTGTCGGTTTCTGAGGCGAGAGTGATATGTTCCAACGTATCGCGGTCAGGGTGGGCGAGGTCGATCAAGACAATATCGGGTGCAAACTCCTTGACCGTGCGATCCAGCGCTGAAATCTGGCCAAGCGCCTTCACATCGGTCCAGCCTGCGTCATTGAGCGCATCAACGATGTCGCGCACGCGCGCAGGGTCAGTTTCGACAACAAGAATACGGAGATTTTCACTCATGCTGCTGTCATCGCTGTCGCATTGAAGAAGGTCTATTTCCACTCTCGATTTTCAGTAGATGTGATATCGCGAAGTCTAAAGATTAAGCATCTGCCGCCCGATTGCCTGTTTCGTATGCAGCAAGACTGCCGTGCAACCAGAGACATGATGCTTTGCCGGGGGCGTATCGTGGCAATTCTTTGCTGATTGCTCAGTACGTTGTGTTGAGATTGCACCAAGGGGAACAGCTTGCCCGCTATGCGACATCATCAATGTTGCTGCCTTGCGCCATCTGTGGCATCACACCCTAAAAATACTGAACGAAAGAGTTTAGAGCGTGACTGATTATACCTCCCGCCGCACGATGATGGTCGATACGCAGGTGCGTCCTTCGGATGTGACCAAATTCCCGATTATTGACGCCATGCTTGCCGTACCGCGCGAGGCGTTTGTGCCGGATGCAAAGCGCGAGGCGGCCTATGTAGGCGAAAACCTGGATATCGGCAGTGGGCGTATGATGCTTGAGCCGCGGACATTGGCCAAGATGATCGATGCACTGGACATCCAGCCGCAACATGTCGTGCTCGATATTGCGTGCGGTCTGGGGTATTCGACGGCTGTTCTGGCGCATATGAGCGATTTCGTCGTGGCAGTTGAAGATGATGACGCCCGCGCGCAGGATGCGCAGTCGCTCTTGTCGCAACACGGTGCTGACAATGCCGCTGTCATGACTGGCGCATTAAACGAAGGTGCCGCGAAATCAGGCCCTTACGACATTATTATCCTGCAAGGTGGTGTAGAACAAATCCCGGCGGCGCTGTTGGACCAGCTTCGTGAAGGTGGTCGCATTGCCGCCGTCTGTGCCGAAGGCACGTTGGGCGTTGTACGGATCGGGCATAAAATTGATGGCGCGGTGAATTGGCGTTTCTCTTTCAACGCCAGCGCACCGGTTCTTGCAGGCTTTGAAAAGGACAGCGTCTTCGCGCTTTAAAAAGTCAGCGTTTGCACGAGGTTTCGCGTGCCAACTATAAAACAGGTAAGGGTATCGCATGATCAAACGTAAGGGACTTGCTACAATCGCTATTGTGCTGTCATTCGCAGCCGCACCGGCATTGAAAGCCGATACGCTGGCAGAGGCGCTGACTGCCGCTTACAATAACTCCGGTTTGCTCGAGCAAAACCGTGCACTGTTACGTGCTGCCGATGAAGGGGTTGCACAATCTGTTGCCGCGACGCTGCCGGTAATCAGCTGGTCAATTACCGCAGAACGCACACGCACCGAAACCGAGCTTACAAGCATCGCAACTACTGACTCGGTGCTTGCACTTATCTCGGCCAATCTGACGCTTTATGATTTCGGGGTGAACCGGCTTGGGATTGATGCGCAAAAAGAGGTCGTGCTTGGTACAAGGCAGACGTTGCGCGGGATCGAACAGGATGTGTTGCTGCGCGGCGTTCAGGCTTATATGTCCGTGCGTAGTACGGGTGAATTCGTGCAATTGCGTCAAAACAACGTGCGCGTCATCACGCAGGAATTCCGCGCGGCACAGGACCGCTTTGAAGTTGGTGAAGTCACCCGCACGGATGTGGCACTGGCAGAAGCCCGTCTTGCTGCTGCACGCAGTGAACTGGCAAGCGCCCAAGGCGATTTGGCGCAGGCAATTGAGGAATATCAAGCCGCTGTGGGGCGCGCGCCGGGCGGTCCGCGTGCTGTCAGCCCTGCACCTGTGTCACGGACCATTGATGACGCCAAAGCATTTGCCGTCCGCAACCACCCCGACATTTTGGAAGCGCAGCACACTGTTTCTGCGGCTGAACTCAATATTTTGGGCGCAGAGGCAGCAAAGCGACCGACTGTAGGGTTGGAAAGCTTCGTTAGTGTAGATGAGGAATCAAACAGAACCGCACAGGTGGGGGTCAGCATCAGCGGTCCTATTTATCTGGGTGGTTCACTCCTAAGTCAGATCAGAGAAGCACAGGCCAACCGTGATGCTTCACGGGCATCTTTGCTTCAAACAACGATCGCGATTGAGCAAGAAGTCGGGAATGCCTTCGCATCACTGCAGGTCGCACAGGCATCACGTCAGGCGTCGGAACAGCAAATCAGAGCAGCACAGGTTGCCTTTGATGGTGTTCGCGAAGAGGCAACCCTTGGCTCACGGACAACATTGGAAGTGCTAAACGCTGAGCAAGAGCTTTTGGATGCGCAAACAAACCGCATCGCGGCACAGGCGTCAGAGGTGATTGCCTCTTATGCGCTCTTGTCGGCGATGGGGCTTTTGACGGCGGATCACCTCAACCTCCCGGTCCAGCAGTATGACCCATCCGAGTATTATAATCTGGTCAAAGATTCCCCATCAGCGCTGTCATCGCAGGGGGCCGCACTTGACCGCGTTCTGGAAGCTATCGGAAAAGACTGACGCCGCAGTTGTCCGGTTTTGTGCTGTTCGCTAAAGTTTTGTTACTGAGTGAGAATTTGGGATGAACGGGATGTCCAAGATGGCGCCAACTGATGATATTGATGATCTCGTTTCATCAGTGCGTGATTTCGTGTCGCACAAAGAGCCGTCGCGCACACGTTCGCGCATTCTTTTGGACCGGCTTATCCTGACGCCCGAACAGCGGGTGCATGATGACGAAATTGCGACAGCGCCAGTAAATACAGGCATTGCATATACTGCACCTGCCAGAACCGCCCCTAACCTGCCGCCGGTAAAACGGTTCGATAAATCCGGTCTGGAAGCCACGATTGCCGAATTGGAAGCGGCGGTAACCACGCAATTTGATGACTGGGAGGCGGACGAGGGCGAAAGCTTTGGCAAAGCGGCCTGGGCCGAGAGCGCGTTCCCGACATCGGTGAACGATTCGGCACGCGAGGCTGTGAAAGCCGTCCAAATGGTAGATACGGCCACATTGCATGATGCAGATGCGCCACAGTCCTCCGATACGCAAGAAACCGCTGAACCTGCTTTGGATGCCGCGATTGAAAACCTGTCTGACGCTGATCAGGGTGCGCTGGCCGCGTCAGTGATGTCGGGTTTCGATGAAGAGGCATTGCGCGCCCTCGTCGTAGAAATTGTTCATGATGAGTTGGGCGGTGAGTTGGGCGAACGGATCACGCGCAACGTGCGCAAGATGGTGCGTCGCGAAATCAACCGCGTCCTGACCAGCCGTGAGATGGGCGAAGGCTAGCCCGCTAGCGTCAGTAACTGATGAATGTCCATGTGAGCTTCCAGGTGATCTGCAAGCGCATCAAGTGTGTCTTCAATACTTTGCGTGTAATCATGCGCGGTGACTGGTTTTCCGATGCTTGCAAGAAAAGCCGCTCGAAACGCATCTGCAGCAAACAACCCGTGCAGATAACACCCCATAACCTTTCCATCCGCTGACGTCGCACCTTCGTTGCGTCCATGAAGTGACAGCCACGCCCTGTTGCAATCAGGCCCTTCGGTCATGCCGATATGGATCTCATAACCGCTCACCCGGTCACCCGTTGCCAGATAGGTTGCCTCAGACAGCGCCAGCCGTTTATGTGGCACCATTACAGTGCGGACGTTCAGCAAACCAAGGCCGGGCACGCGCGCGGGCGCGCCTTCGATCCCGTCGTCATCAATGATCTCTGTCCCCAGCATTTGATACCCGCCACAAACGCCCAGCACATGGCCACCGCGGCGCACATGTGCGGCAAGATCAACGTCCCAGCCCTGCGCTCTGAAATGGGCCAGATCAGCGATGGTCGATTTAGACCCCGGAATAATCACCAGATCAGCGTCACCTGGCAGGGGGCGTCCTGCCTCGATAATCTCAACCGTGACATCCGCGGTGGCTGTCAACGGATCAAGGTCGTCAAAGTTGGCGATACGGTTCAGGCGCGGCACGGCGATTTTGATTGCACCACCTTTGCGGCTGGCAATGTCCATCACGTCTTCCGCAGGCAGCTTCCACGCATCGGCAAACCACGGGATAATCCCTAACGGCGTCCAATCCGTGCGCGCGGCGATGATGTCCATGCCTTCGGCAAACAGCGTGGTGTCACCACGAAACTTGTTGATGGCAAAACCTTTGATCAATGCCTCATCTTCCGGTGGCAAGACCGCATGAGTACCGACCAATTGTGCGATAACCCCGCCCCGGTCGATATCGCCAACCAGAACGACGGGGACATTGGCGGCAGAGGCAAACCCCATGTTCGCAATATCACCGGCACGCAAGTTTACCTCTGCGGGGCTGCCAGCGCCTTCGACAATCACCAGATCGCGATCTTTGCCTATGCGGCGAAAGCTGTCCAGGACAGGTGGCATCAGCTTGGATTTCTGCTTGCCATAGTCGCGCGCTTTCATCGTGGCAAAGCGTTTACCCTGTACAATAACTTGTGCACCGATCTCGGACTCTGGCTTCAACAGGACGGGGTTCATATCCACCAAGGGGTCCAACCCGCAGGCCATCGCCTGCAGCGCCTGCGCACGTCCTATCTCACCCCCATCGGCGGTCACGGCGGCATTGTTGGACATGTTTTGTGGCTTGAAAGGGGCCACCGACATGCCGCGTTTCACGCATGCACGCGCAATGCCCGCGACCAGCATGGATTTGCCCACATTCGAGCCTGCGCCCTGGATCATGATTGCTCTGGTCATTGCGGTTCCCTTCGCTAACTTCATAGGGGCGCGAAGGGCGCGGGGAAAGACCATGAACACGCCAGCGCATCTGATTTTCGGACTAACGGCATTTGGCAAAGCCGGACGACCCGCCGTGACGGCGGCGGCGCTGGCGGGCGCGCTGATCCCGGACTTATCACTCTACCTGATGGCAGGCTGGCATTTGCAGGTGCTGGGGACATCGCCAGAGGTTGTTTTTGGGCAGCTTTACTATTCGGATGCGTGGCAAAGCATTTTCCGGATCGACAACTCGATCATTCTGTGGGGGATCCTATTGACGCTTGGTGCGATGCTGCGGTCGCCGGTGTTGATTGCGCTTTGCGGTGCGGCCCTGCTCCATCTTGGCCTCGACTTTTTGTTGCATAATGACGATGGGCGGGCGCATTTCTGGCCGTATAGCAACTGGGTCTTTCAAAGCCCTGTCAGCTATTGGGACCCTGATCACTACGGCAATATCGTAGGCGCGATGGAAGTTGGGCTGTCATTGCTGTGTTGCGGCGTTCTTATTCGCAGGTTCACAGGTTTATGGATGCGTGTTTTCATTGTCTCACTAGGATTAGCGGAGTTTGCCCCCTTCATTATCTTGGCGATCATGTTTTCGGGCGGCTAAACAAAAAACGCGGCCCTCAACGGGGCCGCGTCTTTAGCGCAAAGCTCTAAGTTACTTTATGCAGCGCGCGCTTCTTGCTCGGCCGCATTGCGGCGTTCGCTTTCTTCGCGTGATAGGGCCACAGATGTACGGACACCTTTGCCGACGAATTCCATCAGGCCACCAACAACCCGCTCGTTGGGGTCGATACCGGCACATGACAACACTTCACGGCCATCGCGCGAACGTGCCCAGCGTGCAATCTGCTCTGGGCCGTTGCCGTATTTTTTGTCGTCTGCAATTGCATCATCAAGTGCAGCCAATACCACAGCTGCGAAGAGCTTGCGGGCACGGTTGCCTTGTTCATTGTTGAAGGCAGTACCGTCGACGAAATCTCTCATCATGCTTCCCTTTTTATTGCTCTTGTAGTTCCCGCGTGAGGGCCTTTATGCCTGTTCTTGTCTGATTCGGGGGTTCTCTTTTGGAATGGCAGCCATGCACATGGCGCATGGCTCACAAACCATAAAACACATTAACCAGTTGAACTTGCCAGACTCCCACCGCAGCGATATAGGCAGCGCTTAGACACCATTCAACCTTTGTTAAGCAAATAAGGCGCTTTGACCCATGCCCAAGATTAACGGTAACGAAATTCGCCCAGGGAACACTTTGGAGCATGAAGGTGGCCTTTGGGCTGCTGTAAAAGTTGACCATGTGAAGCCGGGCAAGGGTGGCGCATTTGCGCAGGTCGAGCTGAAGAACCTGCGCGACGGCCGCAAATTGAACGAGCGTTTCCGCTCTGCCGATAAGGTTGAACGCGTTCGGTTGGACCAAAAGGACCAGCAGTTCCTGTTCGAAGATGGTGACATGCTGACCTTCATGGACAGCGAAACTTATGAACAAATCGCCCTGCCTGCCGATATTTTAGGCGATCGCCGCCCTTTTTTGCAGGACGGTATGATCGTACAAATCGAGTATTATGGGGAAGAAGCGCTTAACGTCAGCCTGCCGCAAAAAGTCACTTGCAAAGTGGTTGAGACAGAGCCTGTGGTGAAAGGCCAGACGGCGGCGAACAGCTTCAAGCCCGCAACGCTCGACAATGGTATGCGCGTGATGATCCCACCATTTGTCGGGCAGGACGAAGATATCGTTGTGAACACCGAGACATTTGAATACGCCGAGCGCGCGTAGGGCTATTGTAGGCGTGTGAGGGTTGCATCACCTGCCTGCATCTCGCCATTGGCCCGGTCGAAGCGCAGGAAGGCGAGGGCCTTCTTACCTGAGATGGTATGCAACGTGCCAACGGGCTTGCCATCTGCCGTAATCGCATCGCCAGGGGTGGCAGCACCATTTATGGCGACCTGCCCCAAACCCTTCTTGAGCGTCGTCTTATGCTTCATCCGGGCGACGATCTCTTGCCCGACAAAACAGCCTTTCTTGAAATCCACGCCGTTCAGCGCCTCAAAACCGGCTTCGAGGACATAAGTGTCGCCGGTCAGTTCAACGCCTGTTTGCGGGATCAGGTAAGTAACCCGGATCGCATCCCAGTCGGTGTTGTCGCTGATGTCGGTGTCGCCGTAAGCCCGCCAGCCCATCGCGTCATGGCGCGGGTCCTCGAGTGCGCCTTCGGGTTTAACACCGGTCCCGCGTGAAACGATCAAATCGGTTTCCTCAATAGTCACAGCCGCCCGCAGCCGATACATCATCAGGCGCTGTCCCAGCGTTTGCGCATGTGATGCCGCCACATCGATCAACAGCCGATCTTGTTCCCCAATCACAAAAAAGTCTGCGATGTATTTGCCCTGCGGCGTCAGCAAAGCCGTGTAAATGATCGCCCCATCGGCCTTGGTCACATCATTGGTGACCAAACCTTGCAGGAAGGCGATACGGTCATCGCCGCTGATGGAAAGAACGCTGCGTTCAGGCATCACTTTGGCTTTCTTTTTGCGAAAACTGCAGGCGGTGCAGGTCCGCGTAGATCCCACCGCGTGCCATCAGCGTATCATGATCACCCTGATCGACAACGCGCCCCTGATCCATCACGACAATAGAATCTGCGTTACGGATGGTGGACAAGCGATGCGCAATCACAAGTGTGGTGCGCCCGGTTGAAAGTTTTTCCAGCGCTTTTTGCACAATCGCTTCGGACTTGGTGTCAAGCGCGCTGGTTGCCTCATCCAGCAACAAAATCGGCGTATCGCGCAGCAAAGCGCGCGCGATGGCGACGCGCTGCCGTTGACCGCCCGACAGGTTCGATCCACGCGGGCCAGCCGGGCTGTCGAGCCCGTCAATAAGCGACGGTAGAAAATCACTGACGTGAGCGGCATCCAAAACGGATTTGAGGTGCGCCTCGTCAACGTCGTTGCGACCGAGCAAGATATTGTCGCGCAGGGTTTCATCAAAAAGGGCGGCATCTTGTGTGACCACCGAAAAAAGGCCGCGCAGATCCGCAAGTTCAAACTCTGTAGTGGCGGCATCGTTCACCCGGACGGTGCCTGCGCTTGGCTCAACAAGCCGGGTCAACACGTTGAAAACCGTGCTTTTGCCCGCCCCTGATGCGCCCACCAATGCGGTTGTCTTGCCTGCTTCTGCGGTAAAGCTTGCTCCACGCAAAACGGGTAGTTCGCCATAGTCGAGAGATACGTTTTCAAGTGCGATCTTGGGCGATCCTTGCGGCACTGTCTTAGGCTGGGCAGGTGACAGGATGGTGGGGTGCAGGTTCAGCACATATTGCAGCCGTTCCACACTGGCCGCTGCCATCTGCCACTGCCCGCTCATCAACCCCAGACGGCGCAGCGGGTCAAAGGCCAGCGACATGGCCGTAAAGAACGCCATGAATTCCCCGTTTGTCTTTTCGCCGGAAATAATCTCGGCCCCGCCGTAAAGCATGACACCCAGAAAGCCGATCCCGGTCATGATGTCGATCAAGGCGGGCACTGCAGCTTGACCATAAGAGGTGCGCATACTGGCTTTGACGCCTTTGCGGATCAGCTTGTCATAACGCTGCGCCTGATAAGTCTCCAACGCGTTCAGCTTGATGGGATTAATACCATGAAACACCTCGTCCAGACGGGTTGAGACATTTCCTGCAATCTCGCGGGCATTGCGAGAGCGGCGGCGGATGTAGGCCTGCACCAGCAAAGACGGCATGATTAAAAGGGGGATGCCAACGATAGCAATCAACGTCCATTGCCAGTCGATCCATAACGCCACAGCCAGAAGGCCAATCAATGAAACCAGATCGCGCGAAACAGCCGTCAGCAAGCTACTCCAGACACTGTTGATCACGTTGACATCGCCCTGAACGCGTTCGATCAACTGACCGGGTGGATGGATTTGAAAGAACCCACTGTCGAGTGACATCAGATGTCGCAACATGTGCCTACGCATCGAAGCCGCGGCAAGTTGTTTGATCAGGGCCATCAGAATGCGCTGACCAGAGGACGTCAGCGCGCGCACAAAGAAGATGCCCATGATCGCAAAGCCCACAAAGTAGAGGGCGTTTTCGTCGCCCGCGCTGAAGACGTCGTCAAACATTGGCTGGATCAGGCGGCTGATCAGGGCCAGCATGGAGCCTTCGATCATCATCAAGACGACGGCCCCAACCAAAAGCAGCTTGTGCTCTCGCAGGTAATCGCGCCAAAGCCAGGCAAAAAGCTTAAAAGCTGACTGGTCTTTCTCAGAACCGGGTTTTGGAACGGGAGGGGGCATCAACGGCCTTTTGCAAACTGTGCTTTGCGCTGTCTATGCGTAAATGGGGTGCCAGAGCAAGCTGAGCAAGGTTGACGCGGCATTGCCCTGCATTAATGTCCGCTTGAAGTCACACATACGAAAGTCCCATTCCATGTCATTGTCACAAGGTCGCGCCTATCTGGCCATCCCCGGCCCATCTGTCATGCCTGACGCTGTTTTGCAGGCGATGCACCGTGCTTCACCCAATATTTATGAGGGGGAATTGCATGATCTGACCGACAGTCTTGTGCCGGATCTGAAGCAAGTGGCGATGACGGATGGCAATGTCGCAATTTACATCGGCAATGGGCATGCGGCATGGGAGGCTGCTTTGGCCAATGTGATCTCGGCTGGCGATACGGTACTTGTTTTGGCCACAGGGCGATTTGGCATCGGTTGGGGTGAAATGGCCGCGGGGTTGGGGGCCAAGGTCGAAACCATCGACTATGGAACACAGGACCCGATTGATCTGGCGCAGGTCGAAGAGCTCCTTTCGCAAGACAAGGACGGCCGGATCAAAGCGGTTCTTGCGGTGCATGTAGACACCTCAACCAGCGTGAAGAACGATATTGCCGGCCTGCGCGCGGTGATGAACAGCACGGGCCACCCCGCACTTTTGATGGCTGATTGCATCGCATCGCTGGGGTGTGACCGGTTTGAGATGGACGCCTGGGGCGTCGATGTCATGGTGGCCGGTTGCCAAAAGGGGCTGATGACGCCTGCAGGCGTCAGCTTTGTATGGTTCAACGAAAAGGCGAATGAGACGCGCGGTGACCGGGTCACGTCTTATTGGGACTGGCAGCCGCGTGTAAACCCGGACTATTATTTTAAGTATTTCGATGGAACTGCTCCGACGCATCATCTTTATGGATTGCGCACCGCACTTGATATGATCAAGGCGGAAGGGCTGGATAATGTCTTTGCACGCCATGAAAAGCTTGCCCAGATTGTCTGGGCGGCATTTGATGCCTGGTCAACTGTGGGTCCGACGCAGCTCAATGTCAAAGATCCTGCCGCGCGCTCGCATGCGGTGACGTCAGTTGGGATCGGATCACCCAATGGCGATGCCTTGCGAAAGTGGTGTGAACAACACTGTGGGCTGACGCTGGGGATCGGGCTGGGGCGCACGCCTGCTGATGCCTTTTTCCGCATTGGGCATATGGGGCATGTGAATGCACATATGATCATGGGGGCGTTGGGTACGATTGATGCAGGTCTCAAAGCGTTGGATATTGCCCACGGGGAAGGGGCTTTGGCAGCTGCGGCACAAGCATTGGCCGAGAGAGCTTAGCCGTTCTTGACGCGACCGATCCATTTAAAGAAGTGGTTCAAGGCGTAAGCTGTCACCGCGACCCACAGATAGCCGACTGCCGCCGCGATCACCCAAAAACTCATGAACAGGAATACCCAGAGCGTTCCGAGGAAAGCATCGGTGTAATCTTCAACAGCTTGGACCGGGCGGTGGTGCGACATGGGCCATCCTTTTGTTTTCTTGAGAATAACCTGAGGTTTCTGAAAATCATCCTAATTTTTCGTGTGCTTGTGTCATCGCGCGCGGAAGTTCTGCCTCAAAGTCTGAAATTTGTGCAGACGTACCGCAACTGACCCGGATGCATCGGTCTTGCGGTGGCACAAAGGGCATACGGACAAAGATACCGCCCGCCACAAGGGCAGTCAGCACCGCGCGGGCGAAATCACCATCTTTGCCGCAATCGATGGTGACAAAGTTTGTGGCTGAGGGCAGGGGCGTCAGACCATTGGCCTTTGCTATATCGCTGATCCTGTCGCGGGCGTTTGCGACCTCGCGCCCGACGTGGGCAAGCCATGTGGTGTCTTGCAGCGCTGCCAGCGCACCGGCCTGACTGATACGGCACATGCCGAAATGGTTGCGGACTTTGTTGAAACCATCGATCACCTCAGCTGATCCGATGGTATAACCAACACGCGCGCCAGCTAGGCCATGTGCCTTTGAAAAGGTGCGCATGCGGACAATATTGGGAGCGTCTGGGTTGATTGCGGGGGCCGTGCCCTCTGGGGCGAGGTCAACATAGGCTTCGTCCAGCACCAGCATGCAGCCTGCGGGCAGGCGGTTGATCATGTTTTGTATGACGTCTGCGCTATGCCAACTGCCCATCGGATTGTCGGGGTTGGCGATGTAGACCAGTTTGGCTGACACCTCGGTTGCTTTGGCGATCAGAGCGTCAGGGTCTTCAAAGTCGCCCGTGTAAGGAACCGTATGCAAAGCGCCACCAAAGCCCGCCACATGGTAATTGAAGGTCGGGTACGCACCCGCCGAGGTCACCACGGCATTGCCGGGGGCGACATAGAGCCGGACCAAAAGACCCAAAAGCGTATCAATACCCTCGCCGACCATGATGTTTTCAGGGGCAACACCGTGGTGCTTGGCCAGCGCACGGCGCAGGTCATGGCTTTCGGGGTCGCCGTACATCCAAGCCTCGCTTGCCGCTTTTTGCATTGCGGTGATGGCTTTGGGCGATGGACCGAAGGCGCTTTCGTTGGCACCAAGGCGTGCGGTGAACGGGCGGCCCATCTGGCGTTCTTGCGCCTCTGGCCCGACGAAAGGAACCGAGGCGGGGAGCGATTGGGCGAGGGCGGTGAGGGCTGGTTTTGTCATGGCCTCAGATAACCGGGAGGTTGAATTCGGCGCAACCATTCATATATGAGAATCGTTCGCAACAAAGGAGCGGTCCCGATGAAGATGAGTAGACGCGGATTTTTGGCAAGTACCGGGGCCGCCCTTGCCGTGCGCACGGTCCCGCAGGTGGCGGGCAAGGCTGGCGGGCGGCGGATTTTGACGCTGGTCTATGATAAGGCGTTGGGCGCGATGCGCGCGGTCGAGCGTGTGGTGCCCTGAGGATTGCCTCCGGCGGAAGTTTGATTGGACATAGAAAGTCAGGGGGCAGTCATTTGACCGCCCCCATTTTTTCAGCCGATCTCTTGTAGGCGCGCGATAGCCGCTTTCAACTGCGCCTCTTCGTTTTCGCGCAAGGCAAGGTTGGCTTTGGCCTCGGCTACAACCTCATCCGGGGCGGAGGCCACGAATTTGGGATTGTTCAAACGGCCACGCAGGCCACCGAGTTCTTTGCCCAGCTTTTGCATTGTCTTTTCAAGTCGCGCGATTTCTTCGCCGACGTCGATCAGATCGGCCAGCGGAATGCCGAAGGTGCCACCGTCCATCGGGATTGTGACGCAACCTTTGGGGAAGTCATCCACATGTGACAGGCTCTCGATCCGCGCAAGCCGTTGGATCAGCACATGGTTGTTGTCCCATGCGGATTGACCTTTCGCGTCGAGGCCCGTGACCAGCAGCGGCACTTTCGCACCTGCGGGTACGTGTACCTGTGCGCGGGCGGAACGCACGTTGTCGATCAGATCGATCACCCAGTTCATCTCGCGGTCAGCGTCGGCATCCACCAGTTCAGAGGCGGTATAAGTCGGCCAATCGGCATGCGCCAGCATCTTGGCGCGGCTACCCGCCTGCTGCCATAGCTCTTCTGTGATGAAGGGCATGATCGGGTGCAGCAGGATCAGGCATTGGTCCAGCACCCAGCGCAGGGTTTGGTCGGTCTCGGCCTTTGCCGCCGCATCATCGCCTTGCAGGATGGGTTTGGAGAATTCCAGATACCAGTCGCAGACCTTGCCCCATGTGAAGGCATAAAGCGCATCGGCGGCGTCGTTGAAGCGGTAGGCCTCCATCGCGGCATCGACGGTTTCGCGGACCTTGCCGGTTTCGCCGATGATCCATTTGTTCAGGGTCTGCGTCGCCGCAGGCCGCGCCGGATCGCCGGGGTAGGCGATTTGGTAGTGGTCGGCAAAGCTGAAGGCGTTCCACAGTTTGGTGCCGAAGTTGCGGTAGCCCTTGATCCGGTCTTCGGAGATTTTCAGCACACCGCCCAAGGCCGCCATCTGCGCGTTGGAAAAGCGCAGGGCGTCGGCGCCGTAAGCGTCGATCATATCCAGCGGGTCGATCACGTTGCCCTTGGTCTTGGACATCTTTTCGCCCTTCGCGTCGCGGACCAGTTGGTGCAGATAGACGGTGTGGAAGGGCTCTTGCCCCATGATCGCTTCGGACATCATCATCATGCGGGCGACCCAGAAGAACAAGATGTCCTGCCCGGTGACGAGCACGTCGCCGGGGAAGTATTTCATCGCCTCATCGTCCGCAGGCCAGCCGAGGGTGCCAAAAGGCCAGAGGCCGGAGGAGAACCATGTGTCGAGGACGTCGGGGTCGCGTGCGATTAATGCGTAGGTCTTGCCTGCTTCTGAGTTTTCACCAAGTGCAGTTGAATGAACACCAATACCGGTTACAGCGACTTCTCGTTGCCCGCTTTGTAGTTGGATAAATTCACCAAGCTCGCTAACCTCTACGTCAAAATCGGGCGCATAATACGCCTTGGCTAGCTCGAGGGTTTCTGCCTCCGTGGTGGCGCAAAACTGCTTTTGGCTTTGGTAGTCCAAATCACCATTTGAAATTGACGGCCCGAACCAAACCGGGATCTGATGCCCCCACCACAGCTGGCGCGAGATGCACCATGGCTCGATATTCTCCAGCCAGTGGTAATACACCTTCTCGCCGCTTTCCGGCATGATCTTGGTGCGGCCTTCTTTCACCGCATCAAGCGCAGGGCCGACGATTTGCGCGGTATCGACAAACCATTGGTCGGTCAGCATCGGTTCGATCACAACTTTGGAGCGGTCGCCGAAAGGCTGCATGATCTTTTTGGCTTCGACAAAGGGGATCATGGCGGGTTCATCTTCGCGTGGGTTGTCACCCACCCTACCGTCATCCTCCGTAGGGTGGGTGGAACCCACGAGCGGGTTCGGCACCATCACCGCGTTACCCTCGGCCGTGATGTCCGCCACCACGCGCTTGCGCGCCTCGAACCGGTCCAGCCCGCGGTATTCTTCAGGCACCATGTTCATCGCGGCGATCATCGCCTCGTCAAACTCCTGCTCCCCATTGGCGATGGCTTGGGCGATGGCGGCTTCTTCCGCGTAGGGCTTTCCATCGGCGCGCATCGCCCCTTTGGTGTCCATCAGGTTGTACATCGGGATACCGCCGCGCTTGGCGACTTCGTAGTCGTTGAAGTCATGCGCACCGGTGATTTTCACCGCACCAGACCCAAAGTTCATATCAGGGTAGGGGTCGGTGATGATCGGGATCAGGCGGCGTTGCTCTTTCGGCCCTACGGGGATTTCGCACAGTTTGCCGACGATAGGCGCATAGCGTTCGTCGTCTTTGTGGACCGCAACAGCACCATCGCCCAGCATCGTTTCGGGGCGGGTCGTGGCGATAGAGATATAGTCCCGCGTCTCGCGCAGGGTGACGTTGCCGTCTTCATCCTTCTCGACGTATTCATAGGTTTCGCCACCGGCTAGCGGGTATTTGAAGTGCCACATGTGGCCGTCGACTTCGATATTCTCGACTTCGAGGTCCGAGATGGCAGTTTCAAAATGCGGGTCCCAGTTGACCAACCGCTTGCCGCGATAGATCAGGCCTTTGTTGTACATCTCAACAAAGACTTTCAGCACCGCGTCGTGGAAATTGCCGGGTTTTTCAGTCGTGGGCGCGCTTTCGGCACCCGACATGGTGAAGGCCGAGCGCGACCAATCCATGCTGTCACCCAGACGCCGGGCCTGTTGTTCGATGGTGCCGCCTTTGGCGGCTTTCCATTCCCAGACTTTTTCCAGGAATTTCTCTCGCCCCAATTCGGTCCGCTTGGGCTGTTGGGTTTCGGCAAGGTCCTTTTCGACCATCAATTGCGTCGCGATACCCGCATGATCCAGCCCCGGCTGCCAGAGCGTGTCATAGCCCTGCATCCGCTTCCAGCGGGTCAGCATGTCCATGATCGTGTGGTTAAAGGCGTGACCGACGTGCAGATGCCCTGTCACATTGGGGGGCGGCAACATGATGCAAAACGTCTCGTCACGGGTGGCATTTGCCCCCGCTTTGAACGCGCCTGCCTGTTCCCACATTTCATAGATGCGGGGCTCAGCCTCGGCGGCGTTAAATGTCTTTTCCATTGCCATGTCTGCAACTCTCCTGCGGTTGTGGTTGCAGATAGCGGAGGGGGCCAAAAAGGAAAAGGCCTGCCCATCAAATAGGGGCAGACCAAAACTCGTTATAAGACTTAGTCAATGGAACAAGGGTCGTATGAGGTGGGATGCGTCCTCATTGCGGTGAACTGGTGTGACCTTGCCCAATCCTTCTGCTGCGAAGACGTCACAAACCCATAGGCTGGCGACAAGGCAAAGCACGATCAGTTCTTGATAATATAATATCTCCAATGCGTTCGGTATTCAGCTGGCGGGTTATCCGTCAGTCATTTGAATTACGCATGGTCGTATGTGTTTATTCACGTACGATGAAATTTTTCCATGAAATTCGTGTAATATATTGGAACTGTTTGTATTTTTTGAGCTTGCTCAGAGGGAAATAACGCGTTCGCGGTTTTTTTCTGCCGGTCATCGCACAATGACTTGATCTGGGTGGACATGCACAATGGCACCGTTAGGCTTTGAGAACATAGCGTGCGAGGCAAGATGACGACATTTGGTGGTTCACTATTAACCTATCGTTTTGATGATAGTGTCAGGATCGCATGATGCCGTTTCGTGATTGGTTCTTTGGCCTTTTTGGCAGGCGGGCACAGACCAAGGAAGGCGGCGGGCGCAAGCGCGGGCCAGCAACCCATGTTGTTATTCTCGATGGGACCATGTCATCGCTGGCACCGGGGTGTGAGACCAACGCCGGGTTGACGTTTAAACTGCTTGATGAGATCAGCCGCTCTGCCAACCTGATTGTTCACTATGAGGCGGGGATCCAATGGCGCGATTGGTCCAGCACATGGGATGTGATGACGGGCAAGGGCATCAATAGACAGATAGAGCGTGCTTATGGTGTTGTTGCGTCGCGGTACCGCGCGGGTGATCAGATCATATTGGTTGGTTATTCACGCGGCGCATATGCCGTCCGGTCGCTTGCCGGGGTCATTGATATGGTCGGGCTTGTGAAATCTGATTGCGCAACTGAACGGATCATCCGTCAGGCGTACCGCCATTATCGCAACGGTGCGCGCAGCCCCACGGCACAACACTTCCGCGATCACTACTGCCATCCAAATGTCGAGGTTGAGGCGGTGGCGGTGTGGGACACGGTCAAAGCATTGGGTTTGCGCCTGCCAATTATTTGGCGCTGGGCACAAGCGCAGCATGATTTTCACAATCATGCCTTGGGCAACCATATCCGTAACGGCTTTCACGCGCTGGCAATAGACGAACGGCGCGCAGCTTATGAACCTGTCATGTGGCAATGCCCCGTTGGATGGAGCGGCCAAATGGAACAGGTCTGGTTTCGTGGCAATCACGGTGATGTTGGCGGACAAGTCTGGCAGCACCCCAAGTCACGCCCGCTGGCCAATATTCCGCTGGTCTGGATGCTGGAACGGCTATCCGATTGCGGTGTGCCTTTGCCGGATGATTGGCGTAGTCGGTTCCCGCAAGATGTGAATGCGCCCTCCATTGGCAATTGGCGTGGATGGGCAAAGATATTTCTATCCCGTCGCAAGCGCATCATTGGCAAAGACAGATCAGAACGTTTGCATGAAAGCGTGAGCGGTGAGGCACCCGTGGTCTCAGTCGCCCCGGAGCTTCATAATCAGACAAGTGGCTGATCCGGTAGCATAGAGCTTGTGGCTGGCGACATCGCGTATTTCACCTTGCGCCACGCCTGTTGTACGGCCCGCATGGGTGATCGTGCCAATGGCCCGAATTTCGCGACCAATCGGGATCGCGCCGACCATATTCACCTTGTATTCCAGCGTTGTATAGACGGATCCCTTTGGTGTGACAGTCATCACTGCGCAAGACATACAGGTGTCTAACAGCGTGCCATACCAGCCGCCATGAACGCCGCCTGCGGGATTGCTGTGCTGGAATTCTGGCGTGCCGCGAAAGATTGTTTTGCCTTCGTCAATGTCCTCGATAGTGTAATTCATCAACGCCGCAATGGGCGGGCGCGAAATCCGACCGTCACGCATGGCTTGCATGAATTCCAGCCCCGACATCGATAGCGTTGTCTCTAGATCGGGCATTTCGTCGGGTGAAGTGGCGGTGAACATCGGTGCTCCGGCGCTGTTTATAGCACCAAAGCTGTCGTCTTAGGCCACGTTTTGCAACCGGACTTTCGGGGTGACACCCAATGCATGGCAGATATCGCGTGTCAGTTCGGGGCGGTTGAGCGTGTAGAAATGTAAATGCTCTACGCCACCTTGCAATAGATCATCACAAAGCTCGGTTGCGATCGCTGTGGCAAGCAGGTCTGTTGTGCCGTCGCGCGTGGCGTTTTCGAAAGCATCCTGCACGACCTGCGGGATATGGGTGCCGCATTGTCGGGCAAAGCGCTGGGCACCGGTCCAGTTTTCGATGGGTAGGATGCCGGGGATAATGGGGGCGTTGATACCTGCCTTTACGCAGGCATCGCGAAAGCGAAAGAAGGTATCAGCTTCGAAAAAGAACTGGGTGATCGCGGATGTGGCGCCCGCATCAAACTTGCGCTTGAGATAGGCAATGTCGGCGGCTTGATCTGCGGCTTCTGGGTGTGTTTCTGGGTAGGCGCCTACACGGATGTTGAAAGCATTCAGATCGGCAAGTGCTTCGATCAGCGCGACCGAGCTGTCAAATCCTTGCGGATGTGGGACAAATCTGTCGGTCCCTTTGGGGGCATCGCCACGCAAGGCGACGATTTCTTTCACGCGCGCATCCGCATAGCCTTTGGCGATTTGCAGGGTTTCGGCTTTCGTTGCGTCAACACAGGTCAGATGCGCTGCGACATTCAAACCGCTGGTTTTATGAATAGTCGTCACCGCCTCATGCGTCAATTGCCGGGTCGTGCCGCCTGCACCATAGGTGACGGACACAAATGTTGGATCAAGGGGGGCAAGCGTATTCACACAGTCCCAAAGCCGAAATGAGGCCTCCAATGACTTAGGTGGGAAAAACTCGAATGAGACGGATGGGATGGTCATAGGGACACCTCTGGCTTGCGCTGTCGTTGTCACATGGCTATGAACCTGAAGCAAATTCATAAACCTCACTAAGGTAATGAGACGCGCTCACATATGCATATTGAATTCAGACATCTGCGTACGATCAAGGCGATCCACGACACCGGCGGGTTGGCCCGCGCGGCAGACCAATTGCACATCACGCAATCCGCACTGTCGCATCAGATCAAAGGCATTGAAGATCAGGCAGGGGTTGAGCTGTTTGTGCGGCGATCCAAGCCGCTGAAACTCTCGGCCGCTGGTCTGAAAATGCTGGCGGCAGCAGAGCGTATCTTGCCGCAAGTTGCTGCTTTGGAGGCAGAGTTCGCAGGTTTGGTTGCAGGCAGCGCAGGCCGCCTGCATATCGCGATTGAATGTCATGCCTGTTTTGAATGGCTATTCCCTGTTTTGGAACAGTTCCGCAAAGCCTGGCCCGAGGTTGATGTTGATATCCGTCCCGGACTGGCCTTTGATGCTTTGCCTGCCTTGCGCAAGGAGGAGGTTGATCTTGTCATCTCTTCCGATCCCGAAGATTTGCCTGAAACAGATTTTACGCCGCTTTTTGATTATGAACCCGTTTTTGTTGCCGCAGCCACCCACCCGCTTGCGCAAAAGGAAGTGATCGAGGCAGAAGATTTTCGCGGCGAAACGCTGATCACATATCCGGTGGATCGGGCGCGATTGGATGTTTTCTCGCAGTTGTTAACACCCGCGAAAGTGACACCAGCCGCGATACGTCAGGTTGAACTGACAGCTGTAATCCTGCTGCTGGTGGCCTCAAACCGTGGGGTTGCCGTGTTGCCGGATTGGGTGGTCAGCGAGGTGCGGTACAATTCGGACTATGTGACACGCCCGCTCACCAAAGAAGGGATCACCCGCAGATTGTTCGCCGCGACACGGCAGGAGGACACCAGTCGCCCCTATATGGCGCATCTGATCCGATTGGCGCGGCAGGAAGCGGTCAAGTTGCAACGCAACGATTAGGCCCGATGAGCCAATCGCTGCGCGCAAACCGACTTGCCAGCGGCAAAATCTGTCTAGCGCCGATGCGTGAGGCGGAATGTCGCGCGACCCTAGGCAACGGATTGATTTTTAATCAGATTGCGCTGTGCATGCCCGCCAGAAGACAGGCGCAGATGCGTTTCGTGAAACGGCATGGCGGCGCCGTAATAAAACCCTTGCACATATTTGCAGCCCATATCGCGTAACATGTCGCGTTGTTGGGCCGTTTCGACACCTTCCGCGATCAAATCGACCTTCAGACCTTTGGTGATTGTTACCAGACCTTCGATCAGGACCTTGGCGGCGGGATCAATCCCCAAATCCCGCACGAAACCCGTGTCCAGCTTAAGTTCATCAAACTCCAGTTCCTTGAGATGTTGCAGCGATGCATAACCTGTCCCGAAGTCATCCAATGAGATGCGTACACCGGCATTGCGAAACAGTTGGATCGATCGTCTGATGATATCGCTCGAACGCGCGATGAAAATGTCTTCGGTGATTTCGAATGTCAGGTAGGGGCGCAACTCTGGATAGCGATCTATGATCGCAAACAGTTCTTTACGTCCCAGAAGCGTGGCGAGCGTAACCTCTGACATGTTGATGGATACCTGGCCGGGGTCCAGCCCATCGTCGACCAGCTTTGCAATATCTTTCAATACAAGTTTGGCTGTATGCGCCATGAATGTCCCTTGCAGAGCCAA
Source organism: Yoonia maricola (assembly GCF_002797915.1). Classification (GTDB taxonomy): domain Bacteria; phylum Pseudomonadota; class Alphaproteobacteria; order Rhodobacterales; family Rhodobacteraceae; genus Yoonia; species Yoonia maricola. The sequence continues at coordinate 1,503,525 of NZ_PGTY01000001.1, read as the reverse complement.
CTCATTGATCATCGGCAGGAAGTGGGATGGCGACAATGTGCCCCGCGTGGGGTGTTCCCAGCGTGATAGTGCCTCAAACCCAACAATCTGGCCGGTATCGATACGCACTTTGGGTTGGTAATGCGGAATGATCTGCCCGCTTTCCATTGCTTCGATAAGAATGCGCCGATCTTCTAAGGTTGGGCGTACGGGGAAAGCGCTTTTGTCGTAGATTTTGAGATGCGTATCAGGATCCTGTTTTGCCAGATACATCGCTTGATCGGCACCAGACAGCAGCGCAGGTGGTGTGCTGGCATCGGGCCCTTGCCGGGCGATCCCGACGCTGATCCCGACATCAAGTTTCTTTTGCTCAAAAGGTATTGTTTCACTCAGCGTCGCGATGATCTCTTGCGCAAGTTTGCGCGCTTCTTTCACGGAGGTCACGTTCGCCGATAAAACCGCGAATTCATCGCCACCCACACGCGCGACCCGGTCACCGCGATGTGCGACGGCTTCAAGCCGCGATGCAATAGCCCGCAGAACGGCGTCACCGGCCTCGTGACCATAGCTGTCATTGATCGGTTTGAACCCATCAAGATCAATCAAAAAGACAGTGACCCCCTGTTTGTTCGCATGTTGGTGCATCATGCTTTGCACAACTTCGTCAAAGGCACGCCGGTTCATGAGCCCGGTCAGGCTGTCACTGCGCGACAACCGTTCAAGATCATCCAGCCGGGCGTTGGCTTCTTGTCGGGCCCGTTCAAGTGCCTGATGCGTATCCTTTTGCAGGTTCATCGTATCAAATGTGTTCACGACATAGACGGTGGTCAGAACAGCCGTCAGGAGCCAATAAAGCGGGCGTGCCTCAAATGCGGGGTTTTGCGACAGCCCCCAAAGCATGAAGAATATTGTCCCGAAAGCGACGGTCATCTGGCTCCAGTTATAGGCTGGAAGAAGGCCGAATGTGTTACTGACGTGAACGTATATCCCAAAAACCCAAAGATAGGCCGCAAGAACGAAGGGGAGCATATCGCTTTGAGCTAAGATCACTGCGAAACTCAGAAACGGGAACATGGCGGCCCAGTTCACGCCGAAGACAGCGATGGCGGTACGCAGGTTTAACCGCTTTTCAAACTGCGACGCGCGTTTATTCAGCGGATAGGCCAAAACCTCGGCTACAAAGATGAATAAGCCTGCAATGACACCTTGAAGGCCGAAACCGGCAATATAGCAGACCCCTACCATCAAAAGTGCCGATGCCACACGCTTGGGTACATCGCGACCAGAGATATGCCCGGCGATCTGCGTTTGATGCAGGAAGTGATCTATTTGTTTCTGTTGCATGCCGTCTTTTCTGCCTCTGGCCGATGGTATGGACACAGCCTGCAAACAACTGGTTAAAAGCGGCAGAAAACCCGTTGCATGGTTAAGATTCCGTTGCCTCTTGTTCCGCACAGCGCTTGGGCCTATACGCCCCGCTTAATCCCCGAACCAAGGATCAAGCAGATGGCCGGCAGCGCAAACCTGAACGTGATGATGAAAACCGCCCGCAAGGCGGGGCGCGGGTTGCTCAAGGACTTTGGTGAGGTTGAAAACCTGCAAGTCAGTGCAAAAGGTCCGGGTGATTTTGTCAGTCGTGCCGACAAGGCCGCCGAAGCGCTGATCAAGGAAGAGTTGATGCATGCGCGTCCTACCTACGGGTTCCTTGGCGAAGAGGGTAGCGAGATTGAGGGAGACGACCCAACCCGCCGCTGGATTGTTGACCCGCTTGATGGCACCACGAACTTTCTGCATGGCTTGCCGCATTGGGCTGTCTCAATCGCATTGGAGCATAAGGGGCAGATCGTTGCGGGGGTCATCTATGATCCGGTCAAGGATGAGATGTTCTATGCAGAAAAAGGGTCTGGCGCCTGGATGAACGAAAGCCGGATGCGTGTGTCAGGACGTCATCGTATGATCGAAAGCATCTTTGCAACGGGCATACCGTTTGGTGGCAGGGCTGATCTGCCTGCATCGCTTCAGGACCATGCCCGCTTGCTGCCTAGCTGTGCTGGTGTGCGCCGTTATGGGGCCGCCGCCCTTGATCTGGCATATGTTGCCGCAGGCCGCTACGACGGGTTTTGGGAGCGCGGCTTGCACGCTTGGGACATTGCCGCTGGTATTGTGATCGTCCGCGAAGCTGGTGGCATTTTAGAGCCTTTGCATCCAGACGGCGACATTTTAGCCGATGGTCATCTGATCTGCGCCAACGAGCCTATCTTTGAAACCTTCGCCAAGATTATCCGCCAAACCTAGCGCCGGACCTTCGGAATGCTGCTGCGGCCATAGGCGGCCTCTGGATGGGGCGGGTGCCCGTGTGTTTGCCGCCAGAACAACCCGCCACCCAGCTTGAACCAGAGAGGCAGGGTCAGGATCAATCCGATCACAAAGCCGCCCGCATGCGCCCAATAAGCCACACCTCCGCTTGATGTATCCACGTTGATCCCGTTGAACAGCTGCAAGGCGAACCATAGCCCCAGCATGATCCACGCCGGGATAGGGAAGATGCGGAAGAAGACAACAAAGAAGACAAATATGTCGACGCGGGCTTTGGGAAAAAGCAACAGATAGCCGCCCATCACCCCTGCAATCGCGCCAGAGGCTCCGACTGTTGGAATGTTCGACAATGGGTCGAACGCAAATTGCGCCAGTGATGCACCGATCCCGCAGGCCAGATAGAAGATAAGAAAGGGGATGTGTCCCATCTCATCCTCAAGGTTGTCTCCGAATATCCACAAAAACAACATGTTGCCTGCAAGGTGCATGAAGCCGCCGTGCAGGAAAATCGATGTGACCAGCGCGGTGTAATTCTCGCCGTTCGACAGGCGCGCGGGCAAAAGCGCATAGTCGTAATAAAGCTGCGACAGGGCACGTTCGTCCTGAAACAACGCCAGCCCTGCCAGAAACACGACCACATTGATCGCGATCAGTGTCAGCGTCACAAAGGGCGTGCGTTCAGAGGGGTTATGGTCGCGGATCGGAAACATGCCGCGACCGTCCCCGAACCAAGGCCAAGGGTCAAGTCAAAGCTGGTCCTGCGACCTGAGCCAGCAGTGCAGCATTTCCGCCTGCTGCGGTGGTGTCGATGCAGACATGGCGCTCATACAGGACGTGGGCCGCATCAGGCATGCCGGTGATCAATGCAGTTATGGGACCATCACGCTGGCTAAGGGCGTCTTCAATCGCGCGACCTACCTCATGACTACCCCACCAGATTACCCCGCCAAGTGAAGCGATGTTGACCAACTGCGCAGGGGAAAGGTCGCCTTCTGTGCTGATGGCGATCCCGCCAATCGATTTCACTGCGGCCAGCTGATCTTGTGCCGCTTTGGCGCCTGGACCCATACACAAAATGGGACCGCGTGGGTGGGTGCTATGACGGTTCGACTCTCCGGTTGGGCCGGGCAAGTCAACGGGTGTCGTGGCGGCTGGTGCATGGGCTTCTGCAAGCCGCTTGTTTAGCGCTTTGACGTCCGCTGCACTGGCCCAGAAGCAATCTGTCTGCGGGGCTGGCTGTGCTGTGAAACGCGGCAGGTAATGCGGGCCACCCGCTTTGGGACCCGTCCCTGACAGGCCTTCGCCGCCAAACGGCTGGCTGCCGACGACCGCACCAATCTGGTCGCGGTTAACGTAGATATTGCCTGCCTGCACTTTCTCAACAATTGTTTGGACGCGATCATCAATGCGCGTGTGCAGACCGAATGTCAGGCCATATCCGGTAGCGTTGATGGACGTGATCACGTCGTCCAATGCTGAGGCCTTGAAGGTCGCGACATGCAAAACCGGGCCAAAGATTTCTTTTGTCATCTCTTCAATGCCGGAAACGCGAATAGCGGTCGGTCGAATGAAGTGTCCGGCAGCGGGTGCCGCAATCTGATGGATGATCCGGCCTTTGTTTCTGGTTGTTTCGATGTGATCCGCGATGCCGTTATGGGCTTGCTGATCAATCACCGGACCCACATCTGTTGAAAGATGCCAAGGGTCACCGACATGCAATTCGTCCATCGCACCTTTGAGCATTATCAGCAAATTGTCAGCAATATCTTCCTGCACATACAGGCACCGCAAGGCCGAGCAGCGCTGGCCTGCAGACCGGAACGCACCATTGATAATGTCGCGTACCGCATGTTCGGGCAGGGCGGTACTGTCCACAATCATGGCGTTCAGCCCGCCGGTTTCGGCGATCAAAGGTGTGCCGGGTACGCAATGCACGGCCATACTGGCCCGAATCTTCAGCGCAGTCGCAGTCGATCCGGTAAAGGCCACCCCATTGATCCGAGAGTCCGCCGTAAGGGATGCACCGACCGCACCGCCACCAGGCAACAGTTGTAGCGCGCTTGCCGGAACGCCTGCTTGGTGCAGCAAAGCGACGGCGCGTGTAGCGATCAGCGGCGTCTGTTCGGCTGGTTTGGCAATAACGGCGTTTCCGGCAGCGAGTGCAGCCGCGATCTGGCCGGTGAAGATAGCCAGCGGAAAGTTCCAAGGGCTGATACAGGTCCAGATGCCGCGCGCCCTGTGGTCAGCATTGGCACGGGCGGCATAGTAGCGCAGGAAATCAACGGCCTCGCGTAATTCGGCGATGGCGTCGGGCATACATTTGCCCGCTTCGCGGGTCAGGATTGCAAAGAGTTCGTGCGCATGCGCCTCATAGGCGTCTGCTGCGGCGTTGAGTATGGCGGCGCGGGTCTTAACGTCAGCGGCCCAGAGGGCAGCGTTGTCAATTGCGGCGGTAGTATCTTCCGATGATGCGTTTTGTACCTGACCCACTGTGTCGCCCGGTTTCGCCGGATTGGTGATCAGGATCGGGTCTTGGAGTCTCCGGCGGGAGTTTTCTGGCCAAGATGAAAGGACAGGAGCAGCGGTCCATTCGGCGGTTTGAAAGGGACTTCGGCCTTTTGAAATGTCCGCAAGCGTAGGGGCATGCGTCAGATCCCAGCCTTCAGAGTTCACGCGCTCCGGCTGAAACAGGTTCGAACCGGTTTGTAGGTCAGGACCTTGGCCGATGGCCTCGAACGGGCAGGCGGCGACGACCTGCGGTGGCACATCCTCATCAACGATCTGGTTTACAAAGCTGGAGTTTGCGCCATTCTCTAGCAGCCTACGTACCAAATAGGCCAGTAGGTCTTCGTGGGCGCCGACGGGTGCGTAAATGCGGCAACGTGTTTTTTCGGATTTCAGAACAATGGAGTGCAGCGTTTCGCCCATTCCGTGCAGCCGCTGGAATTCGAAATCGTCCGGACCGCGCCCCAGCTGGTCGGCAATATCCAGAACAGCAGCGACAGTGTGGGCGTTATGTGTGGCGAATTGTGGATAAATCCGATCCGTCATGCCCAGCAATTTACGCGCATTGCTGATGTAGCTGATGTCAGTGTGTTGCTTGGCTGTGAACACCGGGAAGCCGTCGATACCCTCGACCTGTGCGCGTTTGATCTCGGCATCCCAATAGGCGCCTTTTACAAGGCGGACCATGATCTTACGGTCCAGGCGCGTGGCCATGTCATGTAAACAGTCGATAACCAACGGGGCGCGCTGGCCGTAGGCTTGCACAACAATGCCAAACCCGTCCCAACCGGCAAGCGCTGGTTCGGACAGCACCGCCTCGATGACATCGAGCGATAGCGAGAGCCGGTCAGCCTCTTCGGCGTCAATGTTGAAACCCATACCCGCTGACTTGGCCAGTAACGCCAGTGCACGTGCGCGGGGCACCAGTTCCTCCATCACGCGCGCCTCTTGCGCGACCTCATAGCGGGGGTGCAGGGCCGATAATTTGACCGAGATACCGGGATTTTCGGCGACGCTGCCATGGGTGCAATGTTCAGCAATGGCGCTGATCGCGCGGGAATAGGCCAGATGATAGCCTTTTGCATCCGCATCCGTACGGGCCGCTTCGCCCAACATATCATAGCTGTAGGTAAACCCTTTCGCCTGCATGCCCTCAGCCCGTTTCATCGCCTTGCCAATATCCTCGCCCAGTACAAACTGACGACCCATTTCGCGCATGGCGCGGGCGACGGCGGTACGGATAACCGGCTCACCCAGACGCTTAACAGCACTGCGCAGATGGCGGGTTAACCCCTGTTGTTCATCATCCAGCACACGGCCCGTCAGCATCAGCGCCCAGGTTGAGGCATTGACCAAGGATGAGGCTGAATGCCCCAGATGCTTGCCCCAATCAGAAGGAGCGATCTTATCCTCGATCAGCTCATCCATGGTTTCTGCGTCTGGCACACGCAACAGGGCCTCGGCCAGACACATCAGGGCAATACCTTCGTCAGTGGACAGGCCATATTCGGCCAGAAACACCTCCATCAGGCCGGGGTCAGAACTGTTACGGATTTGGGTGACAAGATCAGCAGCACGGTCCGAGATGCGCGCGCGGTCGTCTTCCGTCAGCTTGGCCGCCGAAACAAGCGCCTCTACGGCGGTGGCTTCATTCATATACATGGATTGATCAATCCGGTGGTGTAAATCTGAACTGTGATCGCGAGGCATGGCAGGCAACTCCAATAGTTTCGCCCATACTACAGGATTATCGTTGGCCAGTCTGACCGCATTATGCCATTCTGAAAGTCAATTTGACTTATTAATGAGGTATTTTATGGTCGAAACGCTTTCTGATCTGGACGGTTTTGATCGCAAGATTCTCGATATTCTTGCGGTTGAAGGGCGGATCAGCGTCACAGAGCTGGCCCGGCGCATTGGCCTGTCAAAATCACCGACGCAGGCACGGTTAAAGCGGCTTGAGGATCAGGGTGTCATCCGCGGGTACCGCGCACTTTATGACCCAATCCGTCTGGGGCGTGATCACGTGGCCTTTGTTGAGGTCAAGCTATCGGATACCCGCGAACGTGCTTTGGCAGCCTTCAACGATGCGGTGCTGCTCGTGCCAGAAATAGAGCAGTGTCATTTGATCGCGGGTGCCTTTGACTATTTGTTGAAGGTACGCACTGCGGGCATGCCGGGGTATCGCGCTGTTCTGGCTGAGAAAATATCGACTTTGCCACATGTCGCGCATACGTCTACGTCCGTAGCCATGCAAGCGGTGAAGGAAGAAGGGGTCGCGCCCATCGCGCCGGGCACGGGGAGTTGACTTGACCCAAAGGCCTGCCATCGCAACTATCCCGATATGAAATGGATATTACCGCTTTGTTTGCTGGCCGCACCGGCATTCGCTGAAACCTGTCCGGCGGGCAGGGACCATAGTGCGCGTACGGCTGAAATCGTTGTGGCACTTGGTGACGCACGCGGTGAGGGTGAAGCACGTGTGCTAACACAAGAGTTGTGGGAAATCTGGACAGATGCCCCCGATGAAATCGCTCAGGCGATGCTGGATGAAGGCATGTCGCGCCGGGCGAGTTATGATTTTCTGAGCGCGCGCGATGTGCTTAGTCGTTTGGTGGCCTACTGCCCCAACTATGCGGAAGGATATAATCAGCGTGCCTTTGCGAACTACCTTAGCCAAAATTTCGAGGCCGCACTTGTTGATCTTGATCGCACGCTTGAGATCGTGCCAAATCATATCGCTGCCTTGTCGGGCAAGGCGCTCACGCTTATGGGTTTGGGACGCAATGAGGAAGCACAAGTGGTATTGCGCGCTGCTGTCCAGATGAACCCTTGGCTGCAGGAACGGGCACTTCTGACCGAACCAATGGGCACTGACCTCTGATCACTGCTTGCTCACCCGCGTCGGGGCGCATAGGAATGGTCGCGTGCCCGCGTGGTGGAATGGTAGACACTGGAGACTTAAAATCTCTTGGCCGTAAGGCCGTGCCGGTTCGAGTCCGGCCGCGGGCACCATCGCACTGATATCATTTCGATCTTTCATATTGCTGGTGGTGCAGCAAACGCCGCACGGATCAGTCGCATGAGTTGTTCCGAATAGTTGTGCTGCACGTAACCCTTCTCAGCGATAATGCCGATAGCGCGCGCTGCCTCGGGTTCTTTGAAAGGTATAACGCGAAAGCCTTTGAAACCTGCCATCTCAATGGCGATTGAGGGCAGCATAGCGATACCCAAACCTGCGGAGGCAAAGCTGAGCGCGGTAAAGGCGTTTTGCAGTTCATACGCGACGTTTAAGGTCAGGTCCTTGCCGCGCAGGATATCGTCAATCAAGGTGCGGATCGCGGTTGAGCGATCAAGTAGAATGATCGGGGCGTCGCCCAGATCTTCAAAGCTGATCACATGCTGGCCTTGGTCAAATTCTGGCGGAATACAGGCCAGCAGTGGCTCATCAGTCAGTTTTTCAAAAGTGAAGGTCTTTAGGTTCGACACGGACGGCCCGACGTAGAATTCGGCGACCTGACGTTGCAGAATTTCCAGTGCCGCAGCCGGTGGTGCCTCAATCAGACGGACGCTGCTGTCGGGAAAACGGCGTCGAAAGGTTGTCAACACGCCCCCAACACGCTTGGGTGCCAAGGTCGCAGCACAAGCAATGGTCACCGTTGACTGCCTCATCGTGGCGACATCTGCCAAAGACTGAAACCCATCATTGATGTCACGCATGGCGCGGGCTGTCTTTTCGTAAAGCAGGCGGCCATTGGGCGTCATGCTGACAGTCTTGCTCTGCCTCACGAAAAGACGCATGCCAACCTGATCCTCTAACTCTTTGATTTGCATGCTGATTGCAGCGGTCGAGCGTCTTGCGGCCTCTGCTGCGCGGCGGAAGCTGCCGAACTCGGCAACAAGTAGAAATGATTGCAGCAGCTTGAGGTTAATGTCCGACATGCGCTGCCTCGTCATTTGGCTGAGTTGATCAATTGATCGTAATTTCTTAATACTCAATAAGATTTTCTGAATAAAATCTATGGAAATCTTGCTTACACAGCGGAAAAAGTCGTCAATAGTAATGGTTCATGTTGCGGTGGGGGATGGTCAGGACCGAAAAATCCGAATGGTGTTGGGAGGCGCCTTTTGTGATTGGTCTTGGCCCTTTGATGGAAAGCTAGAGTCACAGGCGCACCCAATCGTATCGTTCTGGGGGATTGCCTCAGGGCAAAAGTGGGCGGTTTGCTGGTCATATCCCGCCCTATTGTAACAATGACCGTTAAGCCCTTTTGCAGGGTCAATAAACTGGGAGGAATACGATGAAAAAAGTAATGGCTATAGGTGTTGCCGCTGCGATGGCGACTGGGAGCGCTGCGCAAGCCCAAGAAGTGCTGGAGATGACGTCAGCATTCTCGCGCAACTTGCCGATCCTTGGTACGGCTGGTGTCGACTTTGTTGAGAAGATCAACAGCATCTCAACGGAGGTCGAGTTCGAGCACTTTGATCCGGGTGAACTGGTGCCAACGCTTGAAGCTTTGGATGCTGTTTCGAACGGGTCTGTTGACGCCGCATATACAACATCTGGCTACTGGCAGGGCAAGATAACATCTGCCTCGCTCTTTGCCGCTGTGCCATTTGGTCCCGAGGCTGGCGAATTCCTTGCATGGATGCTTTACGATGACGGCGCTGAGCTGTTCCAGCGCATGTATGACGAGAATGGCTACAATGTGAAAGTTATGCCTTGCGGCATCATCGCACCGGAAACCTCCGGTTGGTTCAAAGAGCCGATTGAAAGCGTGGCCGACCTTGAAGGTCTGAACATGCGTTTCTTTGGTCTGGGTGCCGAAGTGATGCAGCGTCTGGGTGTATCCACATCGCTTCTGGCGGCTGGCGACATCTTCCCGGCACTAGAGCGTGGCGCGATTGATGCGACCGAATTCTCAATGCCGCTGATCGACCAGCGTCTGGGTTTTTATAACATCGCGTCGAACAACTACTTCCCCGGCTGGCACCAGCCTGCGACCATGTTTGAGCTTTTGATCAACAAGGACCGCTGGGATGATCTGGATGAGTTTTCGCAGAACCAGATCGAAGTCGCCTGCTTGGCCAATATCACAACCAACTATGCCGAAGGTGAAGCCAAGAACTTTGCTGCGATGGAGGCGAATGTAAACGAGAACGGCGTGACGATCCGACAATGGCCGATCGAGATGCTTGAAACATTCGAATCCACATGGAACGAAGTTGCGGCCGAACTGGCAGCAGAAGACGAGTACTTCAAGCTGGTATGGGACGACCTGCAAGAGTTCCGTGAAGGCTATAAGACGTGGTCCAACAACATCTATCTGCCACGTCCACGGGACTAATTATCCGTTGATGTAAAATCAGCAAAGGGGCGGCCTCTGGGTCCGCCTCTTTCGCGGCGTTATACAGGCCATCAAAGGGACCAAGTGTCATGGAATCACCAGAAGAACTTGTTGCCGTATCAGACCCCGGCGAGGTGGGGCGCGCGGAACATAATCGCGGTGACAGGTTTGTCGTCTTTTTGTCGAACATTGCCGCATGGCTGTTCCCGATATTGATGTTGGCAATCACCGCGCAGGTAATCTTGCGCAACTCTGGTATGAATCAGGCATGGCTTGATGACCTCCAGTGGTGGCTTTACGGCGCGGCTGTTTTGATGGGCGTGGGCTATGCGGTCACCACGGACAGCCATGTGCGGGTTGATATTCTTTACGATGGGTTCCCTTCCGAGAAGAAGACGCGGATTAACATCTTTGCGATCGGCTGGCTGTTCTTGCCCTTTATCATCTTGTCCTGGGATGTGACTTATGACTATGCGCTTAGCTCTGTTCGTGCCGACGAAGGCTCTGACAGCCCCAACGGTCTGCATAACCTATGGATATTGAAAGTCTTTATGAATGCAGCCTTTGTCTTTATCGGCATTGCCTGCTGGTCAGCGATTGTTCGCAACATTAAGCGCCTGCACCCACCCAAGTTTTGGCGTCAAATGTGGGGCGCATTTCCAGCCACCTTTCTGCTGATCAACCTAGCTATTTATTATGGCCTCTACGGTGTGATGTCGCTCTTGGCAGAAGAAGGCGCAACCAGCCGCGATATCTCGCGCGGGCCGGCCTTTGGCGAGCTGGAGTTTGGCAACTACGAGATCACTTACACCGTGATAGCTGCATTGATCATCACACCCATTCTCATCCTTGTCCTGCGCGCCATGGATTCCTCACGTAAGACGGGGGGCTGATCCATGCTGTCATTTATCGGACAATTCCTGACCCTGAACGAAATAGCGGTCATCGTCATGTTCCTGACGTTCATCTGGATGCTGTTCCGCGGCATTCCGGTGGCAATGGCGCTGGTGGGTGTCAGTCTCGTCTTCGTTGTGATCGCCGAGGTTTTCCTCGACCCTTATCGCAGCTATTTCCGCGACATCATCGAATTTGACCGGACGGGCATCGACTATCAGCGCCTTGGCGCGCTGTCGGGGCGTATTTTTGGGAGCACGGTGAAGAACCCGGTTCTTGTCGCCTTGCCGATGTTTATCTTTATGGGCCTGATGTTGGATCAATCCGGCGTTGCGCAGCGCATGATGCGTTCCATGCAAAAGCTGTTCGGTAGCCTGCGCGGTGGTTTGTCGCTGACAGTCTTGCTGATCGGGATCATCCTTGCCGCCTCAACCGGCGTGATAGGGGCTTCTGTTACGCTTCTGGGTGTGATGGCTTTGCCTGCAATGATGGCGCAGAACTACTCTAAACCAATTGCAACAGGCACGATCGCATCCGCGGGTACGCTGGGCATCCTGATCCCACCGTCCATTATGTTGGTGATCATGTCTGATCAACTGGCGATCAGCCTTGGTGATCTTTTCATGGGCGCGTTGTTCCCCGGTCTGATCCTTGGCGCGCTTTATATCACCTTCATCGTGATCTACGGCCTGATCAGGCCAGATGCGATGCCCGTCCCAGAAAAAACCGAGGAAGTCGGTTGGCAGGTTATCAAAGAGGTACTGTTGGCCGTCATCCCGCCGATGATCCTGATCTTATTGGTGCTTGGGTCGATCTTTGCCGGTATTGCCACGCCGACCGAAGCATCCGGTCTGGGTGCCTTGGGTGCAACTTTCCTTGCGATGGCAAACGGGCGTCTGAATATGAAGGTTCTGCGTGAGGTCAGCCGTTCCACATTGAACACCTCTGGTTACATCGTCGGCATCTTTCTTGCCGCAAACTTCTTTGCCTTCATTCTGCGGCGTTATGGCGGGGATGAGATCATTGAAGGTTTGGTTCTTTCGGTCTTCGAGGACCCTTACGCGATCATCCTGTTCATCCTGTTTATCGTCTTCCTGCTAGGCTTCCTGCTAGATTGGATTGAGATCACGATCATCATTATGCCATTGATGCTGCCGATCATTCAGGGGCTGGGGATCGAAGGCGATATTCCCGACTATGGACAGGTGGCAGCACCGGTCATAACGTGGTTCGCGATCTTGGTGGCGGTCACGTTACAAACCTCGTTCCTCACCCCGCCGGTCGGTTTTGCGCTGTTTTATCTCAAAGGCGTCTGCCCGCCCGGTGTGACCATCGGCGACATCTACAAAGGCGTTATCCCGTTTGTATTGCTACAAATCCTTGGGCTTTTCATCGTGTTTGAGTTTCCGTGGTTGGTCACATGGCTGCCCTCGGTGGCCTATGGGAACTGACATAGGCCATGCTGATCCGCCCGCTGAACATCGACCCAGACAACTGCTTCATTGCAGGGGCTTGGCGCGCACCACTTTCGGGGAAAACGCTGTCTCTGACGAACCCATCAGATGGCAGCACCCTATGCCATATCGCGCGGGGTGGTGCCGACGATATTGATGCGGCGGTCTTGGCAGCCGAAGCGGCGCTCGCGGGTGAGTGGGGCAAGGCAACTGCTGCGGAACGCGGGCGGATGCTGTCCAAGATCGGCCGCGCCGTTCTCAAAAACATTGATGAACTTGCCAGACTAGAGGCGATGGACGTCGGTAAACCCCTCAAACAAGCGCGCGCGGATGTGCTGGCACTGGCCCGCTATATGGAGTTCTACGGCGGCGCCGCTGACAAGGTTCATGGCGAAACCATTCCTTACCTTGATGGCTATACCGTCTATACCCTGCGCGAACCGCATGGGGTGACCGGGCACATCATCCCGTGGAATTACCCCATGCAGATCATTGGGCGTTCGGTAGGTGCGGCCTTGGCGATGGGTAATGCCTGCGTGCTGAAACCTGCTGAGGAAGCGTGTCTGACAGCGCTCGCCTTTGCCGAAATTGCGCGGACCGCTGGGCTGCCCGATGGCGCGTTGAATGTCGTGCCGGGACTAGGGGCAGAAGCCGGTGCTGCGCTCTCGACGCATAAAGCTGTGCATCATATCTCCTTCACAGGCTCGGTTGGCGTGGGCAAGCTAATCCAACAAACGGCAGGTGCAAATGTCGTGCCGGTGACACTGGAATTGGGCGGTAAGTCTCCGCAGGTTGTCTTTGATGATGCAAATGTTGAGGCTGCTTTGCCGTTCCTTGTGAACGCGGGCATTCAGAATGCTGGACAGACCTGTTCGGCCTCGTCGCGCATTCTTGTGCAACACAGTGTGTATGATCAGGTCGTCGATGCCATGATTGACCGCTATCAGTCGCTGCAAACCGGACCAGCGCTGTCTGACTTGGATGTGGGACCACTTGTATCGCACAGACAAAAAGAAATCGTCGAAAACTTCCTTGCAAAAGGGGGTGATCTTACCATTGCGGCGCAGGGCCAAATCATTGGAGATGCACCCGATGGCGGTGCCTATGTCGCGCCGACGCTTTTTGCTGATGTCTCTCCCAATCACATATTGGCCCAAGACGAAATATTTGGCCCCGTGCAGGTCATCATCCCCTTCGATGATGAGGCTGAAGCTATCGCGATCGCAAACGGAACCGACTTTGGCCTTGTTGCCTCTTGCTGGTCGGAAAACGGCGCACGGCAGATGCGCATGGCGCGGGCGTTACGGGCAGGGCAGGTGTTTATCAACAACTATGGTGCTGGCGGCGGGGTAGAGCTGCCCTTTGGTGGGACCGGACTATCAGGTCACGGTCGCGAAAAGGGATTTGAGGCGCTCTACGGTTTCTCCGTGCTCAAAACGGTCGCGGCGCTGCATCACTGAGGGCCGAAGTTGTCGCCGTAAAAGCGGTGCCAGTTGCCACCCATGATCCCGGCCACCTCATCATCGGAAAGTCCGGTGGCTTTCAGCCCAGCTTCGATATTCCCAAAGTCCTTGTTGTCGTTGAACCAGCTCGGCATCGGCGGAAAGCCCGGTGCGGCGGCTGAGCCTTCGCCATAATCGATCTCTTTGCTCCAACGGCCTACACGCATCCATTCAACGATGCTGTCTGGTTGATCCTGGCACAGGTCTGTGCCGATCCCCAGATGTTCTACGCCAAACTTCTCCGCCGTACGCGCAATCATCTCGCAAAAACTTTCCAGCGTGCAGTCGGATTTATCTTTCAGATGATGCGGATAGATCGAAAAGCCCAGCATCCCGCCGTTTTCTGTCACGGCCCGGATCACATCATCCTTCTTATTCCGCAGGGCAGGGGACCATTCGTAGGGATTGGCATGCGTGATCGCGATGGGGCGTTCAGATAGATCAGCCGCCTCAATGGTCGAACGATCCGCAGAATGGCTCATATCCACGACCAGCCCAACACGGTTCATTTCCTTGATCACTTGCTTGCCCATGCGTGTGATGCCGGTGTCCTTGGCTTCGTAGCAGCCCGTCGCAAGAAGCGATTGGTTGTTGTAGGTTAGCTGCATGAAGCGTGCGCCAAGCGTATGAACGATCTCGACCAACCCGATGTCATCTTCAATCGGGCTGGGGTTCTGGAAGCCAAAGAAGATGGCCGTGCGCCCGGTCTGCTGTGCGCGGTCCACATCAGACGCCCACTGCCCTTTCATGATCAGATCAGGATACTGCTCAAACCAGCTGTTCCACTGCTCAAAGTTCAACACCGTTTCGCGAAAATTCTCGTGATAGGCGATGGTGACATGTACCGCATCGACCCCGCCCTCGCGCATCTGTCGGAATATCTTTTCCGACCAATTGGCGTATTGCAGATTATCAATGCGCGGAACGCGCGCCATCAGAGCGGCTTTCCAGCACTGATGTAGGCGGTCTTGACGGTGGTATAGAATTCCGCCGCAGCCTTACCTTGCTCACGTGGGCCGTAAGAGCTGTCGCCACGGCCCCCAAATGGTACGTGATAATCGGTGCCAGCGGTCGGCAGGTTTACTGTCACAACACCTGTGCACGCATTGCGGCGGAAATGCGTAGCACGGGCGAGGCTTTGGGTCACAATACCGGATGTCAGCCCGAAATTAGTGTCATTGACGGTGGCCAGCGCCTCATCATAATTGCCTACCTTTATAACAGAGGTGAGCGGCGCGAACATCTCTTCGCGGTTGATGTGCATATCGTTGGTAGAATTTAAAAAGACGCCGGGGGACATGTAATAGCCGTCATGTGGCATTTCGATCCGGGCACCGCCACATGCAAGCTCTGCACCCTCCGTCTTGCCCAGATCAACGTAAGCAAGGTTCTCGCTTAGTTGTTGTTCGCTGACGACTGGACCCATCTGTGTGCCTGTTTCCAGCGCGTGCCCGACCTTCATTGCCTGCGTGCCAGCAACCAGTTTCTCAACAAAAGCGTCATGTACTGCGTTATGCACAATCAACCGGGAAGAGGCCGTACATTTTTGCCCGGTCCCGCCAAAAGCACCCCCAAGCGCTAAAGTCACTGCCAGATCAAGGTCAGCGTCGTCCATTACGGCCAGCGCGTTTTTCGATCCCATTTCCATCTGCACTTTGGTCAGGTTCTGGATGGCGGCGGCAGCAATACCCTTGCCGACAGGCACTGAGCCCGTAAAGGAAATCGCATTCACCTTCGGGCTTTCTACCAAACGCTGGCCGATATCACGGCCCGATCCCATCACAAGGCTGAACAGTCCTTTGGGAATGTCTTGCCGCGCAATAATCTCGGTCAGCGCTACGGCAGAGGCAGGCGTGATATTCGCGGGCTTCCAAACGACGGCATTGCCATAGCAAAGGGCCGGAGCGATTTTCCAAGATGCGGTCGCCGTTGGGAAATTCCACGGCGAAATGACTGCGACCACGCCAACAGCCTCGCGGCGTACATCAATCTCTACTCCATCCCGGACGGAATCCGCATTTTCGCCTAACTGGCGCAGGCATTCTGCGGCATAGTAAGTAAAAAACTGGCCCGCGCGATACACTTCGCCTTTACCTTCGGCAAAAGGTTTGCCTTCTTCCCGGCTCAGTAGCGTTCCCAATTCTTCGGCCCGCGCCATCAATTCATTGCCGATTGCCATCAACACGGCTTGCTTACGCTCCATGCCATAAGCGGCCCATTCGGCCTGTGCTGTCTTGGCTTTATCCAAGGCTGCGTCCAACTGATCGGCGCTGGCTTGGGCGAACATGCCGATCACGTCGGTCAGGTCAGAGGGGTTGCGGTTTTCGATATCGGATGTGCCCGACACCCACTCACCGGCAATGTAATTCTGGTGCAGCGCTGACATGATGGCTTCCTTAACTCATGTGTTTCTGGTGGCTTGAGTATCCGATTAAAGAAGGCGAGGCACTTACAAAATCGCGCAAGGTATCGTGGTGGCATATCACCTCACAGAACCGCCAAGACCGTGCCTGTCACAAACCGTCGGCCTCTTTCTGCTTTGGCTTGCAGGAATGACGATCAGGTCTGGTAATCCGGGCCTGATCCGTTTGATGATAAGATCGACTAGAAAGGACGACTTATGTTGATGCAGACAATGCAGACCACGCCAATTTCGGGCCAGAAACCGGGGACCAGCGGTCTTCGTAAGAAAACGGCCGTATTTCGCGCGCCCCATTTCCTTGAAAACTACGTTCAATCGACATTCAACGGTATCGGCGGGGTTGCTGGAAAGACGCTTGTGGTTGGTGGTGATGGCCGCTTTTTCAACGACACCGCGATCCAGATCATCCTGCGTATGGCGGCGGCAAATGGCGCGGCCAAATGCATTGTGGGGCAGGGTGGTCTGCTGTCCACACCTGCCGCGTCTCATCTTATTCGTCTGCGGCAGGCCGATGGTGGGTTGATCCTGTCGGCCAGCCATAACCCCGGTGGCCCCGATGCTGATTTTGGTTTGAAATACAATGGCCCCAATGGCGGACCCGCACCAGAGGCCGTGACCGACCAGATCTTTGAGTGCACCCAAACCATTGAATACTACCGGACGTGTACGGCAGATGACCTCGATCTGGAGACGATTGGCCAGCAGTCCCTTGCCGACATGGATGTCGAGATTGTCGACCCGGTTGCCGACTATGCTGCGTTGATGGAAACCATTGTCGATTTCGAAAAGATCCGTGCGCTCTTTGCGGGTGGTTTTACGATGTGTTTTGATGCGATGCATGCGGTTACAGGCCCCTATGCCCATGCCATTCTTGAGGGGATATTAGGCGCGCCGAAAGGAACCGTGATCAATGGCACACCCAGCCCTGATTTTGGCAAGGGCCACCCTGATCCCAATCCCACTTGGGCAAAGGCCTTGATTGATAAGATGTATGGTGCCGATGCCCCTGATTTCGGCGCGGCCTCTGACGGGGACGGGGACCGTAATATGATCGTGGGGCGCGGTGCTTATGTAACGCCTTCTGACAGCCTTGCCCTTTTGACAGCACATGCGCATTTGGCGCCCGGCTACCGCGACGGTCTGGCAGGTGTCGCAAGGTCAATGCCCACATCGCGTGCGGTTGACGGTGTCGCAGAGAGCCTTGGGTTTGGATGTTTTGAAACACCGACCGGGTGGAAGTTCTTTGGCAATCTGCTGGATGCAGGCAAGGTCACGCTGTGTGGTGAGGAAAGCGCAGGCACTGGATCAGACCATGTGCGCGAGAAGGACGGGCTTTGGGCGGTTTTGCTCTGGCTGAATATTCTGGCCGAAACGCAGAAATCCGTGGCAGAGCTGATGGCCGATCTTTGGGCCACCTATGGGCGGTGCTACTATGCACGCTTTGACTATGAAGCCGTGGACAGCGCCAAAGCGACCGAGATGATGCACGACTTGCGATCAAAGCTGCCTATGTTCGCAGGGGCCAGTATTGGTGCGCTTGAGGTCGAAATGGCCGATGAGTTTTCTTACGTTGACCCCGTGGATCGGTCCCGGTCGGACGGTCAGGGTATTCGCGTTGTTTTTGAGGGTGGCGCGCGGGCGGTGTTTCGCCTGTCGGGGACCGGAACGCAGGGGGCCACGATCCGACTTTATCTTGAGCAACTGGAAACGGACCATGACCGCTTGCAAGAAGATGCGCAAAAGGTGCTGGCCAATGTGCGCGATGCGGCGTTGCAGCTGTCTGATCTGGAAGCAATTACAGGCCGGACAGCCCCTGACGTGATCACCTGACCCTAAAACGGGGCCTCGGCGCCGTGTGACAGATAAGCATATCCGTTCCCGTCCAGTGTCAGGGTATCATCGGTGAGCGTCACCGCTGCTCCGATAGCCACGTCGGCAGCAGCTTTCAGCGGGACAGTTTGCCGTTCCTTTGAAAGGTTGAAGATACAGGTGAGCGTTGCGTCGGTGGTGGTTCTGGTAAAAGCCAACAGTGGTTCCGGCAATGTGAAGAATGTGGTCTTGCCCTGTGTCAATACGGGGCTGTTTTTGCGGTAGGCGATCATTTTTTTGTAATGCGCCATGATGCTACCCGCCCCCTGTTGATTAACCGCCTTCGCTGCTTGGGGGGGCTTTACAGGTAACCAAGGCGTTCCGGTCGAAAAGCCCGCATTTGGTGCATCCCGTTCCCAGACCATCGGCGTGCGGCATCCATCGCGCCCTTTCACACCGGGCCAAAAGCGGATGGCGGGTGGGTCGGTTAGTTCAGCGAACTCTAGTTCCGTTTCGGTCTGCCCCAACTCTTCGCCCTGATAAATCCCGATTGTGCCTTCAAAGGCCATGAGCATCGCGCAGGTCAGCCGGGCCATGCTGTCCTCAGAAACCGCGTGATCGGCCCAACGCGAGACTTGGCGGATCACATCATGATTGCTGAAAGACCAGTAGGGGTGGCCGTCGGGTGCGCCGGTTTGAAAGCCCTCGATACAATCGCGGAAATGTGCTGCGCTAAAATCAGAACTGAGCATCGCAAAGCTGTACGCCATATGCAGCCGGTTTTGACCGGCTGTGTAATCGCCCATGATATTGATTGAGCGGCGGCCGACCTCGCCAACTTCACCGACCATCATGATATCATCGTATTGATCTGTCAGCGCGCGTAGTTTTTCAAGAAACGCCAGATTCTCTGGCCGGGTCTTGTTATAGATATTGTCCTGCATTCCATAGAGATCAGTCGCCATCACTTGCGGTTTGGCTTGGGCTGCTGGGTTCGAACGCAACTGCCGATCATGGAAATAGTAGTTCACAGTATCCAGACGGAACCCATCCAGCCCGCGATCCAGCCAGAATTTGCAGGTCTCGAGGATCGCCTCGACCACATCGGGATTATGAAAGTTCAGGTCGGGCTGTGCGGCAAGAAAATTGTGCAGATAGTATTGTCCACGTTGCGCATCAAACTCCCACGCGGGACCGCCAAAGTGGCTGTGCCAATTGGTCGGGGGTGAACCATCAGGCAGAGGATCGGCCCAGACGTACCAATCGGCCTTGTCGTTGTCGCGGCTGGTGCGAGATTCTTTGAACCATAGGTGTTGGTCAGATGTGTGCGACAAGACCTGATCGACTATCACCTTCAGCCTGCGCGTATGTGCGCCTGCAATGAGGGCGTCAAGATCATCCAGATCGCCAAATAGTGGATCCACCGACAGATAGTCTGATACATCATACCCCATATCGGCCTGCGGCGAGGTAAAGATCGGTGACAACCAGATGCAGTCCACCCCAAGCTCTGCGATATGATCCAGCCGCTGTGTAATTCCCGCAAGATCGCCCACCCCATTGCCCGTGCTGTCCTGATAGGACCGGGGGTAGACCTGATAAATCACAGCGCTGCGCCACCATTCCTGCATCACGAAACCCTCTTCATCGGCGATTGTTTATGCAAATTGCCTAGATGGAATGAAATCGAAGGTAAACGGGGTCTTGTGGGGTTTGTACGGGACCGGCGGATGTATTCTCTTAGTCGGCGCGCGGCGCAGGGAAATCCGGCCGTTGGGTGAAGGCTTTCCAATCCTCGGATAAGCTATCAGACAAGGATGCGGACTGTGCTTTGATGCTTTGCCGTTCTTCGGTCAAGTCTGCGCCGCCAGAATACACCCAACGTTTGACGGGTAGACGTTTGAGCATGGATTTGATCACACCGGCATTGCGCCGCCGGAAAAATGCCGTCACCGATTGCACAACCCGTGCCGCCAGCAAACTGCGCGGCACCTGGGCGGCGTTGACCTTGTTGTTGATTAGGTCGCTTCGAGGTGGTTTGAACGGTATGTCCAACGCATCGCACAGCAGACGGCAAAACGCGTCCGGATCGTCCCTGATCAATTGGTAGGGTAAAAGATGTACGCTGTCCGGGCCAAAGGCTGCTTCCCAGCGCGCTACATGTTGTGAAAATAGCCCGGCTTCTACCACGTCGGCATATTTATCCGCCATCTCACGCAGCGACATTTGCGGCGCGCCACGCATCCGGTAGTGAAAGTAATGCGACACGGCGCGATCAAACGGGTCACGCACCGTGCAGATAATCTGGGCATTGGGCAGATGTTGCGCCACGCGTTCGGACACGATGGGCTTGTGAAACAGGGATGGTGCGACTTCGGCCCGCATTCGTGTGTCTTTATCGGGCGGGAACAGCCCTGCGTACCAATCAAACCCCTGATCATAGACCTTGTCGAAAAAGAACGTTTCTTTCATGCCGTTGGGCAACGCGATATCGCCACGCGCTTTAAGATAGGCTTGTATCCATGTTGTTCCGGATTTGGTTGGTCCAACGAACAATACAAACGGGTCAGTAATGGCCATGGCCGTGTTCCTTTACCGTACCTTGGCGTCAGCCTGCCGCTTCGTAATCCGCAAGCTTTTTCATCGACACCCCGTTGATGACAGTGCCGAAAAGTTTGGGCGAATGTATCGCGGCGCGCCGCAATTCAGCAGAAAGCGATGCGGAGCGTGTATGCCCCCAATCCGCGACAGCAACGAACCCGGACACGACGTCTGACATTGCTGCCGGATCGGACGAAATGGCCATCGGCGATAGATCAATCACGATGTTTTCAAACTTCATGGACAGGGCAGCGATCAGTTCTTTCAGTTTGGTCTGATCAAATGCTTGTGGGTCCAGCGCAGCCCCCTTTGCGGTGGATCGGTTCGGTAGGAAATACATCGACGTGCGCTCATCATACCAGAACGCCTGTTCTGACCGGGTGGCAGAGTTGCGCATGGCCAATTCGGCCGCACCCCATTGCGCCGCCGGTGCGATGCTTTCGGTCAGATGCAGGCCTGTCCAGTCAAGGTCGATCAACAAGGTTAACCCGCCGCCAACAGAGAGCATTTCGGCATAGTTCACAGCGGCAATACTGCGCCCCTTGCTCTTTTGATCCGAAATGAAACCGATGATTTTGGTCGCAGGCCCGTGATCACGTTCGATAGACGCATGCAAGTTGTCAGCCTCGACGTTGACGCGCCGGATCGTTTCCGAGAAAGCGGACAAAGGATGGCTGATGGCGGCGTACATCTGTGGTGATTTATGGATCAGCGATACCAGATTTTCTGGCAGCGCAATCGTTTCTTGCCGGGTTTCGCGGATGCGTTTGACCACCTGAATGACAGGTACTTTCGACTGGTCGGCGCGCGCTGCAGCTTCTGACAGATCATCCCAACGTTCTGGCAAAGCGCCAAGAAACGGGGCGCGTGCGGCGCGCGACAGCTGCCCTGCCGTGCGGATGCGTCCGTCCGATGCCTCCAGAATGAAAGCACCCGACGCCCCAAGGGTCAGACCAACCAGGATGCCCAGCACCAACAGCCGTGTCAGGCCGGGGGTATCCGCATTATCCGGTTCAACGGCTGTTTGGATGATAGTGGCTTCGGTGGATGGAAAACTTTGCTGCTGGACGGTGCGCAGATAGCTTTCAAGGTAGCTTTCATAAAGCTGGCGATAAACGCGCGCTTCGCCTTCCAGCGAGCGCAACTCGACCTCATTGCGGTTGGTGATGCCGATGCCGCCAGCCTCGCGCACGGATGCAAACCTGGTTTGTGCCTCAAACTCTGCAGCTTCCGCAGCGACGATCCGTTCTTCGGCTTCTGCCAGCATGACAGCAAGCAGATCAGCGCCGGAGGCTTCAAGCGCGTCGAGTTGGGCAGTCACTTCGGTGATTTGCGCCGTGTCTTCGGGCGTTTCGTCGGCGATCTGTGCGAGCTGATCACGCAGAATATCGGCTTCCTCCGCGAGTGAGCGCATGTCATCCGACATCAAATTAGACGGAACGCTGCGCAGACCGCGCCCATTCGCGATAATGGTACGTAACCGAAGTACATCGGTCTGAATTTGCGCCCTGTTTGACATCGCGTTCTGGAGTTCCTGACGTGCATTTTGCAGGCTTTCCACGGATTGTGATGTTTCCAGCGCTTCAACTTCTCCGTTGCTCAGGCGCTGAATTTGCTGTTCGACTTCGATCGCCCGCAAGTTCAGCTCTGCAATACGTTCGTCAAACCATTCGGCGGCGCGCAACGCTGTGTCCTGCCGGACGCCCAGACGGCTTTCGACGTAGGTTTCGGCAACCGCGTTGACAATATCCGCCGCAAGTTCCGGCGATGTTGCCGTGAACCGAAGCTGAATAACCAGCGTGCGTGCATTACGGCTGACATCAAGGTTAGAGCGCAGCGTCTCTACGGCGTGTTGGAACCGTTCAGGATCTGTCTTTTCGTAGGTGCTGACCGATCCGGGAAGGAAGTCAGCCCGCCACTGTGCCAACCTGTCACGCATTGGCGTTGTCGGGACTGCCATGAATTCTTCATCATTGCTTAGGTCCAACCGCTCGACAACCTGTGACAGCAGGAATGGCGACCGCATCACCAACATTTGGCTTTCGACGGCGGGGTTGGACAAGCCGATTTCGGCAAAGACTTCATCGCCGTCAAAGGGGTTCACGCTCTGCTCATCCAACAGAATACGTGTGTTGGCCGAATAGGCGTTCGGGATCAGGCTGTGAAGAAATACTGTCGCACCTGCGCAAAGGGCGGTGACAAACAAAATCAAGAGGATGCGGCGTCGAAACATGCGCCAGACGGATTTGAAATCAAACAAAGGCGCTTGTGCAGGCGCGCCTGCTGGTGTCGCAGGCTCGAAATTCATCTGCGCGGGCAGGTTCAACCGCCGGGCAGGGCGCGGGGTGAGTGCGCGTTTTTCGTCCATCAGCCTTCTCCTTTAGGCCAGTCGGTTGCTTTTGGGTGTAAACCCGGTGTTGCGCCAACCAGCCCTTGTTCGTTTCTTTTCTGCAATCAGCTTGCGTGCTCTACACGGCATACTGATTTTTGATGCGGCCCTCAGTTGCGAAAGCGCACATTCACCACATCCCCCGGAAAGAGTGGCGTTTCAGGCAGCGCTTCGATCTCCTGTGCCTGTCCGGCGATCTGTCGGAATATTGTGATGCTTGGCGTCGCACTGGCGGACTGATCTGCATCCAGCGTGACGGGCCCAACTGAGCTGAGCTCGA
The DNA here is from genome assembly GCF_002797915.1 of Yoonia maricola. GTDB lineage: Bacteria > Pseudomonadota > Alphaproteobacteria > Rhodobacterales > Rhodobacteraceae > Yoonia > Yoonia maricola. Next base: position 1,480,026 of record NZ_PGTY01000001.1, on the reverse strand, counting down.
TCCGGACCCGCAATTGCGAGGCTTGCTGGGACAGTTCCTGCAAACGTGCCTGTATTTCCAAAGCGCGTTCGCGCAGCGCCTGATTGCGCTCAAGAACCAGTTGCCGCCTGTCCGCCTCGGCCTGAAGCCGGTCTGCCTGTACATTGCCCAGACGATCAATAGCTTGCAGGTACAAACGGCGAGTCTGGGTCAAAAGCTCGCTTGAGGCGAGCCTGCGTGCCACTAGCCCTTCGATACGAGTGACTTCTGCTTCTTCGGTTTCGACAATACCCGTCACCGTTTCTTCATGACGCAAGGCCGCGATGATCCGCGCCTCTGCCTCCAGTACGCTATTATCCAGAAACGAGAGTTCCTCTTCCAGAATATCGCCCGATGTGGCCAGCTGGCTGCGGGCCAATTCGGTCGCGTTATTGATCAGCTCTTGCGGGGCATTCAGGCGTTCAATTTCGGAAAAGTCGATCTCGCCTGTTCCGGCCAGAATGGCTTCATAGACGGACATTTCGGCCAAGACGCCTACCAGATCAGCCATCAGAACGCGTGGATGGTTGCGGACCTCGGACTGGCTTGGGGTGATCTGGACTTCTGTGGTCAGCCCGCGGGCGGCTGCGATGCTTTGCCGTGCTGTCATACCGACAAGAAAAGACTGTTGGCCCGGTGAATTGACGGCCCCGTCAACGAAAACGGGGCGATATTCGGCGACTTCCAGAATAACCTCATCGGCATCGACGGACACCAGAATAAACTCACCATCCGTGCGTTCGCGGTAAACCGAGCCTGCCATCAAATCCGCCACGCGCAGGCGCAGATCATTGATGTTCTGATCACGGACGTTCAGTTCGCCAATCAACGGCAGGAAAACGCGACCATCAATGCCGACTTGAACGCGGCGGTCAAAACTGGGGTTTGACAAAAAAGAGACTTCAAGCACGTCACCGGGGCCGATGGGATAATTATCCTGCGCTGACGCCGTTGTGCCAACGCAAACAAACATCGATATAAAAAGTGACAACGCCCACGGAAGACTAAAACCAGTTCTCATTTGCACTATTCCTGAACGAACTAACCAATCCTTAATAAAGCGGATTGTATCTAAACTAAAGAACTCATCATCGCATGATTCGTCTTGCATTATAATGCGTAAACGCATGATGGCTGTTTTTTCAATCATGGGGTGTGAACCGCGTTGAAAATATCTGTGTAGGCGGCGACAACGGCCTTATGCCCGAAATGCGCGGCCCTTTGTGTTGCGCGTGTCGCGTAATCATCCCGTGTGCTTTTATCGCAAAGGGTTTTGATCCCGGCGGCCATCGCCTGTTGGTGTTCCATTGGAACAAGTATGCCATGTGCTGTTGCAGGCCATGGCGGCGCGGTTGCGGCGGCCATTTCCAGAACTTCTGCCGGGCCGGAGGGGCAGTCGGTCGCGATGACCGGGCAGCCCAGCGTCATCGCCTCGATCAATGTATTCGGGAACCCTTCTGCGCGTGAGGCAGACACCAAAGCGCGTGCGCGGGCCATGATGGGATAGGGGTTTTCCAGAAAGCCTGCAAAGATGACGCGCTCTGCAATGCCCAACTGTTCGGCTTGCGCGCGTAACGCCGTTTCTTGTGGTCCGTGGCCTAGAATAACCAGCTTGGGGGCGTCAGGCACAGCGGCCAGTGCGGCGAGTGTCAGCGCGAAGTTCTTGTTGGGCACGAGACGACCGACACCAAGAAAATAATCCTCCGGTAAAGCGATGGTTGGCTGTTCCGCCGCCAATGTCTGTAATCGCACCGCATCAATTGGATTTCCAATTACCGAAATCTTGCCCTTCGGGACGGCATAATTGCTTGATAGATCGTCAGACACACCGGCGCTGACAGCAATCACGTGGTCGGCCCTTGGATAGCTTTGGCTTGTGATCCATTTCAGGACGGGGCCTGCACGCGACCCTGCCAGATGGCTTGATGTGTGGACCCGTTCACTGATCACGGCACGATGGCCAAAACGCCGCGCCAACCAGATGTTCACCACGTTCGCACGCGCGAGGTAGCTGACGCAGACATCCGGGCGATGCGTTGCTGATCCCCAGTGGCGGCGCAATTGTGACAGGCTCCGCCCCATTTTGCCACGTCCATCCAAAGTGACTACGTTAAGATAATCCGGCAGCTCTTGCTGCATCGGCATGTCATCCAGCAGAATCAACTCGACCGTTTGATTGATGAAATGCGGTTGCAAGTGGCCCAGCAAATTGGCCATGGCGCGCTCTGCGCCGCCACCTTCCATCGAGTTGATGAGAAAGCTGACGCGTGGACCCGGCGCGTTGCCCCCTTTGGACACAGAAAGATCGGCTTGGCCCTTCATGATGTATGCGGGAAAGAGTAGCCATAGCGTATCAATGTATTGCTCTGATCTGCTGCAACGATGCGCTCTTTCTCCTTCAGTTTGACGTAGGCGACAACGATAAGAACCCAGAATATACTGTTGTGTTGCAACAAAAATGAGCCAGCGACATTGCCGATCAAAGAAAAGACAACCACCATCAGCGCCACGGCTGACAACTCAGGATGATAGCCCCGCATCAGGCTGCGGAACGACAAAATGCCCACCCAAATGATAAACACCAGCGTCATACCAAGCCCTACAGCGCCGATATCGACAGCAAGATCGAGGAAACCATTGTGCGCATGCCCCACATCAAAACCGGTTAGTGCCGTCAGTTGTGGGCCGACATATTGCCATCCCGCACCATAACCACCGCCAGCGACGACATTCCCGCCAAGTGCGATAATGACGCCTTCCCAGATGATGGTGCGCCCCGTCAGCGTCGCATCGCGGCCAAGCAGGTTCAGCAGATACTCAAAAATCAGCTGTGCGGACAAAAGACCGATGACGGCAAATGGCAATGCAACAATCAAGACAAGCGACCGGGCAGGGGCGGACATGGACCGCATGCCCAAAAAGACTGCCATGATCAGCGGCACAGCCGCCCCCAAAAGAACCGCCTGCGACGAACTGGTGCGCACAATCATCAGCAATACCAACCCCGCGGCTGGTATGATCAGCAATCGCAGGATTTTTTGGCCTTTTCCGAACATAAAGCCAAGAAACAGAATAGCGATCAACAGTGCCAGAACGCGCCCAAAGTCGTTCTTATGTCCAAATAACCCGCGCCACGACCCGGCATGTTGCGCACCGACAAGGTCATAGGCTTGGTGAATGCCAAGTGATGGTTCCCGCTGAATATAGATGTAATTGGCAAACGCCATGGTTATGGCGGTCAGGACCAAAAGGCGAAAAATTTCTACCGGCGTGAACCGGATCGCGAACCAAAAGGCAAATGCTGTCGTCAAGCTAAGCCCGCCAGCACGCCGTATCGTCAGGGCGACATCTTCGCTCCATGCCAATGACATGATCGCAAAGGCGACAGGTAGGATAGCGGGCCAGTATGTCGCCAAAATCCGCGAAATCGCACCACGTATACTGAGCAAGGTGAGTGCCCCATAGATACCCAGCCCTGCACCGATTACCTGCACAATCGGTGCCGTTTCGGCGTCTTGCGGCGTCAGATAGGCTGTTAAAGCGCCGGTCATGAAGAATAGCCCAAACAGCGCCACTGCAAATTCGGATATGCGGAAAAATGACTTCATATCAAGGCCTTCGCAAGAAACGCATTGGCGATTTCGCCAATCTGATAGCGCGCGGCGATATCTGCAATGCGCTGGCGGTCCTGATCAGCGGATGCGCTGTTGCGGGCGGCCAGCACGGCATCAATCGCTTTGGCCATTGCTTCGGTATCTGCAACGGGCACGATACGGTCGGGGAATTCGCGTCCCATAATCTCGCGTGCGCCGCCGCCGGCACAATCTGTTGAAACCGCCGGGACGCCTGCCGCGACCGCTTCGATCAGAGCATTTGGGAAACCCTCTGTGCGCGAACTGAGCAAAAAGATATTGGCCCGCACCAGATAGGCAAAACGATCCATCTGGAACCCCAGAAACGATACCCGGTCGTCGATATTCAGATCGCGCGCCATGTCTTCAAGCTCTTCTTGTAGCGGTCCTTCACCCAGCACGAGCAGGCGCAAGGGCTGCTTTGTCCGCGCCACAGCGCCCAGCATGGTTGCATAATCTTTTTGCGGCATGAGCCGCCCGATGGCGACTGCAAGGGGTTGATCATCGTCCAGCCACGGATGTGTCGTGTCACTGTTGCGGGCCGCGTCGATTTGGGCAATGTCAGGTGCTGCATTATAGATGATGCCCGTCTGTTCTGGCGCCAGTCTGGCAACCCCGGCGATGTCTTGCGTTACCTCTGCGGTATTACCAATCACCGCATGTGCTGTCGGGTATAGGCGCCGCACAAACCAGGTCATCACCCTTTTGCGCAGCGGGTCAAGTTCATGCAGCAGAGCGCTATACTGGTTGCGTTCACACACGATGACGCGGGTGCCGACCTTTGCAATACGGGCGCTGAGCAACGCAGCAAGATTGGTGCGCGTCAGCGCGGAAATTAGCACCTTTGGCTTGTGATGTTTCATGTAAGTCACAAGGCGTGGGACGGCCAATGTTGCCTTGCTGACACCCAGAATATGCAGTTTCACGCTATTTGATAGAAGGTCGCGCAATGGTCCGGTGGCGTGGTTCACAATGAACGTCACGGGCCGGCCGCCCACTGCGATCTGATTGGCGATGCGGATAAAGAAACGCTCAGCCCCGCCCCCCGCAAAAGAGGGCAGATAAAAATGCACAACATCATCCGAGGGCAGCAAACCTGCTGGTGTCATAATGGCTACCTAACGAAACTAATCATACCAACGACGGTGTCGGTTCATTCAAAAAATAAACGTAACAAAGCTAAAGCTACGACAGTATTGACTCTTACTGCCCACCGACGCAACTGTTCTGATAATGCTTTTGTTTTCAAGCACTTTTTTTGCAGTAGTGTGGCTGATTAGCGCATGGTTCTATTAGAGCGCCCATTTTTTAAGCCGATTGCGCGTAAGGTATGGCAATGACAGCCCCGAAGGATAAGCCAGAGGGCCCGTCGAAGCCTCTGACCGGCAGTACAATAGGCCATTTCCTTTGGATGTTTGGCGGCGGCGGTGCCGAGTCGATCTTGAAGATCGTCGTTCTTCTGGTGCTTGCACGCCTGTTGATGCCGGTGGAATTTGGTCTTGTTGGCGCGGCCCTCACGGTTGTGGCCTTGGCCGAAGTTGCAGGGCGCATCGGCGTCGCGCCTTCTATTATTCAGGCCAAGATATTGACCCGTGATCATATCGCAACCGGCATGACCACGACGTTGATGATGGGCGTTTTGATGGCAGCGCTGGTCTTTGGCTTATCCGAACTGATCGCGCGCTTGTACCGCATGCCCGACTTAACGCCGTTCATTCAAACCTTTGCTTTGCTGTTTATCATCAAAGGCGCTGGTATGGTCAGTGAGGCGCTGATGCAGCGCGCCTTGCGGTTTCGTGAAATCGCTTTGATGCGGGTTTTTAGCTATCTATTCGGCTATGCGGCGGTTGCTGTGACCCTGTCGGTCCTTGGGTTCGGCGCATGGTCATTGGTTTTGGGGCAGTTGGTGCAACAAACATTGATTACATGTTTTTACCTGTATTCAGCGCGTGACGATCTGGCCATCGGATTTCGCTGGTCCAGCTTTACCTCAATGATCGAGTTTGGGTTTGGTATTACGCTGACACAAATCGGCAATTATCTGGCGCAGAATGCTGATTACTTTATCATTGGTCGCTGGCTTGGGCCGGAGGCGCTGGGATATTATTCGCGCGCCTATCTGCTGTTGCGTCAGGGCGCGCAATTGGTCGGAAAGATGGGGGATCAGGTACTGTTTCCTACCTTGGCTTCCATTCAAGATGACAAGCCCCGGCTGCAACGGGCGCTGAACCGCGCGTTGTCTTTGGTGGCGATGACGCAAATCCCGCTGACCGCCTTGCTTGTCGTTGCGGCACCAGAGATCATACTCGTGTTGATGGGCCCGCAATGGGGGCCTGCCATCCTGCCTTTCCAGATCCTTGTGGCAGTTCTGTTTTTCCGCACTGCATATCAATTCGTTGGCGCAATATTGCGTGCAGCAGGGCGGGTCTACATTGCCGCACTCTGGCAATGGAGCTATGCCGCCATGGTTGTCGTTGGGTCGTATCTGGGGCAGCCATTAGGCCTTTGGGGGGTCGCCGTCGGTGTGTCTGTTGCTACGGTCATATGTCATTTGATGGGTTTGCTTCTGGTCCGCCATTTCATCGGTCTGGGGACCGGAGCCAGCTTTAGCCGTATGCTGCACTATAGCGTCTTGGGTATGATGATCGGTGCCGCGCTCTTTGCTGCCAAAGCGTGGCTTTTGTCTGTTGGGGTGGGGGGTGCGCTGCTGCTGGTGACACTGGTCGCAGGCTTTGTGGCGACATATGCGGGGTTCTTCTTTGCAACGCCGCGTATTTTCGGGGAAGAGGGTACTGTCCTGTCAGAACAGGTGGTCAAGCGCCTGTTCAAAAGAAGCAGGCGCTCTGATAAATCATAGTCCTATGCCGTTGCTGCCTGTTGTGTTGCAACAGTGGTGTCTGGCTGCGTCCGCCACTCGCTTGTGTCGAACATGAAATCAGCATCCAGATGCGAGAAATCATCAAAGAATTCTTCGTAGAATTCCCTCGCTTCATGCCGCAGACGTTCCCGCTTGGTGTCATCAGGTGGCTTTCCATAGACCACGCGGCGGACCATTGGTTGGCGTACAGCGTTGACGAGCCAATGCATTCCGCTCATCCGAAGTGAGCGCGCACCGCGGCGGGCAGCGCGTGCCAAAAGACGGAACTTAGGATCGCCATCTTCATTGATACGGGCGAAGAGCACGTCATCTTCCGGTTTCTGATAGGGCAAGTCCAGCACGTCACAGATCTTGCGCACATAGCCATCGGGGCTTGTGTTCAGGTCATGATAATTCAGCAGCTTGACCTGATCACGGCCCAAAAGCTCCACCCACATGTTGAGGTTTTTGTAGTAAAGTCCATTGCTGACCATCGCCGGGTGATTTTCCGCCATCTTGCGAAAGCCCCAGTCAGGTTCGCCGCCTTTGAGGTAGTGAAAATAATGCGCGATAGCCCGGTCAATCGGGTTGCGCAGGGTGCCGATCACTGTGACGTTCGGCAGATCCTCGGCCACACGCTTGGCTGCCTCTGGTTTATCAAGCAGGGAAGGTGCGACCTCGACACAGATTTTATGCTGAGGTGCGCGCTCTCCATAGAGTGAGGAATACCAGTCCCATCCTTTGTGATATTGTTTATCAAAAAAGAATGTCTCTTTCATCGCCTGCGGCAGGTACACATCGCCTCTGTTGCGCAGGTAATTATCGATCCAAGTGGTGCCACTTTTATGCGGGCCTATAAAAATATATTCTGGTTTCACAACAAATCGTCCAGCTAGTTACAATGCGTGAAATATGCCATGTTGCACATGATGAGTCATCAAAGTTTTAAGAAAAGTTCATAAAAAGTTAATATGCATGTCACAATTCCTGCTTCTGCCTTGCGCCATAATTCGTTAACGATGTGTGAGGTCATGGTGAGCCAGACCGTGACCCGTTGTGTGCCACAGGAGTAACAGATGCCGGCCTTTCGCTTCCGCGATAAACTGATCCTCTTTATCCATATCCCAAAGGCAGGTGGCACCTCTATCAAGTCCTGGATGTCCGAACATGCGGCCGAAAGCCTCTATATGAAGCATCGCAGCGAGATGTTCCCGCTTGTGCCACAACATTTCCACGCAGAGCTGTTGGATGAACTGTTTGCACCCGCCTTCTTTGACTACAGTTTTTGTGTGACCCGAAACCCCTATTCGCGGGCGCTGAGCGAATATAACTATCGCATTACGCGTCCGCGGTTGAAGAACAAGCTGCTGCCCAAGCCAAGCTTTGAATCCTGGCTGCAAAAAAGCTTTGCCCGCTACAAAAAAGACCCATACATTTTTTCAAACCACCTTCGCCCACAGCATATGTTCCCCATAGCTGAGACCGAGGTTTTTCGTCTTGAAGATGGGCTTGAACCGCTACAGGAACGTCTTGCAATGATGACGGGTATCGGATTTGCGGCCGATCTGCCGCACAAGAACCCGTCGCAGAAAAGTGTGACTGCGATCAGTGATGAAGCAGCCGCCCAGATCCGCGCATTTTATGCCGATGATTTCAAGCGGTTCGATTATGATCCCGACAATTGGAGCGACATTTAAGCCCGCAAACTATAGGCTCCGCATCCACCATCCGTTCCAGTGATAGCGACCGCTGGTTTCAACCCCGTTTACCATCACATTTTCAAGTTCAATGGTGCCCGCGGAGCCAGTTGCCAGTCTGACATCTTCGGCATGGGTGATGGTGCCGCCTTGTATCTTGACGATGCCGTCGCGTGATTTGTCCTGGCCTTCGCCAAAGCGGATCGGTGACATCTCATCAACGGCTGCCATTTCGCAGTCGCGCAAGGTCACATTCCCCGCAACCCATAGGCAGGAGCCGTCGTTACGCGGGCGGCGTACCGGTTCAGTCATGCGGCAGTTTTCAATCAGGTTGTCGGGGTGATGGCTCCAGATCCTGATACCCAATTTACAGCGGGTTGTTGTGCAATTCCTCAAATAGACGTTCTCAGTCTTCAGATCGAAACCCCCATCACCCATGTCAGAGGCGTGACAATTTTCGATCCTGACATCGCGGGTGTCTTCTTCCAGAACCAGCCCATCGCCCTGAATATAGGTTGATCCGCGTTCTTCTGCCGCCAGCATATTCACCGCTTTGGCAAGGCGCAGATTGTTGAAGTAAAGATCGTGTCCTTTACTGACGCTAATGATCTGGCAGACCATGCCGCCACCCCCATCGACGAAATCGGCATCCAGATCAAGGTCACGAAATTCCGCCTCGGACAGGTCACGAAATCTGGCGAAGCCACGGATCATGCCAAGTGCTGTGCAATCGGTGACAGTAAGCCCCTGCACGACGGTGCCGTCTTCAGTTTCGATCACCCGACCGACGTTGCGCGCATGAATGCCGGAAAATGCGATGTCTTGCAGTGTCCCTCTGACATCAAGGTTGAAAAAACCGTTTCCGCCTGCCCTGTCAAAGACAGGCCCTGAAACGCGGATATGAGAGCTGCCACGGTCGAACACAACATGGGGGTCGCCACCTACATCAGGCCTTTCCTCCGGTCCTGTTTCGTTTCCCAACATCAAGAATTGTGCAGGCGCATCTGGCCCGCCGGGTTGTGCGAATTCCCCGGTGTCGTTGAACGTGCCAAAATTGAGCGTGACCGGTTCTTCGGGTGTACCGGCCAAGCCCCACTCAATTTGCGGGCCGGACCAGCCAACTGGCATGGTGTTGTCGTCAACAGCACATAAGAACGTCTGGCCGGGCTGCGCGTCGCTCACAAACTCTGTAATCTGGTCCAGCGCCGCCGCATTTTCCCAATCGCTACCGTCCCGCTGACCTTGGCCTGCGGGCAAAAAGTGGAAGGGTGCGTCGGGGGGCGTCGTTTGCGCGATGCCCCAGGCGGGCGGGAGTGCGACAGAAGCAAGAAAGCCTTGCAAGAGCTGCCGCCGTGACGGGCGGGTTGTCTGCCGCCCTGATCGGGTTGAAACAGATTTACTAAGATATGGGTTCGTCATGGAAAAGATCATATACTTCGGCTGTTTGGCTGGCAATTAACGACCAGTTGAACGCAGGTGCCAACGGAATTGCCGTGATGGTTTCGGCATCGCTGTGCAACCTTTCTGCCAATTGTTCGATTGCGCCGACAGGAAAGTAATGGTCCTGCGGCAAGCCAAGGTCGCGGTTGGGTTGAATGTTGCTTAACAGCAAAGGAGCGCCCATGGCCCATGCTTCAAGTGCAGCAATCGGAAGACCTTCATGATGTGATGCAAGAATGAACAGATGTGCATGTGCCAAAAGCTGCGCCACCTGAGCCTGTGGCAGGCCGCCAGTCATAATAACCCCGTCATGGGCAAGTTCGGTCAAGACGCGATCATGATCTGAGTTGCTGTGACCGCCCACGATGACCAATGGGAGCGCTGCATCAGCTTTCTTGTGCGCGCGTATTAGATCGGCAAACCCTTTTTCTGGCACAAGGCGGCCGACAGTGACGAAGTAGGCGCCAGCCGTGAGGTCAAATTCCTTCAACACCGTGTCCGCTTCTGCGGCCATGCTGCGCGCCACGATGTGGTCAGCGCCGTTGGGAATATAATGGATGCGCTCTGCCTGGTCAGGGTAGTCGGCGCGCAACCGGTCTGCCAAAGTGGGGGAGACGGCAATGGTCTGGTTCGCATTCTTGATGCCGAGCCTTTCACCAAACCGCAGCACCGCGCTGGCAAATTTGTTCCATTTGGCGCGGCGAAAATCATCACCATGATGGGTGAGCACAACGGGCACCCCAAGCAGCCGGGCGAGGGGGGCCAGTAACCCCGGCCCGATGGCATGGATATGAATACAATCCGCCTTGCTGCGGAACCGCGCATGCAGGATCGCCACAAAGGTGTTGGTGATCGTTTCAAGGTATTTATTGCGCATCGCGAAAACGGGTGTGACTGTGATACCCGTTGATGTCACATAGGGCTTGTTGCCGACATAAGGCTTGCGACCGTAAACCACGATGTCAATATCGTCGCGATCACGCGCCAGATTGTCGAACAGGTTCTCGCAATGTGTTTCGATCCCGCCGGCCACATCTGGCAACCCGCGTAGTCCGATGACGCAAACCTTCATTCAACTTCCTTTCTCATGTCTGTGCCATTTTATGGGACGTCCGCGGGCTATCTTTTCAAATCTGTTCCAAACCGCAATCACTGATGGTTCAGAGCGGTGTGATGGTACTGGTATGCTGCGCAGATTCTAATCCGCTATAGTGGTGGAGAATTGTGTCTTTTAGGCCCATCGCCTGACCCTTGTTGCGACTAATCAGATAGTAAATGCTGCTGATCGGCGGGCAATTGCTTAGTCCAATACGTATAAATTATTGATATCATTCGATATAATTTTGACCGCTACTTTCATCGCGCTTGTCTAATGGTTGTCACATTGTCGGCATAAATCGCATCTAGTATCTTCAAATTAACTTTTTGTTAGCTGAACAAGGTTATACGAGTACAAACATAAGTTGAGTAAGTCTGTTAAGTGTTAGTGAAAGTGTTACCGCACCGATTACAAAAGGGGGCCGCTTGGACCGCATACATGTATGAAGATCGTAACCTACCACATGCTGAGAGCACAGCAGGCAACATTGCGTTGTCAGGCGTCAGCCAAAGCGCGGAACGCGATAAGGACTGGCATGACAACGTGAATACGTTGGTTATGCGCAATGTCATGCTTTGGGGTTCCGTCTTTGTCAGTTGCGGGTTGATCTATTTGTTAGTCAAACTTGTAGCCTGAGCAGACCAAGGCGGAGCTACCATATCAAAAGGTAGCTAGCCCAAACTATCTAATAGCCTGATGAACCGCGAAAGAATTCTTTCCAAAAAGTCTGCACAGTGATCAGGATATCAAGTGGCATGGATTGCCGCCTTACATAAGCCAGATCATATTCCAACCGCATCCGCGCTGCGCCTGCATCGGTTGTTTCACCGCGATACCCGTTTACCTGAGCCAAACCGGTCAAGCCAGGTTTGACGACATGACGTCCCATGTAGCGTGGATCGAAGTCCTCGTAGAGTTGGCCACTAGCCAACATGCCGGGGACGTGGGGACGCGGCCCAACGACAGACATTTCACCCTTCAAGATGTTAAATATCTGCGGCACCTCGTCAAAATTCGTTCGACGCAGTAGGCGACCAATAGATGTTACCCTAGGATCGTTTTTGACCGTCTGTTGCACGCCACTTGCGTCGCAATGATCCACGGACATGGTGCGAAATTTGTAGATAGAGAACAGCTTACCATTCAACCCATAGCGTTGCTGACGAAAGAAAACAGGCCCTTTACTACTTGCCTTGATGGCAATCGCCAGAATGACCAGCAAAGGCAGCAAAAGCGTGATCACGACAACCGCAAACGCGATATCATAAGCTCGGCTCAGCACCGCATAGCCACTATCCTGCCGCGGCAAGGGCGAATCGGCGCAATACCCGAATTCGAGCGTCTCAACATCGAAAGGATGCGGGCGCTGGACGGTCTGAAAGTTTGATGACATGCCCGCTGAAATACCAGGCAAACCTAATAAATGCTTTGAGATCTTCATGTTAACCTCTTAACTAAAAAAATATAAAACAAAGTGAAACATCTTTGACTTACCTAATGTCGAACACAACAATCACTAGCCGATTGTCGCCAATCCGCGTCACATAATGCGTGCAATCTAACATAGCTTCGCCGCATCTGCACTACTTCTTAACATTTTTTGCCACATTTCGAACATTTTGCTGCCAAAATAGGCACAATTTGAATGGTCGCTAGACGAATCGAGCGTACACCACAGTGGTGGGAGGTTTTCCACAGTTTCATAAATCCCAGGTCGGAAAGACAGCGAAGGGGCTTGATTTCTGTAGGTTTCTGGGCAAGTTCAAACCAGTTGTTTAATATTATTGATGTCGCGGATGCTGTTTTGCCCGTGGACTCCGTTTTACTGTTGGGGGCCGATTTTCATGAAAACCATGCTCATGTTGAGTGCTTGTATCGCGGGCTTTGGCCTTGCAGCCGTTCCTGCAGCGGCCAGCGATGAGCTGCCCAATTGTAGTCCCGAAACGGTTGGTGTGCGCTGCATTGAGCGCACCGAAGAGATTGGACCTTGGCAAATTCAGGAACTGGTGCCGCCTGTGGGCAGTCAGAATTCGCTTTCGATGTCATCGCAGTCGTTTCAGCCGCTGCCGGGCATGTTCGGGTCTGAAGAACCAGCTGAATTGGTTTTGTCCTGCATCGAAAATACAACGCAGTTCGAAGTGCGGTTCGGGCAAAACTTTATGTCCGATGTCGGCGACTTTGGTACATTGATTTACAAGTTGGATGACCAACCGCCAGTTTTGTTGCAGGCTGTGGTGTCGGAGGACAATGATGCGTTGGGGCTCTTTACAGGCGCGCAAGCCATCCCTGTCATCATTGGCCTGTTCGGGGCAGAGCGGTTGCTTGTCAGTGCAACATCATTCACGGGACGTACCTTGGACGCCAGCTTTTCCATTCAAGACATTGAACCCGCAGCCAGTTCATTGCGCGAATTGTGTAGATGGTGATCAGGGTGCAGAGTTAACGAGCTGTGACACTGGATAGAGGTCCGTAACATTGCAGCTGGGTATGACGCTCACCGTGCGAACTGCGCGACCCCCGCTTGATCTTGCGGGCATAGCTTTGCTAACCGCAGTTTATACAAGTTTTTAGAGTAGGAATTAGCGTGAAAATCATAGTTATCGGTCTTGGGTATGTCGGCCTGTCGAATGCCGTACTATTGGCTCAGAACAACACTGTCGTTGCTGTCGATCTGTCGACCGAACGTGTGGATATGGTGAACAGACGCGAAAGCCCGATTGAAGATGCCGAGCTTGAAGACTACCTCGCGACCAAAGATCTTGATCTGGTCGCGACAACAGATTTGAACGCTGCGGTGGCAGATGCGGACTATGCCATCGTTGCCACCCCAACCGACTATGACCCGGTGGAGCATTACTTTGATACCTCCTCGGTCGAGGCTGTGGCCAAGGCGGTACTCGCCGCGAACCCATCTATCTTTGTCGTTGTGAAATCGACTATTCCGGTCGGCTTTGTCTCGCGATTACGAGCTGAACTTGACACTGATCGGATCATGTTCTCGCCTGAATTTCTGCGCGAGGGGCGGGCACTTTATGACAACCTGCATCCTTCGCGTATCATCGTCGGAGACCGCGGCGCGGCTGCCGAGCGCTTTGCTGATCTTCTTGTCGAAGGCGCCGTTTCCGACGCCGCGCCGATCCTGTTCACTGACCCGGATGAGGCCGAGGCGATCAAGCTTTTCGCCAATACCTATCTTGCGATGCGCGTGGCCTTCTTTAACGAATTGGACAGTTACGCCATGGCGGGCAACATGAATTCGCGGCAAATCATCGAAGGTATCGGGCTCGATCCGCGGATTGGGACCCACTATAACAACCCGTCCTTTGGCTACGGCGGATATTGCTTGCCCAAGGACACCAAGCAGCTGCTTGCGAATTATTCAGAAGTGCCCCAAAACCTGATCCGCGCCGTTGTGGATGCGAACCGGACGCGGAAGGATTTCCTGTCTGACCGGATTATCGCAGCCCAGCCCAAGGTTGTTGGCATCTACCGGCTGGTGATGAAGGCAGGCAGCGATAATTTCCGACAATCATCGATTCAGGGGATCATGAAGCGGGTCAAGGCCAAAGGGCTGGAAGTCATTGTTTTTGAACCCGTTATGGAAGAAGATAGCTTTTTCGGCTCGCGGGTTGTCCGCGATCTGGATGCGTTCAAAAAAGAGGCGGATTTGATCGTTACCAACCGCGCGACTGATGAGTTGGACGACGTCCAGCACAAGATTTTCACACGCGACTTGTTTGGCGCAGATTAAGGAGATCCGCTGATGCGTACCGCTCTTGTTACTGGTGCTGCCGGATTTATCGGCTCTTTTGTCTGCAGCACATTGCTGGAAGAGGGCTGGCGTGTAATCGGACTGGACTGCATGTCCGATTATTATGACGTCAGCCTGAAAGAACGTCGCGAAGCAGGGCTGATGGCCCATAACAATTACCGCTCTGTGCATGGCATGGTCGAAGGTCCCGGTCTTCTGATGTCCCTGTTCAAGGAAGAAGAACCGGATGTCGTGGTTCACCTCGCTGCACAGGCCGGTGTGCGCTATTCCATTGAAAACCCACGTGCTTATCTTGAAAGCAACATCATCGGCACGTTCGAGCTTTTGGAAGCGGCCCGCGCCTTCCCGCCAAAACACATGCTCATTGCATCCACGTCGTCTGCTTATGGTGCCAACGAAGACATGCCTTACACCGAAACGGACCGGGCCGATCACCAGATGTCGTTTTATGCTGCGACAAAGAAGTCAACAGAAAGCATGGCGCACAGCTATGCTCACTTGTTCGATTTGCCAGTGACGATGTTTCGCTTCTTTACGGTTTACGGGCCTTGGGGACGCCCTGATATGGCGTTGTTTAAGTTCACAAAAGCGACGCTCGCCGATGAACCTATCGATGTTTATAACAACGGCGACATGAAGCGCGACTTTACCTATGTCGAAGACCTCGTTCATGCGATCAGGCTGTTGATCGATGCCGTGCCAGAACGGCCCGTTGATGGTCAAGTTGAAAAAGGCGACAGCCTGTCCCCAGTTGCGCCGTTTCGTGTGGTGAACATTGGCAACAATGACATGGTGCAACTGACCGATTTCATTGCAGCGATAGAAGCCGCGACCGGAAAAACTGCCACGCGAAACTATATGCCCATGCAAGCGGGTGACGTGCCAGCAACATGGGCGAACGCCGACCTGCTTAGTCGTTTGACGGGGTACGCACCAAAGACGTCGGTGCAAGATGGTGTGGCCAAATTCGTGCGCTGGTACCGGCAGTACTATGAGACTTGAAAACCTACCATTCTGACGACGCGTAATGCATTTGTAGGCGGAATAACAGATAGGTTGCGCCGGCTGATGGCACCTCTGTAGTTACACGGGCGTCTCGTGCCTTCCGAATCACGAAGGCTTTTGCTGGCTAGACCGTCCTTTCGACGGATTTGGAACTTGCGTTTCTGGCTCAAGGAAGTCCCCATATGCATCCGGTGAGAAAGATATCTCGATTGGCGTTGAGCAAATCAGTTGGGGTTTTGATGGACTAAAACGCGTTGTTACTATCGTCATCGGAGACAAAGCCACCACACGTCAGTAGTAGAAAATGATTGGCGTATATCAAAAAATGATTGACGTCTTTCAGTTCAAGTTGTTAGCCCTTAAAGCGCGCGATAAAATGAAGCGCGACTGGGAGGGTGCATGTCAGGTCCGACGTTAAGTGATGTCGCAGATGCCGCTGGTGTGAGCTATGCAACTGCAGATCGCGTCATCAATAAACGCGGGAATGTTGCCCAAAAGTCGATCGACAAAGTGCGCGATGCTGTGACCAGATTAGGCTACGTTCGCAATGTTGCTGCGGCCAATTTGTCCCGCAGGCGCGTCTACCGCTTGGCGTTCCTGATCCCAACCGGTTCGAATGCGTTTTTTAATCGCGTCCGCGACCATATCGTGCAATCGGCCAATCACCTGAGCGCGGATAGCATCAGCGTCGAGATCGTAGATGTGTCGGCTTTTTCGGTTGAGGCGCTGCAAAATAGCATTGGTGATTTGGCTGACTTGGACTTTGATGGTGTCGCAATTGTCGGTTTGCAAAGTCGATTGCTGGAACATCCCCTTGCTGAACTGCGCGCGCGCGGCGTTGCCATCATCGGCCTTGTCTCTGATTTGCCAACTAATTTTCGGTCTGCCTATATTGGCATTGATAACAGGGTCGCAGGGCGCACCGCTGCGCGCATGACAGGGATCGCCCACGCAGGGCGCGTGGGGGCGATCCAGACTTTTGCTGGTTCGATGGATGCGCGTGATCATGCAGAACGTCTGCAAGGTTTTCGTGATGTGATTACAGCAGATTTTCCTGCTCTGACTGTGCTGGATCCAATCCTGACGAAAGACGACCCGGCCGTTTTGTACGAAGCAGCCTGTGGCGCCTTGCAAGCTGGATCGTCCGTCACAGCCGTCTATAACGTCGGTGCGGGCAATGTTGGGCTGATAAAGGCCATCAGCAAAACCTCGGGCACGCGACCGTTTTGCGTGGTCCATGAATTGGTGGCGCATTCAAAGCAGGCGCTTATCGACAATCACATTAATTTGGTGATCGACCAGCGCCCAGATGTCGAAGTCAACCGTGCCTTTGCCCTTTTACGCGCACTTATCGACGACAGAGCGATGCCGCCGATGCCAGACCTGATGCCAACGATTTATGTGCGGGACAATTTGCCCGCTGACACTCTCAACACTGTGATGAAAGCCCAAACAACATGACCGATTTTTTTAAAGATATCAGCCCACTGTCCTATGATCCTGACGGCGCTGGATTGGCCTTTCGTCACTACAACCCGGACGAGGTCGTAGCGGGCAAACGCATGGAAGATCATCTGCGGTTCGCAGTCGCCTATTGGCATTCGTTTGCCTGGCCCGGCGGTGATCCCTTTGGGGGCCAGACGTTCGATCGTCCCTGGTTTGGCGATACGATGGATCTTGCGCGGCTGAAAGCGGATGTGGCCTTTGAGATGTTCGATCTGCTGAATGTGCCGTTCTTTTGCTGGCACGACGCAGATATCCGCCCCGAAGGCGACAGCTTTGCCGAAAGCCTGCGGAACTTCGAAGAGATCGTCGATTATCTGATGGACAAGATGGAAAGCAGTAAGACCAAGCTGCTATGGGGCACAGCCAATCTATTCAGCCACCGCCGCTTTATGTCGGGTGCGGCCACAAACCCTGATCCCGAGATTTTCGCTTGGTCCGCGGCCACGGTAAAGAACTGCATTGATGCCACCCACAAGATGGGCGGACAGAACTATGTTCTTTGGGGTGGCCGCGAAGGGTATGAAACCCTGCTGAACACCAATCTGAAGCGCGAGCGCCAGCAGGCTGGACGGTTCCTGCAGATGGCCGTCGAGTATAAGCACAAGATCGGCTTCAAGGGCGCAATTCTGGTCGAGCCGAAGCCGCAAGAACCTTCAAAGCATCAGTATGATTTTGATGTGGCAACCGTCTACGGTTTCCTCAAGGAATTCGGTCTTGAGGGTGAGGTTCAGATGAACATCGAACAAGGCCACGCGATTTTGGCGGGCCATTCGTTTGAACATGAGTTGGCACTTGCATCATCGCTTGGAATTTTCGGGTCCATCGACATGAACCGCAACGACTACCAATCAGGTTGGGACACCGACCAGTTTCCCAATAACGTACCTGAGGTGGCGCTGGCCTATTACGAAGTTCTCAAGGCCGGGGGGTTCACCACCGGCGGCACCAATTTCGACGCCAAGTTGCGCCGCCAATCGCTCGATCCGGTCGATCTGATCGCGGGCCACGCGGGTGCCATGGACGTCTGCGCGCGCGGCTTCAAGGCAGCGGCCGCGATGCTGGAAGACGGCACCTTGGAAGAGATGCGGGCCGAACGTTACGCAGGTTGGGATAGCTCAGACAGCACGGCCATGCTGAACAGTGATTTTGCCTCCATCGCCGCGCAGGTCGAAGCTAACGGCATCAACCCGCAACCACGCTCAGGTCGGCAGGAAATTCTGGAAAATATCGTCAACCGTTTCGTCTAAGCGAACAGAGAGAACCACTATGAAAACCATTCAAGGGCCCGCATTGTTTCTGCCACAGTTTGCCGGTGACGAAGCCCCGTTCAATTCGCGGGACAGCATCACCAAGTAGGCCGCCGATTGCGGCTACAAGGGCGTTCAGGTGCCCAGCTGGGACGGTCGCCTGATTGATTTGGCCAAGGCGGCAGAGAGCAAGGACTATTGCGATGAGTTTCAGGGCAAAGCGCGCAAAAACGGCGTCGAAGTGACCGAGCTTTCGACCCATCTATAGGGTCAGCTTGCGTAAGCGTTGCAAAAGGCCCCCAATTTGGGTTCTTCCCTCGTCTACAGCCAAGGCTTATATTGGCAGTAAGCCAATACGGAAGCAGCTAACTATGCACTTCCGACAAAAGCCAGATCTTGGCTGGATCATCTGCAGCTGCGGCGTAACTTCTCCAAGGTACATGTTTACCAGTCCTGCCCAGATTCTCAGACGTCCAATAACGACCACTCATGAAGGTTCTACCATGATCTCTGATATGATGATCGAAAGCTGAACAAGCTCTACTCTTGATACCTCATGGTACTAGCGCCCTTAGGTGGATTTCCAAACGCTAGACGTCGTGAGGTAATACGACCAGTTGGTGCAACAATCTCAACTATCGCGTTGTTCAATGCATCCACAAAGAGCTTGTTGAAGATGGTTGGAAATTTGGGATGACTGAACATCACATTGGGTAACCGAAGGTCAGCAAGAGTACCGGCCAAATAGTCAGGCAACCTTACGAACTCGTCGTGCTTCGTAGTGCCATCCATAAGCGGGCAAGCAAATATGAGTTGCGGCCTAAGAACGTCAATAGGACCCCCTGAGCGCCTCCTCATAATTTGAAAAAGCAACCAAGCGAGATCGAATGCAAGCCCATCATGCCTATCAAACATAGCGTCGCGATCATTTATCCAACGGATACTTAGTGGCGATTTTTCCTCGTGAATTAGGTGGATTACAACCGCTGCAAATGAAGCAACCAGAAAAACTCTCCGAAGCAACGCCGTTGACGGATTCTTACTGGAAAGTTCGCGTTCCAACAGTTGAAATTTCTCGTCTAAATCGGTGTAATACTGTTCGTTTCCCGGTTCTGCGGATTTCCAATCCGCAACCACTTCTCGAAGACCCTTCGCGATGGAGCTCATCGCGTCTGTTGTAATAGCAGTCCTTAGGTAGTTGCTGTCTTTCTCAACCAAAAAATTATAACTAAAGGTCACCGGTGAACAATAATAATCTAGGAACTCTTCAGAGGGAGTACGAGTTCCCTTGATGTCCTTCGGTGCGAATGCAGCGATCCACGATGCTATATTCTGATCGGTGTCATGTTTCGGCATGATAACAAAGGAAAATGCATCACTTTTCTTATTCTTGTTTCCCACGCTGTAGTCTGAAGCAACTGTCCAGTTTGCGGCAACGGGGATTTCTTCAAACCAACGTTGAAAATCAGAACGAACAGTTTGACCTGAGGTCTCTAGCAGGCTGATGAGCTCTAGCATCTCTGAAAAGTTTCCTCGTTCACCAGATTCCTAGGACGACATGACAAAACTGAGAAAGCCACGATCCAAAACCGTCGTTTGTGCACCATGCAGCATTTTGCTAACAGTCGACTGGTTCTGAGACCTGTCCACGCTTCAACATATAATGAGCACCGACCGCATAGGTAACGACTAATTTCAATCTTTCTTGAATGATCGTACCAGCTTTCTGCATATTCATTACCTCGGGAAGAAGTGGAAGCAGGATATCCGCGCCGTTCAGGGCGGAGCCAATCGTGCCGCCGCTACGGGAGTTTTGCCTGGGATTAAGGCCAGGATGGATGGCATGCGCTTTATCAGCGCCTGTGTTGTGTCATCCGCCGGCAATGCTGCGTGGACGAAACTATGACAACGCGCCGTTCTTGCCCTCAAGGGCGTCAGTGTCTGACATCAGCGCAAATGGGCAGTATGACTTGCAGCACCTTAGGTTGATCGAGCTTAGGCAGCGATACCAGCCCGCTATGTAGAGCAGTGCGCATGAGGTGCAGAAGCCGGGCGCGTCTCGCGGCATTGTTCACGCCTTTGTCCTGACATCCCAATCGCGCGTCACTTTATGCGCTAGCGCTTCCTGCTCTGGAACAATAGCGACATCATCCCAAGTACGGCTGATACCATGATCAACAACAATGACACAGCGTTCAACACTGGCGTCGAGCCTTGCTTAAGCTTGTCGAACATGGTGATCGTGAGTGGCGAGTCGGAGCCCACCAGCATGAGTGTGGTGTTGAAATTCTCGAAACTCATGAGCACCGAAACAACCGCCGAGGCCACGATGGCTGGCAGCAGGAACGGCAGAGTGATTTGCCGTATCGCGCCCCATTTGCTGGCGCCAAGGTTCAGGGCGGCTTCTTCCAGACTTGGGTCAAACTTTTGCAACCGCGCCGAGATGACCAGCGTGGCAAAAGTCGTGATAAACGAAAACTGACCAAGGATGACAAGGATCAGGCCGGGGCGCAGGCCGTCGAACCACATGCCGGTCGCGTCCTCCAGCGTGTTGGCGACCGAACTGGAAAACACCAA
This sequence comes from Yoonia maricola, assembly GCF_002797915.1. Classification (GTDB taxonomy): domain Bacteria; phylum Pseudomonadota; class Alphaproteobacteria; order Rhodobacterales; family Rhodobacteraceae; genus Yoonia; species Yoonia maricola. The sequence continues at coordinate 1,459,176 of NZ_PGTY01000001.1, read as the reverse complement.
AATCGAAATGCCAAGGATCACCCCTGGAATGATCAGCGGCAGCAGCATCAGCACATAAAGCAACCCTTTGCCGCGGAAGTCGTGCCGGACAAACAGAAACGCGTTACAGGTGCCGACCGCCACGGCGAGGCCAGACACCCACATCGCCACGAAAGCTGATGTGCCGATGGACCGAATGATCGCACGTTCATGGAACACCCCGATAAAGGGCGCTTCTGTGCCAAAGAACCAAGCGAGTGTGAAACCTTCCCACGGCAGTGACGGAAAGACGCTGTTGTTAAAGGCGAAGACACAAACAACCGTTAGTGGCAGGGCCAAGTAGATAAAGAACGCCGTGACATAGGCACGGTAACACCACTTGGTGAAGGCCGGCTGAGGAACCGTGGGGATCATGTGCGCCCCATCGTTTCAGTCAGTGATTGGCGCGACAGCTTTAGGCCTACAAAGACCACAAGGGACGACAGCGCCAGCAGCAAGAACCCAAATGCAGACCCTAACTCCCAATTAAAACGCGTGATGAATTGGGTATAGATCATGCCTGTAAACCACAGGCTGTCTTTCCCGCCTAACAGGATCGGCGTCAGGTAATTTCCAAGTGACAGCATGAAGACCACGATGCATCCAGACACGATACCGGGCATTGCGTGGGGGATCACAATCTCGCGCATGATCGACGTGCTGGACCCACCCAGATCATAGCCTGCTTCGATCAGGCTATCGTCAAGGCTATCCAGCGTGGTGACCAGTGGTACGACCATGAACAGGATCGAGGTGTACACCAGACCCACCATGATCGCCGCATCATTGTACAACATCTCGACCGGGCCATCGACGACGCCCAGATATTGCAAGGCGTTCGAAATCACCCCGGTTTCGCGCAGCAGGATCATCCAGCCGAACGTGCGCACCAGTTCAGATACCCAAAACGGGATCATGCACATCAGGAAAAGCGTGGTTTTGGTGCGGCCACGCGTCAGTTTGGCAATGTAGTAGGCAATGGGAAACCCAAGGATCAGGGTCAATGCAGTAGCAACGATCGACATGATCGCGGTGCGGGCAAAGGTCCGCCAATACAGCGGTTCGGTAAAGAAGGCCGCATAGTTGCCGAAGCCGGTCTCGTATTCTCGCGGCCCGATCTTTTCGCTTATCGACACGACGAACAGCCCGATATGCGGAAGGATGATCAGAACGACGAGCCACAACAGGATCGGCGCAAGCAAAAGGTAAAAACCTAGGCGAGAGGTGTCAGAGGTCATCGTTCAATTCCCTGACGCAGGATAGCAACGGGCCTGCTTGGGATCCCAGCGCGTGAATACGCTGTCGCCCTGACGCAGGTTCGCGAAGTTACCGGTTTGGGGCAAGGCGACTTTCAACAGGTTGCCGGATTGGTCTTTTATTGTGACGCTGGAATTCGCGCCGTTGAACAGCACAGACTCCACCACGCCGCCAGACACATTTACGCCGTCGCCCCCAGTCGCAAGTTCGATGGCCTCCGGCCTCAAGAACACCTGCGCGCGTTGCCCGACGCTCAGACCACCGGACGGTGCGTCGATTTTCATCTCTGACCCGCCTTCGGAAGCGAGTGTCAGCACCGCACCATTTACCGCGATGACTTTTGCATCAATTTTATTTGCGTCGCCGACGAAGCCCGCGACAAACGCAGTGCTTGGCGCGTGATAGACATCATGCGGGGTGCCGATCTGCTCGAACTGGCCACGGTTCATCACGGCAATGTTGTCGCTCATCACGAGGGCCTCTGATTGGTCGTGGGTAATGTACACAAAAGTTGTGTTGAAAGCGGCCTGCAGCGACTTCAACTCAACCTTCATATGCTCTCGCAGCTTTAGATCAAGCGCGCCCAGTGGTTCGTCCAGCAATAGCACATCCGGTTCCAGCACCATGCAGCGCGCGATTGCGACGCGCTGCTTTTGCCCACCAGATATCTGGTCGATCCGCCGTTGCGACACACCTGGCAGGCCGACACGCTCCAGAACTTCCTCCACGCGTTTTTTGATTTCTGACTTGGCCACACCGCGTTGGCGCAGACCAAAGCCCACGTTGTCGCCGATGTTCATCGTCGGAAACAGGGCCAGATGCTGAAACACCATTGATACGGGCCGCTTGTTCGGCGGGACCCCGATCATCGATTTGCCCTTAATCCGCAGATCACCACTTGTGGGTGACTGGAACCCGGCAATCATACGCAACAAGGTGGTCTTCCCGCAGCCAGACGGGCCGAGGATGGAAAAGAACGATCCTTGCGGAACCTCAAAGCTAACGTGATCTACGGCGCGAAACGCGTCGAAGTCTTTCGTCAGATCACTGCAAACAAGGTCGGGATGGGGGACGGACAAATATGCACCCTCGCACGGTAAAAAGGGCACCATAGGGTGCCCTCTATGTTGGTTTCAAATGAGCTTAGTTCGCCGCGTTGATCCGGTCGAGTGTCGCGCCTTCCAGTGCTTCCAAACCAGCAGGCACCGGCGGATACCACTTGATGTTGTCAATCGCGGCCTGATCAAAGCTGCCCTGATAGCGCGCTTTGAGGTCTGCGCTGACACCGGCATCGCCATCTACAGCCGCTGTAAAGTTACCGGCCGTATTGGTGATCATCGCCGCGATCTCTGGCTGCATCACAAAGTTGATCCAGTCGTAGGCGGCATCATCTGCGCGACCACGGGCAGGCAGAACGAAAGTGTCGATCCAGCCCAAGGCACCGGCCTCAGGTGCCACGAAGGTGATGTCCGGGTTATCAGCGTTCAGCTGCCAACCACCTGTATCCCATGCCATGGACGCCACAACCTCACCAGAGCGCAGCAGGTTTTGGATCTCATCGCCGCCGTCCCAGTAGGTTTTGACGTTGGGCTTACATTCGGTCAGCGTGGCTTCGACCTCATCCAGAATGCTTTGATAGGCGTCGGTATCGTCATAAGCTGCGAACGGGTCGAGGCCCATGGAATAGGCAAATCCAATCAGCGTTGGGCGCTTCAGGCGATACGACACCTGACCGGCGACAGATGCATCGCACAGATCTGTGTAGTCTGTCACGTTGCCTGCTACCGCGGTGTTCACAACAAGACCGCTGGTGCCCCAAACATGTGGGAGGCCGTAAACCTCACCTTCGTAAGTGGTGTTGCCAGCCGTCGCCGAAAGCATTGAAGGAATGAACAGCTCGGCGTTCACTTTCGACATATCAATCGGTTTGTAGATCCCGAACTCTTCCTGTGCGCTGGCGATCCGGTCTTGACTTGGCTGGGCCAGATCAAAGCCGCCGCCATTGGTGGCACGCAGCTTGGCGATCATTTCTTCGTTGTTGGATGTCGTGACTTCGACGGTGTGGCCCGTCTCGGCCTCGAACATCGCGATGACCTCGTCAGGTGCATAGCCGCCCCAAGTCAGCAGCCGCAGCGTTTCCGCCTGTGTCATTTGTGCTGTTAATGCCGCAATAACGGCGATGGATGAAATCAGTGAAAACTTCATGAAACTCTTCCCCCTATGGATGGTTAATGTCGTGCTGTAGATTAGGTTTTTGTAACGGTATTAAGTCAGACCTCCGCTCTTGTGTCTATGTAGGATAAGCTAAACGCGCTTCATGGTTGACTGGATTGCGCAACGCCAGGATCGTCATGTTTTTTCGGCTTCATAAGCACGCCAGCAACAGTTTTCGGGCGTTTTCCTTGTTCATCTCCACAGGATTTCCGCCAGTACTGGGGTCGCTCAGCGCTCCTGCAACGATGCGGTCGATATCGGGATCAGTGACGCCAAGTGCGGTGAGCGTTTTGGGGATGCCCAGTGATGCATTCAGGTCGTCCACGTAGGCGCAGAACCCGTCAAAGCCGCCCGCAATCCCAAGGTAATTGGCCGCCTGTGTCATGACGTCTTCAATTGCAGGTTTGTTGAACTGTAAGACCGCTGGCATACACACCGCGTTCGTTGTCCCGTGATGCGTGTGGTACATCGCGCCAATCGGATGCGACAGCGCATGGATCGCACCCAGTCCTTTCTGAAATGCTGTCGCCCCCATTGCCGCAGCTGACATCATGTGCGCCCGCGCCTCCAGATCGGTCCCGTCTGCAAAGGCGCGTGGCAGATACTCTTTCACCAGACGCATTCCCTCCAGTGCCATGCCCTGCGACATCGGGTGGTAATGGGGCGAACAGAACGCTTCGACACAATGGGCGAAGGCGTCAAGGCCGGTGCCCGCAGTGATAAATTTCGGCATGCCGACGGTCAATTCTGGGTCGCAGATTACGATTGTCGGCAGAAATTTCGGGTGGAAGATGATCTTCTTTTCTTCTGTCTCAGAATTGGTGATGACGGACGCCCGCCCTACTTCAGAACCCGTCCCAGCGGTCGTCGGGACAGCCACAATCGGGGCGATGGCATCCGCATCCGCACGCGTCCACCAATCGCCAATGTCTTCAAAATCCCACAAAGGCCGTGTCTGCCCCGCGAGGAATGCCACCAGTTTCCCCAAATCAAGACCAGATCCGCCACCAAATGCGATGACCCCGTCGTGACCACCATCCTTGTAGGCTTGAACGCCAGCAGCTGCATTCTTCTCGTTCGGGTTGGGGTCCACATCGGCAAAGATCGCGCGGCCAAGGCCAGCAGCCTCCAACAAGTCCAGAGTCTTTGTCGTGATATCCATATTTGCCAATCCGCGATCGGTAATCAGCAGTGGCTTTGTGATACCAGCAGCGTGGCAAGCATCTGCGATCTCGGAAATGCGGCCAGCGCCGAAACGAATAGCGGTTGGGTAGGACCAATTGGCGGTCAATGACATGTCTTAGGCTTTCTTCAAGTGATACGATTTTGGACGGGTCAGGTTATGATATCCAATCAGCGAAAGACCTCCGCCCCGCCCAGTGTCTTTGCAGCCGGTCCAGCAGAGGCCCGGATCAAGATAGTCAGCACGGTTCATAAACACCGTGCCGGTTTCGATCTGATCAGCAATTGCCTCGGCACGGGCCACATCGCCCGTCCAGACTGATGCGGTCAGGCCAAAGTGGCTGTCGTTCATCAGACCGACCGCCTCTGCGTCATCCTTCACAGGCATGATCCCCACAACCGGACCAAAGCTTTCATCACGCATCACCCGCATATCATGGGTCACATTGGTGAGTATCTGAGGGGTCAGGTAAGCGCCGCCATCGTCCTGCGCAAACGTTGTGATATGGGCTTTGGCCCCGTCCGCAATCGCCTCTGCCGTTTGCGCTCGCACCTCATCGGCAAAACGCTTATGCGCCATTGGTCCCAGCGTCGTTTGGGGGTCCAGGGGGTTGCCAAGCTTGTACTCGCTGACAATCGCCACCGCCTTGTCGACAAAAGCGTCAAAGTGCTGTTCGGCCACGTAAATCCGTTCAATCCCACAGCAACACTGGCCTGCATTGAACATCGCGCCGTCAATCAATGTATCCACAGCCGCGTCCAGATCAGCGTCATCGCAAACATAGCCGGGGTCCTTGCCGCCCAACTCCAGCCCTACGCCTGTAAATGTACCTGCCGCAGCCCGCTCTATCGCTTGGCCCCCGCCGACAGAGCCTGTGAAATTCACAAAGCCAAAGGACTTTGCCGCAATCAGATCTGAGGTTGTCTGGTGATCCAGAAACACGTTCTGAAACACGTCTTCCGGCACACCCGCAGCATGAAAAGCTTGCGCCATCCGCTCGCCCACCAAAGGTGTCTGGCTTGCGTGTTTCAGCATCACGGTATTGCCGGCAATCAGGGCCGGGGCGACCGTGTTGATGGCTGTCATATAGGGATAGTTCCACGGCGCCACGACCAGCACGACGCCGTGCGGGACGCGTTTGATGACGCGGCGAAAAGCGTCGCTATCCTCGATCGCGATATCGGCCAAAGCATCTTTGGCAATCTTCGCCATATAGCTGGCGCGCTCATTGAAACCACCAAACTCACCACCGTATCGAATGGGCCGTCCCATCTGATGGGCTAGTTCCGGCACGATCTCATCATTCATCGCGCCAACGTTGGCGACACCGGCCTGTACCAAGGCAATCCGATCCTGTAGCGGCAGTGCCGCCCAGCCCGCTTGGGCGGCCTTGGTGCGTGCCACGGCAGTTTTGGCATCCTCGGCAGACAACGTGGGGCGTTCTGCGTAGACAGTCCCATCAATCGGAGAAATGCAACGGATCATCTTCATGCCCTTTCAAAACCCCGTGCGATTTCCCAATCTGTCACCACGCGGTCGAATTCTTCTTGTTCCCATTCGGCACAGCGGGTGTAGTGGTCAATCACATCGCCGCCAATCGCCTCGCGTAACATGGCCGAGTTGCGCAGTGTTTCTGTCGCCGCGCGCAGTGTTTGGGGAATGTCCTGTGCTTTGGCATCCTCATAAACATCGCCCTTGGTCGGCGGGGCCAATTCCATCTTGTCCTCGATCCCCTTTATCCCGGCGGCCAGCATCGCAGCCTGTGCAAGATATGGGTTCAGATCCGAGCCGCCGATCCGGCATTCAGCGCGGACGCCTTTGGTGCCGTCGCCACACAAGCGGAAACCAGCGGTACGGTTGTCGACGGACCAGACGGTCTTTGTCGGGGCAAAGGTGCCTTTTGCAAAACGCTTATAGCTGTTGATGTAGGGAGCCAAAAAGAACGTGTAGTCCGGGGCGTAAGCGATCAACCCGGCCATGTAGTGCCGCATCAGATCAGACATGCCAAGGTCAGCATTGGCGTCATAGAACGCTGGCGCGCCATCTTTCCAAAGCGACTGATGCACGTGCGATGAACTGCCCACCTTTGTATGATCCCACTTCGGCAAGAAAGTCGCGGCATGGCCCTGTTGCCACGCGATTTCCTTGATCGCGTTCTTTGCAATCGTGTGGTGATCTGCACAATCAAGGGCGTCGGCATAGCGGATATTCAGCTCTTCCTGACCGGTTTCAGCTTCCCCTTTGGAATTCTCAATGGGCAGACCAGCGCCAAACAAATGATTGCGGATCGGGCGCATCACGCCTTCTTCCTTGGTGGTCTGCAGGATGTGGTAATCTTCATTATACCCGCTGATCGGGGTCAGATCGCGAAAGCCGTTCTTGCGGATATCGTCAAAAGACGTCTCGAAAAGAAAGAACTCCAGCTCAGTCGCCATCATTGCGTCAAAGCCAAGTTCCTTCAGGCGGGCAATCTGCTTTTTCAGTATCTGACGCGGGGCATGGGGCACCGGTGCGTGTGTGTGGTGATCAAGGATGTCGCACAGGACCATCGCTGTCCCTTCAAGCCACGGCAAGATGCGGATCGTGGTCAGGTCGGGTGCCATGATGTAATCGCCATAGCCGTTTTCCCAGCTACTCGCAGCGTAGCCATCGGGTGTGGCCATCTCCAAGTCGGTGGCCAGCAAGTAGTTGCAGCAATGCGTCTCCTTGAAAGATGTCTCGACAAAATTCACAGCGTGAAAGCGCTTGCCCATCAAGCGGCCCTGCATGTCTGGAAAGCAGGTCAGGACCGTATCAATAGAGCCGTCTTTGACAGCCGCTTGAAGTGCCTCAAACGTGAGATTGCCAGCCATGATCTGTGTCCTTATGTGCGTTGAAACCACCCCGCGCGTATTGCGGGATGGTTTGATCTTTTCTGTGGTGTCTTACTCGAAATTGTAAGGTGCGCCGGCCTGATTGATAACGGCGTTATACTCTTTGAAGATGTTGACGATCTTCTGATGCACTTCACCTTCTTGCGCCACTTCTTCCCAGAACGCCTTGGCTGCGTTCTCGACCTCGGCCCATTCGTTCGCCGGAACCGACCGCAGTTGCAGTTTGTCGCCATTGGCGCGCAGTGCCGCTTCACCACCCCAGTACCACTGGTTGCGATACGTGTGGCCAGCTTCAGTTGCGGCCATCACAATGGCTTTGAGATGCTCTGGCAGATCGGCCCAGCGTTCCTCGTTCACGAACCAAGATCCGATCCACGCACCCGAGATGTTGTTCGTCAGGAAGTAGTCGGTCACGTCCGCCCACCCAACAGTGTAGTCTTCGGTGATACCGGACCACGCCATGCCGTCCAGCTCGCCTGTTTGCACAGCAACTTCGGCGTCCTCGTATGGGATGTTTACCGGAACAACACCGAACTGCGTCAGGAACCGGCCTGCTGTCGGGAAGGTATAAAGCCGCAAACCATCAAGGTCCGCCACACTGGTGATCTCTTTTGTGGTGTTGAAGTTGCAGGGGTCTTGCCCTGCAGCCGACAACCATTTGACACCAACCTTGGCGTATTCTTCTTCCCAAATCTCCTTGAGGCCGTATTGGTTAAATAGCACAGGCACATCAAGGATGTGCTTGGTGGCAAATGGGAAGTAACCACCAAACTGCTGCAAGGGCGTGGGTGACGCCATTGAATCGTCGTCAGAATGCACGCCATCAATGGTGCCGCGCTGCAAGGCCTGGAACAGTTCGCCAGTGGGAACAATCTGGTCGGCATAGAACAGTTCAACCTCCAACTCACCATTGGCGGCTGTGTTGATATAGTCGATGACCGGCTTGGTCACATGTTCGCCAAGGGCCGATCCTGCATAGGTCTGAAAGCGCCATTTGATCGCTTCCTGCGCACGGGCAATCGAAGGTGCCGCTAACGTCGCGGCCCCTACAAGGCCCGCCTTCCGAATAAAATTACGTCTTGTGGTCATGATACTCTCCTTGTTTGATTGGGCTCCGTTGGCGGAGTTCTTTACTTTAATTTCCGTAAACATAATTGGGCAGCCAAAGTGCCAGCTGCGGGAACACCATCACAAGGATGAGCGCCCCAACCATCACCAGCACAAATGGCCCGATGGATCGGTAGATGTCCTGAATGCTGATCTCAGGCGGGGCCATCGCCCGCATCAGAAACAGGTTATATCCGAAGGGCGGCGTCATATAGGCGATCTGGCAGGTGATGGTATAAAGGATACCGTACCAGATCAGATCGAACCCCAACGCGCCTACCAACGGCACATAGAGCGGCGCCACGATGACGAGCATCGCCGTGTCATCCAGAAAGGTGCCCATTAGGATAAATGATAGCTGCATCAGGATCAGAATCACCCAAGGGTTCAGGCCAAGGCGTTCCGTAAACAAGCTTTCGATGGCTTTGACAGCGCCGAGCCCGTCGAAAACCGCGCCAAAAGCAAGTGCTGCAAGGATGATCCACATGAACATACATGTGATGCCCAGCGTATTGCGGACCGAATTTTCAAACACTTCGCGGGTCATGCGTCCTTTGAACACCGCCGCCATGAACGCCGTAATCGCGCCGATGGCCGAGCTTTCGACCAGCGATGTCCACCCGTTCACAAAAGGGACCATCATCACCGCAAAGATCATTAGCGGCAGCAGGCCCGCGCGCAGGAGGCGCAGCTTTTCAGCCATGGGCAGGTCACGCTCTTGCGGGTTCAGGGCAGGCCCCAATTCGGGGTTCTTCCAGCAGCGGATCGTAATGTAGAGGATAAATAGAGCTGCCATCATCAGCCCCGGGATGACACCTGCCAGCCAAAGCTGTCCCACCGGTTGCCGCGCGATCATCGCGTAAAGCACGAGCACCACAGAAGGCGGCACAAGAATACCCAGCGACGATCCGGCCTGAATAACCCCGGTGACCATGCGCTTGTCGTAACCGCGTTTCAGCAGCTCTGGCAGTGCAATGGTGGCACCAATCGCCATGCCCGCCACGCTTAGTCCGTTCATCGCGGAGATCAGCACCATCAGTCCGATGGTCCCGATGGCAAGCCCGCCGCGCAAGCCGCCCATCCAGACGTGGAACATCTTGTAAAGGTCATCGGCGATCTTGGACTCGCTTAGCACGTAACCCATGAAAATGAACATCGGCAGCGTCAGAAGCGGATACCATTTCATCAGCTTCATCGCGGCAGCAAAACCTATGTCATAGCCGCCCTTGTCGCCCCATAGCAGCAACGCCGCGACAACAGCGACAAACCCAATCGCCCCAAACACCCGCTGCCCGGTCAGCAGCATCAGCATCATGGTCGAAAACATGAGGGTCGCGATCATCTCATAAGGCATCAGATTTCAGCACCTTTGAGACGCAGGATATCCTTGAAAAGTTCCGAGATGCATTGCAGCAGCATCAAAACAAAGCCAACGATCATCACCACTTTGATAGGCCAAAGGTACGGACGCCACGATGAGGACGACCTTTCCAGCGTACCAACCTCCTCGGTGCCAGTGACAACGCCAGCAAGGAACGAAAATGGCGCGTCTTTCCAGTATCCTAGCGAATAGGCGGTCGAACTGACGGCGCCATAAATCAGCACGCAAAGATAGAAGATCAGGAACAGCACAGTGATCGCGTCAAACCACGCTTTGCGCCGGACAGACCAGCTGCCGTAGAGCAGGTCCATCCGCACATTCGATCCCAGTTGCAGGGAATATGGGCCACCCAGAATGTAGTATCCAACCATCACGAACTGCGCCATTTCCAACGTCCAGAGCGTCGGTAGAAAAAACGTCTTACTGATCGACGACCAAAGCAGGATCCCCATCAACACAAAGATCCCGTACATCATCACCCGACCCAACCGGTAGTTCACGGCGTCCACGCTGCGGATGTATCCACGCATTACGCTTTGCATGCGTCGGCCCCCAAGGTTTCCAGTGCCTGTGTGATCCAACCTGTCAGCGTTTTTGCCATCGCAGTCTGGGTTGTTTCATCTGCAATCAAATCGTTCCGCACCTCAATCATCACGTTCAGATGGCCGTGTTTGAGTGCATGTTCTTTTAAAGTGTGGGTTACGCCATCCTTGGGGCCGTATGGATCATTACGGCGCACAACATGACCGCTGGCAACCTGCATGACCGCGTCCGCCAACGCACTGTCACGATCATGCAATATCCCGATCTCGACCTCACGCGTCTCGCCGTTGTAATTCGGCGTAAAGCTGTGAACCGTTACGATGACCGGATTGGTGCGGCGAGCGATCTCTGATGCAAGTTTCTCACGAAACGGGGCGTAGTAGCGTGCAACCCGTGCGCGCTTTTCGTTATCAGTCAGGCCGACGTTGCCCGGCACATCATAGATCTCACTGCGGGTAGGTATCGCGTCAGTGGCCTCTGGCGGACGATTGCAATCATAGACAAGGCGGGAGACGGTTGAAGCGACAAGCACCGCATCAAGGTCTTTCGACATGCGCTGGGCAACCGCTATCGCACCTGGGTCCCACGCCACATGGCTGCGCTTGGCAGCAATACTGATGCCCAAGTTGTTCAAATCCTCTGGAATATGAAAACTGGCATGCTCACAAACCAAGACAATTGCGGAACGTGCCCTGCTGCGCGAAACCTCAACAACCCTTGAATCATCTTGATGTAAGTCCATAGGCACCCCTGTTGATAAAGTGCTTGCCATATGAGGGCCGTGTCAACACAATTGTGAAATATTTATCACAGATCAGTTTGTACTGTTATTTTTTTGAACAAAATGGAGGCAACGATGGCAGAGGCCGCACAAACGATATCAGATCACATCCACAAGATGCTGGATGATCTGACACGGGCAGAGCGGCAGCTGGCGCTGTCTGTACTGGAAAACTACCCGGCCTCCGGCCTTGGGCCCCTGACCGCCCTTGCAAAAGATGCGGATGTGTCGGTGCCGACCGTTGCCCGCATGGTTCAAAAACTTGGCTACAAGGGTTACCCGGAATTTCAAGCCGCCCTGCGCGAGGAACTGAAGGCAAAGGTGAAAACGCCCATTGCAAAACATGACACATGGGCAGAAGCAGCACCCTCGGGCCATATCCTCAATCGCTTTACTGAGGCCGTGATCGAAAACATCCGCCTCACGCTTGGTCAGATTGACCCCACTGCCTTTGACCAGGCTTGTGATCTGATTGCAGACGCGGATCGACATCTTTTTATCGTTGGCGGTCGGATTACACACACGCTGGCCGAATACCTGTTCCTGCACATGCAGGTCATCCGACCCCATGTGACGCACGTGCAGTCCACCTCAAATACGTGGCCGCACTACCTGCTGAACGCCAAGGAAGGAGACGTTTTCGTTATTTTTGATGTGCGCAGGTACGAGAACAACACGTTGAAACTGGCGGAACTCGCGCACGAACGCGGAGCCAAAATCGTTCTGATGACGGACCAATGGCGTTCGCCGGTACACCAAGTGGCGACTGTCTGCCTGAGCAATCGGATCGTTGTCCCATCAGCTTGGGACAGTGCGACGACGATGATGCTGCTATTGGAAACAATGATTTCATCTGTCCAAACGTTGAACTGGACACAGACGAAGGCCCGTATTGAAGGGCTGGAAGATATGTTTGATCAAACCAAGCTGTTTCGGAAGTTCACATAGCGTGGTGTCGCCTTGATGTGGATGGTGAGCCCTTGATGCGAGGGTTAGTCTACTCCGTGCCCCGCTTGTGATCGGTATGTCCGATCTTGGCTGCAATCCGGCTCTCATCGAAGAATTGGACATATCAGATGAAATCTTTGATCCGTGAGGCAGGGCACTCAACGAGTGCTGGGGGACAAAATCGGGCATACATACGACTTTGAAATGGGTAAATTATTGTTTTCAAAAGGTATATCGCCGTTTGATGGCGGAGACGAAGTCCGAAAGTTATTTTATATCAGTAACTTAAGTCTATGTTTTTGTTGGGGTCAGGATTTCCGAGGGTTGCTATTTGTGCAGCAAAGTGTGCAGCAGAATTGGGCGACTTTTTCTGCTCATAGCCTTCGACCAGGGTAACCTGATGCTGCGAACCGGTCATTTGCGAGACCGCGGAATTTCGCTCTCATGTCCGCGAACCTCCGAAGTGTCGCACCTCAGAGCAGGGCTCTGCAAAGCGACGTTCTCGTCCCAGAGCCGACCTTGGCCGCTGGTTCTGGATTCTGCAGTGCAGCCCGTCGAACCAGCCATTCGCTGCGCCTGCAAAATCTCAGCACAAGCGAACTCACGGTCTGCGGGACAAAACCGCCGTTGGTGATTCCGAATCGTCTGGCCGCTTACTGCAGTTCGTGCGCGCAACGAATAGTAGCAACAGCAGATTCCGGACGTTTGTTGCAGGCGCAAATGGGGGGATGCCAGCCGCCGAGAGCGGACCTCGGCTTTGGGCTTCGCAGGCGGAGCCATGGCTATCGCTCCGTCTGCCGATGTGGCACCCGTCATGCCAAATAAACCGGTCTTTAGCGCAAGGCGTAGTAACAAAGAAAAGGCTGACAGGCACATGGTTACATATGGAGAATACGGTCGGCGACAACTGCGGCTGAGGTTCGGTTGTCGACGCCCATCTTCTGGAAAATCTGTTCTAGGTGTTTGTTCACTGTCCGAGGGCTCAGGCCCAGAATGGCGCTGATGTCGCGGTTGGTTTTGCCGAGTGTTAGCCAATACAGCACTTCCGCCTCGCGGCTCGTCAGCTCAAGTAATCGGGCGAGCGTCTGTTCATTGCTTTCGCCAGTAGATTTCTTAAGTTTGACCAGAATTTCCTGTGTGCTTGATATGCCGACATAGTGAAACTCAAAGCCATCTACTCGGAGAGGAGCAATTTGCGAAACCGGCTTTTGTCCGCAACTTTTCAACCAGTTTTGCAATGCGCTGTTATCACTCGGCGCAATATCAAATGCCACCATGGCCATTTGCGACCCCCAGAGCAATGCGCCGCTGGTATCAAATGCAAGCAGATAACGTCCTGCCAGATCGTGCGCATCCCGGGCGGTCTGGATCAGTTTGGAATTGACGATATGAATGCCGATGCGTGCAACCAATTCGTCGACCACGACGGGTTTGGTGATGTAATCGACACCGCCAGCGGACAGGCCGCGCAGGACGTCATCGGGTTCAGTCAGGCCCGTCATGAAGATGATCGGTGCGTTCGTTGCTTGCGCGCCTTGTTTAAGAATACGGCAGGTTTCGAACCCGTCCATCCGCGGCATGATCGCATCCAGCAGTATGACATCTGGGTTAATGCGCCCGACCAATTCAATGGCGGTTTGGCCGTCTCGGGCGACAATGGCTGACATACCACTTTCCTCAAGCGCAGTTGAGATCATGCTGAGCGAATTTGGGTCATCATCGACGACCAATGCGATATTTTGTTCGGTGATATGATGTTTACCCATCGGCTTCAGCCTCGAGTTTCTGTGCCATTCCCTTCAGATCGAATGAGGCAAGTTGCCCTTTGAGCGTGACCAGCAGCGGCTTTGGGCAGGCTTGCGTATCCTCTAATTCTTGCAGGTGCTTGCGGATGGCACTTGCCTGACCGGACAGGGCGAGCTTGATCAATTCAGAGATATCGCGCGGCGACAATGCCGCAGCATGTTCATGTACCTTGGTGATATCGTCCTTGAATTTGAACTCTAGCTTCAACAATTCCGCTGCGCGCATCACCAGATCATCCAGATTGTATGGCTTGGCGATAAAGGCGTCGTAAAGTGCCAGTTGCGCAATTGGTGTTTCGGCGTCCTTCGCGTGCCCCGAGATCATGATAATTGGCACCCCAACAAGGGTTCCGTTTCGCAGATGCTGTGCAAGTGACCAACCATTTTGGCCGGGCATATCGATGTCGAGGATGAAAAGGTGAGGTCTGAAGTCGCTGAGCATGTCCAATGCGACCTCCGCGCTTGCGGCGGTGATGACGACAAATCCAAGCGGTTCGAAGATGTGACTGACCAGTTCCAGATGGTGTAAATCATCATCCACCACCATGATTGAGCGTCGTGGACCATGATACCCGACGACCGATAGCGGGCGGGCCTCTTTTGCAATACCGCTTTCGCTTGCCCCTTCATGAGCGATGGATGGCAACATCAGTTTGACGCGGAAGGTGCTGCCCTTACCGGGTTGGCTTTCAACATCGATATTGCCGCCCAGTATTTCGACCAGTAATTTTGTGATTGTCAGGCCAAGCCCAGAGCCGCGCGTGCCGTTATGATTGGCCCGCTCAAACGGGCGCCAGATGCGCAACAAGAACTGCGGATCAATGCCTATTCCGGTGTCGCACACCTCGATCACCGCGATTTCGTTGCGGTATGTCACCTTTAATTGCACCGTTCCCTGATCTGTATAACGCAAGGCATTCGACAAGAGATTGATAAGGATCTGCCGCAATCGTTTTTCGTCAAACCCGACCCAGGTCGGGAAATTGCCGCGTGTTTCGACAGTGAAGGTGACGCCCTTTTCACGCGCCTCTTCTTCAAAAATCGAGGTCACCTGTTTAAGGAACATCCGCAGATTGATGCGGTCGCGCATGATTTCCAGCCGCCCGGCTTCGATGCGCGAGATATCAAGCAATCCTTCGATCAGACCGGCCAAATGTTCGCTACTGCGCCGGATCGTTGTCACAGAGTCTCTGCGGTGCTTGGGCATCGTTGGGTCTTTTTCCAGAATTTGGGCAAAGCCGTAGATCGCGTTGAGCGGCGTGCGTAATTCATGGCTAAGCCCGGTCATATAGCGTGTCTTGGCCAGATTAGCGGCCTCGGCCTTTTCTTTGGCTGCTTGCAGGGCGACATCAGTGCGCTCATGCGCCCTGACTTCGCGCAACAGGCGGTCGGTTTGGCGGTTCGTTTCGGCCCGTGCCTTGCGGTGGCTTTCATTGACCAGAAGGAACATCCACACCGATATCCCGATAATGATAAGAAAGATCCCAAAGATAACGGTGAGAACGGCAGCAAAGTTTGGGCTGCCTTCCATGGACCTAATCAACAACAATACTCCGGCAAAGCAGCCACCGATCAGGGTGGTGAACACCAGAAACCGTGATAGGCGTGACACCAGCAACGTCACAATGTCCGGTGGAAAGACGTAATCCAGCATGTCTCGAAAGGTCGTTTCCAACCGCGCATGCGGCTTGCAGGCGTCCTGACAATTGCTGTCCAGTGTACAGCAGAGTGAACAGATCGCACCCGCATGAAACGGGCAATGTGTCATGTCTTCGGCGTCAAACCGATAGTCGCAGACCGAACAGCTTTGTAACCCTTCTGGCGCCTCTCCATCGTCAGAGCGCGCTAGGTAGTATTTGCCCTTTGTTGCATAGGCGATCAGCGGTGCAAAAATAAAGGCCGAACCCAAAGCGATGATCGTGGAAAAAGCCTGCGCAAGGGGGCCTACCGCACCCGTCACTGCCACCAGAGATAAGATACAGGCCAGTCCCATCGCCCCGATCCCGACGGGATTGATATCGTAGAGGTGGGCACGGCGGAATTCGATCCCCTTGGGGCTCAGGCCCAGCGGCTTATTAATCACCAGATCCGCCACAAGTGCACCAATCCATGCGACCGCGACGTGGGAATAAAGCCTCAGCACCTGTTCGAGGCCTTCGAAAACGCCCAGTTCCATCAACATCACCGCAATGGCCACATTGAAGACGAGCCAAACAACTCGCCCGGGGTGACTGTGTGTCAAACGAGAGAAGAAATTCGACCACGCGATGGACCCTGCATAGGCGTTGGTCACGTTGATCTTCAATTGCGACAGAACCACAAACAATCCGGTCAAGACCAAGACAAGCGCCGGGGATCCGAATACCTGATCAAAGGCGGTGAAGTACATATGCGTGGGGTCAGCCGCATCCTCCAACGGAACCGCTTCGCGTATCGCCAGGGTGACCAGGTAGGATCCTGCGATCATCTTGAGAACACCAATGACCGACCAGCCGGGGCCCGCCACAATAAGGGCTGTCCACCAATGTTGCTTGTCTTTGCTTGTCTTGGGTTCTGGCAGGAAACGTAGGAAATCGACTTGTTCGCCGATCTGTGCCACCAACGAAAAGATCACCCCAGAAGCCGCACCAAACATCAGCAGCGTGGACATCCCCTTGCCCGCTTCGGTACCTTCGAACCCGATCCAGGTGTCGATGTCATATCCCACAAACGCCAGAAGCAGGAACGGCATGATGTGAAGCACCACCCAAAAGGGCTGTGTCCACGTCTGGAAGGTTGATATCTTGGAAAACCCGTTCACCACCAGCGGGATTACAATCAGGGCGCTAACAATATAGCCAAGAAAAATCGGTAGTCCGAACAGAAAGTCCAGTGCCAGTGCAAGGATCGCCGCCTCCAAAGCGAAGAAGATGAATGTGAAGGATGCGTAGATCAGCGATGTGATGGTGGAGCCGATATAGCCAAAGCCCGCGCCGCGTGTCAGCAGGTCGATGTCCACCCCATATCGGGCGGCATAGTAACAAATTGGCAGGCCGGTCAGAAACAGCAGCGCGCCGACAAACATGATGGCGGCGATGGCGATATCGAAGCCATAGGTGATCGTGATCGCAGCCCCGATCGCCTCTAGTGCCAGAAACGAGATCGACCCGATGGCCGTGTTTGCAACCCGTGCATAGCTCCACTTGCGCGCCCGGCGGGCGGTGAAACGCAGCGCAAAGTCTTCCATCGTTTCGTTGGCGACCCACCGGTTGTAGGTCCGTTTCTCACTGGTCGCCTTAAGTGCCGTCACCATCACCACATGTCCAATCAAAAACCAAACGGACAGGCACAAGCCACAGCACTTGCCGTAGAATTATTGCGCCTCCCGTTGTCGGATTCCCCTTGTGACAGGAGCATAAGGGACAAAACGCGCAGGCCTATACGTCATTCGACGTATATCGGCCCACAGCCTTTCTGCTGATCCTGAAACAGCGGGCGCACCCTGTTTTCGCCCAATGTTTTAGCATCCGAAAAGGAATGGATATGTCCGACACACCCAAGTCGAAAGACCCGATGGCCGTCAGCCGCCGCGCCATGATGGCAGGAAGCGCTGCATTTGGTGCCGCCCTGTTCGCACCATCAACTCTTCTTGCACAAGATTACCCCACAGCGGAAGTGAACGTGACGGGCCTTGCCGTCACGGATACGACTGTCACCGTAGGTATCCTGCATTCCGTTACCGGTACCATGGCGATCTCGGAAACCGGGTCGGTCCAAGCTGAAAAACTGGCCATCGCACAGATCAACGAAATGGGCGGGGTTCTGGGTCGTCAGATCGAGGTCATTCAGGAGGATGGTGCCTCTGATTGGCCAACCTTCGCAGAAAAAGCGCGCAAACTGCTGGTCAGCGATAAGGTCCCGGCGGTCATGGGGTGCTGGACCTCAGCCAGCCGCAAGGCTGTATTGCCCGTTTTTGAGCAGAACAACGGCTTCCTGTACTATCCCACATTCTACGAAGGCCTCGAGCAGAGCCCGAACGTGATCTACACTGGCCAAGAGGCGACACAACAGATCATTGCGGGCCTTGATTGGGTCAAAGAAACGAAGGGGGCAAATTCCTTCTATCTGCTAGGGTCCGACTATATCTGGCCGCGCACATCCAACAAGATTGCCCGCACGCACATCGAGCAGTTCCTTGGTGGCGAAGTGGTTGGCGAGGATTATTACCCGCTGGGCCATACTCAATTCAACTCAGTCATCAACAAGATCCGTTTGCGCAGACCTGACGTCATCTATGCCATCGTTGTTGGTGGCTCGAACGTTGCATTCTACAAGCAGCTGAAGGCCGCTGGCATCAATATGACCGAGGAAGATCCGATCTTGCTGACTATTTCGGTGACAGAGGATGAAATCCTTGGGATCGGCGGCGAAAACATGGAAGGCGCTTATGCCTGCATGAAATACTTCCAATCGCTGGATAACCCGAACAACATCGCCTTTGTTGAAGCATTCAAAGAAATGTGGGGCGAGGACATCGTGATCGGCGATGTGACCCAAGCCGCCTATCTGGGCCCTTGGTTGTGGAAAGCGGCCGTGGAAAAAGCCGGGTCGTTTGACGTCGACAAGGTGCGCGAAGCGCAGGTCGGGATCGAATTGGATACCGCGCCCGAGGGCTACGTCAAAGTCCATGAAAACCACCACCTCTGGTCCAAAACACGCGTTGGTTTGGCCAAGGCCGATGGCCAATATGAGGTCGTGTTTGAGACCGCCGAACTGGTTGAGCCGAACCCCTTCCCCGAAGGCTACCAGTAGGCGTTCGTCCGTTGGGGTGACCCATTCTGCAAGGGTGGGCCGCCCCTTCCTAATTCCAACCATCTGTCAAAGGGAAAGCCATGTTTTCCGACTATTCCATGTCCGAGTTGGGCGCGATCTTTGCGATGCAAGGGTTCGCCGGTCTTATCCTGTTTTCCGTCTTCGTGCTGATGGCCCTCGGGCTCGCAATCATTTTCGGACAGATGGGCGTGATCAACATGGCCCATGGCGAATTCATGATCCTTGGCGCCTACGTCACTTATTTCACATCGATTTTCTTTGCCGATTACATGCCAGCACTGTTTGGCACCTACTTTTTTGTGGCCATGATCCTTGCGTTCATCGCTTCAGGGACGCTGGGGCTTTTGGTCGAATGGTCGATCATCAGGCATCTCTATAAGCGTCCACTTGATACGCTTCTGGCGACTTGGGGTCTTAGCCTGATATTGCAGCAGCTTTACCGCACCGCCTTTGGCGCGCGCGAGGTCGGCGTGACTA
This sequence comes from Yoonia maricola, assembly GCF_002797915.1. Classification (GTDB taxonomy): domain Bacteria; phylum Pseudomonadota; class Alphaproteobacteria; order Rhodobacterales; family Rhodobacteraceae; genus Yoonia; species Yoonia maricola. The sequence continues at coordinate 1,439,777 of NZ_PGTY01000001.1, read as the reverse complement.
TTCCCAGTTGGATGATGGGATCCATGCCCGTCACTGACATGATCGAAGTACCGATCAACGGCATTTTCGTCATGGTGTTGGCTGTGGGCATTTCCATGGCCGTCTACATCATGATGTTCCGGTCGAACTGGGGCAAGCAGGTGCGTGCAATTAACCAGAACCGGGTGATGGCAGGCGCTGTTGGCATCAATACCGAATGGACCGACCGGCTGACATTTGGCATCGGTTGCGGCGTCGCTGGCGTCGCGGGATCGGCGTTTACGATGATCGGCTCCACCGGACCGACCGCAGGCCAGCTTTATATCGTGGACACCTTCCTAGTGGTCGTCTTTGGCGGCGCGGGCAGCATTCTGGGCACCATCGCCTCTGCATTCTCGATCAGCCAGGCGCAATCGATCATGGAGTTCTTCTTGTCCGGTTCCATGGCCAAGGTCCTGACCCTGCTGGTAGTCGTGGGCATCCTGATGGTGCGTCCGCAAGGGCTCTTTTCTCTCAAGCTGCGCAAGTAAGGACACCGGATATGACGCTTTCGAAAAACCCATTGTTCACGCGCCACGAAGCGGCTGCCTTTGCTGTGCTGGCCTTTGTGATCTTCCTGCTGTTGCCCGCTGCGCTTGATAACTTTCGGCTAAACCTGTTCGGGAAATACCTGACCTATGCCTTTGTCGCTGTCGGTCTCGCACTGTGCTGGGGAGCGGGCGGCATCCTCAGCCTGGGCCAAGGCGTGTTCTTTGGCCTTGGCGGATACTGCATGGCGATGTTTTTGAAGCTAGAGGCATCCACACCGGAAAACACATCCATCCAGTCCACACCGGGTATTCCCGATTTCATGGACTGGAACCAGCTGACGGAGTTGCCCCTGTGGTGGACCCCATTCTACAGCCTGACCTTTGCCTTGATCGCCGTTGTCATTGTGCCTGTGATCTTTGCGTTCATCATCGGGGTCGCCATGTTTCGTCGACGCGTTGGCGGGGTGTATTTTGCGATCATTACCCAAGCGTTCGCCGCAATCCTGACGATCCTGATTATCGGGCAACAAGGGTTCACGGGTGGCGTCAATGGGATCACCGACCTACGCACGCTAAAAGGCTGGGACATTCGCACAGATGAAGCGAAAGAGGTGCTGTATTACGTCAATGGTGCACTGTTGTTCGTGGTGCTGTTCATCGCCCACTTCGTGCGCAAATCAAAATTGGGGCGCATCCTGATTGCAATGCGCGACCAGGAAGATAGGGTGCGCTTTTCCGGCTATGACGTGGCCAGCTTCAAGATCTTCATCTTCTGCCTTGGTGCGGCCTTTGCCGGGATCGGCGGGGCGATGTTCACCCTGCAGGTTGGGTTCATGTCACCCACGCTGGTCGGTATCGTGCCATCCATCGAAATGGTCATTTTCTGCGCGGTCGGGGGACGGCTGTCGATCATCGGGGCTGTTTATGGCGCATTGTTGGTCAATTGGGCCAAGACCAGCTTCTCCGAAAGCTTTCCGGAACTGTGGTTGTTCGGGCTGGGGGGACTGTTCATCGCCGTCGTGATGCTGTTCCCCAACGGGTTGGCAGGTGTCTGGACCGAAAAAGTCCTTCCACAACTCACGGGCCTTTGGAAAAGCCGCAAATCTCAACCCCAAAAAGAAGAGGCACTTCAATGAGCTTGCAAGAACGCTATATGCTCAAGGTCGAAGGGCTGACCGTATCATTTGACGGGTTCAAAGCGGTTGACGACCTCAGCTTTTATGTGGAACCTAACGAATGCCGGGTGATCATCGGGCCGAATGGGGCCGGTAAGACCACTGTGCTGGATCTGATCTGCGGGCGGACCCGTGCCACAGATGGATCGGTCAAATTCAAGGACCACGAACTGCTAAAAATGCGCGAAGACCAGATCGTGCACGCCGGTGTCGGGCGCAAATTTCAGACGCCGTCCGTTTACGAAGACCTGACCGTCTTTGAAAATCTCGAGATCAGCTATCCGTCGGGCTACAGCGTCTTCGGTGCCTTGGCTTTCGTGCGCAGTCCCAACGTCCAGCACCGGATCGCAGAAATCGCCGAGACCATCTTTCTTGAAGACCTCCTGGACGAAAAAGCAGCTTTTCTCAGCCACGGCCAGAAGCAATGGTTGGAGATTGGGATGCTGCTGATCCAGGACCCAGAGCTGTTGATGCTGGACGAACCCGTCGCGGGCATGTCCGTCGCCGAACGCAAGAAAACCGCCGAACTGCTGAACCGCATCATTCAGGACCGCTCCGTCATCGTGATAGAACACGACATGGGCTTCGTCGCCGACATCGCCACCCGCGTAAACGTGCTGCACCAAGGCAAAATGCTGTCCGAGGGGTCCATGGCGCATGTCCAGGCCGATCCCAAAGTCATTGAAGTCTATCTGGGTCACTGAGGGAGCCACGTCATGCTGAACGTTCAAAGTCTAAGCGCTGCATACGGGGCCTCTGAAGTTCTTCATGGTGTGGATATCAACGTGCCCGCTGGCGAAATCGTGGCCATCATGGGCCGCAACGGGATGGGTAAAACCACCCTGATGAAAACTCTGATGGGTATTATTCCTGAAAAATCTGGGGCGGTTGACGTGGATGGGACCCCCATAACCGGCCTGAAGTCGCATCAACGTGTGGCCAAGGGCGTGGCCTATGTCCCGCAAGGGCGGATGATCTTTTCCGCCATGACCGTGCAGGAAAACGTGGAAACCGGGCTGACCGTCACGGGACAAAGCAAAGTCCCCGATGACATCTATGAACTGTTCCCTGTCCTGCTCGACATGAAGGGACGCCGGGGCGGAAACCTGTCTGGCGGACAACAACAGCAATTGGCCATCGCGCGCGCGCTTGCGTCCAATCCCAAGGTGCTGTTGCTGGATGAACCGACGGAGGGGATCCAGCCCTCAATCATCCGCGAAATGGCCCGAACCTTGCGCAAAATCCGCGACCAGAAGGGATTGACCATCGTCGTGTCCGAACAGGTGCTTAGCTTCGCGCTGGACGTGGCCGACCGTGTGATGGTCATCGAAAACGGCAGCTTTGTGCATGACAGCCCACGCGACGGCATCGACGAGGCGAAAGTCTCAAAATTCCTATCCGTATAACTCAAGGAGGATACACCCATGGCGGACACATTGATCTCGGTCGATCTGAGCGAAAGCCCCCATACCAACGAAAACATCCATAACCGTTGGCACCCAGACATCCCAATCAACGTATGGGTCGAGCCCGGAGACGACTTCAAAATCGAAACCTATGACTGGACCGGTGGGCAGATCAAAAACGACGATGATGCCTCGGACGTACGCGATGTTGAGCTTGAACAGGTGCACTATCTGTCGGGGCCCATCGGTGTCAAAGGGGCCGAGCCCGGCGATCTTCTGGTTGTCGAAATCCTTGATATCGACGCCAAGGAAGACATGCTTTGGGGCTTTAATGGCTTCTTTTCCAAACAGAACGGCGGTGGCTTCCTGACGGAGCATTTCCCGGAAGCACAAAAGTCGATCTGGGACATCGACGGCATGTTCACCAAATCGCGCCACGTGCCCGGCGTGAAATACGCGGGGCTGATCCACCCCGGGCTGATCGGCTGTTTGCCGGACCGCAAGATGCTCGATATGTGGAACACGCGCGAGACAGCGCTTTTCAATACCGAACCTGATCGGACGCCGCCACTGGCCGCACTGCCGAATACGCAAAGCGCGCATATGGGCGCGATGAAAGGCGAGGCGCGCGATGCTGCCGCGGCCGAGGCCGCACGCACTGTGCCGCCGCGTGAACATGGGGGCAATTGCGATATCAAGGACTTGAGTCGTGGATCGCAGATTTACTTCCCCGTTTACGTGGATGGCGCGGGTCTTTCGATGGGCGATCTGCACTTCAGCCAGGGTGATGGCGAAATCACCTTTTGCGGCGCGATTGAGATGGCCGGCTGGTTGCATCTGAAAGTGTCGCTGATCAAGGATGGGATGGCGAAATACGGGGTCAAAAACCCGATCTTCAAGCCGTCACCCATCACGCCGCACTATAATGACTACCTGATTTTCGAAGGGATCAGCGTCGATGAACAGGGTGAGCAGCATTATCTGGACGTGCATATCGCCTATCGCCAGGCCTGTTTGAACGCGATCGAATACCTCAAGAAGTTTGGATATTCCGGCGCACAGGCCTATGCCATCCTGGGAACGGCCCCGGTTCAGGGGCACATATCGGGCGTGGTCGATATTCCAAATGCATGTGCAACCCTGTGGCTGCCCAATGACATCTTTGAATGGGATATGATGCCCAATGCCGACGGGCCAACGAAATGGCTGGACGGCAGTGTTGACGTGCCTTTGGCACCTGACCTTTAGGTGCCAACCGGCCTCAAAAATGGGGCCGGTTTTGCAAATTTTCTAAGGAATATCGTATGCCCGTTTATGAATACTGCTGCATTGAATGCGGCCCCTTTGAAGCGATTAAGAGCATGAGCCTTTGCAATGATCCCTGCAACTGCCCACATTGCGGCGCATCGGCGCCAAGGGTGATGCTGACAGCACCAAACGTGTCCTTCGTCAGCTCCAGCCTGCGGAAGGGGCACACAATCAACGAGCGCAGCGCTGACAGTCCCAAGAAGACCAGCACCCATGGCCCCGGCTGCGGTTGCTGCAGCGGTGGCAACAGGCGGAACAGCAAGACATTGCACCGTCCCGACGGATCAAAAAGCTTTCCATCAAAACGACCATGGATGATTTCGCACTGAAGGACGCGGCAAAAGCAGCCATCGGGACCGCAACTAACGGTCGAAGCTCCCACAAAACAATGGTCTATCTGACTCCTGATTTTGACGGTGCAGCGAATGTCGTCGTCGAGGGGTTACGCCGCGAGAAAAACAGAGGGTCGTGCTACAGCAGTTTTGGGCCGCTACTGACAAGCCCAAAGTCAGCTTTATGCGGATCGCGGATACTTGTGCAAGCTGCAGCATCGGTCGGTTTGGGCTCAAAGCGGTCACCGGGTGCGGCGCAGCATCCGCTCAATTTTGACCTTGGCTGGCGACACGAGCGGCCCATACCGGTCACTCAACCATCGACTGGGATGCTGCGTTTGCAGCCCGTATAGCAGACCTTCAACGGCTGACTTCGTAGCCCACTTACTGGAGAAGAGGGCCATCGATCAAAGTCGAATTCCTCAGATGTATGCGAAACTTCTTCGAGCTCCTGAAAACATCCAACTCACCAGGCGTGTTCGGACCCGTCAGCATTGATAAAACGCCCGTTCGCGCGGCCAAGATCCCCGGATTGGTACAGAGCCAGAATATCTCTCGCCGTGTCTTCGGGCGTGCGTTTCGCATTGTCGCCGCCCATATCGGTCCGCATCCAACCCGGGTTCAAGGCAACGGCAGCGCGCGGTGACCCCTGCCATTCCAACGCAAGGGCACGCGTCATCATGTTCAGCAGTGCCTTTGACCCGGCGTATCCGTAGTGGCCGCCCATGTCCTTCTCACCAATCGAGCCTAGCCAGGATGATACATTTAGGACCACCGCATCATCTGTCAGGTTGGGCAGCAGTTTTGACACGAGCTCGGTGGGCATAAGCGCATTGATTAACATACTCTCTGACACATTGGTGGCCGAAAAGTGCTCGATCGCAAACGTGGACTGAAAGTAGTCCGGGTCGCCCTTTTTGTCCTTGGGATTAAAGCCGGCATTATTGATAAAGAGGCCAATACTTATCCCGCTTTTGTTGATCACTGTTGTCAGTGCGCCAAGGCTCGCCGCTTCCGACAGATCGAGGGCGTAGGGTGTATCGATTGTGTCTCGGGATAACGTCCCGGAGTCTCGTGCAGTCCCGATCACGTGCCAGCCTGCAGCGTGGAACACCGACGCAATTGCCGCACCAAGACCCCTGTTCGCGCCGGTCACAAGGATAGTTTTTACATTCGTAGACATGCAGTTTCTCCTAATATGCCTTGATGTTCACAATACCTGCCACCATTAGGGTAAGCCCAACGGCGCGGCCGATCCCAAGGTTATGTTGCGCGTTGCCAAAGGCTCCAAAGTGATCCAGCGCCAGCGCCATGCAAAGCTGCCCGACGAGGATCAAGCTGGTCGTCAATCCGACACCAAGCTTTGGGGTGATAACGACGATGGCGATGATGTAGCCTGTAGCGATCAGTCCGCCGAGCCATACCGTAGGTGGCGCCTGAACAAGCTCTGTCACGCTTGGCAGACTTGGCCGAGTTACAGCAACCAATACCGCGAGGACGAGGGCACCTGTCAGAAACACAATCAGCGACGCCGTGAAAGCATTGCGTGTCACCCCGCCCAACTGGCCATTGAAGACCAGTTGGAGAGGTACAAACGCGCCAGTGACAAAGGCCGCCAGAACGAGATACCACTGAGTCATGACAGCGCCGCGATCACTTCACGAGCTGCTGCAGTAGCCGACACCTGTTGTTGGCCTGTGATCAGATTGCCGTCGCGAATGGCATGTTCTTCTAACGCACCGGCCACCTCGAATTGTGTGTCGGGCAATTTGCGCGCCTCAGTCTCGATCCAGAAAGGTTGGATCTTCTGGCCGATGGCTTGTTCCGCATACTCCTCTTCAGAGTTCGCGAAGCCAGTCCAGCGCTTGCCTTTGACGAGTAGGTCACCGTTGGACAGTTGTGTCTTCAGCAAAATACAGGTGCCGTGACAAACGGCGGCGGTGACCTTGCCGCTTTCATAGAAGGTCGCAACAAAGTCGTGAACACCCTTGTCATCGATCATGGTCACCATCGGCCCTTGTCCGCCAACGACAAAGAGTGCGTCGTAGTGGGATGGGTTGATGTCTGACAGCGCAGGCGTGTCTTCGATCAGCTTCATCTTCGCGGGATCATTTTTGAAGACGAGCGAGATAGTATCCTGGACCGAATAGCCACTTTCATCTTCGGGGTCCGAATACCCGTCGGCCTCCAATTTACCGCCATTAGGTGAGGCAATTTGGATATCATAACCCTCGTTAGCGAAGACCTCATAGGCATGCGAAAGCTCAGCCCACCAAAAGCCGATAGGCCAGCTGGTTACGGGAGATACAGTCGGGTTTGAGACGATCATCAGTATTTTCTTCGAAGTACTCATTTTCATTCTCCTTGAGCCGCGACTTTGAATTTGTGTCGCATCAACAGACATGGACGGCCTTCGATATGATTGCTAATGCAATCGGATCATGTCTGACTTCAATAACACTCAAGTCCGCCGGCTGGATTTTATGCTGCTCTTGGTACTGCGCGAGGGGGTGCGACAGCGCAAACTGTCTGACGTTGCCGCGACACTGGGGGTCACTCAGACTGCGATCAGCCACTCCGTCGCGCGGTTGCGTGATCTCTTTGATGATGAGTTGTTTATCCGGCGGCCCCACGGTGTTGAGCCGACGGCACGTGCCGTTGAATTGGCAAAGGTGGCCGAGGCGGTCATAGAATCTGCCGGATCTATGCTGAACGATCCGACGCCGTTTGATCCGTTCACTGAAAACCGCACCATTCGAGTGTGTGCCCTGGACTACGAGGTCACACTCATGTCGGCTGCAATTGAGACATTGCGCCGCGACGCGCCAGGCATCCGGCTCGAGTTTCGGGGTATGGGCAAAAACGCAGCCATTGAAGCGCTAGAACGCAATGACGCTGATCTGTGGCTTGGCTTTGCGCGACAACTTCCAAGGACGTTGGAGAGCTTCTTGCTGTTCGAGGAAACCTACAAGGTCATCTCACGCCGGGGCCATCCACACATTGCAGCCGATTCCGCAATTGACCTTGATTGCTATTGCTCGCAGGAGCATGTCCTAGCGGCGCCGGGTGGAACTGCGGGTGGGATCGTGGATAGAACGCTTCGCACGGCGGGCCGCTCGCGCACGGTGGCGGTCATGACCACAAGCTTTCTATCGGCCCTTGATGTCGTGTCCCGCACCGATCTGATCGCCACGGTGCCATCAAGACTGGCAAAAGCACAGGCGAATAGCTTCCAGTTGATGATCTACGACCCGCCGGTCGCGCCTCGGCCTTTTCAGGTCTCAGCTACGTGGCACAAACGCGCGGGCAGTGATGCAGCGATCAGTTGGCTGATCAAGAGGCTTGCAGACGCGTTAGGCTGATCAAGAGCCGCGTGTTGCTGTTGCGAAAACCTTATAATTGACGTTCTTCAATTCGTACCTTGGACTCTTCCCACACTTAGAATGCAGAGCGGCATCTCACCTTTGGGATTGTGCCTCCGGGCTATACGGCCCATTGCTGCTGTTGACCGTGTCATCTCGATGCTGTGGTCACAGCCCGAATAGCAGACGTTCAACGTTGTCGGAAAATCTGTTGTGGGGCAAACTCACAAAATGTGCAGACATCGCCACCGTTCAAGCACTACCAATTGCAACATGATGGCTGTTGCTCCACTGCCGTGGCGACTGTCCATACATGCGTTTAAACTCTCGGCTGAACTGCGACGGGCTGACGTACCCCACTCCGATTGCCGCCTCGTTCACGGTCATGCCTGCCGCAATCTTCATGGCAGCGTTGTTGAGGCGCATTGATTTCACGAACTGGATCGGGGCCATTGTTGTGACCTGTTTGAACCTACGATGAAAAGCGGCGCGGCTCATGCCTGCACGGGCTGCCATATCATCAATCGAGATTGGCGCATCCAAATGGGACGACACATGCGCAATGGGCCGTGCAATGGCGTTACCAGCACCAAAGGCTTGTCGTGCAAACAAGCCGGCCTCGCCTTGAAGGATCGCATAGTAGAGTTCACGCAGCCGGGCATCGCCAAGAACAGCCGCGTCGGTTGGATTTGCGCCAAGCTGCAAAAGGCGCTGCAGCGCATCGGTGAAACCTTCATCCCACTCTGCCAGTCTGATCCCATGCGCGCGCAAACCGCCCTTGATCATGGGGAGCGCGCGCCCGAAATTTTCCATTTCTAGCGCCAGTTCCGTCATGACCCTCTGGTTCAGCGAAATGAAAACACCATAGAGAGGATTATCAACGGATGCTTTGGGTGTACCGGCCTTTACTGGCATCGACATGGGGCAACATAAGTAACGGCTGTCGTCGTAGAGATATTTGTGACCATCCAAAACGGCTTCCTTGGAACCGCTGACGATGGCAACGACGCTGGGTTCATACACCGCCGGAACGCACGGGATCGCTTGTGTTGCGCGAAACAGGCGCACGCCCAGGATGCCGGTTTCGGTCAGACCGTCTTGGTCAATGCAGGCTTCGATAAGTTGTTTGATACGTTGTTTGCTCATGCAGCCAATTTAGTGTCGCAAAATTTGCGCTGGCAACCCAACTGATACAATCAGGCAAGTATTCGCGACGATCCCGCCTACCTCAAGGAACCAGCGAGAGTTATCTACACCTTCAAGACGTGAACAGGCACCGCGCGGCTGATGTGCCGACATCATAAGGAGCTACACAATGGCAGATACGACTTTCGGACCGAAAGGCTGGACTCCCGAACGCCTCGGATCACTCGCAGGCAAGACCTACGTCATCACCGGTGCCAACGCGGGTGCTGGTTTCCAAGCCTCGCGCACCTTTCTGTCAAAAGGCGCAAAGGTTGTGATGCTGAACCGCAGCGCAGAGAAATCAACCGCCGCGGTAAAGGACCTGAAAGACGAATTCGGCGTGGAGGCCGATGTCAGCTTTGTACGAATGGACCTGTCTGATTTGGCAAGTGTACGCACCGCCGCAGAAGAGGTGATGAAGACTGTTCCACAAATTGACGCGCTGATCTGCAACGCAGCTATCGCACAAGTGCCAACCCAGAAGTTCACAGTTGATGGGTTTGAAAGTCAGCTTGGCACAAATCACTACGGACATTTCGTGCTGTGCGGAATGTTGTTTGACCGGATCGAAGCCAGTAAAGGCCGTATCGTCGTTGTTGCAAGCCTTGGCTATAACTTGGGGATCAAAACCATCCAGTTCGATGATATGAATTGGGACAAGAACTACAGCGCCAATCCTGTTTACAGCCAGAGCAAGCTGGCCCAGATGATGTTTGCCTATGAGTTGCAGGATCGCCTGAAGGGAACAGGCTCGAACGTTCAGGTCTACGTCTGCCACCCCGGTGCCTCCGCGACATCACTTATCAGCACCAGTGGAGGTCTCATGACGCGGTTGACGTGGTGGCTGATGAGCAAGACGCCGATGGTCCAAACGGCCGAAAAAGGGGCTTACCCCGAGATCATGTGCGCGACCGAGGACGGGTTGGAACAGCGCGCGCTTTATGGCCCGACCGGGTTGATGCAAACGGGCGGGCCGGTTGGGAAATGTACGTTAAATCCCCACGCTTATGACAAAGCGGTCATGGAACAGCTGTGGGAAGTGTCGGAAGAGGCGACGGAATTCAGCTGGAACTTCTGACACCTTACCGATGTGTTATGCTTAACACTGCTCGTAGCAGAAGACATTTATTGATCTCGTAGCGTCCGGATCAGCCCCGAAGTACCGCCCTCCATGTACGGCCCATTACGGACCTTCACTTAACAATCGGCATGCTGCGGTGCGGCCCTTCATGCCAGCCATTCGCTGCGGTTGCAGCATCATGTGCTGTTCGAACTCATAGTCTGCGGGACAAATTTGCCTTTGACCTTCAACGATCAAGTGCCCGCTATCGCACATACAGATGGCCCATTGCAGCGGTTGGCCTCATCACATCTATTCTGCGGTCGCGGCCCGCATCGCCGTCATTCGCTGCGTCTGCGACATCGTAATTTGCCCAAATTAACGTAGTGTAAGAGGAAACGGGTTTTTGGACAATTGTATTCGAACGACAGTTTTGGAAACCGACCCGTCCAGAGCGCAAATGCCGGTGACAAGCACGTTAATTGCAGGCAGCAGTATTGATCACTTCGTCGCTTTTGGCATGTGGCAAGTAACAGAGCGTTAGCAATTGGTTGTGCCACGACAACAGCATAACCTAGGGTCGCGGGGTATTTCGCTTGATGCCGGATTGGTTGTGCCATATCGCTTAGACACATGGGGCGTATTTTGGATGTTGCAAAGTTATGAATACCAAATTTATCTGCTTGATAACCACTGTCAGCATGATCACGTTTTTATCTGGATGCGGCGGATCAGGCGGTTCAAGCGGCTCAGGCAATGATGAAGCGGCTGCTGTTGCATTCGCTGATCCCACCTCAACACAGACTGATCAGCTGCGTAGCATTTCGTTCGATGCAACTAACAAGACCGTTCAGACGCTCATTGGCGAGATAAACCGTACTGCGGATACAGCTAGTATTGCGGGCAAAAGTGGCGGCATTAATGATTTGAGGACGGAGGTGGCTATTGCATCGGGCGGAATTATCACGCTCTCGCCAGAGGATGGCCGGTTCGCCGTTAGGTTTACTGCCGATCCATCAACTGGAAATCGTCTGATCGGTATTGTCGGCGCGCCGACACCGGTTCCGGCTTTGCCGATAGGCACGGTCAGCTACAGTGGTGATGCCCAGCTTTCAGTGCAAAGCGGTACCGATCTGTATACGCTTTCTGGTGACGTTACTATCTTGGGTAATTTTGGCGGTGGGACAATCAATACCACCATCGATAGTCTATCGGGTACTGTAACAAACGGCACATCCAATCCGATTGAGGTTGCAGACGTGGCCAATATCCAGATCACCGGATCAACGCTAAGCGGCACTGCTTTTTCTGGTGGAGCAGCGACGATAAGCTCGTCCGAATTCTCGATCGGCGCTTCAGCGTCAGTCGCATTTGAGGGGTCCGTCTTTGGCCCATCTGCGACCGAGGCAGGCGCAGTCATCATTATTGACGACACGATTGACGGCGACGTTGTAATATTTGGCGATGTACTGGCTCAGCAATAGCGTGAGACTGATCGGTGAACCTAAAAAATGGCGAGTTTAACATGCTTCAAAGCGACGAGTTTCTTTTGGCCGGTGGTACTTTCGATCTTAGTGCAAATAGTGATGCATCAGTAACCCTTTTTGACGACGGTGATGAACGCTATGTCGCGATTTTTGCACTGTTTTCTAAATTCATGAATGCGGCGGATGCATATGATAATCCAAATGCCGAGCCCAATGAAACAACTGTGGTGGGGACTTCAAGCCAAGATTTGATCCACGAGGATACGCACTCAGATGACGGACAATCTGGACCGGAGCGAACAGCCGTCAGTTTGACAGACAACAGCTACGAGATCGCCCAAGAGGAGCAAGCTTCGGTGCAAGAGGACCGCAATGTCGCGGATTATGATGCTGGCGGTGCGGCGGCCAAACCACCGGCGTCGGCGCTGCCGGAACTCTCTGCCGCCAAATATGATTTCGCCGTCGCCAGCGAAGAGCAACAAGAAACTGCAAAGATAATGCCAGCCGAAACCGTGCTGCGCGCGACAGCTGCTGCGGACGTACCGAGGCAATTGATTGAAGGCGACGACACATCGGAATTTCTCGTTGGTACATTTGCTGATGAGGATATTCGAGGCAACGGAGATAATGACACGATCCTCAATGCTGGCGGGAACGATATTCTTTCAGGTGGCGATGGAAGTGATCTCATTGTTTCGATATCGGGAAGCAATGTTATCTCTGGGGGGGATGATTTCGATTTCCTGATCGGTGGCTACCAAGACGACATCATCCATGGGAATGGTGGTGATGACCTTCTGCGCGGTGACATATCAACCTACCTTGCTGGCCGGGATATTCTGATCGGTGGTGACGGTGATGACATCCTAGAAGGTGGCGGCGGTGCCGATTTGTTCGTTTTCTCAACGGGCGATGGAAACGACTTTATCGCTCGTTTCAATTTCGATTTCGATAACTCAGCAAATTTAGGATTCACCGGACCCGACTTTGTTGTGGGTGTTGATAAAATCTTACTGACAGATTTCGGCTATGCTTCGAGCGTAGAGGCATTGGGTAACTTTACCGAAGTCGATGGTTTCGCAACATTCAATGATCAAGGAACGCAATTCACAATTGCGGGCGTCTCAGTCACCGACTTGAGTGCGGATGACATCGTTTTGGTAACATCCGTGGTCAGCGATAGCGGCGACGAGGATATCCCCATTTCCGGCATCTTGGCGGACCCTGATACAGCGCCATCCGACCACTTTTGCCTGACCGTGAATGCTGAGAACGGTCTCGTTACCATCAATGCCGATGGCAGCTACACCTACACCGGGTTCGCTGACTTCAACGGGATTGACCGGTTCACCTATTCGGTTACCGATGCCAACGGGGCAGTTACATACGAAACGGTCGAACTGCTTATCAACCCGATAAATGACGCACCGCGCGACCTGACCGATGCCGCAAAAACGGGAAGTGACACCCCTTTGTCTGGCGCATTGACGGCTTTTGATGCTGAAGGCGACGCTTTGACATTTTCACTCATCGATGCGGCTGAAACCGGTACGGTGGTAATCGATACAGATGGAAGTTTTGTGTATACGCCTGCCTCCGGTTTTCTGGGGCAGGACAGCTTTACTTACAGTGTCAGCGATGGAAATGGGGGCGTCACAACCGAAACTGTGACGATTGACGTGACTGTCGCCTTGGACGAAGACGACACGACATCGGGTGATCTGTCGGCAAGTTATCCAGATGCAACCACACTTGATTTCATGCTCACGGCCGGCCCAGCAAATGGGAGCTTAGATCTGAATGCGAATGGTGCATTTACTTATGCGCCACCTGACGACTTTAACGGGTCTGACAGCTTTACCTACACCGTTAGTATAGATGGCGGCACGCCCGAGATTGTGACAATCGTTATTGATGTCACGCCGCTGAATGACGCGCCCGAGATCCAACCGATTGACGCAATAAGCATAACTGAGACCACTGATACCGGGGATATGACCGGCGAAGTCACCGTCGAATTCACGGATGTGGATCAGGGCGATGTCGGGCACACAGCCTCTGTTACTGCCGTGGGTGCGACAGGTGATCTGGCCGGGCTGACACTTGATAGCGCAGGGCTGGAAGCGTTGCTGACGCTGGATGATGTCACCAAAACCGCCAGCTCACCTACAGGTTCGGTGGACGTATCTTTCAATGCGGCCTCAACCGTCTTTGATTATCTGGGTGAAGGTGACCAGGTCACAATTACCTATGAACTGACGATTGATGATGGCGATGGTGGCATGAGTGTGCAGGCATTCGATGTCGTTATCACCGGGACCTTTGATCCGGTTGCGCCATTCGATCTGGCCGAAGTCGCACAGGCGGGTAATGATACTGGCTTTGTGATTAATGGTGCCTCCCCAAACTCTGAAGCCGGACGTTCGGTCAGTTCTGCGGGTGATGTCAACGGCGATGGCTTTGATGATGTGTTCGTTGGCGCGACAAACGGCCAGATCGCCGGTGGCGGATTTGTTGTGTTTGGGCAAGCTGACGGTACCTCTGTTGAACTGTCCGATATCGTTGGCGGCACCGGTGGGTTCGTCATTACAGGCGACCAATTCACGGGCACCAGCTTTCCTGTTGTCAGCAATGCAGGCGACGTCAACGATGACGGTCTGGATGATCTGATCATCGGTTTGCGAGACCCCAGCCCTAATGGCGTCCAATCGGGGGCCAGTTATGTTGTCTTTGGCAAGGGCGATGGCAACGCAGTTGACCTTGATGATATTGAAGTCGGCACAGGCGGATTCGTCATCAACGGATCGGCGAGCTTCGAGAAGGCGGGCATGTCCGTGAGCAACGCTGGCGACGTGAACGGTGATGGGTTTGATGATCTTTTTGTAGGGACTGAGAACGCTACGGAGACTGGCGCAAGTGCTGTCGGTGGCGATGGTGCCGGCTATGTTGTGTTCGGCAAGGCCGATGGCGCGGCGGTAGAAATCTCTGACATCAAGGATGGTATTGGCGGGTTCTCCATCACTGGAGCAGATGCAAACGACCGTGCTGGTATATCTGTCAGCAATGCCGGGGATGTGAATGGCGACGGATTTGATGATCTCATCATTGGTGCAAAATTCGCGGACCCCAATGGGTCGGCGTCCGGTACCAGCTATGTGGTTTTCGGCAAAGTCGACGGAATAACGATTGACCTGGCTGATGTTGAACTTGGGACTGGTGGTTTTGCTATCCACGGCATATCGGCCGCTGACAATGCAGGTCTATCCGTCAGTAATGCAGGCGATGTAAATGGTGATGGGCTCGACGATCTTATTGTCGGTGCGCCGTTTGCCGATCTGGATGATACGTTGTCGGGATCACTCAGCGGCTCCAGCTACGTTGTCTTTGGCAAGGCGGATGGATCAGCGGTCGAACTTAGCGATGTTGTTGATGGTATTGGCGGTTTTGCGTTCGAGGGAACGCAAGGCCGCGAGCAAGTGGGCAGATCCGTCAGCGCAGCGGGCGACATCAATGGCGACGGCCTTGCAGATCTGATTGTTGGATCCGGTGATAACGGACTGGGTCTCAACAAGACCTTTGTTATTTTTGGTAAGGCGGATGGCGAGGCAGTTCTGCAAGCCGACATCGAGGCTGGTATTGGTGGGTTCGTGATTACTGCCGCTGAAAGCGGTGACAACATGGGCGTGTCGGTAAGCAGCGCTGGTGATGTGAACGGCGATGGCTTTGACGACTTGATCATTGGCGCCCCGGAAGGCGATCCAAACGGGAGTGACATTTTTGATCAATCTGGAACAAGTTTTGTAATATTTGGCGGTGACTTCACAGGTGCCGCAACGCAGATTGGCACTGCTGGAGATGACACTATTGTTGGTCAAGACGTGGCCGAGGCGCTGTTCGGTGCTGCGGGTAACGACATAATTGCCGGCAATGGCGGCGGCGATCGCCTTTCTGGTGGCGCTGGTAGCGACACGTTTGTTTTTATTGATACTGATGGCATAGAAACGATTGCCGATTTTGAAGACGGCCTTGCGGGACAGGATATCATTGATGTTTCAGCATTTGGCTTCGCGACGGCGGCTGACGTGTTGAACTTGGCCGAAGCGAGCGGCCCTGGTGGGCATGATGTCGTAATTCAGCTTGATACCGATAGCGCGATACTGCTCCAAAACTACGATCTTAGTCAGTTAGATGCCGCCGATTTTCTAGTTTAGTTTTCAGCTGACGATCCTTTCTTTGGCGTCGAGAAATCAATAAGAATCTACCGCTGGAAAGTCATATGGCGAAAGATGTTCGATATAGTGCTAGATATCCAATGTGTGTTTTGGATGCCTGCGCATCGGACGTTTACGTCGGCATACAAAAAAGGAAAAAGGGGCTCTGAGCAGACTTCTCAGGTTCGTGATCAAACTGAACGGCGGTTCTTGCACAAGCTCTGTACACATCACGCACCTGCAGCGAACGGCAGCTCTCCGCACTCTCTGCATGATACCCTCCGCCGCATGCTCCCTCTAAAGCCCCAGCCCGCGCTGCCTGCCAAATGCCCAATCGATACCGCCGCCGGACATGCCGACACCAGAGACCTGCAGCCCGATGCGCCGCTCGAGCGCTTGGTTCCACGGCACAAGGCTGAACCCCAACCCGTCATCGATCATGGCGAAGCGCCCGCTACCAAGTTGCGTACTGCCGGTCAGTTGGCCTGCGAACTGGTTGCCGGGTGTCACGGACTTCCAGGTTAGTCCTTGTTCCGCAGCCATCGCGCGCCCGACACGTTCCACTTCCCGGCCCTCCAGACGCTGGATGAGGTCGCGCGGGGCGCGAATGCGACCGTCCCCGAGATCAATAGCATCGCCTCGTTCCACCAGCACGCGTTTGCGTTGGTCCATCGCCCGGCCTGCTTCTGCACCGAAGCCGGTCTCCCTCACTGAACCCCGCCGCTGCGCCACTAGTTCCCGATCGAGCCAGGTCGCGCCGTCGTGGGCCACCTGTTGGTCTAGGCCGATGGGCGACAACACCTCCACGCGCGGGCCGGGGCCGTGGCGTTTGCGATCATGGGCCAGCCCCTGTTTTGGCAGGTCCGTCGGCACTTTCCAGTGATCCTCACTATATCGCTCGACGATCCCGGCGCGCCGCAGGGCCTCAAGGCGGCGCACATGGGCGGCGACGAAGCGGTCCAGACCGGGTCCGATCCCCTGTTCCTTTGCGATTTCGATGTGCCGGGACGGGCGATAGGTGCCGTCATTATCAGTGGCGGCAAGGATGTTGCTGTCCGCCACCCTTGCTTCTGTCGGCGGCGGTGTCGCCGACACGATCATACCGCGTCCGATGTCGTCGCAGTGGTCGGCACGAACCTCGATCTGGTGCACCCGACCGTCGGTGCCGTCGATGACCAGCTGCATCCGGTCGCCAGACCCGTCCCCCGCGAGTTCCTTGGCAAGAACCCGACCAGCGATCTGCTGCTGCAGTCCGTCTCTGTGCATGGTGAGCTGAGAGGTTCCGCGCTGCGCCTCGAGATTGTTTGCTTCCAGCGCGCGATATATCGATTTGATGATATCGCCCCGCTCCCCCATCGCGCGCAATGTTCGCTCCGTGCTGTCGTCCAGACGCCAGACACCCGGCGCGATCTGCTCAGCCAGACTGAGCTTTTCCAGATACTGCGCCCGGCCAATCAACAGCGCGCGATTACGCTTCATCGTCTCCAGCATGTCCTTGTCCGGTCGCAGATCGGCGAACTCGTTGTTGGCCCGCTGCTCTGCCATCAGCATCCGGTCGAGCCGGGTGAAGCGTTCCGCGTGCATTTCGCGGCGTAGTTGGTCGGTCACTTTGAGATCGGTCTGGCGGCCAAGTTCCAGCGTCACGATGTCGGTCGCCCTTTCGCGGACGCCATGCGCGATGTAATCCCCGGCGATGTTCAGAATCTTGCGGTCGTCGGTGATCCCTCGAACAAGGATATGGGTATGCGGGTGCCCGGTATTGTAATGATCGACCGCGATCCAATCGAGCCGCGTCTGTAAATCGGCCTCCATTTGCGCCATCAAATCACGGGTCGTCTGGCGCATATCGGCTAGCTCCACGCCGTCTTCTGCGGAGAAGATGAACCGGAACTGGTGGCGGTCCTCACGACCCCGGTCGAGGAAATCCTGGCCATCGGCTATGTCTTGATCCGCCGAATAGACCTGACCCTTTTCGCCGTCCAGCGTGACACCGTCACGCTCCAGATACCACAGATGCGCATCGACCGCCTTGCCGCTCACAAACGACCGCCCGCGCGATGCGCCGCGTTGCGGGTTCAGCTTCACGATCCGCGCTTTCACGGCCACCCGGCGGGCACGGGTTCGGGTCCCGTCGGGACGGCGGGACCACGGGTTCCGACCTTTCAACTCCGCCGCCACCTTGGCCCCCTGACCGCGGGCGTTGAACCGTCCGCTTACCTTCCTCTTCCCGGCAAGCCTGTTGGGATCACCGCCCGCCTGGCGCCGCACGCGCGGGGCGCTCTGGACGCGGTCCCGAACCTTGCCGGGGCGGATGCGGAGGTCGTTCTCATCGCGTGTCATGAGACCACAATCGACGTCTATTCTGGGCCAATCAAGCGGTGTTTGAAGAGCATTGAAGCACAGCGTGCAAAGAGAGGCCGTAGCGAATTCCTGCGCGAACGCACCTCGCTGTGTGCCACGTCAATACATTGAAATTATTTCTAAAACCGGAAAATCTTGCCGCAAGACACAGTGCGACCCATCGGATATCTCGCCAAAAAACAATGTGCAGACAAGAACTTAGGGGCGAAGGCCCGGCCAGCGAGGAACTCGCTTTATCTTGCCATCCCCTTCCGTTGCTCCCTGGCGGCTCTCCCAAGAGGCGTTTCAGGTGATCTTTTGCATGATTCCAGCGAGCCAATGTTGCCGACCGAACCGGCTTGATTCGAAATACGGCAACAGCGCTCTGAGGTGCGCCGGTCGCCAGTCGAATTCATCATGAGACGCCGATGCGCTGGACAATCCAACTGTCCGATTTGTACGCTGTGACAAGCCGTTTTGCGAGCAGCGGGCTGATGCTCTGCACAATCCAAACGCGCCGACCCATGCTATTTCGCATGACACTATCAGCACGCCCTTCAACGTCTTGTACGCGTCCGGCACAGCCGTTCGATCCCGCGCGGATCGAGGCGGCGCTGGTGAAGGTCGCCGTGCTGGTCGCGGAGGATGCAGCGTTCGCACCAATCTTCGAGCGATTGGAGGCGGAACTGGCTGCAGCCGTTAGGGAGGAAACACGGCTCACCGAAGCGCAGCGCCGGGCGCGGACGCTGCTGGATCAGAAGGCGATCCCGCGCACAAGCTCTGCGACGTGGTCCAAAGACGCGCCCTTGCCATATCGTTCCCGGTCCAATCGGTGACCGAACAGGTCACGCCGGATACGGTCGTCGATCCCGGCGGCGAGCATGCGGTCTTCGAAGGAGTGGCGCAACGAGTAGAAGGAATGGCGTGGCGTCTCGAGCAGACCATTCGCCCTCAAGAACTTGTTCACGACTGCGCTCAGGGTGGCGCGGTTGCGGTAGCGTGGGAAGCCCTCGGGATATTGCCTGAAGGCTTCCAACGAGACGCCCGTCAGCGGGATCACGCGGCGGGCGTAGTGGCTCTTTAATTGGCGCCCCTCTGCTTCGATGGAGATATGTGGCACGTCGCAATCGAGCCGGATCGTGTCCGCCGTGAGCGCTGCCCCTTCGGACGGGCGGTAGCCGGTGTTGATCATCCCCATCAGCAAAGCGCGCGCTTGGCCATTCAAGCCGTCCAGCGCGCCGGCGGCGAGCAGGCGTGTCTTGATCCACTCCTAGCTGAACGGTGGGCGGGTCCGCGCCTCGCCCTCCTTGAAGGACAACTCGCCCAAGGGCAGCGAGAGCCCAAGTCGTTTCATCGTGTTCACGGTCTTCAACACGTCGCCGAGATGGATCAGGTCCTTGTTCGCGGAATTGGCGGTGACCTCGCCCGCCTCAATCCGGTCGAGCCAGTGCTGGCGGAAATCCAGCACGTCATCGCGGGTGATGTTGGCAATCTCCTTATCGCCGACGATGGCGACGAAGTTGTTCACCGCCTTCTTGCGTGGCGCTTTCCAGCGGCGCAGCTGATCCTCGCTTTTGCCGAAGGTCTTCTCTCTCGCGAGCGTCCAATAGAGTTGCAGCGCCTTGGTGACCGTGATGCGGGGTTCGGGAACAGTGCCGAGAAGGGCGGCGGCCTCGACTGCATCGGGCTGGTTTGCCGGGGCCGGGATAGCGTCAACTCGTTCGACGACATCCTCAACCGGCAGTTTGGCCACATTGCCCGCGTCCAGATACCGAAAGCCGCGAACCCGGGCGAGGTCGCGGGCCGCCTCATACCGGGCCTCCGCGTCGTCGCTATTCCCGGCCAACCGCGCTTCCTAGGCCTCGATCATCTGGGACCACGCGCGATCCGCCTTGCTGTGGGCGACCGTCTCCGAGTCAGTATGCAGGCTGATCCAGACCGTTTCGCGCGGCTCAACCCCCCGATACCGGCGCGGAACGCGGCGGCGGAGGTGGAAGAGACGGCCTCTTTTTGCGATGCTCATGGCGCACACCTTCCGCATTTGTGCAGCAAATTGTGTAGCAAAATGTGCAGTAAATCAAGCGGACCAAGAGCCGCCATAAGCGCGAAAACGCCGAATTCCGCCCTACTATCAGATGGTTAAGTGAAGATAGATTTGAGGAAAATGGCGGAGACGAAGGGATTCGAACCCTCGAACGAGTTTCCCCGTTACTCCCTTAGCAGGGGAGCGCCTTCGACCACTCGGCCACGTCTCCGTTGATGCGTCTATCAGGAATTTTCTTATGATCACAAGTGGAAACTGTCCTCTATGGCGCTTTGCGGGCCGGGTTTGCGTTTGGTCTTGCACTGCCGTGTCCCGAACATTGCGAAAATTGCAGATATGATATAGAACAAATAGTGAACATTAAAATGGATTCGGTGTGTCGTGTATGAGTTCGCTTCGTATGCACAAAACTTTGGCCGGGCAGGGCGTGCGCCCTGCTACAATGCCCCATACCCTGTCAGAGGTCTTTCCAGCCCATCCCACAGACGCCAGCGCTGTGGGTTTTGTCCTGTCTCGTTTGCCTCGTACCAATGCGCCGATCCTTTGGGTGCAAGACCGCCTGTCGCGCAAGGAGGCCGGGCGCCCTGCGTTGGTGGGGATTGGTGTGGATCGGCCTGTGATCATAGTCGATCTGTCGCGTGCCGCCGATGTGCTTTGGGCGATGGAGGATGGTTTGCGATGTCGTGCTTTGGGTGCAGTGATTGGCGAGGTTTGGGGCGATCCTCCCAGTTTGGATTTTACGGCCACCAAGCGCTTGGCCTTGCGCGCGGAAGCCGCGAATGTCGCCTGCTGGCTGATCCGTCGTGCCGCCAGCCCCGATTTGAGCGCCGCGCGCGATCGCTGGCGGATTGCCAGCCTGCTGTCTGCGCCGCATCCGCACGACGCGCAGGCGCCTGGGTCGCCACGCTGGGCGCTCGATCTGTTTCGCTCGCGTCGGTCCAAGCCGGGGCAATGGGTGGCGACCTATGACAGGGCGGCGGATCGTGTCCATCTCGCTCCCTCAGCTCGCGATCGAGCGGTGGAGCCGCGTGATGGCGCGCTGCGGGAACGCGCCGCCGGATGATGTGCCTGTGGTGCTGGCCCGCGAGGGGCAGCATGGGCCGGTTATTCATGCCGCTAATCGCACCGCCCGGATTGAAGGTATTCTGCCGGGGTCGCGCGTGGTGGATATGCGTGCGATTTGCCCCGAGTTGCAGGTGGAATATGCCGATGAGGCGGGCGATCATGCGGCGCTTGATCGTTTGGTGCTTTGGGCGCGTCGCTGGTGCCCTTGGACCGCGCGCGATGGTGATGATGGTCTGATTTTGGATACGACCGGGGCCGATCACCTTTGGGGTGGTGAGGCTGCGATGCTGGTGGAGATGGAAACCCAACTGTCTTTGCTGGGGCTGACCGCGCGTTTGGCAGTGGCGCCCACTTGGGGGGCGGCTTGGGCCTTGGCACGGTTTGGGCCGGTGCGCTCGGTTTGTGGTCCGGATGAAGCGTATTTCAAGCTGGGTTCTTTGCCCGTGGCCGGGCTACGGTTGGATGATCCGACACTACTTTTGTTACGCCGCTTGGGGCTAAAGACCATTGGTGCGGTCATGGATGTGCCCCGCCTGTCGCTGACCCGCCGCTTTGTGAAAGCCGAGTTGCAAGCTAATCCGTTGATGCGGCTGGATCAGGCGATGGGCAAGCTGGCAGAGCCTGTTTCAAGCGTGGATGCCAAGCCGGTGATCCGTGCGCAGGCGCGGCTGGCCGAGCCGATCTTTGATCCGACCCCTTATTTGCCGGAGCTGTGTGAGGATCTTTGTGACCAGCTCAAGCAGGCGGGCTTGGGCTGCCGCCGCCTGCATTTGACGGTTTACAAGACGGATGGCGATGTCAGTTATGTGGATGTTGCTACTTCGGCCAGCACCCGTGATGCGGGCCATTTGCATAGTTTGTTCCGGGATAAGGTAGAGCGGATTGACCCTGGCTTTGGCTTCGATCTGATCACCCTTGCTGCCGGAGCGATTGAAGAGATGCAGGATGAACAGACCCGTCTGGATGGCGGATCGGATGATGATCTGCATCTGACCCTGCTGATTGACCGGCTGAATGCAAAGTTCGGCCCGCGCTCTGTCACTCGCCCGGTGCTGCGTCAGAGCCATGTGCCGGAGCGGGCAGAGATGCAGATTGCAGCTTTGGCGGGGCGCCCCGATGAAGGTGCGGTCTTGGCCAAGGAGCGTCCTTTGCGTTTGCTTGATCATCCTGAGGAAGTGCGCGTGCTTTATGCTGTCCCAGAAGGCCCGCCTGCGCAATTCATCTGGCGTAGACAAACGCACCGGGTTGCCCGCTATGCCGGGCCAGAGCGGATTGCACCTGAGTGGTGGAAAGACCGTCCGGGTACCCGGTTGCGTGATTATTTTAAAGTAGAGGATCAGACAGGGCTGCGACTGTGGCTGTACCGTGAAGGTCTGCATGAAGATGGGCGCGGCGGCGATCCGCGCTGGTTTGTGCATGGGATGTTCGCGTGATGATCTGGGGTTGGCGCATGTGGCGACATCAGGATGCCTCCGGCGGGAGTTTTTGGGCCAAGATGAAGGGGCAAGATGGCGGTGCCCATGCCTGAGATGGACAATCAACGCCCCCGCCGCACGATTGAGGATGATGGGTTCACGCGCAATCTGCCTGCGGATTTTGTAGAGCTTGGGGTGACGACCTGTTTTTCATTCCTGCGCGGCGCGTCGGATGCGGTTGATCTGGCGACCACCGCGAATGCCTTAGGATACGACAAACTGGGTTGCGCAGATTTGAACACTATGGCCGGCGTGGTGCGCCTTCATGCCGAAGCGCTGAAGGCACAGATCACGCCCGTCATTGGTTGCCGTTTGCAGTTGGTCACGGGTGAAGAGTTCCTCGCCTATCCGCGTGATCGTGCGGCTTACGGGCGGCTGACTGCTTTGCTATCCAAAGGGAAGATGCATGATGTCGATGGCGCATGGCAGGCCAAGGGTCAGTGCGACATTACGTTGGATGATCTGGCAAAGCATAGCGCAGGCGTGCAGCTTATTGCGTTGCCGGGGGCAGATACTGCTCATTTCAACGCTGGCTTGCGCCGTCTGAAACGTGCATTGCCAACGCTGAAGCACATCGCGGCCAGTTACCTTTATCGTGGTGATGACCGGGCGCGGATCAACCAGCTTGACGCGCTGGCCAAGGCAAATGGCCTGTCCATTCTGGCGACCAATGATGTGCATTATCACGCCCCCGAACGGCGGCCTTTACAGGATGTGATGACCTGCATTCTGCACAAAACCACGATCCACAAGGCTGGCTATCTTTTAAATGCCAATGCGGAACGGCATTTGAAATCGCCCGCTCAGATGCAACGGCTCTTTGCCGAATGGCCGCACGCCATCAAGGCGACACGCGATGTCGCGGATGCTTGCGCATTCAAGTTGACAGAATTGGCTTATGAGTACCCCAAAGAAACCGTCCCTGAAGGGCGCACGCCGCAAGGCTACCTTGAAGATCTGACATGGCAGGGGGCCGCAAATCGCTATCCTGATGGCGTGCCGGAGACGTTAAAAGGGACGCTGCGCAAGGAATTGGCCCTGATCGCGAAACTCGATATCGCGCAGTACTTCCTGACGATCCAGCAGGTTGTAAACTTCGCTCGCTATGAATGCGACCCGCCGATTCTCTGTCAGGGGCGGGGCTCGGCTGCGAACTCTGCCGTCTGCTATGTGCTGGGCATCACTGCCGTTGATCCCGATAAAAACGACTTGTTGTTTGAACGATTTATCAGCGAGGAACGTAAAGAACCCCCCGATATCGACGTCGATTTCGAACATGAACGGCGCGAAGAAGTGATCCAGCACATATATGACAAGTATGGGCGCGACCGGGCCGCCCTTTGTGCCACCGTGATCCATTACCGCCCGCGTATGGCGGTGCGTGAGGTGGGCAAGGTGATGGGACTATCCGAGGATATAACGGCATCTTTGGCCAAAACCATCTGGGGGTCTTGGGGCCGCGAGGTCGGCGCCAAGGAAGCGGCAGAGGCGGGGATCGATCTGAAAGACCCGCTGATGGCGCGCACCATCAAGCTGGCTGATCAGATGATCGGGATGCCGCGCCATCTGGGTCAGCATGTGGGTGGATTTATCCTGACTGAAAAACCTCTGCTGGAAACTGTGCCCATCGGCAATGGGGCGATGCCAGACCGCAGTTTTATCGAATGGGACAAGGACGATATTGATGAACTGCGCATTCTGAAGGTTGATGTGCTTGCCTTAGGGATGCTGACTTGCATCCGCAAGGCGTTCGACCTGATTGAGGCGCATTATGGGGAAAAACTGACACTCGCCAGCATCAAAGAGGGGGATAAGCCCACCTATGACATGCTGTGCAAAGGCGATAGCCTTGGCGTGTTTCAGGTCGAAAGCCGCGCGCAGATGAACATGTTGCCCCGTCTGAAACCGCGCGAATTTTATGATCTGGTAATCCAGGTTGCCATCGTCCGCCCTGGCCCGATCCAGGGTGATATGGTGCATCCGTATTTGCGCAGGCGCAACGGACAAGAGCCTGAAGACTACCCCTCACCGGGGTCAGAGCATGACCCTGATGAGCTACGCAAGGTTCTGCAGCGCACCAAGGGTGTGCCGATTTTTCAAGAACAGGCGATGAAAGTCGCGATGGTTGCGGCAGAGTTTTCACCCGATGAGGCCAACCAACTGCGCAAGGCCATGGCGACTTTTCGGTCGCGGGGCACGATTGGCGCGCTGGAGGAAAAGATGGTTGGTCGCATGATAAAGCGTGGCTATGATCCAGAGTTTGCCAGTCGCTGTTTCAACCAGATTAAGGGGTTTGGTGATTATGGTTTTCCTGAAAGCCATGCGGCCAGTTTCGCCCATCTGGTCTATGTTTCCAGCTGGATTAAATGCCACTACCCGGATGTGTTCTGCGTCGCTTTGCTGAATTCACAACCGATGGGGTTTTATGCCCCGGCCCAGATCGTACGGGATGCGCGTGAGCATGGCAAAATCGTGCGTGCGCCGGATGTGAACTATAGCGACTGGGACAATACGCTGGAACCGATTGCCCCTGGTCAATTCGCTGTGCGCCTTGGTCTGCGTCAAATTGATGGTATGCGTCAGGATATGGCGCAGCGGATGATGGATGCGCGTGCGCAGCCCTTTGTCAGCCTTGCAGATCTAAAAGAGCGCGCAAAGCTGGATGCAAACACCATGCGCAAGCTGGCCGCCGCCGATGCTGTGCGCTCGATGGCGTTGGATCGCAGACAGGCGCTTTGGGATTCACGTGCGTTGCGGGACGCACCGGATTTGCCGCTTTTTGCGGAAGAGAAGGATGAAGGGGCAGAGGTGCGGTTCGACTTGCCACTGATGCCTGTCTGCGAGCATGTGGTGGCGGATTATCAGACCACGCGGCTGTCTTTGAAGGCGCATCCGATGTCGTTCTTACGGCGCAGTATGGACAAGCAGGGCTATACCCCAACCCGCATGTTGGATCAGTTGCGCAATGGCCAATCCATCAAACTGGCCGGCATAGTCCTGATCCGCCAGCGCCCCGGCAGCGCCAAGGGTGTATGTTTCATCACGGTCGAGGATGAAACCGGGGTGGCCAATTTGGTGGTCTGGCCTAAAGTGATGGAGGCTTATCGCAAGGTCATCATGCGCGCCCGAGTCATTGATGTGCGCGGCACGCTACAGCGCAGCGAAGACGTGATCCATGTAGTCGCCAATCAACTGACTGATCGCAGTGACGCGCTAGAGCGGTTGTCGCATGACCCGATGGAGCCATCTTTGGCCCATGCCGATGAGGTTAGGAAATCAATCCCAAACGACCCACGCGGGCGACATCCGCGTGATGTGCGCATAATCCCAAAGTCGCGTGATTTTCATTAACCAAACGGTCCGACCTTCAGGATCAGCCCATTTCGACTGTGTGAAACGTGATGGCCCCCGCTTGCAGCGTGCCATACCCTAGAGGGCAAGAAACTTACGTCTGCTCACGTGTCATCCCCGTATAATGCGATACTGTACTACGTGGTGTTGTGATCAACGAAGAAGTCGTACTTTCTGGCGTTCGATCATCTGGCAGCTGTTCCTTTGACTGGATTGACCCTATGCATATTGGGAATATCTGATGCGAAAGACCTCCATGCGGCTGAACCTCAAACAACTCGAAGCCTTTGTCTGGGTTGCTGATTTGCAAAGCTTTCGGCGCGCGGCCGAGCGTTTGAACACCACCCAGCCAAATATCTCGGCCCGGATTGCCGGATTGGAACAGGCGCTGGGCACGACGTTGATGACGCGGGATGCAGGCTCTGTCCGATTGACGGGCAAGGGGCAAGAGTTGCTGGCTCATGCGCGCCGGGTGTTGGATGCGACAGATGCCTTGATCGTCGCTGCAGACCAGAAGGCGTTGATCGAGGGGACGCTTCGCCTCGGGGTGACCGAGATGATCGTCCACACGTGGTTGCGCGCCTATCTGCGTCGTTTGAAAGAGGTCTATCCACGACTAACCGTTGAACTGACCGTCGATTTTTCGGTGAACCTCGAAAAGGGTTTGGCTGAACGTAGCCTTGACCTTGCTTTGCAGAATGAACCTTTCAGTCGTCTTGCCACGGGGCAGCGCGATATCGGACCGTACGAACTGATTTGGATCGCCTCCCCTGACCTTGGCCTTGCCGCGTCGCAGACCATTGAAACGCTGGCGGCGCAACCGATCCTGACCCATGCCCGCGACACCCGGCTTTATGAAGAGGTAGCAGCACATTTTGGTGCGCGCCGTGATTTGACACCGCGCCTTGTGCCATCGACCAATCTGGCCGCGTGTCAGACAATGACGATTGATGGCATGGGCATTGCTGTTCTGCCCGCCGCGATGGTTGCCCAAGACATTGCGTCCGGGTCGTTGGTGAAACTGGCGTATGACTGGACGCCGGAGCCGCTGCATTTCTTTGCGCGCTATGATGAAGAGCGCGCACAACGCTTTGTGGCAGAAGCAGCCATGATCGCTGTGCAGGTCGCCAAAGATCAATAAAAGTTATCGTTTATATCATTTTAAACAATTGGAATTGATCAAGTTGCCGCGTTAGCTTTTGCTTCGTAATCAGAGGACAGCGGAATGCAAAACCATATTCGGATGGGCGTTGATATTGGCGGCACCTTCACGGACGTTGTGCTCGAAATTGACAAGAACCAGTATTCGGCCAAGGTTCTGACGACCTATGCCGCGCCAGAGGATGCAATCATAGATGGCATGCATCAGGTTTGCGCCAAGGCAGGGATCGCGCCTGTTCAAATTCAGCAGATTATTCACGGGACGACGCTGGCAACCAATGCCTTGATCGAACGGCGCGGGGCAAAGACCGCGCTAATTACAACTGAAGGCTTTCGCGATGTCATCGAGATGCGCACCGAAAGCCGGTTTGAGCAGTACGACCTGAATCTGCAATTGCCCGAGCCTCTCTTGCCCCGTCAGCATCGGTTTACGCTTAAGGAGCGGGTGGATGCGCAGGGCAATGTGTTGGTTGCGCTGGACCGGGCGGATGTTGCGGCGTTGGCTGATCAGATTGTCTCTTACGGGTTTGAGAGTATCGCAATTGGCTTGATCCACGCCTATCTGAACGACGGCCACGAACAGATGATCCGCGATGCGCTGGCCGAAAAACTGCCCGGTGTGATGATTTCGCTTTCGTCCGAAGTATCGCCGCAGATGCGTGAGTATGAACGGTTTAATACGACTGTTGCGAATGCGTATATCAAGCCGCTGATGAAATCCTATCTGGGCCGTCTTGAGGGGCGGCTCGCGGATGAGGGTGCTGCCTGCCCGATCTTTCTGATGCATTCGGGTGGTGGGATTATCAGCCTTGAAAGTGCGGCTGATTTCCCTGTCCGACTGGTCGAATCCGGTCCCGCTGGGGGCGCTGTATTCGCCGCCAATATCGCGGCACGATATGGTCTGAACAAAGTGCTGTCTTTCGACATGGGTGGCACAACCGCCAAGATTTGTCTGATCAAGAACCAAACGCCCAAGACTGCGCGGGTGTTTGAGGTGGCGCGCACATATCGTTTCAAAAAAGGATCTGGCATGCCGATTTCAATCCCTGTCATTGATATGGTTGAGATCGGGGCAGGGGGCGGCAGCCTTGCGCATGTAGACGCGATGCGCCAGATCCGCGTTGGGCCGGAAAGTGCGGGGTCAGAGCCGGGGCCCGCCTGCTATGGCCGTGGCGGTGAACGGCCTGCGGTGACGGATGCCGACTTGACGTTGGGCAAACTGGACCCGGATAACTTCGCAGGTGGGTCGATCAAGTTGGACAGCGAGGCTTCGAGCAAGGTGCTGACGACGCTGGGTGCACCTTTGGATATGGATGCGCAGACGGCGGCCTTTGGACTGGCCGAGGTTGTTGATGAGAACATGGCAAATGCCGCACGGGTGCATGCGGTCGAGAATGGCGAGGACCTTGCTGGTTACACAATGATCGCTTTTGGTGGGGCGGCCCCACTGCATGCGGCCCGATTGTGCGAAAAGTTGGGGATAGATCGTCTTCTGGTGCCCACCGGCGCGGGCGTTGGCTCTGCTATCGGGTTTCTCCGTGCTCCGTTCAGTTTTGAGGCGACACGCAGTGTTTACATGAAGCTGTCGGATTTTGAGCCCCAGACCGTGCAGGACCTGCTGAGCGAGTTGGAGACCGAAGCGACGGGATTTGTGCGGACTTGCGATACACAAGCGCCGATCAGGGCCGAATACAAGGTTTATATGCGCTATACCGGGCAGGGCTGGGAAATCCCGATTTCTCTGACCGCAGCGCAGGCGGCGCAGCCTGACGCTGCGACATTCCAGGCGCTGTTTGAGGCGGATTATGCAACGCTCTTTGGCCGAACGGTTGCGGGGATGGATATTGAGATCACAGTTTGGGCCGTAAATGCGACGACTGAGGCGGCGAAGGCGGAAATGTTGGGTGAAACGCCAGCTGAGAAGGCAGGCGCGATAGAAGGCAAACGTGCGCTCTTTGATCCAGCCGCAGGTGTTGCAGTTGATGCATCCCTAGTTTTGCGCAACAACTTGACCTCCGGGGATACCGTCGTAGGCCCCGCCTTGATCACCGAGGATGAGACCACAATCGTCGTGCCAAGCAGCCGCAGCGCTATCGCCCGCCCAGACGGCACCATCGACATCACGGAGAAACGGACATGAGCAATGTGGCCTATCAAGTCATGTGGAACCGCCTGATCTCGATTGTTGAAGAACAGGCACAGGCGCTGGTGCGCACCGCTTTTTCGACTTCAGTGCGAGAAGCGGGGGACCTCTCTGCTGGGGTCTACAATGCGGAAGGTTTGATGCTTGCGCAGGCCGTGACCGGAACCCCCGGTCATGTGAACGCGATGGCGGATGCCGTTGCGCATTTTATCCGCCGTATCGGGCGTGAGAACATCAATGAAGGTGACGTCTATATCACCAATGATCCGTGGGAAGGCACCGGCCACCTGCATGACGTGACCGTGGTTAGCCCGTCGTTTCACAAGGGTAATCATGTGGGTTTCTTTGCCTGCACCGCCCATGTCGTTGACATTGGTGGGCGTGGTTTCGGTGCGGACGCAGCAAGTGTGTATGAAGAGGGCCTCTATATCCCGATCATGAAGTTTGTGGATCGCGGGACCGTCGATGAAACCCTGATCCGCATTGTGCGCGGCAACGTGCGCGAGCCGGATCAGCTGGTAGGCGATATGTATGCGCTGGCCACTTGCAACGAAATTGGGCATCGCCGCTTGGTCGAGATGATGGATGAGTTCGCGCTGAGCGATCTGGAAGGGATTGGCGATTTCATCCTTGAGAACTCGCGCCGGGCGACTTTGGAGCGGATTGCGGCCTTGCCGCGTGAAACTGCGACAGGGGCGATGCGCATTGATGGGTTTGCTACGCCGATTGATCTGAAGGTGAAACTGACGATTGAGGTGGATCGCATGCATTGCGATTTTGCGGGGACGTCGGGGTTGGACAAAAAGGGCATCAACGTGCCCTTGGTTTATACGAAAGCCTATGCCTGCTATGCGCTCAAATGCGCGATTGCGCCAGAAATACCCAATAACGCGGCCTCACTTGCGCCGTTTGAGGTGTCTGCGCCGGTCGATAGCATCGTGAATGCGGTGCATCCTGCACCGGTCGCTTTACGCCATGTGATTGGGCATATGATCCCAGATACGGTCTATGATGCGCTAGATAAGATTTTGCCTGCGACAGTGCCTGCGGAAGGGGCAGGGTGCCTTTGCAATTTTCAGGTCTCATTGCGGCCAGCGCCGGGGAAATCGGGGCAGCGGTCGGAAGTGCTGACCTTCAACTCCGGCGGTGCAGGGGCGCGGCCAACTGTGGATGGGCTGAACGCAACGGCGTTTCCTTCTGGTGTGATGACCATGCCGATTGAGGCAACTGAGCACACCGGCCCCGTGATTATCTGGCGTAAGGAATTGCGCCCTGACAGCGGTGGTGCTGGTGAGCATCGTGGCGGTTTAGGGCAATACATGGAGGTGGGCGCTACTGAGGGTCATGAGTTTGATTTCTCAGCTATGTTCGATCGTGTCGATCACCCCGCACGCGGGCGGCAAGGCGGGCAGGACGGTGCGCCGACAACGATCGTGCGGGATGATGGCACGATGATGCAAGGCAAGGGCAAGCAGCATGTGCCGGAAGGGAGGCGCGTCATGCTCGCCTTTCCCGGCGGTGCTGGCTATGGCGATGCCGCAAGCCGCGACCCTGAAATGGTCAAACGCGATCTTGCGCGCGGCTACATTTCTGCGGAAGCTGCCCGTAACACATACGGATTGAGCGCAGAGACTGTGGATGCCGTCCTTGCTGCGGTCGCGAAAGGAAAAACCGAATGACGCAAGCGCCTGCCAAAACCAGCTATGACGTCGTGATTGTTGGCGGGGCGATGTACGGTTCCTCGGTCGCTTGGTTTTTGACGGATAATCCGGGATTTGACGGGTCTATCCTCGTGGTGGAACGTGACCCGACTTATGAGTTTACATCCACCTCGCACACCAATTCCTGCATGCGCCAGCAGTTCAGTGCGGCGATTAATGTGAAAGTCTCGCAATTTGCCGCTGATTTCGTGAAGAACTTTCGCGACTACATGGGGGACGATCCGCGGGTGCCGGACGTCGCGTTGCAAAGCTACGGCTATATGTATCTGGCTGATAATGAGGCTTTCGCGGCGACCTTGCGCGAAAGCCAAAAGGTGCAAGCCGCGAACGGAGCAGGTACGAAACATATGACCTGCGAGGAAATCGCGGCAGCCTATCCATTCTACAACCTCGATGACATTATCGCGGCGAACCACAACCTCGTCGATGAAGGCTATTTCGACGGCAATACACTGTTCGACTGGTGGAAACGCTCGGCCAAGGAACGCGGGGTTGAATACCTCACCAATGAAGTCATCGCGATGAACCGCAACGCGGCGGGTACGAAGGTAGAAAGCGTGATCCTGAAATCGGGTGAGGTGATCAGCTGTGGCACGGTCGTAAACGCATCCGGCCCGCGCGCGGTGCTGACCAGCCGGATGGCGGGTATTGAAATCCCTGTAGAGCCGCGCAAACGCTATACATTTATCTTTGAGGCGGAAAAGCCGTTAGAACGTGATCTGCCGTTGACCATCGACCCCTCGGGTGTGCACATGCGGACGGATGGTACCTATTATCTGGCTGGCTGTCCCCCGGATGATGATCCGGCGGTGGACTATGATGACTTTGTGCAGGATCACAGCATTTGGGAAGAAAAGGTCTGGCCTGTACTTGCAACTCGTGTGCCGCAGTTCGAGGCGATCAAGCTGCGCAATTCCTGGGCGGGACACTATGCCTATAACACCTTTGATCAGAACGCGATTTTGGGGCGGCACACGGAGGTCGAGAACTTCATCTTCGTGAATGGTTTTTCGGGGCATGGTTTTCAGCAGTCCCCTGCGATGGGGCGCGGGACGGCGGAACTGATTGCCTATGGGGAATACCGTGCGCTGGACCTCAGCCCGTTCAACTATGAGCGGATCGCGAAGGGCGAGAAATTTATTGAGAAGGCTGTGATATGAAAATGTCCGCGAACCCGTTTCTGGCCGCGATCCGTGAAGGTCGTCCGCAGATTGGTCTTTGGGTCAGTATGGTGAGCAACTATGCCGCCGAAGTTGTCGCCTCTGCGGGATACGATTGGTTGCTGGTTGATATGGAGCATGCACCCAGCGACATGGGCATGGTTCTGGGCCAGTTACAGGCGATTGCGCCACATGGATCAACGGCGATTGTGCGCCCGCCCTGGAACGATACCGTTATGGTCAAACGGCTGCTGGATATCGGCGCGGCGGGGCTGTTGTTTCCGATGGTGCAGTCGGTGGAAGAGGCGCAGGCGGCGGTGGCGGCCTGTCGGTATCCACCCAACGGGGTGCGAGGTGTGGCCGGGTCCCTTCGCGCAAACAACTTTGGGCGCATAACGGACTACTACGCCAAGGCTGATGCTGAAACGGCGGTGATCGTGCAGGTCGAGACGCAATCGGCGGTCGCTCAGGCGTTGGAGATCGGACAGGTGGATGGTGTCGACGGTATCTTCTTTGGCCCTGCGGATATTGCGGCTGATATGGGGCTGTTGGGGCAGCATATGTCTGAACCGGTTTGGGATTTGATCCTGACTGCGGCGCACAAGTTGATCGATGCGGGCATTCCCGTTGGCACGCTTGTGACGGACCCTGCGTTTGCCCAAAAACTGCTTGCCGATGGGTTCACTTTTGTGGCCTGCGGCACCGACACGAATTTGCTGGCCAAAGGGGCCGATGCTTTGCTCGCGCAGATGCGCGCGGCGACTGGAAAGGAAACGATATGAAGAAACTTGTGCTGACAGGAGCCGCAGGCCGCCTTGGGTCTTACCTGCGAGAGCCGCTGACAGGCATGTGTGATGAGTTAGTTTCGACCGACCGGAATGGTGACATTGGCAAGCTCTATCCCGGCGAAACTTTCGTGCAGGCGGACTTGAATGATCTGGGGGCGATGGTCGATATCGTTAAAGGTGCTGACATGGTTGTCCATTTCGGAGCAATCGGTGATGAGGCACCTTGGGATGATATCCTGCAATCGAACATCATCGGTGCCTACAATGTTTGGGAGGCCGCATATCGCTGCGGTGTGAAACGGGTGGTCTACGCCAGTTCCGTCCACGCCGTTGGCATGTATCACAAGACCGATACCATCGGATTGGACGCACCGCACCGCCCCGACACTTATTACGGGCTTGCCAAATGCTTTAGCGAAGACCTTGCCAGCCTTTATTGGGAAAAGCGCGGGATTGAGAGTGTTTGCATGCGCATCTTCTCCTGCGCGCAGCCCAATAATGCACGCAGCATTGGGACGTGGCTGTCTTACGACGATCTGATCCATCTGGTCGAACGGTCGATTGACAGCCCTGTGGTTGGGTTCAGCATCGTTTACGGCATCTCGAACAATGACCGCGCTGTGGTCGATAATAGCAAGGCCGGGCATCTAGGCTATCGGCCCAAGGATAACGCAGAGGTGTTCGCGAAAGAGGTGTTTGCCGACACGCCACCACTCGACAATAAAGACCTTGCCAACCTGTGTATTGGTGGACCCTTCGCGACCGTGGAATTGGGCAACTCCGGTGTAGCCGCGCTGGGCGTCGTGGATGATCGCAAAGAGAATTAAGACGTCCGACCTTGCGCTGCCCACATGCCCGCAAGGATCAGCCCCACCCCGATGGTGCGCGCCCAAAGATCACCGGGCGCGCCCATGACAACATCCAGGACAACACCGGATATCATCTGCCCTGCGATGATCAGCAAGGCGGTTTGGGCCGCTCCGATCCGTGCAATCAGCCAGCTGCCTGCGGCGATGAAGATCACACCAATCGGGCCGCCTAAGTACGCCCACCATGGTGATGCGCTGGGTTCCCCGGCGAAAAGCCCGCCAATAAGCAGTGCGACCACGGTGATAAAAACCAGACCGACAAGGTGGTTCCAGAAGGACGATTCCATCGCCGAGGTTGAAAGCGCCAAGCGCCCGTTGATCTGGCGGCTGAGCGAGATCAGTACACCGGCAAGAATGGCAAGAGAGGCAAACCAGATCATGATCCACTCCCGTAGAAGATCAGGATCAGACTGCCCGCGATGATCAGTGTGAGAGCGATGAAGTCGCGCCCCACCGGTGTGCGCTGCGGTAATCCGAAAAGGCCGCGCATATCGGCGAAAAGGCTGAAAACCATCTGTCCGGCCAACCCAAGGGCGATCGTGCCGGACAACGCCAACGCGCTATTGAGCGTGGCAGAGGTCAGCATGACGGTGACTGCACCTGATACACCACCTAGGTAAACCCAAAGCGGTGGGCGCGCTGTATCTGCCCGCTTTGGCCTAAGCACCAGCAAGAACAGCAGGGCTGCCACGGTGCCCGTCAAATGTGGGATCCATGACGCAAAGAACAGTGACCCGTAGGCGGCCAATGTCCCATTGAAAAGCACCATCAATGACAGTAAGCCGCCCGCACCAAAGGCAGCGGCAAAATAAAGCATTTGTTTCGATTGCGACGGCTGCGACATAGCCGCAGGTGTCTAGCCTTTTGCGGCGGAACGCAATTGCTGTTGATGCTTGATGGCACCGAAATACTGCTTTGGATGCTCCGGGCGCGATGATTTGATATCGCGTAGCTGACCAATCAGCCTGCGATGCGGCGGCGAAAGCCAAATCGCCCCATAGTGTGACATCCATCCCGGCAGCGCATCCAGCGCATAGACATGCAGGACGACCAGCCTTTCCTCTGCGCTCAGCGCATCAAAGGGCACTGTACAATGTTGCCGACGCATCAAATCAACGCAAAGCGCAATGATCTGCGGCTGATGATTGGCCGTAGTTGGGGCAATAAATTCGGACCGATAATTGTCGGAAAGGCAAGTCTCCAAATGGTGGAAGCGGTGCTTCACCACGTGATGACCGAAAAGCCATAAAGCCGCCAAAACCATTAACGTAAATACCAGAAAACCTAGCACGCTTATTCCTCTTTATCGCCCCAGTATATGTCTTACTGGGTGCGTTTGGCGATAATTGGTCTTAATTAGCACTTTAGTAAGTCAAAAATAATGACGTCATGGCGGCGTGGCCTTCTTCGTTGACACCCGCAGAATCCCCTTTATAAGCCGCGCATTCATTGGTGTTGGTGGCCCGCGCAAGCGGAACCCTGTCGTCCCGGCCAAATCCGGGGAAAGGACAACGCCCTTCACAACAAAAGAAGGAGATCAGCGTATGACTAAACGTACCGCTGCCAAGTACAAAATTGACCGCCGGATGGGTGAAAACATCTGGGGTCGTCCAAAGTCCCCAGTAAACCGTCGTGAGTATGGCCCCGGCCAGCACGGTCAGCGCCGTAAAGGTAAACTGTCCGACTTCGGTACACAGCTGCGCGCCAAGCAAAAGCTGAAGGGTTATTACGGCGATCTGACAGAAAAGCAGTTCCGTCGCATTTATGGTGAGGCCGAGCGCGTCAAAGGCGATACAGGTGAAAACCTTATCGGTCTGTTGGAGCGTCGTTTGGACGCTGTTGTGTACCGCGCCAAATTTGTGCCAACCGTTTTCGCTGCACGCCAGTTTGTAAACCACGGCCACGTCACTGTGAACGGCAAGAAGGTGAACATCCCGTCTTACCGCGTTAAAGAAGGCGACGTGATCGAAGTGCGTCAGAAGTCCAAGCAGCTTGAGCTAGTCTTGGTCGCATCCCAGCTGCCAGAGCGTGATGTGCCGGACTACATGGAAGTCGATCACAACAAGATGACAGCGACCTTCACACGGACGCCGGGCCTTGGCGATGTGCCATATCCTGTCACGATGGAACCAAACCTCGTCGTCGAATTCTACGCGAAGAACTAATCTTCGCTGCAACCCGGCGAGATGCCGGAGCAAAAGCATCAAGGCCGCTCCGATCTGGGGCGGCTTTTTTGCATTCTACTGGCCCACGTTCGGACTGGTCTTGCAGAAGGCAGGGCGATAGAACGGGCGAAACGAGATGGGGATGGACTTCATGGCTGACGGCATTCAACCGCAACCGGGTATTTTGGATATTGCACTCTATCAGGGTGGTGCATCCCATTTGGATGGTGTCAGCAATGTGCTCAAGCTATCGTCAAATGAGAACCCTCTCGGTCCAAGTGACGCCGCCAAAGAGGCTGTGATGCGGGCCACCCACGATCTGCACCGCTATCCTTCCACCGATCATGCCAGCCTGCGCGCTGCGATTGCACAGGTTTGGGATGTGGATGCCGCGCGTATCTTTTGCGGCGTGGGCTCTGGCGATGTCCTGAAACTACTGGCCGAGGCCTATGCAGGCCCCGGCGACGAAATCGTGTTCACGGAACACGGTTTCTCGATGTATCCGATCTATGCGCATGCCTGCGGGGCGACGCCTGTGACGGTCCCTGAAAATGACCGTGTTGTAGATGTTGATGCAATCCTTGCCGGCTGCACAGATAAGACCAAGCTGGTCTTTATTGCAAACCCTGCCAACCCAACCGGTACGATGATCGGCAATGCGGAAGTGGCGCGTTTGGCCGAAGGGCTGCCAGCGCAAACTCTGCTGGTGCTGGATGGTGCCTATGCTGAGTTTGTCGATGGGTTTGACGCGGGCAAGGCGCTCGTCGAGGCCCGCGAGAATGTTGTTATGTCCCGCACTTTTTCCAAAATATACGGGCTGGGCGGTATGCGCGTTGGTTGGGGCTACGGTCCGCAGGCGGTGATAGATGTGCTGAACCGGATCAGAGGGCCGTTTAATCTGTCCGCCGCCGCATTGGCCGCGGCCGAGGCCGCCGTGCGCGATACCGAACACACCGAAAAGTGCCGGATAGAGAACGCCAAATGGCGCGATTGGCTGGCCAATGCATTGGCAGAGCTGGGGGTGCCGTCAGACACCTCGACCGCGAATTTTATACTTGCCCGCTTTGCCGATGAGGCGGAAGCCAACGCCTGCGACGATCACCTGCGCAGCGAAGGTATCATCGTCCGCCGCGTTGCAGGCTACGGTCTGCCCCATTGCCTGCGGATCACCGTCGGTGACGAAAGTGCCTGCCGGCGGGTTGCCCATGCGGTTGCGCAATTCAAAGAGGCCGTAAAATGACGCCACTTTATGACAGGGTCGCGCTGATTGGGCTTGGCTTGATCGCCTCTTCCATGTGCCATGCCATGCGACGTGCCGGGCTGGCACGACAGATTGTGGGCTATGCCCGCTCGTCCAAGACCCGCGACATCGCGCGCGAAATTGGGCTGTGTGATCATATCAGCGAGAGTGCCGCGGATGCCGCCAAGGATGCCGATCTTGTCGTGCTCTGTGTACCCGTGGGTGCTATGGAAAGTGTCGCGCAAGAGATCGGACCGGTTCTGAAACCGGGTGCGACTGTCAGTGATGTCGGGTCAGTCAAGCGCACGGTGATTGATGCAGTTGGTCCCCATGTTCCCGAAGGCGTGCACTTTATACCGGCGCACCCTTTGGCGGGGACTGAACACTCTGGCCCGCGTTCAGGCTTCGCAGAGCTTTTTGACAACCGCTACACAATCATTGTCCCCGTTGAAGAGAGTGATCCGCAAGCAGTAGACCGGCTTATAGCCTTTTGGGGTGGCCTCGGCGCGTTGACCGAAACCATGGATGCTGATCACCATGACCTTGTTTTAGCTGTCACCAGCCATACTCCGCACCTGATTGCTTACACGATGGTCGGCGTGGCTGATGATCTGCGCCGTGTGACCGATAGCGAAGTGATCAAATACTCCGCAGCCGGCTTCCGAGATTTCACGCGCATCGCCGCCTCTGACCCAGTAATGTGGCGGGATGTGTTTTTGAACAACAAGGAAGCGACGCTTGAAATTCTGGGTCGGTTCACCGAAGAGTTGTTCGCTTTGCAGCGCGCGATCCGGCAGGGTGATGGCGATCATCTCCATGACTACTTTACCCGCACGCGGTCAATCCGGCGTGGGATCATCGAAGCAGGGCAGGATACCGATGCTCCGGACTTTGGCCGCGTGAAGGTGCGTACGGAGTGATGCGTGGGGCGGCATGGTTGGTCGCCCTTTTGCTGGCAGGCCCGGCGTTGGCTCAGGATATCATACGTCCAGTGCCGCGCCCGACTGTTACGCCTGAACCCGCGGTTGAACTGACGCCTGCCCCAATCATAGTGGTTCGAACACCGACCGAGACAACCGTACGGCCAATTATCAGGGGATCAATGCAAGCACAGCTTGCCGGTCGTATTCTGCGGCCCATCACCCGCCCGTACGAGCGGCCCGATCTGGAATATGGTGCACAGACCCGTCCGCTTTTTCGGGCCGAACGCAACCTTTTTGCATTCAGCCCCTATGCCGTTGCACAGTCTCCACGACCGGACCTAAGACCAGCATCCATCGAAGCGGCTGCCGAAGAGCGACGCATCGCCCGGCTACGCGGACAGGTATGTGGTGATCCTTCTATTCAAGGCACTGTCGTGGGGCGGGTCAATGGCGCAGGGTCCTGCGGCATTGAAGGCGCTGTTAAACTGCGCGCGGTCGCAGGTGTGACGCTTAGCCCGCGTGCAACAATTGACTGCCCCACAGCACGAGCGCTCAAAACATGGGTAGAAGAAGGCGTTCTGCCTGCCGTCGGGGCTGAGGGTGGCGGCGCATCCTCTTTGCGCGTCGTATCCCACTATGCGTGCCGGACCCGCAACAACCAGCCCGGCGGGCGCTTGTCAGAGCATGCTTTTGGGCGGGCGATCGATATTGCAGGCATCCGGCTGCGTGATGGCACAGAAATGACGTTGCTAACGGACTGGAATTCAGCAGACGACGGGGCGCAACTGCGTCAGATGTGGCGTGCAGCCTGCGGACCTTTTGGCACTGTGCTTGGTCCAGAATCCAACCGGTTTCACCGCGATCATTTCCATTTTGATACCGCGCGTTACCGGAGCGGGTCTTTCTGCCGTTAAACGCGGCCCAGACCGCGTAAAGGTGGCAACATCGTCCCGCAAACGATAGCGGTCAGAACGCGCGGGCCTGGCGGGACTTGCGACAAAGGATAAAGCAGACGATCACGCAAGGCAGGCAACCAGCGGCTATCGGATTGGTACTGCGGGGTGAAAGCAGAACTCATCGCCTGATAGGTCATGACATGCCAGCGCCGTGCCTTGGTATAAAGCGCAAGTGCGGCGTCACCGCTGGTTGCATCCAGCGCACGAGCCAAGGCAAGCGCGTCAAGCAAGGCCATGTTGGCGCCCTGTCCAAGCTGCGGGCTGGCTTTATGGGCGGCATCACCGATGTGGACCAACCCTGGCGACCAAGGCCTGCGCAGGGTGCCATGGGCATATCGGGCCATTGTCATTTGATCCGTCGATCGCACCTGAGCGGCAAAAGGGGCAAAGGCTGGCCAGAGTGTTGTGGCCTCGGCTTTCCACGCTTCAATGCCTTCTGCGACCCAAGTATCATAGCTGTCACGTGGCATGGACCAAAAGATCGCCGCCTTGGGTGTCGCATCCCCTGGTATTTTGCCGATGGGTAGTGCGCCAATCATCCGGTTGGCGCTGCGATAGCATTGGCTCAGTTGGGTTCTGGGCAAGTCTGTCTTGGGCCAGTCCACCGTTCCCCAGATTGCGCCATATGGCAGTGGTTGCGACACTAGCGGCGACAATGGTGATCCTGCCCCCGCACTATCGACGATCAGGTCAAACGGGCCATGCGCGCGCCCATTGGCCAGTTGCACCATGCCGGAACGCGCGGTGTTGATTTGGCTTTGCGTATGGACCTTGATATCGCGGGCTTGCACCGCAGCGAAGATCGCTTGAAAAAGGCTTGCACGATGAATCCCAAGTCCGAACTGTCCGCCAGCGTCTTTGTCATACCAGACATTCAGCACCTTGCGCCCCTTATCGGCCTCATGCCCCAGCATCCGCTGGATCGGATTACCTAAAGCGCGCGCGGCATCACCTGCGCCGATATGGTCAAGTACAGCCTGACCAACCGGTTGGATCACAAGGCCCGACCCCACGGGTTGCGGGGTGTCGAACTTGTCAAATATCTCCACCCGGTGGCCGCGATCAGCCAGCAGGGCCGCGGCCGTCAGACCGCCGATCCCGGCACCTGCAATGGCGATCTTGATGCGTTTTGTCATGTGATCGTTGTGCAGATGCGTTTTTGTAAGGGCAATGCGCAATTGTGACCAAGCGCGCAATTTGGATTAACTAATTTCCAAAAGACGTCAAAGCGCTACACTCAGACGAGAACAAATAGGAGTAATCATGGAAACGCTGGCCCAAGATCTCGCGACGATGGTGCGCACGCCACTGCACGACAGTCATGTTGCCGAGATGCACGAGATCGGGACTATCCATACCTATGATGCGGGTGAAACGTTGGTGGAAGCGGGCAGTGATATCGATGCGTTTTATTACGTGATTGATGGCGCAGTTGTTGCGATTGATCCACGAACAGGTCAGCAGTACGGGACTGGTCACCTGGGGCCGACCCAGTTTTTTGGTGAAATCAGCTTTCTGTCAGGTGGCAGTGCGATGCTGGGCGCCCGTTGCATTGAGCGGTCGACTATCCTGAGGGTCGCTCGCGTAGACATGCTGGCTTTGATGAGCCGTATTCCTGAAATGTCGGATATTATCATTACCGTCTTTGCAGCCCGCCGCAGGCGGCTGCTAGAAAGTGGTGAAGCGAGCCTGACCCTTATCGGGGCCGAAGAAGACCGCACAATCCGCCAGATTGCCGCCTTTGCCGGGCGCAACCGTATTCCGTTCCGCAGTCTGACATTGGGTGAGCATGAGGCGGAGGCCGTGGCGCATTCCTGCAATATCGGCACGGCGAAACCTGCTGTAATCTTTGGCAAGCATCTGGTGGTGGATGCGCCGACGCCTGCCAAGATTGCCGGCATCCTTGGCCTTGATCTGGCAGTGCATGAGGACTGCGTCTTTGACGTTCTCATTGTCGGCGGTGGGCCGGCGGGCGTGGCGGCGGGGGTCTATGCGGGGGCAGAAGGACTCAAGGCGCTGGTGGTGGAGGATTTGACGATTGGCGGGCAGGCGGGCACCTCGTCGCGGATCGAGAACTACATGGGTTTCCCGACGGGGATTTCGGGCGCTGACCTTGTGTGGCGCGGCGAAGTGCAGGCGATGAAATTTGGAACCCAGTTTGCGGTGCCACGCCGGGTGTCGTCGTTACGGGAGGATGATGAGGGTATTTTCTGCGCTGTGATGGACGATGGGACCGAAGTTTGCGCC
This sequence comes from Yoonia maricola, assembly GCF_002797915.1. Lineage (GTDB taxonomy): Bacteria > Pseudomonadota > Alphaproteobacteria > Rhodobacterales > Rhodobacteraceae > Yoonia > Yoonia maricola. The sequence continues at coordinate 1,398,094 of NZ_PGTY01000001.1, read as the reverse complement.
AAGTCCGTTGTTGTGGCCACTGGCGTGCAATATCGCCGGTTGTCTATTCCACGGTTGGAGGATTTTGAGGGCATCGGCATCTATTATGCCGCCACCGACGTCGAGGCTCGCTATTGCCGTGAAACCGAAGCGATTGTTGTGGGCGGCGGGAATTCTGCCGGGCAGGCGGCGATGTATCTGTCGCGCACCGCCAGTCATGTGCATGTGCTGGTGCGTGGGTCCAGCTTGGCTAAGTCGATGTCGGATTACCTGTTGTCGCGGCTGGAGGCGGACCCGGCAATTACCATCCATTATCATGCCGAGATCACGGCGCTGCATGGCGATAAGCATCTTGAGAGCGTGACGGTGCACCATAAGGCTGCCGGGGAGGATGAGACCGTCGCGGCGCGTGCGGCCTTTATCATGGTGGGTGCTGCGCCAAATACCGAGTGGTTGTCGGGGCTGGTTGATCTGGATGACAAGGGTTTTGTGCTGACAGGGGCAGCTGTGGGGAAATCCACGCCTTACGAAACCTCGCATCCCGGTATTTTTGCAGTTGGGGATGTGCGGGCAGGGTCGGTGAAGCGTGTGGCATCAGCTGTTGGCGAAGGCTCGGTCACGATTTCGAAGGTCTGGGACCATGTGCGTGGCGTTGACTGATCCAAAGGAGCGCTGCCGCGCATTATTGATTTTGTCTTGCTGACCTGACACGTAGATAGTGGGCGGTATTGCTTGCCCCAATGTCGGAGCCTCCGGCGGGAGTTTTTTGGCCAAGATGAAGCGCATGAGGTGGCTTTACCCTTTTGGGCCTTGCCCCTATAAGCGGCCTCATGTTGCGGCAGATGATCATAAGCATTATGTGCCCGGCGGTTTGAAGCCTCAGACCTGCCGGGAAAAGGTGTCTGCCTATGCGCACCGATCCATCGCGATTTTTCCTGATATTTACTGCTTGAAGGACGCCACCCATGTGCGCCGAAACACCCGACTATAAACAAACCCTGAACCTGCCCCGTACCGATTTCCCGATGCGCGCCGGATTGCCCAAACGCGAGCCGGAGTGGCTGACACGTTGGGAAGAGATTGGGGTTTATGACCGCCTGCGCGACAAAGCTGAGGGGCGCAAGCCCTTTACCCTGCATGACGGCCCGCCCTATGCGAACGGCCATCTGCATATTGGTCATGCGCTGAACAAGATCCTTAAAGATATGGTGGTCCGCAGCCAGCAGATGATGGGCAATGACGCCCGTTATGTTCCGGGCTGGGACTGTCATGGCCTGCCGATTGAGTGGAAGATCGAAGAGCAATATCGCGCCAAGGGCCGCGATAAGGACGATGTGAACGTCGTCGATTTCCGCCAGGAATGCCGCAAGTTTGCGGAAGGCTGGGTTGATATCCAGCGTGATGAGTTTAAGCGTCTGGGCATCACCGGCAATTGGGCTGATCCCTATCTGACGATGAATTTCCACGCTGAGCGCGTGATTGCCGAGGAATTCCAGAAATTCCTTATGAACGGCACGCTTTATCAAGGGTCCAAGCCGGTGATGTGGTCGCCTGTTGAAAAGACAGCGCTGGCCGAGGCTGAGGTAGAGTATCATGATCGTCAGACCGATGCGATCTGGGTGCGGTTTCCAGTCGTGCCCTCTGATGAAGCACTGGCGCTCTTGGATGAGGCGACAGATTTTGAAGGCACGCTGTTTGAAATCGCGACAGATTTGCAAACCGCCAAGGTGCTGATCTGGACGACGACCCCATGGACCATCCCGCAAAACCGGGCGGTATGTTTTGGCCCGAATATCTCTTATGGTCTGTATGAGATCATTGGCCGCCCCGAGGAATGCTGGGCCAGCATTGGCGAGAAGATGATTGTCGCTGATGCGCTGGCAGAAGAGGTCTTTGCCGCGGGCCGTTTGGCCGGTGATGAAATGATCCGCCGTATCCGTGATGTCACGATCGAAGAACTGTCAGCGCTCACACTTGCCCATCCGCTGCGGGGCGCGACAGGTGCAAACGGCGAATGGGACTTCAATGTGCCGTTGCTGCCCGGCGATCATGTGACCGATGACGCGGGGACAGGCTTTGTCCATACCGCCCCCAGCCATGGCGACGATGACTACGCCATCGGGGTTAAGCACGGCTTGCCGATGACCTATAACATCCTTGATGACAGCTCTTATCGTGCTGATCTGCCGTTCTTTGGTGGTGAGGCGGTGTTGAAACCCAACGGGAAACCAGGGGGGGCGAGTAAAGTAGTCATTGATAAGCTGGTTGAGGTTGGGGCCCTTTTGGGACGTCGCCGTATCACAATCTCTGATGCGCATAGCTGGCGTTCGAAAGCGCCTGTCATCCGTCTGAACCGTCCGCAGTGGTTTGCAGCGATTGATAAGGCTGTTGGTGATGGGCAGGACACCTACGGCACAACGATCCGTGAGCGTGCGTTGCGGTCGATTGATGAGCTGGTCACTTGGACACCGCAGACGGGGCGTAACCGTTTGTATTCCATGATTGAGGCGCGCCCTGACTGGGTGCTGTCGCGCCAACGTGCTTGGGGTGTGCCTTTGACCTGCTTTGTGAAGAAGGACGCGCAGCCTACTGACCCTGATTACCTATTGCGCAACGAGGCCGTGAACGCCCGTGTGTTGCAGGCGTTCGAGCAAGAAGGTGCGGATGCATGGTACAAGGAAGGGGCGAAAGAGCGGTTCCTTGGCAATGAGGTGAACCACGAAGACTATACTCAGGTGTTCGATATTTTGGATGTTTGGTTCGACAGTGGCTCAACCCACGCTTTTGTTTTGCGCGACCGTGAGGATGGATCAGAAGACGGCATGGCCGACCTCTATCTTGAAGGCACCGATCAACACCGCGGCTGGTTCCACTCGTCGATGTTGCAGGCTTGTGGCACCAAGGGGCATGCGCCTTATCGTGGTGTACTGACGCATGGGTTCACGCTGGATCAGAAGGGCATGAAGATGTCCAAATCCATCGGCAATACAATCGCGCCCGAGCAGGTGATCAAGCAATATGGCGCGGATATCTTGCGGCTTTGGGTGGCGCAGTCCGACTACACCGCCGATCTGCGGATCGGGGATGAGATCCTCAAAGGGGTCGCGGATAGCTATCGCCGGTTGCGTAACACGCTACGATTTATGTTGGGCTCATTGGCCGACTTTACGGAAGCCGACCGGATCGCGCCTGCTGAGATGCCCGAGCTTGAGCGCTGGGTCTTGCACCGTTTGGCCGCGTTGGATCAGCAAGTGCGTGAAGGTTACGCCAGATATGATTTCCAAGGCGTGTTTCAGGCGGTGTTCACCTTCGCGACCGTTGAGCTCTCAGCCTTTTACTTCGATATCCGTAAGGATGCGTTGTACTGCGATGGCGATACGACACGCCGCCGCGCCGCACGCACTGTACTTGACATCTTGTTCCACCGTTTGACCAAATGGCTGGCCCCGATGCTGACCTTCACGATGGAAGAGGTCTGGTTGGAGCGGTTTGACACGGATGACAGCTCGATCCACCTTGAGGATTTTGCAGAAACCCCTGTTGAGTGGCGAGACGACGTGCTGGCGACAAAATGGGCCGAGGTGCGCAAGGTACGGCGGGTTGTGACCGGTGCTTTGGAGGTGGAGCGGACAGCTAAGGTGATTGGTGCGTCATTGGAAGCGGCGCCGGTGGTCTATGTCAGCGATAAGACGGCCAAGCTTTTGGAGACCGTCAGTTTTGACGACCTTTGCATCACGTCGAGTATCGTTGTTTCAACGGATGCGGCCCCAAAAGGCGCATTCCGTTTGGATGATGTCGCGGATGTTGCCGTTGTCTTTGCGCAGGCCGAAGGTGAGAAATGTCAGCGTTGCTGGAAGATCTTGCCCGATGTCGGCACACATGCACATGCTGGTGTTTGCAGCCGTTGCAACGACGCATTGGGCTAGAACAGTGACCGGACTGGCAGGACATCAAGTATGATTTGCCAGTCCTCTCCTGTCGGGCCGCTGAGTGTGAACGCAAAAGATGGGGCAGTGACAGAGTTGATCTGGGGGCAGGGTGGAAACCTAACTGGCGGCCCACTTTTTCAACGTCTGCAAGATGAAATGGCTGCTTATTTTGCTGGTGATTTGCAGGCGTTCACAACGCCTGTTTGCCCGCGTGGTAGTGCCTTTCAACAACGCTTCTATGCCGCGCTTTGCGCGATTCCTTACGGCGACACGCGGACCTATGGAGATATTGCGGAAGAGCTGGATGTCTCGGCTCAGGCCATCGGTCAGGCTTGTGGTGCAAATCCGATCGCCATTTTGATCCCTTGTCACCGGGTTTTGGCTGCGGATGGGCTCGGGGGATACTCTGGCATGGGTGGGATCGAGGCGAAAGTAACCTTGCTAAGGCTTGAGGGTGCGGCGGGTCTGCTGATCTAGGCGGTTTTGCGTTCGGGGAACATCTGCTGGGTCACACCGGCGAACAGCAGATAGACTGAGGTTCCAATCAGACCCCAATGCGCCCAGCTATTGGGATAAAAATCAACCCAAGCAGCCCAGCCTGCAAAGAAGGTCCACCCCAGTGCCATGGGGAGCGTGACCATGCGCCAACGCTGTGTGCGCACCGGATGCACAAACTTCAGTGGTACGAACATTGTAATTGCAAGACTGCCAACCAGCACGAGCGAGACCCAGAAATTTGGTTGCAGTGCAAAGATCACCAGCACCAGCATGTTCCAGCATCCCGGAAAGCCGGAGAAGGAATTATCTTTCGTTTTCATCCGCGTATCGGCGAAATACATGGCCGACGCAAAGGTGATGATGATAATCGCAAACCACCCCGTCCAGCCAGGCAGAAGCCCCGATTTAAACAGCGCATAGGCGGGCACGAAAACATACGTCAGGTAATCGATGATCAGATCAAGCAACACGCCATCAAAAGCAGGCGCGTTGGTTTTGACGTCGTATTTGCGGGCCAATGGCCCATCGATGCCATCGACGAAAAACGCAACGACCAGCCACAAAAACATCAGGCTCCAATTTTCTTCAACGGCTGCCAGCATGGCGAGCATGGCAAAAACGGCACCCGTCGCTGTCAGCAGGTGAACAAAAAGGGCTTTGGCGCGAAGTGTCATTGCACTCTCATGGGGGAAAACGGGGCAGGGGGCAACCGGTTGTCAGGCTTTGGGATGCGCCTTTTCATAAACCGACATCAACTGCGCGGCATCAACTGCTGTATAGGCTTGGGTGGTCGACAGAGAGGCATGGCCCAACAGCTCTTGAATGGCTCTGAGATCACCACCCGCAGCCAGCAAATGCGTGGCAAAGGAATGCCGCATGGCATGGGGTGTTGCGGTGGCAGGCAGGCCAAGTTGCAGGCGGGTCTGTTCCATGACTTTCTGGATCGCGCGGGGCGACAAAACACCCCCTCGGATTGCGCGAAAGATGGGTTGGTCATCCGCCACCGCGTAGGGGCATAGCCGTAGATAGGCATCGACGGCATCGCGGGCTTGCGCGATGACAGGTACGATCCGTTCCTTGTTGCCTTTGCCCATGATACGCAGCACCTCAGGTAAAGGTACATCGGCACCGGTGAGGCTAAGTGCCTCTGATATTCGCAGCCCACAACCATAAAGAAGGGTCACGACGGCGACATCACGGGCGGCGACCCAAGGGTCAGCGGATTGCAATGCGACTGTTTCAATCATCGCAGAGGCTGCCTCGACCTCCAACGGGCGGGGGAGCTTGCGTTGAAACTTGGGCGCGCGGGTGGACAGAACCGCCGTCGGCTCAAACCCTTCACGCTCTGCCAGCCAGCGATAAAACGATTTGACGGCCGAGAGTGACCGCGCCAATGATCGCGCGCCCACACCACGGCCCCTTTCATGGGCCATCCATGCGCGCATGTCGCGCACAGTAACGCGCGCAATCGGGGCAAGGCCCTGACTTGCGCCATTGTACTGGGTCATAAACGCTAGAAAGCCCAATACATCCGTCTGATAGGCTTTCAACGTATTCTCTGCCGCGCCTGCCAGCGCACGTTGGCCCGCCAGCCAAGCGCCCAGGGCGTCCGACAGGGCAGGGGCAATCATGGCTACGCCAGCCAGCGGCGCACGACCCGTTCGAAAACGCCGATAAAGAATGTCAGCAGATCGGTGCCTTGCTGTGCGGTGAATTGCTGTGGGTCTTCGCTGCCCATGACCAGCATGGCGGGTAGGCGTTCAGGGCCGAGGTCAACTTTCAGGCAGGCTTCGGATTTGATGTATTCGGCACGGGGGCCATAAAGGCTGCCGCCGACCTTGTGGAACTCACGAAGGGTGATCTGGCGGGCGGGCATGTTGCGGCCGAGGGTGATGTAACCTTGAACAAACCCTTCGGGCATGATGGCAACAGCATCACCGGCGCTTTTGTGGGAATCCTGTAGATTGCTTTCCAGTACCAACCGGATCGCATCGACCCTCAGAATATCAGCAACCTCGCCTGAAAGGTCAGCAAGAAAACGCTCAAACGTGCTGGCGTCCAGCATCCGCAGGATTGCGCGGTGGATTTGATTGGTGCCCGCAAGGTTATCATAGGCCGCGGCGATGACATTGCGGTGGGTGTCTTCCAGGCGGTCGAAACGGGCCTCAAGGCGCTCCATTGCGACAGAGCGCAGATCAACGATATTGCCGTTTGTCTGGTCTGCGTCAGCGCCCACAAGGGCGCGCATGACATCTGCATCTTCTAAAAGAACATCGGGGTTTGCGATGATCTTCTCACGAAGGTCATCGGCCATCAGTGGTTTATTCATGAGCCTGCTCTGCTTTTTCGTTTTTTGGCAAGTTAGCAGAGGGTTAGGGGGCGTGTCTCATGTTTTTTCTGTAGAGGTGGCGCTGCGTGGCAGATTTGCCGATCCGTGCGGCAGCGTAAGGTGGATCATGATCCACCTTACCTGAACGTCGCTTAAACGATTTTTATCCCGGCTTTCTCTGCATCCGCCATAAATGCGGCTAACCCCTTGTCCGTCAGCACATGGTTGGCCATTGCTTTGATCACGTTTGGTGGGGCTGTGCAGACGTCCGCGCCGATTTTGGCGCATTCGCTCATGTGATTGGCCGACCGGATGGATGCGGCAAGGATATTCGTCTCAAATCCGTAGTTGTCATAGATCGTGCGGATATCCTCGATCAGTTCCAGACCGTCCATGTTCAGGTCATCCAGGCGGCCGATGAAAGGGCTGATGAAGGTCGCACCGGCCTTGGCGGCCAGCAAGGCTTGGTTGGCCGAGAAACAAAGCGTCACGTTCACCATGATCCCATCATCCGTCAGCGTCTTGCAGGTTTTCAGGCCAGCCCATGTGAGCGGCACTTTCACTGCGATGTTGTCGGCGATCTTGGCCAGCTTGCGTCCTTCTGCCAGCATGTCGTCGGCTTCAAGTGCGACGACTTCGGCGGATACCGGGCCAGAGACGATGGAACAAATCTCTTTCGTCACTTCCAGAATGTCGCGGCCTGACTTGGCGATGAGCGACGGGTTCGTTGTGACCCCATCCACCATCCCAAGGTCATTGAGTTCTTTGATCTGGTCAATCTCGGCTGTGTCTACGAAAAACTTCATCTTTGTCTCCGGGGGAAGGGGTTGGCGTTTGCTTGAGCGTCGTTTACCTCATGGGGGTCGCAGGGAAAAGCCCTGACAGCGGATGGAGAGCGGACGCATATGGAATTTCAACTTTGGATCGCATTTGTTTCTGCCTCGATCGCCTTGCTGCTGATCCCCGGACCAACGGTTTTGCTCGTGCTGAGTTACGCGCTGAGCCAAGGGCGCAAAATCGCGGTTGCCTCGGCCGCCGGTGTCGCGTTGGGCGATCTGATCGCTATGACAGCGTCTTTGCTGGGACTTGGGGCGCTGGTGTTGACCTCTGCCGCGCTGTTTACCGTCATCAAATGGATTGGTGCGATTTATCTGATTTGGATGGGTATCGGTATGCTGCGTGCGGCGAGTACCCAAAAGGGTCTGACTGTTGTTGATGCACCTGCGTTGCCAACCCGACAGATTTTCCGCAATACAGCGACGGTAACCGCATTGAACCCTAAGTCCATCTTCTTCTTCATCGCCTTTGTTCCCCAGTTCATCCGACCAGAGGCCGCGCTTGCGCCACAGTTCCTGATCCTGATCGGCACATTTGTCGGCCTTGCCGCATTAAATGCGCTGGCCTACGCCCTGTTGGCTGACAGGTTGCGAGCAACGATCAAGCGTCCGGCGATCTTGCGCTGGCTAACCCGGGCGGGTGGTGGCGCGTTGATTGCGATGGGAGCCCTGACAGCCACCTTGCGCCGTGCCGCCTGAGTATTTCCATGAAGGTGATTTGGTGGGGGTATTGACGACCCAACCCCTGGATCGACTGTTGGATTATAAGGCCCCCGAGGGTGGCTGCCATCTGGGGGCCTTTGTTGAAGTACCCTTGGGTCCACGTAAGGTGTTGGGTGTGGTCTGGGGGCCGGGCAAAGGGGACTATGACCTTGCCAAGATACGCTCTGTTATTCGCGTGCTGGATGTGGCGCCGATGCGCGAGGAGATGCGCGCCTTTCTGACCCGTGCGGCTGAATACACGTTGACGCCAATGCCTGCGATGCTGCGCCTTGGTACGCGTGCGCCGGGATTGGGTGACGCACAGTCGATGCGCAAGGTTTACCGTCTGGGGGATCAGACGCCGGATCGCATGACGGGCGCACGTGAGAAGGTGTTGGGCGTTCTGCGTGATTATGGCGGGTTGTCCTTTACCTTGAGCGAGGTCGCTGAGATGGCTGGGGTTGGCACGTCGGTTGTGAAGGGCTTGGTCAAACTGGGGGCCGTGTCCGAAGAAGAAGCGCCGCGTGATACGCCCTATCCGCAGCTTGATCCCGACTACGGCGGCAAGGACTTGAGTGTCGATCAAGCGGCGGGGGCCGAAGCCTTACGTGCGGCGCTGCGCAGTGATGGGTATGGCACGACCTTGCTGAAAGGCGTCACCGGGTCCGGTAAGACCGAAGTGTATTTGGAAGCGGTCGCCGAATGCCTGCGCATGGGACGGCAAGCCTTGGTCCTCTTGCCCGAAATCGCGCTGTCAGGCGAATTTATCAATCGTGTTGAGGCGCGCTTTGGCATGAAGCCTGCCGAATGGCACTCAGGCGTGACCATGACCGAGCGCCGCCGGTGTTGGCGCATGGTTGGGCAAGGGGATGCACAGCTGATTGTGGGTGCGCGGTCTGCGCTGTTCTTGCCCTATCAGAACCTTGGGCTGATCGTGGTCGATGAGGAACATGACACATCCTATAAGCAAGAAGATGGCGTGCTTTACAATGCCCGCGATATGGCCGTGCTGCGGGCTGCGATCAATGGCGCGCAGGTGGTGTTGGCGTCTGCGACGCCAAGCTTGGAAAGTTGGGCCAATGTGGAGGCAGGCAAGTATCAACGCCTTGAGCTGACAGCGCGCTTTGGCGCGGCCGTCATGCCCAAGATGGCCGCGATCGACATGCGGGTAGAGGATGTACCGGGGGGCACATGGGTTTCACCTACCTTGCGTGGTGCCATCCAGCAGCGGTTGGAAAAGGGGGAACAGTCGTTGATTTTCCTCAACCGCCGCGGCTATGCGCCGATCACGCTTTGCCGCGCCTGTGGGCATCAAATTGGCTGTGATCATTGCGATGCGCGGATGGTGGAACATAGGTTCCTCAAACGCCTGATGTGCCATCAATGCGGTGAGACCAAACCGATGCCAACGCAATGCCCATCCTGCGAGGCAGAGGACCGTTTGAGCGCTGTTGGCCCCGGTGTGGAGCGGATGGGTGAAGAGGTGGCAGCGCTGTTTCCAGACGCGCGGATCGCGGTGTTGTCGTCTGATCTTTATGGCTCTGCCCGCGCAATGAAAGCGCATATTGAAGAGATCGCGACAGGCGGGACCGATATTATCATCGGGACGCAATTGGTGGCCAAGGGGCATAATTTCCCACTGTTGACGCTGGTAGGCGTGATTGATGCTGATCTGGGGCTGCAAGGGTCAGACTTGCGGGCAGCGGAACGGACCTTCCAATTGATGCGCCAAGTGGCGGGCCGTGCCGGACGTGGTGACACGCCAGGCCAGGCGCTGTTGCAAACCTATCAGCCAGAGCATGCCGTCATCCGCGCTATTCTGGCAGGTGACGAGGAAAGCTTTTGGAAGGCCGAGGCCGAAGAACGCAAGGCCGCCGGCGTACCACCTTACGGGCGCATGGCGGGGATCATTCTGAGTAGTCCGAACGTGCAGGAGGTCTTTGATCTGGGGGCAGAGATGGCGCGCATGGATGCCCCCTTGCGTCAGATCGGCGCGCAGGTCTTTGGGCCTGCACCCGCGCCTATTGCGCGGGTCCGTGGACGGCACCGTGTCCGGTTGCTGGTGAAGGCGGAAAAATCCGCACCCTTGCAGCAGGCGCTGGCCAAATGGGCGGGGCAGTTCCGGTTGCCTGCGAACTTGCGCATGGCGATCGATATTGATCCGCAGAGTTTCTATTAGTGGGCAGGCGCCTCCGGCGGGAGTTTTTGGGCCAAGATGAAGATGGGAGCTTACGGCTTGTTGGGGTCGGCGTGCTCGCCCATTTCGGCGCGCCAGTGGCGGCGACAAAGAGAGACGTAGCGTTCGTTCCCACCGACGACGATTTGATCGCCATCAGCCAGGACAGTGTCGTTCTCATCTGTGCGCACAACCATGGTGGCCTTCTTGCCGCAATGGCAGATGGTGCGGACCTCGCGCATTTCATCGGCCAGCGCCAGAAGGGACGCGGAGGCCGGGAAAAGCCGTCCGCGAAAATCAACTCGCAAGCCGTAAGTCATCACCGGAACGTTGAGATCATCCACCACGCGGGCCAGTTGCCACACGTGATCTGGAGTCATGAAATGTGCTTCATCAAGGAACACGCAGGCGCAAGGGCCTTCGTTCAGCCGTCTTTTGATCATATCGAAAAGGTCGTCTTCGGCACCGAATGTATCGGCATCCGCGCCAATCCCGATACGGCTGCCGATCCGGCCGACGCCCGCACGATCGTCAAAGCGGGCGATCATCAGATAGGTTTGCATGCCACGCTCAATATAATTGTGCGAGGCTTGTAAAAGCACGGTTGATTTGCCCGCGTTCATGGTGGAATAGTTGAAGTAGAGTTTTGCCATGCCCACTGATTAGCGCCCGGGCTGCCAGAATGGCAAGACGACAGTGCAGGGTTATGACGTCTGACCAATCACCCCAAAAACACATGACTGGATTATTTGAGCCAGACGGTGCATTTCCATAGATATGAATTGTGACGTCGCGTCCATAACATGTGGGGCAGTCGCACAGATGGAGGATGCATATGGCGGTACCGGGAAATTATCTCAAAAAGCACACCGAGGCTTTGGTCAAGGATGTAGGCATTGAAGCGGCCTGCGAACTGACAGGTAAATCCAAGGCCACCTTGGGCCGCTATTATTCCGACAATGACGAACATAGCGATCGTTTCATGCCGGTTGATACCGTGGCGTTGCTGGAAGCCGCGGCCTCTTACCCGCATGTCACATCGGCCTTGGCAGAGCTGAAAGGTGTGACCATATCCTATGACACGAAGCGATCAAACAGCGAAGGTGAGATCAATACCGATGTGATCAAACTGAGCCAGCGCTTTGCTTTGCTGATGGCTGAGTACAATCAATCCATTGCGGACGGCGTTATCACTGCTAACGAAGCCAAGCGTATGTTGCGCGAAACAACATCGCTGCAGCAGGTCTTGATTGATATGAAGCTGCACCTTGACGGAACCGCCTGATGGCGATGGATATGTCCGATATGCCTAATCTGGTGGAAGGCGCGCTACTGCCCTTGGATATTGCGGCATTGGCAGGGCCGGATGCACCACAGCATCCGCCGCGTATATTGCTGCTTTATGGATCACTCCGCGAGACCAGCTATTCACGACTTTGCGCCGAAGAAGGCGCACGTGTCCTGCGGGCACTGGGCTGTGAGACGCGGTTCTTCAACCCCTCCGGCCTGTCTTTACCGGATGACGCTGATGCCGATCACCCCAAGGTGGCCGAGCTACGTGAATTGGCGCTGTGGTCTGAGGGCATGGTGTGGTCCAGCCCCGAACGACATGGGGCCATGACGGGGATCATGAAGACGCAGATCGACTGGTTGCCACTGTCGCCGATAGGGGGGATCAGGCCCACACAAGGCAAGACGTTGGCGGTGATGCAGGTCAGTGGCGGGTCGCAATCATTCAATACGGTCAATCAGTTACGCACCCTGGGGCGCTGGATGCGGCTGATCACCATCCCCAATCAATCATCAGTTCCGATGGCCTGGAAAGAGTTTGAGGGCGGGCGCATGAAACCCTCGTCCCTCTACAACCGCATTGTGGATGTGATGGAAGAATTGGCCCGCTTTACGATCATGACGCGCGGGCGCAGTGCGATGCTGACCGACCGCTATTCCGAACGGGTTGAGACGCTACGGGATGTCCATAAACGGGTCAGTGGCTAGACCAGCGGGACGAAGGGGACGCCGCAGGCTGTGAGTGTCAGAATAGTGATTGTGGCGATGATGATCTTCATGCGCGTTCGACAATCACCGATCCGACGGAATAGCCTGCTCCGAACGAACAGATCAAACCTTTGTCTCCGGGCTTCATGTCATTGGAATGCTTTGAAAAAGCGATGATTGATCCGGCAGAAGACGTATTGGCATAATCCTGCAGGATGTTAGGCTGCTCGCCGGGTTCCGGGGTGCGGCCAAGGACTTTTTTCCCGATATAGTCGTTCATCGTCTTATTCGCCTGATGCAGCCACAGGCGGTGCAGGTCGGTGGCGGCGATGTTTTCGTGCTCCATATGATCGGCGATATGTTGGCTGACCAGCGGGAGGACCTCTTTGAAGACCTTGCGTCCGTTTTGCATGAACTGCATGTCACGGCGGTCTTCCATGTGGTCCTGTGTGCGGCGTAAGTAGCCGTTATTGTTACGGATATTATTGCTGAACTGGGTCGCGCAGCGCGTGGAAAGAACCTTAAAATGTGGTTTGTCGAGGTCTTCGTCACGCTCGAGCAAGGTCGCGGTCGCGACATCGCCAAAGATGAAATGACAGTCGCGGTCGCGCCATTCCAGATGGGCGGAACAAATCTCGGGGTTGATCACCAATGCGCGGCGGATTGAGCCGGAGCGGATCATGTCGGCGGCGGTTTGAATGCCGAAAGTAGCGCTGGAACAGGCGACGTTCATATCGAAGGCGAAACCACCTGCGCTCAGAAGCTGTTGAATTTCCACGGCAATTGCAGGGTAGGCGCGCTCCATGTTGGAAGCCGCACAGATCACCAGATCGACGTCAGCGGCATCGACACCGGCGGCAGAAAGCGCTTTTTGCGCGGCATCGACGCCGATTTCGGCCATGTACCCCGGTTGGTCATCGGACCGTGTGGCCAGACGTGGGAACATGCGGGCGGGGTCAAGAACGCCTTCTTTATCAAGGACATAGCGACGCTCAATCCCGGAGGCTGCGACGATAAACTCGCTCGACGAATGGGTCTTGGCCTGAACCGTGCCTGCGTCAATCGCGGCGGCGTTTTCGGCGTTCCACAGGTCCGCGTAGCTGTTGAATGCGGCGACCAACTCGTCGTTTGTGATGACCTCTGAGGGCGTAAAAACCCCGGTTCCTGTGATGGCGACGTTATGCATGCTGGCCCCTTAAATTGGTCCGGCTACCCTAGGGGGAAGGGGGCGGGAATGTCCACCGGAACGCGGCGTACAGACCCTGTACATACAGCGTACAGACCCCGTACGTACGCTGCGTCATCACCGGGTTTACCTTTGCGCGGCAGTTTGAGCAGCAAAAGGAGAGCCCCGATGACCGACCCAAAAAAGATGACCAAGACCCAGCGGATCAACTGGGGCTATGCCGTCGACGCGCGGCGGATGATTGAATACGACCTGCATTCGGTGGCGATGAAACTGCGCTGCATGCCGCGGGAATGGGATGAGATCTGGCACGACGAGGACCGGCGCGACCCCAAGCGGGTGCCGGTGACAATCCGGCTGGATGCGGATGTGGTGAAATTCTTCAAGGCGATGGGGCCGGGGTATCAGCCGCGGATCAACCGGGTGCTGCGGGCGTTCATGCACTACCGGCTGGCGGGGATTTTGGAAGGGCCGGACACGACGGATTACGTGTTGCACCCCGAGCGATTGGACAAGACGCGGGAAGAGCGGCCTGAGTGGGGGAACCTGCAACAAATGGAGGCGGACATAGATGAGCGGATGGCACGGTATTTGAAGGGGGAGTGACGGGGCTTGCAATGAACCTATGGAAGCGACCCACCTATCTTGTCAGGCTTTATTTCTGCAAAAGCTTTTAGTTTCTACAAATCAGAAAGACTCAAATTAAGACTGGGGTTCTTGCAAATATGGTCGCAACGCCGCGGCGTATTTCTCGCAACCACCAATGTTTCCTTCGAAATCATGGCCAAGAATGCGGTTATTGCGGTCAATTTCGACCATTACAGTGCAATTATAGTTGACCGTTTGTGGAACGTAAGTTGTTGAAGTGCCAGAATAACTCCCATATCCATAGCCTCCGTATCCATACGCATTTGCGGTACCGGAACTGTATGTTGTGACAGGTGTCACCGTCGTCACATTTTGGCTGGAACTCCAAACCACCAATCTTTTGCCTGCTACAGAGCGCTCTCCGTCTGGAAATCCAATAATAGAGATGAGGTCATCAATGGGCTTTCCTCGGAATGCGTCCAAGCCACCATCAATGTCTTCAAATGTTGTACATGCCGAAATAAGTACCAGCGCCGACAATATCCTAAATAGTTTCATGCTCTTGTCCCAGTTCTCGTGGGTTAAAAATTGAAGCGAACATTTGTTCGAAGTTCGTTCTGTTTTAAATCCTTATCGAGACAAAACATTCAATCTTGGCATGTTTATGGCTATTTTGGTTCTTCCTTGGGGTGTGCTTAGATGCCCGTTTTTACCCCTGCAACGACCTCACCCCAACATCCCCCTCAACCCGTGCCTGCATCGCCAGCACCGCCGCATGTGATGCCGCCGCTGTCGTGAAATACGGGATTTTGTCGTAGAGGGCGACGGCGCGGATGTCGCGGCTGTCTTCGACCGCTTGTGACCCTTCCGTCGTGTTGAAGACCAGTGCGATGTGCCCGTCTTTCAGCCGGTCCACAATTGTCAGCCCGCCTTCGTAGACCTTGTTGACCACTTCGCAGGCGATCTCGTTTTCCGTCAGCCAGGCTGCGGTGCCCCGTGTCGCCACGATGTCGAAGCCCAGTTTCAGCAGCATTTGCGCGGCTTCCAGCATCATGGGCGTCTTGTCAGCGTCCTTGATCGAGATGAAGACGGTGCCGGCCTCTGGCAATTCCGTGCCTGCGCCCATCTGCGCCTTGAGGAACGCGCGGGGGAAGGACCGGTCCCAGCCCATGACCTCTCCGGTGGATCGCATTTCCGGCCCCAGGATCGTATCGACACCGGGGAAGCGGGCGAAGGGCAGCACGGCCTCTTTCACGCTGAACCACGGCGTGTGCGGGTCGGCCAATGTGAAGGCATCGCCCAAAGGCAGCACGTCCATCGGGTTCTCGGTTTCGGGGTAGGGTTCGCGCAACGGGAAGTTCGACAGCGGCTCACCCGCCATCAGCCGTGCGGCGATGGAGGCGATGGCCGAATCGGTCGCTTTTGCCACGAAAGGCACGGTGCGGGACGCACGGGGGTTCACCTCAATCAGGTAGACTGTTTCGTCTTTCACCGCGAACTGGATGTTCATCAGGCCTACGACGTTGAGCGCTTTGGCGAGTTTTTCTGTCTGGCTGCGGATTTCCGCGATCATCGCGTCGGACAGCGAGTAGGGGGGCAATGAGCAGGCGCTGTCGCCCGAATGCACGCCCGCTTCTTCGATATGCTGCATGATACCCGCGACATGGGTCGCGGTGCCGTCCGACAGGCAGTCGACGTCGACTTCGACCGCACCGGACAGATAGCTGTCAAGCAGGACGGGGCTGTCGCCGGATACGACCACAGCGTCAGAGATGTAGCGGCGCAGCTGGTCCATATCGCGCACGATTTCCATGGCGCGGCCACCCAGCACGAAGGAGGGCCGGATGACCAATGGGAAGCCGATGCCTTCGGCGATGTTCAATGCCTCTTCGTCGGTGGAAGCGATCCCGTTATGCGGCTGCTTGAGGTCGAGTTTCTGGACAAGCTGTTGGAACCGCTCACGATCTTCGGCCAGGTCGATGCTGTCTGGCGTGGTGCCCAGGATCGGGATGCCTGCGTCGTTTAGCGCGTTGGCCAGTTTCAGCGGGGTCTGTCCGCCGAATTGGACGATGACGCCGTGCAGGGTGCCGTTGTCTTGCTCGACTCGCAGGATTTCCATGACGTGTTCGAATGTGAGCGGTTCGAAATAGAGCCGGTCGGAGGTGTCGTAATCGGTGCTGACCGTTTCGGGGTTGCAGTTGATCATGATCGTCTCGTACCCCTGATCGGTTAGGGCGAAACAGGCGTGACAGCAGCAGTAATCAAACTCGATCCCCTGGCCAATGCGGTTGGGGCCACCGCCGAGTATAACGACCTTTTTGCGGTCCGAAGGCCGTGCCTCGCATTCCGCGTCGCCCATCACGGGCGTCTCATAGGTGGAATACATGTAGGGCGTTTGCGCCTCAAATTCGGCGCCGCAGGTGTCGATCCGTTTGAAGACCGCCGTCACACCCAGGTTGTGGCGTGCGCGACGCACCTGATCTTCGGTCCGGCCTGTGAGTTTTGCGAGGCGCGCGTCGGTGAAGCCGAGCATTTTGATCGCGCGCAGTGCGTCTTCTTTGACGGGCAGGCCGTTTTTGATGATGTCGGCCTCGGCCTCGATGATCTCGCGGATGCGGGCGAGGAACCATGGGTCGAATTTTGTGACTGCAAAGATTTCGTCGTCGGACAACCCGTGTCGCATCGCTTGGGCAATGACGCGAATGCGGTCGGGCGTTTGTTTGGCGAGCGCTTTGGTGATCGCGGCTGCGTCGGGGGCGCCGGGGATATCGATGTCGTCGAAACCGGTCAGGCCGGTTTCCATGGAGGCGAGCGCCTTTTGCATCGACTCGTGGAAGGTGCGGCCGATGGCCATGGCTTCGCCGACGGATTTCATGGCTGTTGTCAGGTACGGCTCGGACCCTGCGAATTTCTCGAACGCAAAGCGCGGGATTTTGGTGACGACATAGTCGATTGTTGGCTCAAACGAGGCCGGGGTGACGCCGGTGATGTCGTTGTCGAGTTCGTCCAGCGTGTAGCCGATGGCAAGTTTCGCGGCGATTTTGGCAATGGGGAAACCCGTTGCTTTCGATGCCAGCGCAGAGGACCGCGATACCCGCGGGTTCATTTCGATGACCACCATGCGCCCGTCGTCGGGGTTCACGGCCCATTGCACGTTGGAGCCACCGGTTTCGACGCCGATTTCGCGCAGCACGTTGATGCTGTGCGTGCGCATGATCTGGTATTCTTTGTCCGTCAGGGTCAGGGCTGGGGCGACAGTGATCGAATCGCCCGTGTGCACGCCCATCGGGTCCACGTTTTCGATGGCGCAGACGATGATGGCGTTATCGGCTTTGTCGCGCACCACCTCCATTTCGAATTCTTTCCAGCCGAGAAGGGACTGATCGACAAGAATCTGACCAACGGGGGAGGCATCCATGCCCGTCCGACAGAAGTGTTCGTATTCTTCACGGTTGTACGCGACGCCGCCGCCGGTGCCACCAAGGGTAAAGGCGGGGCGGATAATTGCGGGAAGACCGATGTCCTCTAGCGCTTCAAACGCGAGGGTCACGCCAGCAGCGAGGTCCTGTTTGCCGTCTTTCTCGGGGGCGGTGACGATGGTGGCCTTGGGGTTTTCGATGCCTAAACGATCCATCGCTTCGCGGAAGAGCTTGCGATCTTCTGCCATTTCAATGGCTTCGCGCTTGGCCCCGATCATTTCGACGTTGAATTTTTCCAGCACGCCCATATCGGCGAGGGCCAGCGAGGTGTTCAACCCGGTTTGCCCACCCATCGTGGGCAACAGCGCGTCTGGGCGTTCTTTTTCGATGATCTTGGCGACAACTTCGGGGGTGATCGGTTCGATATAGGTGGCATCTGCCAGCCCCGGATCGGTCATGATGGTGGCAGGGTTCGAGTTGACGAGGATGACCCTGTAGCCTTCCTCGCGCAGCGCCTTGCAGGCTTGTGCGCCTGAGTAGTCGAACTCGCAGGCTTGTCCGATAATGATGGGGCCCGCGCCGATGATCATGATCGACTGGATGTCGGTGCGCTTTGGCATGGCAGTGCCCCCTTATTTGCAAATTGTCGTGGGTTATAGGGATGGCGTGCGCATGTGCAAGGGAGTGTAAGAGATTTTCATGCCTCCGGCGGGAGTTTTTGAGCCAAGATGAAGGGAGTGGTTGACTTCGGCTGGGCAAACAGGTGTATCGGGCCGACAATCGCCTTAAGGAATTGACCCATGCATCCATACCGCAGCCATACCTGTGCCGATCTGACCGCCGCTAATGTGGGCGAAACTGTCCGTTTGTCAGGCTGGGTCAATCGGGTACGTGATCACGGCGGTATCCTGTTTATCGATCTACGCGATCACTATGGCATTACACAGGTGCTGTGTGACCCTGACTCGGCCGCCTTTGCGGATGTGGAAAAGGTGCGGTCAGAGTGGTGTATCCGCATTGATGGTGAGGTGAAGGCGCGTGATCCGGAGTTGGTGAATGCCAAACTGCCCACTGGTGAGGTTGAGGTTTTTGTGCGCGTCATCGAAGTGCTGGGTGCCTCCAAAGAGCTGCCGTTGATGGTATTTGGTGATCAGGAATATCCTGAGGAAACCCGCTTGAAGTACCGCTATCTGGATTTGCGTCGCGAGGCGATGCAGGACAATATGAAACTGCGCTCTGATGTTGTGGCCTCGATGCGTCGCCGTATGTGGGACAGTGGGTTTCGCGAGTATCAGACGCCGATTATCACCGCCTCTTCCCCTGAAGGCGCGCGTGACTTCCTTGTGCCGTCCCGTTTGCATCCGGGCAAGTTTTACGCGCTGCCGCAGGCCCCCCAGCAGTTCAAGCAGCTGATCATGGTGTCAGGCTACGACAAATATTTCCAGATCGCACCCTGTTTCCGGGATGAAGACCCGCGTGCGGACCGCTCACCCACCGATTTTTATCAACTGGATATGGAGATGTCCTTTGTCGAACAGCAGGATGTATTCGACACGATCCAACCGGTGATCACGGGTATTTTTGAAGAGTTTGGCGGTGGCCGTAAGGTTGACCAGACGTGGGAGCAGATTTCCTATCGTGATGCTGCTCTTTGGTATGGGTCCGACAAGCCGGACCTGCGCAACCCGATTAAGATGCAGGTGGTGTCCGAGCATTTCGCGGGGTCCGGTTTTGCGATCTTTGCCAAGCTGTTAGAACAAGAGGGCACAGAGGTGCGTGCTATTCCTGCACCCACCGGAGGGTCACGTAAGTTCTGCGACCGCATGAACGCTTTTGCCCAGAAAGAAGGCCTGCCCGGTATGGGTTACATCTTCTGGCGCGAGAAGACCGCGGATGCGGTCGCTCAAGAGATGGGTATTTCGGTGAAAGAGGCACAGGCCAAGCTGAAATCAGGCGAAGTTGAAGGCGGTATGGAAGCTGCCGGCCCGCTGGCCAAGAATATCGGGCCAGAGCGGACCGAGGCAATCCGTCAGCAGTTGGGCCTTGGCCTTGGTGACGCGGCCTTCTTTCTTGGTGGTAAGCCGAAGGCGTTTGAAGGCGTCGCTGGCAAGGCCCGCAACGTGATTGGCGAAGAACTGGGTCTGACAGATCAGGACCGCTTTGCCTTTGCATGGATCGTGGACTTCCCGATTTACGAACAGGACGAGGAAACCGGCAAAATCGACTTTGAACATAACCCGTTTTCGATGCCGCAGGGCGGTATGGATGCGCTGCAAGGTGATCCGCTGAAGGTGCTGGGCTATCAATATGATCTGGCCTGTAATGGTTACGAGTTGGTGTCCGGTGCCATCCGGAACCACCGCCCTGAGATCATGTTCAAGGCGTTTGAGCTGGCTGGTTACGGCAAAGACGAAGTCGAAAAGCGCTTTGGTGGCATGGTCAACGCATTCCAATATGGTGCCCCGCCCCACGGTGGGTGCGCGGCAGGGATCGACCGGATCGTCATGTTGCTGGCGGATGCATCCAACATCCGCGAAGTCATCATGTTCCCGATGAACCAACGTGCCGAAGACCTGATGATGGATGCACCAAACGCGCCACAAAACGAACAATTGCGCGAATTGCGCCTGCGTGTGCTACCACCTGAAAGCTAAAGCGGCCCGCCAGCGGCAATCCGCGTTTGCACCAGTTGTGACAAGGCAATGACACCCGCATCAGGGTTATCGCCGCCACGTCGCAATCTTGTCAGGTTGTTGACTGCTTCGTCGAGGTCGTGGTCATTCGCGCTCTTCGCGACCCCACCCAGAAACTGGGTGACATAGTCCAGTGCTGTGTCATCGCCGGTATCTTCAAGCACTTGCGCGATATGCGTCAGGTCATCGCGGTAAGCGATCGGATCGGGTCTGATTGTTTCATCAGGGACGGCCCGCGGTGAGGGTGGCTGCCGCTCCGCCGCTAAATGTTCCAATATGGCGGACTGGAAGGCCAAAAGGCTTTGCACGGGTTTTTCCAGAAATCTGTTTGCGCCAGAGGCTAATACCTCTTTTGCGTGATCATCCCCGCTCATCCCCAGGATGACGTCGATACGTGGTGCGGCCTCTGCGGCCGTTCGGATCAGTGACAGACCGGACCCATCCGGCAGGCCGACATCGACCAGTAAAACGGTAGGGCGATAGATCGCCAGATGCCGCCGTGCGTTTTCCAAACTATCTGCCCGTCTGATCCGCGCGCCTGATCGCAGGCACATCAGGCGCACTGCTTCGCTGGCAAAGCGGCTATCTTCGACCACCAGCACGGTGACCCCCAAAAGCGGGCGGCGTGCGGTGGGTGCACGGGTGAATATCAGGTCGTCCAGCGTTTCCATTATGATTCTTCCCTTCATTGCGGCGAACCCCATTGAGAGCATCTCAAGGTGAAGAGGAGGTTAAGCGCATCGTCCGTTGCACCTGCGCAGTGCAAACGGCATAAGGCCCAAAACAGGAGAAATGATCATGATTGGCCGTCTGAACCACGTCGCTATCGCTGTGCCCGATCTGGATGCGGCAAGTGCGCAATACCGCACCATGCTGGGTGCGGATGTGGGTGCGCCGCAGGATGAACCTGATCATGGGGTGACGGTGGTTTTTATCACTTTGCCAAATACTAAGATCGAACTTTTGTATCCATTGGGCGAGGCATCCCCAATCCAGGGTTTCCTTGATAAAAACCCGTCCGGGGGCATCCATCATGTCTGCTACGAAGTGGATGATATCCTCGCTGCCCGTGATCATCTGTTGGCTGAAGGTGCGCGCGTGTTGGGCGGAGGAGAGCCCAAGATTGGCGCGCACGGCAAGCCTGTATTGTTCCTGCATCCCAAGGATTTCAACGGCTGTCTTGTTGAATTAGAGCAGGTCTAGCCCCTTGTCCTGACGTCTATTCGGCGTATCTGTCTACGAAGCGCTTTATATAAGGAATATCGCTTTGGGTCCCGTTTCCGGTCTTGTGCTGCTTGCCGTTATCTGGACGGTTGTGTTTTTCATCGTGCTGCCCTTACGTCTTGAAACCCAAGGTGAAGCGGGTGAAATCGTGCCGGGTACCCATGCGTCATCGCCTGCCGATTTCAACCTCAAACGCAAGGCCAAGGTCACGACCCTTTGGGCCGTGCCGATCTGGGTTGTTATCGCAGGAACGATCCTGAGTGGTGCAATTAGCATCCGTGATATTGACTGGTTTGACCGGATGTCGACGCCAGAGGTCAGCCGCGACTGACCGCGTGATAAAGGTGGGTAAAGGTCGCCGCCCCCAGAATTGGAATGATCAGGTTAATCAGCGGAAAGGTCAGCGGGACCGCCATAAGGCAACCCGCCAGCCAGATTTTGGCACTGTGTTGTTTGCGTAAGTTCTTGGCCGCCGCCCGCCCGATCCGGCGCATTGCGGCCAGTTGGAAATATTCCCGGCCCAACAGGTATCCGTTCAGCGCATAGAAGATGAAAATCGCGGCAAAAGGGAATATGGCGTAGAGAATGAAGGCGAATATGTTCGCGGCAACCAAAACGCCAAGGAAGTTCACCGTATCGCGCAGCCCGTCCCAGAATGACACATGTGGAATATCTGGCAGGCCGGGAAAATGTTTATCCTCAACGGCTTGCGCGACTTCATCAAGAAAAAGCGAGGTGATCGCCGATGCTACGGGGACCATCAGAAAGATCGACATCACGATCACAAGCCCAAGAGAGCCCCAGCCAAGTAAATCACCAAGCCATGTCACTTCACCGACGCCGGGTAGGGTGATGGGTTCTGCGGTAAGCCATTCAATCAGCCACAAAAGCCCAGCATAGATGGCCACCAACAGGGCAATCGTCAGGCCAATACCGCGCCACAGCACACTGCGAAACCGCTGGTCGGGCAGTTGAGCGATTGCTTTGAGAAACGAGGCAAAGATCATGTCTCGACCCAGGTTGTAATCGCGGAAAGGTCGGGGCGCGGGCGTTCGGGTGGTGCGTTTGTTTCAGTGCCGAGGTGGATGAAACCTGCAATGGTTTCATGCTCTGCAAGGCCAAGGCCTTGGGTCGCAAATGTCTGATCATGGCTGGCCCAGCCCGATAACCAATTCGCACCCCAGCCCGCAGCAAGGCCCGCATTGACCAACGCCAGACAAACAGCGCCGGCAGAATAGATTTGTTCGATCTGTGGAATTTTTTCAGAAGGTTTTGGGCTGCAGATTACGGCAACAGCCAGATTGGCGTTGCCAAATTGATCCTTGGCCTTGGTGATCTTGTCAGGATCGATGCCCAAGGCGGCACCACGGGCAGGCACCATGTCAGCCAGTCTTAGTAGGGCAGGTCTGGTCAGGACAATGAACCGCCAAGGCTCTAGCTTGCCATGGTCGGGGGTGCGGGCGGCTGCCGTTAACAGCGTTTCAATTGTTGTGCGATCCGGCACGGGTGTTGTCAGCGTCTTGGCAGGGCGCGAACGGCGGGTCAGCAAAAAGTCGAGTGCGGCGGTGTTTGGCGTGGGCATTGGGGATCCTGTCTTCGTTCGTTCGCAGATAAGATCAGGTCGGCGCAATGGCAACCTTGCTCAGAGTGCGGCTTCCATCTCGATAAGCCAGCCATCAAGAAATGCATCAAAGCGGACATCGGGTTGGCGGAGTGGAAATACCTCTGCGAAGGGATCGGGTGCTATGATCGTGCTCCCCGCCATTTCTTGCAGCACATTGTGTCCGCAGAAAGGGACGTAGGTTTCCGAATACCCGCCTTCGTGGACCATCAATAGTTTGCCACCGCAGACATCCTGCGCGAGCGCCATGACGGCCCGTGTCATCATCGTAAAGGTCTCAGCTGTGGCCAGCATCCGCCCCAATGGATCATTGGCGGCGGCGTCAAAGCCGCAGGCGATGATCAACACATCAGGCTGGAAATTGCGGATGGTGGGTAAGGCCAGACGCTCCATCGCGGCCAGATACCCGATGTGGCCGGTTCCGGGTGGCAGCGGGATATTCAGGTTAAAGCCAAGGCCATCCCCCTCACCACGATCTGCAAAAGCACCTGTATCCATGGGGTAATTCCGGTCTTGATGCAGTGACACGGTCAGCACATCGGCCCGGTCATAAAACACCGCCTCGGTGCCGTTGCCGTGATGGACGTCCCAATCCAGCACGGCAAAGCGCTGGGCAAGACCTGCGTCCTTTGCCGCCTCGATCGCGATACCGATGTTGTTGAGCAGACAAAACCCGTTGGGATAATCAGGCAGGCAATGATGGCCGGGCGGGCGGGACAGGGCATAGGCGTTCTTTAGGCTTCCCTCCAGAACAGCCTGTAAAGCAGCCTTGGCCAAACCCGCCGAGAGTGCTGCAATCTCGTACCCGCCGGGGCCGAAGGGGGTGCGCCGTCCCAGTTCACCACCGCCTGCATCGGATAGCGCCTTGAATTCATCAAGGTAGCGCGCAGGATGTACGCGGCGCAGATCATCATATGTGGCGGGATCAGCGCCTTGCATTGCAAGTGCCGTGGCAAGCCCTGTGACCTCGATCAGGTTCTTCAACCGGCGCTTTGTCTCAGGGCTCTCTGGCAGCCCGCCATCCAGCGGCTGCACAAGGCCACCCACCGGCAGCATCCCGGCATAATTACCGCCGCCATGCCAAAAACAGCTTTCATTCCAGAAAAACCCTGTCGTCATAAAGTTCCCACCTTCATCTTGGCCCAAAAACTCCCGCCGGAGGCATCTGATCCCTCAACACGCTCAGGTCTTGCGCAATTGATAGATCCCTTCAGGCAAATCCAAGGCCGCTTCCAGATCACGCAACTGCGACAGCGACAGGGTGATGCGCACAACCTCATCTGTGCGCGGATCGACCTGCGTGACGGTCACACAATCATCAAAGGCATTGATGATCACGTCTTCTTTTAGCGGGGCTTTGCCTTCGTCAACCAATGTAACAACGGTGGCGTCATAGTCGTGTTCGATTGTAAACATGAGACCAAGCCTAGCCATGGTTTAGGCAAGGCGCAATCAAGGCTGGCAGGGTCTCGCAAAAATGCTAGGTTTTATCGAATAGAGGTTTTTAAAAGGTGACATATGCGCGTTTTGCCGATTGTTTTGATGTTTGGTTTAGGGGCCTGCACAACGGCCGTGGTAGAGGAAAGGGCGGATGTGGCAGTGCCCACAATCACGCCCGCCGCAGAGACGCCGCGCTTGTCCGAAAGGCAAGCGCTGAACAACTTTGAATATGTTGTGCGCCGGGTTGAACCGATGGCCGAACAATACTGCCGGACCAGATCGCAACAGGAGAACTGTGATTTCCGCATCATCATCGACGACCGGGCCAATCAGGGGGTGAATGCCTATCAGACGCTGGATGCCAATGGCCGGCCGATCATCGGCTTTACCGTGCCGCTGATCGCCGAGGCACGCAACCGCGATGAACTTGCCTTTGTGATGGCGCATGAGGCCGCGCATCACATTCGCGGTCATATTGCCCGTCAGCAGCAGAATGCGGCCCTTGGTGGGCTTTTGATCGGAGGTCTGGCCGGAGCGTTGGGTGCGACAGATATTGAAACCGCACAGCAGATCGGCGCCTCTGTTGGTGCACGGACCTATTCGAAGGATTTCGAACTGGAGGCGGATGCGTTGGGCACCCAAATCACGGCGGCTGCGGGGTTTGATCCGCGCCGGGGCGCACAGTTCTTTTTCCGTATCCCCGACCCGGGCGACAGATTTCTTGGAACGCACCCACCCAATGCCGACCGCCTGCGGACGGTCGAGCAGGTTGCCGCAGGTCTTTAATACTCAAGCTGTGTCTTGGTCATGGATCTGGCGCGTAATCTGATCAGGATTGCCACAGCGGAACTGAGGATAAAGAAGATTTGGATCAGGGCTGAGGCCAGATTGAATGCCGACGTCAGGCCAACCAGAACCAACCCGGCTGCCATAAGATTGGTTGCAAAGTACCTGATGCTGTCTGCATCCACCCATCGCAGGGTCAGCGTCATATAATTGAGAACATAAAGTGCAAAGCCTGCGAACCCGAATGCATCGAAAACGGTGCTGTCAGAAAATTCAATAAAACTAGTCATACAAAAATCTCAACTTACTAAAATTACTGCAAAACTGAGGCGAAAATTGCCTCGCAGTGAATACAACGTCAGATAAAATTGACGCTAAGGAAACAAGACCCGTGTGTCAGGTCAGACTTTCCCTACCACAATTGCTGCTAACGGGCAACGCGGCACGTGATCTGTATTACACACGGACCTACGCGATGGCCGCCATGGCGGTTGCGATAGCGGCAAAGAAACACGCTGAGGCTGCAACGACAAATCCATGCCAGATGGCGATGGAAAACTTCATCGTCTCGCTGGCATAAAAGGGTACGCCTGCCGTATAGAGCAACCCGCCCACCCCCATCAGCACCATGGCCGATACGGGCACGATGGGCCAAAGCGACCAGATCAGCGCAAGGCTGAGCCAGCCCATGATCAGGTAAAGCGCCGGCCCAAACCGCCCCGGCGTGCGCCAGAAAAACAGCTTGAGAACCATACCGATCACGGCCAGCCCCCAAACCACTGCCAGAATTGTATAGGCAAACCAGCTGCCAATCATAACCACGAGTGGCGTATAAGTGCCTGCAATCTTGAGATATATCGCGGCATGATCAACGCGGCGCAGGATAGGGCGGATGTTTTCCCACGGGGTCATGTGATAGAATGCAGAGGCAACAAAGGTGGCGATCAACGTCGCCCCATAGACGGAAATCGCGGCAATATGGCTGGCCATTGCATGTTGAGACGACCAGACGATTAGCACCACCGCCCCGCCGACAGCCCCTAAAACACCCACCGCATGCATGGTGCCATCGGCAATACGTTCTGAACGGGCATAACTCGGATACATAACAGTTTCCTTAGGTGTCTGCTGAAACGGTAGCGGGATCACATCGCCGGTCAAATGTTTCGTCGGGTCACTCCAATCCCTTGGCAGGCAAGGTTTAAACCCGCACACTCAACTCAAAGTGTGAGAGGTTAACAACGATGTGGCAACAAATTCTGCGAATACAGCAACGGGCGATCTGGTCCTGGGACGGCTTTGCCCATGTCTACAAAACCGAAGGATCATTGGCGCAATGGCTGGTGGCGAATGCCGCTTTCGCTGTGTTGGCCTTTGCGTTGCCGCTAAGTGCGGGTGAACGTGGGATGCTGCTGATGGGCGGGATCATTGTGCTTGCGGCTGAATGCATGAACACCGCGATTGAGCGGGTCGTGGATGACATTGGCACGGACAAGCGAGACGCAGCGAAATATGCAAAAGACTGCGGATCAGCGGCTGTGGCGGTAACCGCAATTGGGGTCGGGGTGGCTTGGGTATGTGTTTTGGCGGGGCAGGTAATCTAAGGCAGTATCTAAATCTAGGATGTTTCGGGCCTGTCGGCCTCTATGATACGTGCGACTGACGTAACATCCACTAATGTCGTGATTTCCATCGGGTCCAGTGGGCGGCCCAGACGCTCTTCTACCGCAAGAACCATGCGAAAATGTGCCAGACTGTCCCATTCCGATGTGGTCATCAGGCTGGTGTCCACTGTCACCTTATCTGGCGATATGTTCAAGGCTTCAGCCACCAACGCAAATGTTTCACTCGGCATCTGCGCCCACCTCCTTACCGCGTTTCTTAATCCAGTCCTCGGCCAACATCTCGTAATGGACACTATCATGATGTTCGCCCGTGCCGGGTGACAGCCACGCTTTGCGATCATAGCCAATCATGCGAAAACCCATTTTGTTGTAGTTGTAGATTGAGCTAACATTCCGGCTCAACACCCGGCCATAAAAACGCACAACTCGATCTGATTGGGAAAAGTGATCGAGGATTGCTGTGCGCACCTCCTCGAAGACATCTTTGCCCCACCAACTGCGAGCATGGATGACGATCGTCAGGCTGGCGGTGCCGGATTTATTGAGGCTTAGTTTATGAACGCCAATTGTGCCTTTGATGTCCTTCGCGACAATCGCATGTGTAAAGCGCGAATACCCATTCGCGCGCCCCATCAATTTGGCCCAACGAAAAACCGAATACTCGGTGCGTGACGTCATAAGGTTCTGCAGTATTTCGGGATCATTGCGCCAGGGGGCTGTTACCTTGACTGCCTCTGATCGGGTGCAATTTACCAGATTGAAACGCTCTGTGATGATCGGTTTACATAAATAGGGATCGGGCGGTTTGCGCCGCATTCTGCTTAGAACCATTTTGCCAACATCTGTTGCTTAACCTCGATCCGTGCAATTTTGCCCCGATCATTCTTAGGGATTTCATTCACAAACTCAATCTTTGAAGGGACCGCATCAGCCCGCACGTTTTCGCGGCACCAAGCTATCAACTCTTTTGCGTCGGCACTGTCTGACTTGAGCCGGACGAGAGCAGCGACCTTTTCACCCGAGACCGGATCAGGAATACCAAAGCTGCAAGCCTCTGCAACGTCCGGGTGGCGTTCAAGAAGCATGTCGACTTCCTCGGCCAGAACCTTGATGCCAGAGACATTAATCTCATTCTTGGTGCGACCGATCAATGTCAGCGATTGATCCTTCGCCAGATGCCCGAGATCACCGGTCAACATATAGTCGCCCATCATGATCTTGCTTGTTTTCAAAGGGTCACGCCAGAATCCCAGCATTTGCCCTGGACTTTTCACTGCAATTTCTCCTTGGCCATCACGATGCAACCTGTTGTCACGCAATACCCGAAACGCGCCGCCCCACGGTTTGCCGACATAGCCGTCACAGCAGTCAACATCTCTGAATGCACCGCCGGAGATCCAATTGGCCGTCTCGGTCATCCCATATGTGTTGAAGACGGCTTCCGTACCACACCATCGCGCGATCTTTTCCCACAAGGCCAGAGCAAGTGGAGCGGATCCGACATGGACACGCTGTAGCGCGGCTTGCGGGGGCGCAGAGGTTGCGAGGATCATCTTCCAGAACGATGGTACCGAACTGAGGAAGGTGATCTGGTGTGTGTCGAGCGTCGCCCCAAAGCTGGCCATCTCTGGAATTCCTATTTTGGGCAAAAGCCAAAGGTGCTGTCCAGCATAGAGCGCTGTCAAAGCGTTTCCGATCAGGCCATGGCCAAAGAAAAGTGGCAATATGCAGAGCGTGTTCTGCAAGGCGGCGGGGCCAATCTCTCTGAGGTTTGCGTCAAGCCGCGCGCGAAGCCCATCAATGCTGTGCGTTACACCCTTAGGCGTGCCGGTCGTACCAGAGGTCATCAATATAAGCGCTGCACCGTCTATGTTGTCAGGATCCGCTGCCTGCGGTGGCAATGCCGCCACTTCGTCATCGTTGAGCCAGAGCGCAGCGCCAGTGCTCGCAATGACGTTTTCCCGCTCGCCTGCTTTGATGTCGGGGTTTACCACCACGGCGCAGGCGCCGCATTCCCAGACCGCAAAAAGGCTCACGATGCAATCAATTGGATCCGAAATGGCGATCACCACGCGAGCTGGTGTGCTAGAAAGATACTCCCTGATTGCGGTCGCGCGCGCCTCGACCGCATTGAAGAACGCGGCTTGATCACTGTGCCGTCCGGATCGGACGCAAGTGAGTTGCATGGTTTCGGGGAGGCTAAACAAGATTGACTTCAATGCGTTACGTGCCCTTGAGATTGCCGGTCTGTCCGCGACTTGAGCGCCAGTGCTGTTGCTTTAATGCATAGGAATAGTGTGGCCACAACGGTTCATAATCAACTTCTTGTTGCGCGAAGTTAAGCTCACGCTTAATGTTGACGCAATTGGTGTTTGGTTTGTAAAGGAGGTATAGATGTTCAAACGAATTAAAGCTGGTATTGCAGCGATTTCCGCCCTTGTGTTGACAGGTACAGCGGCATCGGCCGGTGGGCTGGCCGATGAAATCGTCGAAGCGCCTGTCGTTGTCGAAGATCCCGTTGAAGCTGCACCAGCAAGCAGTGTTCCTGGCTGGGTTATTCCGGTGGCGATTTTGGCACTTGTGATCGGTGTTGTGGCTAGCAGCGATAATGACGATGACGATGATGATGATGTTGTTGACGATGATGATGACGATGGCGGCAAAACGAAAATGCAATAATTTTCATCATAAGGCTGTACCGTTGATGTTGGTATTTTGTTCATCACGCTTTTAAGCGTAATGTCTGCAAAAAGGTTTCTAGCCACAGCTGGCATGAGCAAAAAAAGTTTGGCGCATCTTGAAGAAGATGCGCCTTTTTTGTCCGATGGTATGAATTACCGCACAAACTTCTTGTGCTTCATCCGCTTCGGCTCAAGCGCGTCTGCCCCCAGCCTTGCTTTTTTGTCTTCTTCGTAATCCGTAAACGCCCCTTGGAACCATTCCACATGCGCGTCGCCTTCGAAGGCAAGGATATGGGTGCAGATACGGTCGAGGAAGAAGCGGTCGTGGCTGATCACCACGGCGCAGCCTGCAAAGCTGACCAAGGCATCTTCGAGCGCGCGTAGCGTTTCGACGTCAAGATCGTTGGTTGGTTCGTCGAGCAACAGGACGTTGCCACCCGACTTTAGCAGTTTGGCCATATGCACGCGGTTGCGTTCACCACCCGAGAGTAGGCCCACTTTCTTTTGTTGATCACCACCTTTGAAGTTAAAGGCCGAGCAATAGGCGCGGCTGTTCATCGACGCGTCACCCAGCTCGATAATCTCGGCCCCGCCGCTGATTTCCTCCCACACTGTCGTGTCGGGGTTCAGCGCATCGCGGGATTGGTCAACGTAGGACAGCTTGACCGTATCGCCATAGGTCACCGACCCTTCGTCGGGTTCCGCCTGCCCTGTCAGCATGGAAAACAGCGTGGATTTACCCGCGCCGTTCGGGCCAATCACGCCCACGATGCCGCCGGGGGGCAGGTCGAAGGTGAGATCTTCGATCAGAAGCTTGTCGCCCATGGCCTTTTTCAGCCCATCAACCTCGATCACTTTAGAGCCGAGGCGTGGTCCGTTCGGGATGATGATCTGGGCGCGGCCCAGTTTTTCTTTCTCGGATTGGTTGGCCATTTCGTTATAGGCCGCGATCCGGGCCTTGGATTTCGCTTGGCGTGCCTTGGCGCCCTGTTGCATCCATTCCAATTCGCGTGCCAGCGTGCGTTGCTTGGATTTGTCATCTTTGGCTTCGCGTTCCAATCGCTTGGCTTTGGCCTCCAGCCAGCTGGAATAGTTGCCTTCATGTGGGATGCCGGACCCACGGTCGAGTTCCAGAATCCAGCCGGTGATCGCATCAAGGAAATAGCGGTCGTGCGTGACGATCAGGATTGTACCTTTGTAATCAATCAGGTGCTGTTGCAGCCACGCGATGGTTTCCGCGTCCAAGTGGTTGGTCGGTTCGTCGAGCAGCAGCATATCTGGCGCATCCAGCAGCAGTTGGCAAAGCGCCACCCGGCGTTTCTCACCACCCGAGAGCGTGGTCACGTCTGCATCATCGGGCGGGCAGCGCAGCGCCTCCATCGAGATGTCGATCTGCGCGTCGAGGTCCCAGAGGTTCTGGCTGTCGATCTGGTCTTGCAATTGTGCCATCTCATCCGCTGTTTCCTCGGAATAGTTCATCGCCACTTCGTTGTAGCGATCCAGAATGGCCTTTTTGTCAGCCACGCCCAGCATGACGTTTTCGCGCACCGTCAGATTGGGGTCCAATTCCGGTTCCTGCGGCAGGTAACCCACGCGCGCGCCTTCGGCTGCCCATGCTTCGCCTGCGAAATCCTTGTCTTGGCCCGCCATGATCCGCATCAGCGTGGATTTACCGGTGCCGTTCACGCCGACCACGCCGATTTTGACGCCGGGCAGAAAGTTCAGGCGGATGTTTTCAAAGACTTTTTTCCCGCCGGGATAGGTTTTGGACACGCCGTCCATGAAGTAGACGAATTGATTGGCAGCCATGAGGGGACGCTCCGCTAAGATTAGGGTTTGGCCCTAGATAGCGATGGTGCAGGGCGGGGGCAATGCGTTGCGGTTCTGCCCGCGAATTTCAGGTGCTCTTTGCTGCAAGTCTTGGAACGTGGTCCGGTTGAACGCGGAATGAGCGCGCGATCAGTCGCTGGCGGGATATGAACGTTTATGCGGATGACTTGATCTAGCGCAAGGTTCGGCATGCCGCAGCATGTTAGGTCAACATCATCCGCAATCGGAGGACCAAAGATGCAAACCTTGGGCGACCCTCGCGCACACTTTTGGCGTGTCATCAAAATGGCCAAAGCCTGTGAGGTTGATCTGTCAACCGCATTGGACGAAGACAAGATCGACATCGTGGCATATGCCGACATGATCACGGGCTGTCGTGGATGCACGCAGGTCGAGAAATGCGACCGGCTCTTGGCGGAAAGAGAGCACGTGGATCAAGCCCCGGATTATTGCGTGAACCGCGAGACGTTTGCCGAACTGCGGCAGGCCTAGATTTCAGGCCGCATCGTTGATATCGCGCGCGGTGCTATAGATCAGCCCAGCCGCGAGGATAGTCACCCCCATCGTGGCAAATGCGATGCGGTATTGATCTGATGTCTCAAAGCCCTTTCTAGCGGTCGCGTCAAGAATAGCACCGAAACCCAGTTGCATCAGCGGAATGGCGGCGACGGACACCAGTGACAGCAATGTCGATGCACGGCCCAGATGGGTGTCTGCTACCGTTTTGCGCATATGCGCGCCCAGCGGGATATAGAATTGCTGGCTGAAGACCATGATCACCAATAGTCCTATCGCCAATGAAACGGGTGGGTTCGCGATGGCGGCGAGTGACAGCAGACAGGCAGCCGACACCACAAATGCCACATAGATCAGGGCTTTGCGTGAGGGTGCGTTCCGGTCCAGCAGACCAAAGACATATCCGGCGGCGATTGTGGCGGCAAAGAGCAGCAATAACACTGCCCCCGATTGCTCGGCAGAAAGCCCCGCCACATCTTGCAGGAAAGGCCCACCCCACAGGCCGGTGATCGTGGTGATGGGGGCATAGGCAACGGCCCCGAGCGCCAGAATTTTTCGAAACTCAGGTTGGCGGAGCAAGGTCAGATAACCGCCTTGAGGTCCGGCTTCTGCGGCGGTTTCGTTTGTGATGCCACCGGTGCGCACGACACGGAAAACGCCTGCCGCCAGGATCACAGTCAGCGCAGCGACGCTGCCAAAGACCACGGCCCAAGGAAGATTTTCCAGCGCGATGGCCAAAGGATATGTCCCCAGCAACCCGCCGATCCCACCCAATGTTACGACGAGGCCACTGATATAGCCGAAATCCCGTGCGGTGAAATTCCGCGCGATGATCACATGGCTCGCGGCCCCCATCGCGGCCAGCCCGACCCCGATCAGGATGCGCGATACCAAAGCCATATCGAAGCTTTGGGCCACTGCAAACACGCCTGTACCAATCGCGATGATGCATAGGCAAATGCTCAGCACCATACGTGGTCCGATCCGGTCAAGCGCGATGCCAAAGGGTACTTGCGCTGCAATCGTTGCAAAAAACATCGCCGAGACCAGACCACCCACCGTCGCTGCGGACAGGGCGTAACGGTCCATCAGGATTGGCGTGAAGACACCGCCGGATGCCCGATGAAACTGCCCAAGCGCAAAGATCGCCACGCAAACAAAAAGGACAACGTATTGATTTCGGCTGAAGGGCGCAGGCATACGCGTGGTTAAAGCTGAGACATGCTTTGGCGGCAAGGCATCGTCTTAGGATTTGGTGTGTCGCGTGTCAGGATGCAGCGCGGTGCCTAATATATGGTCGGCTTTGTGAATCACCTTCTTGGCACTGCCCACAATCTGTGTCTGAGGGGCTTGGGCAATCGCATGGTCCTTGCCGGGATAATCCAATGTGGATAGGAAATGGCGCATGCAATTGAGGCGCGCGCGTTTCTTGTCGTTGGATTTCACAACTGTCCAAGGGGCGTCGGCGGTATCGGTATAGAAAAACATCGCCTCTTTGGCTTCGGTATAATCTTCCCATTTATCAAGGCTGGCCTTGTCGATGGGCGAAAGTTTCCATTGCTTGAGGGGGTCGGTCGCGCGGGCCTCGAACCGGCGCTTTTGTTCGTCTTGTGTGACCGAGAACCAGTATTTGTAAAGCCTGATGCCAGAGCGGGTGAGCATACGTTCTAACTCTGGGGTCTGGCGCATGAATTCAAGATATTCCTCAGGTTCGCAAAACCCCATGACACGTTCAACACCGGCGCGATTATACCAGCTGCGGTCATAAAGCACCATCTCGCCAGAAGTCGGCAAATGGTTGATGTAACGCTGAAAATACCACTGACCGCGTTCTTCATCGGTCGGTTTATTCAAGGCAACAACACGGGCGGCCCGTGGGTTGAGGTGTTCGGTAAAGCGCTTGATCGTGCCGCCCTTGCCAGCGGCATCACGGCCTTCAAACAGCAGGACAAAGCGCTGGCCCGTCTCTTGCGCCCAAAGCTGCACTTTCAACAACTCTGCCTGCAATTCGGCTTTCTCGGCCTCATAGGGACGGCGTGCCAGCTTGGGCAAATGGCCGGTTCTGCGGCGTCTCGGTTTGGCTTTGACCACGTTATCTTTCATGTTCCTCTCCTTGCGGGCTTGGAGTGAGGATAACAAAGACCAAAGAACGCGGCCTTGATGTGGGTCAACAGGTACGACAGCGGATCATTTGATAATGTCGCCTGTCGGGTTAATACCGTCTCATCGTACTTGCTACCGCTTTATTGCCCATGGGTGCATATGCGCAAGAAGTGACACTGCCAGATATGACAGAGCCTGCGGTCGCATCTCCATGTTGGCATGGCGTGGAGTAACCCCGCCTGCGCCGAGGTTACACAAAGTGGCCCTGCGATGGGCTGCTTGGGCGGTGCAGGAGGCTGCAATTATGACGCTGTGCGCGAGGTGATGTCTTAAGGCGGCAGCCGTCATCTTAACCGCAATTGCTGCGCTGTACGGACTTGCACTAGACGAAGCAAGGTTTTGAGCTGTCGCTCAAATGCGGCACTAGGGCCGCGAAACCTTGCGCTGGCACGCGTATCGTTCTGGCTTAGAGGAACAGTCGTTTTTTTAAGAGCTTGACTTGGTTTCGTATACGGCGCGCAAATCCGCTGTGACGAATTGGTCGGGTTATTGCGCGAAATGAGTTTCGAAAACCGTTGGCGGCGCGAAGAACCGCTTTTGGTATGAGCGGGTGTATTGCGGCCGCCACCCGGTCCTTTTGATTTGCCCGCGCCAGTCCTTTTAAGGCCTTATCGCCAAGCTGCTGATAGCGTTGTTCGTTGATCAGGCAAATGGCGCGCACGCTTGTAAGTTCATCAAGCCGTAAGAACCGCGCAGAGGGGTGAGCCTCGGGACGTTCAAATCGGATGTCTAAAGTGTTCTCGACCCACTCCAAATCTGAGGTAGCATCATGGATGATACGTGCGACCCCTGGCTTGTACTTGGGGCTCGTTCCTCCGGGGAGCCGCCTATCAATTCTCAGGATATGGCGTTGCTGCTCCTTGGTCAAAACGCGCAACTGATCATATGGCTTGGGCGCGGTACCGGCGTCGATGTCATCCAGAAGGGCCATGGCCTCGGCTGACATCGACAAATTGGCCTCAGATTCTGCCATTTTTACCGCTGACGCCGCTGTTTTTGTCAGGTAGCGCGTGGTGAAATCCTGCACGATATCGCCGCCGATCAGCTCGGCACGATCGAATTTGTGGACGTTTGTCGTTGCGTTTGTCAATTGCAGGTAGTGCTGTAGAGACGATCTAAAAAAGTTGAGTCGATTGTGAGGTCTGAAGCTTCCTGAAAACTTAATGTTCTGGCTCAATGACGAAAGATAAAACGCAGAGGGTGCTCTGATATATGCAACAAAGGTGACCTCATCTGCCATCGCCTTCAGTTCTTGTACGAACTTCCGCACCCCATCATTTTTGCCCAAGCCAAAGAAGCCTTCAGAACTTAAAATCACGGTTTCCGGCTTATGCCGCGCGATGTCATTGCAGACCAGTGTCCATGCATTCTGCGCATCTTCCATGATTGCATCGTAGTTCCCTTTATGTCGGCGCAATTCGTTCCGGTCCGCTGCTTCTGGCCCAACAAAAAGGGGCTTAATCGCAAGGTGGTTATTGCCGCGAATAGTGTGTGGATACAGCACCCCATGTTGCAGCAATGCGCCGCGAGACCTGTGGAGGCACTTTTGAAGGGTTGATGTGCCTGTTTTTGGATGGCCGATATGAACGATGATTTGTCTCATTCTCAATCTTCTCACTGCTCTGTTCGGAGTGCTCCCCACAAACCATATTCACCAGTTTTGTCGACGTCGACCTTCAAAACATCCCCCACCACCAATCGCCCATCCGCTTTATCAGTATACAAGTTTCTGCCGATCTCTGGTGCGTCTGCCCATGACCTGCAGTTGGCGATCCCATTTTCATCGATATCGTCCACAATCACCTTAAGGATCTGCCCAACCTTCGCCTTCAGGTTTGCGGCGTTTGCGTGGTTTGGGTTTGGCGTCCGGCACAGTGTCTTTCATGTCCCTCTCCATTCTATATGGGACAAGACTAGCAAAAACCGTGGGATTGGGGCCTTAATACAGGTTAACAGATGCGACGGCTGGTCATTTGATAATTTGGCAGATCGGGTTAGTATAAATTCATCAAATGATTGCAGGAGGACCGGATGCGTCTCATTGTACTTGCTACCGCGTTGTTGCCCATGGGTGCATATGCCCAAGAAGTGACACTGCCAAACCTGACAAAGCCTATGGTCCAATCCCAAAGTTGCCCGGTTGGCATGACATGGGATCAGACCGCAGGCACCTGTGCCGAAGTCGCAGATACGACATCGCCGATTGACGATTTGAGCGACCGCGGCGGTTGCAGTTACGAAGCACCGCGTGAAGTGATCTCTTGATTTGGGAATAGTTCCCTGAAGATTATCGAGAATGTACGAAACGACCGCGGATCCAAATACGCGGTTTCTGGTGGGCCCGTGGCCTCGGCGGAGGAGGCGAAGGTTTTTGTCAAAACACTTTGCCGTCGCAAGAAATTCGCCAAGGCAACGCATAACACATGGGCCGTTCTGCTGCCCGATGGGCCGGTAAAGAATGACGACGGGGAAAGCGGGGCAGGGATGGTAATCCTGCGGATGCTGGAACGCGAAGGGCTGGAGGGCCACATCATCGTTGTGACACGGTGGTTTGGCGGGATAAAGCTGGGCGGAGACCGGTTTCGCCGGGTGCAGGACGCGGTCAGAGTTTATTTGGATCAGGCCTGAGGGATGACGCGCCGATCATGCTATCCTTTCACAGTCTTGCGTACCTTCCTTGCAATACGACTTTGACGAATGGGACGCGTCACGAAGCGAAAGCCAAAGCGGAGTGCTGATAGAAACTCCGCTAACGTTCTGGTTTCGGTCGAGCTGCTTGGTTGTTTTTTATCCATCCCCTGTTTGGCGTCCTCTAAAATCCCTTGGTAGCGCGCCTCATCTATGGGGCAAAGATCGCGCACACTCTTCAGGTCCTCGGCACGAATATCAGGTGGGTCCTGCAGCATTGGTGGTTTGGGAAAATCGATACCAAAGGTGTCGCGGACCCAATCCAGGTCGGTGAAAACATCTTGGATAACCCTTGCGATGCCAGGTTTATAAGCAGGCCGGGTTTTGCCGGGGATATTTGCATCTGCAGCGACCACTCGGCGACGGAACTCATTTACCATCAAATCGTCTTCAGGATTAACAAATGGGATTTTGCCAGTACAGGCCTCTTCGAGGAGTACCATGGCCTCAGCAGAAATGGATACATTTTGATCGTCTGGGAGCCATTTGATCGCTTTTGCAGCCTCAGTTGGAATGTAGCGCGAGACGAAATCGCGCACCACATCGCCCTCAATCAAGGTCGCGCGATTGAATTCATGAACACACAGATTGATCTTATCAGAGGCGAGATAGGGTTCCAGTTTATCGCGAACAGCAACGCGCTCTGTCGGCGCGGATCTGACTATGCGGCCTCTCAGTGCTTGATTGCAAAGCGACAAGTGGCGCGCTTCCGGAGCACGAATGTAGACCACGGCGGTCACCTTCTCGGCCATCTGCACGATTTCATCGTGAAATTGACGGAATCCCGCGAGTAAGCCAATAGAGTAAAATTGTTCGGCGCTTAGAACGACAATCTCTGGGTTATTTTTTGCAATATCATCAAGAATAACCTGCCAGGCATGATCAGCCTCAGCAATAATCGCGACCTCATCGTTGTTATGTCTCTCGACATCCCTACGCTGTGCTCCTTCAATCCCGCAGAAATGCGCTTTGACAACGCGGTGACTAACCCCCCAAACTGTCTGTGGGTATAATACGCCATGCTCCAGAAGCGCCTCTCGCGAGCGGTGAAACGTTCTTTGCAACGAAGAGCTTCCTGCTTTCGGTTGACCTATATGTAGGATGAGTTCTTTCATCTTGGTGCTACCCTGGTTTTATACGCATAATGCGCCCCACATATCATATTCACCAGCTTCTTCCACGTCGACGTTTACAACGTCGCCGACGACTAATCCCTTAGCACCTTCATCAATAAACAAATTCCCGTCAATTTCCGGCGCGTCCGCCCATGTCCTGCAAGTGGCGATCCCATCTTCATCAATGTCGTCCACGATCACCTCAAGGGTCTGCCCGACCTTGGCGGCTAGCTTCGCCTCTGAGATCGCTTGCGCTTTGGCCATGAACCTGTCCCAACGCTCTTGTTTGGCCTCGGCTGCAACATGATCGGGCAGCGCGTTTGATCGCGCCCCGGCCACGTTTTCATATTGAAAACAACCGACCCGGTCCAACTGCGCCTCATCCAGCCAGTCCAGCAGGTGCTGGAACTCAGCCTCTGTTTCGCCGGGGTAGCCTACGATGAAAGTCGACCGCAGGGTGATATCGGGGCATTGGGCGCGCCACGCGGCGATTTCATCCAGCGTTTTCGCCCCCGGAGCAGGCCGCGCCATACGCCGTAGCACATCAGGGTGGCTATGTTGGAACGGGATATCAAGGTAGGGCAGCACGCCATTGGCAGGGTCCGCCATGATCGGGATCAGGTCGCGCACATGAGGGTAGGGGTAGACGTAGTGCAGGCGCACCCAAGCGCCCAAGCTGCCC
Organism: Yoonia maricola; assembly: GCF_002797915.1. GTDB lineage: Bacteria > Pseudomonadota > Alphaproteobacteria > Rhodobacterales > Rhodobacteraceae > Yoonia > Yoonia maricola. Next base: position 1,359,390 of record NZ_PGTY01000001.1, on the reverse strand, counting down.
AGTTCGCGTGTCAGATCGGTGATGTGGCTGCGTACGTCGCCATCTTTCCACGGGTTCAGATCATATTTGCGGTCGAGCCCGTAGGCGGAGGTGTCCTGACTGATGACTAACAGTTCTTTCACGCCGGCCTGCACCAGTTTTTCCGCCTCGCGCAGGACCGCGTGTGCGGGGCGGGATACAAGGCGCCCGCGCATGTCAGGGATGATGCAAAACTTACATTTGTGGTTACAGCCCTCCGAGATTTTCAGATAGCTGTAATGGCGGGGTGTCAGGCTGACGCCGCTGGCAGGCAGCAGGTCGATAAACGGGTCAGGAGCAGGGGGCACGTTGGCATGGACGGCATCCAGCACCTGTTCGTATTGGTGCGGGCCCGTCACGGCAAGAATCTGAGGGTGATGTTCGCGGATGTAATCAGGCTCTGCCCCCAAACAGCCTGTGACGATAACCTTGCCGTTTTCCTGCAAAGCTTCGCCAATGGCATCAAGGCTTTCGGCTTTGGCACTGTCCAGAAACCCGCAGGTGTTGACGATCACTGCTTCAGCCCCCGCATAATCGGGCGAGATCGCGTAGCCCTCGGCGCGCAACCGCGTCAGGATACGCTCGCTATCAACCAGCGCTTTGGGGCATCCAAGGCTGACCATGCCGATGGTCGGCTGGCCGTCGCGCGGCGCGTCAGAGATTTTCGCCGCAGGGGCGAGGTCAGGGCGAAGGCTGGGCGGGTTTTGCGTCATGGCGCGCGTATAGCGTGATGCTGCGGCGTTTGGAATGGGTTTGCGGCGTTTCCAGGTCGTCTGCAGATTTGAATGCCCTCGAAGACAAAATAAACCCATTCACGTATTGACTGACTAGTCACTCTAATTATGTATTCCTTATGAATGACAGACAACTGCAAATCATTGATGCCGCAACCGTGTTGTTCCTCTCTGAAGGGGTTGGGGTTTCGACGGCGCGTATTGCCAAAGCAGCGGGCGTGTCGAATGGGACGCTCTTCAATGCATTTTCAACCAAGCAGGCGTTGATCGACGCGATTTATCAGCATGCCAAACTGGGCATGTTTGCCGCGATGCCCCATGCAGGTGATGCGCGTTTTGACCGCGCAAATCTGTATGAAAACTGGCAAGGGTATCTCGCGCGGGCCCGGGCGCATCCGCAAGAGCGTGAGATCATGCATCTGCTTTTGGACGCAGGGCTAGCCAGCGAACAGATGCAGGCAGAGATCGAGCAGCACCTCGCACCTTATGCGGTTTGGATTCAGAACGCCTTGGATCACAACATGATCAAGGGCCCAAATGCAGCATTCATCGGCCGGTTGATCCTGTTCCAGATCGACCTTGTCATCACCGAAAACCTGCACAGCAGCGACGCGGATCTGGCGTTTGATATGCTGTGCAAAGCCATAGGATTAACACAATGACCAAAGTTTTCGTCACCGGCGCGTCCGGTTTCATCGCCAAACACATCCTGCGAGAGCTGTTTGAGAAAGGTTATGACGTGCGGGCCTCGATCCGGTCGGAGGCGCGCAAAGTGGAGTTGGAGGCGCTTTTTCCTGATGCCGCGTTAGAGTTTGCCTATCTTGATCTGAGCAAGGATGAGGGCTGGGAGGATGCGATGCAAGGCTGCGATGTTCTGATGCATACCGCGTCACCTTTTCCGCTTGCAGAACCCAAGGACCCGCAAGAACTTATTCGCCCCGCTGTTGACGGAACGCTGCGCGCGATGAAAGCGGCCAAGTCTGCGGGCATCAAACGCGTAATCCTGACGTCGTCTTGTGTGGCTATCTATAAACAGGCCGACAAGCCGCCGATGCAGCCTTCTGATGAAACCAATTGGACAACAGCTGATGCGCCTTTTGTCGGTGCCTATGAGGCGTCCAAGACCCTTGCGGAAAGGGCAGCATGGGATTTCGTTGCCGATAACCCCGACATAACGCTGACCACAATTAATCCCGGTGCTGTCTTTGGCCCGCCGATGGATGCACGCTATGGCGCCTCGCTTGAGATTGTTGAGCAATTGATGGAAGGCAAGATTCCACTGGCGCCGCCGCTGGACCTGATCTTTGTCGATGTGCGTGATGTGGCGATGATGCATGTCGCTGCGATTGATCTGGAGGCCGCGAAGGGTGAACGCTTTGCCGCCGTTGCTGAAACCCTGCAATTCATCGATATTGCGCGCATGCTGAAGCAATGGGACCCCAGCACCAAGGCGCCGACACGCAAGGCACCGGTGTGGCTGATCAAACTGCTGGCTTTGTTTATGGCTGATATGAAAGCGATCCGCGGGAACCTTGGCCGGACCACAGCGGTATCTGGGGCCAAAGCCGAGAAAACATTTGGTTTCAAATTCATCCCTGCCCGCGATGCGCTTATCGCCTCGGCAGAGGCGGTAAAGTCATACCGATCGTGACCCGTTAAGGCGCTTGTGTCGAAACAAGTGCTGCTAAATCTGACGACACGCAAAGAAGAGGTTATCTCAATGTCGAAAGTTATCCTGATCACCGGGTGTTCGTCCGGTCTTGGTATCAGCCTTGCCGTCCAAAGCGCGCGCGCCGGGCATCGGGTCTACGCAACAATGCGGAACCTTGCCAAACGTGATGCGCTTGATACTGCGGCGTCGGATGCGGGTGTGAGCATTGATGTGCTGCAACTGGATGTCCAAGACACCGTTTCGGTTGACGTTTGCGTTGATGCGGTCCTGAACGATGCGGGGCGTATTGATGTTCTGATCAATAATGCGGGCGCTGGTTTTGTGCGCTCGACTGAACAGGCCAGCGAAGCGGATGTTCAGTGGGTCATGGATGTGAATTTCATGGGTGTGGTGCGTTGTGTGAAAGCGGTGATCCCGCATTTCCGAAAGCAACGCAGTGGGCATGTTGTGTCTATCTCGTCGGTTGGTGGCCTTGTCGGGCAGCCCTTTAACGAAATCTATTGCGGCGCAAAGTTTGCCGTTGAAGGCTATATGGAGGCCATGGCGTCCTATATCTCACCCTCCTTCGGGATCAACTTCACGGTGGTCGAACCTGGTGGCATCACGTCAGAGTTCGCATCAAGCGTCCTGAAACAAGTCGAAGAGACCGGAGGGATGCTTGAAGATGAATATCTGCCGATCTTGCAAAAGTATGTTGGCGGCTCGCAAAATCGTCAGAGTGGTGGTGATATCTATCAAACCGCTGATGAAGTTGCGCAAGTTGTGATGGGCTGCATTGCATCAGACACGCCGCCCATCCGCACACGCACGTCCCAATGGGGTGAGGCGTTTTGCGGTCTTAAGACCGATCTTGATCCTGATGGCAAGAAACTGCAGCACCACGTGATTGCACAATTTCTGAGCTGAGTGTGCGGGGCGAAGAGTAAGGTGGATCATGATCCACCTTACATGCCGGGGTAACCGGTTAGCGCCGCCGGTCGCGCCGCGATGACATTGGCTGGAATGCCACGCCCACATGCGCCTCGCAGTAGGGTTTTCCTTGTTGCACGGCCAGACCGCAGAACCAGAAATCATCCGTCGCCGGATCACCGACCGGCCATTTGCAGGTCTTTTCGGTCAATTCCATCAGGCTGATCCGTTTTGCGCTCTTTTCCACTTCGCTGACTTTCGCCAGCGCCTCTGGGCTGATTTCATTGGCCGAGGGCTGCGGGGGCAAGGGCTGACCGGCAGGAATAATCGCCCGGCGTGCTGCCGAAATCGGGATGCCGTTCTCGTCCAGCTCCTGCTCTTCCTTTGGTGGGGTAGAGGCGGGTGCGGCTTTTGGCTTGGGTGCAACTTTCACGGCAGGCTTCGCAGCAGCGGCCGGCTTTTCCTTGGGTGTCGCTTTTGCTGCAGATCCACCAGACCCAGCCCGGTTCGAAAGCCCCAAACGGTGCACTTTGCCGATCACTGCGTTACGAGTGACACCACCCAGCTCCTTGGCGATCTGGCTTGCCGATTGGCCTTCGCCCCACATCTTTTTGAGCGTCTCAACGCGCTCGTCTGTCCAGGACATATGAATTCCTTTGATTTTCTGGCCGGATCCGGTTTTCCAGGGATCGGGTCATTTTGTGCAAGTCCCCGGCATACTAATCACTGCGGCTGCTGATGTGAAGGTGGGCAAGGCGGTTTTACGCATCTTTTGGCGAACTGTCGCATGCAGCCCACCTTGTTGCATGGGCCGGATCAGGTCAGCCCCGCATCTGGCAAGGCGGGGGCTGGCCATTTCAGTTCAATCCGCTATGTCCGAACGTCTGAAAAGGGGATACCGCGATGACCAAGGCAAATCAGATGGGTGTGCGCCGTTTTGGCCGGGTCAACTGGCTGGGCACATGGACGTTGATCCGCCGTGAGGTCAAGCGTTTCATGAATGTCTGGTCGCAGACGGTTTTGGCCCCGCTGATCAATGCCGGCCTGTTTCTGTTGATCTTTACCATCGCCATCGGGTCCCAGCGCGGTGATGTGATGGGCGTGCCGTTCATGGTGTTTCTGGCCCCCGGCATTTTGACAATGACGGTGATCCAGAATGCCTTTGCCAATACGTCATCCAGCTTGGCCTCGGCCAAGGTGCAGGGCAATATTGTCGATACTTTGATGCCGCCCTTATCGGCGGCAGAGCTGGTTGTGGGCTATATCGGCGGTGCTGTCGCGCGCGGCGCTTTGGTGGCGGTCGTTATCGCAATCGGGTCTACCTTGTTTTTGGGTGTCGGGATGCAGGCCCCGTTGTGGGTGATGGTCTTTGTTTTGCTGGGCTCTGTCTTGATGGGTGGTTTGGGCATGATTGCAGGCATCTTTGCCAATAAGTTCGATCAGCTTTCAGCCATTTCAAACTTTCTGGTGACGCCATTGGCTTTCCTGTCAGGCACATTCTATTCGATTGAAGCATTGCCACCTGTCATGCAGGGTCTCAGCCATGCCAATCCATTCTTCTATATTATTGATGGGGTTCGTTTCGGGATGATCGGTGTCAGCGACAGCAGCCCGTGGATCGGCATGTTGGTGGTCAGTGCGGCTTGTGTGGTTGTTTTGGCCATCTGCTGGCGCTGGATGCATACAGGCTATCGATTGAAATCCTAGCTGACGTCGCGCACCGGGATGCCCCGGTTTGCCAGCACCGCAATCAACGTATCGATATCAGGCAGATCGCTGGCAAAGACCTCTTCCTGATCGCCGTCGCGGTAGACAATCGTGACCGTGTTTTCGATCCCGCTTTCCCAGATCCGCAGATGGGCAATGTCATCCAGCGCAATCGGGCGCGGTTTGCGCCATGCTGCCAAAACCAGATGGGTGTGGTCGATCCGGACGCCTGACACAAGACGTGGCAGCGGCATCCATGCGATTGTCACGGCTATGGCCGTCCATGTCAGCCACGCAAGCTGCGTTGCATCATAATACACCACGCCGATAAGCAGCATGATGGCCCCCATCAGGGCAAGCCAGAAAGGTCCGCGACTTGGCGCGCGCCGGTACTCGTAAACATCACTCATAAATTCTACCTAAAGTAGAAAAGGGGCAAGATTTTGGCCGCATAAGGTAAAGAGCCGGCTATCGCTCGTCAGGCATGTATACGGCGTTCGCGCCATGCCAAAAGTGATGCACCACTCAGAATAGTGATAGCGCCGATAATGCTGATCCCATCAGGCCAGACATCAAAGATCAGCAAATCATAGAGCGTTGCAAAAATCAGCGTCACATAGCTGAATGGGGTGACAAAACTCGCATCTGCCCGCGCCATGGCATTTACGAAACAAGCCTGCGCTGTGGCCATGAGTAAACCCAAACCCGCCAACGCGCCCCATTGTGCAGGGGTGGGCATGCTCCATACCGGCAAGACGGCCAGCGTGGCGATACACAGGCCGATGGCATTATTGATCAGCAGGATCTGGAACGCTGCTTCGCGGTTGGCCAGTTTTTTGATAAAGATCAACTCCATCCCCATGGTGACCGCCGCACCCAAGGCCAGCAACCCCGCAAGTTGAAAACTCTCTGGTCCGGGGCGCAGCAGGATGAGCGCGCCAAGCAAGGCCATGAAGGCTGCAAACCAGCGCCAGCGTCCGACACGTTCCCCCAAAAGCGGGATGGCAAGCAGCATCCCGAACACCGGGTTAAGAAAGCTGATCGCTGTGGCATCCGAGAGTGGAATAAACGATACGGCGGCGAACATCAGCGTAACGCCACCCCATCCAAAGAGGGTCCGTCCGATATGTAACCCAAGGTGGGGTTGTGCGATCTTCGGTCGTATCACCACTGCGGCTGAGGCAATGGCCAGAAAGGCGAATAGAAACCGCCCATGGCTGATTTGCAGCGGATGGAGTGGCGGCCCAAGCGCATCGGTGCCCAGCGATTTTGCCATCACCATGGTCCCTGCAATGAATGCAGTCGCTGTCAGCATAAAAGCAACGGCGAGGGGCGGGTTGGCGGTGCGCAGGGTCATGCGCCATCAGTGGACCTATCGGATTGGGCTTTCAAGCGCCGATGTCGAAGGCCAAAAGTGGTGCCTCATATGGTCGGTGCTTTCTGGGGGTTCCCTGCGTCATAAAACTGCGTTAACACGTCCCTATGATGAATTGTGCAACAATTGAAAGCCGACGCCGACGCTAATTCGCGCCGCCTTTTGCCACGTCCATCTTAAACCTCTATCATTATTGACACACAGCCGTTGGTCCTGCACCAATCGAGCCTACGTTTAAGGAAGATCGCTATGATCGCATCTATTCTGCCGACCTATTCACGTGCCCCCCTGACCTTTGTGTCGGGCGAAGGGTCCTGGTTGACGGAAGCCGACGGGCGACGTTTTCTTGATCTGGGGGCCGGGATCGCGGTGAACGCGCTGGGCCATGCGCATCCTGCATTGGTTGAGGCTTTGTCGGGACAGGCAAATGCGCTTTGGCATGTGTCCAATCTGTATAATATTCCTGCGCAACAGCAGTTGGCAGATGCTTTGGTTGATAAGACCTTTGCCGATACCGTGTTCTTCACCAACTCAGGCACCGAAGCCTGCGAACTGGCGATAAAGATGGCGCGCAAATACTGGTATGACAAAGAGCAGCCCGCGCGGACCGAGATCATTACTTTTTCAGGTTCATTTCATGGGCGCTCCAGCGCGGGCATTGCTGCCGCCGGGTCCGAGAAGATGACGAAAGGGTTCGGCCCGTTGTTGCCCGGTTTCACCCATCTGGAGTTTGGTGATCATGACGCGCTGCAAGCAGCCGTGTCTGACACCACTGCGGCGATCATGGTGGAGCCTGTACAGGGTGAGGGCGGTATCCGCCCGCTTCCTGATGCTTGCTTGAAAGGCTTGCGCGATCTGTGCGACCAACACGGCATCCTGATGATCCTTGATGAAGTACAATGCGGCATGGGCCGTACTGGCAAGCTTTTTGCCCATGAATGGGCAGGGATCACACCAGATATCATGATGGTCGCAAAGGGCATTGGCGGGGGCTTTCCTTTGGGGGCTGTGCTGGCCACTGAAAATGCGGCTTCTGGCATGACCACCGGTACGCATGGTTCAACCTATGGCGGCAATCCGTTGGCTTGTGCCGTTGGTGCAAAAGTGATGGAAATTGTCAGCGATGATGCATTCTTGGCTGAAGTGAACCGCAAGGCAGGCCTGATGCGGCAAAAGCTGGAAGGGGTTGTTGCGGCACACTCGGACGTTTTTGAGGCGGTACGCGGCTCTGGCCTGATGCTGGGTCTCAAATGCAAGGCGGCGAATACCGATGTGGTCAACGCAGGCTTTGCAGAAGGTGTGCTGACGGTGCCTGCCGCTGATAACGTCGTGCGGCTGCTGCCTGCACTGAACATCCCGGATGAGGATATCGGACTTGCCGCACAGAGGCTTGATGCCGCGGCGTCCCATGTGATGGGGGCCAATGCGTAACTACACGTTTCGTCCGGTAACCGAGGCTGACCTGCCCTTGATGCGCCGCTGGCTTGATACAGCGCATGTCAAGGTCTGGTGGCCCGATGCGGACAAGCAGATTACGTTGATTGAAAACGATATGGATAATCCAAAGATAAATATGCAGGTGGTCAGCCTGATCGGCCAGCCCTTTGCCTATCTCTATGATCATGACGTACGCGCCTTTAATCTTCCGCAATTCGCTGACCTGCCGCATGGCACGCGCGCCATGGGAACCTTTGTCGGAGATAATGACTTCGTGGGGCAGGGCCATTCGGTGGCATATATCGAAGCATACGTGCGCAACCTGCGGGTCAAACACCCCATGGTCGCCGCAGGGCCCGGCACCACAGACACCCGCACCATCACTATATACCGCCAAGCCCGTTTCATGAACAGGCGTCTGGCAACCACCCGCGAAGGACGCCTTGTCCAAGTGATGACTCACCTTTGATTTGACCGGCCCTTTGCGGCCCCCGAAAAGCGAAACACATGACCCATTTTCTTGATATTCACACCACCCCTACAGATGCGCTACGTGACATCATCGATAACGCGCAGGCGATGAAAATCGCGCGCGCGGGCAAGCCCAAGGGCACGCCTGATGCCGAACAACCCTTGGCGAACCATATGGTTGCACTGATCTTTGAAAAGCCATCGACCCGGACACGCGTATCTTTTGATGTGGGTGTACGCCAAATGGGCGGTCAGACCATGGTGCTGTCCGGGGCGGATATGCAGTTAGGCCATGGTGAAACGATTGCAGATACCGCGCGCGTGCTGTCGCGTTACGTCGATTTGATCATGATCCGAACCTTCGAAGAACAAACGCTGCTGGATATGGCAGAATACGCGACCGTCCCCGTCATAAACGGGCTGACAAACCGCACACATCCTTGCCAAATCATGGCCGATATCATGACGTTTGAAGAACACAACGGTCCCATCAAAGGCAAAAAGGTCGTTTGGTCCGGTGACGGTAACAACGTTTTTGCCAGCTTTGCCCATGCGGCCAAGCAGTTTGATTTTGATCTGGTCTTTACCGGTCCGCCACCATTGGACCCGGAGCCTGCGCTTGAAGGGCTTTACACTACCGTGCGCGATCCCGATGAGGCGGTCCGAGGTGCTGATTTGGTTGTCACCGATACATGGGTCAGCATGCATGACCCGCAATCCGCAAGGGAGAGGCGGCATAATCAGCTGCGTGGCTATCAGGTGAATGACGCGCTGATGGCAAAGGCCAAGGATGACGCGCTTTTCATGCATTGCCTGCCGGCGCACCGGGACGATGAGGCGACCAGCAGTGTGATGGACGGCCCACATTCGGTGATCTTTGACGAGGCCGAAAACCGGCTGCACGCGCAAAAGGCAATCATGCGGCATTGTTTAGGGGTATGAACGGCCTGACTTAACGCAGAACCGACACGCGATTATATCTCTGACCCAGCGTCAGAGATATCACTACTACCCTTCCGCAAAGGCCGCCATCACTTCGTCCGACGCTTCAAAGTTTGATGTCACGCGCTGGACGTCGTCATCTTCTTCGAGCGTATCCAGCAATTTCATCAATTTGGTCAGCCCATCGACATCCAGTTCGGTTGTCATGTTGGGCTTCCAAATCAGCTTGGTCGATTCAGATTCGCCCAATTCCGCCTCAAGCGCATTTGACACATCGTTAAGGTCGGTATCCGCGCAATAGATGACATGGTTCTCATCATCGCTTTGCACATCTTCGGCACCGGCCTCAATCGCGGCCATCATCACGGTATCCGCGTCGGCAACATCAGCTGGATAAACCACCTCGCCTTTGCGATCGAACATGAAGCCGACAGAACCTGTTTCGCCAAGGTTTCCGCCATTTTTTGAAAACGTCGACCGTACGGTTGACGCTGTCCGGTTCCGGTTATCCGTCATCGCCTCGACGATCACGGCCACACCATTGGGACCATAGCCTTCATAGCGGATTTCATCATAATTCTCTGCGTCGCCGCCCTGCGATTTCTTGATGGCGCGGTCGATGACATCCTTGGGGACAGAGTTTGATTTCGCTTCCTTCACCGCCAGACGCAAACGGGGGTTTTTATCAGGGTCGGGGTCGCCCATTTTTGCGGCGACCGTAATTTCCTTGGCCAGCTTGGAAAACAGTTTGGAGCGCAGCTTGTCCTGCCGCCCTTTGCGGTGCTGAATATTCGCCCATTTGGAGTGGCCAGCCATGGCAAAAACCTCGTCTTGTGTCGCCTCAATCTGCGTCTCTATACGGCAAGCCACCCGACCCCCGCAACCCCGGCCTAAAGCGGCCAGATAAAGGGGATCACAAAGGAAACGATGGGCGCAAGCGACAGGTTCAGCGGAACGCCGAACTTCAAAAAATCCGAGAAGCGATACCCCCCCGGACCATAGACCAGCGTATTGGTTTGATAACCGATGGGCGTGGCAAAACTGGCACTCGCCGCGATCATCACAGCCACCACCAAGGGGCGCGGGTCAACACCCAATGCAGACGCTAGCCCTATGGCAATCGGGGTCATGACGACCGCGACCGCGTTGTTTGAGATTAACTCGGTCAGGATGCTGGACAGGAGATAGACAGCCAGCACGACAAAGAAGGGCGGTAGTACCAGCATGACTGGCGACAGTGTATCGGCAATGATCCCGACCGCCCCCGAGGATTGCAATGCAGACCCCACCCCCAGCATGGCGAAAATCAATGCGAGCAGGCGGCCGTCGACGTAAGAAAACGCCTCTTCCGCATCAATGCATTTTGTCATCAGTACGATCGTTACGCCAATCATCGCCAGCATCAGGATTGGAGCCACACCCAAGGCTGCCAAAGTCACAACACCCAATAACACGCCAACCGCCACGGGTGCGTGGCCGCGTCTGTAAGCGCGCTGTGATGGCTCGGATACATCGCCAAGGTTCATATCTTCGGCCAGACGCTGGATATCTTCAGGTGCGCCTTCCAGTAGCAGCGTGTCGCCGACCTTCACGACGATATCATCGATCTGTGCGCTGATATTCGCATCGCGCCTGTGCACCGCCAACGGGTAAACCGCGTAGCGCCGCCGCAACCGCATTGACCCCATACGCCGCTCCACCATCCGGCAATTGGGCGTAATCAGCACCTCGACGGTTGTGGTCTCGACCGCCGATACCTGATCGACCCTGCGTAGTTCCTTGTTGGATTGCAAAGACAACAGTTCTGTCATCTCGGTGCGCAGGATCACCCTGTCACCCACTTGCAATGTCACATCTTTCATGGCGCGGCGCAGCGAGGTATCGCCGCGGACCACATCAATCAGGCGTACGCCGTCGCGCTTGAACAGCTGCACCCCTGTCACCTCGCGCCCAATCAGGTTGCTGTCGGGGGGAATGAGGGCCTCGGAGAAGAATTTTTTCTTTGATCTGTCCGACAACATCGTCGCCATACTTTGCCTGTCAGGTAGCAGGCGCGGCGCCATGAAATAGAGGTAGGTAAAGGTCCACAGGACCACCACAACGCCAATAGGAAAAATCTCAAGAATACCAAAGGGCTCCAACCCTGAGGCGCGCGCCACGCCATCGACGAGCAAGTTGGTCGAGGTGCCCAAAAGTGTCATTGTCCCACCCACAATCGCGGCATAACTCAGCGGGATCAACAGCTTGGATGCTGAAGTCCCCAGTGTCCGCGCTAATTGCACGAAGACCGGGATCATCACGACCACCAAGGGCGTATTGTTCATGATCGCACTTGCAAACGCCACAAACACCAACCCGCCCCCGATCGCCCGCGCAGGGCTGACTTTGGCTTGTCGCTCGGCAATCTGGGTCATGGCGTTGAGCGCGCCGGTCCGCACCAAAGCACCTACGATGATGAACATCGCGGCAATCGTCCAAGGGGCAGGATTGGCCAGCGCCATCACTGCGGCCTCATAGGGCAGCACGCCGGTGGCCAGCAAGATCGAGACGCCGATCATTGCCACCACCTCAGTCGGATAGACCTCGCGCAGGAACATCACGAACATGCCCAACACGACCGCCATGGTCAGGATCGCACTCTGCGTCTGGCTCAGGAAAAGATAATTACCCATGGGTTTGAGTTTCGCCCAGCGGTTCAGATTGGGCAAGCCGTGGTTGCACAAGGCTCAGCCCGGCCGCTAGGCAGACAAGTGCGGCCCATATCCACAGGCTATAGGTCTCACCCAACAGTAGCATCGCCCAAAACACGCCTGACCCTGTAACAATATAGCTGACTTGGCCTGCAAAAACCGACCCCGCCCGCGCGATCAGCCAGACATAACCGGAGTAGACGAGGACATGGATGATGGAACTCAGCAGCATCGTGGCGTCTGCAAGAATGAAGGGTGACTGCGGTACAAAGAACTGCCCAGTGCCAAGGGCCAGCGATAGCGCAATGATCGTTCCGATGGCGGATGCCCCAAAAAGCACCTGAAACGGATCCAGCCCCGCGGTGCCCCAGCGCGCTACGATATTTCCTTCGCAGGCATAGCAAAATGGCGCAATCAGCGCCAGAGGCAGAAAGGCGATCATGGCGCGTTCCAGCAAGCTAGCCTCGGGCAGGGCGATCAGGGCGACACCAATCATACCAAGGCAAAGTCCGCCTAAACGACGCAGCGAAAACCGGTCATTACCCAATGCCAAGGCAATCGGAAAGGCCATCATCGGGATTGTCGCGATGACAATTGACATGATGCCAGAGGGCAGATGAAAGGCCGCGCGAAAACTCGTGTAGCCAGGGATCAGCGTGCCAATGGTCGCGATCATCAGCCACACGCCCAGCGTTTTGATGGTGAACGGCATCCGCCCCATCTGTCGCCAGCGCAAAACGCCCAGCAACACAGCCCCAATCAACATTTGCCAAAAGACGATGCCAAACGGCTGATACCCTGCCGTCACCGTGATCTTGATCAGAGGCTGTGTCAGCCCCCAACCACATCCCAGCAGCAACAAAAACCCTGTCAGCTGCATCCGCACAGAGATCATACAGGCCCCGCTTGGGACAACCGGCCACCTTGGCGGATCATCGCGACCTTGGTCGCTTTGCCTGTCAGATTGTCAGTCTCGACATAGAGGCCGGACAAGGTTGCCTCCTCGGATGCAGGGGTAAAACGTGCCTTCGGCATGCCGGTGATGAAACGGCGCATTGGTTCTGCCTTCTCCATCCCGATGACTGAGTTGTAATCGCCGCACATGCCCGCGTCGGTCATATAGGCAGTGCCACCGGACAGTATCATCGCGTCGCCTGTTGGCACATGGGTATGGGTGCCGACGACGATACTTGCACGTCCGTCGCAGAAATGGCCGGTGGCCATTTTTTCGGACGTGGCTTCGCAATGGATATCAATAAGGCTGGCGGCGACTTGGCCGCCCATCGGGTATTGGCGCAGGACAGCATCGAGTGCTGAGAAAGGATCATCGAAGGGGCGCTTCATAAAGACCTGACCCAAAACCTGCGCCACCAAAACCTTGCGTCCGCCGGGTGCGTTGAACACGCGCGCGCCGACACCGGGGGCGGCCTTGGAATAGTTCATCGGACGAATGATGCGCTGTTCTTTCTCGATGAAGGTCAGCATATCCTTCTGATCAAACGCGTGGTCGCCAAGGGTGACGACATCAGCCCCTGCGTCCAGCAGAATGTTGGCGTGATCACCCGACAACCCCATCCCAGAGGTCGCGTTTTCGCCGTTCACAACGACAAAATCGAGCTTCCATTCAGCACGCAGCCGGGGAAGGTGGGTGGTAATCGCAGCACGTCCCGCGCGGCCCATGACGTCGCCAAGAAAGAGTATCTTCATGTTTGCGTTGTTACGGGCATCGTTGCCATTCATCCAGCGGTTTTTGTGCGCTTGTACTCAGGGGCGCTTGGTGTAACGGATAGGGCATGGAAGCCCAATCGCTATCGCGCCCAATCGTTGGCATCTTCTGGATGCTGTTTACCGGACTGATGTTTGTGGCCGTGACAGCGGTTGTCAAACATGTGGGCGATGACGTGCCGGCGGCGCAAGCTGCGTTCTTGCGCTACTTGCTGGGGCTGGTGTTTCTGTTGCCGATGATCAAGCCAATCATGGCAGCACATCTGACGGGGCGGCAGAAAAAGCTCTTTTGGGCGCGCGGGTTGGTGCATACGCTGGCGGTGATCCTGTGGTTTTTTGCGATGGCGCGGATACCTCTCGCAGAGGTAACGGCGATGAACTACCTCTCGCCGGTTTATGTGTCACTTGGTGCGGCCTTGTTCTTGGGCGAACGCTTGCCCCCACGCCGTTTGGCGGCGGTGATCATGGCGTTGACCGGGGCGATGATCATCCTTCGCCCCGGCGTGAAAGAAGTTGAACTGGGGCATATCGCGATGCTTGTTACGGCCGTTTGCTTTGCTGCCGGGTATTTGATTGCGAAGCAACTGTCGGGTGAGGTGTCGGCCCCTGTGGTGGTCGGCATGCTGTCGATTACGGTGACGGTTGGGCTGGCGCCATTTGCCTGGGCTGTGTGGGTGACACCCACCCTACCGCAGTTGGGGTGGTTGTTTTTGGTCGCCTGCTTTGCGACCGCCGGGCATTACTCCATGACGCTGGCCTTTGCCGCCGCACCGCTGACCGTAACGCAGCCGGTGACATTTTTGCAGCTGGTCTGGGCCGTGCTGCTGGGCGCCGTGGTCTTTGGCGAGGCGGTCGATGGTTGGGTGATCTTCGGTGGGGCGGTGATCATGGCGTCCGTCAGCTTTATCACATGGCGCGAAGCCGTCGCACGGCGCAAGATAATGCCAGCGGTGCCTGCAACAAAGGTTTGATACCTCCGGCGGACGTCGAAATGAAAAAGAAAAGCTTTGGGAGAGCTTTTCCATTAAGAACGGGTGAAGCCCGATTGGACGAAGAAAGATGAGGGGTTAACTGGGGCTGAGCCGTGCGAGCAGCGAGGCTTGCGTGACCACGCCGATGGCTTGGCCGTTTTCGGTGACTTGCAGGCCGGTGCCGTCGATGCTGTGGATGATATCTTGCACAGGTGTTTCGGCGTCGATTGTGGGGCCGTCTGATGCGCCGTTGGTCATCACATCGCGCGCAGTTAGGACACCCAGCGGGTTCATGTGCGCGACAAAATCTGCCACATAGTCGTTCGCCGGGTTTGTAAAGATATCGCGCGGCGTGCCGCATTGGACGATGCGTCCGCCCTCCATAATCGCGATGCGGTTGCCCAGTTTGAAAGCTTCGTCCAGGTCGTGGCTGACAAAGATAATCGTACGTCCGCGTTCCTTTTGCAGTTCCAGCAGCTCGTCTTGCAGCCGTGTACGGATAAGAGGATCGAGGGCTGAGAAAGGCTCATCCATTAACAGGATCGGCGCATCTGTGGCAAAGGCGCGCGCAAGACCTACGCGCTGTTGCATGCCGCCGGAAAGCTCGCCAACCAAGGCATCCGCGCGGTCGGCAAGGCCGACCATCTCCAATTCCTGATCCACACGTTTGATCCGCGCGGCCTTGTCCATCCCGCCCAGTTCCAGACCAAGCCCGACATTGTCGCGCACCGACCGCCATGGCAGCAGACCAAATTGCTGAAAAACCATCGAGACGCATTCGCGTCGTACCCGGCGCAGATCATTGGCCGAACTTTTGCCCACGCTGCACGACCAACCGCCGTCGTGGATACGCACTTCGCCACGGATCACTGGGTTCAGCCCGTTGACAGCCCGCAGCAGCGTGGATTTTCCGGAGCCTGAAAGGCCCATCAGCACAAGGATTTCGCCGACCTCGACGTTCAGTGAGCAGTTGTGCACGCCCAATATCTGGTCGGTCTTCTCGCGGATTTCAGGGCGCTCCAACCCTTCATCCATCAAGGGCAGCGCGGTTTTCGGTTTGCTTCCAAAGACAATTGAGACGTTATCAAATTCAACGGCGTTCATGTGTCGTCTTTCATTGGGGTAAAGCGCAAAATACCCGCATCACGGGCTTCGCCAATGTCATTGGGGTGGTTTTGGCCATCATGCACGAGGACTTCGGCCAGAAATGGGGTTTGCGCTTCAAGGCAGGCGAGGTTGACGCCGATTTCATCGGGGTCAGAACGGCGGCGGTGGTGCGTGTATATCCCACAGATCTTGCAAAAATAGTGCTCCGCGACCTTGGTATTGAACTGATATAGCGTCAGGCTCTCGCGCCCCGCCGTATAGGTGATGTCGTCTTTTGCAGCTGACACGGCCACCGCCCCGCGCCGCGCGCAAAGCGAACAATCGCAACGGCGTGCAGATGCGACCCCCTCTGACAAGGTCACTGTAAATTGCACCGTGCCGCAATGGCAGCTTCCACGCATCACAGTCATTTCTGTTTCACCCGCAGCATCCGGTCCAGCATGATGGCGACGGCCACGATGACCATTCCGGATTCAAACCCTAGCCCGGGATCGTTGCGTCCAAGCGCCTGTACAACGGGTTTGCCCAACCCATTTGCCCCCACATAGGCCGAGATCACGACCATCGACAGTGACAGCATGATGACCTGGTTCAGGCCCGCCATAATTTGCGGCACGGCATAAGGCAATTCGACTTTCCAAAGGCGTTGCGTGGGGGTCGCGCCAAAGGCGTCGGCGGCTTCAAGCAATGAGGTCGGCGTGTTGGATACCCCCAGATAGGTCAGTCTGATCGGCGCTGGCAGCACAAAAATCACCGTCGCGAATAAGCCGGGTACCATGCCAAGCCCGAAAAAGACGATCGCAGGAATAAGATACACGAAGGCAGGCAGGGTTTGCATAAGGTCAAGTACGGGACTGACGGCTTGATATGCGCGCGGACGATGCGCCAGAAAAATGCCAATGGGCACGCCAAGCCCCATGCATACGACGCAGGATGACAGAACCAACGCCAAGCTATCGGTTGTCTCATCCCAATACCCTTGGTTAAGGACAAACAAGAGGCAGGCAAAGACAAGCAAACAGACTTTCCATGAATTTTGCAAAAACCATGTGAGCAAGACAAAGGCTATGATGACCACAAGCTCTGGCGGCGTTTGCAGGCACCAGACGATGCCATCAATCATGAAATCCAATCCGTCGCTCACCGCATCAAAGGCTGGGCGGCCATTATCCTTCAACCAGTCAACGGCATTCTCGGACCAGTCACCGACTGGAATTTTATTGTCTGTCAGCCAACTCATACCCGTCCCCATCGCGCATAAAAAGAAGAGCGCAAGCTGCGCTCTTCCTTCATGGTTTACTCTGCCAACGCAGTGGTGACGGCTGCAACGGCATCACCGCCGTCTATAGTCGTCACACCGTCAAGCCAAGCAGTCCATGCCGTCGGATTGGCTGCGAGCCAAGCCTTCGCTGCGTCCTCAGGATCAACATCATCGTTCAGGATCGCGCCCATGATCTCGTTCTCCATCGCAAGAGAAAATTCAAGATTTTGCAAAAGCTTGCCTGTATTTGTGCATTCATCGACATAGCCTGCACGCGTGTTCGTCGCGACGGTTGCACCGCCAAGGTCCGGGCCAAAATAGTCATCGCCGCCGGGCAGGTAAGTCATATCAAAGTTGGCATTCATCGGATGCGGTTCCCAACCCAGAAAAACAATCGCCTCGTCGCGATCATCTGACCGTTCAACCTGCGCCAGCATGCCTTGCTCAGAGCTTTCGACCACCTCAAACCCGCTGAGGCCAAACGCATCGGCGTCGATCATGTCTTGGATCAGGCGGTTGCCGTCATTTCCAGCTTCGATGCCATAAATCTTGCCGTCCAAGGCGTCCGTCGCTCCGGCGATTGATGCAAAGTCAGTTATGCCAGCGGCAACACCGGCAGCATTGGTGGCAAGCGTGTATTTCGCGCCTTCAAGGTTCATGCGGACCGTATCGACGGTGCCCGCGTCGCGGTAGCTGGCAATGTCACCTTCCATCGTAGGCATCCAGTTGCCAAGGAATACATCGATGTTGCCCTCGGCCATTGACGCATAAGTGACGGGCACAGACAAAATGTCGGTTGTCGTTTCATATCCCAGCGCCTCCAGCACGATCGATGTCGCGGCAGTCGTCGCGGTGATATCCGTCCAGCCCACGTCAGAGAAGCGAACCGTGTCGCAGTCAGCAAAGGCAGGCACCGCGGCGCAAATGGCCAGGACGGATAGCGTTGATTTCAATTTCATTTCTTTCTCCCTGATTTTTCTTGATTGACGGATCAATAAAGAACGATTTATGTGCTCGAGACACCCCAGATTGAGGAAAACATGCCCAAGCTTGGAATGGAGCCTATCCGTCGCGCCGCATTAGTAAAAGCCACGATTGATGAAATCGGGGCCGTCGGCAATCTTGATGTAACTGTCAGCAATATAGCCAAGCGTGCGGGCATGTCGTCAGCGTTGGCGCATCACTACTTTGGCGGTAAGGAACAGATATTTCTGGCAGCGATGCGGCACACCCTTGCACTTTATGCGCAAGACGTGCGCACAGCACTCAAAGAGGCAAGTGGCCGTAAGGCCCGGTTGGAAGCCATTATCCGGGCCGGCTTTATCTCTTCCAATTTTCAGCCAGAGGTTATTGCGGCTTGGCTGAACTTTTACGTGCTGGCGCAAACCTCGACCGCGGCGCATGATCTGCTGCGCATCTACCAACGCCGCTTGCACAGCAACCTGATGTACGATCTGCGTCCTCTGATTGGCACGCGGGCCGAAGGTGCTGCGGCACGTATTGCGGCCCTGATTGACGGGCTCTATCTGCGCCAAGGGTTGTCGCGCGCCAGTTCCGACCAGTCGGATGCAACCACACAGACGCTGGCCTTGCTTCACATAGAGCTTGAAGGGCGGACCCAATGAAAAAGCCCAATATCCTGATCATCATGGTTGACCAGTTGAACGGCACGTTGTTCCCCGATGGTCCAGCAGACTGGCTGCATGCGCCAAACCTTAAAAAGCTGGCCGCGAAGTCGACACGTTTCGCCAACAGCTACACCGCATCCCCGCTTTGCGCACCGGGGCGGGCATCGTTTATGTCTGGCTTGCTGCCTTCCCGTACAGGTGTCTACGATAACGCTGCCGAATTCGCCTCATCCATCCCCACCTATGCGCACCATCTCCGCCGCGCAGGCTATCAAACCTGCCTTTCCGGCAAGATGCACTTTGTCGGCCCCGACCAGTTGCATGGGTTCGAAGAACGGCTGACCACCGACATCTATCCCCCCGATTTCGGCTGGACTCCTGATTACCGCAAACCGGGCGAGCGCATCGACTGGTGGTATCACAACATGGGGTCCGTGACCGGGGCAGGGGTAGCCGAGATCACAAACCAAATGGAGTATGATGACGAGGTTTGCTACAACGCCACACGCAAGCTGTACGACCTCTCACGCGGACACGATAACCGACCATGGTGTCTGACGGTCAGCTTCACGCATCCACATGACCCCTACGTGGCGCGCAAGAAGTACTGGGACCTCTATGAGGACTGCGAACATCTGATGCCTGAGGTCGGACCGATTCCATACGAAGATCAGGACTCCCATTCCCAACGCATCCTTGATGCCAACGACCGTGACAACTTCAACATCACGGACGATCACATCAAACGGGCCCGCCGCGCCTATTTTGCGAATATCTCCTACCTCGACGATAAAATCGGCGAAGTGCTGCAAACGTTGAAAGATACCCGGCAAGAGGCGACGGTCCTCTTCGTCTCTGACCACGGCGACATGCTGGGAGAACGCGGGCTTTGGTTCAAAATGTCTTTCTATGAAGGCTCCGCGCGCGTGCCATTGATGATCGCCAGCCCCACCATGGAACCCGGTCTCAACACGACCCCAGTGAGCAACATTGACGTCGCGCCCACGCTTTGCGATCTGGCCGGCATCGACATGTCCGAAGTGGCCCCATGGACGACCGGCGAAAGCCTTGTCCACCTCGGCCAGGGCGGTACCCGCGACACTCCCGTCGCGATGGAATATGCAGCCGAAGGCAGCTATGCCCCGCTGGTTTCACTGCGCTACGGCAAATGGAAATACAACCGCTGCGCGCTTGATCCCGACCAGCTCTTCGATCTCGAAGCTGACCCGCACGAGCTCAAAAACCTCGCCGCAGAACCGGCCCACCAAGGCACGCTCACCCAGCTGCGCGCCAAGTCAGAGGCCCGCTGGGACCTCGAAGGCTTCGACGCCGCTGTGCGCCAATCGCAGGCCTGCCGCTGGGTGGTGTATGAGGCGCTGCGCAACGGCAACTACTTCCCATGGGACTACCAACCGCTGCAAAAAGCATCCGAACGCTACATGCGCAACCACATGGATCTGAACGTCCTCGAAGCAAACCAACGCTTCCCCCGAGGCGAATAGTTGCTCCTTCATCTTGGCCCAAAAACTCCTGCCGGAGGCTCCGACCCCGGCCCGCAACCTCGAAAGCCGCAAGTAGAATGCAATCAGATTACGTCATCATAGGTGCCGGCTCTGCCGGTTGCGCTATCGCCTATCGTCTGGCTGAGGCCGGCAAACAAGTGCTGGTCATCGAACATGGCGGTACAGATGCCGGGCCGTTCATCCAAATGCCCGCAGCGCTGTCCTATCCAATGAACATGAAGCGTTATGATTGGGGCATGAAGTCCGAACCCGAACCACACCTTGGCGGGCGCGAGATGGTCACGCCACGCGGCAAAGTGATTGGCGGATCATCCTCAATCAACGGCATGATCTACGTGCGTGGCCACGCCTGCGACTACGACTATTGGGCCGAAAGTGGCGCGCACGGCTGGTCCTATGCCGATGTACTGCCCTACTTCAAACGGATGGAGCATTGGCACGATGGCGGCCATGGCGGGAACCCCGATTGGCGCGGCAAAGACGGCCCACTGCATGTCACACGCGGGCCTCGTAAAAACCCGCTGACGCGTGCCTTTGTCGAAGCAGGGCGTCAGGCAGGTTACCCCGTCACCGGCGATTATAATGGCGAGCAGCAAGAGGGCTTCGGCCCCTTTGACGCTACGATCTACAAAGGCAAACGCTGGTCTGCTGCGACCGCCTATTTGCGATCCGCGCTCAAGCGGCCCAACTGCACGATCACCCGCGCGCTGGCCCGTCGCATCGTGATTGAAGACGGACGGGCCACGGGCGTTGAGGTCAGCCGTGGCAACAAGATCGAGGTGATCACCGCCAATAAGGAGGTCATTGTTGCAGCCTCGTCGCTGAACTCACCCAAGCTTCTTATGCTTTCCGGCATTGGCCCTGCTGCCCACCTACAAGAACATGGGATCGACGTCATCGCCGACCGTCCCGGTGTTGGCCAAAACCTGCAAGACCACCTCGAACTTTACATCCAGCAATCGGCCACCAAACCGGTATCGCTTTTCTCGTATTGGAACATCCGCGGCAAAGCTAAAATCGGGCTTGAATGGCTGTTGTGGAAAACCGGCCTTGGCACTTCCAACCAATTCGAAAGTGCTGGCTTCATCCGGTCTAAGGCTGGCATCAAATACCCCGACATCCAATATCACTTCCTGCCCATTGCGGTCAGCTATGATGGCAAGATCATCCCGGAGGGCCACGGCTATCAAGCCCACGTCGGCCCTATGCGGTCTCAGTCGCGTGGCCAAGTCACGCTACGCTCTGCCGACCCCGAAGATCACCCTAAGATCGCATTCAACTATATGTCTCATCCGCAAGATTGGGAGGATTTCCGTACCTGCATTCGCTTGACCCGTGAAATCTTTGCCCAACCCGCCTTTGATGAGTTCCGGGGCAAGGAAATCCAACCCGGTGATGCGGCCCAAAGCGATGAAGAGCTTGATGCGGTGATCCGTGAACATGCCGAGAGCGCATATCACCCCTGTGGCACCTGCAAGATGGGCGACCCAAACGATCCGATGGCGGTGGTTGACCCTGAAACTCGCGTGATTGGCGTCGAAGGGCTGCGGGTCGCCGATAGCTCCATCTTCCCGCGGGTGACCAATGGCAATACAAACGGTCCGTCCATCATGGTGGGGGAAAAGGCGGCTGACCATATCCTGCAACGCAATCCGCTTGCGCCATCAAATGATGCGCCATGGATACATCCGGAATGGAAGACCAAACAACGCTAGGCCCTGTGACCCGGTTAACACTTTCTTAACCTTTATGAACGAATTGCCTTGAAGGTACCGGAGGCACGCCCCTACCTCAGGGCATGTTTCGTGCCATCGCTCTTTTCTTGATGTTCATCGCAGGGCCCGTATTCGCGGCGCCAAATGGCACCGTCCGGGTCATCGACGCCGACACAATAGATGTCGGCGGGACCCGTGTGCGGCTCTTCGGGATCGATGCACCCGAAATGGGTCAACCTTGCCGCGCAGACGGGCGCGAATGGGATTGTGGCGCGTGGACCCGGGACGCCGTGCGCAACCGTTTCGAAGGCAGCTACGCGCGATGCGAAAGTCGCGACACCGATCGGTATGGCCGGGTCGTCGCGCAATGTAGCGTGGATGGGCAGGACATGGGGCAGTTGATCGTCTATTCCGGCATGGCTTGGGCCTTCCGCCGCTATTCCGAGAGCTATGATCTGGATGAAAAAGCGGCAGCCGTCGCCGGGCGCGGGTTATGGGCTGTTGACGTGCAGATGCCGTCAGACTTTCGCGCGGCGCAAGTCGCAGACGACCCCGCCCCGGACCGAAATTGCGCGATCAAGGGCAATATCTCTTCTGGCGGGCGCATCTATCATGTACCGGGGCAGGAACACTACACCCGCACCCGGATCAACCCCGCAAATGGCGAACGCTGGTTCTGTTCGCGGGCCGAGGCCGAAGCTGCCGGATGGCGCGCGGCGCGGCGATAAGGCCCGCAATTTGATCCGTATCAATGTGTGGTCGCCAGTCGCGCGCTAGCTTTCTGAGAACAAACAGCAAAGGATCAATGTGATGTCGCATACGCCCCACGAACTGGCAGAAGAATTCCCCGATAAAGTTGATGCCATGCACGCCATGAAAGAAAGCGACGCCCATTTCGCGCGGTTGTTTGATGAGTATCACGAGATCAACCGCGCCGTTCACCGGGCCGAGACGGATGTAGAGCCAACGGATGATCTGCACATGAGCGAGATGCGCAAGCAACGGATGCGCCTGAAAGATCAGATCGCCGCGATGCTGAATAGCTAGTCCAACTGATAAGGAAGAATACCCCGACGGTCCGGGTCCACCCGCAGTTGCCGTTCAAGCGGTGGAACGGACCGTTGGTGACAGTTGCGTCGCTCGCAAATCCGGCAAGAGATGCCGATGGGGGCGTAGGCGTCTGCCGCGCCCAGATCCATGTGGTCTGCGTAAACCAGGGCGGGGGCGTGTTTCACCTCGCAGCCCAACCCGATCGCATAGCGGCGGGTTGGTACATTGTAGGCACCACCTGATTTGCTGACATCTCGCGCCAGGCAGAAATACCGCGCGCCGTCGGGCGTTTCGGCCAGTTGACGCAAGAATTGCCCCGGCAATTCGAAGGCCTGATGCACATTCCACAGCGGGCAGGCACCGCCATAACGCGCGAATTGAAGGGTCGTCGCCGAATGGCGTTTAGTAATCGTGCCTGCCTGATCCACGCGGACAAAGAAGAACGGAATACCCTTGGCACCGGGGCGTTGCAGCGTAGACAGACGATGCGCGACTTGTTCCAGCGAAGCACCAAAGCGGGCTGAAAGTACCTCCAGATCATGCCGGGTGGCTTGCGCCGCTGAAAGAAACGCGGCGTAAGGCATGAGTGCCGCACCGGCAAAGTAGTTAGCAAGGCCGACCTCGGCGATGCTGCGCGCCTCATCTGATTGAAAGCGGGCGAGGTCAAGGGTCGCTTCCAGCAACGGTTCCTGTCCGATCAGTGCCAGCTGCAACAAAAGCTGAAAGGTCTGTGTCGCGCTGCTGGCAAATTGCGAAATCACCAAGGTCTTACTGTCTGCATCGTAGCGGCGCACGTCCGCCGCATCCTTGAACACCACTTTGATTCCGTGACTGTCCAGCATGCGGACGGCGGCATCTGCCATCGCCTCTCCGGGGTTTGTGCGGCTGGCAAACCGCTCTGCTGAGCGATCCACGGCATCGATGTAGTTGTCGCAGTAGTGAAAGAAATCACGCACCTCTTCCCATGGGCTGGGCTGAAGGCGGGCGTCTTCGCGGCCCAAGGCTTCGTCCAGTGACGCCAGCCGTTCGTGCGTTTGGCGGTAGGCGGCGTGCAGATCAAGGAAGGCGCGGGCAAGGGCAGGGGCGTTTGCGGCAGCAAGGCGCATATCGGCCAGTGCCGGGGCAGGGCCGGTAAAAACCGGATCGGCAAGCGCTTCGCGCATGTCGCCGACCAATCGGGCCTCATCACCCGATTGCAACTCGGTCACGTCAAAGCCGAATTCCTGCGCGAGGCCCAGAACCACCGCTGTCGAAACGGGCCGGTTATTATTCTCCATTTGGTTGAGGTAAGGCAGCGACACCCCCAGCTTTTCGGCAAAGGCTTTTTGGGTCAGTTCGAGCCGCCCGCGCAATTCGCGCAGCTTCGCCCCGGCATAGAGTTTTTGAACAGCCATATCGCACCTTTGCAGATTTGCTAGCGCACATTAGCTACTGCAAAATAGGCGTCAAGCGATCCGCTTTTCCCGCCAGACAACGAAAAGCACTGCAAAAAGGGCAAGGATGGATGTGCCCAGCATGATCAATTGCAGTGGCAGTGTCCCTGTCTCGACCGTCAAAATGCCGCCAGCAAACTGCGATAATGCCGCCCCACCACCAATCATGATCGCCCCGCTCAGCCCGCTGGCCGTACCCGCAAGATGAGGGCGCACGGAAATAGAGCCCGCCATCACATTGGGCAGCATGACCCCATTGCCTAATCCCAAGAACACGCAAAATCCAAAGAAATTCAGTGGATGATCGACGCCTGCAAGGGTTAGCGCCGCCGAAAGGCCCAAGCCAAGAATAGTAATTGAGGTTCCGATGATTGCCATGCGGTTGACGCCAAGTTTGACCGAGAAGCGCCCGGACAGATAATTGCCAAACGCATAGCCGATCGCAGGCGCGCCGAGGGCGATGCCGCTCCATAAGGGCGAGAGCCCGAAGATATCGCTGGCAACAAAAGACGTGCCACCCAGAAGCGCGAAGAACCCGCCTGAGCCGAAGGCGGCGCAGAGGGCGTAGCCCCAGAAACGCGGTGAGCGGAATAATTCGGGATATGTCCGAAGCTGATCGCGAAAGCTGGTGCCTTCGCCTTTAACTGTTTCGCCAAGGTCAAGATAGACCAGAGCAAGCGTCGCAAGCCCCGCTGCCGATAGGAACACAAACGTTGCCTGCCAGCCGAACGCCTGTTCCAACCCGCCGCCGATCATCGGGCCGACCATGGGTACCAGCGCCATACCCATTGTCACGTAGCCAATCATAGACGCCGCTTCGTCTTGCGGCACGATATCGCGGACAATCGCACGCCCTAACGCCATAGAGGTCGCAACGGCGGCTTGCATGATGCGAAAAAACAGAAACACCTCAACTGTGGTTGCGAAAAGCGCCCCGATTGATGCCACGACAAAGATGGTGAGCGACCCAAGCACCATGACCCGCCGCCCATAGCGGTCAGAGATCGGTCCAATGAACACCTGCAACACCGCAGTCGCTGCCAGATAACCCGACAACGCAATCTGCATAATCGCATATTCAGTGTCGAAATACGTCGTCATGGCCGATAGCGACGGCAAAAAGATCGACATGCTGAGCGCGGACATGCCGGTGATCAACACGAGGGTCAGGATATGTGGTGGTGTGGTGCGATCCAGAAAACGGATCGTGGGGAGGGTAGCCATTACCCCGGTTTATGCCTCTGACAGGGGCTTGTCCATGCTTGTGTTATTTGCAGATTTGCAAAATTGATTATGTGCTAACTGAGATATTTGCAAATATTCCTATTGACCCTTCTCGCCAGATGCTGTGCGCGGTATGTATATCCGAAAGAATACGGGGGGTGATCCGATGGATGTATTACAGGAACTCGAAACGCGGCGGCAGGCGGCCCGCTTGGGTGGCGGTGAAAAGCGGATTGCTTCACAGCATAGCAAGGGCAAGCTGACCGCGCGCGAGCGGATTGAACTGCTGCTGGATGATGGATCGTTCGAAGAATTCGATATGTTCGTCGCCCATCGCTGCACTGACTTCGGGATGGAGAAAGATCGGCCTGCCGGTGACGGTGTCGTCACAGGATGGGGGACGATCAACGGGCGCTTGATCTATGTATTCAGTCAGGATTTTACCGTCATGGGTGGGTCCGTCTCTGAAACCCACGGTCAGAAAATCTGCAAGATCATGGATATGGCTGTGCAGAACGGCGCGCCGATCATTGGGATCAACGATTCCGGTGGTGCGCGCATTCAGGAAGGCGTCGCCAGCCTCGCTGCCTATGGTGAGGTGTTTCAGCGCAATATCACGGCCTCTGGTGTTGTCCCGCAGATCAGCCTGATCATGGGGCCGACAGCGGGTGGTGCGGTCTATTCGCCTGCAATGACCGATTTTATCTTCATGGTCAAAGACAGCTCTTATATGTTTGTCACCGGGCCCGACGTGGTCAAAACCGTGACAAATGAACAGGTCACAGCCGAGGAACTGGGAGGTGCGGGGACGCATACCAGAAAATCCTCGGTCGCCGATGCAGCCTTTGAAAACGATGTAGAGGCAATTGCAGAGGTGCGTCGCCTTGTGGATTTCCTGCCGCTGCATAACCGCGAAAAACCCCCGGTGCGTCCTTTCTTCGATGATGTGAATCGCGCCGAGGAAAGCCTGGATACGCTGATCCCTGATAACCCCAACATGCCTTACGACATGAAAGAGTTGATCACGAAGCTTGCGGATGAAGGTGATTTTTACGAAATTCAGGAAGAATTCGCCAAGAATATCCTGACCGGTTTCATCCGGCTTGAGGGGTCTACCGTTGGTGTTGTGGCCAACCAGCCCATGGTGTTGGCAGGATGTCTGGACATTGATGCTTCGCGCAAGGCGGCCCGTTTCGTGCGGTTCTGCGATGCCTTTGATATTCCGCTGCTGACATTGGTGGATGTGCCCGGTTTTCTGCCCGGCACCAGTCAGGAATACGGTGGGGTGATCAAACACGGGGCAAAGCTGCTTTATGCTTACGGTGAGGCGACGGTGCCCAAGGTGACTGTCATCACGCGTAAAGCCTATGGCGGCGCTTATGTGGTGATGGCATCCAAGCACCTGAATGGTGACTTCAACTATGCCTGGCCCACATCCGAAATTGCGGTCATGGGCGCCAAGGGCGCGACAGAGATTATTCACCGCGCGGACCTGAATGATCCTGAGAAGCTGGCCAAGCACACACAGGACTACGAAGACCGCTTTGCCAACCCATTTGTGGCGGCAGAAAAAGGCGTGATTGACGAAGTGATCATGCCGCAATCGACGCGCAAACGGGTATGTCGTGCATTTGCATCGTTGCGCACCAAGCAAGTATACATCCCTTGGAAAAAGCACGACAACATCCCGCTATGATCTGTGTCAGCTATCACAATCACGTATGTAACGTCGCTTTGCGTAGTGTCAGTGGCAAGATTGCGCTGCCAATCATTTCACAAATGGCACTATATTTGGCACCCATTCTCACATTTACACAAAATATAGGCAGGGTATCACGACGGTGGACGAAACCTGAGTCTTTGCGGCAACATCACGCGCAGTTCACCCCGGAGGTCTTTGAGAACAAAGGATTTTTAGATATTGTACCGTTACGCGAAGTGGATATCGCGCTCTCGTGGGGTCAAGGTGGCGAAGATCACCGGACACCCTGCACAAACAGAGGCAGGCAAATAAAATGGTACAAGGACTTATGGCTTTCACGGTTGCGGCGCTTATGGCGCTTGTTGCTGTGTCTGGTAGCCAAGACCGTCCGCCGCTGCATGTCACATCGGATGCAGCAGCACAGCAGCAGGTCGACTACGACCAGTTGGTTTACTAGCGCTTATTGTTTTGGGCGGGCTTTCAGGCCCGTCCAACCCGCCCTCCCACCGCGTGGAGGCGCATATGGCTAACCTTCCTTACATGGATAAACATCGCGGGTTTCCGGGCAGATTGCCGGGGACGGATTTTCAGTTCACGCTACGGCGCGCCAATAAAGCTGGTGCAACGCCGCTGACCGAACGGATCCGCTATCCAGATCGTCGCGCACCGGACAAACGTGCGGACGCCGGTTTCATGCAGGCCTTGTGGGAACATTTTGGAGATGAGCCCTTCGTACGCGGTAATCTGGATGCCGGGCGGCTTAGCTGGTTTTTCGGGCGCGAAGTGATCCCGGCAGAAGACCCGTTCGATCCAGCAAGTTATGAGGCGATGTTGCGTATCGATGTGAAGCTCGCCCAACAGTCATTCCCTGAAATTCTGGGAGGCAGCTAAAAGTGAGCGATCTGACAGCGAAACAATCTAAGCGAGAATTCGCTTATTTGGGACGATCTGCGCAACAATGCTATTCAGAGCGTTTTTCTTTCTACACAGTCAAAAGTGTAGTGGGATACTCCAGTTTTTGTTCTGCTGCAAATTCTCAATACCGTTACCCTTCCCCTGATCGGCCTGCTTACTCACCAAGCAGGCCGATAACGGAAATCCGCTTGCGCACGGCCAAAATGACGGGTGATATTGGATATCACGATGAAATTGCTATTCATCGTAGCGCAGATTGCACCAATTGTGGGGCGATCGACATAACAATGATAGGTTTAAGATTATGCAAAAGACATCCATCATCCTTGCGACAGTGGCAGTATTCGGTTTGGCAGGTTGCCTTGAAGGCGACGTGGAACGTGGCGTCGCGGGCGCTGCAGGTGGCCTCGTGGCCGCAGAAGTGCTGGGCACAGACCCAACAGGCACGGCAATTGCAGGTGCTGCCGCTGGCGTGCTTTGCGATGACGCAGGCATTAACGCCTGTAAATAACTCAGCTACCGGCGCCCAGATCGGGCGCACAACATATTCAGGCCGTCGTCGGGGTAATTCCCCGGCGGCGGTCTTTTCGTTTTTGGGGACGTAAAGACCATGTTCAAGAAAATCCTGATCGCCAACCGTGGTGAAATCGCGTGCCGAGTGATCAAGACCGCGCGCAAGATGGGCATTAAAACGGTCGCCATCTATTCGGATGCGGACCGCAATGCGCTGCATGTAAAGATGGCCGATGAGGCCGTGCATATTGGCCCGCCCCCAGCAAACCAGTCCTATATTGTCATCGACAAGGTGATGGATGCGATCAAGCAGACCGGCGCCGAAGCCGTACATCCCGGTTACGGTTTTCTGTCGGAAAATCCCAAATTCGCTGCCGCGCTAGATGCCGCTGGCGTCGCTTTTATTGGCCCCTTGAAAGGTGCGATTGAAAAGATGGGTGACAAAATCACCTCGAAGAAGATCGCGCAAGAGGCCAATGTTTCCACTGTCCCCGGATACATGGGGCTGATCGAGGATGCCGAAGAGGCTGTGAAAATATCGAACGAAGTTGGGTACCCTGTGATGATCAAAGCCTCTGCGGGTGGTGGCGGTAAGGGCATGCGCATTGCTTGGAACGACACCGAGGCGCGAGAGGGCTTCCAATCGTCTAAGAATGAGGCCGCCAACAGCTTTGGTGATGATCGCATATTTATCGAGAAATTCGTCACCCAGCCGCGTCACATTGAAATTCAGGTGCTCTGCGATGAGCACGGTAATGCTGTTTATTTGCACGAGCGGGAATGCTCGATCCAGCGCCGGAACCAGAAGGTTATTGAAGAAGCCCCAAGTCCCTTTTTGGATGAAACAACCCGCGAGGCGATGGGCGAACAGTCCGTCGCGCTGGCGAAGGCCGTTAGTTACAATAGTGCAGGCACAGTAGAATTTATCGTCGATGGTGACCGCAATTTTTATTTCCTAGAAATGAACACCCGTTTGCAGGTCGAACACCCTGTGACCGAATTGATCACCGGGATCGATCTCGTCGAACAAATGATCCGTGTGGCGGCTGGTGAAGAGCTGTCGATTACACAGGATGACCTCAAAATTAACGGCTGGGCCATGGAAAGCCGCCTTTACGCTGAAGACCCGTATCGCAACTTCCTGCCCTCCATCGGGCGTCTGACCCGGTATCGCCCACCAGCGGAAGAGGCGACCGAGACACGTGCCGTACGCAATGACACCGGCGTCTATGAAGGCGGCGAGATTAGCATGTATTACGATCCAATGATCGCCAAGCTATGTACTTGGGCACCCGACCGCGCGACCGCGATTGAAGAAATGCGTTTGGCGTTGGACGGGTTTGAGCTGGAAGGGATCGGGCATAACCTGCCGTTCTTGGCTGCCGTCTATGACCATCCTAAATTTACCAGCGGCAATATGACGACCGCCTTTATCGAGGAAGAATACCCCGATGGGTTTGAAGGTGTAACCTTAGACGACGAAACCTGCGAACGCATCGCCGCTGCCGCCGCTGCCATGCACCGTGTTGCCGAAATCCGGCGCACCCGCATTTCGGGTCGTATGGACAATCACGAGCGCCACGTTGGCAAGGATTGGGTGGTGAACCTGCAAGGTCATGCCCATGAGGTGAAGATCAACGCGGATAAAACAGGGGCTGACGTCGAAATTGCTGAGCGAACTTTGCGGGTCGAAAGCAATTGGACACCGGGCGATCCATTGGCGCGGCTGACTGTGGACGGGGCACCGCTGGTGTTGAAAATTGGCAAAATTTCGGGCGGCTTCCGTGTGCGCTATCGCGGTGCGGATGTGAAAGTACATGTGCGCACGCCGCGTCAGGCGGAGCTGGCAGCACTTATGCCTGAAAAACTGCCGCCTGATACATCGAAATATCTGCTTTGTCCGATGCCCGGCCTGATCGTGAAGGTCGATGTGACCGAGGGCGACGAGGTGCAGGAAGGTCAGGCGCTTTGCACGATTGAGGCGATGAAGATGGAGAACATCCTGCGCGCCGAAAAGAAGGGCATAGTGAAGAGGATCAATTCCGGCGCGGGCGATAGCCTTGCCGTTGATGAAGTGATCATGGAATTTGAATAGATGGGTCGCTCTTGCACCATAATGGCCTGTGCCGACGCGCATAAGGATACTTTTCTGCAAGCCGCTGGGCTGACCAATACAGGGCAACCTGACCCGGATCACAATGCAGAGTTTACGGGTGCCTCTGATGGCAGGCACTTTTTTCTATGGCGTAACCCGTTGGAAGGAAAACTGCTTCGGCGACTTGATCTTAAGAAGGTGTCGCAGGCCGTACCATTTTACCACATTGAGATCGTTGCAAGTGTGGATGGCGCTGCAACGCGACGCTTTGAAGATGGTCGGTGTGTCTGGTGGATCGAGGGCGGAAAAACAGGTTACGCAGAAATTGGCAAACCGCCATTCAGCAAAGATGAACTGATTGCGAGTTGGGAACGTCACGAGCAATCCTCAGGTTTGGTGTCAGAGGGCGAACCTGATGCATTCACGCTTGCTGCAGAAGCGTTTGTATTGGCAACAGGGTTGCGCCATGAAGAAGATGACGCACTGAACTTTACCTCGTTTGAGGGGCAGTTTCCCTATGCCAAACCATTTTGGAAGTTTTGGTAATGCGCCGTCTTTATTCGCTCACGCTCCGCCTGTCAGAAATCTCTTGCTGGCGCAGCGGCATCTTGTCGATGGAGCGTGACAACTCGCGGACGCTGTATGGGCTTGGCTTGCGCAGGGCCACGCGTCCGTCCTTGCCGATCAGCGCCATCATGTATCCGCGTGGGCGTAGCGTGGTGCGCAAGTCGGTCATGGCCGTGCGATCCGTATCCGTGATCACGATGACATCGCGCACCGCAAGCTGTTCCATATCGGCCAGCAACAAATCCATCTGCTGTTGGAAGCGCGGGTCGTTGGGCGTATCTGCGAAAACGACCAAAGGCCGGGCAACCCAGTTGAGCTCATCCAGCGTAATCTCGGCCCCGTCAAAGACCTGTGTGCGGTCTTCTTCCCAGCGTTCCAGAACGGTTTGTTCTTGTGCGACGGCGGGGAATGCGATGAGGGCAGCGAGTGCTATGTTCGTCAATAACTTCATGAAATTAGATATAGAGGCGCTTGCGCCAAAAGCTAAGGGTCAGATGCATTTTGCAGCAAACAAATGCGCGTTACCCCATCCAATACACGCCGGAGGCACCAATGTCTGATAAGAAAACATGGGAAGAGATCGCGCGCAAAGAGCTGCGTGGCAAGCCTTTGGAGGCGCTGACGTGGGATACGCTGGAGGGTATCCCCGTCCAGCCGCTGTATACTGCGGATGATACGGACGGATTGCCGCATATGGGCGGTATCCCCGGTGAGGCCCCGTTCACGCGCGGTGTGAAGGCCACGATGTATGCAGGCCGTCCTTGGACGATCCGCCAATATGCTGGGTTTTCGACCGCTGAAGAGTCCAATGCGTTCTATCGCAAAGCGCTTGAAGCCGGTCAGCAGGGCGTGTCTGTCGCTTTTGATCTGGCGACGCACCGCGGCTATGACAGTGATCACCCCCGTGTTGAGGGCGACGTTGGTAAGGCTGGTGTAGCCATCGATAGTGTTGAGGATATGAAGATCCTCTTTGATGGGATTCCACTCGATAAGGTGTCGGTTTCCATGACGATGAACGGCGCAGTTATTCCGATCCTCGCCAATTTCATCGTGGCCGGGGAAGAGCAGGGGCATCCCCGTAATGTGCTCTCAGGTACTATTCAGAACGATATTTTGAAGGAATTCATGGTGCGCAACACCTATGTGTATCCGCCGGAGCCGTCGATGCGTATCATTGCGGATATCATTGAATATACGACGAATGAGATGCCGAAGTTCAACTCCATCTCAATCTCTGGCTACCACATGCAAGAGGCAGGCGCGAACCTCGTCCAAGAACTGGCCTATACGCTGGCCGATGGGCGTGAATACGTGCGCACGGCGATTGCACGGGGCATGGATGTGGACCAGTTTGCGGGGCGTCTGTCATTCTTCTTTGCCATTGGTATGAATTTCTTCATGGAGGCCGCCAAGCTGCGCGCCGCCCGCCTGCTGTGGTCGCGGATCATGGCAGAGTTCGCACCGAAGAACCCCAAGTCGTCGATGCTGCGGACCCACTGCCAGACCTCTGGCGTGTCACTGCAGGAGCAGGACCCTTACAACAACGTCATTCGCACGGCCTATGAAGCTATGAGCGCGGTTTTGGGCGGCACACAGTCGCTGCACACCAATGCGCTGGATGAGGCGATTGCCCTGCCGACTGAGTTCAGTGCGCGCATCGCCCGAAATACCCAGTTGATCTTGCAGGAAGAGACCGGCGTGACCAATGTGGTCGATCCGCTGGCGGGCTCTTACTACGTCGAGAACCTGACGCATGAATTGGCTGAGGCGGCATGGAAGCTGATCGAAGAAGTCGAAGAAATGGGTGGGATGACGAAGGCCGTCGCTTCTGGCATGCCCAAGCTGCGGATCGAGGAAACGGCGGCCAAGCGCCAGGCGGGGATTGATCGCGGGACCGAAGTTGTTGTCGGGGTGAATAAATACCGCAAGGACAACGAAGACCCGATCGACATTCTGGACATTGACAATGATGCGGTGCGCTTGTCGCAAATCGCACGGATTGAGGCCACGAAGGCGGCCCGCGACGACGCCGCTTGCGAGGCGGCTCTGACCGAACTCACCCGCCGCGCAAACGAAGGCGGTAACCTGTTAGAGGCGGCGGTCGAGGCATCTCGCGCCCGCGCCACAGTCGGAGAGATCAGCATGGCAATGGAAAAAACATTCGGACGGCACCGCGCCGAGGTGAAGACTTTGGCGGGCGTTTACGGTGCGGCCTATGAGGGCGACGAAGGGTTCGTTGCCATCCAATCCTCGGTCGAGAAGTTCGCCGAAGATGAGGGCCGCCGCCCGCGTATGCTGGTGGTCAAGATGGGGCAGGATGGTCATGACCGGGGCGCGAAAGTGATCGCAACGGCTTTTGCCGATATCGGCTTTGACGTTGATGTCGGGCCGCTGTTCCAGACGCCTGCTGAGGCCGCACAGGATGCAATTGATAACGATGTACATGTGATCGGGATCAGCAGTCAGGCGGCGGGGCATAAGACGCTGGCCCCGAAACTGGTAGCGGCGCTGAAGGATGCAGGTGCCGAGGATATCATTGTGATCTGCGGTGGGGTTATTCCCCAACAGGACTATCAATTCCTTTATGATAGCGGCGTGAAGGCGATCTTTGGGCCTGGGACGAATATACCAAAGGCGGCGCAGGATATTCTGGGCATTATCCGCGAGACGCGAGGGTAGGGCGCACATGAATGCACGCCCGACAAAACTTGACCACCTCGCGGTCGCCTGTAGCAACCTCGCCGAAGGGACGGCATGGGTTGAGGCGCAACTGGGCGTACGGTTGCAACCGGGCGGACAACATGCGCGCTATGGGACGCATAACACGTTGTTAGGGCTGGCCGATGGGTTGTATTTCGAAGTGATTGCGAAAGACCCGGATGCTATACCAGAGGCGGGGCATGCTTGGTTTGGGTTGGATGACTTTGCCGGGCCGCCACGTTTGGCGAATTGGATTTGCCAGACCGATGATATCGCGCAAGCCGTGGCGAAGGCACCGCCTGAAGTTGGTGCGCCACGGGCCCTGACCCGCGCTGATCTGGCGTGGCATATCACGGTGCCCGACGATGGCTCTTTACCCTATCAAGGCGCGTTTCCGACGTTGATTGAATGGGCCAAGGGCACGTATCATCCGGCGGACAGGTTGCCCGATAGCGGGTGCCGATTGGTGCAGTTTCAGGTCTTGCACCCGCAGGCAGAGGCTATCAGCCAAATGCTGGATTTGGCCGATGATCGGGTGCGTTTGACCAAGGGGGCCTTTGCGATGAAAGCGACTTTTGAAACACCTGGTGGGATCAGAACATTGGCATGATCCGTGCGGCTGTTCCCACTGATGCCACACAGATTGCTGCGATCTGGAATAAGGTTATCCGTGAAACGACGATTACCTTCAATCCAGTTGAAAAATCAGACGAAGAGGTGGTCGGTCTAACCTCTAAGGATTGCCTTGTTTGGGAAGATGCCGGTCAGATCCTTGGCTTTGCACGTTATTTTCCTTTCCGCGGTGGTGAAGGGTATCGTTTCACTGTTGAACACACGATCATGCTGCATACAGATGGACGCGGGCAAGGCGGTGGTCGGCGGTTGATTGAGGCACTGTGCGCTCACGCAAAGGCCGCAGGCAAACATGTCATGATTGCCGGCTGCAGTGCGGAAATCACCGGTGCGATTGCGTTTCACGCCCGCCTTGGCTTTCAAGAGGTTGCAACGCTCCCCGAAGTGGGGTTCAAGTTTGGGCGTTGGATCGATCTCGTTTTGATGCAGAAACGCCTTTAAAGGACATATTTCATGTCGATTTGGTCACGCATGGCCGAAGCTATCGCCGCCCTTGCCAAAGGCGAGGGGCTATCGGCTGTCTTTGACAAGCTACGCGCATCCCCTGACAGAACCGTGGCCTTTGCCATTGCGGTTATTGCGCTAGGCGCGAAAATGGCCAAGGCCGATGGGCTGGTGACCAAGGATGAGGTCGTGGCTTTTCGCGAGGTGTTCCTGATCCCGCCTGATGAAGAGGCGAATGCGGCGCGGGTCTTTAACCTTGCCCGTCAGGATGTTGCGGGTTTTGATGTCTACGCCCGCCGCATCAAGGCGATGTATGGCGCGGATGACCGCCCTCTTTGTGATCTGCTGGAAGGGCTTTTCCATATTGCTGTGGCTGATGGGGTGTACCATCCCAAAGAAGATGATTTTTTGCATGCGGTCGCAGATATTTTCGGGTTCGACGAACGCCGCTTTCGCGGCATCCGTGCACAGTTTGTGGCCGAGGCTGATCGTGACCCTCACGATGTGCTGGGGGTCGACCCGGATGCCCCCATGGACGAGGTGCGCGCGGCTTGGCGCAAACTTGTCCGCGAAACGCACCCTGATCAGATGATGGCGCGTGGCGTCCCCGAAGAAGCGGTCAAACTGGCCGAGCGGCGCATGGTCGCCATCAACCGCGCCTGGGAAGAAATCCAAGGCACCCGCGCATGAGGATCGCCACCTATAATGTGGAATGGTTCAATAGTCTTTTTGATAATGACGGTGCGCTGATTGACGATGACAGTTGGTCATCGCGCTGGGATGTGACCAAGGCGCAGCAAACGGCAGGCCTGGGCGTTGTCTTTGAGGCCATGGACGCCGATGCGGTGATGGTCATTGAAGCCCCCGACACCAGCCCACACCGCAATACGCGGACAGCATTGGAAGCGTTTGCCGCGCGCTTTGGTCTGCGGGCGCGTGAGGTTGTGACAGGCTTTACCAACGAAACGCAGCAAGAGATCGCATTGCTTTATGATCCGGATGTGCTGGACGCGCATCATGATCCGCAGGGTGATACAGCGGCCCCACAGTTTGATGCCCAATTTCGTATGGATATTGACGTCGATGCGCATCCTGATCCGATCGTCTGGTCCAAACCACCGCTTGAGGTGGCACTGACAACGGGCAGCGGCCCGCTGCGCCTGATCGGGGTACACGCCAAATCGAAGGCACCCCATGGGGCGAGCAATGCGGCAGAGGCAACGCGCATTTCAATCCAGAACCGGCGCAAACAGTTGGCTCAATGTGTCTGGTTGCGCAAGCGGGTTGAACAGCATCTGGCCGCTGGCGAAGACCTGATTGTCTTGGGTGATTTCAACGATGGTCCGGGTCTGGACGAATATGAAAAGCTGTTTGGTCGGTCTGGGGTCGAGATTGTTTTGGGTGAAGGCACGCAAGAACGCTTGTTTGATCCACATGCGCATATGGTGCTGTCGCGCAGGATTGGTGCGACCCCTGTAACGGCGCGGTTTAAACGCAAGGGTCAGCCCTATCTGCAAGCCTTGCTCGACTATCTTATGGTGTCGCCGGGTCTGCGCGCAAAGTCACCCAAGTGGCAGATCTGGCATCCCTTTGATCATCCGGCATGCTATCGCGATCCTGTCTTGCGTGCGGGGCTTTTGGCCGCCTCTGATCACTTCCCTGTCGTGTTGGACATTGATGTGTGATTTGCGATTTGTGATTTGAAATTGCGTCCGGGCCTTCCTACATTTCGAATATGAGACTGATCATTTCACTCGCATTGGCCGCGAGCCTTTCATGGACGTCGGCGATGGCGCAAGACGGCCCTGACCCTCAGACGGAAGAAGGTTTCGACCTGATGGAGGAAGGGGCGCGAATGCTGATGCGCGGGTTGATGAATGAGATGGAACCAACCATCGACGCCTTGCGCGACAGTTTTCAAGAGATGGGACCGGCCTTTGCGGAATTCGCGCAATCGGTCGGCCCTGCTTTTGCAGAACTGCTCGATCAGATTGACGATCTAAGCAACTATGATGCGCCCGAACTTCTGCCAAACGGCGATATCATCATGCGCCGCCGCCCTGATGCACCTGTTTGGGAGCCAGAGTTTGATGGCTCGGAAATCGAACTTTAGCGTCATACAGTCGGTTCCTGACAAAGCGTGCAGGGTGCCTATTTGTTCTGCGACTGTACCTTTTTGACCGTTGGCACGTCTTGTTCGTCCTTCAGGGCAGGCTGATCAAAGCTAAGTGCTTGTGATGTTACAAGACGGATGATCCGCTTGGTCGGAATGTCAATTGGTTCGGGCGTGTTAACGGCCTCGGCTATCTGTTCTTCTACGCGGGCAGCAGGCAGTTCAGCATCTGTTGACAGGTTAAACTCGGAATCCGTAGGCAACTCGACAAGTACAGGTGCCGCGTCAACGGGTGTTGGCAGCGCTACGTTCCGACGCGCGCCCAGTTTAATGACCGTGAATGCGGTATTGTCCTGATCGGGATCGTCAAGATCGGCAATGGCGGACAACAAGGCCTCTGTAATCTCTGAACTGGATGCATTTTGCGTCTGTTGCAGAATTGCAGTGATCATGTCGTTTGATAGGAACTGTAATCCATCGCTGGCGGCAATCACGATATCGCACTCCAACACGGACATTGGCGTCTCAGGGCAATCAATCTTGGCGACATCTGCACCGGCAATTGCAGATGTGAGCGTATTGCGGTCCGGATGGTTCCGTCCGACTTCTGGGTCCATCGCACCAACTTTGACCATCATGTCAATTTGTGGGGCCAGAGAGTGATCTTGGTTCAGCTGGCGCAACGCGCCGTCACGGAACAAAAACAACGGCGAGTCACCAACGGACACCCAATAAAGATCATCATCGCGAATAATGCAGGCCAATAGGGTCGCACCCATGCCGTAGCTGTCTGGCCTTTCTGCAATATGCTGGGTCACGCCGGTGTTTGCGACCATCGCGGCGTTGTATAAAAACGCGGAGATGTCGGTGTATTTCGTGTTCAGCAGCATCTCTTTGCGTTTGATTTGGCTGAACACCTCGGACATTACGATGGCACTTGCCACATCACCTGACAGATGCCCGCCCATGCCGTCGGCCACTATCGTAAAACCTGTTTCTTGTCCCTGAGGGAAGCTGGCGACCAGACTATCCTCTTGATAGTCACGTCCACCTTTGATTGCTGCTGTCGCAACATCGAACCTTACTGCTTGTCTCAACACGTCCACCTTGAATTTAATCAGCACCCCAAAGGGCGAAACCGCATGCACATAACACCGATGCGGCGCGGACAACTTGTCTTAGAAAGAAACAAAAAGCGAGCCAAATGAGGCAAAAACCCGACTTTTTAGCGGCACAAAGTGAAAATATTCACCTTTGGTTCATTCTGGTGCCATTTTTGACGTAATTTTAGGAAACAGATATCACTATTGCGGGTCATTGTTGATCTATATGGAACTGCATTCACATTGCGCATTGGTCGTCAGTAAGGGTTTGCTTGCGACCAAACCTTCCTCGCATCGGGTCCATTGATAAAATGTCCCGTTGATTGGGGTAATTGGATGCGTGAAAAAGAGTATAACTTTGCGGCAAGGTGTTCTTCTACGCAGAGTCAACTTTTTCGGTAACGTTGCTTTTACGCATTTTCGTGAACTTAACCGTTCCGCTTGCATCCATTGCGGCAACAAGCCCGTCAAACCTGGATTGCGCGACCTCACCAAAAAGCGGACGCGCATGTTCATTCAGCTTTAAAGTCAGTTCGCGCTTTTGTGGTTTCCAGCGGAGCGTGCCCGGCTCCTCATCTGCGGTAAGCCACAGCATCGCGCCCAGACGCATCGCTTTGCCCAGCACCTCTGCCTCTTTGATCTGGGCGGCGTCCAGCATGTCAAAAAGTGTGTCAAAGCGGATGTTTGTATTCTTGCTGGTGTAGCGGTTCATCAACGCCAGCCCCAGCAGCACGCGTTCATAGTGCTTCAAACCACCCAGATTGGCGCGTGTGGCGTTATCAAATGTGACCTCTGCACGATAATCGGGATGCGCGCGCCAGCTGACGTCATGCAGCAGGCAGGCGGCTTTGATAATCCGCTTGCGTTGCCAATTGGCGCGCGGAAACAGCGGCTTGATGAATTCATACAGCACGCGGCCAAACCCAGGCAGGCGGGCATCCTTGGCTTCGGCAAAGCGACACGCCTCAATCAGCGGATCGCGTTCGCGCAGCGCCCGCGGCATCTGCTCGTAAAGCATGCCTTCGCGGATACCGTAAGAGGATATCGCCACATCCTTGGGTTTGAACGTGCGCATGAGTTCTTTGAGGACAATTGAGGCCAGCGGCACCAGCGACATCCGACTGTCCGAGATATTGCAGCGCCCGCGCAGCTGTTGCAGATCGGACTTGCGGATGTATTCGGCCGTCTTGGTGATTTGGCGCGAACTCATCCGGTATTCGTGCAGGACGGTCAGCGGATAATCCCGCCGCTCCATATCGACCCGCGCAATCGCACGCCATGACCCGCCGACCAGAAACAGGCGCATGCCGGTGACATTGCCCATTTCATCATGCAGCCTTTGCATGGTGTCGCGCACGTAAGCCTTGACCGCCTTGCGCCCGCCTTTGATTTCCCGCAGTTTCAGCGGCCCCAGTGCAGAGGTCAGGCGGCGCCCCACACGGCCATCGGCAAGGTCAGCCAGTTCCATGGAAGAGCCGCCAATATCGCACACCAACCCATAGCTGCCGGGCCATCCCAACAGAACACCTTGGGCGGAAAGCCGTGCCTCTTCCTTGCCATCGATGATCCACAGCTTGATGCCTGTTTCGCGCAGTACTTCTGCCTGAAAATCACTGCCGTCTGTGGCCTCGCGCACCGCCGCTGTTGCAACAGCCGTCAGGGGCGGGATACCCATCCCTTGGGCCAATGCGGCAAAACGGCGGATCGCCGATATCGCACGCACGCGGCCTTCGGGGTTCAGATGCCCGGTTTGGGACAGGCCCGCACCAAGGGCGCACATGATTTTTTCGTTGTAAAAATAGGCAGGCGACCGTGCTGCACCATCAAACACGACCAGACGCACCGAGTTTGAGCCCACATCAACGACACCAACCCGGCTGAGACGCTTGGCCGCGGCATCTTCAAAAAGGGGGCGCCCGAAAGGGCCCCAGTCAATCGTGTCGGCGTTTTGGGTTGCGGTCATGGATGAAAGAGCCTTGTTATGCGAAAGAACCCTGAGGGTGTTTCTGTCATTGCACAACTCCAAATCAGTACGCGCTTGTCAGCCAAGGCTGGTGGTTGGCATCTTCGATACAATAGATCGATTATATAAGCCAAGAACTTCGCGCCTTATGAGGCTCACCCCAGTCCGCTGAAAATAGAACAAAAGTCTTCGCTCGTCCCCTCTGGTCGCGTAGGGATAGGTAAGATACAGACAGACGACGTGCTGTTGTGCCACTGTCATCCTCTTAAGACTGAAAGAAAGTACATCTTTTGCATCAAGCACTGTCACAACTGGATGACCTTACTTTGGTCTCGAACGACCTATCGCAGGCGCGAGGGTTCACACTCACTGCAATCATACGTAATGAGATGTATTTCCTACCTGCGTTTCTGCGCCATTATCGCACACTTGGCGTGAAAAGGTTCATCTTTTTGGACGACCAGTCCGACGATGACAGCCGTGCTTTTTTGTGCGCTCAGGATGACGTCATGGTTGTTGAAAGCAAATACCGCTTTGGCGACCAGATACCGGAGGAAAGCGGGCACCAGCTTGGTCTGAGCGGTGAGCGCATGTGTTTGATGTGGCGGTCATTGCTTGTCGCCAAATATTGCGGTGGTGAATGGTCGCTTCATCTGGACGCGGATGAGTTTCTGTCTCTTCCGCAGGGCCAGACCATGGAGGCGCTGGTCGAAAGCTTTGCTAACACGGACGCCACCACGGGCTGGGCTGTTATGCTGGATATGTATCCGACGGCTATTTCCGATCTATCCAATAATCCGAACAAAAACAGCCTTGATCCTGATGCAGGCTGGTATTTTGACGGGCGCCCGCATCTGGCTTTGAACGGGTCAGATGAGCCGAAGATGGTCTACCCTGGCTGTCGCGCGCGGATTTTGCACACGTACCATCTGCACCCGCGGACAAAAAAAATCGAGCGTTACCTACCTTTCCTTAGGCCAAACCCGCGCGCCTTTAACGCAATTCGCAAACCAATTTTGTTGAAATGGAGCGCGGATAGCTTTTTTGAAACGAACCATCGGGTGACGCCTTCTGTGCCGCTGCCGATGATTTTGCCTTTGATGCATTTTAAATTCACGCCGCATATCCACGAAAAAATCCAAAAGGTTGTTGCCAGCGGTCAACATTTCCGTGGTGGTTGGGCCTATCGGCATCTTGATCAAGCCTTGGCCGCCATGGCCGAGCATGATGCGCGTTTTCTTGATGCATGTTCGGTCAAACACAGCGGCTTTGAGGATTTTCGCCGTACTGGAAACGCCATCGGTTTTGATTAATCTTCCGTGTGCGTCAGTTGCGGCACATCTGATGCGCCCGCTGAACCACGCCCTGACAGCGACGGGTTTTCCATAAAGAAGCGGTGGCAGTTGAATGCAAATGTACCATCCTCCACCGTCGCGCGGGTAAAGCTGCCGTCGGCGGACATCACCCAGCTTTGCGCGATATCGGCCATGTTGGCGGCCATGATCTGGCTGACGATCTGCGCTTTGACTGTCGCATTCTTGATCTCGACCAGCGTTTCGACCCGTCGATTCAGGTTGCGGCCCATCCAATCGGCGGAGCTGATATAGACCTTGGCTTTCTTCGAAGGCAGCCCGCTGCCATTGCCAAAACACACAATGCGCGAGTGTTCCAGAAAACGGCCCACCACAGATTTTACACGGATGTTTTCGGACAACCCCTGAACGCCCGGACGCAGCCCGCAAATGCCGCGTATAACAAGGCTGATTTTTACCCCTGCCTGACTGGCCGCATAAAGCGCGTCGATCACATCGCTTTCGATCAGCGAGTTCATTTTCGCCCAGATCACCGCAGGTTTGCCCGCACGCGCGTTATCCGCTTCTGCCGCGATGCGATCCAGCAATGTCTCTTTCAGGTTCAGCGGTGAAATCGCAAGGTTCTCAAGCCCGTCGGGCTGCGCGTAGCCGGAGATATAGTTAAAGACCTTGGTGGCGTCGCGCCCCAGCTTGGTGTCGCAGGTAAACAGGCTCAGGTCCGTATAAATACGCGCTGTGATGGGATGATAGTTACCGGTGCCGAAATGCGTATACGTCACCAGCTTATCGCCTTCGCGGCGCACGACCGTGCTGATCTTGGCGTGGGTTTTATAGTTCAGGAACCCGTAAACCACATGCGCGCCCGCCCGTTCCAACCGCCGCGATTGGCGGATGTTGGCAGCCTCGTCAAACCGCGCTTTCAACTCAACCAGGGCGGTGACTGATTTCCCGTCTTCTGCGGCTTCGCAAAGTGCCTCTACAATCGGTGACCGCTTGGACGTGCGATAGAGCGTCTGTTTGATCGCCACCACATTGGGGTCGCGCGCGGCCTGCGTGAGGAACCGCACCACCATATCGAATGTCTCGTAGGGGTGATGCAGTAGCATGTCCTTTTTGCGGATCGCGGCAAACATATCGCCTTCGTGGTCTTGCACCCGTTCTGGTACGCGCGGCGCAAAACCCGGCCACAGCAGGTCGGGGCGGCTCTCAAGTACCAATTCGCCCAAGTCAGCGATACCGATCAACCCATCGACCTCGACCACGGTTTCCTCGGTCACATGCAGTTCGGACATGATCAGGAACTTCAAGGCGCCGGGTGCACCGGCTGAAATTTTCAGGCGGACGACCTCACCACGTCGCCGTCGTTTGAGTGCTGTTTCAAATTCGCGTACCAGATCTTCGGCTTCGTCTTCCAGTTCCAGATCGCTGTCGCGCAAGATCTTGAAGGCGCAACTGCCTTTGATTTTATAGCCGGGGAACAGGCGGGCGATATGCAGCAAGAGCAGTTCTTCGAGCGGTAAAAACCGATCCCCCTGCTCAGCAGGTAGCGCCACAAACCGATCAATCTGTGCCGGGACCGGCAAAAGCGAGCGTAGCTGGCGTTTGTCGCTGGCCCGTTCCAGTTGCAGCGCCAGCGCAAAGCCTTCGTTGGGCAGGAACGGAAACGGGTGTGCGGGGTCAATCGCCAGTGGCGACAGGACCGGAAAGACCTGTTCGATGAACACATCCTCAAGATAGGCGATGTCATCTGCGCTGAGCGCGGTTCGATCCAGAATATGGATATCATTGTCTGCCATCCGGGCTTGCAGCTCAGTGAAAACGGCCTGCTGGCGCGTCATCAATGCGCGCGCATCCCGGTCAAT
This sequence comes from Yoonia maricola, assembly GCF_002797915.1. Classification (GTDB taxonomy): domain Bacteria; phylum Pseudomonadota; class Alphaproteobacteria; order Rhodobacterales; family Rhodobacteraceae; genus Yoonia; species Yoonia maricola. The sequence continues at coordinate 1,315,875 of NZ_PGTY01000001.1, read as the reverse complement.
GACCACCAGTTGTTCGGCAGGGGTGCGCCCGTCAAGACCGGGGGTTAAATTGCCTTCATTTGCCAACTCTCTCAGGCCCGCAACGCGCACCGTATAGAATTCATCCAGATTGGTCGCCGAAATCGACAAAAACCGCAGGCGTTCCAACAGTGGAACGCGCGGGTTTTCGGCCTCTTCCAGCACGCGCCAGTTAAAGCTGATCCAACTTAGTTCGCGGTTTACGAAACGCGCAGGGGTGGTCAGATCGATATCAAGTGTGGTCGGGGACGGATAATCCCCTTCTAAAAAGTTTGCGTCGGTCATGGGGCCTTTTGGTCCGCAGTATTGCGGTTCTATACCAAGTATCGCGGGGTCAGTCGGGCTTGTCCAGCAACTCCGCCGCAAGCCCCTTGTTGATCTTGCGCCCCTGCGCAAGGGCTGCGGCATCAAGCCGTGCAACGATATCGGCCGCCGCCGCGAACGAGCGTTCGATGTGCCGTGTCAGGTACTGCACCAGCGCGGGCTGCGGGTTGATCTGGCGATCCGCGAAAAGCTTCATAATCACGGCTGAAAGCAGCGCATCATCAGGATTGGCGATCCGCACGACGGATGTGGCTTGCATCCGGCTGGCCAGATCGGGCAGGGCGATGGACCAGCGGCTGGGCGGTTGCGCCGAGGTCAAAAGCAGCGTGCCACCCGCCGCCCGCAGGTTGTTGTGTAGGTGGAAAACCGCTTCTTCGGCGTATTGGGGCAGTGTTTCGACATCTTCGATGATGATAGTGGCTGCATCCGTCTGGAAATCAGCCGGGATTGTGCGTGTATCCAGCAATACCGCCCCGCTTTGCGCCTGAAACACGCGGGCGAGATGGCTTTTGCCGCTTCCCTTCGGGCCGATCAGCGCCAGCTTGCGTTCGGGCCAGGCGTCAGGCGTGCCGAGCATCGCGAAAGCTTCTTCGTTGGCCTCTGACACGAAGAAATCATCCGGCCCCAGCGCAACACCCGTTGGCCAGTCAAATGCAAGCTGATCTGGCATCTAATCGCCCTCGGACTGGCCGCGATAGAGCAGGCTGGCTTTGTATTGACCCACCCCCCAACGGGCCACAACGCCGATCATTGCCGCGATCGGCACGGCAACCAACATGCCGACAAACCCAAAAAGTGAGCCGAAAACGGATAGCGCAAACAGCAGCCAGACAGGGTGCAAGCCCACAGAACTGCCAACCAGTTTCGGGGTCAGAATGTTCCCTTCCAGAAATTGGCCCAAACCAAATATACCCGCGACAATGCCGATCCGCAGCCAATTGGTTGCGTATGACACGCTTTCGCCGTCCACGACTTCGACCGACCCCCAGAACTGAAACAGCGCCAATCCGACCGCTAAAACGCCGCCAACCAGGGCGCCAACGTAAGGGATGAAGGTGATCAGCCCGGCGATAAAGCCGACGATAAGTCCAAAGTTAAGCCCCGCAATCATCAATGCGACTGCATAATATGTGCCCAACACCAGACAGACGGTCCCTTGGCCGCGAATGAATGAGGCAAGTGTTGCGTCAATATCGCGGGCCAATGCGCGGATGGTTTCGATATGATCGCGTGGCAGCATGTCATCGACCCTGGCGGTCATATTGTCCCAATCCAGCAGCATATAAACCGCCACGACAGGCACGATCACCAGCAAAACAAGGATATTGATTAAGCCAAGGGCAGAGGACACAAGGCCGTTCACCAGTTCGCCGCCCTTGGATTGGATTGTTTCACCAATCGCCTGCAGTTGTTGATAGGCTACACTTTCATCGTCCAACAGTTGCGGAAAACGCTCGATCAACCATTTTCTTAACCTGTCGAACAGCTCCGGTGCCGTATCAATCAGCGAGGCGGTTTGCTGCACCAGCGTCGGGATCACCAGCAAGATCAACAGCACAAAGATCAGAACGGCGACCAGCGTAATAATCGCAACCGCCGCCACACGGCTGCACCCAGCGCGTTCCAGCCTGTCTGCGATGGGATCAAGACAATAGGCAATCGCCCCGCCCAACACAAAGGGCAGGATCACATCGCCCAGAAACCAAAGTGCGGCGAGGAACACTGCCGTGGCAACACCCCAGTATTTCGCTTGTTGTCCGACAGGAAGTGCCATGCATGATCCCAAAACTGCTTACCGCAATAGATGCGGTATGCAGCACGGTGGTGCAAGAGTGGCGGTGAAATTACTGCGCCTGGACGACACGGGCTGCGATATCAAGCGTAATGGTATCGCTGACGATATCGCCATAGCCTGTCGCCCCAAAAGCGGACCTGCTGACCTGGCCATTAATGCGGAAACTCAGCTGGCTTAAATCCCCTTGCGCGGTGCCTTGCTGACGAAACACGGCGGCATTCAAGGTCACCGGGCGGGTCACACCACGGATCGTGAGCAGGCCATCAATCGCGCCACCCTCTGACAGGTTGCGTGGGTTCTTGGCGCGGATGGCTGTGGATTGAAACCGGATTGTGGGGTGATTGTCGGCATCAAGCACACTGGCGGCTTTGAGTGCTTCGGTTGCAAAGATCATGCCGGCGCGTGCGTTTCTGACATCGACGGATACATCAACAGTGGAGGCTGAAAACTGCTGAAAATCAATCGCGATATCGGCGTTGACGACAGGCATCGTGCCACGGTTCTGTGCGCCAGAAAGCGTATAGATAAACCCCACCTCAGAGCGGTCTGCCTGCAAGGTATAGTTCACGGATGCCGCAGTGACAGCGGAGGGAATCCAAAAGAGTAAGAAAGCAATGGAATTGAGAATGCGGGTCATGGATCAGATGTCCTTTGCGTAAGAGGGTTATGTAGGCTCTACGCGTGGCGAAGACTTATTATTCTTATTCGTAGCCCTGATGGTTCTGCGATGACAGCGCTTGCGAGGGTTCGCTGTGCGGCTTAAACCAAAACCTAACAGTTGATCCTAGAAAGTGACCACTATGCGCCTAAGCCGCTATTTCCTACCCGTCCTTAAAGAAACGCCGCGCGAGGCACAGATCGTTAGCCACCGCTACATGCTGCAAGCGGGGATGATCAAACAGGCCACGGCTGGGATTTATTCATGGTTGCCGCTGGGCTTTAAGGTTTTGCGTAAGCTTGAAAATATCGTGCATGAAGAACAGCAGCGCGCGGGCCATTTACCAATGCTCATGCCAACATTGCAGCCAGGCGAGCTTTGGGAGGAATCTGGGCGCGACAACTCTTACGGTCCAGAAATGCTGCGTGTCGTGGACCGGCATGGCCGCAAGATGCTGTATGGACCGACCAACGAAGAAATGATCACCGATATATTCCGCAGCCATGTGGGCAGCTACAAGGAGCTGCCGCTGACCTTGTACCACATCCAATGGAAATTCCGAGATGAGGTGAGACCCCGTTTTGGCGTCATGAGGGGCCGCGAGTTCTTTATGAAAGATGGTTACAATTTTGACCTGACGAAAGACGATGCGTTACATGCCTACAATCGCCACTTGGTCAGTTATCTGCGCACCTACGAACGAATGGGCCTGAAGGCTATTCCAATGCGTGCCGATAGCGGTCCTATTGGTGGGGAAGATACCCACGAATTCCTTGTGCTTGCAGAAACAGGCGAATCGGAAGTGTTCTATGACAGCGCTGTCACCGATCTGCATCTGGGTGACCGTGAGGTGGATTACGACAGTGTTGAACAGTGTCAGGCCATTTTCGATGAATGGACGACACCCTATGCCAGAACTGACGAAACCCATGACGTCGGCGTTTTTGCGAACGTCCCAGAAGGCCGACGGCGTACCGCGCGCGGGATTGAGGTTGGGCAAATCTTCTACTTCGGCACTAAATACTCTGAAACGATGGGTGCGCTGGTTGATGATGGCAAAGGCGGTAAAGTGCCGGTCCACATGGGCAGCCACGGGATTGGTGTGTCGCGCCTACTGGGTGCGATTATTGAGGCGAGCCATGATGACAAGGGCATCATCTGGCCTGAGGGCGTGACACCGTTTCACTGCGGTATTTTGAACATGCGTCAAGGTGATGAAGCGGCTGATGCGGCCTGTGATGCGCTCTATGCTGCGCTGACGGCATTGGGGCTCGAGCCGCTTTATGATGACCGTGATGAGCGCGCGGGCGCCAAGTTCGGCACGATGGATATGATTGGCCTGCCATGGCGGATTACCGTAGGGCCACGCGGGCTCAAGAACGGTGTGGTTGAGCTGACATCGCGGCGCACGGGCGAGAGCGAAGAGCTGCCACCCGAAGAGGCCGTCGCTAAGATTGCCAAAATCTACGAAGGTATCGCATGAGCCTCACCGAAGTTGATTGGTCGCTGATCCCGGCCCCGGCTGACGATGGCAAAGCCGCGCATCTGGAAGGCCAGCCGCTGCCTGATGTGACTTTGCGGGCCACAACGGGTTCGGCTGTGACGTTGTCGGATCTGCGCGGGCTGACGGTGTTTTATGTCTACCCGATGACAGGTCGCCCTGATCGTGATCTGCCCGACGGATGGGACCAAATCCCCGGTGCGCGTGGCTGCACGCCGCAGTCCTGTGCGTTTCGTGATCACTTTGCGGAATTGCAGGAATGGGGCGTTGAGGGGCTTTATGGCATCTCGACCCAATCGCGGGATTATCAGGCGGAGGCGGCGGAGCGTCTCCATTTGCCATTTCCGCTTTTGTCAGATGCCGATCAGGCGTTGGGCAGAGCGCTTGATCTGCCGGGGATCGAGGTCGAAGGGCAGTATCTGCACAAGCGCCTGACGATGATCGCAAAGGACGGTGTGATCGCCAAAGTGTTCTACCCGGTGTTCCCGCCTGATCAGGATGCAGAAAATGTGATCGCGTGGCTACGCCGGGACGCGGAAGAACGCGCATAGGCGTCTAAGGCGTTAACAGCCCGGCGAAAACCTGCTAGTTTGTGACAAAACAAAACGTCACGAGGCAGCAGATGACGACATATTTCATTTTCAAGGCCCTGACATGATCAGGGTCCTTTGTTTGGTGGGCGGCTTGACCGGTGCAGCGGGCCTGTCGCAATTTCCCGAATTTTCACAGCAGTATCTGCAACGTTTGGCCGGGCAGGTGGATGAGCTAACACGGCAGGTCTTGGAGTTTGATCAGACCGCATTGGCCGATGGTATGGGCCGTGAAGAGATGTTGCAGGCGATGGCGCAGACGCCTTTGGTCGAGGGGCAAGAGGCGATGTGGCGCCGGACCTTTGCGCGTCATGCGCGGTTGCATGAAAACCTGATGATCTTGCGCGAGGCGACACCGATGGAGCGATTGGCGCTGCCCCACCGGATGACCGACGCTGAAACGGTGCAGGCGGTCTGGGCTGATTTCACCCCTGCGATGCCATTGAGCGTCGCGGGTGCCGCATCAGCGGGCACAGGTTTCTTGGGCGGCTGGTTTGGATTGGCTTTGCTTTGGTCGGTGTTTGCCTGGCCTTTCCGGCGGCTTGTGGCAAAGCAATCGGCACCTGAAAAACGCCGTCAGCCTGCGTTGAAAAAGGACCCTCCTGTGACCCGCCCCACACTTGTGGCGGATAATCTGGATGGCAGGCCGCGGCTTGCGGGTGTGCGACGGTAGTGAACGCTGCATCTGCAGGAGCCTCCGGCGGGAGTTTTTGGGCCAAGATGAAGCAAGGAGCTTGGGGGCCTTGACCATTCCGTATCCGCGCACCACCTTGCGCCAAACCCGACGCAGGAGCAGGCATGGCTGAGGTCAGGACAACAGGTCCTTTTGCAAAATTCGAATGGATGATCGCGTGGCGCTATATTCGCGCCAAACGCGCCGAGGGTGGCGTTAGCGTGATGACGTGGATCAGTTTGATTGGTGTCACGCTGGCGGTGTTTGCGCTGATCGCTACATTGGCCGTGCGGTCAGGGTTTCGGGCTGAATTTGTTGATACGATTGCAGGCGCGAATGCCCATGTGTCTGTTGTCATGCCACGCGGCGTGATCGAAGATTTTGAAGGGGTGGCCGAGAACGTCCGCGCCATTGAAGGCGTTCAGTCCGTAGCACCCTTGGTGCGCGGGCAGGCGATGGCCTCTGGTTCTGGCCGGATTGGGTTGGCAGATGTTTATGGCATCCGGCTGGAGGATCTGAAAGCCTCGGACGCCATTGTGCAAAGTGAACGTACCATCGGCAATCTTGATGATTTACCCAATGGCATCGCCATCGGATCTGCGCTGGCAGAAAATCTGGGGTTGACGATTGGCGACCGGATCGAATTGACCACCCGTTCCGGTGCTGCCACGCCCATGGGGCAAGCGACCCGGCGCAATACTTATGAGGTGGTCTATATTTTTTCGACCGGGCGCTTCCAGATTGATGAGGTGCGGGCCTATCTGCCGTTTGATGTGGCCCAGTTGATTTTCAACCGCGACGGTGTGGCGGATGAGTTGGAGATCAGGTTGGATGATCTCAACCAATCCGAAGAGTTGAAGCAAGACATCGCAAATGCCGCAGGCCCCGGTATGTGGGCCTATAGCTGGCAGGACCGTGTGGGCCGCTTCCTGCGTGCGCTGACGATCGAGGACAATGTGATGTTTATTATCCTGTCGATCCTTGTGCTGGTGGCATCAATGAACATCATCAGCGGGTTGATTATGCTGGTCAAAAACAAAGGCCGAGATGTGGGCATTTTGCGTACCATGGGGCTAAGCGAAGGGTCGATTCTGCGCATCTTTTTTATCTGCGGAGCGGGGATCGGGACGATTGGAACCGCGCTGGGCGTGCTTTTGGGGTGCTTATTCGCCATCTACATCGATACGATCTTTAGTTTTGTGAACTATGTTGCTGGTGGCGGTGTGTGGGACCCGTCGATCAGGGGGATTTATAATATTCCTGCAGAATTACGCCTGGTGGATGTGATCAAGGCGATGTCCTTGTCGCTGGGGCTATCATGGATCATCACGATCTTTCCCGCGCGCCGCGCGGCCCGCATGAACCCGGTTGAGGCGCTGCGTTATGAGTGAACACACGTTGCAGGTCACTGATCTGACCAAGTCCTACAACGCGGGTAAACCCAATGAAGTGCGGGTGCTGCAGGGTGTCTCACTCAATGTGAAACCGGGCGAGGTTGTGGCCTTGGTCGCACCTTCTGGGGCGGGGAAATCAACCTTGCTGCATATTGCGGGGCTACTTGATACGCCTGACAGCGGGACCGTGCAGATCGAAGGTACCGACATGAGCAGCCTGTCTGACCGCAAGCGCACCGCCGTGCGGCGTTCGACCGTTGGGTTTATCTATCAGTTTCATCACCTGCTGCCGGAGTTCACGGCGTTGGAAAACATCGTTCTGCCACAGCTGGCCAATGGTGTGGCTGACAAGACAGCCGGCACGCGCGCGTTATCATTACTCGACCGTGTGGGGATTGCCGAGCGCGCGACGCACCGCCCCGCTGCCCTGTCTGGTGGCGAACAACAGCGGGTCGCTTTTTGTCGTGCCCTTGCCAATGAGCCGTCACTGTTGTTGGCGGATGAGCCGACGGGGAACCTTGATCCTGATACGTCAGACCGCGTTTTTGATACACTGATGACATTGGTCCGCGATACCGGCCTTGCGGCAGTCATCGCGACCCATAACCTTGATCTTGCCGCCCGGATGGACCGGCAGGTGCGCCTGAATGCTGGCGTTTTGGAGACGTCATGAAAGTATCGGTGACAGAGATTGAGGCACGAAGCCGCGCAGCCCTGCTGGCGCATGGCGCAGGTGAGGTGCAGGCGGCAGCAGTAGCAAGGGCCGTCGCGCGGGCAGAGGCTTTGGGCAATGTCATCTGTGGGTTGTATTATCTGGAAAGCTATTGCACCCAGCTTCGATCGGGCCGGGTGGATGGTACAGTTGATCCGGTTGTCACGCGTCCGCGACCGGGCGCTGTGCTGGCAGATGCGAAATTCGGCTTTGCGCAACCAGCCTTTGCTGCCGCTTTGCCAGAAGCGATTGCAGCCGCTAAGGAAAACGGGGTGACCACACTGGCAGTGGCGCATGCGCATACCTGCACCTCGCTGGGTTTCTTTACCGAGCAGATCGCGCAAGCCGGGCTGATCGGGATCGGGATGACGAATGCATCCCCTGTTGTGGCCCCGCCGGGTGGAAATCAGCGGGTGATCGGCACAAACCCGATTGCGATGACCGTGCCCGGTGACGACGGGCCTGCAATGCACTTTGATTTCTCAACCTCCGCCGTGGCATTGGGCAAGATCACCATGGCCAAGGCGGCAGGCGAGAGTATCCCGCTGGGCTGGGCCGTGGACGAAAGCGGCGCGCCAACGACCGACCCTGAGGCCGCGCTGAAAGGTGCTTTGGTCAGTGCCGGTGGCTATAAGGGCTGGGGTTTTGGGTTGATGGTCGAACTGCTGGCGGCGGGGATGACCGGGTCGGTCAACTCGCTTGATGTGGCCGGGTTGAAGGTGCCCGAGGGTAAGCCGCATGATCTGGGACAATTCTATATCCTGATGGATCCGGGCACTTATCACGCTGACTTTGGCGCGCGTTTTGCGCGGGTGGCAGAGGCTGTCGCAGCACAAGAGGGTGGTCGCATTCCTGGTGCGGACAGGCATGTGATGACGCAGGTTGATGTGCCCGATGCGCTATGGAACCTAGTGCTTACGCTTTCTGCGTAACAAAAACACCGGCCGCCATAAGCGCGATCCCGGCCGCCCGCGTGGGTGTTAAGGGCGCGGCTTGTGCGCTGAACAAACCGAAATGGTCAATGGCTGCCGCCGAAATAAGTTGCCCCAACAACACAAGGAAAACCGCGTTCCCGACACCCATGCTGGGTGCAATCCAGGTGATCGACAGCACGTAGAACGCCACGAAAGTGCCGCCCAGAAACAGGTGTTTCGGGGCGGTGATCAGCTTGGTCACAGCCTGTGGATTGGTCATCATTGCGACCGATGCAGAGATAGCAAAAGCGACGACAAACAAAACGGTGGCGGCCACCGCTGGCGATCCGATGTGCCGACCCAAGGCTGCGTTCAGGGCGGCCAGCACAGGTATGCCAATCCCAGCTGCGAGCATGATCAGAATATGGTGTGGCATGGGCGGTCCTTTGCTGGTTTACAGCAATCCTAAAGTGGGAATGACATAGATCATAGTGGAGGGCGGGATGGATTTGTTACATTCCGACCAAAACAGGAGGCGAGACATGCGGCATTTGATCATTCTGGCAGTACTGGGCCTGACGGCTTGTGTTGATGAGCCCGTCGATGGGCGCACGGCCTATCTTGAAAACTGCGCAAGCTGTCATGGCTCAAGTGCGACGGGTGATGGACCAGCGGCGCGCGACCTTGCAGTAGCCCCCCCGGATTTGACAACAATCGCGGCCCGCAATGGCGGCGTTTTCCCGACAAATCAGGTGATGAGCACGATTGATGGGTTAGACCGTGGTGCGCATTTTAGCGTGGCCATGCCAGAGTTCGGTGCAGGCGATCTTGGCGAGACCGTGATCGTTGAAAACGATGGGCTTGGCACACCGGTGCCCATGAAATTGCTGGTACTGACCGAGTATCTGGAGAGCATTCAGCAGTAACCAAATCTGACATTCACGTGACATGAGCCCCTGACGGGTTTCTGGCAGTGCATCTTGCGGTAGGTCTTTTGTAATTGTCTACGAAGGATACCGTACCCATGCGTTTTTTACTTTCCACAGCTTTGGCCCTTGCCACTACCGTCAGCGCGACGGCGGGGCCTGTCAATTTCAGCACGGGTTGGCAGGAACAACGCCTGTCGCTCTTTAGTTCGAATGACTACAGCTTTGGGCAAAACTTGGGGCTCGTGTCAGATGGATCTGTCTCAATCGCGTGGAGCCGGGTGGCCCGTACTGATTGGGGGTCCAGCGGGGCAGCCTGGAGCTGGACAGTGGAGCAATCGGTGCCTGCAACCGACCTGAGCCGAAAAGGTGGGGATGATCGCAATATATCTCTGTATTTTGTGTTTGTGCCTGAAAGTATCGCGCCCAGTCTGGAAGGGGCCAACATTCGCAGCCTTTTAGGCAATGATGACGTGCGCATCATACAATATGCTTGGGGTGGGAACCATTCCCGCGGTCAAGTCATCCCATCGCCCTACGGTCCGCAGGGGCAGGGCGTGACCATTGCCTTGCGGCAGGCAGGTACTGGCGCTTTCAGCGAAAGCGTTGATCTTGCAGCAGATTATGCGCGCGCCTTCGGCGGCGAAAAAGGTGCGCTGGTCGGGTTGGCTGTGTCTGGCGACAGCGATGACACCGATACAATGATCCGTGCAGCGATTGGCAATCTAAGCTTGCGGTAAAAGTTGATATGCATCAACGGGCGGCGAGAGCGCGTTACGCGCGAGTCCGAAAATCAAATGTCTTTTGCTGTCAATAAGGTTGTTTTGTCAGGGTACGGCAGTGATGGTGTAAGACCGGGCAGCGGCTGCTCGTTCAGCGCACTCTCTGTGATAGCGCGCTGGTAACGCTGCCTTTTTGTGTTGTCAAAAACGATAATACCGTCAGGAGCCAAGAAATGTTTGGCCGTCTCCAGACAAGCGACGCGCGCGCGTCCGTCGATAACGATCACGTCGTAACGTTTCGCCTTTGCCATGATCTCTTTTGCATAAGCTTCGAAACTCTGCCCTGCGTAGCCTTCCTTTTGAGCATGATAAAGCGGATCCTGGCTCAAATCTGGATCAGCAGGGACATGGGTGATTTTTGCATTTTTAAGAGCGCCTATCCGGCTTTGCATGAGCAAGTACCATGCTTCATCATGTTCAACGCTTGCGACCGTCCCCGCGCGTTTTGCCAGCCAAACGGTACTTGCTCCGCTGCCATACTCAAAAACGGTTGCATCGGGATGATCCGTAAGGAATGCATCGACGGCGTCAATCGCATCATAGGTCCACCACGGGACATCAAGCGCAATCATCTGGTCCAGATCATAAATGGCAAAGAGCGAGCGGAACCAATGAAATATCCGGTTGTCTTGCCGCCGTTCAAGCCAGCGCAAGACGCCTATGCTGCTGAAAATGAAACCTAATATCCGCATTAGCTGGACATAGCTGCGTTTGATCAAAACCTTCATCATCGTCCCCGTTCATCCAATTGGATGACATTGTATCGTCATCAAGAACACGCAGGTGTTGCGTTTGAATGTCATAGTCGCCGGTTTCGCGTCCGGCAAGGGCGCAAGGGAGGATCAGTTCTTTTCGACTAAGGATTTGCCGTAAATGTCTAAACGGATTGATAAATTGTTAATTTACTCGCGCGCGTCGAGGCTATCCAACAGGAGTGAGGCGAACTCTGTCTGCGGGGTTGTGCCTGCGATCTCCAAGATCAGCTTGCGACGGACCGCATCGGTGAACTCTGGCCCCGATTGCGCGGGCATAACGAATGCATTGGGCCCGCCGATGATATTGGCCTCATAGGCGGCGGGCAGATCGAAGTTCTGGAAGCTCTCGTTGCGCAGGATCGGCAGGGCGTTGATGGTGATGCCCGCGGCGACGACCTCGTCCCGCGCCACCGTGATCGGCGGTCCATAGCTGTTGCCCATCGTGTCGCCGGAAAAGTCGATCACGCGGCGGAAGCCTCTGATATCATTGCCTTCTATCTGGTCTTTACCGTAAAGTAGCGCGGACCCAATGGCATTGCGCCCGCTGGCCTGACGCGGCGGGCCGATCAGTGCTTCGGCAAAGCGGACAGCGCTGTCCATATCCGCGATGATGGTCCAATCCACGACCGTGGCCTGGTTCTGCGCCCATTCCACATAGGTGACGGCGATAGAGCCATAAAGCGTGTTTTCGATCGCCGAAACAACCGCCGGATCGGTGATCGCGATGGCGTAGGATTGGCGTTGGAAGAGCAGTTCATCCGCGTCGATTGAGCCTGAGGCGTCGGCCAGCAGTACAAGTTCGAGATCGGTTTCGACCTCTTGCGCGGCGAGAGGGGAGGCGAGGAACAGGGCGAGGAACAGGGCGAGGATGACATGGCGCATGAGGGTGAGATAGGGCGGATTTGGCGCTGGGAAAGGGGCGTATGGATGGCGTACAGATGCTGTACATATGGTGTACGTACAGGGTGTGTGTCGGGGCAGGCCCCGACGTACGGCGCAGCACCCATAGGCCGGGGCTCTCCCCGGCAAGTCTGACACAGCCGCTCCCCAAGCATCCTGCCCGGCATCGCCGGGCATCGCCCCGGGAGTTCTTTTGCAATGGTGTGACTATCAGGAGAGTTTCGTGAGTTGCGGCAGAGAGGCGCGACTTAATGGGCTGATTTGTTGACAACGCGCATGAATGCTCACCGTACGGCTTGCCTTCAGATGCTCGCCGCCAATTCCGCCCTATCAAGGCTTACGTTCATGCTTGTCGGTTCTTTTTCTATCGGCGCAAAGTTGTAGTATAGGCTATGACTTTGTCCGTCTGTGTCGGTGTAGGAAATTCTCAATTCACGTTTTTCAGGTGGTCCCGTTGGCTCAAATTGTATGCTGAGACGGACGTCCTCGCCCTTGGACCAAAACGGCTTAAAGTTCAGACCACCGGCGTGAACTGGCGGCTGGAATACGAGGCTAACGTTTGAGGCACTTGAACGAGTATTTGTGACGGTGACTGTATTTGTTATCTTTCCGTTGTGGCCACCTTGCTGTGATCCTCCAGATGCAATGATGGAGAAGCTTGGCTGAATGCTTTTGATTCGTGCTTGTTCCTTCTCGCGCTGTAGCAACTGATCGTGGTCTAAGGCATCGCGGGTCACGCTAACTGACTCCTTTTGCTGTTCTACCGACAGCGCCAGTTCCTTTACCTGAAGACGTAATTCTTGCCCTTGTTGAAAAAAACCTAGTACCAGCCAGAAAATGGCCAAAGGACCGAAGCTTCCTGCAAGGAAATCACCCCACTCATTCGGCTTCAGGGACAGAAAGGACACCCAATTCAACATCATGAACAGCAGTATCGCGCCCAAATAAAGCAGTGTTAGCCCAACCCCAAACCATGAAAGCCGTGTCAATTAGCTACTCCCCCTCAAACATCCAACTCCTCCACAAACCGCGCGTTTTCCTGAATGTACTGGAACCGCAGCTCTGGCTTCTTCCCCATCAGACGCTCCACCAGATCCGCCGTATCCCCCGGCTCATCATCATGCACGGTCACGCGGATCAGTTTGCGCGTGGCGGGGTCCATTGTCGTTTCTTTCAGGTCCTTGGCGTCCATTTCGCCCAAGCCTTTGAAACGTTGGACGTCGATTTTACCCTTGCCGCCCAAGCCCTTGGCCATCACCGCGTCTTTTTCCGCGTCGTCCGCCACGTAGACCCGTTTGGCCCCTTGCGTCAGCCGGTAGAGCGGCGGGCAGGCGAGGTAGAGGTGCCCCTGGTCGATCAAGGGCCGCATCTGGGTGAAGAAGAACGTCATCAGGAGCGACGCGATATGTGCGCCGTCGACGTCCGCGTCGGTCATGATGATGATCTTGTCGTAGCGCAGGTCGTCGACGTTGAACCGCGTGCCCATGCCGACGCCGAGCGCTTCGCAGAGGTCGTTGATTTCGGCGTTTGTCGTGAGCTTCGATGACGCAGCGCCCAACACGTTGAGGATTTTACCCTTGAGCGGCAGCAGCGCTTGCGTCTTGCGGTCGCGCGCGCCTTTGCCAGAGCCGCCCGCACTATCGCCCTCGACGATGAAAAGCTCGGTCCCGACCCGGTCTTTGCTGGTGCAATCGGTCAGCTTGCCAGGCAGGCGCAGTTTTTTTGTCGCGGACTTGCGTGCGGTTTCTTTTTCCTGACGGCGGCGCAGCCGTTCTTCGGCGCGTAGCACAAGAAAATCAAGGATCGCACCTGCGGATTTCGTGTCATTCGCCAGCCAGTTGTCAAAGTGATCGCGCACCGCCCCTTCGGTCATTTTTGCCGCCGCTTCAGTCGAGAGCCGGTCTTTGGTTTGCCCCACAAAGGCAGGGTCGCGGATGAAGCAGGACACCAGCGCGCAGCCGCCCGACATCAGATCGTCGCGGGTGATCTGCCCGGCTTTTTTGTTGCCAGACAGTTCGCCGTAAGCCTTGATGCCCTTCAGGATTGCGGCCCAGAAGCCGCTGACGTGCGTCCCGCCTTCTGGTGTGGGCACGGTATTACAATAGGACTGGATGAAACCGTCGCGCACGGGCGTCCAGTTAATGGCCCATTCGACCTTGCCGGGCTCACCGAATTTTTCTTGGAAATCGACGGTGCCTGCGAAGGGTTTGTCGGCGTAGGTGGTGGCCGTGCCCAGTGTTTCTTTGAGGTAGTCGGACAGGCCGCCGGGGAAGTGGAAGGTGGCTTCGGTCGGGGTTTCGCCATCGTCGATCTCAGACTTCCAGCGGATTTCGACGCCGGAGAAGAGGTAGGCTTTCGACCGGATGGATTTGAACAGTCGCGCGGGTTTGAAGCGATGGCTGCCAAATATTTCGGGGTCTGCGTGGAAGGTAAAGGTTGTGCCGCGCCGGTTGGGGGCGCTGCCCACCTTTTCGACCGGGCCGAGGGGGATACCGCGCGAAAAACGTTGTTCGTAGATTTCTTTGTTGCGGGCGACTTGGACGACGAGGCTGTCGGATAGCGCGTTGACCACGGATGCGCCAACGCCGTGCAAACCGCCGGAGGTTTGGTAGGCCTTGCCGCTGAATTTGCCGCCGGCGTGCAGGGTACAGAGGATGACTTCGAGCGCTGATTTGTCTGGGAACTTGGGGTGCGGGTCGATCGGGATGCCGCGCCCGTTATCCTTGATTGTGACCGCGTAATCGGCGTGGAGTTCAACCTCGATCCGGTTTGCATGGCCTGCGACGGCTTCATCCATGGAGTTATCGAGCACTTCTGCCACAAGGTGATGCAGGGCCCGTTCATCCGTGCCGCCGATGTACATGCCGGGGCGTTTGCGCACAGGCTCCAGCCCCTCCAGCACCTCGATGCTGTCGGCGTTGTAGTCGTCGGGTCCCGTATTGGACAAAAGATCGCCTGTCATGGGCTGCTCACCTCAATTCTTGTTTGATGTAATATGACAGAGCGCGCGGGGTGGGGGAAGGCTGATCTGGTCCATTTCGATCTGCCGGATGGGCCATGTTTCGTGAAAAACCGGCGCTCCTGTGGTCACTTCGGGTGACACGCCGGCCCCGGTGTTCATGGCAGGATGTCCTTGATTGGACAGAATGGCAGGAGGGCCGCCTGATGGACCCGCTACACATGAAAGCGATTTTCGATCATACTCTATCAGCAAAGCCAGAGGCGTATGATGCGTTCTATGCCAGTCATAGTTGCGACTGGCTTCAGATCTTGAAGCGTCTCACACGCCGTGATCGCAAAACAGATGAAAGGCATAGATCGATCAGGATCAGAAACGCATGAACCACCCGTCACAGATACCCACCGACCATGCCGCGATCATGCAGGTGATCGCGCAGGAGACCGAGACCTTTGTGCGCGGCGATTTCGATGCATGGGCCGCCTGTTGGGTGCAGGATGATCGGACGCGCGAGTTATGCATTTCGTCCACGACCGGGGCAACCGTGCTGGAAGGGTGGCCAGCTATCGCGCAATACATGCATGAGGTTTTTGACAGCGGCGCGGTCTGCGGGATCACCGATTTTCAACGCGAGAATGTGTCGATCACCTGCCGTGATGATATGGCTTGGGTCGTGTTTGAGGGGCGATCTTTCCAAGCTGATGGGCGGGTGGAACAGACCTATGAGACGCGGGTTCTTGAACGCGATGATGGCAATTGGCGGATCGTTTATTCGTCGTTTTTGGTACGCGGGCATCAGCGTGAAGACGCGCACCGCTTGGCGGTCGATGCAAAGGGTATGGTTTTGTTCGCGCCACCTGCGGCGTTGGCGTCGCTCAAGGCCCACCCATGCCTGCAGATTTCAAACGGTCGCTTGCGGGCGCTCAGCCCCGCTTGGGACAAGTTGTTGCAAGCGGGTCTGAACTGTGCAGCCGAGCAGCATCGCTATTTTCAACAGTATTGCTATTCAACCCAGCGCGGGCAAACCTTTCGGTTGCCGATCGTGCTGGGCGAAACGGATGCAGGGGGCGTGGCCTTTTGCACCCTCTTCGTGCGCGATGAAATGACCTTTGTTGAGATGCAAAGCGATGGTGATCTGACCAACAGGCTGACCATGGCGCAGGCGATTTACGGCCTTTCGGATGGGCAACTTGCTTTGGCGGCCCGCATTGTCAGCGGTGATAGCCTGACCGCTGCCGCAGACAGCCTTGGCATCAGCATCAACACGGTCAGAACCCATCTGTCCCGGATCTATGCCAAAACCGGGGTGAATGCGCAGACCGCATTGGTGCGTATTTTGCTAAGCGTCGGGTAGGTTTTTCTACTCGCCTTTGTTTTTCGTCTCAAACAGCAAGCCGGCTGCCGTCCGGTTCGGAAAGCCTGTCCAATAACTGTGCTCTGGCGTTTTGTTCCCGTCTTCATCAACGGACCAGACACCATCCGTGGCGATGGGCGTCAGATCAAAATAGGCGGCCTTATCGGTATCGCCTTTCAGATGCAGATCCAGATACCCCGTCACAAAATGTTGGCTGACATTGTTCATGCGGACGCTGTCCCAGACCGGATCGGCGTAGTGGTCAAACGGAGCATAACCCAGCTCGTCTGACACGGCATAGCTTTCGGCGGGGGCGGGCATGGGCGCGCCTGCATTGTGGTTGGCTTGGGCGAAAGTCAGCAAATGGCGTGTTGTGTTCATCGTGTCATCAAAGATGCCGCGGATCGCTGCGTAGAGTGATACATCGTCAACTTCGCCGGCAATAAGCAGGAGCGGTTTTTCAATGCCCATCAAGCTTTCAGCATCCCAGAACCCGGTGTTATTGCCCCAAGGCCCGAATGCAACGATGGCTTTGATCCGGTCGTCTGCCAATGCGGCATGGCTTTCGGTGTCCATCAGGTTGCGTTCCAGCAATCCTTGCGGTGCGCCCCATTCGTAGGTGGTGCTCAGCAGGGTCACGCCTGCGCCGGCATAGACCAGCGCGCCGTAACCGCCCATGGAATAGCCAATGATGGCGACGTTGTCGTCTTGAATGATCGCGCCAAGATCGCCCTCGAGCGCTGTCATGCTGTCGATGACAAAGCGCTGATCCCACGGGCGGTTGACCAGTGTTGACCCAAAGGCGGTTTGATCATCATAGGTGCTGTCCGGGTGATCAATCGCGGCGACGACATAGCCCTTTGATGCAAGGTTTTCTGCCAAAGGTGACATTAAGAACCGGTTGCCGGGATAGCCATGTGAAATAATGATCAGAGGATAGGTTTCATCTGTCGCAGGGGTCGCATCGCGGGCGGCTTGGCCCGTCAGGGTGGCGTGTGTCACGCCGTCACGGATCAAAGTGGTATAAGTGCCGCCTGCCTGCGTGTTATCTGTTGCAGGGTACCAGATTTCGACTGTGATCTCACGGTCATAGCGGGGTGGTTCGCCCTTTTCGCGTGTGTTGACGATGTCGATTTGATCAGGGTTGGTGAACATCATCGTGGTCACGCCGATTTTATGATCCCCAAAAGCCGCCAGTTCCGGCGCGTCGGGACGCACCATATCAATATGGTTTTGGGCTTGAACAGCGGTTGCAGCCAATAGGCCAAGGGCTGCGGTCATCATGCGCATGGAATGCTCCTGAGGTGGTGAGTGAGTGGTCCGCTTAACGTATAGGTCAATGGCGGGAATGAATAGTCGTTGCAGTCCTCTGCGTGTGAATTAATCTGCGGCTTAAGGAGGAACAACATGCGTGTCTTTTTTACAGGTGGCAGCGGCAAAGCTGGCAAACATGCGATTGCCCATCTGCAAGCGCAGGGGCATCAGGTCGTGAATGCGGACCGGGTGCCATCAGGGCTGGATGTGTCGGAATTGCTGATTGATCTGTGCGATGCGGGCCAGGTCATTGGGGCCATGTCCCAATATGCCGATTTCCATGAGCTGGAGCCGGGCACGGGTGTGCCAAAGTATGACGCTGTGGTGCATTTTGCCGCTGTGCCGCGCGTAATGATCGGCACAGATGGCGAGTGTTTTCGCCAGAATACGCTGAGCACTTACAATGTCATTGAGGCCGCAGTGAAGCTGGGCATTCCCAAGGTGATCTTTGCCAGCTCTGAGACGACCTATGCGGTGTGTTTTGCTGATGGTGAGTTAAAGCCGGACTATGTGCCAATTGATGAAGCGCACCCAACGGTTCCCCATGACAGCTATGCGATGTCCAAGGTGTGTAATGAGGCGACAGCTCGGTCTTTTCAGGCGCGCACGGGGATTGATATTTACGGGTTGCGCATCAATAACGTTATAGAACCGCATGAATATGCAGAACAATTTCCTGCTTATATGGACGATCCTAGACTGCGTCGCCGCAACATCTTTGCTTATATCGACGCCCGCGATCTGGGCCATATGGTGGATTGCTGTCTGAGGACGGATGGGTTGGGATATGAGGTGTTTAACGTCGCCAATGACGATGCGTCGGTCGGGATTTCGTCAGATGAGGTGATTGCACGGTTTTATGAAGGCGTGCCGGTGAAGCGCGAGATGCGCCCGGATGAGACGTTCTATGCCAACGATAAGGCCAAGCGGATGGTGGGTTTTGCGCCCAAGCATTCATGGCGTGATGTGCTGGGATGACATTCCCGCGGTTCAATCTGGCAGCTTTTGAGACCGCGCATCAAGATGCACGCCACGATATGGCGCGCGCGCTGGATCATATCTGCCGTGACACCGGGTTTCTGGTGTTGGAAGGGCATGGCGTGGCGCCTGATGTGATTGCCGATATATGGCAGGCCGCAGAGGTGTTCTTTGCCCAAAATTCGCGAGCCAAGCACGCGGTGGCACCGCCTTATCAAGGCTATCCTTACGGCTATCTTGGCCCTGATACTGAGGCACTTGCGCGCTCAAAAGGGGAAGAGACCCCGCCGGATCTGAAGGAAAGTTTTAACGGTGGTCCGATAAAGGTGCCCGCCGATGCCTGTGCCGACGCAATGGGGTTTTGCTATCAGCCGACGCTGTGGCCTGATGTGCCGGGGTTTCGTGCAGCATGGGAGGCTTATTACGCCGCGATGGAGGATTTGGCGGCGCGGGTGATGCGGGCGTTTGCTGTCGCGTTGGCCTTGCCGGATGATCATTTTGATCCCTTCATTGCCAACCCGATCTCTGCCTTGCGGGCGCTGCATTATCCGGCCACCTTGGATGTTCCATTGGATAAGCAACAGCGCGCGGGGGCGCATACGGATTATGGCTCGCTCACCATTCTGTTGCCGCAGCCGGGCGGCGCTGGTTTACAGGTGCAGCAGGATGGGGCTTGGGTTGACGTGCCCACATTTGAGGGTGCTTTCGTGATCAACATTGGTGATCTGATGGCGCGCTGGACGGCTGACCGTTGGGTCAGCACCTTGCACCGCGTTGTCGCCAAGCCGGGCCAACCGGCGCGTCAATCGCTTGCCTTTTTTCATCAGCCAGACTGGGACGCCGAGATTGTGCCGCTGGATGGATCGAATGCCTATCCACCGGTGCGCTCTGGCCCTTATCTGATGGGCAAGTTTCAGGCGACCGGCGTTTAGGATGACCGCACCGCAAGCCCCCATCGCTGTCATGGACGCCACCTGCGCACTATGCAGTTGGGGTGCGCGGATGATCCACCGTTTGGACCAGTCGGGCGAGATCAGGATTGCGCCGATCCAGTCGGACACGGGTGCGGCGTTGATGCGCGAGAATGGGTTGAATGCTGCTGATCCGGACACGTGGCTGTTTATCGAAAATGGCACCGTTTGGCGTGATTTCGATGCGCTGATCCGGGTTGGCCAGCGATCTGGCGGCATGGGACGAATATTCGCCCTGCTGAAAATCCTGCCACGCCCGGTGCGCGATTGGCTCTATCAGCGGGTTGCGCGCAATCGCTATGCGATGTTTGGCCGTGGTGATATGTGCGCGCTGCCTGATCCTGCGTTCCGGGCGCGGTTATTGCCATGAAGGTTGTGGTGATTGGGGGCACCGGTGTTTTCGGGTCGCGCCTGGTCCTGTTACTGGCACGCGACGGGCATGAGGTGGTTGTGGCTGGACGTCGCGCCACTGCGGTAATGGCGCTGGCGGATGAGGTGGGGGCGCAGCCTTTGACGCTTGATCGCACGGGCGATTTGACAGCGCTTTGGGCGCTGGGACCTGAGGTTGTGGTGGATGCTGCCGGTCCGTTTCATGCCTATGGTGATACGCCTTTTCTTCTGGCTGAAGCCTGCATTCAAGCCGGCGTGCATTATATTGATCTTGCAGATAATTTGCGGTTTTGTGCAGGTATCCATGTGCTGGACGAGGCCGCGCAGGCTGCAGGTGTTTGTGTGCTGTCGGGTGTATCCAGTGTGCCTGCGCTGTCTTCTGCGGCGGTGACCGCATTGGGTAAGGATGCAGATGAGATCGACACGATCAGCAGCGCAATCCTGCCGGGCAATCGCGCGCCGCGTGGCCGGTCTGTGGTGCAAAGTATTCTGGCACAATGTGGCCAGCCGATGTGTGCGCCCGTGGATGGCACAATGATGACGCAGCGCAGTTGGTCGCAACCTGACAGCTTTGATCTGGGGCAGGGTATCCGGCGCAAGGGCTGGGTTATTGAGGTGCCTGATCAGGGGCTGTTTGCCTCTGCCTTTTGTGCGCGCACCGTTGCTTTTCGTGCGGGGCTGGAACTGGGGGTGATGAACCACGCCCTTGCCGCGTTTTCGTGGCTGCGCGGGCGGTTGGGGCTGGGTGCGCCGGAGTGGCTGGCCGGTCTGGTTTTGTGGCTGTCAAAGCGGCTTTGGCGGTTTGGCACGGATGTCGGGGGCATGTGCGTGGCAGTCACGGTGCGCAAAGGGGAACAATGGGAACGCCGGACGTGGCGTATGATCGCGCGCGCGGGTGATGGGCCGTTCATCCCGGCGGTTCCGGCACGGGCGGTTTTGCGTGCGCTAGACGATGTCGCACCCGGTGCGCGGCCTGCCGTGGGTGTGGTATCGCTGACGCAGATGGAAGAGGGGATGGCGGATTTGGCGGTCAAGACCGAGGTCGTGGTGGAAGACATAGTCCCGCTCTTTCCTGATTTTCTGGGTGCGGATTACGTGAAGCTTCCAAATAGCTTGCGTGATTTACATGATGTGCCTGCGCCGCGCCGGTGGGCGGGGCGGGCGAAGGTGACGCGGGGCGGGTCGCTTTGGGCGCGTTTTATTGCTGCTGTTTTTGGGTTTCCGCCTGCCCGTGATGACACGCCAGTGACCGTCACAATGACCCCGCGAAACGGGGGTGAATTGTGGGAAAGGCAGTTTGATGACAAGCACTTCTGGTCCTTTTTGAAGGTCAGCGAGGGGCGGATGACCGAACGCTTTGGCCTGCTGACCTTTACGCTGGGATTGCATGTGGCGGATGGGCAGTTGCATTTTCCCGTGACCTCTGGCCGATTGGGGCCGATCTCTTTTCCGAAAGCTTTGCTGCCCATCAGTATCGCGCGCGAGTACGAGGCCGACGGTCGCTTTCATTTCGACGTGGCGTTGAAGGCGCCGCTGACAGGCGCGTTGATGGTGCATTACCAAGGTTGGCTGACGCGTGATGAGTGAAGGCCCGCGCATGTTGGTGCGGGCTCCATTGCGCCTATTGGCAACCCGTCCTAGATAGATGGGATGCGTCTGACACTGCCCCTTCTTGCCGCGATGATCGCCCCGACGATGACCCCGGCGCATCCGCATGTTTTTGTGGAGGCGCAGGTCACTGTCGTCTTTGCCGAAGATGGCGGGATGGCGGTCAAGCTGGATTGGTTTTACGACGATTTCTTTTCGCTTTTGGTCACAACTGATCTGGGCATTGATATGGATGGTGATCTGGTCCTGACAGCGGCCGAACAACAGCTGTTGGACGCACAGATTGCGGCGTGGCCGCCAGAGTATAACGGTGATCTGGAAGTGTCTCAGGAAGGTGAGGTGCTGGCGCTTGCCGAAAAGCAGGGCCACCAGATGACCTATGAAGATGGCATATTTCACGAGGTGCATTTGCGGCCCGTGCCCGTGTTGCCCGACCCAGACGGGCCGGTACAAATCCGTGTTTACGACCCAACTTTTTACACCGCCTATGATATGCGCCGCCCGGTGTTGATAGAGGGGCGTGATGATTGCACCGTAGAGGTGATCGCGGCTGATCTTGATGCAGCATATGCGTTGGCGGCGCGTTTGACGGACGGACAGGACCCCAATGCCATCGGCCCTGATGAGTATTTCCCGGAAATTGGCGATGCTTTTGCCGATACGATTGTTGTGACATGCGCTGGCCCGCTTTGATCCTTGCCGGGTTAGGCGCGGTAGCGCTTTGGCTGTGGATCTTTGGCGGGGCGGATCAGGTCACGCAGTTTGCGACGGGGGCGCAACGCGATGTCCAAAATGCGATTGCGGCTGCCTTGCGCGGATTGCGCGCGGGTGAGCCGGGGGCGCTGGCGACCCTCTGGGGCTTATGCTTTGCTTACGGTTTTGTGCATGCAGCTGGGCCGGGCCACGGTAAGCTGGTGATTGGTGGCTATGGCGCAGGCACACGTGTGCCCGCAAGGCGTTTGGCCGGTTTGGCGCTTGGGGCGTCACTGGCGCAGGCGGTGACGGCCATCGCGCTTGTCTATGCAGCGGTTATTGTGTTCGGCTGGGGGCGCGCGCAGATGACGGGCGTTGCCGATGATGTGCTGGCGCCGCTGAGTTATGCGTTTATTGGGGCTGTTGGGGCTTGGCTGATCGTGCGTGGCATCCGGCATTTGCGCCCAAAGCACGCGCATGCGCATCATCATGGCGAGGTTTGCGGCTCTTGCGGTCACGCCCACGGCCCGACATTGGAGCAGGCCGAGACAGTGCGGTCATGGCGCGATGCATTGATCGTGGTTGGAACAATTGCGGTGCGGCCTTGCACCGGCGCGCTGTTTTTGCTGATCCTGACGTGGCGCCTGGAGATTGATTGGGCCGGTATCATCGGGGCGCTGATCATGGGGCTTGGCACCGCCAGCATCACCGTACTTGTGGCCTTTGCTGCCGTGGGCTTTCGCGAAAGCACCTTGCAACTGGTCAGTTACGCCGCTGTTGCCCGCACGCTGGCCTGGGCCGAGATTTTGGCGGGTGGTGTTGTGCTGATCCTTGCCAGCCAATTGGTGTTGCGCAGCATCTGATTACGCTGGACCGGGGCGCGGAACGGGCCTAAGCCTTTGTCTATGGAGCCTGTCGCACAAACATATCAAGACCACAGCCGTGCGATCTGGAAGCTAGGACTGCCGCTGATCTTAAGCAATCTGGCGCAGTTTGCGATCCATATCACCGATACCGTCATGTTGGGGTGGTACGATGTCACGGCACTTGCTGCGTCGACCATCGCGGGGACGCTGTTTTTTGTGATTTTCATCGTCGGTGCCGGATTTTCGCAGGCTGTCACCCCATTGGTCGCGGCAGCGGCTGAAGAAGATGATGATGTGCAGGTGCGTCGCGTGACACGCATGGGGCTGTGGCTATCGATCTTTTACGGGCTTGGTGTGACGATCCCGTTTTTCTGGGCCGAGGACATTTTGATCGCCATCGGGCAGGACCCTGATGTGGCGGCTTTGGCCCATATCTATCTGCAAATCATCATCTGGCAGATGATCCCGGCTCTGGTGGTCTGGACGCTAAAAGCATTCTTGGCCGCAATGGAGCACACGGCGATTATCCTGTGGGCGACGATTGGTACGGCTGTACTGAATGGTTTCATCAACTACGCGCTGATTTTCGGCAATTTCGGGATGCCAGAGCTGGGTATTCAAGGTGCCGCCATCGCATCGCTGAGCGTCAATGTGATTACGGTGCTGATCCTCGTCCTCTATATCAATCGGAAACTGCCGCAGTTTGAACTGTTCAAGAATTTCTGGCGCAGTGATGCCGAAATCCTGCGCCGCGTCTTCATGCTGGGTTGGCCGATTGGGTTGACCTCGCTTGCGGAAGGGGGACTTTTTAGTGCCTCAGCGGTCATGATGGGGTGGATTGGGGCGATTGAACTTGCCGCCCATGGTATCGCGATCCAATTGGCCAGTCTGACGTTCATGGTACATATCGGGTTCAGTCAGGCGGCCACTGTGCGAGCGGGCCGTGCGCTAGGCCGCCGTGATGAGCTGTCCTTGCGTCGGGGCGGGATCACGGCGATTGGGATGTCGGCGCTTTTTGCTGTTCTGACGTCGGTTGTTTTTCTGGCCTTGCCTGAAACGCTGGTATCGCTGTTCATCGATCCCAATGAACCTCAACGGGCCACGTTGCTGCGCATTGGCGCAAGCCTGATTATGGTAGCTGCCCTGTTCCAACTGGTTGATGGGTTGCAGGTACTTGCATTGGGTCTCTTGCGCGGGGTGCAAGATACAACAGTGCCAATGGTCATGGCCGCGGTCAGCTATTGGATGATTGGGCTGCCTGTGAGTTACCTGCTGGCCTTCAATCTTGGCTTTGGGGCGGTCGGCCTTTGGTCGGGCCTTGTGATTGGGCTGGCCGTCGCTGCGGTGCTGCTTTTGTGGCGATTCTGGGGGCGATCGGTGAAAATCGCCCCGGTAGATCTAGCTCAGCAGCTCTAGGTCGCGCATCCGCAGGCGTGGGTGGTGCATGAGGCCAAAGTCCTCGAACCCGCGCTTATGTGGGAAAAGCGAAAGATATTCGCGCAGCGCATCACCACGCAGTCCAAGGTTGAAAGCGGAACCGGGGTGCAGGGTTTCAATCTCTAGCCCGTTCACCATCAGGCTGCGCTGTGTGTCAAAGCCAAATTGGAACACACTGACCGGCGCCGCAGGCTGTAGACCCAGGACGGTATTGCCATCAATGAAATCTGCGGCAGGAATAAAGGCCGCATCAGCACCTGTGACCTTGCGAATGCCGGTGGCGCGGTGGAGCAGCCGTGCCGACGGCCCCAAGACCAAATCTTGCGCGGGGCGGCTATCACCAAGCGCATCGCCGGTAATGCGTGTCATCATCGGTTGTTTGGCGTTGGTCACACCGGCAGGGGTTGGTCCCAGCGTGATCCGGCCGCGCCATTGCAGCACTTCATAACTGCCATCAGAGAGGCGGATCTCATCTCCGGGAAGCACATCTTCGACGGACATATGCCCGTTTTGTGTTTGTACGATTGCGCTGTGTCCCAATGCGGCAAAAGCATCCTCAAAGGCGGGGTGCGCGCGGGCAATGGTGTTGAATTCGTTGAAGCGACCTTGCGCATCCAGATACATCACCTCGTATTTGCGCTGTGCGACATCGACGCTTTGCGTCTTGGCATGCTGGCGCTGGGCCGGGGTTTGTTTGATCTGTTGGCTATAGATATCAATTGCGTGTGGGGACGAAGGTGACGGTTCCATGCGAAAGCCTCTTTGGGTCTGACGTCGTTTGCTGTCCCACCAACAACAACTGCGCAATAATTACATTTACCTTGGATTACATAGCGTCACAGCTATGCGGATCGATGTGCCCAGATACTGACCCAACACAGACAGGTTCAGCCTTGATGTGTGGAAACACCTGCTTTGATCATGCGACCCTGCAATGGCGCAGGACAGCATCGAATATCGATCAGGCGCTGCGTATGATCGCAGCGCTTGGCTTTGCGTCATCATTCGCCTGCATTTCACGGCGTGCGATCATGGCTTTGCGAATGTCACCGCGTGCCCATGGCATCGGGGTGTCATATTCTGCGACGGCGGCTTCAAGCGATTTCTGCCAGCGGCTTTTCATTGTGATACCTCTTTTTTTGACTGCAACCGTTGTTGGCCGCGATTGAAATCAGATTGCTGGATCAAACTGGCGAGATTTTGGCGATTTCAAAAAAACACTGAGACAAGACCGTTAACCCTCAGGAAATGGAATAAGGCACTGATATAAAACATAAATGATATCGTTGTGGGGTGATTGGGGCCTGCATAGGTTAACAAACCGAGGCAGGACTTGCCTCATTTAGTTAAACAGCGCGCGATTAGAGCCTGATTGCCGCAATCAGCCGTCCGTAGTCAGCCTGCTTTTCGTGCACGGACCGACGATAGCTGAAGAATCGTTTTGGATCGGCATAGGTACAGTGATGCGTCCATGATGCTGATTTGATGCCACTTTGCTGTAGCTGGTAGAGGCCAAAACCCGGCAGATCAAAGTGGAATCTGTCATCATGCCCTTGCAGAAAGAACCGATCAAAGCTGGCGTCTGCGGCAACAAAGCTATCACGGAACTCTGGTCCGACTTCATAGTTGGGTTGGCTGATCGATGGTCCGATCACCGCCGCGATGTTGTCGCGGGATGCGCCCAGCCCCTCCATCTTGGCGACCGTGGCTTCCAGCACACCGTGCAATGCGCCTTTCCATCCCGCGTGCGCAGCCCCGATCACTCGCGCCTTGGTGTCGGCGAAAAGTACCGGTTGGCAATCCGCTGTCAGGATCGACAGGGCAATCCCTTCCTGGGCGGTGACCAGCGCATCGGCCTTTGGTGTTGACGTGGTGGGTGTGGTCACGGTGATCGCATCTGCGGAATGAACCTGATGCACGCCCACCAGATGATCTGTGGCAACATCCAGAATGCTTGCAACACGTGACCGGTTGATCGCAACGATGTCTTTCTGGTCGGAACTGCCGTAGCCGCAATTGAGCCCCGAAAACACGCCAGAGGATGCACCACCCAACCGGGTGAAGAACCCGTGTCGCATGCCTTCAAGAAGCGGGTCGGTGATAATGTCGAGCGTCATGGCTCTAGCCCCGGTGGCGGATTGGCGGTGGACGGATAGATACTGATCACTTTGAAAAGGTCGCCCATTTCCGCCGGATGGGTCAAGCGCCGATGTGCTGCGATATGGGACGTCAGCCCATCGCCGGACAGGCTCTGGGCAAGCGTTTGTGCACGTTGGGTGATGCCAAGCCGTTCAAGGAAAACGCCCTGCGGCGTTAGTCTGCTGAATTTCGCTGGGCCGGCGTTTGCAGCGATGGCGGCAAAATCGACATGTGCGGTCAGGTCTGCTTCACCTGGCGTTGCCAGCGGATTTATACGGTCTTGTGATTTCAGCGCTTGCAATGTGTCGCCTTGCGATTGCCAGTCACCATAGTCGATGATCACAGCACAGCCGCCATGGCTTTCGATCTTCGCGCCGATGGTTGATGTGATGGCGGGCAACCCTGCGCAATGTTCAACCAAATCGCCGTCTTTTGTATCGGCCAACCGGCCCTCCAACAGTGCGATTGGTGCCGCAGCGGAGAGGCCGAAGCTCAGCCGACCATCGGTCGTACCAATCATCTTTTCGCGCCAGTCGTCACCGTCACGCAGGAACTGTCGGATCGGCAAGGCGTCGAAGAATTCATTGGCGATCAGATAAAGCGGGGCGTCGGGCAAGGTTGCGATACTGTCATGCCACTGCGCATCCGCGATCCGCTTGGCCTGTTCAGCGCGCAAGATCGGCGAGGCTTCGACAAGGTGGACGGTAAGTGCTGCATGAAATCCTGGCACCGCTTTGGTGGCGCGCAAGGCATCGGCCATCAATGTGCCGCGGCCCGGCCCAAGCTCGGCTAGCGTAATGTGTTTGGGCTGACCTTGATCCATCCATGCTTGCGCGAGTGACAGGCCGATAAGTTCGCCGAACATTTGGCTGATTTCGGGTGCCGTCGTGAAATCACCCGCCGCGCCAAAGGGGTCGCGTGTTGCGTAATACCCATGCTCTGGATGCATCAGACAATCGGTCATGTAATCGGCAAGGCTGATCGGGCCGGTTCGGGCGATCCGTGCGGCCAGAAGATCACCCAATGCGGTCATCGGCGCGCGGCCATGACGACGACTGTAAGGCCAACAAGGATCATCGGCAGGGTCAAAGTTTGCCCCATGGTCAGGCCAAAGCCATCAATGTGGAATGCCAGGCCCAGCGGGTTGCCGGGGCTGACGAATTGCGCGTCAGGCTGGCGGACGAACTCAACAAGGAAGCGGGCGATGCCGTAGCCCATGAAGAAGACGCCGGACAGAAGCCACGGTTTCTTGAGTGCGCTAAAGCGGAAGGCGAGAAGTATAAGAATTGTACCGAGAAGTAACCCTTCAAGGCCTGCTTCATAGAGTTGCGAGGGGTGGCGCACGCAGGGTTCGAGGGCGGTCGCGCAGGCTTGTGCGGCTTGACCGGGGAAGATGACCCCCCAAGGTACATCGGTTTGACGCCCCCAAAGCTCTGCATTGATGAAATTCGCGACGCGCACCAACAGCACCGCAGGGGTTGCTGCGACGGCGATGATATCGGCCAGATCGGGCAGTGGAACTTTGTGGCGACGGCTGAACAGATAGACCGCGACGACGACACCGAGGAAACCACCGTGAAATGACAGCCCGCCTTCCCAGATTTTGAAGATATCAAACGGGGCGGCCAGGAAGTCGGCGGGTTTGTAAAAGAAGACATAGCCCAGACGCCCGCCACCGATGACGCCGACGACGATATAGGTCAGCAGGTCTTCCAACTGCGCCACCTTCATCGGCGGCCCATTGCCCCACAGATGCGGCCGGTTCAGCGCCAGTTTGATCAACTGCCAGCCAATCGCGATCCCCACGATATAGGCCATCGCATACCAACGCAGCGCGATCTCGCGTCCAAAGACGGTGAACGAGAAAATCTCGGGTGAGATATCGGGGAAGGGGATGGCTGCAAACATGGGTGCATTCCTTGTCTGCGGGTGCGGCAAAGTCAACCGGATGTGTCGGGTTGTGTGATGTGACGGCAAAGCCCATATATGTTATAAGCTATTTCGGAGAGACCCATGCAAGGCAACAACAAGATTTTCGATGACCTGAGCCAACTGATGACCAACGCGATGGGCGTGGCACAAGGGGCGCGGGACGAGGCGAACACCGCGATGAAATCCATGATGGACCGCTGGCTGGCCGACCGCGATTTCGTGACCCGCGAAGAGTTTGATGCCGTGCGCGCCATGGCGCAGAAAGCCCGTGAAGAAAACGAAGCGCTTGCGGCAAGGATCGCAGCGTTGGAAGGTAAGAAGTAGGTCGGGGCCTGCCCCGACACGGATAACAAATAGGCGGGGAAACCCCCGCCCCACAACAAGGAGAACGACAATGGGACTAGGTGATATGATGGGCAAAGCGGCGGGCCTGATGGGCGGCGCTGGTGGTGACTTTGACCTTGGTGCAAAGATGGAAGAACTGGGGATCGACCCCTCTATGCTGGAAAACCTCGATGTTGAGGGCGTGAAGGCGATGATCGAAGAAAAGGGTTTTGATCTGTCGATGCTGGATGGCCTTGGGATTGATCTGGATGAGATGATCGCGAAGTTTAAGGGCGAGGCTTAAGCCCTCCCTTGGCGCGAGGCGATCATTTAAACCTGAACAATATCATAAACGGTGCCGTGCTTGCGGTGCCGTTTTTGTTTTGCGCGGCATCATTGGCGACCGCGGCCCCATTTGATCAGTTCAAGGACTGCGATGTTTGTCCTGAGATGATCGAACTGCCTTTGGGTGAGTTTGTGATGGGTGCGCCTGAGAGCGAGTCGACACTAAATTTGCATTGGGACAATGCAGGCTGCTGTTTAGCGGCGCCCGACAATCCTCTAGTGAATGCTTTTGATACACGAAGCATTGGTACGAGCGTCGAGGATAGATCAATATGAAGCCGTTTTATTGGATATTAGTAACGGGCTGCATCGCGACCAGCCCTTTCATTCTGGCTCAAGGCAATGATGAAAACGTGATTTCGCTGGCTGATATTGTGGAGGCGCACGATGAGCCTGTACGCGTTGAAAACACCATGGTCGAAATGGAGATTGATCAATGCCTTTTGACGGTAATAGCACGACCGATGAATACCTGTAACAATCCGCACTTATCACCGAGCGTTGGTAATCGAAAGATTACAGTAACTTCCGACATCAGGGAAGTTCGGAAAATACATGCATTCAACCTCGATATGCGTGGCTTCGATAATCTGAACAACAATCAAAATATGATAACAGTGTATAGTATTGATCCTGATAACAGCGTTACCTTCTCAAGAACGTTCGAAAAGTGCGACGGGACAGTATCGCGCAGTGAGAATCTAACTAGCGTGGACTTCGGCATCACCGCCATCGCGCCTGGTTTCTTCCGTCGCCTGCCAATCGAGTTCGACATTGCAGGCTGTTTAGGAGAGGGGAGTTAACAGTAAGCTTAGGATTGGTGATCTCACCCAACTCTAATATCGCAAACGCCGCGATGGCTGAAATCACCAATCCTACCCCTAAAACTCCCCCAAATACGCCACTAAAATATCCAGCGCCGCTTGCAGGTCATCCTTTGCGATCATCTCGGTCACGGTATGGATATACCGTGTCCCCACCGTGATCCCCACCGCCCGCGCGCCTGCGGCGGCTTGTTGTGCGGCTGCCCCGTCTTGTCCGCCTGAGGCTAGCATCGTGCGCTGGTAGGGGATCTTGTGTTTGATGGCGAGCGCTTCGATATCCTGCACCAGCCCTTTGTCTGCGATGAAGGACGCATCGCGTACATGCAGCCCAAAGCCTTCGCCTTGCGTCGTCGTCACATCTTTGCCCGGTATCCCCGGCGTGTCGCAGGACAGGGTCACGTCGATCCCCAGCCCGATATCAGGCTGTATGGCGAAGGATGATGTGCGTGCGCCGCGCAAGCCGACCTCTTCCTGCGTCGTAAAGGCCACGTGGATTTCCGCGCCGCGCCCTTTGTCGCCCAAAGCCCGGATCGCCTCGATCCCCAGCCAGCAGGCGATGCGGTTGTCCAGCGCTTTGGATACCAACTTATCCCCCATCTCAAGGAAGGGTTCGTCCATCACCACATAGTCGCCAACCTTGACGACATCATGCGCGGCCTTGCCCATGCCAAGGTCGATGAAGAATTCACCGACCTCAGGGATTTTTTTGCGGTCCTCGGGGGAGGAAATATGCACGGGCTTGCCGCCGGGGTTCATCACCCCTTTGAAATCGCCGTCATCGGTGCAGACCAGCACGCGGCGGGAAAAGAGGTTCCGCGGATCAAAGCCACCCACAGGCAGGACGTAGAGAAAGCCGTTCTTGTCGATATGGCTGACCAGAAAGCCGATCTCATCCATATGGCAGAGGAGCATGATCTTGGGTGCGTCCTCCGTCTTCGCATCGCGGCGACAGAGGAGGGAGCCCATGGGATCGGTCTCAATCGCGTCGAATAGCCCTTTCACTTCGGATGTGATCAGATCACGCACCCGTTCTTCGTGGCCGGGCACGCCGGGCATTTCGCAAAGACGTTTCAGAAGGTCAGTGTTCATGTGGGATGCTCCTCTTTGCGTTAATTAATGCGACGCACAGCCGCCCAAAGCAATTCAACTTTATTGCATTTCATGCGTCAGTTGAGGCTTTGAACAAGGCCCATCTACTGGCATCCCAACTTCATGCCTTACCTTTGAATACGATATCGGCCTGTTGGCACATCAATCTGAACCGTCGCGAACTCTTCTCTGCTTGGCGACAGGCCAGTGTTGCGGCAGAACGCCGTTGTTCCGACAAGTTCGGCTTCACGGTTTGCATTTGATACGACGTTGAAGAAACCAACCCCTCGCATGATGGTGTCGCCATTCATTTTGACAGTGGAGCCGTTGACGGCCTGACGTCCTAGACGCGAGAAGATTGATCCCCCACGGTTGCTATATGCTCCGCAGATGTACATTTCGCCGTTTTCCATGACGGGACGGTACCGGATGAAAATTTCTGCGCCGTTGCTATTCCATTGGAGGCCAGTCGCAGCAAAGCTATCGTCTACGGTGACTTCTAAGCTCTGCGTCGATGCGCTGATCTGTTCTGCTTGCGGTGTCTCGGCGGCGGCTTGTACCGACGCCTCTGTTGGTGCTGCCAAGGTGTTTGACTATAACGTCGAGGCCACCATTCAGGCGCGTGTCGCAACCGCCGGAACGGTTGGCCAGCAACTGCGCGGCTCAGTGTCGATGTCCCTTCAGGACGGGGGCGGCGTTGAGCATCCCAAGCCCGCATCGAACTTCTACGGTCTAGCCGAAAACTCCGCCACCTTCTTCTTTTCGGATGCAAGCCAGACCTTCGGCCGGATGAACGACA
The DNA here is from genome assembly GCF_002797915.1 of Yoonia maricola. GTDB lineage: Bacteria > Pseudomonadota > Alphaproteobacteria > Rhodobacterales > Rhodobacteraceae > Yoonia > Yoonia maricola. The sequence goes on along the minus strand of NZ_PGTY01000001.1, from coordinate 1,283,911 downwards.
TCGTGCGATCCTGCATCTCGGTGCCAGAGCCGACCGAGGTCTTCATCCAGTTCGGCTTCCGAGTGCTGAACGACACCGATCCGAACCAACAAGTCACATTTGAGCTGATTTCCGCCCCGAAATTCACCCTAATCAAAGAACTGCCGGAAACCGTTTAACTACTCTTTAAATGGTGACTAAATATCCTTCGCGTTTCGGCATCTTCAATGGGAGCGACTGGTATGTGTGGCTTTGATCTGTCGGCTAACCAGACACTTTCAAACGTGTCGGAACTATGCGAGAACACTTCACAACCGGAGGTGCATCATGGGCGCGAATTCAAAAATCGAATGGACCACGCACACCTTTAACCCCTGGTGGGGATGCACCAAAGTCTCGGAAGCCTGCAAACACTGTTACGCTGAAGCATGGGCAAAGCGTGTTGGTCAGAAGGTTTGGGGACCGAGGCCTGAGCGCAGGTTGCTAAGCGACACCCATTGGAGACAGCCTCTCAAGTGGAACCGTGACGCAGCCAAATCAAACGAACGCCCGCGGGTGTTCTGTGCGTCGATGGCTGATGTCTTTGAGGATCGCGACGAGTTGATACCGCATCGGGATCGACTTTTTGATCTTATTGAGGCAACCCCAAACCTAGACTGGCTTTTGCTTACAAAGCGCCCGCAAAATGTCCGTCGGCTGGCACGGTGGGACACTGAATGGCCTGACAATGTTTGGCTGGGCACTACGGTCGAGTTGCAGAAGCGTGCTGAGGAGTTGCTGCCATATATAGAAGCGGTTCCCGCTAAGGTGCGCTTCATTTCGGCGGAGCCTCTGTTGGGGCCGCTTGAGATTGAGCCATGGTTAGAAACGACCATCGATTGGGTCATCACCGGCGGTGAGAGCGGGCCCAAGGCGCGACCTGCTTCACCCAAATGGTTTACCGATCTTCATGCACAGTGCATGCGAACAGAAACAGCATTTCACTTTAAGCAGTGGGGCGATTGGGCACCTGGGGATGGGATCAATCTGTTGACTAAGTCCAAACCTGCTGAGTCGGTGGTAGATGACGGCACGCCAATGTTTCGTGTCGGAAAGAAGACAGCTGGTCGAAGACTCAACGGAGAGTTGCATGATGGGTTGCCGAAGGTTGTTCGCTCTGCATAACATCTCTTCATTTATCCGATGGAGATAGTTTTTTGGACGAGCGGTACCAAGGCAGGGAGCAGAGCCTAGCCAAGCACGAGATACTGAAACGGTACATGGTGCCATTCGCAAACAAGATACTATCTCAGTGGGAAAGCATCGATTTCATAGATGGCTTCTCTGGTCCTTGGGAAAACCACGACACGGCCAATCTCACAGATACTTCAATAGGTGTCGCCATGAGCACGTTGTCCAAAGTCGCCCGTGCACGAAAGCATCAGCCCAACAACAGACGCATTCGCTGCATCTTCAATGAACGAAATGCAAAGTCGTTCGCTCTTCTGGAGGATTTTGTTCAGCGCACCAGAAGTCTCTATCCGTTGATCAAAGTGGAAACCTTCAACGGCGAGTTTGCCAACAATGCTGCTGATATTAGCCGTGCGGCGGACCACAAGTTTCAGCTCCTCTTTGTAGATCCCACAGGCTACACGGGTTTCCCACCATCGTCTTTGCAGCACTTCAAAGGCCGTTCCAGCGAAGTCATTGTCAACGTCATGCGGTCCTTTATCGAACGTTTTGTCTCTGGCGAACACAAAGACAGAGAGCGGGCACTCATCCAATTGGTCGGCCCGAAGAGGGCTCAATTTCTACTGGACACCGGGTTGTCGATTGAGACCGTCGAAAGCGAGTATCTCAGAATGCTCAGGGGCGATCTGGGCTATAAGTTCGCCGGGTACTCACCCATTCATAACCCGGACAAGAACGAGATTCACTTTAATTTGGCCTATGCCACGAACCATTTTGAAGGGATGGATGTCATGCGCACCGCGGAGTTTGGCGCACTGTCTGAGCACGACCGAACTCGTTTTGCCAAGAAAGCAAGAAAGGCTGGGCCAGATCTATTTGATGACATGATGGGGGAGTTGGAGATTGAAGGGCCCTACCTAAAGACTAGAAAGAAGCACCTCTTGATAGCCCGATCCGTTCTGCATGAAGTGCTTTCTGAGTCACCAGCTGGTCTGGCTTTTGGAAAGGTCGCCGCCAAAGCGCAACAACAACTCTTCCTAAAGCGATCTGAACTCGGTGATGTGATAGTAGAGATGGCTGATGAAGGTCTGGTCCAGCCAACTTGGCGGTACCGAGGTGGTCGGAAACCAATCGCTACTGACAAGATTGTCCGCATCGGAGAGTAATTGGATCGGGCGGCCTTCAGCCTTTTAAGGTCCATTTAAAGGCCTTTTAACCGTCCGTAACGTCTCTTAGATTTGAACGGTTTTTTGCGTGAGAACCGAAAAACGCTCTGCTGCAACTTTAACTGTTTCGCACTGCAAAACTTACTGTCGCGCTACAACAATCCACATGAAACTTTCCCGATCTGTCACTTATCCCCAAGAAATCGCTTTACAGATGCGCCTCTGTTGGGCCACGATATCTAGTAGGGGAGAACGGTGAACAACACCGCCCCTAGAGCAGGCACCTAGCGCTTGGGCACTGCCATGACCCATGCGCCAACGCAGTGAGGCCGAGCATATGGCATTGTCCGAACATTACCTTGAGGCTGATGATCTTCACCCCATTGATCTGGTGGAACACATCGCAGAACACCACGCGTGGGAGTTTGACCGCATCCACGACGACCAAATCGCAATGGCTGTTGAGGGCCAGTGGCGCACTTATTCCATCACGCTGGCCTGGTCGGCCTATGATGAGACATTGCGCCTGATCTGCACCTTCGACATGGAGCCACCCGCTGAGCGGATGCCGGCACTTTACGAGACGCTGAACGTGATCAACGACCGCTGTTGGGCGGGCGCATTCACTTGGTGGGATGAGCAACAGTTGATGGTGTATCGCTATGGTTTGATGCTGACGGGTGATCAGGTCGCGGGACCCAATCAGATTGATACAATGATCGGGGCGGCTGTGGCAGCCTGCGAGCAATATTACCCAGCGATCCAACTGGTCACTTGGGCTGATCGCAGTGCTGAAGAGGCGGTGCAGGTTGCAATTGGTGGCGCCTACGGGCGGGCGTAACGCCCCCCTGCGCGCCGTTCCGATCACGGACAGACCCTGATCCCCATACCTATCGGATATCACGAGGTCATTGTCACGCCACTGGCCACGCGCCGGGTTGAGGCGGTCTGGTCCTTTGCCGCTGATGCGCCGGGCCGCAGTATTGTCCTGCCTGATGGGCGTTGCGATGTGATTGTGCAGCACCATCGTGATACCCCCAAAACAGTCACGCCGATTATCACCGGGCCCGCAACGCGTGCCTATACTGTGTCTTATGATGCGGGTGATCAGTGGTTTGGACTGCGCTTGCGGCCTGAAAGTGGTGCTGCCCTTTGGAAAGGTGCCATGGCCCAGGCAACCGACACCGTTTTGCGCGGGCAAGAGGCGATTGATCTGGTCCCCCCGCTTGCCGAACTGGATGGGCGTCATCTGACGCTCAAAGAAATTGCGCCTCTGGTGCTGGACCATACCGCGCAGTCTGTCGATACCCGCCTGACCCGCGCGCTGGACGTTTTACATGCCTCTGGTGGACGCATTCGGATGACGACGCTTGCCGGGTTCCTGTCCTGTTCCACCCGTCAACTGAACCGCCTGTTTCGCGCCAATACGGGGCTTAGCACCAAAACATACGCCCAACTTATCCAGTTTCACCGCACGCTGGGTCTGATCACCCGCGCGCGGTTGCCGATCACAGCCGCGGCCTTTGAGGGGGGCTATGCAGATCATGCGCATATGACGCGTGCTTTTGGCCGGTTTGGCGGCTTTGCCCCGTCCAGAGTGCCGCCGGATCTGACGCTACCGCAGTTGTTTCCACAATAAGTCCGATTTGTTCAAGATTGCTGGTGGGTTCTGGTGTAAACAACAGCCATGAAACTTGGATACACAATCATATACGTCGCGGATGTTCCTAAAACGATTGCCTTTTATGAAGCCGCCTTTGGTCTGCAACAGCGCTTCATCCATGAAAGCAATCTATATGGAGAGATGGAGACCGGTGAAACCGTTCTTGCCTTTGCGGGCAATGAGGCGGCTGAAATGAACGGGCTGGCGATTTTGCCAAATGACCCCAAAGGACCTGCGGCTGGATGGGAGATTTGCTTTGTCACCGATGACGTTGCAGCGGCCTATGATCGTGCGTTGTCCAACGGTTGTCGTCCCGTCAGCGCCCCAAGTCTGAAGCCCTGGGGCCAGTCCGTATCCTATGTGCGTGATCTGGACGGGTGTATCGTTGAAATCGCATCACCAATCCAGAAACCGACCTAGCCACTAAGACCCATATGTCTGATTGCCCAAAGAGACTGATGGCGCAGGCCACATTGCGGCCTGCGTTTCTTTCTATTGGTTTTTTGCAAAAGCAATGCCCGCGTTTTAGGAATTTGGCCGCGCCGTGCCGGCGTATAACGCGACAACTGCATTCATATCGGCCATCGTCGCATTGAGTGAGGTAAACGTGATCGTCTGTTCTTGGGTGGTGAGAGTACCGCCATCAAGGACCTCCGTGATCAGTGGTTTGACGTTGGTCCAATCGTTTAGAACGGTCTCGAGGCCGTCCTCAATTTCTGGCGTTGGCGGTGACCCGATGCCGACGGCGGGCATGCCAAAGCGCAAGGCTTCCAACGACGTTTCAAAGAGAGTTGCTGTGTCTTCAAGTGTCGTCAGAGTATCAGGCGTTTCGTACACACTGCCGACGATGCAGGTATCTTTAGACATCTGTTGCGTCAGCGTCCGCTGACGGTCGGAGATATCGACCATCATCAAGCTGGCCTGTGTGGCTGCATTTGGGTTTGCGTATTGTTTGACAAGCTCTTCAACCAATAGCTGTGCCGCCGCCAGAAGCGCCATGTTTTCGGTCAGTAGATAGTTGATGTCGGCTTCTGTCGCGGTTCCAGCACTCACGGCGTCTGCAGCGGCTTTGAAAGGATCCCACTTCTGGCGCAGCTCATGAATGCGCACGAGCGATTTGCGCCGGGTTTCTGCCGCGTTGATGTTCAAATCTGCATCACCAAATTCAAGTGCCGCGAGGATTTGTTCGAAGGTCGTCGTCGCCTCTTCCAGAAGTGCATTTGCCGTCGCTATTTCGATGCCGCGATCTACGTGACATGCCGCTGCCGGGATGCGCTGTGACAGCATGCGCAACATACCAGAGAAGTTGATGCGTTCCGCGGCATTTTCCTCTTGCGTTGGTGAAAAGGGGATCACGCGCGTATCGTCTGCGTAGGCTGACGTGATTGGTGCCGCAAAGAGGGCCGCGATAAGCCCGGTGCTGAGACGAAGAGAGTGGTTCATCTGAGTTCCTCTGGTATGCATGCAAGCAACCCTTCTGCGTGGGCGTGGGTGTCATGCTTTATGTCTAGTGGGATGAAAAAACTGGAATAAACAGGGAATCATAACAGATTTCCTGATCGGTTTATGACGGGTGACCGGCGTCAATCATGTTCAAAATTTGTCAATTTATTGACTTTTGCTTAACTCAACGTCAGGCAGTATCCGCTGCCGCTAATCTGTCTGCATACAGATGCGGCTTTTAACCAGTTTCGGCCTGTATCCAGCAAAACGTATCTTCCAACTGGTCAGCCGTTTCGATACCCTTTCCTGAGTTTCAAGAGGTGAGTTTTCATGAATATGACCGATGTTGCAGAACGTGGATTGGTTTTGCTGGGATGTGGCAAAATGGGCTCTGCCATGCTGGGAGGGTGGCTGCGAACAGGCTTGCCGCCCTTGTCCGTTTTGGTGATTGACCCCAAGCCCTCGGCCTGGCTGAAAGAGCAAGGTGTGCAGATTGGTGGCAAGCTGCCCAAAAACCCTGCTGTTTTGATTGTCGCGGTCAAGCCTCAGATGATGCAAGATGCTTTGCCCGACGTGAAGGCACTGGGTGATGGCAAAACACTTGTGATTTCAATTGCCGCGGGTACACCGATTGCAACTTTTGCGGACGCTTTTGGTGAAAAGACCCCCATTGTGCGTGCCATGCCGAATACCCCTGCCGCCATTGGCCGTGGGGTGACGGCAATGATCGGAAATGATGTTGTCAGCGCTGATCAAATGAATCTGGCTGAAGCGCTGTTGCTTTCTGTGGGGGATGTTGCCCGTCTGGACAGTGAAGATCAGATGGATGTGGTCACGGCTGTTTCCGGCTCTGGTCCGGCTTATGTGTTTCACCTGATCGAAACGCTTGCGGCGGCGGGCATGGCCGAGGGACTGCCTGCTGATCTTGCCATGCAACTGGCGAAAACGACAGTCGCAGGTGCAGGCGAACTGGCGCAACATGAGGATGTGAACCCTGCTCAATTGCGCGCCAATGTGACCTCGCCCAATGGCACAACGCAGGCCGCACTTGAGGTCTTGATGGACTTTGAAACCGGGTTTCCACCGCTGTTGCGCCGTGCGGTCGCCGCTGCGGCAGATCGGTCGCGTGAGTTGGCCAATGAGTGAGATCAGCTTTGATGATTTTCTGAAGGTGGACGTCCGGGTCGGCACGGTGTTGCGCGCTGAACCCTATCCAGAGGCGCGCAAGCCAGCGATCAAGCTATGGATCGATTTTGGCGATGACATTGGCGAAAAGAAAACCTCGGCGCAGATTACGGCGTACTATCGGCCGGAAACTCTTGTGGGGCGTCAGGTGATGGCTGTGGTCAACTTTCCGCCCCGCCAGATCGGCAAGTTCATGTCCGAGGTACTGGTCCTTGGCATGCCAGATGAAAATGGCGAGGTTGTTTTGGTTGGACCCGACCAGCCAGTGCCTGTTGGAGGACGTTTGCATTGAAAAAGCTGTTGATCACGCGGGTTCTGCCCGATGCTAATTTGGACGTGGCACATGCGCGTTATGACGTAACCGTGCGCGACACCGCCGTGGGGTTGACCGTGGCAGAAGCTGCGGCTGCCTTGCGCGATTATGACGCGATCCTGCCCACTTTGGGTGATCAATTCGGGGCCGAGGCCTTTACCGGTGAAACGCGTTGTGGCGTACTGGCCAATTTTGGTGTCGGCTATAACCATATCGATGTCGATGCGGCAGCCAAAGCGGGCATCGCTGTTTCAAACACCCCGGATGTCGTCACCGATGCGACCGCCGATATTGGTTTGACCCTGATCCTGTCCACTTGCCGCCGCACTGGTGAGGGGGAGCGCCTCGTGCGTGCTGACAGATGGGGCGGTTGGGGACCGACCGCCATGCTGGGCACCCATGTGACAGGCAAGACCGTCGGTATCGTCGGCATGGGCCGGATCGGGCAGGCGGTTGCACGCCGTTGCCACTTTGGGTTTGAGATGCCGGTGAAGTATTTCAACCGCTCGCAAAAGAAGGTGGATTTCCCGGCAGAGCAGGTCGACACCATGGCGGAGCTTATGGGCGCCTGCGATATTATTGTTGTCACTGTGCCCGGCGGTGCTGCCAATACGCATCTGATCAACGCCGATGCTTTTGCCGCCATGAAGCCCACAGGTATTTTCGTTAATATCGCGCGTGGTGACGTGGTGGATGAGGATGCGCTGATCGCTGCCTTGCAGTCTGGCCAGATTGCTGGTGCGGGCCTTGATGTGTTTGCCAAGGAACCCATCGTACCAGACGCCTTTCGCGCCATGGAAAACGTCGTTCTTTTGCCCCATCTGGGCACTGCCGCGTTAGAGGTGCGTGTTGCCATGGGCCAGATGGCGCTGGACAACATTATTGCTTGGGATGAAGGCAGGCCCTTGCCGCAGGCAGTCTAGCTTTCCGGCAATATCTTGCACGATGCGGGCGACCGGCATTGGATAGGTGTGACTGGGGCCACGTTGCATCTAGTCTTGTAGTCAAAGGAGAAAGAGCATGATAACGCTTGAATTCACCGGCGATATGTCCGCCGCGCGTCGTGAGGTGTTTGAGACCTCAGCCCGGCGCTGGGATAATGTGTTGAACACTGCCTTTGATCCTTTGGATGTTGATGGCGAAACATTAACCGGACTGTTGATCGAAGCGAGTATCGAAACGATTGATGGACCCGCTGGTGTTCTTGGCCAAGCAGGGCCAACAGCACTGCGCGAAGACACCGGATTGCCTGTCACTGGGATCATGCAGTTTGATGACGCAGACATATCCAAGCTGGAGGCCGAGGGTAGCTTTGCCGATGTAATCCTACACGAGATGGCGCATGTTCTGGGCTTCGGCACTTTGTGGACGATGAACGGGTTGATCGCGGCCAGTGGTACAAACGACCCACGCTTTACTGGCCCTGCCGCTGCGCGTGAATTTGAGGCATTGATGTCTGATGACGGCCCCTTTGTGCCGATTGCCAATACCGGTGGGGAAGGGACACGCGAGGGGCATTGGCGCGAGCTGATTTTCGGGGATGAGCTGCTGACAGGCTTTTTGTCCGGCGCGGATCGCCCGCTCAGCCGGATGTCCATCGCGTCGTTCGAAGATCTTGGGTATCAGGTTGATTACAGCACCGCCGACCCCTTTGCTTTGCCAAGCTTTCAGCAACTGGCCTTGATGGGTATTACAGAGGCGGTGCGTATTTGCGATCTGTGCCGCGTTGACAGGCCCGAGCCACGCATGGTGCCTTGTTAGGGCGCAGCTGACAGACAGCCACGCATTTCGGGTCTGGCGCGGGTCAGGCACGCGGTCTATATCAAAGTTGTTATGCACCGTCTGATCATTCCATTCGCGCGTCTTTTTGTCATTCTGGCCATCGCTGTTGCGATGACGGGATCAGGCTTTGGGCATCGCGTTGCAGCCTCAGAGGCTGACGAAAGCCTGCTGGCCTATGTTGCAGCCGGTGGTGCACTTGATGATCTTTGTGGTCAGGGCGGATTTGGTGCTGGTGGCTATGACACCTGTGACGCTTGCCGTCTGATGGATGGGGCCGTGGTACCAGTCAGTGGAACTGCTGGTCTGCCGGCGATTAATGCCAGCCTTTTGCAAGGACAGATCATCGCGGCTGTCGCCCCCACTGCCCAAGTCATCAACCTGTCTTGCCCGGTTCGCGCACCCCCGGTGGTTTGATCCTTTCCAACCTGAATTGATCAAACACCTGTGGCCCGAAGTGGCCCACACCGGAGACCGAATATGAAACCGATGTCTTACGCAGCCATTGCTGCCCTTTGCGCCTTTGCAAGTACCGCAAGCGCGCATGAATACAAAGTTGGCGATCTTGTCGTCGATCATCCTATGGCTTTTGAAACCGCCCAGACCGCACAGACGGCGGGTGGCTTTATGACCATCACCAACGCGGGCGGCACGGATGATCGCCTTGTGGCGGTTGAGGCTGACTTCCCCCGTGTCGAAATCCACACCACAGAGATGGATGGTGACGTTGCCCGCATGATGCAATTGGAAGACGGCATTGTCGTTCCCGCAGGTGAAAGCATCACGCTGCAGCCGGGTGGCTTGCATGTGATGTTCATGGGTCTTGGCGGTGATCCGTTTGAAGTGGACGAGGAAGTGCCTGCAACATTGATCTTCGAAAATGCAGGCCGCCTTGATGTGACTTTCAATGTGGAAAAGCGCACGATGGAGGGCCATGGTGGTATGGACCATAGCGAGATGGACCACAGCAATCACTAGGTATACCTAAGATGTGAAACGGGCCGGACAGCGATACGCGCTGTCCTGCATTTTTTGACCTAGCCCCGCGCCGCCCGATCTGCCTTTTTGCGCACCAGCACGCTGCGCAGATCGTGCATCGCCATTAGTAAATCATCGGTGATCTGATCTAGCTGGGCATCACTCGCCTTGGCCTGCGCCCATTGGGCTGTTAGATTCAGGTGATCAATGGCGCGGTGAATGTCATCTACATCGCGCGCAGCCAACACTGCCAGCCGCGTCTGCATCCAGTCATTGATTGCGGCTTCTTCTGCAGCACTTAGCGTATTGTCGCCCTGCGCTTTGTAATCACCCCGGTTAGTGTTCACCACGGCGATCTGGTCCATCTCGATCCGCCGTTCGCGGTTTTCGGTGTTGATCCGAAAAACTGCCGCGCCATTGTCGCGAATGCGAAAGTAAAGCTCTGGCAGGTCCGTCATGTCAGCCCTTCACAGAACATGATGATCCGCTCGCAGGCTTCTTTGAGTGCGGCGTCCGAGGTGGCATAGCTGACGCGGAAATTGGGGCTGAGGCCGAAGGCCGCACCAAAGACGACGGCGACCCCGGTTTCTTCCAAAAGGGCGGTCGCGAAGACCTCGTCATTGTCGATGACAGTGCCCGCTGCTGAGGTTTTACCAATGCAGCCGGCAATCGAGGGGTAGACATAAAACGCGCCTTCGGGCTGCGGGCAGACGATGCCGGGCGCCTTGTTCAGCATGGACACGACCAAATCGCGGCGGCGTTCGAAAAGGGTGTTGTTGGGTGCAAGGAAATCCTGCGTGCCGTTCAGCGCCTCGACCGCCGCATGCTGGCTGACCGAACAGGGGTTTGAGGTTGACTGTGACTGCACCTTGCGCATTGCCTTGATCAGCCGTTCTGGCCCGGCGGCATAGCCGATCCGCCAACCTGTCATTGCATAGGCCTTGGATACACCGTTGACCGTTAATGTCCGGTCGTAAAGCTGCGGTTCGACCTGTGCGGGCGTACAGAACTTGAAGTTCCCATAGGCCAGATGTTCGTACATATCATCCGTCATGATCCACACATGAGGGTGGCGCAGCAGCACATCGGTTAGCTCTTTCAACTCTGACCAGCTATAGCCCGCCCCGGTTGGATTGGACGGAGAGTTGAACAGGAACCATTTGGTTTGGGGGGTAATCGCGGCCTCTAGCTGGGCTGCCGTGATCTTGAAGTTGGCCTCAAGCGAGGCCTCCACTGTCACAGGCGTGCCACCCGCCAGCAGCACCATATCTGGGTAGCTGACCCAATAGGGTGCAGGAATGATCACCTCATCACCGGCGTTCAATGTCGCCATGAAAGCGTTATAAAGCACCTGCTTGCCACCGGTGCCCACGGTGACTTGCGATGGTTCATAGGGTAGATCATTGTCGCGGCTGAACTTGGCGCAGATCGCCTCTTTCAGTTCTGGAATGCCATCGACGGCCGTATATTTCGTCTTGCCTGCCGCAATCGCGGCGACGGCGGCGTCTTTGATGTTCTGGGGCGTATCAAAATCAGGCTCGCCTGCGCCAAGGCCAATCACATCGCGGCCTGCGGCCTTGAGTTCTGCCGCTTTGGTTGTCACAGCGATGGTGGGGGACGGTTTGACGCGGTCGAGTGTCGCAGAAAGAAAGGTCATCAGGTCATCCAATGGTAAATACGCGGTGCCTGTGACATAGAACGCGCACAGGTTGAATGGCAAGCAATTGAAGGATGGCAAGATGGCACAGAATGAAGACTGGTACGGTGCAGAGACGGCAACCTTTGGTGATCGCTTGGCAGGTGCGCGTGATGCTGCGGGGTTGGATCAACAAAAACTGGCAGAAAAGCTGGGTGTTAAAGTGTCCCTTATTCGGGCGTGGGAAAATGACCTCAAAGAACCACGCGCCAATCGTTTGCAGATGCTATCCGGTATCATCGGCGTCTCGATGAGCTGGCTTTTGACGGGTGAAGGTGAGGGGCCAGAAGCGCCGGATGAAGGCAACATGATGAGCACTGATGTAAAGGATTTGCTGGTTGAAATGCGCGCGCTGCGCGGGCAGATCGCGCAATCGGGCGAAAAACTCGGTCGCCTTGAAAAACGGTTGCGCGCAGCCTTGAAGGATTGAGATGACAGAGACCCGTGAAATCATGATCAAACGCCTGCGCATGCGATCCATGCGGCGCGGCATCAAAGAGATGGATGTCATCCTGCAGGCCTTTGCGGATGCACATCTTGATGAGTTCTCGGATCAGGCCTTGTTGCTTTATGATCAGCTACTGTCAGAGAATGATCATGATATCTACGGTTGGATTGGCGGGCAGTTCTCAACGCCAGCGGTATATCTGGACCTTGTAACACAGATTGCCCGAGGGGCCGAAGGCGTCACGCGACCGGGATAATTAATCGCAAATGTTTCGTTTAACTGATTCTTCTTTGTTTCGCTTTATCTCCAAGTCGCAGACAAAGAATGGAGCAGTAAATCATGAGTATTCACCCGGATCTGGACCAGCCAGATGGTCGTGATATGTCGCCCGCACGCAGTGCGGCATTTATGGATAGCTACCTTGATGCGCTCAATCTGGTGGAACGGCTGCACCGATTGTTGCTTGATGTCATTAAGGACGAATTTGAACGCGTGGGATTACTTGAAATTAATGCCGTGCAAGCGCTTTTGCTTTTCAACGTCGGCGATAATGAGGTCACGGCCGGTGAGCTGAAATCGCGCGGCTACTATCAAGGTTCAAACGTGTCCTACAACCTCAAGAAACTGGTTGAATCCGGTTATATGCACCATGAACGCAGCGAAATTGACCGCCGATCTGTGCGGGTCCGCCTGACTGAAAAGGGGCGCGGTGTTCATGTTCTGATAACGCGATTGTTTCGGACACACTCTGAAGGGTTAATGGACCGTGGTGTGCTGGATCAAGAAGGTGTGGAAGACATCACCGTCGCCCTGCGCCGGGTTGAGCGGTATTGGACGGAACAAATCCGATACATCTACTGATTTACGATAAAGTAAGAAAAATTGTGTTTAGTTGGGTTGTCTGGTAGAAAATATCGCGTAAATTTTCATATACTACCAGAGTGAGTAACGAGGATAACGGTTTAATTGGGCTGGTACGCTGGAGTGCCAGCCCATTTCGTTTTCTGGCATTCAGATTTTCAACGATCAATATGCAACGCGACCGGGACCTACCGAAACAGCCACTCCGACAACGGCTTTCAGCTCTTTTCTGCTGACCCGTTCAAAAAAACACACAGCCAATGCACATCATCTATCCAGTCCACGCCTTTCCTCAGTTTGTCCAACGGTCAAGGCAGAAAGCTCGCGCAAGAGCTTGCGTTCCATGGTCGCAGCATAATCATCATAGCTTTGTGCCACCTCGACAAAGGCGACAGGTCCACGAATGACGTTTTCGCGATAGTAAACTTCTAGATCAACAAGGGCATCGCGGCTCACACGATCACCGAAAAAGTTACCAGAGCCCACAACAAGCCCGTTGACCGTCACACCGGTCGGGGTTTGCGCATCCGGAATGTCCTCAGGCAAGGGGCCGGTGTTGGTTTCGCCGTCACCAGATAAATCCAGCGTGCGGACCCAACAGTCCGACTGTTGCTCAAGGTAAGAAAACCCCGCCAAAAGAGCCGAGCCGACCGCGGTTGTCGGTGCCGGCACCCCGCGCTGATGCGCGCGCAAGCGCGCGGTGATCGCGGCGAGGTCTGACGGTGCGTTGATTGTCGTCCAGGGCACAATAACGGTTTGATTGACTGGCCCGCTCCACTCAAACACTTGAATGCGGACGGGTGCATCGGGTTGCAGGAACAGGATGTCAACGACGACGGGCGCGTTCAGGGCGGCGATCACGCCTTCCAATTGCAGGGTATATTCTGAGCGGTCGACCGAACTGGACACATCCAGCCCCAATGATAACGCCTGCCTGCACGCAGCCTGCGCCACCGCCGGTAGAAAAAGCATAAACAGGCAAAGCCGGATCATCCCGGCACCCTTTGCAAGGACGTATTGCGGCCAAGTACCTGCGTGAATACCTCACGCAGCAGCTTGCGTCGCATGGCATTTTCAAAGTCGGTAAATCCTTGCGCCACTTCAATAAATGCGGTGGGACCGCGGATCACATGCGTCTGAAAATAATCCTGTACGGCGCGGTCATCCCTTGCAATGACAAGCCCATTCACCACGACACCCTCAAAGGGAAAAGTTGCATAGGCACCGGCGGGGCCAAAGCTTTCATTGTTGATCCCGTCACCGGCCAGATCGATCGTCTGAGACAGGCAGACTGGCGCATCTTGCAGTTTGGTTGCCGCATACCCAAGCGCGTGTCCCATTGCCGTGGGCTGGCCACTTGCGCCGCGCTGACTGCGCGACAGCCCGTCAGCTGCTATCTCCAGATCAGCGGGTGTATTGATAAGCACCCAGTCCAGCAAATCGGTCTGATGCCCGCGCCCGCTCCATTCGAAAGCCATGAGCGCGACGGGATCCGCGCTGACAAAAAATGCAGCTTCCACCTCTGGTGCAAGCAAGGCTGCCGCAAGCCCATCACGCAGCAACTTGTCTTCGCGGGCATCAACCGAAGATGACACGTCAAGCGCCAGAACCAACGCCAAGCGGCAGGCCGCAGCGGGCGCCGCCGCAAGGCACAGGCATGATAAGAACGCAGCCCTTACCAATGCCCGGTGTTTTCCATGCTGGCCCAAGGTTCGGCAGGGGGTAGGTTATCGCCTTCCTGCAACAATTCGATCGAGACGTTGTCTGGCGACCGCACAAAGGCCATATGTCCATCGCGCGGCGGACGATTGATGGTCACACCGTTATCCATCAAATGCTGGCAGGTCTCGTAAATATTTGGCACGCGGTAGGCCAGATGTCCAAAATGACGGCTATCATCAGGCAACGCATCATCGCCATCCCAGTTATAAGTCAGCTCGACAGGGCAATCCTCTTGTCCGGGTGGGGCCATGAAAACAAGCGTGAAGCGACCGCCTTCGTGATCAAAACGCCGCGTCTCTTTGAGACCAAGCAGGGCGTAAAAGGCCATGGATTTCTCCAGATCTTTGACGCGGACCATCGTGTGTAGATACTTCAAGGACATCGGCTTCTCCCATCGTGATGATTTGGGACAAGCCTAACCGACCGGTCACAACAGTAAATGGCCAATGCGCAATTCTGATTATGGATGTCTGGAAAACCAATGGCAGTCCCTAGGGGAATCGAACCCCTCTTTCCAGGTTGAAAACCTGGCGTCCTAACCGATAGACGAAGGGACCGCAGTTGGTGCGCTGCTTTTAGGGAAACTGATTGCGGCGCGCAAGAGGGTTTTTTCGTTTTTTGCGTCGGATTGTCAGTGTGCTGGCGCGGCGTCCTCTAGCCGTAGCTGAACTGATTGCCGCCCTTGCCATGTATTGATTTCCAGCCGCCCGGCGAGATGAAATCGGGCCCCATTGTGGTTCATCAACATAGGTCCCATTGGGCCATCCATGGCGCCGAAACTGATTGCCTCGATCCGCCCGCCCAGCCCATCTCCAAAGCTGATCTTGAGGTGGTTAGCACCGACCTGTTTGGCGAAATGAATCTGGCAATCAGGAAAGGCAAAGCGCGGGGCAGGGGCGCCGGCACCAAAGGGACCTGCATTCTCGATTTGGTTGATGAGGTCGATGGTTGCAGCACCGGGCATCAGAATGCCGCTGATATTCAGGTCAGCAGGTCCGATATCGGCAGCTCCTTGTTTGGCCAGCAACTCCCCAAGCCGCGCCATCGCGTCATCCAGCTTGTCGCGCGCCACGGTCAGCCCCGCCGCCATTTTGTGACCACCGCCTTTAATCAGTAACCCTTCCTGCGCTGTCCGCTGGATCGCCGCGCCAAGGTCGATGCCCGAAACGGACCGCCCCGACCCTTTGCCCTCAACGCCTTCCAGCCCGATCACAATGGCGGGGCGGTTCGTTGCTTCCTTCAGACGCGCCGCTACGATGCCCACAACACCGGGATGCCAGCCTTCGCCCGCGGCCCAGACCAGCGGTCCATCCAGACCGCGCGCGGTCGCTTGCTCCAATGCCAGATCGCGCACCTGCGCTTCGACCGCGCGTCGGTCAGTGTTCAGTTCATCCAGCTTTGCGGCCATCGCCTCGGCTTCGCGTGGATCATCGGTGGACAGTAGCCGTGCGCCAAGGTCTGCCTTGCCGATCCGCCCGCCCGCGTTCACCCGTGGCCCCAGCAGAAAGCCCAGATGATAGCTTGTCGGGGCTTGATCAAGGCCCGCCACATCCGCCAGCGCTGTGAGCCCCACCCGGTGACGGCGCGCCATCACAGTCAGCCCCTGGCGCACAAAGGCCCGATTGACACCAACCAAAGGGGCCACATCTGCAACGGTCGCCAGCCCCACCAGATCAAGCATCGCCATCAGGTCAGGGCCTTTCTGTCCCGCCTCGCGCAACTGTCGGTTCACATCCACCAGCATGAGGAACACAACACCCGCGGCACAAAGATGTGCTAGATCGCCCGTTTCATCCTGCCGGTTCGGGTTTACGACAGCGACGGCATCGGGCAGGATTTCACCACCCAGGTGGTGATCCAGCACGATGACATCAGCCCCCACAGCCGCAGCAATGGCCCCGTGCGAAAGCGTGCCGCAATCAACGCAGATAATCAGATCGTGGTCCTTGGCCAAACCCGCCATTGCCGCGTCATTGGGCCCGTAACCTTCGTCAATCCGGTCCGGAACATAAAGCGTCGCCTCCCGCCCCATTTCCCGCAGCCAAGTGATCAGCAGCGCGGCAGAGGTGCCGCCATCAACATCGTAATCGGCGAAAACGGCGATGCGTTCAAGCTTACCTACAGCGTCCAAGAACCGCGCTGTAGCATGGTCCATGTCCTTCAAAACACGCGGATCAGGCAGTAAATCGCGCAGCGTTGGGGCCAGAAACGCAGACACATCCTGCGCTTCAACACCGCGGCGCACCAACACACGGCATAAGGCCGCAGGAAGGCCCGTCTCTTGGGTCATCGCCTCGGATAGACGGTCTTCTTCCCCGGTCGGACCGACCCATCGGCGGCCAGTTGCAGAGGTGTCGACGTTCAAGAACGCAGGTTTATCTAGTGGTGTGCTCATCGACGAACACAATATGCGCCAGCCATCCGTTTGACCACGGGTTCCGCTTCATCTTGGTCAAAAAACTCCCGCCGGAGGCTCCGACCCTATCCAACAGGGTTACGGTAAATCATCCGGCGCACCGATCCTGTCTTGGACCGCATCAGGATCGTCTCAGCCGTAACAAAGCCAACCTCGCGTTTGATCCCCGGAACCAGTGATCCGTCGGTCACACCTGTTGCCGCAAAAATCACGTCGCCTGTCACCATATCATCACGTGTATAGACCCGGTCAAAATTCGTGATGCCGGCCTTTTTCGCACGTCCGCGTTCGTCATCATTGCGGAACATCAGGCGACCAAAGATCTGTCCACCCATGCATTTGAGCGCAGCGGCGGCCAATACGCCTTCTGGTGCGCCGCCAGACCCCATATACATATCAATCCCCGTCAGATCAGGTTCTGCGCAATGCATCACACCGGCGACATCACCATCGGTGATCAGGCGGATGGCCGCACCTGTCTCGCGTAGTTCCGCGATCATATCTTCGTGGCGCGGGCGTTCCAGCACACAGACTGTGATGTCATTGGTGGAGCAGCCTTTGGCGGCAGCAAGGGCCGAGACACGTTCGGCAGGTGACATATCCAATGTCACCACGCCGGGGCGAAAGCCCGGACCAATCGCCAGCTTGTCCATATAGACATCTGGAGCGTGCAGCATTGATCCGCGCGGCCCCATCGCAATCACGGCCAATGCGTTTGGCATATCTTTCGCGGTCAGTGTTGTGCCTTCCAGCGGATCCAGCGCGATATCCACGCCGGGGCCTTTGCCGGTGCCAACCTCCTCACCAATAAATAGCATCGGCGCTTCGTCGCGTTCGCCTTCACCAATGACGACGACGCCCGCGATATCAAGCTTGTTGAGTTGGGTACGCATCGCGTCAACCGCCGCTTGATCGGCCGCTTTTTCATCGCCGCGCCCGATCAGTGGTGTGCAGGCGATCGCGGCGGCTTCTGAGACGCGGGCAAGGCCCAATGAAAGATTGCGGTCATTGAAGTCAGGTGCGCTGGGCATGATTATTGGTCCTTTATTGGCTCACCCACCCCTAAAGCCTGTCACTGCCGCGACGGCAAGCCTGTTTGCGCTAAACCGCCTCAATCCGGATCGCGACCGGGTCGCTGACGACAACACCTGTTGCTTTGAAATCGACCAATGCCTCTTCCAGTGCTGTGCGCGTGGTTTTATGCGTGACTATCAGCACAGGTGCTGATGTGTCTTCATGGCCGTATTGGCGCATCCGGTCGATGGATATACCTGCTTCGCCTAAGGCATGTGCGACTTTGGCCAAAGCACCGGGTTTGTCGATCAATTGCATCCGCAGGTAATAGGGGGCCGGCACGGCAGCCCGTGCTGCGCGGGCCTTGCGCAGGGTTTTTGCAGGCTGCCCAAAGGTCGAGACCCGCAAGCCGCGCGCGATATCCATCACGTCACCCATCACAGCGCTAGCCGTGGGGCCTTCGCCCGCACCGGGGCCGCGCAGCACGATTTGTGTGACAGAATCGCCTTCCAGCACGACCATGTTCGTGCCGCCCTGCAATTGCCCCAGAGGCGACGTGTCAGGCACCAGACAAGGTGACATGCGCTGTTCCAGCCCGCGTCCCGTCATCTGTGCCACGCCCAATAGCTTGATCTTATACCCCATATCAGCGGCCTGGTGGATGTCTTCAATGGTGACCGATCCGATGCCTTCCAGCTCTACCGCGTCGAAATCGACCTGCGTGCCAAAAGCGATGGATGACAAAAGCGCCAGCTTATGCCCCGCGTCAATGCCGCCCACATCCAGTTCCGGGTCCGCTTCAAGGAACCCCAACTGGTTCGCCTCATCGAATACCGCTTCATAGCTAAGTCCTGCGTCCTCCATCCGGGTCAGGATGTAGTTGCAGCTGCCGTTCATCACACCCATGACCCGGGTGATCTCATTGCCCGCCAAACCTTCGGTCAGCGATTTGACGACCGGAATACCGCCTGCAACAGCCGCTTCAAAACGGATCACACGACCTGCGTCTTCCGCCGCTTCGGCAAGCGCTTGGCCGTGGATCGCGAGCAAGGCTTTGTTGGCGCTGACTACATCTTTGCCAGCGGAGATTGCCGCTTCAGTTGCTTGTTTTGCGGGTCCTTCGTGACCGCCCATAACTTCAATGAATACGTCAATATCGGGGCGTTTTGCCAAGGTGACCGGATCGTCCTCCCATGCGTATGAGGACAAATCCACATCGCGGTTCTTGGTCTTGGAGCGGGCAGATACCGCTACAATTTCAACCGGGCGTCCGGCGCGGGTGGCCAACAGATCACCGTGTTTTTGCACGATCCGTATGATGCCCACACCCACGGTGCCAAGTCCCGCGATCCCAAGGCGAATAGGTGTTGTCATATGTCCGGGTCCATCGTTGTCATTTATCACGACGGGTCTAGCGAAAGCGCAAGGCTACTGCAACGTAGCGATGTCAGTCTGACGGATACGGGCAGCGCGGGCTTGCAGCGCATCAACGCGCGTTTGCAATGCCGCCTCGGGGTCGCCGGATGCGGCGGGCAGGGCCGGCAGTGGGGTCAGGTCCGGGTAGGGGGCCTCGCGGGCGGCATCACTGATCGTGCCTTCGAGTGCGGGGAAGGTCGCGCAGGCTGACAGAAGCAGAAGGGTGATGAGGGCATATCGCATGTCGGCACACTATCCGTGCTGTACGGGCCGGGGCAACCGCTGATCAGGGGTTTCCAAATGAACAAGCGTTCAGTTAAATGGCACCATGGCACGCAAGCAAGGCTCCCACTCTGATATCACTGGCCCGAAAGTGCGCGATGCTGCATTACGTTTGATCGCGCAGCATGGCTATGCAGCCGTTTCCATGCGCCAGATTGCGGCGGAGGTGGGGATACAGGCCGGCGCGCTTTATAACTATACCCCCGATAAGCAGACGCTGCTTTATGATCTGATGCGCGGGCATATGACTGATTTGCTGACGGCATGGTCTTTGGCGGATCAAAAGGGTGGTCCGATGGTGCGGCTTGAGGCCTTCACCCGCTTTCATATCCGGTTTCACTTGCCTCGGCCCGATCAGGTTTTTGTTTCTTACATGGAACTTCGTAACCTGTCGGAGCAGAATTTTGCAGCGGTCGAGGCGCAACGCCGGGAGTATGAGGATGCATTGGAAGGCATTCTACGGGCAGGCGAGGCCGCGGGTGTCTTTGCTGTGCCAGACCCGCGCATCACCACGATGGCGCTGATTGCGATGCTGACGGGCATCAGCAATTGGTATCGGGCCGGGGGACGTCTGGAGACCGACAAGATCGAAGCGATCTATTGGGATATGGTGCGGCGCAGTGTGACGGCCTAGGCAATCGGCGCGCTGTGCGGTAAGGCGTCTGGAACAGCGGAGGTGGATCATGTTCCAACCAGATGAAGACGGCATTTATGCGCGGATTGAAGCTTCGCCCGCGCGCCGGATTTTTGCCTATGTGGTACAGTTCGGTTTGGGCGCATTACTGATCTACGTCACGCTGGCGATGCCACCCTCGCTGCCCTGGATGATCTTTATGCTTAGTTTTGGCGTTCTGATGCTTTGGCAGGCGGAACGGATGCGACGCGCGACGACAGTTACGCTGACGCTGACCGAAACGGATTTGCGTGATAGCACCGGGACTGTTCTGGCCCGTATTGACGAAATCCGCAGCGTGGAGCGGGGTACGTTTGCTTTTAAACCTTCCAATGGGTTCAGCCTTGTCTTGCACAAGAGAAAGCCCCGCGCATGGCTGCCGGGGCTTTGGTGGCGTTTTGGGCGTCGTGTGGGGGTAGGGGGCGTGACGCATGCAGGTCAGTCAAAATTCATGGCCGAGCGGATCAGCATGATGATGAGCGACTAACTACATCTTTCGGTGCCATTATTCTGTTTGAAACAAAGCCGTATGCCGCGGGGACGAATGATCATGTCCTGCGTGAACGTAAGATCTTCCAGATCAGTGACCACAAACGGGCCGAGGCCAATGTTAAACGGCGCATCATATTGGGTGCGCGTCTCGATAAAAATATTCTGGTCCAGTTCATTCATTGGCGGCAAACGACCTGCGGCAGCGAGATCAGCGAGATCACTGTTGGTTAAATTTCCACCCATCCCACGATTGCGGGACCAAACCCGACGGTAGGTATTGTCGCTTTCCCGAAACCTGTAAACAGTTACACGAAGATCCGGATTGGCCTCTTCAAAGGTCAGTTCACGCAGCACTTCGCGGGCGCTATCGATATAGGTATTGTCTACCATATCTTCACGGCTGAACATTTCAGCAATTGTAATTGTCGCACGGACAGAGTTCGTCTCGACCCGGTACACATCGAAGTAAACGTAAGTCGACAAGAATACCCACACCAGAATGGGTACCACGAGAACGAGTTCGATTGATATGATCCCCCGCTCATCGTCACGGAACCGTCTTGCAAAGGCAGCTATGCTATTCATGAATCTTCTTCCGCTCTGAAAGGTTCGACAACGAAAGCACTGGTTGCAAATAACGCGTAAGAAGCCCCTGCAACATCATCGTTACCTTCAACCAATGCCTTACCCAGGTTTGATGAAGGCAAGAAGGGATCTATCCGAATGCAAGCACGCAAAAAGATCAATTCATTATTTGCGGTCTCATCAATTGTCGTGTCAGAGTCGCGATCAATGTCGCTTCGATCAACACACGCGATCTCATCATCCAGTGGAACCCAGTCAACGGTTGGGTCCCGCTGAATCATTTCAAGCTCGAGCTGTCTTTCGCAATCAGGCAAAATGCCAGCATTTTTGCAAATTTTAGTGCGCAACTCATCACGCATATCATCTGGATCGGCTTCGGCAATGATCCCAATACGAACCTGGCGGACCGTGACATCGACGCCATGTTCAAGCATCACCTGCCGCGCAGACAAAATGCCTGATTCGTAAGTCATTAGGAAAAAGCCGAAAAAAATGGGGAACACCAAAACGATTTCAATCGATGATGTGCCCTTTTGATCGTTCCAAAACTGATGCAATAGGTTTTTCATTGTCAAAAGCCCTTCGTTACTGGCTCAAACGCAAGGCAGTAATTTGGTCAGCGATTGCACCGAAAATTTCATTAAGTCCAACGCCATCTTCATCAGATGTAATTGACGATACAAAGGCATCAGCACCTTCTGTGGCACAATCCGTCATGGTGTCATTCACCAATCCCATAGAAATTGTGAAAACTTTGTAGCTACCATGATCATTGTACTCATCACGTACCAATTGGCAGAGTGAATCAAGCTTTTCATTAAGTTCCGTTGTACTACCAATAGATTCAATTACATAGTTCAGCCCAGCCGGGTCGTCGTCATCTGGCCAGCGTGTGCTGTTCAAACCATCGTCGTCGATATAGCGTTTTCCCGAAGACTCCGAAAAACCAAGCCTTTCGTCATAAGTGTCGTAGTAGTCTTCACCAGTATAATTTGGGTCATCGACAATTGCCTCTCGCTTAATGCGACTTGACGACACTGTCTGCCCATCTGTCATGATAACAACGTATTTCTGCGTTGTTCCGTCCCCGTATTCAACTGGTCGTATACCACGAAACGCGTCATCAACCGTTGGGATGCCATCAATCAGGTCACGCATAGTTGGATCGAGTAGCGAAACGCCCCACTTCATCCCGCGATGGATAGACGTGTTAACAGTTGGGGTATAATTATTGATCGCGTCCTGCAGTTCATCAACGTCTTGCGACATCACAATTATGCCATGGTCAGGGTCCACCGAACACGGTGCCCACCAAAAACTTGAACCGCTTCCGTAGAAGTCAACATATTCAACTTGCTGATAGACCCGCTCAGTATCAAACTCGAGCACGTCGTACTCGTCATCATGAAATGTCACACAACGGGAGGGGTTAGTGTAAACATCCTCACCGTCATCCCAACTCGCCGTGACAGGTGAAAAGTCAGGCGTCACCAAAGTTGCACCTTCCGTCCCCTCCTCCACCTCTTCTCCGGCGTCATTTACCCAAGTATATTCAAAGGGTTCAGCATAGGTATTTGTGATACCATAAGAACTGCCAACTTTATTGTTCACGTTGATAGAATCCGGTGTCGTACGCAGTGCTGTATAAAGATCATCGCCCAGTCGGACGTGCTGTGAATAGGCGATCAAATTAATAGATACACGGTCTTCATATTCTGGCTGCAGCAGGTCTTCGATGAACTGGTTCGCGGCTTGTTGTAGAAAAAACAAACGTGTTTCTGTACGCCATTCAGTAACGATATTCCCATCGTCATCAAATGTCTTGTTCCCGTCAGCGTCGAGCACATAGGCATCACCCTCCATGTCGCGGCCCATGGACCCGGAAATATCGAGGACCAGTGATATCTCAACATTACCCGTGCCTTCGATTGCGGATGCCGTTGCAGGCGCGGTCAGTGTATCGATGCCGATTAGGCGGAGGTAGAAAGTGTTGACGTCAACAGCAGATTCCAGCGTAATCGTACTGCCGTACCGGTCTTTATCAACGTTTGGCGTGCCGACGATCGCGTCAGCATATCCTTCCGCCGTGAAAAAATCTGTAATGATTTGTTCTCCGTCCCCTTCGTTGTTCAGGTTCGCAGCGGCAAGCACGGCGCGGTCGGATACGCTTTGCAGTTGGGTTCGTTCTGACTCAAAACGCATGAAATCAACGGCCATCCCGCCAACAACGAGCATCGAGATCAGCAAGAGCAAAGTGAGGACGATCAACCCCCCATCTTCATCCTTGCGGAACTGACGGATAAAGGCCAGCTGTTCAATATATGCGCGGCGCATATCCCGAAGCTTTTCCGCTTTGCTTTGATGACGTTTAAAATGCAGCATTTCTTCATATCCCCAATCGATGACGCGGAAAAAGCACGCCGAGACAATTTAATTTCACACGTTTTATCATAACGATCACAGCGATGTGGCAAAAAAATGGCCCTGTAAGGGGAGCTGCGTAAAACGTCGCACATCTGACGCCACACTCAATAAAATAAGCCTCTACTGTCTATTTTTTAGAAACAATTCCGCAACTTATCTGATGACGTTGCTGCGAGCGTTAATTTAGCGTTAACCATCTATCCGCCGGTTTGTGCCTCTTATGGCGAATCACTCATGATCAATGGCTTTGAAATCTGATGTTTTTAAGGGGGCACACACCCCTCCAAACGGGGTTTGCGCCGCTGGCCGCCACGGTGCTTTTGTTTGATTTGCATGTGCAAGTGTTTTTGGCTCGCGCCGGACAGGTCGCGCGTTGTCGCCGCAATGTCGAAAAGAAGACATGCATCCCGCGCCGCGCCTTGCTACGCTCGGTTCGGACCAAAGGGGATGCGGCATGGGATATTCCGGCCTTCGCGTGATCAAGGAAGGGTTTTTTGGCCAGAAGGGCTGGAAACCGGTTTGGCGCGATCCCGCGCCAAAAGCCGCGTATGATGCCATCATTATTGGTGGTGGTGGGCATGGTCTGTCGACGGCCTTTTACCTCGCCAAAGAGCATGGGATGACGAACATCGCCGTGCTTGAAAAAGGCTATATCGGTGGCGGCAATGTCGGGCGGAACACCACCATCGTGCGCGCCAACTACTTTCTGCCCGGCAACTCTGAATTCTATTCGCATTCGTTGAAGCTGTGGGAAGGGATGGAGCAGGAGTTGAATTACAACGTGATGCATTCGCAGCGTGGCTTGATCAACCTGTTTCATTCGGATGGGCAGCGCGATGCCTTTGCGCGGCGCGGCAATGCGATGATCAATCAGGGCGATGATGCGATTCTGCTGGACCGGGACGGGGTGCGGGATATCCTGCCATACCTTGATTTCGATAACGTACGGTTTCCGATCTACGGCGGCCTCTATCACCCACGCGGCGGGACGGCGCGGCATGATGCGGTGGCTTGGGGCTATGCGCGGGGTGCTGATCAGCGCGGCGTCGATATCATCCAGAACTGCGAAGTCACAGGGATTGATATCGAAGATGGTGTTGTGAAGGGCGTGCAGACCACACGTGGTGTGATCAATGCCAAGAAGGTGGGGATCGTGGTCGCCGGACGATCAGGTCAGGTTGCGGCCATGGCGGGGATGCGTCTGCCGATTGAAAGCCATGTGTTGCAAGCCTTTGTGACCGAGGGACTGAAGCCTGTCATCGACCATGTGGTGAGCTTTGGCATCGGGCATTTTTATATTAGTCAATCGGACAAAGGTGGTCTGGTCTTTGGCGGCGACATTGATTTCTACAGCTCTTACGCTGCGCGAGGGAACCTGCCAATGAAAGAGCATGTCATGGATGCCGCCATGACCCTGATGCCGATGATCGGCAAGGCCAAGGTGCTGCGATCCTGGGGCGGGATCATGGATATGACGCCGGATGGGTCACCGATTATCGACAAGACGCCGACCGAGGGGCTCTTTATCGACTGCGGCTGGTGCTATGGCGGGTTCAAAGCGGTGCCGGGGTCTGGGTTCAGCTTTGCGCATCTGATGGCGACCGGGAACCATCATGAACCGGCAGCCAAATACCGCTTGGATCGGTTTCGGACTGGTGTTGGTTTGATGGATGAAGAGGGCACCGGCTCTCAGCACAATCTGCACTAGGGACGGGCATCGGATTTGAGTTTTTTGGCCAAGATGAAGAGAGCATGACATGCGCATAACCTGCCCCAATTGCGGGACACGCGACCGGCGCGAATTCTATTATCTAGGCGATGCGCTGGCGTTGGACAGGCCTGCTGAGGATGCGGGTTTGGGTGCCTGGGATGACTATCTGCACAGTCGTGACAACCCTGCTGGAGAGACCCGTGATCTGTGGTGTCACGAGGCTGGGTGTGGTGCGTGGCTCATCGTGGAGCGCAACACGGTGACCCATGCCGTGCATAAGGCGACATTGGCTGAAAAGGTAAAGCGATGAGGCTGCAGGCCCCTGAAAACATGGTGACGTTCACCTTTGATGGTCGCAGAATCAAAGGCGTGCCGGGTGAACCTGTATCGGCGGCTCTTTTGGCAAATGGGATCAAGCTGGTGGCGCGCTCGTTCAAGTATCATCGCCCGCGCGGCGTGATGTCTGCGGGCGCGGAAGAGCAGAACGCATTGGTCACGGTCGGGCAGGGCGCGCAGGCGGAACCGAATGTGCGGGCCACGACTCTGGAGGTGTCCGAGGGGTTAGAGGTGTCGAGCCAGAACGCCTGGCCATCGCTGCGCTATGATATGATGGCGGTGAACGACCTTATCTCGCCGTTTCTGGCTGCCGGTTTTTATTACAAGACCTTCATGTGGCCGCGGAGTTTTTGGGAAAAGCTATATGAGCCGGTGATCCGCCGTGCTGCCGGATTGGGCGCGTTGAGTGGTCAGACAAACCCCGACACATATGAAAAGGCTTTTGCATTTTGCGATGTGCTGGTGATCGGCGCGGGGCCTGCGGGGCTGATGGCCGCTTTGACCGCCGGGCGGGCGGGGGCCGATGTGATCATCGCGGACGACGATACGGCGATGGGTGGCCGCCTGCTGCGCGAGTGCGAAGATATTGAGGGCAAGCCTGCGCGAGAATGGGTTTTAGATGCGCTGGCGGAACTTGATGCGATGCCCAATGTGCGCCGCATGACGCGCACGACTGTCACCGGCGCTTATGATCAGGGTACATATGGTGCGCTTGAGCGCGTGGCTGGTCGGTTTGCGCCTGACAAACCGTTGGAGTGTTTTTGGCGCATTGTGGCGCAGCGCGCGATCCTTTGTGCGGGCGCGTTGGAGCGGCCAATTGCCTTTCCCAATAATGACCGACCGGGCATTATGATGGCGAGTGCGGTGCGCGCCTACGTCAACCGTTGGGGGGTGACGCCCGGCAAGGCTGTGACCGTTTTTGGAAATAATGACGATGCGCATCGGACGGCACGCGATCTGGCCGCAGCCGGGATCAAGGTGGCGGCAGTCATCGACAGCCGCGATGATGCGAAGGTGGCCGGTGACTACCCCATCTATACTGGCGCACAAGTGATTGCGACCAAGGGGCGGCACGGGTTGCAAAGCATCACGATCCGTCACAACGGGGGCACGCGTATGGTCCAGACGGATTGTCTTGCCATGTCAGGCGGATGGAATCCGACCGTGCATCTGACCTGCCATATGAACGGGCGGCCGACATGGCGCGAGGATATTGCGTCGTTTGTGCCGACGCCACAGAGCATTCCGGGCATGGTCACAGCGGGGGCCTGCAACGGCAGCTTCACGACGGCGGCTTGTTTGGCAGAAGGCGCTGCCGTTGCCGCTGAGGTCGCGGCGGGCCTTGGGTTGAAACCCAAGGTGACGGTTCCTGATGCGGATGGTACGGCCTATGCTCTGGCGCCGCTTTGGGCCGTGCCGGGCAAGGGCCGCAAATGGATTGATTTTCAGAATGATGTCCATGTGAAGGATATCAAGCTGGCTGCGCAAGAAAACTTCCGGTCGGTCGAACATATGAAGCGCTATACCACCCAAGGGATGGCACCGGATCAGGGGAAGTCATCGAATGTAGTGGCTTTGGCCGTACTGGCCGATGCGACGGGGCGCGGTATTCCTGAGACGGGGACCACGACTTTCCGTCCGCCTTATGTGCCCGTGTCGATTGCTGCGATGGGGGCGGGCAGTCAGGGGAAGGGCTTCGCTCCGGAACGGTTCACGACCTCACATAAGGCGAGCGTCGCGCGTGATGCGCCGATGATCGAGGCGGGGCTGTGGTATCGCCCCAGCTATTTCCCGCAGATGGGAGAGACCCATTGGCAGCAATCCTGTGACCGTGAGGTGGGTTATGTCCGCAATGCGGTGGGTGTTTGTGATGTGTCGACCTTGGGCAAGATCGACATTCAGGGGCCGGATGCGGCGGCGCTGCTCGACTTTGTCTACACCAATATGTTCTCGACCCTGAAGGTGGGCCGCGTGCGTTATGGTTTGATGCTGCGCGAAGACGGGCATGTGATGGATGACGGGACCACGGCGCGATTGGGCGATACGCATTTCGTGATGACGACGACAACTGCGGCTGCTGGTCTGGTCATGCGCCATTTAGAGTTTGTGTTGCAGGTCTTGCGCTCTGATCTGGATGCAAAGGTGATTTCGGTGACTGAACAATGGGCGCAGTTTGCTGTGGCTGGCCCGCAGGCGCTGGCATTGTTGAATACGGTTTTGGATCAAGATCTTGATGATGAGATCTGGCCTTTCATGGCCTGTGGAGAGGTGGGTGTTTCTGGCGTGCCGGGGCGTTTGTTCCGCATCTCATTCTCAGGCGAACATGCCTATGAGGTTGCGGTTCCATCGCGTTATGGTGAAAGCCTGTTCCGTATGCTGACTGCACAGGCCGAGGTGATGGGCGGCGGGCCCTACGGGATGGAGGCGTTAAATGTACTCCGGATCGAGAAGGGCTTTGTCACCCATGCGGAGTTACATGGTCGGACCACCGCTTTCGATATTGGCATGGCACGGATGGTGTCGGCCAAGAAAGACTGTATCGGTAAGGCTGCGGCGGCCCGTCCGGGCCTATCCGATTGGGGGCGTCAGCAGTTGGTTGGGTTGCGCTCTACAAACGCGCTGACAGCAGGGGCGCATTTGTTCGAGAAAAATGCGGCTGAGACGCGGGGCAATAGCCTTGGGTATACGACTTCGGTTTGTTATTCGCCGACGCTTCAGATGCATTTGGCGCTGGGATTTCTTGAGAATGGTCGCGCGCGCCATGGCGAGGTGATCAAGCTGCGCGATCATCTGCGCGATGTGACCGAAGAGGTCGCGGTTTGTGATCCGGTCTTCTTTGATCCAACCGGAGGGCGCGCGCGTGGCTAAGCTGATTGCATTGACGCCTTGCGCCGGGCTGTTGCCGGTCTCTTCTGGCGGTGTGGAGGTGGCGGAAGTTGTCTTTGACCGGCTGATGTCGGTGTCGCCCTTTGCGGGACAAGAAAGGGCGGTATCGGCCAAGTTGAAAGAGCAGGTCGGTGCAGGGCTTTCGAAGATCAACCGCCGATCTGGTTTGGTGACGTGGTTTGGGCATGGCACTTGGATTGTGGCCGGTGATGTGGCGCTGGGCGGTATGGCAGCTGTGACCGATCAGTCGGATGCCTGGGCTGCCGTTTCTATTTCTGGTGCGCGTGCCACGGATGTGTTGGCCCGTTTGGTGCCTATCGATCTGGGCGCATCTGGTTTCAAGACCAACCATGTGGCGAAGACGATGCTGGGGCATATGTCTGTCACCATCACGCGCGTGGGGCCGGATGCCTTTGAGATTATCGTGATGCGATCAATGGCGCGGACTTTGGTGCATGATCTGGATGTCGCGATGCGTGGGGTTGCGGCGCGCTAGGCGGCGAAGGCGGGATTGCCTCCGGCGGAAGTTTGATGGGACGAAGAAAGAGCAGTGGCGAACCGCTTTGGCTTGCGCGATAATGCGAGAATGAGCTTGCCACCCGGATTCTTGGATGAACTGCGCAATCGACTGTCTTTGGGGCAGGTCGTGGGCCGGAAGGTTATTTGGGACACCCGTAAATCCAATCAAGGCAAGGGTGATCTTTGGGCGCCGTGCCCGTTTCATCAGGAAAAGACCGCCAGTTTCCACGTCGATGACCGCAAAGGTTATTATTACTGCTTTGGTTGTCACGCCAAAGGCGATGCCATCACATTTGTGCGCGAGACCGAGAATGTGGATTTCATGGAAGCGGTGAAGATCCTGGCCGGTGAGGCGGGGATGACTGTACCTGAGCGCGACCCGCGTGCGCAGGAAAAGGCTGATGCGCGGACTGTGTTGGTCGATGTGATGGAGCAGGCGGTGCAGTATCATCGGTTGCAGTTGCAGACGGGGGCTGCAGCAGAAGCGCGCGACTATCTTGAGCGTCGCGGTTTGAGTGCTGAGGCACAGGCCCGGTGGGAGATTGGCTTTGCGCCAGCGCATGGCGGTGTACTAGAGCAGTTGACCGGCAAAGGGGTTGATCAAAAGCTGATCATTGATGCCGGATTGGCTGCCGAGAGTGACCGTGGCAGTGGCCTTTATAATCGGTTCCGCGACCGTATCATGTTTCCGATCCGTGATGCGCGAGGCCGCGCCATTGGCTTTGGCGGCCGTGCGATGGACCCGAACCATCCCGCGAAATACTATAACTCGCCGGAAACACCGCTGTTTGATAAGGGCCGCAGTCTGTTCAACCACGGGCCTGCGCGCGAAGCGGCGGGCAAGGGTAAGCCCCTTGTCGTGGCCGAAGGTTATATGGATGTGATTGCTTTGTCGGAGGCCGGGTTCACGGCGACAGTTGCGCCGCTTGGCACGGCGATCACCGAGGATCAGCTGCGCCTGATGTGGCGGATGGCGCCAGAGCCGATCATTGCGCTTGATGGCGACACCGCGGGTTTGCGCGCGGCAATGCGGGTGATTGATATCGCGCTACCGCTTTTGGAAGCAGGGCAATCATTGCGCTTTGCATTGATGCCGGAAGGGCTTGATCCTGACGATTTGATCAAGACGCAGGGTGCGGGGGCCATGCAGCAACTGTTGGATCAGGCGATCCCGATGGTGCAGCTTTTGTGGCGGCGAGAGACAGAAGGGAAGACCTTCGATAGTCCAGAGCGTAAAGCGGCCCTCGACAAAGCGCTGCGTGAAAAGATCAAGTTGATCGCAGACCCATCGATCCGCAACCACTATGGCCAAGCGATTAAGGATATGCGCTGGACGCTCTTTTCCAATCGTAAAGCCGCACCGGTGCGCAAGCAGCGTGGCGCGTGGCAACCTCGCCAAGACGCTTGGAAACGTGATGTCAGCCCGGTGGCCACGTCACGCAGTTCGGCATTGGCATCGGGTGCCACTGATCAGGATCATTTGCGCGAAGCGGTCATCCTGGCCACCATGATCACTGCCCCGGCAGTCGCCCCCGAATTTGAGACGGCTTTGGAACAATTGGATAGCCGCGATCCGATGCACCGTGATTTGCAGGCCTGCCTGCTGCGTCATCTTGGCGCAGACGATCTGCGCGATGCGATAATCAGCGATCTGGGCGAGGCCCCCCTTGAAAAGCTTCTTGCGCAGAACCATGTCCGCATCAGTCCCGCTATACGGCGTGGCGGCGATGCAGAAATCGCGCGCCTTTGTCTGGCCGAAGAATTCGCCAAGCTGACCACCCGTCGGGGCCAGGCCCGCGAGATTGAAGACGCTGTTGAAGATCTCAGTGGCATTGCAGATGAAGGGCTTACATGGCGTTTGGCCGAAGCATCCAAAGCGGTGGATCAGGCCGGGCGTGGGGACGATGATGACAGTGCCGAATACGCTGTTGGCGAAAACGGAGCCTTGATGAAGAAAGATGAGCAGAGCGCATTTGATCAACTTCTTGAACAAATTGGCTTTGCTAAAGGCGATGAACGGCCTAAGTCGTAGTTTACGCAACAGATAACAAGAACAATCAGCGACCTGCTTGCGAATCACCTCAATGCGAGGTTGATTCGAAATTAACCGAATCAGCCGAATCACTTTGGCATGAAATACCGCATTCGAAAGGGCATTCCGAATGGCTGCGAAAGATAACGATGATCGCAAAGATGGCGACCAGGATGGTGATATCAGCCTTGATATGAGTCAGACCGCGGTCAAGAAGATGATCGCTGATGCACGGGAACGTGGCTATATCACTTACGATCAGTTGAATGCTGTATTACCGCCGGAACAGGTGTCTTCGGATCAGATCGAAGACGTGATGTCCATGCTTTCGGAAATGGGCATTCAGGTCACTGAGGAAGAAGAAAGCGAAGAGACCGAAGAGAACCAAGGCAACACCGCTGTCGCAACTGTTGCAGGGTCTCGTGAAGTCACGCTTGGTGGGGCCGAGGCTGAGAAGCTGGATCGCACGGATGACCCTGTGCGAATGTATCTGCGTGAAATGGGTTCGGTTGAACTGCTGTCGCGCGAAGGTGAGATCGCGATTGCCAAGCGGATCGAGGCTGGCCGCAACACGATGATCCTTGGGCTGTGCGAAAGCCCGCTGACCTTCCAGGCGATTACGATCTGGCGTGACGAATTACTGTCAGAAGACATTCTGCTGCGCGATGTGATCGATCTTGAAACCACCTTCGGCAATCAACTGGGTGAAGATGGTGAGGAAGAAACCGTTGTCGCCGCACCTGCCGCTGCTGGCACCGAAGAAAAGAAAGAGACCGTCCAAGAGTTGGACGCGGATGGCAACCCGATTGCCAAAGATGACGACGATGATGAGGACGATCAGGCCAACATGTCGCTTGCTGCGATGGAGGCGGCTCTGAAGCCACGCGTTCTGGATACGCTGGAAGTCATTGCCCGCGACTTTGCCGATCTGTCGGATATGCAAGATGCGCGGATGTCTGCGACGTTGAACGAGGATTCTTCGTTCACTGACAAGCAGGAAAAGAAGTACCAGAAACTGCGGTCCGAGATTGTGGAACTGGTGAACTCGCTTCACTTGCACAATAACCGGATTGAGGCGCTGATCGACCAGCTTTATGGGATTAACCGCCGGATCATGTCCATCGACAGCTCTATGGTGAAGCTGGCCGACCAAGCCCGCATCAATCGCCGTGAGTTTATCGAAGCATATCGCGGGCGCGAGCTGGACCCGAACTGGCTGGATGAAATGTCCGAAAAATCGGGGCGCGGTTGGCAGATGCTGATCGAGAAATCGACCGGCAAGATTGAAGAACTGCGCGGCGATATGGCTCAAGTCGGCCAATACGTGGGCGTCGATATCACCGAATTCCGCCGCATCGTGCAGCAAGTTCAGAAGGGCGAAAAAGAGGCGCGTCAGGCCAAGAAGGAAATGGTTGAGGCGAACCTGCGTCTGGTGATTTCCATCGCCAAGAAGTACACGAACCGCGGCCTGCAATTCCTTGATCTTATTCAAGAAGGTAATATCGGCCTGATGAAAGCGGTCGACAAGTTTGAGTACCGCCGCGGTTACAAATTTTCGACTTATGCGACATGGTGGATTCGTCAGGCGATCACCCGGTCGATTGCCGATCAGGCGCGCACGATCCGTATTCCTGTGCACATGATCGAGACGATCAACAAGCTGGTCCGCACGGGCCGCCAGATGCTGCACGAAATTGGCCGCGAACCGACACCAGAGGAATTGGCAGAGAAACTGCAGATGCCTTTGGAAAAGGTCCGCAAGGTGATGAAAATCGCCAAAGAGCCGATCAGCCTTGAGACACCGATTGGTGACGAGGAAGACAGCCAGCTGGGTGACTTTATTGAGGACAAGAATGCGATCCTGCCGTTGGACAGCGCCATTCAGGAAAACCTCAAGGAAACCACCACACGGGTTCTGGCGTCACTCACACCGCGCGAAGAACGCGTGCTGCGCATGCGTTTTGGCATTGGCATGAACACCGACCACACCCTTGAAGAGGTAGGTCAACAGTTCAGCGTGACACGCGAACGGATCCGTCAGATTGAAGCGAAGGCGTTGCGGAAGCTGAAGCACCCAAGCCGGTCACGGAAACTGCGATCGTTCTTGGATCAGTAGGCGCTGTCAGCACCTTTTAGCATCATGCAATGCGCCACCTAAGGCTTGTTTTAGGTGGCGCATTCTTTAACGGCGTCTCCCACATCATTCATGACCATGGCCATTTCACCTTCGGTCAGGTCATATGTCGCCATAGTTTCATGCAATGAGGCCAGCTTGCTCTCGCCTGATTGATCAGAGTGGGCAGTATTGAAAACCAGATTGGCCAACTCTGTACGATCAGGGTATCGGTTTTGGATTTGACTGGCTGCGCAGCTACACAGACGATGCATGGAGGCTTTGTATGCGAAAAGCACATATTGCACGGGGCTATCGTCCGGCGGCGATGACATCGCGACATTGCAATCATCTCGGAATACGGATGCGTCCTCAGTCAAATCGTATTGCGAAGCGGAAAAGTATTCTTTGCCGACTATAAAAGCGAAGAACATTGCGCTGGATACACACATTGCGCAGATAGTCGACAAAAGCGGCTTCATAGAGGGTACTCTAACAGGTTAGAGCAATAGCTATCAGACTAGTAAAGTAACTGCACTGCGCGTTCCGAAATCGATTGCGTATCGCGTTGCCGCCGCGTAGGCATTAGAGCCAACCACTGACGATAGCCGGCCTCTTCACTCTCTCTTTCGTTATGCTTAGACTATTCCCATAACAAGCGAGGTTCCATGGCACTTTTTTCCAAACTCTTCGGCGGTGGCAAGACCCCTGAGCCTGCCATGTCCGAAACCTACAAAGACTTTGCGATCACGCCTGTAGCTCAGAAAGAGAGCGGCGGCTGGCGGCTCACTGCGCGGATTGAAAAAGATGGCAAGGAACACATGCTGATCCGTTCTGATGTGCTGCAATCAAAAGATCAGGCGGATGAGGCTGCGGTGGCGAAGGCCAAGCAGATCATCGATGAACAGGGTGAGCGTCTGTTCGGCTAGTCCGCAGGTTACAGCCGTTCACGCCGCACGTCTGTGCATTTACGATCATGTGAGATAGCATTTCAGCAGATTGAAATAACCTTTGGTCGGACCACATCCCTCTTACAGAAAGGATGTCGTCATGACCAAATTCTCCACCTCCCTTGCGGCTGCTATGTCGTTGGTGATCTTCGCGCCCGCCGCACAAGCCTATAGTTTTGAGCCCGAGCCTGCCACAGCAACGCAAATAGCCGTATCCTCTGTGCAAACCGCTGAGGGTGAAGACGTGTGCGCCGTCCAGATCACCCACTTGATCGCCGATATCCTTGCGCTGCCCGGTGAGTGGGACACACATGGTGATACTACCGAAGCTGCGCTGGCCTGTGCCGAAGAGTAGGGCCTTTGGACATGCCTTGGTTGCGCTTTGCTAAGCGCCCGGCGATGTTGGTGAGATGCAAACACGTTTTGAAATCGCTACCTCTGGTCCCGGTCTTTATGAGTTCACCCATCAGGTGGCTGACTGGGTGACGGGCACGGGGCTTTTGACACTTTTTATCCAGCATACTTCGGCCAGCATTGTTATTCAGGAAAACGCAGATCCAGAGGTGCAGGCCGATCTGCAAAACTATTTCGCGCGGCTGGTGCCGCCGACAACAGACCCCAGCATGGCTTATCTGACCCATACCTATGAAGGTCCCGATGATATGCCTGCGCATATCAAGGCGGCTTTATTGCCGACGCACCTGAGTATCCCTGTCAATGATGGCAAGATGGTGCTGGGGACGTGGCAAGGCATTTATCTTTTCGAACATCGCGACAGGCCGCATCGGCGCAGCGTCATTGCCCATCTGGGATGAGTTGAAACCGAGTCCTATCGGCAACATCCGCCTCCCGCATCTTGCGGCTGCATTTCACCACTACCCAAAACCTGTGCACGCTCATATAGTGCCTGTGGATAAATGGGGCAGCAATACAAGCCATAGACCCCAGTATGACAAATGAGGACTGAACATGCGTTGCCCGTTTTGTGGAAATGTTGACACACAGGTCAAAGACAGCCGCCCCGCCGAAGACCATGTGGCGATCCGTCGTCGCCGTTTTTGCCCCGCCTGCGGGGGGCGCTTTACCACTTACGAACGTGTGCAACTGCGCGACCTTGTTGTAATTAAAACCAATGGGCGCCGCGAAGATTTCGACCGGCCCAAGCTGGAACGCTCGATCCGTATTGCCCTGCAGAAACGTCCGGTTGAGCCCGAACGCATTGATCAGATGATCAGTGGTATCGTCCGTCGCCTGGAAAGCATGGGCGAGACGGATATTCCCTCTGGCACGATCGGTGAGATCGTGATGGAAAGCCTGGCGCGCATCGATACGGTGGCCTATGTCCGATTTGCCAGCGTTTACAAGAATTTTCAGGCTGCGGATGACTTTGATAAGTTTGTGAGTGAGTTGCGCCCCGACAGCAAAGACGAAGAAGAGGCGTGACCCCCGAAACTGACGAACGCTTTATGGCGGTGGCCCTGATGCTGGGGCGGCGCGGTATGGGGCGTGTTTGGCCCAACCCTGCCGTCGGCTGTGTGATCGTCAAAGATGGTCAGATCGTCGGGCGCGCATGGACCGCCGATGGCGGGCGCCCGCATGCGGAGGCCTTGGCCTTGGCGCAAGCCGGTGATGCGGCGCATGGTGCCACGGTCTATGTCACGCTTGAACCTTGCGCCCATCACGGCAAAACGCCGCCCTGTGCGCATGCATTGGTGAAGGCCGGTGTTCAAAGGGTTGTCGTCGCGGCAGATGACCCTGATGAGCGTGTCGATGGACGCGGTATTGCGGCGCTACGCGATGCTGGTGTGCAGGTGGA
This sequence comes from Yoonia maricola, assembly GCF_002797915.1. Taxonomy (GTDB): domain Bacteria; phylum Pseudomonadota; class Alphaproteobacteria; order Rhodobacterales; family Rhodobacteraceae; genus Yoonia; species Yoonia maricola. Next base: position 1,247,843 of record NZ_PGTY01000001.1, on the reverse strand, counting down.
TTGCGGTGTGGGCCATAAAGAAGCCGCGCGCGATCACGCAGGTTTTTTATCGCGCATTACCCAAAGGCGGCCTTTCGTGACGCTGAAACTGGCCGGCACTCTGGACGGTCGTATCGCCACGGCGACGGGGGAAAGCCGCTGGATCACAGGCCCCGACGCCCGCCGTATGGTGCATATGATGCGCGCGCGCCATGACGCCGTCATGGTCGGTGCGGGGACAGTGCGCGCGGATAATCCTTCATTAACCGTACGCGGTTTGGGTATCGCCCACCAACCGGTGCGCGTTGTGGTGTCCCGTGCGATGAAAATTCCGGCGACACATCAGTTGGCTCAAACCGCCCACGCGACCCCTGTCTGGCTGTGCCATGGGCCCGACGCGGATGTCGCAGCGTGGGCCGCCAAAGGTGCTGTCAGTTTGCCATGTGCCCTGGCAGCAAACCAAGTGGACCCGCATGCAGTTATGACGACGCTGGCTGAGCAAGGCATCAGCCGCGTTTTTTGTGAAGGCGGCGGCATGCTGGCGGCCTCGTTTTTGAACGCAGGTCTGGTAGATCAGATTGTTGTCTTTTCAGCTGGGGCTGCAATTGGCGCAGAAGGCACGCCGATGCTGGCGGCAATGGGCATAGATCGGCTAACAGATGCGCCCCGGTTTAGGTTGGAAAGCGTCAGGCCGGTGGGGAATGATATTTGTCACATTTGGACCAAGTCGCGCAGCTGATCAACGCCATAGGAAAGCATAGCTGGCAAAAAGCCCCTGTAGTTTGGCCAGACTGCGGTTGAACATTCCCGGTCTTGGCAGATCATTATTCTCAATGCGATCTACGATCACCTCAACCGGGCAGGGCAGCCCGGTCACCGGATCACGGTAACGCGGATACGCGATCAATGCCGCATGCACCAGCGCGGGCAAATCCACCCGTGCTTGCCTGCGGTCAACCGGCATGGCCCGGTCATCGGTCAACCCCCAACCCGCATAGAATGGCGTGCCAAGGCAGGTGACTTTCTTGCCACGCAACAAGGCCTCGAACCCCAGCAAAGACGTCATGGTCCAGACCTCATCCACCGCCTCAATCGCGTCGATGGGGTCAGCTTTGGATAAGACAACATCGGCCAGCTCGGCGGCGTTGGGCACGTTGCCGGGGCGCAGCCCCGATTCGACATCAAGGTGGGGTTTATAGATAATTACAGCCGCCGGGTTGGCCTTGCGGGTGATTTCCAACAACGTCAGATTATCCGCAACGTCAGAGGTGCCAAGCTTGATAGATGCATCATCAGCGACCTGTCCGGGCACCAGAATACGGCGGCCCTTGGGAAGGGAGGGAAGCGGTTCAGCTTTGAGGTTATACTTCGACAATCGCGCATCGGTGATCCGGTCGATCAAGGCAGTGGCCCGCAGTCGCGCGTTTTCGTTCAGCTTGTCAGAGGCGTTGATCAGATTTTCCAAGAGGCTGGCGCGGGTCGCGTCATAGTAGATGCCCGTATCATCCAGAACGAGGCTGAGAGGTGGGATCAGATCCGCACCCAGACCACGCGACCGCAAGAACCCATCCTCGACCAGTATCGCATCATCTGCGGGCGCGCTGGCCCAGCGCATCAGGCGGCGTTCCTTTGCATCGGCACGCGCCTTGGCCTTTTGTCCGCGCGCAAAGGACACCGGATTTGGTGCGCCAAAGAATTGTTGTAGCGGCTTGCGTTTCCACATCCGCATATCCGCGGCGACCCAGCCCGCATAATCATCGCGCCAGGCGTTTGCGGCGACGGTCAGGGTTGCGGCGGCCTCTTCATAGCTGCACAGCCGGTCATGAAACGGGTCATACCATGTGGGGTACAGGATCATTGCCGCCGCAAAAAGCTGCGCGCGCGTCAGGTTGCGTTGGCGGCGTTGCAGGGGCGTACGGTCATCGGTCAGCCCCCAGCCGATGTAGAAGGGCTGCCCAAAGACCACAGGCTTATGCCCCGCGAGGATCGCCTCAAACCCCAGTTGTGAACTCACCGTATAAACCGCTATCGCCCCATCCAGCAGTTCCCAGGGCGAAACGTTGTGATCTGCAAATGAAATCTGCTTGCTAATGTCTTTCTGGCTAAAATACCCGCTGCGATGGCCTGCCACCATTTCGGGATGTGATTTGAGGATGATCGGCTTGCCGGGAAATTCGGTCTGAGCATAAAACAGCATTTCGCGGAATGTATTGCTATCGGCGCCGCAGGCTTTGATCGAGGCATCTTTGCGGGTCTGGTCGATCACCAGAACATAGCCCGGTTCGGGTGCCGCGATGGCCGGGTCAAAACGGTTGTATTTTGATATGTGATCGGATTTCAGCGCCGCAATCCCGGCGCGTGCGCGGTCCAAGAGCGCCGTGTTATCAAGAGGATCCTCGGATAGGATAATTTCAAGATCAGAGCGTGTTTTGGGGTCGTAATGCGCCCCACTATAGTCGATGTTCAACCCGATGGGCGGATCACCGTCGCGGCCTAGGCCCACAGACCGCAGAAAGCTGTCTTCAATACGCACGAGGGGGCTATTTTTAATCTCGGCAACCGCCTCACCCCGTGGTGATGTGGGGCTATGGCCCCAGACCCCAACCAGATCTCCATCACCGGGGGTGCCGATCTTGATGTTAAACCCCGCCAATTCCACAATGCGCCTGACGCGCCCTTTGGTCAGCAAACCGCCGTTGTAGACATAAAGGTTCTGGCGTGGATTTTGGGTCATGGCCGCAGGCTATTGCAGGGCAGTGCCTTGCACAACGCGCAATGGTGTCTGTGGGGTTGCATCTTTGGTCAGCAAGGCATCATAGGGATCGGCATCATCCAGCATCTTGTCGACTAATTCGCGCAAAAGCTGTTGACGGCCAGAGGCAGAGTAAAAGCCACCGGGCACCTGACTGGTTTCTAAAAGAAACTGGCGATATTCGCGGTAGGCCTGCGCGTCAGGTCGCCGGGCGGCGGCAAAGAACGCAGGCAGGGTTTGATCCGAGACGAACTCTGGCTTGCAAAACACGGCCGTGCCAAAAGCCTTGAGCGGGATACCCCGCCACAGCGCTTGTTGTCCGGAGGTGGAATTGACCGTCACCGCAGAGCGTGCGTCATTCAGGATATGCGCCAGCTTGCCGCCACGCAAATAATGTGTGCGGTCCGCGATGTGATGATCGGTTGCGATCTGCCTGATCATTTCGCGCAAAGGGGATTGGCCGCTTTCCAGCGGATGCGCCTTAAACACCAGATGATGATGCGCCGGAGCGCCCTTGGCGAAGCCAGTGATGACCTCGGCAATAAATGCTTCCATGTTGGCGAATGAAGAATGCGCCTGAAAGCTGGCGTCATGCTCCAACTGCAGCAGCGCGATATGATAGGGATAACCCCCTGCTTTGATCCGTTGTGTCGCCCAGTGCCGGTGCAGCGCTATAAACGGCATCAGGAGAAGGCGTTTGGTATACAGCAAAGCCTCGCGATGCACGGGCAGGGCACGATGAGGTTTGAAACCGGGGTAACCTGCGTTTCGAAACATCACAAACCAATGGTAGGCCGCGCCATAAAAGATATGTTGGCGCATGTCGCCCCAATGGGCCGGCGGGGTTGGCATGTCGATATCAGAGCGGGCGAGCCGATCACGCATCTCTGCCACCGAGAAATCCATCAGACGCGAATGCCCATTGCTGCCACCGCGTTCGTAGGTGACCCAATAGGGGCGTAGGTAACCTTCTTCGAACACATGCACGCGCAGACCACGCGCTTTGGCCTGTTTGACCGCTTCGGCATGGGTGGGGCGTGTGTCGCCGTAAAGCACGATATCGGTGATCCCGCGCTCTGCGACGATATCGGTAAGGGCGGTTGGCCACTGCGCTAAACCATCACGAAAAGGGATATACCCCGGCGCTCGTCCCCAAAAGGCCGCATCGCCTGCGTTAAATCCGACACGCCACACATCAACTCCGGTTTTGCGCAGCATTTGCCCCAACTGGCGAAAGAAGGGACCATGCGGGCCTTGCAAGAAGAGATAGGCTTGGGGGTGTGGCATCAGGACACTCTTGAACAACGGACTTCATCTTACTGCCTCGAAAGCGGCATTCTGGCAAGCCTGCGGCTTGTCTGGGCGCATCTGAAAGGCTAGGTCAGAGCGAGGCAAAGAAGAGGCAAGACGCATGTTCACAGGGATCATCACAGACATCGGCAAAGTGCTGGAGCTTGAACAGCGCGGCGACCTGCGTGCGCGGATTGGCACTGGTTACGATATTGATGGGATCGACATCGGGGCATCAATTGCCTGCAACGGGGTGTGTCTGACGGTGATCGCGCTGGGCCGCGATCCGCAGAACTGGTTTGATGTCGAAATATCGGCGGAAACGGTTGGTGCGACCAATGTCGGCGGCTGGGCGGTTGGCGGTCGGTTGAACCTCGAACGTGCGCTGAAAGTGGGCGATGAGCTGGGCGGCCATATCGTATCCGGTCATGTTGATGGCGTGGCCGAGGTTATCGCCATGCGCGACGATGGCGACAGCACACGCGTGACCTTCCGCGCACCTGCTGATCTGGCGCGCTTTATTGCGCCGAAAGGCTCGGTGGCGCTGGATGGCACGTCGTTGACAGTGAATAAGGTGGATGGCGTTGATTTTGGGATCAATTTTATCCCCCATACCAAATCAGAGACGACGTGGGGTGATACCGCTGTTGGGGATCGCATTAACCTCGAGATTGATACTATGGCGCGTTATGTTGCACGGTTGCAGGACTATAGCTGATGAAACCGCTGGTCCTTGTGCGGGTTGAAGATGCGAGGCCGGATAGGGGATTGATGTGTGCATGATGGCAGGTATTGGACATAACTCTGGTCAGGTAGAAGAGCCGGGCAAAAGCTGGCGCACCCATGTGTGGACCAAAGCACGCAAAGAGCTGATGCCGACACTGCCGTTGGAAGTGGTCCGCTTGCGGGTGAAGCGCGCGGCGGAGCTTGGTTTGCCTTATAAAACTTATGCGGGGATCAGGGCGAGTTCTGGTCACGATCTGATCGGATTTTTGTTTTCGAACAACGCATTGCAGGTATTGCGTGATGGGCAGTTACTGCCACAGGATCGCGCAGCAAAATTGGCAGGTTTAATGCGCTGCGTAAACGCTGGCGTTGCCCATCGGCCTGTCACACCGACCCATCTGAGCAGCTTGCCGGGATTGGCGGGTGCCTATGTTGCCCCCGGTTTCAGCGATAGCTGGTCGGATATGCGCGATCAGTTACGGGCGATGTTTGCCGCACAGGGCCGCCCTGCGGACCGGTATCTGATTGTCGGTGATACTGCGTTTGAACGTGAGTGGGCCGAGGCGGCACGCACTGCGGGATATTTGCAAGCAGACCAGTTTTTTGGCGGGTAAGGTGGATCATGATCCACCTTACGTCACGCCGCCCTTAGTGACTTTCCAAAGCCCTTTCACTGGGCTATCTGCCTGAGACAACACGCTTGGCGGAGACATCCATGAACAGCTCTTTCGAAACCCCCGGCCAGGTCGAACGCGACTGGTCTGATGCGATCAGCAAGATCGAGGACATCATCGAGGATGCCCGCAACGGCAAGATGTTCGTTCTGGTGGATCACGAGGATCGCGAAAACGAAGGCGACTTGGTGATCCCCGCACAAATGGCAACGCCTGATGCGATCAATTTCATGGCCAAGCATGGGCGTGGACTGATCTGTCTGACGCTGCCGGGCGAACGGATCGACGCGCTGGGCCTGCCGCTGATGGCGTCACACAACTCGTCCCGTCATGAGACGGCCTTCACTGTCAGCATCGAAGCCCGTGAAGGTGTCAGCACCGGTATTTCCGCCCATGACCGGGCACGCACCGTTGCGACGGCCATTGATGCCGCCAAGGGGGCCGCCGATATCGCGACGCCCGGCCATGTCTTTCCATTGCGTGCCCGCGATGGTGGTGTGCTTGTCCGTGCTGGCCATACCGAGGCCGCCGTTGATATTTCCCGCCTTGCGGGGCTAAACCCATCTGGTGTGATCTGTGAGATCATGAAGGAAGATGGCGAAATGGCGCGCCTGCCTGACCTGATTGCCTTTGCCCAGCTCCATAACCTCAAGATCGGCACGATCAGTGATCTGATCGCGTACCGTCGCCGCCACGACAATCTGGTGCGCGTCCGTGAGACGAGCACAATCACGTCGGAGTTTGGTGGCGCATGGGAAATGCGCATCTACACGGATGAAACCCAAGGGGCCGAACATATCGCATTGATTAAAGGGGACATCACGACCCCCGACCCGGTTTTGGTACGCATGCACGCGATGGATCCGATGCTGGATGTGCTGGGGACAGGTCCGCGTGGCCGTCGGAATGAATTTGGCGATGCCATGGAACTGATCGCAAAAGAAGGGCGCGGTGCGTTAGTCCTTTTGCGCGACGTGCATATGAAACTGGACTCTGTCGAAGAAGCCTCGCCTCAGACCTTGCGCCAATACGGGCTGGGCGCGCAAATCCTCAGTTCGCTTGGGTTACATAAGATCGAACTACTGACGAATTCGCCGCAGCCCAAAGTCGTGGGACTTGATGCCTATGGGCTTGAAATCGTGGGCACCCGCAAAATCTCGGAGATCGGATAATGGCAGGACCATCTCATTACATCATGCCGTTGCCAGCTTTCGATAAGCCGGTGAAGATACTGATCGTCGCCTCGCCTTACTACAAAGATATTTCGGACAACCAGATTGCGGGCGCCAAGGCAGAGATTGAGAAAGCCGGGGCGACTTGGGAGATTGTCGACGTGCCGGGCGCTTTGGAAATCCCCACCGCCATCGGCATTGCCGAACGGATGAGCAACTTTGACGGCTATGTTGCTCTTGGCTGTGTGATCCGGGGAGAGACGACGCACTATGACACTGTCTGCAATGACAGCAGCCGCGCGATCCAATTGTTGGGTCTGCAAGGCGTCTGCATTGGCAACGGTATTTTGACAGTAGAAACCCGCGCGCAGGCGGAGGTCCGCGCTGATCCGGCTGAGATGAACAAAGGGGGCGGAGCTGCGGCTGCGGCCTTGCACCTGATCGCGCTCGCCCGTAAGTGGGGCAAAGCCGATAAGACCGTGGGCTTCACCCGCGAGATTCTGATGGCAGGCGATACGGACAGCAAGACCACCACATGACCCTTTCAAATAACCAAAAGCGCAAGATGAAATCAGCCGCCCGGCTTTATGCCGTTCAGGCGCTGTTCCAGATGGAGGCCTCGGGCCAGACCGTTGATCAAGTTGTGCGCGAGTTCGAGGATCACCGCCTTGGGGCGGTCTATGATGAAGGCGAGATGACCGAAGGTGATGTGGACACATTCCGCGCGCTGATGGAAAAGGCTGTTGATGATCAGGCCGCAATTGACCAACTGACTGACCGCGCCTTGGTGGCCAAATGGCCAATTGCACGGATAGACCCGACATGGCGCGCATTGTTCCGCGCAGCGGGGGCAGAGATGACACTGAAACAGACGCCGCCCAAAGTCGTGATCAGCGAATTTGTCGGTGTGGCCGAGGCATTTTCCGCCGACGGCAAAGAACCCAAATTCGTCAATGCCGTGCTGGACCATATGGCGCGCGAAGTGCAGCCAGAGGCGTTTGGCGGATAGGTCGCATTTGCTATTGGCGCTGTTTGGATTATCTTTACAGAATGAGCGGAACACTGAACCAAAAGCCAGAACCCGACCTGATGCGGCTTTACCTGCGCCATTGCGCGGTCGGGTTTGTGCTGTCAGCGGTCTTTGTCGGGATGATCCTGTGGTTTGATATCGTTGGCCTGCGCGGCCTTGTAATGGGATCAGACGTGGGTTGGTTGGCCGTATTTTTGCTATGGTTCTTTAATGGAACAGTGTTTGGCAGTGTCCAATTTGCCATTGTGGTCATGTCTCAGGCAGATGATGACGATGAGGGGCCGAAGCGGGGCAAGATGATCCCGATCCGGGTGACCGCGCAAACGCCGTCACGCAAACTGTAGGGGCGGGACCCTAACTCAGACAGCTATGTGCCAAGACCAGCGTATTCGCACCTTCCGCGAAGACGGCGGTTTGGGTTTCGCCTGCAATTGTCATCTGAACCACAGCGCCATCCAACTCAGAACCGCCGACCCTAATTTGGCCAAGGCTACTGTTGGTCAGTACATCATCAAGGTCGGCAGAGATGACAATATCATCGCCTGCACGCAGGTCGTTGATCTGAAATGAAAGCTGTTGGTCGCCGTCAACCACGGGCTGCGCCGTTACAAGACCACTTTGCACCTCGACGGGTTGGAAAACTTCCACCCCAGCGCCGGCACCAGTGACATCAAAGATCAGCCCGCCGACCGATCCATCAAGATCAATCAGCACATCAACGTCTTGCAAAGGGCAGGTATCGCTGGAGATCACAAAGCGATCTTTGGGTGCGCTTTCGACGAATCGCACTGTGATGTCAGCAATAGCGGGCGGGGCAAGCAGCGCCAGAAGCGCCGTACAGAGAATGGCTTTTTTCATAATTCAGATTTAGCGCTGAACGGCGGCGGGTCAATTTTTTTGGGCGACAGTGACGGGGACCGCGGCAACCGTAGAGGTAGCTAATCCTGAGGACCTGTAAGTACAGGTGGGCGCCAGGTAATCAGACCAGGGTCAGAACAGAGCCAGCCCCCTAGGATTTGCGTAAGGCCGCTGGATTTGTACCTATGGTATACGAGAGGCGCAGAACCCGTCACCCAACAGGTAGGCGGGCAGTGGGTGAAGGGCAAGGCCCTGGCTATTTATTCTTCGATGTCGCCGCGGATGAGCCAGCCTTTGGCGCCGACCATTTCGGCAGGGGCGTAACCAAGCAGCAGGCGCTCGGCCAGACCGACAAAAACCAGGGCCATGGAGACTTCGAAAAACGTGATATTCGCAAACAGTGACATTGGCAGCTTTCCCTTAATACTTGCTTTAGTGTTTATTTAATGAAGCCGTCCAAAAAATGACGATCCTTGGGCTTTCTGGCTGGTGACGCGGGGTCAATCGTCCTGTTTGTGTCACAAAGCTGTCTCGATTAGGTGAACTAAATGTGACGGCTTTTTTGTAGTTTATTGATAATAAATAATAAAAATGGGGCGTCTTCATCAATGGTGGTTATTGGCGGTATTGTTTCGGTGGAAGAGAGAGGTGGGCTACGCCAACGCGTCGGTTCTACCCATCGCACGATTGCTTGCATTTTGTTCACGTATTGTTCATGTTGATATGTATGCGCGATGATAATCCCAACCCCAGCCTGATGCCCGGCCAATTGCTGGCCCGTGGCGTGTCACGCGCATTGCGCAGCCATGATTTTGTGAGCGTTGAAGAGCTGGTGCCCACGTCTGGCCTGCGCGTTGATGTGATGGCCCTGGGTCCGAAAGGCGAGGTTTGGATTGTCGAATGTAAATCCAGCCGTGCTGATTTTCAGTCCGACACCAAATGGCAAGACTATCTGGAATGGTGCGACCGGTTCTTTTGGGCCGTTGACGGTGATTTCCCGACTGAGCTTTTGCCAGATGAAACAGGTCTTATTATTGCCGATGCCTATGACGCCGAGATTATTCGTATGGGGCCAGAGGCCAAACTGGCAGCCGCGCGGCGCAAGGTGATGGTGCAGAAATTCGCGCGTCACGCGGCCATACGCGCACAAGCAGCGCGCGATCCGGGCGGCTTCATTGAAACGCCGTACTAATCCCATCGTCGGTTCCCTGGTCGGCGTGCCCCCCCGACATAAAGGAAATAGCAAGTCAAATGACAAGCTTGAGCAATTACCAAGCCAAATCAGGGAAATTCATTCCTGTGTGGACGCTAGAAATTCAAACAATTGCAGAAGATACCGATAAGATATTGGAAGCTGTGATGGAGGTGCACCCGCTAAGCTATGGGCGATATCAACGGACCGCGAGTATTTCCGCACAAGGCAAAGAGACCACGCAGCCCGAAACCGGGTCGACGACGACAACGCATGTTGACGGATTTGAGGCCGGAAACACCGAAACCTATCCAATGGTTGAATTGAAAATATCAATCGAACGGGACATGGCGGTGTTAGAACGTGTGATGGATGCTGTCATTTACGCACATCACTACGAGCAACCGGTTATTTTCTTGCGTGAGGATTGGGCAAGTCGTGCGACCTATAACCCCGATAGCGATAATCCAAACCGCTGGTGGAATGATGGTCGGGGACTGCCCAAGAAGATTGAATGACGCGAGATCACACGCGGCCAAGCGTCGTTTCAAGGAGACGATATGATCAATACATCTATCCTGACGGCACGCACTGCTATCGCGCATTGCATACAACGCATGCTGTATTCCGTAATGATATAGGCAAGCTGATCGCCCGGGCGCAAAAAGCGGATGGATCACTGTATGAATTCGAAATCGCGGGTTTTGAACTATTGGAGCCGGGTGTTGTCTATAGTTAAGGCCGCTTAACAGCTCGCGCCGCTATTGCCGCCGCTTTGATTTCTTCTGCGATCTCGTCTGCTTCCTCAGGGTCGAAATCCATCGGAATCTCTACGCCGTCAGCTTCGATGAATATCCGTACCATACCCAGATCGGTCGGCCCGATTTGCATGTTCGCTTCGATGTCGCGTTCGTTATTGATACCCATGGTGGTTCCTTTGGTCGGCTAGAGAATGTCCTACCGTGGGGTGGGCTTGATTGGCAAGGGCAACGCGGGCAAGTTGGGGCATGGATTTTGACGTACGCCCTTTCGAAGCTGCTGACGCCGATTGGCTGGTGAGCGAACATGCGACCCACTATGCGCAAGCTGAAGGCTTTGATGATAGTTTTGGGCCTTTGGTGCGCCGTATCGTCGATGATTTCCTAAGGGCGCATGATGAAACCTGTGAGGCCGGATGGATTGCGCATCACAAGGGTCAGCGCTTGGGCAGTATCTTTTGCGTGCGCAAAGATAACACCACAGCTAAGCTGCGCCTTTTCTACGTAGTGTCAGAGGCGAGGGGGACAGGCGTCGCGCAGGCGCTCATCGATCAGTGCCTGGGTTTTGCGCGCGCTGCCGGTTATGGGGGCCTGACCCTATGGACGCATGAAAGCCACGCTGCTGCAGGCCGCATCTACATGCGCAATGGGCTGACCCGCACCCATACCAAAGCTGTGCATTCTTTCGGTGTCGATCTGGTAGAAGAGACATGGCAGATTGCGTTTTAGAGGACTTGCAATCGTGATCCCATCCCGCTAGATCAACCGTGTTGCCGCCTTAGCTCAGTTGGTTAGAGCACTGGTTTGTGGAACCAGGGGTCCCCCGTTCAAGCCGGGGAGGCGGTACCACTCTCACCCACCTTTGCACCATTTGCGGTGGTCGGAGCCTCCGGCGGGAGTTTTTGGGCCAAGATGAAGGAACGGGCGTGTGACGGAGATCATTGAGTTTGTGATTTCGGCAGCGCCCCCGCCGCGTTTGGATAAGGCGTTGAGCCGTGATGTGCCTGCTGAGGTCGCGTTGAGCCGGTCGCGTCTGGCCAAGCTGATTGCTGAAGGTGCCGTAACGGTCGATGGCGCCGTTGTCACCGATGCGCGCCACCGGGTTGCCGAAGGTGCGGTTGTGACCGTCACCGTGGCGATGGCCGAAGAAAGCCATATCGTCGGCGAAGACATCCCACTTGATGTGGTTTTCGAGGATGATGATCTCATTGTCGTCAACAAACCCGCAGGTATGGTTGTGCATCCAGCCCCCGGCACGCCCGGTGGAACACTCGTCAATGCGCTGATCCACCACTGTGGGGATACCCTGTCGGGTGTGGGCGGGATGAAACGCCCCGGTATTGTGCACCGTATTGATAAAGAGACGACGGGTCTGCTGGTCGCTGCGAAATCGGACCGGGCGCATCATCATCTTGCGGATCAGTTTGCCGCGCATACGGTCGAACGGCGTTATCTTGCGATTTGTTATGGCCTGCCTGATCAGAATGATCCGCGACTGCGCGGGATCAAGGGAACATCCTTTGAGCCAGGCAATATCTTGAAAATCCAGACCTTCCTTGGTCGTCATCGTACCGACCGGCAGCGCCAAGCGGTGTCTTTCACCGCTGGGCGACATGCCGTCACGCGTTCGCGCATTGTGCAGGCGCTTGGCGTGCCCGCCTGTGCCGCTTTGATCGAATGCTGGCTGGAAACTGGTCGTACGCATCAAATTCGCGTTCATCTGGCCCATTGCGGTCATGCGCTGATTGGTGATCCGACCTATGGCGGGCGGCGCAAGTTATCGCCAAAGGCAATCGGAGAGGCGGGTGTCGCGGCAGTTGCCGCTTTCCCGCGTCAAGCGCTGCATGCGGCCACTTTGGGCTTTGAACACCCGGTTTCTGGCGCATTCCTGCAGTTTGAAGCGGAAATGCCCCAAGACATGCGCGGTTTGTTGCGCGTTCTTAGTCATCATGGCTGAAATATTCGATCCCATGTGCGTGAGCGCACGGAAACGTGCCTCGCAAAACTAAACCGAAGAGTTCATATTGCTTTTACGGAAATCGAATAGGGCTGCTCTTGAAACCCAAAACGATCATTCCCATATCCATGTTAAGCCTTTATACATAGGAGGGCAGAGACAGTGAGTAATTATAAAAATCTTCCAGCACCCACACCAGAGGGTGGTCTGAACCGTTATATGCAAGAAATCCGCAAATTCCCCATGCTGGAGCCTGAGCAGGAATATATGCTCGCCAAGCGTTGGGTGGATCACGAAGATACAGATGCAGCACATCAGATGGTCACATCGCACCTGCGATTAGCGGCCAAGATTGCAATGGGATACCGCGGTTATGGTCTGCCACAAGCCGAGGTGATTTCTGAAGCCAATGTCGGCTTGATGCAAGCCGTGAAACGCTTTGACCCTGAAAAGGGTTTCCGGTTGGCAACTTATGCAATGTGGTGGATCAGGGCGTCGATCCAGGAGTATATCCTGCGGTCCTGGTCACTGGTCAAGCTGGGCACGACATCTGCGCAGAAGAAGTTGTTCTTCAACTTGCGTAAGGCAAAGAACCGGATTGGCGCGTTGGAAGACGGTGATCTGCGTCCTGAAAACGTTGAACGCATCGCCAATGACCTTGGCGTGACCGAGCAGGAAGTTATTTCCATGAATCGGCGTTTATCGGGCGGTGATGCATCGCTGAACGCGACCGTCAGCGCCGACGGTGAAGGTGCCGCGCAATGGCAGGACTGGCTTGAGGATGAAAGCGCCAATACGGCTGCTGACTATGAGGCGAGTGATGAGCTGGATGCGCGACGTGAGCTTTTGGCTGAAGCGATGGGCGTGCTGAATGACCGTGAGAAAGATATTCTCATGCAGCGCCGATTGTCCGAAGAAACGGTGACGCTTGAAGACCTCAGCGGTCAGTATGACGTCAGCCGCGAGCGTATTCGCCAGATCGAGGTGCGCGCCTTCGAAAAGCTGCAAACGAAAATGCAAGAGTTGGCCCGCAAGAAGGGCATGCTTGCCGAAGCCTAAGGCGTTTCACAACCAAGATGGATGATCCCCGCCCGCACTGCTGGCGGGGATTTTCATTTGTGGGGTGTTTCCATTCGGGGAAGGTTGACGCTACCATTGTCAAAACAGGGGGATACAGCAATGACACCAATCCGATGGGGTATCTTGGGTGCCGCCCATTTTGCGAAAGAGCATATGGGGCCTGCGATCCATGCCGCAGCGGGCGCAGAGCTGGCAGCCCTTGCCACGTCGAGCGCAAGGAAGGCTACCGAATTTCAGGCCTTCGCGCCGCAGTTGCGGGTGCATGACAGTTATGATGCGCTCTTGGCTGATCCGCAGGTTGATGCCGTATACATTCCGCTGCCGAACCATCTGCATGTGGAATGGTCCTTGAAAGCGCTCGCAGCGGGCAAGCATGTATTGTGCGAAAAGCCAATAACGTTGCAGGAAGCCGATTTTGAACAACTGATTACGGCGCGTGATCAATCGGGCAAACTGGCCGCTGAAGCCTATATGATCGTCCATCACCCGCAATTCATTCGTGCCCGCGAACTGGTACAAGGCGGTGCAATTGGTGATCTGGTGCATGTCGATGCGACCTTCAGTTTCTTTAACGATGATACAAATAACATCCGTAACAAACCCGAGGCTGGTGGTGGGGGCTTGCGTGATATTGGCGTCTATACTTTTGGCGCGGCGCGTTTCGTGACGGGGCAAGAACCCATAGCAGTGCCTTATGCCAAGCTACGCCTTGAGAATGATGTTGATGTTTTTGCTCAGGTGGCGGCTGATTTCCCAAACTTTAGCTATGCTGCCACAGTCTCGATGCGGATGTTCCCGCGTCAGGAGATCACTTTTCATGGCGAAAAAGGCGTTCTGACACTGACTTGCCCATTCAACGCCAATGTGTTTGATGCGGCGACCCTGACGCTTGAGAATGCAGACAACACTGTCACGACCGAACGCTGGCCGGGTGTGAACCAATATGTGCTACAGGTGGAAAACTTCTGCAATTCAGTGCAGACTGGCGCGGATTATCCGTGCCCGCTTGAATTCTCGCGCGGCACGCAGCACATGATGGATATGGTTTTTGCGGCGGGTGGGCATCCCGCGTAGGAGAAGACGATGGCCAAAGATCAAGATACGGCTGAAACAAACGTCGAAGAAGATTTCGATAGCATCTGGGTACGCCTGCTGCATATGATTATCATCTCGTTCATGATGAGTATCACCAGCACGCTTTTGGGTTTGCTGACTGTGGCGCAGTTCCTGATCATGTTATTCAACAAGCGTGAACCGAACGAACAATTGGCTGAATTGGGCACAACAATGGGCGTCTGGATGGCTAAAGCGGCGCGGTATCAGACGGCGGCCAGCGAGGTGAAGCCTTGGCCATGGACCGAGTTGGATTGAGAAGCGTGCGCGACGTGACCGGCGTGTTCCCGGACTTGATCCGATGCTTTTTGAGGCCAGGTTGAAGTCCCGGATCAAATCCGGGACTGCGTCATCTGTCAGGTGCCTTTGGTTTGTCTAAATCCAGTCGCAGGACATTTTGCGGCCCTGCCTCACCAAGCAGCCATTGATCCCCGGTATCGACGAACCCGCTTGCAAGGTAGACCTTGCGCGCGGCCTGGTTTCGCAAGTTCACTGTAAGATAGACCGCCTTTGCATCGCCGTAGTGCTTTGAAAGATAGTCATGCAATTGCATGCAGCAGGCCTTGGCGATCCCGCGCCCCTGCATCTGTTGATCCACTAAAAACGTCCGTAGGCCCGGTGTGTCCGGCCCTGCAAAAGGGTAGGTGTGGTGAAACCCCGGATCAATGCGGAACATACCCACAACTTGGCCCTCGTTCAGGATCACATGGACATCAACACCCGGCTCTGGGTCGTCAATCACCTCATAGGGTTGCCCTGAAAACGCGACCTGATCTGCGGCAACGCGAATATCGCGCAGCGTGTCGGTCAGATCAGCGGTGAGCGGTGCAAGTGTGACCTTGACGGTCACGCTTCCATTGCTTCCAATTCGTCGATCATGCCGCTGATCATCGACAGCCCCTTGTCCCAGAATTGCGGATCAGAGGCATCAAGCCCAAAGGGTGCCAGCAGTTCTTTGTGGTGCTTGGACCCGCCGGCGCGCAGCATGTCAAAATACTTGGTGCGGAAGTCTGGGTCGCCCTCGGCATAGACCGCATAAAGCGCGTTCACGAGCCCGTCGCCAAAGGCGTAGGCGTAGACGTAGAATGGCGAGTGGACGAAGTGGGGGATGTAGGCCCAAAAGGTTTCGTAGCCTTCCGCGAAATCGAATACGGGGCCAAGGCTTTCGGCCTGCACGGACATCCATAGCGCATTGATGTCGTCTGGTGTCAGTTCGCCCTCGGCGCGGGCGGCGTGGAGTTTACATTCGAAGTCGTAGAACGCGATCTGGCGGACGACCGTGTTGATCATGTCTTCGACTTTGCCGGCCAGCAGTATCTTGCGTTCCTCTTTGGTTTTGGCACCGTCCAGCAGTTTCTGAAAAGTCAGCATTTCACCAAAGACCGAGGCAGTCTCGGCGAGCGTCAGTGGCGTAGAGGAAAGCAATTCGCCTTGCTCTGCGGCCAATACTTGGTGCACGCCGTGACCCAATTCATGTGCCAAAGTCATGACGTCGCGTGGTTTTCCCAGGTAGTTCAGCATCACATAGGGGTGCACGGGCGTGACGGTCGGATGCGCAAAAGCGCCCGGCGCTTTGCCTGGTTTCACGGCGGCGTCGATCCAGCCATCCGTAAAGAACGGTTTTGCGATTTCTGCCATTTGCGGGTCGAATTCCGCATAGGCATCCATCACCGTATTGGTCGCCTCGTCCCAATCAACGATCCGGTCGCTTTCCATTGGTAAGGGCGCGTTGCGGTCCCAGACCTGCATCCGCTCCAGCCCCATCCATTTGGCTTTCAGCGCGTAGTAGCGATGCGAAAGTTGCGGGTAGGCGGCAACAACGGCGTTGCGCAATGCCTCGACCACTTCGGCCTCAACATGATTTGACAGGTGCCGTCCGGTTTGGGGGGTCGGCATGTTGCGCCAGCGGTCCTCGATTTCTTTTTCTTTGGCCAGCGTGTTGTGGACGCGGGAGAAAATTTTGATGTTTTCCTGAAAGACAGCCGCCAACGCGTGGGTTGCCGCTTCGCGTTTGCTACGATCCTGTTCGGTCAGCAAATTCAACGTGGATTCGAGGTTGAGGGTTTCACCATCGACGGTGAATTCAAGTCCGGCCATCGTTTCATCAAAGAGCCGGTTCCACGCGGCAGAGCCGACAGTGGATTGATCGTGCAGGAATTTTTCCAGCTCATCTGACAGCTGATGCGGTTTCATCGCGCGCATGCGATCGAAGACGGGTTTATAGCGCGCAAGGTCGGCGTTGGCGGCGAGTAGGCCCATCAGATGGTCATCATCCAGCCGGTTGAACTCTAGCCCATAGAAGACCAGCGGTGTGGTGTAGGTGGTGATCTTGTCCTGACAATCGGCCATGAATTTGGCCCGGTCACTGTCGGTGGTGCATTGGTAATAACGTAGGCCAGCAAAAGACATGATGCGCCCGGCAATCACGTCGATCTGTTCGTAGCGTTGCACAGCAGCCAGAAGGCCGGGCGCATCCAGATCGGCCAGTTTGCCTTCGAAGTCAGCGGCAAAGGCAGCGCATTCCTTTTCTAGCCAGGCCATATCCCGTTCCAATTGAGCGCTGTCAGTTGAAGGGTAAAGATCGCTCAGGTCCCATTCGGGTAGATTGCCAAGGTCCTTTCCACCGCTTGTGTTGGCGTCAAAAACGGGCTGGGGCGTATGCATGGGAGAAACCTTTCATGATCTGTTGCGACCAACATAAGTATTGATTGAAACGGTGGAAAGGCCATCAGCCATAGGTCGCCAACATCTCTTTGAGATCATCCAATGTATTGGCCTCATCCACCGGCTTGTCACGCCGCCAACGCAGCATGCGCGGAAAGCGTAATGCGACGCCGGATTTATGGCGAGGGCTGGCCTGAATGCCTTCGAAAGCGATCTCGAACACATGCTCTGGCGGGACGTGCCGGACGGGGCCGAACCGTTGCAGTGTGTTCTTGCGGACCCACGCTGTGATCTCGCGGAATTCTTTGTCGGTCAGGCCGGAGTAGGCTTTGGTAAAGGGCACCAGTTCGTTGCCGCTGCGCACGGCGAAGGTGTAGTCGGTAAATAGGTTTGCGCGCCGCCCGTGCCCCGCTTGCGCATAGATCATCACCGCATCAATAGTGAGCGGGTCGATCTTCCACTTCCACCAGTCACCGCGTTTGCGGCCCGCAAGGTATGGGCTGTCGCGGCGTTTGAGCATCAGACCTTCTGCGTTGAGGTCGCGGGACTGGGCGCGGGCGGTGCCGAGATCGTCCCATGTGGTGAAAGGGACCGAGGCAGAGAGGCGGAGGGGGGCTGTTTGAGGGACGTCTGCGATGAGCGTTTCCAACATATTGCGTCGTTCTTGCAGGGGCATGGCGCGTATGTCTTTGCCTTGATGCTCCAGAAGGTCGTAACCCATGAGGATCACCGGGGCCTCTGTCAGCAACTTCTTGGGCACCGTTTTGCGCCCGATCCGTTTTTGCAGGGCGTTGAATGACAGTGGCTTTTCGTCTGCGAACGCCAGCACTTCGCCGTCGATCACCGTGCCGTCGGGCAGGTAGTCGCGTAGTTGCGCGAATTCGGGGAAACGGTCGGTCATCAGGTCTTCACCGCGTGACCATAGGTGATGTTCGCCACCGCGCACGATCAGTTGCCCGCGGATACCGTCCCATTTGCGTTCGGCGTTCCAGTCGGCGGGTGCGCCCAGATCATCGAAACCGTCCAGTTGGTAGGCCAGATAAAACGGGTAGGGGCGTGACAGGTCGGCGGTTGGGTCATCCGCCTCGATAAGGGCTTCCCATGTTGTCGTATCAGGGGTCCAGTTACCCATCAGCTTGTGGGTCAGTTGTGGTTCGGGCTGGCCAGTCGCTTGTGCCAACGCCCGTGTGATCAATTTCGCGCTGACACCGATACGAAAGCCGCCCGTCAGCAGCTTGGTGAACAGAAAGCGTTCTGTGCTGGGCAAGCTGTTCCATGCGGTCAGAATACCTGCTTTGCGGTCGTCATCTTCCAAGGTGGAGAGCGTTTTGATGTAGCCTATCCAATGGGTCAGCGTCTTGTCTTCGCTTTCCGTCGCGGGTGGCAGCACCAATGCAATCGTCTCTGCCAGGTCGCCGACGATGCTGTAACTTTCCTCAAACAGCCAATCGGGAAGCCTTGCGACTTCTGCCGCCCATTCACGCAGGCGGGTGGCCGTGATTGTGCGTTTAGGACGGCGTCCGGTGAAAAGGGCGATGGTCCACAGCCGGTCTTCGGGTGAGGCAGTTTGGAAATAATCGGCGAGGGCTGCGGTTTTGACTGTCGTTTTCGTGCTTTCGTCGATGCGGGTGAAGAGGGTGGCGAAGTCTTTCATGCCTCTGCCTCTTCCGTCTGATCGAAACCTTCCCCTTGGTACTCGGTGCTGACGATATGCGCATCATAGCCGCGGCTGGTCAGCCACTTCTGGAAGGCCGAAGTGTAACCATGAGTGGCAAAAACTTTTGTGGCTCCTGTGGCTTTGATGGCATCGTTCAACCCTTCCCAATCGGCATGGTCGGATACGATGAAACCGCGGTCTGCAGCGCGTCTGCGGCGGACACCGCGCAGGGCCATCCAGCCGCTGGCAAAAGCGGTTGATGACGGCCCAAAACGTCGCGCCCATGTGGTGCCAAGCGCGCCGGGCGTGGCAAGCACCAGCGCGCCGGGATGCGTTTTGTGGTTGATGTCGGGGGTGACAAGGGTGGTTTCTGGCAGGTTAAATCCTTGGCCGCGCAGTACTGCGTTGGTGTTTTCAATGGCGCCATGGGTCAGGATTGGGCCGATGTCAGGGTCCACAGTTGTGAGCAAGCGTTGCGCTTTGCCTAAGGCATAGGCCCCGAGGATCGACGTGCGCCCGGCGGCAGCGTTAGCGGCCCACCAATCGTTGATTTGGCGTGTGAGAATGTCTTGCGGCGTCCATTTGAAGATGGGCAGGCCGAACGTGCATTCGGTAATAAAGGCGTGACATTTGACTGGCTCAAATGGTTCTGAGAGCCCGTCTGCCACAGTTTTGTAGTCTCCAGAGACGACCCAGACTTCGCCTTTGACTGCGACCCGGATTTGGGCAGAGCCGGGAACATGGCCTGCGGGGTGAAAGGAAACGCGGGCGTCTCCGATCTTTGTTTCCGTGCCGTATTCGACCGTTTCTAGTGTGATCTCGCCCAATCGGTGCCGCATCACCGGCGCGGTCCCGGCGGTGGCCAGATAGCGCCCCATACCATAGCGGGCGTGGTCGCTATGCCCGTGGGTGATCAGCGCACGGTCCACGGGTTTCCACGGATCAATGTAGAAATCGCCTGCTGGGCAATAGATGCCCCGGTCGGTGAAGGTGAGAACGTCAGCCATGAAGTGAGTATAGTGCGCGTCCTGTGGTCTCCAATGGCGGGGGTGGGTTTCACCCACCTTACAGTGTAGGTCCGTGGGTGATTATGATTGAACGAGGTGGTTCATGGCCCTTGATCCCGCGCTGATTACAAAGACCTATGAGGCGATCAAACCCGCTACGATGCGGACGCCCACGGTGCATGCTGCGCGTCTGTCGCTGCATCTGGGCATTGATTTGTATTTGAAGTTGGAGAACCTGCAACACACCAACGCTTTTAAGGCGCGGGGCGCTTTGGCGAAACTATTGACGCTCAGCGAAGGTGAACGCGCCGCAGGTGTGATTGCCTGCAGTGCTGGCAATCATGCGCAAGGTGTAGCCTATCATGCCAGCCGCCTTGGTATTCCGGCTGTGATCGTCATGCCAGAAGGAACACCATTTAATAAGATCAAACGCACCAAGGATTTCGGGGCCGAGGTTGTGCTGCATGGTACGGGCTTTGACGAGGGGGTGCAGTTCACCCATGAAATGGCTGCAAAAAAGGGGATGACCTTTGTGCACCCTTTTGATGATCCGGTGGTCGCTGCAGGGCAGGGAACCGTGGCGTTGGAGATGCTTGAACAGGCGCCTGATCTGGATGTGATTGTGGTGCCCATCGGTGGGGGCGGGCTGATTGCGGGCATGGCGGTTGCCGCAAAATCTGTGAAACCAGAGGTGCAGATAATCGGCGCGCAGGCGGCGAATTTCGATGCGGTCAAGGCGGCGTTTGACCAAGTGAGGCCAAATTTTGGTGGCGCCACTTTGGCCGAAGGAATTGCGGTGCGCGCACCCGCGCCGGCGAATTTGGCGGTGATCAAATCACATGTGGACCGGGTAGAGACCGCGACAGAGGCCGAGATTGAGGCGGCTGTGTTTGATCTGCTGTCCTACGAAAAGATCGTTGCAGAAGGGGCCGCTGGGGCAGGGTTGGCTGTGATTGAAAAACACGCCAAGGATTTGCGCGGCAAGAAGGTCGGGCTGGTTGTCTGCGGGGGCAACATCGACTCGCGCCTGCTCTCAACCCTCATTTTGCGTGGGCTGGTCCGCGATGGCCGGATCACACGTTTGACGTTTGAAATTGATGATACGCCGGGCCAGCTGTCGGATATTTCGCGCATTATCGGTGCTGCGGGCGCGAATGTGATCGAGGTGATCCACCAACGCATGATGCAAAGTGTATCGCTCAAGCAGGCCGAACTCGAGATCGTGATTGAGGCGCGTGATCAAAGCCATGTCGCCGAAACGGTTAGTCAACTGCGCGATGCCGGATTTAAAGTCCGCGCGGATAGCGATCTGGATTAAGCGGCTTGCGCCAACTGTGCATCAAAAAAAGAAGCCGTTTCGTCAAAGATCATGGTGCGCAGGTCCGGCCTGTCCATCAGCATCTCGTGTTTGCCGCCTTTGATGACGCGCAGCACGCTATCCGGCCAGTTCTTCATGCGGGCGCGGATGCGGAACGGGTCAACGATTGCCTCTTCAGTGCCCAGATATGTCATGCAAGGCACGCGTGGTGACGGCAGGGTGCTGAGCCTGTGCATTTCGCGTAAGGATGTGTTGAGCCAGCGCAGTGACGGGCCGCCGAGCCCCAGATCAGGGTGCTTGCGTAGCTGTTCCCCAAACATTGCCCACATGTCCGGGTCGTTTGTCAGTGTGTTCTCCTCGAAACTGGCGCGTAGGGCGTAGCTTTCTTCGAATTGTCCGGGTGCCAGTGCTTGGTCAAAGCCCAAAGGCGTGCTCACTGCTGAGAGCCCCCATGCGACAGGGCGCAAGGCCGCTGCCATCTGCACACCCCACATCGGAGCCGAGAACACCGCTGCTTGCACGTCTAGGCCTTCTATCAAGGATCGCAAACCGATACAGCCGCCCATGGAATGCCCAAGCAAGAAATAGGGGCGTGGCAGACCCACTTGTTTGGCATAGGCGAGTGTTGCTGCAACATCATGTTGATAGTCGGTAAAGTCGCCGACATGCCCAATGGCCCGGTTCGGGGACATCCGCTGGGCGATGCCTTGCCCGCGCCAGTCGATAGCAAGGCTGGCAAAGCCGCGTGCCTGCAGCGCTTGCGCTGTCATCCCGTATTTTTCGACAAACTCGGTGCGGCCTGGAAAAATCAAGACTGTGCCCTTGGCGTTTTCCATCGGCCAATGGGCGACGCGGATGCGCAACCCATCGGATGTGGTCAGCCAATGGGCAGCCCCCCCCGCGGGACCATCCGCGATCTCTTCGAAAAGGGGGGCTGTTTCCATCATTATGAAAGGACGCTCGACAGCTTCATCGCCTGACCCATATCGCCATCAACGGTTAGTTTGCCAGTCATGAAAGCGGTGGTCGGATTCATTTCACCGTCAAGGATGGCTTTAAAAACCTCTGTCGTGGCGGTGAGCGTGACATCAGTATCATCGTCACCTGCACGTGCGCCGTTTTGGTCGATGATGATGCTGCCTTCACCTTCGATATCGAATTTGGCAGAGCCGTCAAAACCTGCCCCATCCATCTTTGCATTCAACTGGGCGACGGCCTCTGTCACGACTTCACTCATTTTTTCGTCCTCTATTCATTGATGTGACTGCGCGGGCTCTGGTGTTGGCCGCGTAGTGCGCTACATTAGTGTTATGGTTATGCAAACACAGCGCTTCAAATGTATCGTTACGGCACTTTGTGTGGCAGTAGGGTTTTCCTTACCAGTTTACGCACAGCAGGCGACATTGGATGAACTTTATCAAGACCTCGCAGAGGCCGATGAAGGCACTTATGAGCGTATTGAAGGGCAGATCGTTTCTCAATGGGAGAAGAGCGGGTCAGCAGCTATGGATTTGTTGCTGCGCCGTGGAAAAGAGGCGTTGGAGGAAGGTCAGCCCGACGTTGCGGTTGAGCATTTCACCGCGCTGGTCGATCATGCGCCGGATTTCGCCGAAGGATATTACGGCCGTGCGTCGTCTTACTATCTGCTTGGGCTGACGGGTCCTGCGCTGGATGACATTCGCCAAACGCTGATCCTGAATCCCCGCCATTTTGAAGCGATGCGCGGTTTGGCTATCGTTATGGAAGAGCTTGAGCGCCGCGACGATGCGCTTGAGCTTTACGAGATGGTCCTCGCGATGAACCCAAATTCCGTAGAGGCGCAAGTCGCAGTGGATCGTTTGAAATTGCAGCTAGAGGGTCAGTCGCTCTAGGCGGCAGCCCCTCGACGTTTCGGGGAAAATCATGACGGGTTCCCGGATCACGGCCGTGCTTGGGCCGACAAATACTGGCAAAACGCATTATGCGATTGAACGGATGCTGTCGTATCGCACTGGCGTGATCGGCCTGCCGCTGCGTCTGCTGGCGCGTGAGGTCTATGACCGAATTGTTGCCGTGCGCGGTCCGGGGGTTGTGGCCTTGGTAACGGGCGAAGAACGGATCGTGCCGCCGCGTGCGGCCTATTGGGTCTGCACGGTTGAGGCCATGCCAGAAGGGATGGGATGCGATTTTCTAGCCGTTGATGAGATCCAACTATGCGGTGATCCGGAACGGGGGCATGTGTTTACCGACCGCCTGCTGAATGCCCGTGGCTTGCATGAGACGCTGTTTCTGGGTGCGGAAACGATGCGCGACGCGATCTCGGCGATGGTACCAGACGTGAATTTCATGCGCCGCGAGCGGATGTCGCAGCTGACCTACTCAGGTTCGAAAAAGATAAGCCGTATGCCCAGCAGAGCTGCAATTGTGGGGTTTTCGGTTGAAAACGTCTATGCCATTGCAGAACTTCTACGTCGCACCAAAGGGGGTGCAGCGGTTGTCATGGGTGCGCTGTCACCCCGCACCCGCAATGCGCAGGTCGCGATGTATCAAAACGGCGACGTCGATTATCTGGTGGCCACAGATGCCATCGGAATGGGGTTGAATTTGGATATCAGCCATGTCGCTTTTTCGTCGCTGACCAAATTTGATGGCCGCCGGATGCGGCATTTGCAGCCAGAGGAACTGGCGCAGATTGCCGGGCGCGCCGGACGGCATATCGAGAACGGAACTTTTGGTGTCACGGGCGAAGCGCCTCCTTTGGATGAAGGTGTCGCGCAGGCCATTTGCGATCACAGGTTTCAGCCGGTCAAGAAACTGCAATGGCGCAACAGCCGGTTGCAGTTCGGGTCGGTTAAACGCCTGATTGCCACGCTAGAAGAACGCACCGACGATTTCTGGCTGACCCGTGTGCGCGAAAGCGATGACCTTGCAGCACTCAAGGCACTGGCGATGGATGATGAGGTCGCAGCGCGCGCCACGGATGGCCCATCGATCAAGCTGTTGTGGGATGTCTGCCGCATCCCTGATTTCCGTGGTATCAGTAAAGGCGAACATGCGGGGCTGTTGACGCATATTTACAACGACCTGCACCAGCTTGGGCATGTGTCCGCCAATTGGTTTGGTCTGCAGGTCCGGCGCATTGACCGCACGGACGGCGACATTGATACGCTATCCAAACGGTTGGCCTATATCCGCACGTGGACTTATGTGGCACAACGCAACGGTTGGTTGCATGACGAATCCCATTGGCGGGATGAGACGCGCGCTGTAGAAGACCGACTATCAGATGCGCTGCACGGCGCATTGACACAAAGATTCGTGGACCGGCGGACCAGCATTTTGCTTCGCCGGCTCAAACAGAAGGAGAGCCTTTTGGCTGACGTGAATGAAAAAGGTGAAGTAACCGTCGAGGGCGAATTCGTCGGACGGTTAGAGGGGTTCCGCTTCCGTATGGATAAGGCGGGCAGCCCTGATGAGGCCAAGACGCTGCGCCAAGCTTCGGTGCAGG
Source organism: Yoonia maricola (assembly GCF_002797915.1). Lineage (GTDB taxonomy): Bacteria > Pseudomonadota > Alphaproteobacteria > Rhodobacterales > Rhodobacteraceae > Yoonia > Yoonia maricola. Next base: position 1,223,129 of record NZ_PGTY01000001.1, on the reverse strand, counting down.
CGTTGGTGCCGCAATTTCATTTGCTGGCGGATCGGTTCTACAACGCACCGGACCCCGAAATTGATTTCACAGAACAAGGTGGCCTGATGTGGGGCGATCAGGCTGTGGGCAAGCTGGTCAAAGGCGATGATCCTTTGAAACCGGGGATCGAGGCTTTTGTCGATGATGAAGCAGGTGCCGATGTTGCCGCCAAAGTGCAGCGCCGGTTGCAGCATTTCATCGACCGCAAAGTCGCGGCCGGGTTTGAGCCGCTCTTGGCGCTGAAAAATGATGAAACCCTGACAGGCACGGCCAAAGGCTTTGCCTTTCGGATGGCTGAAGGTTTTGGCATCATCCCGCGTGGTGAAGTGGCTGATGAAGTGAAAGCGCTTGATCAGGACGCCCGCGGTGCGTTGCGCAAACATGGCTTGCGCTTTGGGCAGTTCACGATCTTTATGCCGCTTTTGCTGAAACCTGCGCCGACACGCCTGCGGTTGGTACTCTGGTCGTTGTCCAAAGGGTTGAGTGAGTTTCCCGAAAGCCCGCCACCCGGTTTGGTTACCGTCCCGTCATCGAAAGATGCGACGCCGGGCTATTACGCAATGGCAGGGTATCGCGCAGCTGGCGAGCGTGCGATCCGCATTGATATGTTGGAACGCCTTGCCGACATGCTGCGTGATCAGGACAGCCGGGGTGGGTTCGAAGCCAACCCCGATATGCTTTCAATCACAGGTATGACGCTGGAACAGTTTGCCGACCTGATGGGTGGGCTGGGCTATAAAGCCGAGAAGGGTGAGCGCGAGAAGATCAAGGCAGGCAAGCCGCCGGAAACACCCGACGCGCCGCCTACAGAAGTGCCCGGGACGCCACCAGATGAAACGCCTGCCGACGCGCCGCAGGAAACACCTGTTGATCCACCTCTGGAAACGCCCGCCAATGCCCCGCAAGAGATACCGGCCGATATGCCCGCTGACACCCCTCCTGCGTCTGATGCCGCGGAAGAGGTCGAAAAGGAGGTGTTCTACACCTTCACATGGGGTGGTCGCGCGCAACGCCAGGCCCGCCCGCAAGGAGACAGCCGTCCACGCGGCAAGGGCAAGCCAAAAGGCAAAGGCAAGCCGCAAGGCGGCGGTAACAAGCCGCAGTCTTATCAGGCCAAGCCCAAGCGTGAAAAGCAGATTGATCCGGATAACCCCTTTGCCGCCGCATTGGCTGGCTTCAAGAAGGAGTGACCGACCCCCGTCCGACGATCCGGCTGGACAAATGGCTCTGGCATGCGCGGTTTTTCAAATCGCGCAGCTTGGCTGCGGGCGTTGTGACAGGGGGCAAGGTGCGTGTAGACAGCCAGCCTGTCAGCAAACCGGCTCGTGCTGTTGGACCGGGCAATGTGCTGACCTTTGTGCAGGCCGATGACACCAAAGTTGTGCGCATTTTGGCTTGCGGCGAACGGCGCGGGCCCGCGCCCGAGGCACAGGCGCTGTATGAAGATCTGACACCCGCGCCCAAAGAACGCCACGTAGCGGCGAAGGGTGCGAACCCCCGATATGAGAAGGGCGGACGCCCAACAAAGAAAGACCGCCGAGATATGGGGTTAGACTAGCGCCCCGAAAGCAACGCCCGACAGGATAGCACCGAACACGCCCAGCCCGATATAGGCCGCAAAGACCCGTCCTTTGACCAATGACCACACGGCGGCCATTGCGGGAATTGAACTGACGGACCCTGCAATCATAAAGGCCATGGCAGCCCCGTTGCTCATCCCTTGTGTGATTAGCCCCGCTAGTAAAGGTGGAGCTACGTAGCCGTTCAGGTAAGCGGGCATGCCGACGAGGGCTGCGATGCCGATGGGCAGGATACCTTCGCCGCCGACAATCCCTGCGATCAGTTCTGCGGGGACATATGTGACCAGCAGTGATTCAAGCGCATAGGCAAGAGCGAGCCATTTGATCAGGAAGGCCGCGTTCTGCACGAATTCCTGCCCGAATACGGTCCGGCGCGCAGGTTCGTTCCAGAAGGTCCAGACCGGTTTGCCGTCAAACGGGTTTGGCCCGCAGCCGCAGCCTTTGGCCCGTTGGGGTTTGAGGGGATCGGTAAAAAGACCCGCACGGGTCATTGCTTTGATCGCGAACCCGCCTGCCAATCCAAGTGCGACTGCTGCCACTGCCTTGCCGATGGCGAAGGGCCAACCGAGTGCTGCAGCCGTGATCAGCAGTGTTGGTGGATCGATCAGTGGTGACGACAGCCAAAACGCCATGACTGCTGCAAGTGGTGCACCAAGGGCAAGCAGACCCGCGATGAAGGGGATAACCTCGCAGGAACAGAAGGGGGCAAGGCCGCCAAAGAGGGCTGCGAGCACAATCATCCGGTTTTCGCGGCCTTGAAAGGCCTTGGCGATCATCGCTTCTGCACCTGCGGCCTTGAGCCCTGCGATCAAGAAGACTGCGAAGGCGATGTAGGGCAGCGTGCCGATCAGCGCGTTGATTGCAAAAGTAATGATCGTCCCGAAATTGGGTGTATCGAGCAAGGCAACGACTACCGGGATCAGAAATGTGATGGTCCAGGGTGTGGCAAGCAACGACCGGGCGCGCTCGCTGAATGATGGGGCAGCGCGGGTTGCGTCAGTCATTTGTTGTCTCCACATCAGCGCAGCATTCTTCAAGAATGAAGGCGGCGAGGTCTTTCAGATGGTCGAAATTTGCGCGGTTGGTGATCGTACGTCCCTTTTTGTCGGCCCGTACCAAACCGGCACTGGCCAGAAACTTAAGGTGATGGGCCAAAGTCGACGCGGGGATGCCAGTGCGCTGCTGGATGTCACCAACAAGCAGCCCGTTTTCCCCAGCTTTGACCAGCGTTTGAAGGACCTCCATCCGCGGTTCGGATCCTATTGCGGAAAACCCTTGGGTTGCTGTGACGATATCCATTTCAGTTTGCCTTTTTAATTCTATATTTCTAGTTATATCAAATATTACAGCGAGTCAATGTCGGAATTGCACGGCGCATTTCACGTTTTCGCAGGTTCCCTGCGTCACCGCGTCGGTTGGACCTTGAATGCTTTGACCGTCTATTCTAGCTAGGCATCGTTAGATAAGCGGAACCCGAGCCTCATGACATATATCGTCAATGACAACTGCATCGCCTGCAAATACACCGACTGCGTCGAAGTCTGCCCTGTGGACTGCTTTTATGAGGGCGAAAACATGCTGGTGATCCACCCTGACGAATGTATTGATTGTGGTGTGTGTGAACCCGAATGCCCGGCGGACGCCATCCGCCCCGACACGGAACCTGATATGGAAAAATGGGTTGAATTCAATCGCAAGTATTCCGAGATGTGGCCGGTGATCATTACCAAGAAAGACCCGTTGCCGACCGCCGATGATATGGACGGCAAAGAAGGCAAAATCGAGCTGTTTTCCGAAGCGGCTGGCGAAGGCGGCTGATTCGGGCATTTCAGACCCATCAGACCCCTTAATTCGTTGGACTTCGTGGTGCTGCGATGCAGCGCTTTCAGAAGTGTCATATTTGTGATATAATGGAAATAATGCTGCGAACGAGTTAACCAAGTTTCGTGACCGACAGACCCGGCGGAGGCGGATTGCCCCCGGCGGTTTTTTTGTCGCTTATCAGTCTGTATCGCCATGGAAGGACGATCATGAGCAAGAAAAAGTATGATTTCAGCCCCAACGAATTTGTTGTTTATCCTGCGCATGGCGTAGGCAAAATTGTTTCGATTGAAACACAAGAGGTTGCCGGGTTTGAATTGGAGATGTTCGTCATCTCTTTCGAAAAAGACAAGATGACCCTGCGGGTGCCAACCGACAAGGCCACCGACGTGGGCATGCGCGCCTTGGCGACGCCTGATGTGGTTAGTCATGCGATGAAAACACTGCGCGGAAAAGCCAAGGTGAAAAAAGCCATGTGGTCGCGCCGTGCGCAAGAGTACGAGCAAAAGATCAACTCTGGCGATCTGATTGCGATTGCAGAGGTCGTGCGCGACCTGCATCGCCAGGATGACCAGCGCGAGCAGAGCTATTCAGAGCGTCAGCTTTATGAAGCCGCGCTTGAGCGCCTTACACGCGAGATTGCTGCCGTTGCAGGCAATGATGAAAACGCCGCTGCCGCTGAGATTGACTCGGTTCTGGTAAGTCGCGCCGCTTAAGACGTAACCACCATTTCAGTTTGATTGAGCCGCACCTGTGAAAAGGTGCGGCTTTGTTGTTTTCTTGATCATCAGCCTCGCTCACTATATTTCAATACATATGTATTGATTCGAGGATACGATGCCACGCCCAAAGTCCTATGACCATGATGAAGCGATCGCCTGCGCTTGCCGCGCCTTTTGGGAACACGGCTATGGTGCGCTGGGCGTGCGCGCGCTGGAACAGCAGACAGGCCTGAACAAATTCGCAATACGTGCGAAGTTCGGCGGGAAAGAAGGGCTCTATCTTGCTGCGCTGACATATTATCACCAAGCGGCGCGTAAGACTGTTCTGGCACCCATGCGACAGGGCGGTTTGGAAATGATCTATGCGTTCCTTGAAGGCCTTGTGACCAAGGGCAGTATCAATTCGAGCGCCTGGGGCTGTTTGATGGTCAATACCGGAGTCGAGAACGCCGAGATCAAAAGCCCTGCGTTGAAAAAGGCCGCGGATGCGTATTGGACCGAACTTGCTGCATGTTTTGAAATGGCGCTCGCGCGATCTGACAAGCCGCCGGTTGATGCCGCGGATGTTGCGCGTGGCTTGGTCACGGCCACGATGGGTGTTCACACGATGAACCGGGCTTGCGGCGCACATGACGCCGGTCGCCCTTTGGTCCGCCTGTTGCAACACTCATTGGAACAATGGGGACCGCGTCATGCCTGACCTGCCAGCGTTTGAACAAATTGCCGGGCTGGACGGCGTCTATTCGACGTCGAACGGCAAACTACGCTGTGTCGCCATACGTCTGAATTCGGGCGGCTTATGTTTGTATAGTCCGGTTTTGGGTTTGGGGCAGACAGCACGGAATAGTCTGGATCACTTGGGTTCGGTTGAAGTGTTGCCGGCCCCCAATCAGTATCACAATAAAGGACTTGCGCAGTACCACGCAGCGTTTCCGCAGGCCGCATTGGTTGCGCCCGCAGATGTATGCGCACGGCTGAAGAAAGTAACAGGCCTGACGTTTGATCCGTTGCAGACGGTGGGTCTGGAGCTTCCAGAGCCCGCACGTCTGGTTTTCCCTGAAGGCCTGAAAACGGGCGAGGTGTGGATTGCTGTGGGTGCGGCTCTGATCGTTGTGGATGCGTTTGCCGGTGCGGGTGCGCCTGAATTGCTTAAGACGTTTCCACGCTATGGGGTCGGCAATGCGTCCGTGTACACGACTTGGGTACAGAGATTTTTGACGCAGCAATCACCAAACATGCTTGTGCCCTGCCATGGGTCTATTGTGCGCGATGATGCGTTGTCAGACCAACTTGTCGCGTTACTGCGGCAGATCAGTTAAAGCGCCCGCCAGCCAATGTCAGACCGGTAGAACCCGTCGTCCCAGTCGATGCCCTGCGCCATGGCATAGGCTTTTTCATGCGCTTCGGCCAAACTGTTGCCGCGTGCGGTGATGTTCAGAACCCGGCCGCCATTGGCCGTGATTTGCCCGTCAACCGCGGCGGTGCCTGCGTGAAAGACCATGTGAAAACTGTCCTCGGGCTGGCTGTCCAGCCCTTTGATCACTGTGCCTTTGGCGTAGCTGCCGGGATAGCCATTGGCTGCCATCACGATGGTCAGCGCGTGATCATTGGACCAATTAGCCTGAACCTGATCCAGCCGTCCTTCGGCGCAAGCCTGTAGCAGATCAAGGATCTGACCGCCCAGACGCATCATCAGGCATTGGCATTCGGGATCGCCGAAACGCACGTTGTATTCCACCAATCGCGGCTGCCCGTTCTGGATCATCAGCCCGCAAAACAGCACCCCCTGAAACGGCGTGCCGCGTTTGCGCATCTCATTCATGGTGGGTGTGATGATTTCATCCAGCGCTTTCCGGGTGATCTCATCAGTCATCACCGGGGCAGGAGAATAAGCGCCCATGCCGCCTGTGTTCGGCCCGGTGTCGCCGTCATAGGCGCGTTTGTGGTCTTGGGCGGTGCCAACAGGAAGGATGGTTTTGCCGTCGCACAGCACAAAGAAGGATGCTTCTTCGCCATCCATGAACTCTTCGATTACGACCTCGGCCCCGGCATCACCAAAGCTGCCGTCGAACATATCATCAATGGCAGCTAGTGCTTCAGCCTCGGTCATCGCGACGATAACCCCTTTGCCAGCGGCAAGGCCATCAGCCTTCACAACGATGGGCGCGCCTTGGGCACGGATATAGGAGCGGGCAGCGTCGGCATCCGTGAAATGGGCATAAGCGGCGGTGGGGGCATTTGCGGCGTCGCAGATCGCTTTGGTGAAGGATTTTGAGGCTTCCAGCTGGGCCGCTTCCTCGCTGGGACCAAAGACCAGCAGCCCGGCTTTGCGCAGCCGATCAGCAACACCTGCTGCCAAAGGTGCCTCTGGTCCGATGATGATGAAATCAATGGCGTTTTCCTCGGCGAAGGTCGCAACTGCGCCACCGTCGAGAATGTTGATATCGGCGCATTCGGCAATTGCCGTAATACCGGCATTTCCGGGGGCGACAATCAGACGGTCACATTTGGGGTTCTGTTTGACGGCCCATGCAAGGCTATGCTCACGCCCGCCGCTGCCCAAAATGAGAATGTTCATATCTGCCTCTGCCATTGCGCTGCGCGTCCGGTTCTACGGTGCAGATCACGCGACCACAAGTGGGCTGTGCTGTGTATATTTTCGCAGCACGACGCTTGGCCAATCGCTTGCATCAGACTACTGTTGCGGCGGGATAGAAGACGGTAAGCGAACAGCGAAAATGAGACCAATCAAAAAGGACCGGCAGCTTTGGCATCGCCTTGAGGGTTATAGCTTTCATGAGCGCCCCCTATCGCAGTCTTTGATTGATCTGCTGGAAGAGGAAACGGGTCATTCGATTGACGTGTGCTACATCCTGATAGAGGAATACCGACGCTTTATGTATTTGGTTGGCAGCACTGGCGAAACACTGGCACCGTCGCCTATCGTCAATTTGGTCTGGCGGGTGCATGCCAGCGATAAGAAAGCATATTTTGATGATTTTTGCCCGCGCATCATGGGCCGCACAATTCATCACCCCGATGATTTACCGCCCTTTCAAGACGATCCGGCATATTTACGGACGTTGGACTATTATGCTGAAGAATTTGGACGCGCAGGTGTGGAATTCTGGCCTGATCCTGATTTGGCAACTGTGCGCATGTCGCGGGTACTGTTCCTGATCAGCGGGTTTCTTGCGATCATTCTGTCGCTGCTCTTCAGCTCGCTGTTGTTCGCCGGGCTTGGTATCGGGTTGTTTATCGCGACGCTGTTTTTGAAATGGAAGTTTTCTTCGCTGCCACTGCATGCGGAAACCAAGAGGGACGCGACATGAATGACCTGTTTGAGGATGACCTGGCGGATAACACGCCGGAGTTTTCGGTGTCTGAAATATCGGGGGCGGTCAAAAAGGCCATCGAAGGCGGTTTTTCCCACGTTCGTGTGAAAGGCGAGATCGGGCGCGTCTCCCGGCCTGGATCCGGTCATATCTATATGGATCTGAAAGACGACCGGGCCGTGCTGGCAGGCGTGATCTGGAAAGGCCGCGCGCAGGGCCTGGCGCATCGGCCCGAAGAAGGGATGGAGGTTGTGGCGACCGGCAAGCTGACCACTTTTCCCGGCCAATCCAAATATCAGATGGTGATTGAAGATATCGCACCTGCGGGTGCGGGTGCCTTGATGGCCATGCTGGAAAAGCGCAAGGCAGCTTTGGCGGCGGAAGGCCTTTTTGCGCCAGAGCGCAAGAAGGAGCTACCATATCTGCCAGAGATTATCGGCGTTGTGACCTCGCCTTCTGGGGCGGTGATCCGCGATATTCTGCACCGGTTGCGCGACCGGTTTCCGCGCAAGGTTCTAGTCTGGCCAGTCGCTGTGCAGGGGGCCAAATGCGCACCAGAGGTGGCAGCGGCCATCGAAGGGTTCAACAGGCTGACACCGGGGGGCGCTTTGCCACGTCCGGAATTATTGATCGTCGCGCGGGGCGGCGGCTCGTTAGAGGATCTTTGGGGGTTTAATGAAGAGGTCGTCGCGCGAGCGGCTGCAGCCTCTGAGATTCCGTTGATCTCTGCCGTAGGGCATGAAACGGACACGACATTGATCGACTTCGTTTCGGACATGCGCGCGCCGACCCCTACGGCTGCGGCTGAACTAGCCGTGCCTGTGCGGATGGAATTGCTGGCTTGGGCGGATCAACAGGGCGCGCGGCTGAGCCGGGCGCTCACCGCTGGGTTAACTCAGCGCCAGCAACGGGTTCGTGATCTGGGACGGGCCTTGCCGCAGGTGGATGCGTTGGTCGAAGGGCCGCGCCAGCGGCTGGACTATCTGGGCGAGCGGTTGCCAGCGGCGTTGCGCGGTGCAGCGGCGAAAAAGCGGTTGCAAATGAGCGAGGCGGCGCTGCGTCCCGCCATCCTGTCGCGTCGCGTGGCTGAAGACCGGCGACGGTTGGATGGTTTGACCGCGCGGCTGGCGCCTGCGTTAAAACGCAGGTCACGGGATGGACGCATAGCACTTGAACAAACCAGCCGTGGTTTGCGTGTGGGGGTTTTGCACGACAGGGTGGCGCGACAATCGGAGTGCTTCGAAACTGTGTTGCGCCGTCTGTCAGATCGGGCCACCCGGCAGCAGGCAGAGCGGGTGTCACGGCTCGACGCGCTGGACCGTTTGCGCGAAACACTGGGTTATGTCGAAACGCTCAAACGTGGCTACGCGGTTGTGCGCGGTGATGGGGCCGTGGTGACGACAAAGCAGGCTGCTGAGATGGCCAAGGCGCTGGAAATCGAATTTGCAGATGGCCGTCTGGATGTCAGTAAGGGTGCTTAGGACGACAGATCGTTGCAGATCAGTGCATCATCGCTATCGGGCACTTCGAAGATGACCGTCGTATTGGGCACATTTGTAAAAACCCCGCGCAGCCCGTTCGGGTCGTCATAGATGGTCCAGCACTGGCTGACCGGGTTCCCATCGTAGCGAAAACAGATGTCACCTTTGCTTTCATACCACACCCCATATTGGCAGGTCCCATCAAATGCAGACCACATCACGCGGCGTCCGGGCAGGTAACGTTCAATCCCATAAGCGGGGTTCAGGGCTGTGCTGAATGTGATCGTACGGCCTGTGACGTATGTATCGAATTCCTCTGCCGTCATCGCATCCTGGGCGGCGGCGGGGGTGGCGAGCATCAGACAAAACAGTAAGTTACGCATTACGCCACCTCTCAACACGAGGGTCCATAATGCGCCGCCATAACGGTGGGATCAGCGCGATACTTGCCATCAGCGGCAGGGGACGAGGGAGCATGGGGGCATCCTTTGGTAGCGTGAGTGAGCGATAGTGGCGCCCCGGATGGGCGTGGTGGTCGGAATGGCGGGTGGCGTTCAGCATAAGGGCAGAGGAAAACCAATGCGGGCTGTTCCAGCTGTGTTTGGCGGCCACAGGTTCTGGCTTGCCGTCTTCGCGCGTGGCGCGCAGCAAGCCGTAGTGCTGCACGTAGTCGGACATCAAAAGTTGTGATTGGGCGTATCCGCACAGGCCGACGTAGGCCAACGTGGCCGGCCAGCTACCCAGCAAAGCAGCCATGCTGAGGCAGAGTGCGGCACCGCCCACATACATGACATACGGATTGCGCCATGCAGGGCGCCCGATCCGGGCCAGCCGCGCGCGCTCGGCCATGTAGCCTTGCCAGAATGATCCGATCCACGCCCGCGCCATGTAACGATAAAGGCTTTCACCTTGGCGCGATGTATTGGGATCGGCCCGTGTCGCGACGTGCCGGTGGTGGACAAGCACGTGCGCAGAGGTGTGATGACCAAAGAGCAGAGTGATATAGGACCACATGCCCAAGCGATGCAGCACGCGGCTTTGGCGGTGGATCAACTCATGTGCATTTGCATTGCTGACTTGCCCGAACCACAGGCCGGCCGCAAAGAAAAGCCCTGCTTTTTCCAGTGTGCCCAATGCGGAGCCAACGAGCGCCCAAACAATGATGGGCAGCAAGGCGAAATGTGCCAAGGCAATGATGACTGAGAGAGATGTATCGCTTTGATCCGGCGCGGCTGTCGTATTCGGTTTGATCAGCCTGTCGAGCGCGCTTGTCATCGCAGTCAGATAAACCACAGCGGTCAAAACCCACAAACCGCCCAAAAATGCACCCGCCACAAGCAATGCTGCAGGTGTCAGCGTCGCAAATCCAAAATGCCAAAGCCGGGGTGTCATGTTTCGCATTGTTAGCATGTGTTTCCCGCAGGTGCAGGGGAAAATGTTATGCTGCGCGTATTGGTCCGCTCTGGTGTCGCTTTTGCGTGGTTTGCGCAGGATGCGCTGGCTATGTTGGCAGAGATCAAAAAGGAAAGTGCGATGGCTTTGGACAACCGCAAAGGTGTTTGGAAATCCGGCAAGGGCAAGGGGCGGCATCGCCCAAAGGGCCGGCAGTTGGACGATACCGCCTGGGCGGAGGTGCAGGGGCTTTTGGGTGATCGTCCGCGTCGCCGCGATTTGCTGATTGAGTTTTTGCATTTGATTCAGGATGCGCATGGCTGCCTATCCGCGCCTCATATGCGTGCCTTGGCGGAAGAGATGCGCCTTAGTCAGGCTGAGGTGTATGAGGTCGCGACCTTCTACGCCCATTTCGATGTGGTGAAAGAAGGCGAACCTGCGCCGCCTGCGCTGACGATTCGCGTTTGTGATTCCCTGTCATGCGAATTGGCGGGTGCGCAGCAGTTGAAAGCGGCGTTGGAGGACGGGTTGGACGCTTCCCAAGTGCGGGTTCTACGCGCACCCTGCATGGGGCGTTGCGATACAGCACCGGTGTTGGAACTGGGCCATAACCATATTGATCACGCGAGTGTAGATAAGGTTGAGGCGGCGATTGCAGCAGGTGACACCCATGCGCATGTGCCGGACTACGAAGATTACGCGGCCTATATCGCGTCGGGCGGTTATGCCGAACTCAAAGCACTGCGCGATCACGGCGATTGGGAGGCAGTACAGGACAAGGTACTGGCCTCTGGTTTGCGCGGATTGGGTGGTGCTGGCTTCCCCTCTGGCAAGAAATGGGGCTTTGTGCACGGCAATACCGGCCCGCGCTATCTGGCTGTGAATGGGGATGAGGGCGAGCCGGGGACATTCAAAGACCGCTACTACCTAGAGCGCACACCGCATTTGTTCCTGGAAGGCATGTTGATCGCCGCATGGGCCGTTGAGGCCGAAACATGCTATATCTACATGCGCGATGAATACCCCGCAGTGCTTGAGATTTTAGCGCGCGAGATCAAAGCGTTGGAAGATGCAGGTCTAGTGGCCGAAGGCTATATCGATCTACGGCGCGGCGCGGGTGCGTATATTTGTGGCGAAGAATCCGCGATGATTGAAAGCATCGAAGGCAAACGTGGTTTGCCGCGCCACCGTCCGCCTTTTGTGGCACAGGTTGGTATCTTTGATCGCCCGACACTGGTGCACAATGTCGAAACGCTGCTTTGGGTCGCGCGGGTGTGCCGTGAGGGGCCAGATGTATTAAGCAATACCCAAAAAAACGGGCGGATTGGGCTGCGGTCCTATTCCGTTTCTGGCCGCGTTGCAGAACCCGGTGTTTATCTTTTGCCTGCTGGGTCAACGATCACTGATATCATTGCGGCTGCGGGTGGCATGGCGGATGGCCATGTATTTAAGGCTTACCAGCCGGGCGGCCCGTCGTCGGGGTTGTTGCCTGCCTCAATCAACGATGTACCGCTTGATTTTGACACGTTGCAGCCGCTGGGTACGTTCATTGGCTCTGCCGCCGTGGTCGTTCTGTCGGATCAAGACCGCGCCCGTGATGCCGCACTGAACATGTTACGGTTCTTTGAGGACGAAAGCTGTGGGCAATGCACGCCATGCCGGGTGGGCTGTGAAAAAGCGGTCAAATTGATGCAGGCGGACACGTGGGATCAGCCCCTGCTGGAGGACCTTTGTACGGCAATGGCGGATGCGTCGATTTGTGGTTTGGGGCAGGCGGCGCCAAACCCGATCAAGCTAGTCATGCAGCATTTCAAGGATGAGGTTGGCGGTTAAATAGCATGCGGCCTTTCCAAATCTTCTGATCATCATTAGGTGATATGCAACGCAGAAATGGTTGAATGGCATGTCATTTTTCAAAAAGCTCAAAGACCGGATGTTCAAATCTTCGTCCAAGATTGACGAAGGGCTGGACGCCATCGTGCAAGATGGCGGTGAGGCTGAAGAAATCGTCGAAGAAGAGGTTGCCACGGCCCCGCCGGTAGCGGACCCAATTCCTGAGCCTGAGCCTGAGCCTGAGCCTGAGCCTGAGCCTGAGCCTGAGCCTGAGCCTGAGCCTGAGCCTGAGCCTGAGCCTGAGCCTGAGCCTGAGCCTGAGCCTGAGCCTGAGCCTGAGATTTATGTACCGGATCCTGACGAAAGACTGGCGGCTGATGAAGCCTCAGAACCAGTGCCTGAAGTGGTGGCCGTGGCCCCACCTGCGCCGATGCGGTTTGATGTCGATCTGACCGCGCCTTTGACGGATGACCAAGCGCCCGAACCCGAAAAGAAAAGCCTTTTGGGCCGCTTCTTCGGCGCAACAGAAGCCAAAACAGTCGTCAAGCGGACGCTTGATGACGACATGCTGGAACAGTTGGAAGAATTGCTAATCACCGCCGACATGGGCGTTGATACTGCCCTGCGCGTCACGGCGAACATGGCCGAAGGGCGGCTGGGCCGCAAACTCTCGGTGCCGGAAATCAAAGAGTTGATGGCCCAAGAGGTCAGCCGGATCATGGACCCGGTGGCGCGGCCTATGCCACTTTATGCCAAGACGCCGCAGGTGGTGTTGGTGGTTGGTGTGAACGGATCAGGCAAGACCACCACAATTGGTAAACTGGCCAGTCAGTTCCGGGCGGCGGGCAAGAAGGTTGTGATCGCGGCAGGCGACACATTCCGCGCTGCTGCGGTCGAACAACTACAGGTCTGGGGTGAGCGCGCAGGCGTACCGGTATTGACGGCACCAGAAGGGTCAGACCCGGCCAGCCTTGCATTTGATGCGATGACTCAGGCGCAGGCGGATGGAGCCGATTTGTTGATGATCGATACGGCGGGGCGGCTTCAGAACCGGGCGGATCTGATGGAAGAACTGGCCAAGATCGTACGTGTGATCCGTAAGAAAGACCCCGATGCGCCGCATAATACGCTGTTGGTCCTGGATGCAACGACAGGGCAGAACGCTGTGCAGCAGGTGAAAGTGTTTCAGGAATTGGCCGATGTGTCGGGCCTCGTGATGACCAAGCTGGACGGCACGGCAAAGGGCGGGGTTTTGGTGGCCTTGGCCGACAAGTTTGGTCTGCCGATCCATGCGATTGGTGTGGGGGAACAGATTGATGATCTGGCGCCCTTTGACCCCGATGATTTTGCTGCAGCTTTGGTTGGGTTGGACAGATGAAACATATCATTGCCATGGCCGCGCTGGCGTTCTGCCCAACGGATGTTGTCGCACAGGATGCGCAAACGGCCTGCGCTGAGACATGGGAAGACATCGTGGTCTTCGCAGGTGATTTCGGCGAACAAATCGCCGCAGCCACTGTCGAAAGCGGTGCAGATGGTTGGTGCATGGTGGCGGCGTCTTTGGACGATGACGATATCGAAGCTGCATTTCGGACGGACCAACTGGTTCAAGCGCCACAAAATGCCCGATCTTTTGAAGTGACCATCGAGGCTTTTTCGACGTGCATTGGCGTTTTTGATATTGCCGCAATGCTGAGCTATCAGCCCGAAACCGGAGCGTTGCGCCTGCATCAAATGACCGCGCGTGCGGATGATGGGCGTGGTGTGCGCATTGATGCAAACATGCGGCTTGATGATTTTGAGGCCGGGTTGGACTTTCTGGCCACCTTGCCTGCAGTGATCGCGCAGGACGCTGCGATTTCGGTTTTTGTGACCCCGGGGCTGTTGCAAGAGGCAGAGGTTGATTTATCTAGTCTTTCGCGCGTCGCTCTTGATGATGCGTTGCGTGATGTTAGCCCTCGCCAGGTTGATCGGCGCGCCCGGAGCGAATTTTTGCGGTTTGCGGGGGCGACACCGAACGCGCAGGGCACGTTGGACCTGATCGTTGAAATTTCCGGCGGTAAAACTGTGCTGCAAATTGCGCCTGCCTTAGATGCGCTGCGCAGTAATGCCGAGATTGCCGATGCGCTGGCGACCGTCCTGATGGACGCGACAGTGGGTCTAGTGTGGAAACCGGGGCGTATGTGAATGAATTGGGCGCATGGTTGGTGGCGATCGCAGGCACGCCCGCAGGCGCCCAGCTGGCCACGATCCTTGCTTTGGTTTCAGCCTTGGCCCACGCTATTTTCGGCGCGCTGCAGAAAGGGCGCTATGACCCTTGGCTGACGCGTGGGGCGATTGATGGCTGGCTTTGTGTACTATCCGCGCCCGTTGCGCTTTTTGTGGTGCCATGGCCGAATGTGACAACAGCCCTGATCCTTGTTGGCGCGATCATTGTGCATTTTGCCTATAAGGTGACTATGGCGCTGGCCTATGAGCGCGCGGCATATACGGTTGTATATCCGGTGGTGCGCGGCACGGGGCCTTTGGTTACTGTCATTGCTGCATCGCTGTTTTTTGGCGAACATTTTACGGCCGTGCAGTGGGTAGGGGTAGCCTGTTTATCAGGCGGTATCCTGTTGCTGGCCGTGCGCAATATCGCGGAAGAGTTGATCGACCCACATACGCTGAAACTAGGGCTTTTGTGGGCGCTGATTGGTGGCTGCCTTGTTGCGATCTACACCACCTATGATGCTTATGGTATCCGGCAAACGCCTGATCCTTTTACCTTTTTGGCATGGTTCTTTTTCGTGACTGCGATTGATTTCCCGTTGCTTGCGACATGGCGTTACAAACGGCTTGCTATACAGCCAGCCTTGGGTCCGCTGGTCTGGCGCGGGTTTGTGGGTGCGCTGATTGCCTGGATCAGCTTCGGCGGCGTGATGTTGGCCACCCGTTTGGACAAAGTCGGTGAGGCAGCGGTGCTGCGTGAGACTTCGGTCGTTTTCGCGGCCTTGATTGGCTGGTTCATCATGGGTGAAAAAGTTGGGTCACGTCGTCTGTTTTTGATGTGCTTGGTTGCACTTGGTGCCGTCATCGTGGAAATGGGTGGGTGAGGGAGATATCTATGGCCGAAAAAGCGATTAATCCGGTGGTGAAACAGGTCTTGGAATTGGGACCGACGCTTGCGTTTTTCCTGATTTACCTGCGTATCCGGGACGAAAGCTTTACGATTGCTGGCACGGAGTACACCGGCTTTATTGTGGCCGCCTTGATCTTTATTCCCATTTTGCTGGCCGCAATGGGCATCCTGTGGGTGCTGACGGGCAAGCTGAGCCGGATGCAGGTTTTTACCGCCTTTATGGTCATCTTCTTTGGTGGTCTGACCGCCTATTTCAACGATGAGCGGTTCTTCAAAATGAAGACGACAATCGTTTATGGCGTGATGGCAGGGCTGTTGGGCATTGGCCTGTTGCGTGGCCAAAGTTATCTTCAATATGTGATGGAAGAATTCCTGCCGATGGAAAAAGAGGGCTGGATGATCTTCACCCGCCGCCTGTGTTATATGTTTGCGGCACTTGGTATCGCGAATGAAGTGATTTGGCGTACCCAGACGACCGATCTGTGGGTCAAGCTAGAGACATTTGCCTTCCCGGCAGTGTTGATGGTGTTCCTTTGGGTGCAAATCTATCGTTTGCAGGACTATTTCATCGAAGGGCCGGAAGCGTCAGAGGAATAGCCGAGCAACCCAATCACATCTGGGCGTAGCCAAACCCTACCGATCCGCGTAACTGATTGTGTGCCCTGTCTCTGCGGTAGCGTAGCATGTCCACTTGGTTTGATGAAATCTGCGGCCGGAATAAGATGCCTGCACTCTCCTGAGAACACCAGCAGACAACTGCGGATATTTCGTCGTTCAGTACCTTGAATTTCACCTTATCTCCGCGCCGCAGGGTGCAATGGCCCAGAATGCGGGCACCTGTGTTGTTAATATCGGTGATACGGCACTGTTGAAGCCCAGCAGGCGTCGAGAGTTGGATCGGATATTGCGTTTGATAGCGATGTGAACGGAACTGCATAGCGTGGACCAATTTAACTGAACGGGTCTACGCTACCCGGGTATACCTAAGAATTCGTTACTCTGGTTTAGTAAAAAGCGTTTTCTGCGCCTGCGCATCCTTGCGAAAGTCACCGCGCTTTTCTGCCGCGACCGCCCGTCCGCGTTGCACACCGGGACGTGCCCCCACCGTTTCCAACCATCGCGCCATATGTGGTTTGTCATCCAACGTTTGCTGCTGCCCTTCCCAAAGTGATGCCCAACCCCAGATCGACATATCTGCGATGGAAAAGAAATCGCCTGCTACAAATTCATGCTTGGCCAGTTGGCCATCCAACACCCCATATAGCCGCGCCGTTTCCTTGCGATAGCGGTCCTTGGCGTAGGGCAGGTCATTGGGCGGGTCCATCGCGGGGGCATATTTCAGGAAATGATGCGCTTGCCCTGCCATTGGCCCAAGGCCACCCATTTGCCACATCAACCATTGATCCACGCTGATCCGGTCCCTTTCGGTTGTCCCGTAAAACTGACCCGTTTTGCGTGCCAAATATTGCAGGATCGCCCCGGATTCAAAGATTGAGATTGGGGTGCCATCTGGCCCTTCATGATCAACAATTGCCGGCATCCGGTTGTTGGGGGATATCTTGAGAAACGCGGGTTTAAACTGATCACCCGCGCCGATATCAATCAAATGCAAGGTGTAAGGCAGTTCCATTTCTTCGAGCGCGATAGAGGCCTTCCAGCCATTGGGTGTCGGCCAGAAGTAAAGATCAAAGGGTTGGGTCATGCATTATCCTTTCGCTTGACGCTTACCATCGCATGATCGCCCCAAAGGGCAAGTCGAGGGCGGCTTGACGCAGACCCGGCGCGGGCGTATGCAACCGGTTGTGGCGATTTGTTACCGGATTGCGGGCCACGTTAAATATGCCGCTAAAGAGGGTTGCAGGTTTTTATGCCTCGATACCTTTTCCCGGTGTCGGGGTTTTTTATTGCGCGAAGGACGCGCATGAAATGAAAGCGCAACAGAGGCGCGAGGACGGACAATGAAAACGTGGAAGAAACGTACCAAAGCGGTGCACACAGGCACCAGACGCAGCCAGTATAATGAGGTCAGCGAAGCCATCTATATGACGCAAGGCTTTGTCTATGACAGCGCCGAGGACGCGGAAGCGCGGTTCATCAAGGCAGGCGAGGATGAGTTCATCTATGCCCGCTATGGCAACCCCACAGTGGCGATGTTCGAAGACAGGATTGCCGCGCTGGAAGGGGCCGAGGATGGGTTTGCGACAGCCTCTGGCATGGCGGCTGTCAATGGTGCGTTGATGTCGATGTTGCGTGCTGGCGATCATGTGGTTTCGGCGCGTGCGCTCTTTGGGTCTTGTTTGTATATCCTTGAGGAAATTCTAACCCGCTATGGCGTCGAAGTGACCTTTGTGGATGGCACTGATTTGGCCGCATGGCAGGCTGCGATCCGGCCTGAAACGAAGGTTGTTTTCTTCGAAAGCATTTCGAACCCGACGCTGGAAGTGATTGATATCGTGGCAGTATCCAAGCTGGCACATGCTGTTGATGCTACTGTGGTCATAGATAATGTCTTTGCCACGCCGGTTTATTCAGACGCGATTGCGCAAGGTGCTGATGTGGTCATTTATTCCGCAACCAAACATATCGACGGGCAAGGGCGCGCGCTGGGCGGTGTGATCCTTGGCACGCGCGAGTTTATCCGCGGCACGGTGGAACCTTACATGAAGCATACCGGTGGTTCGATGTCGCCGTTCACCGCATGGGTGATGCTCAAAGGTTTGGAAACCATTGATTTGCGGGTGCGCGCACAGACTGAGAGCGCACAGTATCTGGCCGAGGCGCTGGAGGCAGACGGGCGATTGGCTGAAGTGATTTATCCCGGTCTGGCCAGCCATCCACAAAGCGCTCTGACCAAGGTGCAGATGGAGGCAGGCGGTACGGTGCTGGCGATTGATGCCGGTTCGCAAGCCGCAGCGTTCAAAGTGTTGAATGCGTTGGAGATCTGGACGATTTCAAACAACCTTGGCGATGCGAAGTCCATTGTAACTCATCCGGCTACGACGACACACCAGCGGTTGTCAGATGACACCAAGGCGGTATTGGGCATCACACCGGGCCTGCTGCGGTTGAGCGTGGGGCTTGAGGATGCGGATGATCTGCTGTCAGACCTTCGGGCCGCTATGGCGCAAATTTGAAGAGGTGACGGCGCGCCGGAAAATTGGTTAACTTTGGTATGTTTAGCCCCGGAAAGGCCAACTGAAATGAACGATCCGCGTGCGGAACTTCAGCGTATCTATAAAGAAATCATTGGAAATTCCGATGCGCGGCCCCATGTTGCGGTGTCTAACGCACTGATGGGGGGACCTGACATGAATATCCACTCACCTGATATGGATCGCGAACCAAGCCGCGAAGAGGCCGAAGCAGCCCTTGCATTGCTGCGGCGCTGGGCTGGCGATGTCACAGCAGAGGAAGTCGCAACGCTTGACCCGCTTGTCTCGCGTTTGATCCCCGGACAAGAGGTGTCGAACTACCCCGCTTTGGCCCGTGCATACCCCGAAGAGTTCGAAGTCGATGACGCTTACAAAGCGTCGATGCCTGATTTGCAGAACGGTCCGGCCAGCCTGATCCGCGGTGCAAAGCAGCAAATTCAGCACGTGGGTATCTCAAACTTTCGCCTCCCGATCCGCTTTCATACCCGCGACAATGGCGATCTGACGCTTGAAACCTCTGTCACTGGTACGGTGTCACTTGAAGCGGAAAAGAAGGGCATCAACATGTCCCGCATCATGCGGACATTTTACAAACATGCGGAAGAGACCTTCAGCTTTGAGGTGATTGAGCAGGCGCTGGATGCCTATAAGACCGATCTGGAAAGCTTTGACGCCCGCATTCAGATGCGCTTCAGCTTTCCGATGAAGGTGGACAGCCTGCGCTCGGGCCTGGCTGGCTATCAGTATTATGACATTGCGCTGGAACTGGTCGAAAGTGCCGGTGTGCGCAAGAAGATCGTGCATCTGGATTACGTCTATTCGTCCACATGCCCCTGTTCACTGGAATTGTCCGAACATGCCCGCCAATTCCGGGGCCAGCTTGCCACACCGCATTCGCAACGTTCGGTGGCCCGCATCTCGGTACTGCTGGAAGAGGGCGCTGAGGTGCTATGGTTCGAAGACCTGATTGATCGCGCCCGCGCGGCGGTGCCGACCGAAACGCAAGTGATGGTCAAGCGTGAGGATGAGCAGGCGTTTGCAGAGTTGAACGCGGCGAACCCGATCTTTGTAGAGGACGCCGCCCGCTTGTTTACCGAGCAACTACAAATGGACACCCGCATCTCTGATTTCCGAGTGATTGCCAGCCATCAGGAAAGCCTGCACAGCCATGATGCCGTATCAGTGCTGACTGAAGGCGAGACCTTCGCGGCAGAGAGCATTGATCCCCGCCTGTTCCAGTCGCTTTTCCATATTGGCTAATCTGTGTCGGTCGCCGCAATGGTGACCGGCAGTTCGCCAATCCCGTCGATCACAACGACGACCTCCATCCCCGCCTTGATAGGCCGCGCACCAATGGATGTGCCGCAAGCGATCACATCACCTGCTTCGAGCGTCATGTCGGCGGACAGTTGGCTAACGATTTCAGCCGGGTTCCTGATCATGTCTGATGCTGGATAGGATTGCCGCTCGCGCCCGCCCACCATGACCTTCACCGTCAAATCGCGCCAGTCAACATCGGTTTGAATGACAGGGCCGATGACGCCAAACCCGTCAAAACCCTTGGCCCGTGTCCACTGCGGAAAAGAGGGATCCTCAAAAAGGATATCCAAGGCGGTGATGTCGTTGACGCAGGTATAACCAAGGATGGCATCCTCGGCCTCTTCTACGCTCGTGTTGGCGCAGGTCCGCCCAATCACGACACCCAACTCGCCTTCAAAAATCACCCGACCGATGTCGGCAGGAAGGGTAACTGTCACCCCCGGTCCGGCCAGTGATGACAGGGGTTTAAGAAAGAAAAGGGGGTGTTCGGGGATGTCGAGCTTGTTACGTTCGGCCGCCGCATGGAAGTTGTTCCACAGCCCGATGAACTTGCCTGGCACGCAGGGTGACAGCATCGTGCTGCTCTCTAGCGCAACCGGATCACCGGCAACTTCGTCAGAGCCAAGCGATGTACGAGGGTGCAATTTGCCATCTGCGATCACACCAGTAAGGATTTGATCGTCAGCCGTTTTGATGCGCGCCCATTCCATTGCACGTCTCCTGCGTTAGGGAAATTCCTGCGCAGGATGCAACTTTAACGAAACCCCCGCAAGGGCTTGTATCCTATCAGTTTTCGCTCAGAACAGGGGTCATTACTGCGCTTGCATAGCAGCCCAGTACCATGTCCCAGCCGTGCAGATAGCTGGTGCTGACGGCATCGGCTGTGTCTCCCAGAATGTCAAAGCCGCCATGCGTCAGATCGCAGCGGGTGCCTTTGGACGTTTTGGTGAAGGTAAGGGTGACAACGGTGGCTTCCTTCTCGGTCCGCCCTGGATGCCATGTGAAGGCAAGATAGGTATCCGGTTCATAGGCAATCAGCTTGCCCCAAATGGCGCGGGTCCCATCGGCCCCTTCTTCAATGATGTCGCCGTCCTTATGGTCTGGAAAGGTTATCTTGGCCTTGGCACCCGTCACCGAATGTGTGGCTTTCGGCCACCATGTGTCGATGTCAGTGGTAAACAACGCAAAGGCGTCTGCCGGGGAAAGTGGCACAGTCAAAGTTTTCTCGATCGGGTCATTCATCGTTGTTTTCCTTTGCTTTTTCCTCTGCCGCACGGGCGAAAGCGGCAAATGCATCATCCCATAGGCTGTCCAAATACGCGCGTAATCCGGCAACCCCTTCTGGGGCGATGGCATAGAGCCTGCGGTTGCCCGCGGGGGTCACCGTCAAAAGTCCTGCATCGGACAGCACACGCAGGTGCTGGCTAACCGCGGGTCTGCTGATGGTCATGCCTTGCGCGATAGCCCCAACAGGCAGCGCGCCTGACCGCAGACGATCAATGATCACGCGTCGTGTGGGGTCGGCAAGGGCGGCGATTGCATCTTCGTAATCCATGACTTACCGTAAGCCATTGCTTACGATTCGTCAAACCTGTCGTGCGCCCTTGAAGCCCCTGACCCCGAACACTAAGACTCTGTCAGGATATTTGAACTAGGACGGACCCGTCCAAACATGAGGCAGTAAATATGCAAGACCCCACAGAGACTTATATGAACCTTGTCCCAATGGTGGTCGAACAGACCGCCCGGGGTGAACGCGCCTACGACATTTTCTCTCGTTTGCTCAAAGAACGGATCATTTTTGTGAATGGCCCTGTGCACGACGGTATGAGCCAGCTGATCGTGGCGCAGTTGCTGCACCTCGAATCCGAGAACCCTAAGAAAGAAATCAGCATGTATATCAACAGCCCGGGTGGCGTTGTGACATCCGGTTTGTCGATCTATGACACGATGCAATACATCCGCCCCAAGGTCAGCACGCTGGTGATCGGGCAGGCGGCGTCGATGGGGTCTTTGCTGTTGACCGCAGGATCCGAAGGCATGCGGTTCTCGTTGCCCAATAGCCGTGTGATGGTGCACCAGCCCTCTGGCGGCTATCAGGGGCAGGCAACAGACATTATGATCCACGCTGCTGAAACCCAAAAGCTGAAGACACGTTTGAACGAGATTTACGTTAAACATACAGGCAACACGCTCAAGAAGGTTGAAGCCGCGCTTGAGCGCGACAACTTCATGTCGCCAGAAGAGGCAAAAGACTGGGGATTGATCGACGAGATTGTCGAAAATCGGACCAAAGCCGAAGATTAAGTCATTCGTTAAAGAAATCAGCCACAAACGCGGCCTTGGCCGCGTTTGTCATTTTTCTGACGAAATGTCCGATTAGTTGCCCTTTGCCGGGGCCATTAGCGGAATGTTAACGACAAACTGCGTAAGTTCATTTTGACATTGTGGACCTCGGCGGGCTGTCCTAGTGTTGCAGAAAGCGCAGTCCGATTTTTATTTGAGCGGCCTATGGGCTAAGAGGTTTGAGATGGCGAATACAAGCGGCACCGACAGTAAAAACACCCTCTACTGCAGCTTCTGCGGAAAAAGTCAGCACGAAGTGCGCAAGCTCATCGCCGGGCCGACTGTTTTCATTTGTGATGAATGCGTTGAACTCTGCATGGATATCATCCGTGAAGAGACGAAAACAGCAGGGCTCAAAGCGGGCGAGGGCGTGCCGACACCGTCCGAGATTTGTGGCGTATTGGACGATTATGTGATCGGGCAGCTGCACGCAAAGCGCGTGCTGTCGGTTGCTGTACATAACCACTACAAACGCCTGAACCACGCCGAGAAATCAGATATTGAATTGGCGAAATCCAACATCATGCTGATCGGGCCGACTGGCTGTGGTAAGACATTGCTTGCACAGACGCTGGCACGCATTCTCGATGTACCTTTCACGATGGCCGATGCCACGACGCTGACCGAAGCAGGTTACGTGGGTGAGGATGTGGAAAATATCATTCTCAAGCTGTTGCAAGCCTCTGAGTACAACGTCGAACGCGCACAGCGCGGCATCGTCTATATCGACGAGGTCGATAAGATTACACGCAAGTCTGATAACCCGTCCATCACACGTGACGTGTCGGGCGAGGGTGTGCAGCAGGCGCTGTTGAAAATCATGGAAGGCACGGTTGCCTCCGTGCCGCCGCAGGGCGGGCGCAAGCATCCGCAGCAGGAATTCCTGCAGGTGGATACAACGAACATCCTCTTTATTTGTGGCGGTGCATTTGCGGGCCTTGATAAAATTATCGCACAGCGCGGCAAGGGGTCTGCGATGGGCTTTGGCGCTGATGTGCGCGAAGATGATGACCGCGGCATTGGCGAGATTTTTACAGATCTGGAACCAGAGGATCTGTTGAAGTTCGGTCTGATCCCGGAATTTGTTGGCCGTCTGCCTGTGATCGCGACGCTCACCGATCTGGATGAAGATGCGCTGATCACCATCCTGACCAAGCCCAAGAACGCGCTAGTCAAGCAGTATCAGCGTTTGTTTGACTTGGAAGACACCAAGTTGACCTTCACTGAGGATGCGCTGGGTGCCATCGCCAAACGCGCGATTGAGCGGAAAACCGGTGCGCGTGGTCTACGGTCAATCATGGAAGATATCCTGCTGGATACAATGTTTGATCTACCTGGCATGGATACGGTGACAGAGGTCGTGGTCAATGAAGAGGCTGTCACATCTGACGTCGCGCCCCTGATGATCCATGACGAAGGCAAAAAGAAAGAGCCCGCAACCGCGAGCTAGGTCTTTGAGCGTGCGTCACATCTCGACCGGGTCTCCTTTTGAGGAACAGATCGGCTATAGCCGTGCGGTTGTTGCCGATGGCTGGGTGTTTGTTGCTGGCACAACGGGTTATGATTACGCCAGCATGGTGATGCCCGACAGTATTGAAGAACAGTGCCGCAACGCGCTGACCACCATTGGCAAGGCATTGGAAGAGGCTGGTAGCGGGCTCGACCATGTGGTGCGGGTAACTTATATCGTGCCTAATAAGGATGAGTGGGCCGCGTGCTGGCCGATCACCTCGACCATTTTCGCGACGGCAAAACCGGCAGCTACGATGCTTTCGGCGGGGTTACAGACCCCTGAAATGAAGATCGAGATTGAGGTCACCGCGCGGGTTCCCGCCTGAACCCACTGGACCTTTTGCAACCATTCGTGCATGGATAAGCAACGCAATCCGGAGACGCGACATGGGCCTTGGTCATAACATCAAACGCATTTTCACATGGTGGGATGGGCAGTCATTTGGCACCCAGCTTTGGACGAGCCGCAATGGCACCAAGGTCGGCGAAGATGCGCAAGGTAACGTATTTTATCGCAATAGCGACGACAGCCGCCGGTGGGTAATCTACAGCGGCGAAAACGAAGCGTCGCGTGTGGCCCCGGAATGGCATGGCTGGCTGCACCGCACATGGGATGAGCCACCTACCGAGGTTGCTTTGCCACGCAAAGATTGGGAAAAGCCGCATCAGGAAAACCTGACGGGGACAATGGCGGCATATGCGCCAGCCGGTTCGATCCGCCACAAAGCACCTGCAGAGCGGTCCGATTATGAGGCTTGGACACCGGAATAAGGGGCGCTTTATATGCGATCGCTTTTTACTGCACTCATGACCGCATCACTGATCGCGCAACCTTTAGCGGCGCAAGAAATCGTGACGACTCCTATTGAAGAAATCCCCTTGGATGAGCTCATCGGTCAGCTGACAACAACGCCAGTTGAAGAGGAAGATGGCTCCCTCACAACATCGAACGAGGCGGTAACGCAAGAGGTGGAACAGGGGCCGGGCGGTGAGTTGAGGATTTTGGACAAGCTGACCGGTAAGGTGACTGATGTCTCGCTGAATACTGGCGAAACGGCGACCTTCGGCTTTCTTTCTGTTAAGCTGAACGAGTGCCGGTATCCTGTTGAAAACCCAGCGGGGGATGCATTTACGCAGATCATCGTGCGCAACAATGAAGGCACGTTGTTTTCGGGCTGGATGCTTGCATCGGCACCTGCGTTAAACGCGATGGACCACCCGCGTTATGACGTCTGGGCGTTGCGCTGTATGACGTCCTGAGCGGATGGTATGGGGCCGGGGCGCCCAAAGGATGCTTCTTTCGATAAGGCATCCACTAGCATAGCCCTGTAATGGTCGCGTGGGATTTCAACCGCACCAAGGCGTGCCAGATGCGGTGTGATGAACTGGGTATCAAAAAGTTGGTAACCGCCCAGACGTAGATGATCGATCAGATAGGCGAGTGCAACTTTGGACGCATCCGTGGCCCGGCTGAACATGCTCTCACCAAAGAACGCCGCACCGATTGCTACACCGTAGACACCGCCGACAAGGCGTGGACCCTCCCAAACTTCAACCGCATGGCCGAAACCGGCATGGTGCAATTCCTCATAAAGCTGGAAAATCGTATCGTTGATCCAGGTTTCTTCGCGGTCCGCACAGCCACGCACGACATCGGCAAAGGCGTGATCGACGGTCACGGTGAAATGGCCCCGTCGCATCGTGCGCGCCAAGCTACGTGAAATGCGAAACCCGTCTAGTGGAAATACACCCCGCATACGTGGATCAACCCAGAACACGTCCGGGTCGTTACGCCCTTCGGACATCGGAAAAACGCCTATCTGATAGGCCTGCAAAAGCAGGTCCGCAGTTAGGGTGTGGCCGCCGTCTTTCACCGCCCTAATTCAGGTTTTCATCAAGCCAGTGCTCAAGCCAGTGGATATTATAGTCACCGGTTTGCACGGCTGGATCAGCCAAGAGCGCATGAAAGAGTGGCACGGTTGTATCAACACCATCGACGATCAGCTCCCCCAAGGCACGTTCAAGCCGCGCAAGCGCCTCTGGGCGGTCGCGCCCATGGACGATGAGTTTACCAATGAGGCTGTCGTAGTAAGGCGGGATCCGATAGCCGTCATAGAGGGCCGAATCCATCCGCACGCCCAAGCCGCCAGGCGCGTGATACTGCGTGATTGTACCGGGGCAGGGCGCGAAGTTGGGCAGCTTTTCGGCGTTGATCCGCACCTCAATGGCATGGCCGTTGATCTTAAGATCATCCTGCCCGAACGACATTGGCATGCCAGATGCAACTCGCAACTGTTCGCGCACCAGATCAACGCCAAAGATACCTTCGGTGACCGGGTGTTCGACCTGCAACCGCGTGTTCATTTCGATGAAGTAGAACTCATCGTTCTCGAACAGGAATTCGATCGTACCTGCGCCGATGTAATTGATCTTGGCGACAGCATCCGCGCAGACCTTGCCGATCCGGTCGCGCAGTTCTGGTGTGATGCAAGGGCCTGGTGCTTCTTCGAACACCTTTTGATGACGTCGCTGCAACGAACAATCCCGTTCGCCCAAATGTACCGCGTTGCCCTTGCCATCGCCGAACACCTGAATTTCGATGTGGCGCGGGGTGGTGAGGTATTTTTCGATATAGACTTCGTCGTTGCCGAAAGCAGCCTTGCCTTCGGCGCGTGCGGAATGGAACGCCTGTTCCATATCATCAGACGTCTGCGCCACTTTCATACCGCGCCCACCGCCACCGGCGGTTGCTTTGATAATCACGGGATAGCCGATTTCGGCGCCAACACGCTGCGCTTCTGCCAAGGTGGGTACGCCGCCGTCAGAACCGGGCACGCATGGCACGCCAAGCTCTTTCATCGTGTCCTTGGCGGTGATTTTGTCACCCATCACACGGATATGTTCAGCTGTCGGGCCGATGAATGTCAGGTCATGATCCTGAACCGCCTGCACAAAAGCTGCGTTTTCGGACAAGAAGCCATAGCCGGGATGGATGGCCTGCGCGCCCGTGATTTCACAGGCGGAAATGATGGCAGGAAACGACAGATAGCTTTGCGCGGATGAGGGCGGGCCGATGCAGACAGCCTCATCCGCCATGCGCACATGCATGGCATCTGCGTCAGCGGTGGAATGGACCGCCACGGATTTGACGCCCATTTCGCGGCAGGCGCGCACGACGCGCAGGGCGATTTCGCCTCGGTTCGCGATAAGAATTTTATCGAACATGGGTCAGCCCTTATTCGATGATCACAAGAGGTGCGCCGAATTCGACGGCTCCGCCGTCTTCGACCAATATGCGCTTGATGGTGCCTGCGCGCGGGGCAGGGATGTGGTTCATCGTCTTCATCGCTTCGATGATGAGGATCGTATCGCCTTCTTTGACTGTTGCACCGACTGTGGCGAAGGGGGCCGCGCCGGGTTCAGGTGCCATATAGACCGTACCGACCATTGGTGAGGTCACGGCCCCAGGATCACTGGCAGGATCAGAGGCTGGTGGGGCCGCAGCAGGGCCAGCGGGGGCGGCTGGCGTTGCCGATGGTAATGCGGGCGCTGCTGCCGCCGGTACGCTGGCTTGCACAACGGTTTGGGTTTGGCGGCTGACGCGTACATTCAGGCTGTCGTTTTCGCCATAGTCCCGTTTGACCTGCAATTCCGTCAAATCATTGTCGCGCAGCAGTTCGGCCAAAGCCGCAATAAAGCTGACGTCGCTATCGTGAGAGGTTTTGTTGCCCATGTTTTCCTCGGCCCGTTGCCCATATTATTGGCGCTATCGCGACGTTACGTCACGAAGCATCAAAATGCTTATAGGGCAAGCCAGCGAAGGTGGAAAGTATAGGTGCTTGGAAAAACACTCATGCTTCTTTGGCGGTCGCCTCTTCGGATGGGGCAGGCTGATCTGTATCAGGTACGTTATTCGCCGTTTCGCCGCCATCATAGGGCAGCATCGGCACATCATAGGGCCGCAAAGTCCGCTCTGGAGGCGCAATTTCGGACGGGTTTTCAGGAAACTCTGATCCAGAAAGGCGTGCGGTGACGACTTGTGCGACGAAGGGTTTGTTTGACGGCAGCGTTGCGCTGTTGTCAGCACTGTCGATGGCCTGCACCTTGGTGGTCACCGCGCGGGGCAATGTGGGTGCGGCAGTGCTTGCAACAGCCGCAGGCTGGGGAAGTGTCAGTGATGTATCCATTTGTATGGCTCCGAAAAGCGAGGGCTTATTACCTCAATTTCCCTTTTGCGGATTACCAAAAGATTAATCGCAGCGGGTCGTTTCGCTGCGATTTTAGATTAACGGCCGGTTCTGATCAGATCGCCAGATACTGCGCGCGCAGTTCTTCGTTTTCGAGAACTTCTTTGGCAGAGCCGTCAAAGACGACCTTGCCGATATCAAGAATCACAGCGCGGTCGGCAAGCTTCAGCGCAGCCACCGCGTTTTGCTCAACGATCACTGTTGTGATGCCCTGATCACGGATCACGCCAAGTGTTTTGGCGATTTCCTGAACGATAACAGGGGCAAGCCCCTCATACGGTTCATCCAGCAAAAGGACCTTGATGTCACGTGCCAACGCCCGCGCAATCGATAGCATCTGTTGTTCACCACCTGAAAGCGTCACACCCTCTTGCTTCCGACGTTCGCCCAATCGTGGGAAAAGGTCGTAGATCCGATCGAGCGACCAGCCGTGTGGCGGCGCGATCTGAGCCAGTTGTAGGTTTTCCTCAACCGTCAGACCGGGAATGATCCGGCGGTCTTCGGGCACCAAGGAGATACCGTTGGTAGCCGCTTCGTGGCTTTTCATTTCATGCAGTGGTTTGTGGTCGAGCCAAATTTCACCGTGGGTCAATGTTGGTTCATCCAGCCGCGCGATGGTGCGTAGGGTTGAGGTCTTGCCCGCACCGTTGCGCCCCAGAAGGGCGAGGATTTCGCCCTCATGAATGTTGAAGCTCACATTTTGTACGATGTAGCTTTCACCGTAATAGGCTTCGATTTCCCAAACGCTGAGGTAGGCGGGGTGCGTCGCTGCGTTGTTGGCGTGCTTGTTGAAAGGTGCGTTCATTATATCTTCTCCTAAACCTGCGCTTCGCCAAGATAGGCTTCACGCACCTTGGGGTGGCCCTTGATGTTGTCTGGCGTGTCTTCGACCAGTGGCGTGCCTTGGGCCAGAACAGTGATCCGCTCTGCCAGTGAGAAGACGACGTTCATGTCATGCTCGATGATGGCCATGGTAATCCCGCGCTTTTCGCGGATTTCTTTGAGCAGGCTGATCGTGTTTTGCGTATCCGCCCGTGCCATGCCCGCCGTGGGTTCGTCCAACAGCAAAAGCTTGGGGTCCTGGACCAGACACATTGCCATTTCCAAACGCCGTTTGTCACCGCGTGACAGGCTGGAGGCGATCATGTCTTTTTTCTCAAGCATGTTCACATCATCCAGAATGGCATCCGCCTGTTCCTGAATGCCGCGTTCCGCAAAGATGCTTTCAATTGCATGCATCCGAAACGCGCCATCGCGTTTTGCAAAGCAGGGGATCATGACGTTTTCAAAAACGGTCAGGTCGCTGAAAATCTCGGGCGTTTGAAACACCCGGCTGATCCCCATCTGGTTGATCTCATGCGGCTTGCGCCCCAGCACGGATTGCCCATCAAACATGACCGACCCGCTGTCAGGGATCAGTTTGCCCACCAGCACGTTCAGCAAGGTTGATTTGCCCGCACCGTTGGGACCGATGATCGCATGTGTGGTGTTTTCTTCAATGCTCAGGTTCACGTCACCCAGCGCTTGCAACCCACCAAACCGCTTGTTGATGCCTTTAACTTCTAACAAACCCATCTGTCTGTCTCCTTATTCGGCCGGTTCAGTGGCGTTTGGCTTGGCATCTTCCGGCTTTTTGCGCCGGAAGGCCGCAGCGATTTTCTGACCACCTTGGACCAGACCACCGGGCAGAAAGATCACGACCAGCATGAACACGATACCAAGTGTGAGGTGCCAGCCCTTACCAATGAACGGATAGATCATGGCGACCACGACGTTTTCCAACCCGTCGGGCAGGAAGGCGAACCAACCATGCAGGATCGTTTCATTGATCTTGGAAAAGATGTTCTCAAAATACTTGATCATCCCCGCACCCAGCACAGGGCCAATCAGTGTGCCTGCTCCACCAAGGATGGTCATCAGCACAACTTCACCAGATGCCGTCCACTGCATGCGTTCCGCACCAGCGAGCGGATCCATTGACGCCATCAGACCGCCCGCCAGACCAGCATACATGCCAGAGATCACGAAAGCCGCCAGCGTGTAGGGCCGTGCGTTCAGGCCAGTATAGCTCATCCGTGTCTGGTTGGATTTGATCGCGCGCAGCATCATACCGAAAGGTGACCGGAAAATGCGGATCGACATATAGAAGGCAAAGATCATGAAGACCGCGGCAAGGTAGTAGCCTGCGTTGAACGTGAAGAGCCACGATCCAACCCCAAGCTCATAGCTTGATCGCATCTCAAGCCCAAAGAGGGCAGGGACAGGAATGTTGCCCGTTGCTGTCTGCGATGCACCAAAAATCCGTGGATCATCAAGCGCAAGCTGCAAACCTGTTTCGCCACCCGTGATCGGTGTCAGCACAGAGTAGGCCAGCGCGAATGACATTTGCGCAAAGGCAAGCGTCAGGATCGAAAAGTAGATGCCAGAGCGCCGCAGCGAGATAAACCCGATCAGCAGTGAAAAGAGGCCAGCAATGATCACGCTGATCGCGATGGCTGGCAGCACGTTCATGCTGAGCAGTTTGAACATCCAAACCGCGCCGTAGGATCCTGCACCCAAGAAGGCTGCGTGACCAAAGGAGAGGTATCCAGTGAGGCCAAACAGGATGTTAAAGCCAATGGCGAAGATCCCAAAGATCACAAAGCGTTGCATCAGGTCAGGATAGCCAGCGTTGAATTGCGCCATTTCTGACCCCGCAGGGAAGGGGTTCAGGATGAAGGGGGCCAGCATTGTCAGACCAATTACGATCAGCAACAGCCGGAAGTCTTTTTTCTCTAATCCGAGCATTGGCTTATTCCTCCATCACGCCTTTGCGGCCCATCAGGCCACGCGGACGCGTCAACAGAATGATGATTGCGACTAGGTAGATGATGATCTGGTTGATGCCGGGGATCATGTCGATCACTTGGCTGATGGACGCAAAGCTTTCCAAAATACCAAGTAGAAATCCGGCAGCGACGGCCCCAGGTAGTGAACCCATGCCACCTACAACAACCACAACAAAGCTGAGGACCAAGAAATCCATACCCATGTGGTAATTCGGCGAATTGATGGGCGCATACATCACGCCCGCTAGCCCCGCGACAGCGGCGGCAATCCCGAACATGATTGTGAAGCGTTTGTCGATGTTGATGCCCAAGATACCGACAGTTTCGCGGTCTGCCATACCAGCCCGCACAACCATGCCGAAGGTGGTGAATTGCAAGAAGGCAAAGACGGCACCAATGATCACGACTGAGAAGAAGAAGTAGACCAAGCGCCAGTATGGATAGATAATCTCATTGGCTTGAAAGCCTAGGGCGATGCCAAAATCAAAGCTGCCAACGAATGCGTCCGGGGCGGGTGTTGGAATTGGGTTCGCACCGTAGAAGTACTTGACGATCTCTTGGATCACGATAGCGAGGCCAAAGGTCACAAGGATTTGGTCCGCATGCGGCCGCTTATAGAAGTACTTAATCAGGCCACGCTCCATGATAAAGCCGATAGCAACCATGATTGGGATGGCGATGATGATTGAGATCGGGACGGCCCAGTCGATAATGACGTCACCGGCAGCTTGTCCAAAAAGGTCGTACATGTAGGGGACTTCGACCTGCAATGGATTGCCCAGAAAGTCGGTCCGCGTTTCGTCGACGACCTTATGGCTGAGTGACAGCAAGTTGCTGACGGTCACCGCCACAAAGGCGCCCAGCATAAACAAAGCGCCATGCGCAAAATTCACAACACCCAAGGTGCCAAAGATAAGCGTAAGACCCAACGCGATCAGCGCATAGGCCGAGCCTTTATCAAGGCCGTTAAGAATTTGTAGAATGTATTGCTGTATCGAGAAATTGTCGCCGGAAGAAAACCCAATGACCGTACGAAGGATCAGGAAACTTCCCCAGAACGCCGCGAACAGAAACGCAAGCGTCAGGAAAGTACTTTTGAGTGTGCCGGATGGATTTTCCACATACGTGCTCATGTGTTGGCCTCCTGGTTCAAATACAGCTCCGCAAGGCATTCGCAATTGAATGCCTCTGACTGTGAACGAAATTACGAAGTATCAAAGAGGGCCACCGCGAAAGCGGTGGCCCTAAGGCATTATGCGCCTGGGTTACATGTCCCCAGAGCACCACCAGCGAACTGTGGGTGATCTGCAGGGTATGTCACTTGTGCAGCAGGCGTAACTTCAACGATCTCAAGAAGGTCGAACTCGTTGTCTGGGTTCTCTTTACCCTTCACAACCAGCACGTCTTTGAAGCACTGGTGATCTTCGCCACGGTACAGTGTTGGGCCGTTGCCCAGACCGTCGAATTCGAAATCTTCGAGAGCTTCGGCAACTGCGCATGGGTTGAACGAACCGGCGCGTGTAACCGCATCCGCATACAGCAGTGTCTGCACGTAGCATGTGTGCGCAGCCTGTGACGGCGGGAAGCCGTACTTTGTACCGAACGAACGGACAAATGCTTGGCTACCTGCGTCCTGCAAAGACCAGTGCCAGTTTGTGGAACCAAAGATGCCCTTCACGTTGGCGCCCGCACCTTTCGCCATCAGACGAGAGTACAGTGGAACAACGATTTCAAAGTTCTGACCGTTGGCTTGGGCTTCACGCAGACCAAACTGAACCGCGTTGGTCAGCGAGTTCACCATGTTACCACCGTAGTGGTTCAGAACCAGAACGTCAGCACCAGAGTTCAGAACAGGCGCGATGTAGGAGGAGAAGTCAGTTTGCGTCAGCGGTGTCAGCACTGTGTTCACAGTTTCCCAACCCATAGCTTCTGTCGAAGACTGCACGGCTTCCTGTGTGGTGTAACCCCAGTTGTAGTCTGCTGTCAGGTGGTATGCTTTCCGGTTGTTGCCGTAAGCCGCTTCAAGCACAGGTGCCAGCGCCGCACCAGACATGTACGAGTTAAAGAAGTGACGGAAACCATTGGCCCGCTTGTCTTTACCTGTTGTGTCGTTGGAGTGTGTCAGACCAGCCATAAAGATGATGCCGGCCTCTTGGCAAAGCGCCTGCACAGCAACAGCCACACCAGAGGAAGACCCACCGGTGATCATGATTGCGCCGTCTTTTTCGATCATCGAACGTGCAGACGCGCGCGCTGCGTCGGACTTTGTCTGCGTATCACCAGTAACATACTTCACTTCGCGACCCAGGATACCTGTGCCTTCCAGCGCGTCAGACGAGAATGTCGACATCATGCCGCCATCGCCGCCACCGTTCAGGTGCTCAACCGCCAGTTCATAAGCGCGCAGTTCGTCTGCACCCTCATCAGCGTATGGACCCGTCTGCGGTACGTTGAAGCCCAGAACGACGTCACTGTCGCCAGGCGCATTCGTAAACCCGCCGTCTTGCGCGCGCAGATACTGCGGCAGCGCCATGCCCGCACTGGCAACCATACCAGTTTTGAGCACACCACGACGTGAGAAATTTGATTTGGACATTATTATCCTCCCTAAAGATTAAACTGCTTGTGCACAAACGCCCCAATGGCCGCACGATCCAGTACACAACACTGTCAGTTAAAGTTGTGCAGTTCACCAACAAGCCATTGAGAGTGCTGGACTTATTTGTAAAATTATGAACAGATCGTAGGTGATTATCGTAAAGGTATTCTCTCGCACTCGCAGAAAGCCACTGAAACCAATAGGGGAATTCATAGTGTCCAATCAAAGACTCGTTGGATCGCGTATTCGCGAAAAGCGACTCGACCTCGGGTTGAAGCAAGCATCTGTTGCGGAAACAGTGGGCATATCACCGTCTTATTTGAATTTGATTGAGCATAATCGGCGCAGAATCGGTGGAAAATTGCTGACTGACCTCGCCCGTGTTCTAGAGGTTGACACATCTTTGCTGGCCGATGGTGTTGGCCGTGACACACTTGATCAGATGCGCAATGCCGCGGCCAATATCGGCAGCAACGTTGAGGTTGACCGCACCGAAGAACTAGCCGCGCGGTTTCCAGGATGGGCCGCATTGATCGCAGCACAAGCGGCCAAGATTGCCGCATTGGAAGAGCGCGGTCGGGTTTTGACAGATCGCATCGCCTATGATCCACAACTGGCTGCATCGTTGCACGAGGTTATTTCGGCGGTGAGCGCAATCCGGTCGTCGGCCTCTATTCTGGTTGGGCCAGAGGATCTGGATCAGGACTGGCAGCGCCGCTTTCACGAAAATATCCACGGCGATAGCGTGAGGCTCGCCGATAGCAGTGCAGCGCTCATCGCCTATCTTGAAGCCCCAGATGGCGTGCTGGAGCAGTCTGGATCCCCTTTCGAAGCGGTGGAAAGCTATTTGGAATCCAGCGGGTTTCATATCGCGGCCATCGAAAAAGGTGCCGCGCCATCACAGGTACTGAAAGAGGCCGGATTGGAGGGTCCTGCCAAAAGCGTGTTGCGGGATGTGTTAAACAGCTATGCGGCAGATGTTGAAAAACTACCGCTGGCCCGGTTTGAAAAGGCGTGCCGCAAACACAGCTATGATCCGCCCGCACTTGCGCAGGCGTTTGGGCTGCCTTTGACGTTGATTATGCGTCGTCTGGCCCAATTGCCGCCTGACAAAGGGCATCCTCCGATGGGGCTGGTGATCTGCGATGCAGCAGGTGCTTTGACCTTTGTGAAACCTGCCCCCGGTTTCACAATGCCCCGATCAGTCGGGGCTTGTCCGTTGTGGCCGCTTTATGGCGCACTCAGCCGACCCTACCAACCAGTGCGTATGGACGTGGCAATGCCAGGGCGGGCTGCAACACGGGCCTTGTGCTTTGCTGTGGCAGAACCGCATGGCCCGACACAGTTTGATGCGCCACCTGCGT
Organism: Yoonia maricola; assembly: GCF_002797915.1. GTDB lineage: Bacteria > Pseudomonadota > Alphaproteobacteria > Rhodobacterales > Rhodobacteraceae > Yoonia > Yoonia maricola. The sequence continues at coordinate 1,188,455 of NZ_PGTY01000001.1, read as the reverse complement.
TAAAAAGCATGATGCTGGTGATACCTGATCCGCCAGAGCCCGCGACGGCGCCGCATCCCGTTGGTGTGTCTTGCCGTATTTGCCCGCGGACCGATTGCGCCAGCCGCCGCGAACCGGCCTTGAAGGGGATGCATGCCCAAACAGTGCTTTGACAGCCCCAAGGTTTGGCGTGATAGTTGCGTCTCAGGGGGCACCATCCTTGGGATGGGAAGATGAAAGGGAGGCGATGAAATGGGCAAACGTGTCCTTTTGATCGAAGACGAGCCGAATATTATTGAGGCGATTAGCTTTATTCTTTCCCGCGACGGGTGGACTGTACACACCCATGAAGATGGCACCTCGGCGATGGATAAGGTGCTGGCCTTGCCACCTGATATGATCATCCTTGATGTAATGCTGCCGGGACGCAGTGGTTTTGATATTCTGCGTGATTTGCGCAGCCATGAAATGACCCAGCAAACACCAGTGATGATGCTGACCGCGCGCGGTCAGGATAAAGACCGCGATCTGGCGATGCGTCTTGGGGCGAACCTGTTTATGACCAAGCCGTTTTCCAACACCGAAGTGCGTGATCAGGTCCGCCACCTGATGGAGACATGAGCCGCAAACCGAAACCGCCGGTATTTTTGCAGCGCGACAGTTACCGCCAGCGCCGGGTGCGGGATGCGGTCAAGCTGTTGCCCTTTGCCGGTGTGGTCCTGCTGGCCATTCCATTGGCATGGAAAAGTGGCACGTCTGAGGATCAGATTGGTGCCAATGGTTTGCTTTATATATTTGGTGTCTGGGTTTTGCTGATCGTTTTGAGTGCCCTCCTCTCCGCCTTCATCCGAGCGGACCCATCGCTGTCATCACAGGACAGGCCAGAGGAATGACATCCTTCAACGCCCTTATCGTGGTGGCAGTTGGCTATGTGGTTTTTTTGTTCGCCATCGCCTTTATTGCCGAACGTCGGGCGGCGAATGGACATGCCAACTGGCTCAAATCACCGTGGATTTATACACTGTCGCTCAGCATCTATTGCACAGCATGGACCTTTTACGGGGCGGTTGGATATGCCGCCAGATCAGGGTTGGAATTTGTGACAATCTACCTCGGCCCGACGCTGGTGATGGTAGGGTGGTGGTGGATATTGCGGCGGTTGGTGCGAATTGGACGTGCGCAGCGGATCACCTCAATCGCCGATCTTGTATCATCGCGCTTTGGTAAATCAACGCAGTTGGGCATGATCGTAACGGTTATTTCCGTGATTGCGGGTACGCCTTATATCGCGCTGCAGTTGCAGTCCGTCACGCTGTCATTTGCGGTTTTTGCGCAAAATGGAGGGGTGAACTGGGATCAGCCTGATTTTGTTGTCACAGCCATGTGGGTTGCTGTCGGGCTAGCTGTCTTTACGGTGATTTTTGGCACACGAAACCTAGACGCCAATGAACGCCACCACGGCGTTGTCATTGCCGTCGCGGTTGAGGCTGTGGTCAAGCTTCTTGCGCTAGTTGCGGTGGGCGTTTTTGTCGTCTGGGGTGTCGCGGGTGGCCCCGGAGAGATGCTGGAACGCATCGACCAATCGCAGATTGTTTTGTGGAATGCAGACAGCAGCCGTTGGATTAGCCTGATCTTTCTGTCCGGTGCTGCGTTTCTGTGCCTGCCACGGATGTTTCAGGTCCTCGTGGTCGAAAACGCGGATGAACGCCACCTGCACATCGCAAGCTGGGCATTTCCGCTTTACCTTTTCATGATGAGCCTCTTCGTGGTGCCCATCGCTGTTATCGGCCTTGATCTGCTGCCGGCGGGCAGCAACCCGGATCTGTTCGTTGTAACTGTCCCGCTTGCCGAAGGGCGCGACGGGTTGGCTGTGCTGTCATTCCTTGGTGGGTTTTCATCCGCGACATCCATGGTCATTGTGGCGACCATTGCCTTGGCGACGATGGTATCTAACCACATCGTTGTGCCGATCTGGCTGAGCAGGCAAACCAATCAGCAGGCCGTCATGTCGGGGGATGTACGGCATGTGATCCTCTTGGCGCGGCGCCTGTCGGTGGCTGGCATCATTGCCTTGGGGTTTTTGTATTACCGTATATCGGGTGGTGGTACGGCTTTGGCCGCAATCGGTTTGATTTCCTTTACAGGGGCTGTGCAAATTCTGCCCGCGATGATTGGCGGTATGTTTTGGCGCGGCGCCACAGGCGTGGGTGCGGCGGCGGGATTGATCACCGGGCTAGTGGTCTGGATGTGGACATTGTTCCTGCCCAGCTTTGGTGTGGATGCCGTCATCAGTCAGGCGATTGTGGATGATGGGCTTTGGGGCTTGTCCTGGTTGCGGCCGCAGGCGCTTTTTGGGGTCGGCGGGCTTGATCCGCTGGTGCATGGTATCTTGTGGTCGATGTTGCTGAATACGGCGATGTTCGTGATCTGCTCTTTGGTGACCTTTCCAGCCCCGCTTGAGCGTCTGCAAGGCGCGCAGTTTGTGAATGTCTTTGCCCATTCCACAGCGGCACCTGCATGGTCTGGGGCAGCGACCGGGGCCGAGGACCTGTTGATCATGTCGCAGCGGATTATGGGGTCAAAAGAGGCGCAGGCGCTTTTCACGCAAGAGGCCGCACGACAGGGCAAGGCGGGATATCTGCCTGAGGTGACACCGGATTTCATTGAGCGACTTGAACGGGTGCTGGCCGGGTCCGTGGGGGCAGCAACAGCGCATGCGATGATCGGACAATTGATCGGCGGGAGCAGCGTTTCGGTCGAGGATCTGATCGCCGTGGCGGATGAGGCGGCGCAAATCCTTGAATACTCGAACGAGTTGGAAGCCAAGTCGCAGGAACAGGAACGCACGGCACGCGCCCTGCGTGCGGCCAATGACAAGCTAACAGCACTATCGATCCAGAAGGATGCGTTTCTCAGCCAGATCAGCCATGAATTGCGCACGCCTATGACCTCGATCCGGTCGTTCTCGGATATCCTGCGCGATGGGGAGATGAGCGAGGAAGAGCAGGGGCGTTATGCTGGTATCATCCATGACGAAGCGGTGCGTTTGACGCGGCTTTTGGATGATTTGCTGGACTTGTCGGTGCTTGAGAACGGGCAGGTCGAGTTGCGCGAACAAACGGGCCACTTGTCAGACCTGCTGGACCGCGCCGTGCGCGCGGCTGGTACGCATGATGGTGTATTGGACATCCGCCGCGACCTGCATCAAGAGCAACTGCAATTGCTGACTGATCTGGATCGTTTAACGCAGGTGTTTATCAACCTGATCGTGAATGCACGTAAATATTGCGATGCACAGAACCCAATACTTGAAATCAAGGTGCATCAGCATGAAGGCCGCTACATCGTTGATTTCATCGACAATGGCAGCGGGATCGCACCCGAGGACCAAGACCTGATCTTTGAAAAATTCTCGCGCGTGGCGGATGGTTCAAAGGCTGGTGGCGCCGGGTTGGGCTTGGCTATTTGTCGTGAGGTGATGCACAGGCTTGGTGGCGAAGTGTCCTATCTGCCGCAGGCCACAGGCGCTGCGTTTCGTGTCCAGTTACCCCAGGTGACGACTGCGGCGGCGTTAGAAGAAACGTAACGAGTTTTCGCTATCAAGGTAGCCAGAATATCTGTGACAGGCCTATGACTGATAGCACACAAGTAACATTGCTGCGGCGGATGACCCGTCCGCATGGGCAGGAGGTTGCGGATAACCCGTTGACCTCTTCGCGTGCTGTGCGTCTGGCGCTGACCAAGGCGGCCAACGACACGGTCGGGCTGGTACTGACCGTGCAAAGCGTCGCCGAAGAGGTGACAGGCCTTGATGACATGCTGGGGACCTTGCCGGATGACATGATGTTGGTGGGGCTTGATCGGGATGACAGCCTGATGGGCCTTATGGCGCTGGACATGGAAATGCGCGCCGCCGTGCTTGAGATGGAAACAATGGGTGCCCTGCTGGCGCATCCTGCAGAACCACGCAGCCCCACACTGACCGATAAAACGCTGTGCGATCCGTTGTTGCACGCGTTCTTATCCGCATTCCCACATGCCGTGCTCGACACCCCGTTGGAAGGATGGATGGATGGTGTCACACCCGGCGCTAAGGTTGATAGCACGCGCGCGGCCGGGCTTGTTCTAGAGGATTGCGACTACCGCATCGTCCGGTTGACCGTGGACCTCAGCGTGGCAGATCGGCAGGCGCAACTTGTCCTCGTGTTGCCGATCCAGCAGGAGGTTGCAGAACAGGAAATTGTACCGGCGGCAGCGGTCGACTGGGACGGTACGTTTCAGGGCCGCGTGTCCGATGCACCTGCCTGCCTTGATGCCTTGTTGCATCGCTTTCCGATATCGCTGGCGACGGCACAAGCCTTGCAAGTCGGGTCTGTATTACCCTTGCCGGGTTGTACCGTCAGTTCGGTGCGCCTGCTTTCGGCGGATGGCAAAGAGGTCGCGCAAGCAAAGCTGGGTCAGATCGGCGGTTACCGCGCGGTCCGACTTGAAACCGCATCACACCCACAATTGACAGAACTGCCCGGCACGCCCCCGCCCCCGGATATCGCCACGCCGTTGCCTGACGCGATAGACATTAACGTGCCGGACATCGACTTGATGGGCGAGGGGGCTGCATTGGATGATGGGCTGACGTTGGACGATGCGCCGACACCGATGTTGGATGAACCCGCAGAGGCGGCATTGGATATGGATTTCATGGCAGATGGTATGGCCAAAATGGGCGATCTGCCATTTGATCCGGACGCGCTTTAGCCGTCTTTCAACGCCTCAAGCTGCGGGCGCATGCCGCCCAGATCATACCCAACGCCAGCAGCGGCTGTGATAATATCGTCAGCGGGCATCTCGGTTGCTTGGCCGTAAGCCCAAACGATGGATGACCGTGTGCCTGACGCGCAATAGGCTAGCGTGGGCCCGTCAGAGGCGTCCATCGCGTCTTTTTGTGCCGTGATCATCTGTGTGTTCAGGCCTTGATGGGTCACGGGAATGATCACAAAACGCAGCCCTGCCGCTTTGGCAGCCGCCTCTATCGCTGCGGCCTGATGGCTGGGCGGGACTTCTGCATCCGGCCTGTTGCAGATGATGGTTTTAAAACCCGCCTCAGCGATGGCTGGAATGTCAGCGGCATCAATCTGGGGTGAGACGGCATAAGAGGGGCTGAGGTGTCGAATATCCATGTCACCTCCTAAACTGCGACGGCAGTTTGGTCCAGTCGGTTGCGCAGCTTTGGTGCGATCATCATGCCACCCAGCATGGCCGCGACGAACAGCACGCCGCCCATGCCACCAAAACTCAGCGATGCAACGGCCGGGCCGGGGCACAGACCCGCAAGGCCCCAGCCCACCCCAAAAAGCGTCGATCCCAACACAAGGTTGCGTCCCAGCTTTGGCTCTGGCGGCGCCGGGAAGGTATCCGCAAGAACCGGTTTGCGCCCGACCGTGACACGCCATGCGACCGCCATAGGGATGATGGCACCGCCCATGACAAAGGCGAGTGTCGGGTCCCAAGCCCCAAAGATGTCAAGCCAGCCTTGCACTTTCGTCGTGTCAGTCATGCCTGATACCAACAGACCCAACCCAAAAAGCGATCCGACGAGAAATGAAACCAATATCCGCATCAGATCACCCCCAATAGATGTTTGAAGATCACAACAGTCAGACCCCCCGCACCAATGTAGAAGGCAGTAGCGACAATGCCGCGCAACGACAGACGGGAAATGCCGCAAACGCCATGTCCGGATGTACAGCCATTGGCCAGGCGCGTGCCAATACCAACAAGCAAACCGGCAATGATAATTACCGCCCAATTGCCCGTCAGCTGCGTTTGCGCGCCACCCATAACAAGTGCCGCAATACCCGGCACGGCCAGCAACCCTGCAACAAGCGCTGTCCGCTCGCCCCGGTCATGCCGGCCACTGCCGTCCACCAGCCCGCCGATAATACCAGAGGCCCCCATGATCCGCCCATTTACCAGCAAATAAATGGCCGCAGCTATTCCGATGAGCGCGCCACCGGCGAGCCCCATGATCCAATCCATTGGCATGATTTTGTCCTGATCCTACAACGTGTTGATGGGCACTTTGAAATAGCTTTGGCCGTTATCTTCTGGTTCCGGAAGATGCCCTGCACGCATATTCGTTTGCAGTGACGGCAAGATCAGACGCGGCATGCCGAGATTGGCATCGCGTTCTTGCCGCATGGCGACAAATGCGTCCAGCGGTCGGCCCTCACCGATATGCACGTTCAGTGCCTTTTGTTCGCCCACTGTGGTTTCCCACGCAAAATCATCACGCCCTGGCGCTTTGTAATCGTGGCCCACGAAAATGCGGGTGTTGTCGGGTAGGGCAAGAATTTTCTGGATCGAGGCGTAAAGATCTTCGGCCGATCCACCCGGAAAATCACAACGTGCAGTGCCAAAGTCCGGCATAAAGAGCGTATCACCAACAAAAGCCGCGTCGCCGATCACATAAGTCAGGCAAGCAGGCGTATGGCCCGGCGTGTGCATGACATCGGCGCGCATTTGTCCGATGTGGAAACTGTCACCATCCTCAAACAGCGCATCAAATTGCGATCCGTCACGTTGGAACGCTGTGCCTTCATTAAAGATTTTGCCAAAGGTATTTTGGACGACCGTGATATTCGCCCCAATCCCGATCTGACCGCCCAGATGCTCTTGTAGATAGGGGGCTGCAGAAAGGTGATCAGCATGCACATGGCTTTCAAGGATCCATGCAACCTGAAGCCCCTCTGATTTGACCCAAGCGATAATATCGTCAGCGGATTGTGTATCTGTCCGCCCGGCAGCCTGATCATAATCCAGAACACTGTCGATGATCGCGCAGTTGCTGCCCTGTGGTTCGCGCAACACATAGGATACGGTGTTGGTGGCGGTATCGAAGAAAGCTTTTACATCAGGTGTCATATCGAATCTCCTATCAGGCTATAAGATAATCAGATTCTTATACATTTCAATGTTGAAATGTATAGGGTGGGACGGTAGGTGGAGATATGGAACACGGAAATACCCTGACAGATGACCCTATGGATGCAGCGGCGGCGGATGCGGCTGACCTGCTCAAGGCCCTGTCAAACGCCGGACGTCTGCGGATTTTATGCGCCCTTGTCCCCGGTGATCTGACGGTGGGAGAGTTGGAAAAAGCCTTAGGTGCCAGCCAATCCTATGTTTCAGGACAGCTTTTGCGATTACGCAGCGAAGGGCTTGTTGCCTGCGAACGCAATGGGCGCAGCATGCGTTATCGATTATCTGACCCGCGCGTCAGGCCGCTGTTAGAGCGGATTTACGAGCTGTTCTGCCCAGAAACATAAACCGCCAGTTCTGCTCTTGCCACTTGCCTGCGGTGCACCGCGTCTGGCCCATCGGCCAGTCTGAGGGTCCGCAGCCCGGTCCATTGTCGGGCCAATGGTGTGTCTTGCGAAACCCCCGCCGCACCATGCATCTGGATCGCCTTGTCGGTGATATCGAGTGCGACTTGCGGTGCGATCACTTTGATCTGGCTGATCCACGGGGCTGCGGCTTTCTTATCGCCCTGGTCCATCATCCACGCCGCTTTCAAACACAGCAGGCGCGCCTGTTCGATATCCATCCGCGCCTTGGCGATAATGTCAAAATTCTCGCCCAGCTGCGCCAGCGGTTTGCCAAAGGCCTGCCTCGCGACGGATCTTTCGCAGAGTAGTTCCAGCGCCTTCTCCGCCTGCCCAATCGCGCGCATGCAATGATGAATACGTCCCGGCCCAAGACGGCCCTGTGCGATCTCAAATCCGCGCCCTTCGCCCAGCAACAGGTTCTTGGCAGGTACCCGCACGTTATCATAGCGGAAATGCATATGCCCATGTGGTGCATCATCATGCCCATAGACCTCCATCGCGCGCAGTTTTTCGATGCCGGGGGTGTCGGTGGGCACGACAATCATGGAATGCTGTTGATGCTTCGGCCCGTCAAACCGCGTGCGCACCATCACGATATGCACCGCACAGCGCGGATCACCCGCACCAGTTGCCCACCATTTCTGGCCGTTCAGTACGTAGTCATCACCATCGCGTTCACAGCGCATTGCGATATTCGTCGCGTCCGAGCTTGCCACATCAGGTTCGGTCATCAGATAAGCCGAGCGAATGGTGCCTGCCATCAAGGGCTTAAGCCACTGCTCTTTCATCGCTTCGGTGCCGTAGCGGGCGAAGACCTCCATATTGCCCGTATCGGGTGCGTTGCAGTTAAAGACCTCTGCGGCCAGATGGCACTTGCCCATCTCCTCGGCCAGATAGGCATATTCAACTGTGTTGAGTTGCGGCCCCTCGCGAAACGTATCCCAGAAATTCCAAAGTTCGCGGTTTTTCGCTTTGGCCTTGAGCCCTTCAAGTATCTCGGTCTGGCGTGGTGTGAAGGCCCAGCGGTCGCCCACGTCCACCTCGGCCAGAAACGCGGCATCCATCGGCGCGATCTCATCTGTGATCATCGCTTTGACTGCCGCCAGTACCGGTTTTAGTCGTTCGGTTTGTCCCAGATCCATCGCTGCGCCTCATGTTATCTTGTCGCCATCGTGCATCGCAGGGTCGGTGTGTCAATCAATGGTTGCACATGGGTGGGCAGGCGGCCCTAATGGGGCCATGAAAGAAGCCGCGCAAAACCTAGGGATCAGCCTGCCTGATCTGGACGCTTACCTCACGCAGTCCATCGCCGAATTTGAAGGGCTGAAGGAGGTCACCAAATTCGGCACGGGCCAATCAAACCCGACCTATCAGCTCAACGCTGAAAGCGGGACTTACGTGTTGCGCAGCAAACCCCCTGGCCGGTTACTGCCGTCAGCCCATGCTGTTGATCGTGAGTTCCGTGTGATGGACGCCTTGGCTGGCACCAATGTGCCGGTCCCTGAGGTGCTGCATTTGGCAGACACCGAAACCTCGCCCAGCGGGCGGGCTTTCTTTGTTATGCGCTATCTGCCGGGGCGCATCTTCTGGGATCCCGCGCTGCCTGATTGCGAAAAGGTGGAACGGTCGGCGATCTATGACGCGATGAACGCCGCCTTGGCTGCGATGCATGACGTGGATGTCGATGCGGTGGGCCTTGGCGATTATGGCAGGCCGGGCAATTATTTTGCCCGTCAGTTGGACCGTTGGAGCAGCCAATATCTTGCCTCGGTTGATGCACCGACCGAAGCGATGTCCGAGATCATCGCGTGGCTTGGCGCGCAAATGCCTGCTGATGATGGACAGGTTGCGCTGGTGCATGGCGATTGGCGTCTTGATAACATGATCTTTCGCTCGGAAACTGCTGAAATTGCGGGCATTTTGGACTGGGAGCTATCCACACTTGGGCACCCCATGGCCGATTTGGCCTATCAATGCATGCAATGGCGGCTACCTAACCAAGGCGATATGCGCGGATTGGCGGGCGTGGACCGGGCGGCCTTGGGGCTACCAAGCGAGGCCCAATATGTGGCGGATTATGCGGCGCGCCGGGGTCTTGAACGGATCGACGGTTGGCCATTCTATCTGGTGTTTGCCTTCTTCAGGCTGGCAGCGATATTGGCGGGTGTCGCCGCGCGGGCTGTGGCTGGGAACGCTTCAAATCCGACAATGGCGCGAAAATATGGTGCCGCAGTTCCGGCTTTGGCGGCGATGGCCACAATTGTCATGCATGAGGGGGCCGAGCTTTAACCCAGCATCACCCCGACGATCACGGCCATCAGGCCAATCATTGATACAAAAAGCGCGCCCAGATTGATTGGCAAAATCTTGGAGATGCGCGCGCGTAGTTCCTCATCGGCCAAGTTTGCACGTTTGGCGCGCGTGACCGCAACAATGCTGTAGACGATCCCACACAGGCCTATGACCGACAGTGCCGCGCCGCTCCAAACGATGATTTCCATGGTCACTCCTGCGTTTTGGCCGACCTAACGCGCGCCGGGATGCGGCGCAAGGGTTGCAGGCCAAAGGGGCAGGGGCTAGTCAATGGCAAGTTTTCAGGAGAGCATGAATGAACGATACCGTGACCGAGACCGCCAGCACCGTTGCCGGACAAGAACTGCGCCAGTTCGTGGAACGCTATGAGCGGCTGGAGGCCGAAAAGAAAGACATTGCGGATGCGCAAAAAGAAGTGATGGCCGAAGCGAAAGGCCGCGGCTATGACACCAAAGTGCTGCGCAAGATCGTGGCAATCCGCAAGCGCGATGCGAATGATCTGGCCGAGGAAGAGGCGGTCATGGATATGTATAAAGCCGCACTGGGCATGTAATCCCTTAATCGAAGGGGAGGATCAGTTCCACCCCTTCCATATCTGCAATAATCTCAAGATCGGCCTCATATGCCGCGCTCATTGCGTCCACGACCGCGTCATCAAGCTCCGGCAAGGTGATGCTGTCTTCGACGAGGTCGGGCAGAGCATGTGCCTCTAGTATGTCGGCAATCAACGTCTGGCGCGCGTCGATATCCTCCGGACCAATATCTGCGATACGCGTTTGCAGAGCCTGCATGCCAGCGGGGCTGATAATATTTGACAATACATCAAACTGCCCGGTGATCGGCGTGTCCGCCGCCACACCAGCAAAAAGCCGGATCAGTTCTTCCCAGATCAGTGGCGTATCTTCGTTGCACCAGACATAAAGTGGTGTTGCGGGGGCGGCCAGTTTGATGCGCTGGATCACATCGGACCACAGCACCTCAAGCGGAGACAAGACGCCAAGATAATGTCGCAGGCTTTGCATACCGGCGCGGGTCGCTGTTTCCTGCAGAAAACTGGCCGGGTGACGCAGACCCAGAAACAAGCTGATATCATCGTCAGGAAACAGGCTGTGCAAACCGCGCAGTTTCTTTTCGGCCTGATGATAAAAGACACTATGATCGAAGATCCGCTTGGGGATGGTGATAAAGTTGTCATTGCTCAACACCAGACGGGTCACATCATCATCTTCGACAATCGCATCCAACAACACATCACGGGCGCCTGTGGCTGGCGCACCCTCTGCCACGGTCTCAATCGCCTCGCGGATTAGCTTGCGGTATTTGCCGGGGCCGGGGACAGCGATACCATGCTGCAACAGGGTGTCAGCGTTCTTGAGCGTTGATTTCAGCAGTCGATCTTCATCCGTACAATTTGCGCCAATATGAAATGCGATCTGCATGAAACCCCCTTTGGGACGTGTATTTGGCAAGCATCATAGAATGATTTCCCAGACACGAAAGCAGGATCGCGAGCAGGGTCTGACAATAGGAAAAGAGCACGCATCTTTTTTGCGTAAGCAATGCGAAAACACCATTGCACATCCGTGTTTTCCCCTGCTATACGCCGCGCAGTCGGTCAAACCGGCACGCCGCATGCGGCGCACCAGTGCCCCTATAGCTCAGCTGGTAGAGCAACTGATTTGTAATCAGTAGGTCCGCGGTTCGAGTCCGTGTGGGGGCACCATTATACCAAATGCCTTTGTTCTCAGGTGCTTGCAAGGCATATTTCACAGGTTTCTACGCCTGAATTCATGACTTTCTTGCATTTCTCTCTTTTCAAGACCGCTCGCATTGGTCACACATTTATCAGCCAAAATATCGGGAGTTATCGTGTCCCTCTTTTTCATTGTTGCATTGCCGTTCTTCGGTGCACTTCTGCCAGGGTTGATGAATCCCGCTGGGCGGTCCGCCTGTGCGGGGGTGACCTTTACTGTGACTTTGGCCGCTTTTGTGGGGCTATTGACCAATCTGCCCGCCATCATTGCTGGTGATATCGTCACTGCTCGCGTCGATTGGATGCCTGCGCTGGGGCTGAATTTCACGCTGATGCTGGACAGCCTTGGCTTTTTCTTTGCGTTGTTGATCCTTGGCATTGGCCTGTTGATCATCGCCTATGCCCGCCAATACCTGAGCCGCAACGACAATATGGGCGAGTTTTTTACCTACCTGCTGCTCTTCCAAGGCGCGATGGTGGGCATCGTTCTGAGCGATAACATCCTGCTTTTGCTAATTTTCTGGGAGCTGACCTCTCTATCGTCCTTTCTGCTGATTGGCTATTGGAAACATCTGCCGGAAGGGCGTCAGGGTGCGCGTATGGCGCTGACTGTGACGGGTATGGGCGGGTTGGCCATGATCGGTGGCATGCTGATCCTTGGGCAGATTGTCGGCAGCTATGATCTGAGCGTCATCTTACAGAACCGTGAATTGATTCAGGCAGATCCACTTTATTTGCCCGCCCTCATTTTGATCTTGTTGGGTTGTTTCACAAAATCGGCCCAGTTCCCGTTCCATTTCTGGCTGCCGCACGCCATGGCAGCGCCCACGCCCGTGTCGGCCTACCTGCACTCTGCGACCATGGTAAAGGCTGGAATATTCTTGATGGCGCGGATGTGGCCAGTGCTGTCCGGCACGACGGAATGGTTTGTGATCGTGACTACCGCTGGGTTGATCACAATGGTTCTGGGCGCGGTGATTGCGCTCTTCAAGCATGATCTCAAAGCGCTACTCGCTTTTTCCACTGTCAGCCATTTGGGCTTGATCACGATGCTCTTGGGCACAGGGACCGCTTTTGGTGCAATGGCTGCGGTGTTTCACATCCTTAACCATGCGACGTTCAAGGCCGCATTGTTTATGTCCGCAGGTATCGTCGATCACGAAGCCCACACCCGCGATATCAGGCGATTAGGGGGCTTACGCCGGTTGATGCCTGTGACTTTCATGATCGTGATGCTTGCCGCCTTGTCGATGGCAGGTATCCCGCTGCTCAACGGGTTCCTGTCCAAGGAAATGATGCTGGAAGAAGCCCATCATACCGTGCTTTTCGGCAGCCATTGGCTTGTCCCTGTTCTGGCAACTGTTGGGTCGCTTTTTTCTGCGGCCTATTGCTTCCGCCTGATCAGTCATGTGTTCTTCGGCCCGGTCCGCGATGATTACCCCGCCAAACCACACGACCCGCCTGCGGGCATGTGGTTGCCGCCTGCATTGCTGATCATCCCTGTCGTTGTGATCGGTGTGGCGCCTTTTGTGGCAGAGCCTTTCGTCAAACTGGTTACGGCCTCTGTGCTTGGCAATGCCGCAGAGATGCCGTCGGCGCATTTGAAAATCTGGCACGGTTTGGTGCCTGCGCTTTATATGTCGATCATTGCAGTTCTTGGCGGCTTGGCGATGTTGTTTGTGTTTCGACCAGCCTTGCGCCTGTGGGACGCTGTTCCACGGCCTGAAGCAAAGGTAATTTTTGAAGCGATTATCACGATGGCCGTCAAGCTATCGCAGGTCTTGGTTCTGCCGTTACATAACGGTGCCTTCACACGCTACGCTGCCATTGGAACAGTGACCATCGTGGTTGCAGGTTACTACGCTTGGACCACAGGCACCGTTGGCGCGCCCATGCATGATATGCAGACCGCTGACCCTGTTCTGATCTCTGGATGGGGCATGTTGGTGGCTGCGACCATTGGTATGGTCTTTCTGCACCGCAACCGGTTCTTGTCGCTTATTCTGATGGGGATTGTGGGGTTGATGGTATCGATCGGCTTTGTCTTCCTAAGCGCGCCCGACCTCGCGATGACACAGTTCACGGTTGAGGTGGTGACGATCATTCTGTTGCTGCTCGCGTTGAATTTCCTGCCCAACAACACCCCGATTGAAAGCACCGTGCTGCGGCGTATGCGCGATGTGGCCGTCGCGGTGGCAGGTGGTTTGGCCAGCTTCGCGCTCGCCTATTATTATATGCTGCGCGATCCTGTTGCGACGTCGATTTCGGAATTCCATCTGGCCAATTCTTACAAAGGCGGCGGCGGCACCAATGTGGTCAACGTCATTCTGGTTGATTTCCGTGGCTTTGATACCTTCGGCGAGATTATCGTGCTCAGTATCGCGGCCTTGCTGATCTATGCGCTGACAGAGGCCTTGCTGAGTGGCCCGGTCCGCACCCGTTTGTTGAACCGCAAACCTGACCAGCCGCAAGCCGGTGGTGTCCACCCCATGATGATGGTGGTTCTGACCCGTGGGATGATGCCCGTTGTGATGATGGTTGGTTTCTACATTTTCCTCAGCGGTCACAATGAGCCGGGTGGCGGCTTTATCGCCGGTCTGATCGTATCGATTGGTGTTGTGATGCAATATATGGCGAGCGGTTTTTCATGGACGTCTGCCCGGTTGAAGTATCCCTACCACGGTGTGATCGGGGCAGGGGTGCTGGTCGCGGGGTTCACGGGTATCGGCTCTTGGTTTGTCGATAAACCGTTCCTGACCTCTGACTTTACCTATGTGCGTATCCCGCCGTTTCAGGAATTCGAACTGGCAACGGCGGCGCTTTTTGATGTCGGCGTTTTTCTGTCGGTTGTAGGCGCCGTGATGCTTTCGCTCGAAAGCTTCTCGCGCCTTGCGCGCCGCAAGGATGCCGTTGATAGCGAGCATCCGATGGACATCGATCCGTCACGCAGTGATCCGGTGCCCCGAACCGCAGGGGAGGGCGTGTAGCATGGAATTTCTGATTGCCTCTGCCATTGGTGTCATGACCGCCGCGGGTATTTATTTGGTTCTGCGTTTGCGGACGTTCCCCGTGATTTTGGGCATCTCACTGCTGACCTATGCCGTGAACGTCTTTCTGTTCACCTCTGGCCGTGTGGTGGCCGGTGCGCCGCCTGTGCTGCGCGACGATGTAACGACATATACTGACCCGCTGCCTCAGGCGCTGGTGCTGACCGCGATTGTGATCTCTTTCGGGATGACGGCTGTTGTTGTGATGATCGGTTTGGGCGCATTCCTAGGGTCTGATGACGATCATGTGGACGATCAGCCTGACACCCTTGAGAATGAGCCGGAGGGCAAAGTATGACCCATTGGCTGATTGCACCTGTTGTGTTGCCCGCCATGTTGGCACCCTTCATCGTTCTGGCGGCGCGTTACCACATCGGCATTCAGCGCGTGTTCTCAATGACCGGTGTTTTGATGCTGGTCGCGATTTCCGCTGGTTTGGCGTGGGCGACCGCCGATGGCACGATCATGCTGTATCAATTGGGTGATTGGGCTGCCCCTTTTGGGATTGTCGTGGTGGGCGACAGATTGTCGACGATGATGATCCTGCTGACCACGGTACTTGCGCTTTTTGTGCTGATCTATGCGATCAGTTCAGGCTGGGATGACCGAGGGCGGCATTTTCATGCCTTGTTCCAGTTTCAGCTGATGGGGATCTTGGGGGCGTTTCTGACAGGTGATCTCTTTAACCTCTTCGTTTTCTTCGAAGTACTGTTAATCGCGTCCTATGGGCTGATGATACACGCAGGCGGGACAGTGCGATTGCGGGCGGGCGTGCAATACGTGCTGTTTAATCTCATTGGATCGACCCTGTTTCTTTTCGCGCTGGGCGCGCTTTATGCGGAAACAGGCACGCTGAACATGGCCGATCTGGCCAACCGTGTCACCTTGATCAGCGCCGACGAAACCGTGGGTATCCGCGTCGCGGCGGTTCTGTTGCTGCTTGTCTTTGCGATCAAAGCCGCCCTCGTGCCACTACACTTCTGGCTGCCCTCCAGCTATGCCGAGGCCCCGGCACCGGTTGCGGCGCTTTTTGCGATCATGACCAAAGTAGGGGCCTATGCAATCATCCGGGTTTATACGCTGATCTTCCCTCCTGATCTGGCGATCACAGCTGGGCTGCACGACACATGGTTGCTACCCGCTGCGCTAGTGTCGCTCGCGGTAGGAATGGTGGGCGTTTTGGCAGCTAAAAGGTTCGACCGGTTGGTGGCGTTTTCGATTATCGGGTCTATGGGGATGGTGCTGTTATCCATTGCACTCTTGTCGCCGGAAGGGATTGCAGCAGCGCTGTACTATATCGTGCATTCAACCTTTGCAGGCGCTGCACTGTTCTTGATTGTTGATTTGGTACGGTCTGGCCGGGCGAACCTTGCGTTGACAGCACAGGCACCCGTGGCGGGGGCGACATTAACGGCAAGCCTGTTTTTCGTTGCAGCCATCGCTATGGCCGGTTTGCCTCCGTTGTCAGGTTTCCTTGGTAAGTTGTTGGTGCTGGACGCGGCCTTTGACAGCGATCTGATGGTCTGGATCTGGGCCGTTGTGCTGGGGTCCAGCCTGATCAGCGTTGTGGGGTTTGCGCGGGCAGGCAGCGTCTTGTTCTGGAAGGCACAAAGCGTGGCGCCATCTGCTGATGCAGATCCGGTCACCCCGCCTGCGACGATGTCTTACGTGGCGATTGGTGGGCTTGTCACGCTGCTGGCTTTGCACACAATCTTTGCGGGTCATATGCATGGATATACAACCGCTACCGCGGCCCAATTGTTCAGCCCCGAACCCTATATCACGACGGTCGTGGATACACCGGGTAAGCTGAGCGATGGAAAGACGGAGGATCACTGATATGACACGCGCATTTTACTGGCTGATCCCACACCCGCTTTTGACGCTTATTCTGGCGATTGTCTGGATGTTCCTGCAGAATGAACTCTCGGCGGGGATGATCGTTTTTGGGTTCATTCTGGGAATTATCATTCCGTGGGGAACCTCTGTCTGGTGGCCAGATACGCCCAAAAGCTTTCGGCTGCGCAAGATGATCCGCTACAGCTTTGTCGTGATCTGGGACATCATTGTGGCCAACATTGAGGTGGCATGGATCGTTCTGACGGTCCCGACATCCAAGTTGAAACCCGCATGGATCATCGTGCCTCTGCGGCTCAAGGAACCCGAAGCGATTACCTTGTTGGCCGGCACAATCACGCTGACACCTGGGACGGTTTCTGCTGATTTGTCTGATCAGGGGCACAGCTTGCTTGTACATGTCCTGCATACGCATGATGCAGATGCGGTACGCGAAGATATTATCACCCGCTACGAGGCCCGATTGTTGGAGATTTTTTCATGATACTGGCAACGCAGTTTTTGAACGTCGCACTGGCGATCACCTTTCTGGCGCTGGCGCTAGGGCAGGTGATGTCGATGGTGCGGTTGGTGCTGGGGCCGACTTCGGGGGACAGGGTGCTTGCATTGGACACAATGGTGATCAATGCGCTGGGGCTGGTGATCGTTCTGGGCATCCACCAAGGCGTGCAGATCTATTTCGAGGTGGCTTTGCTGATCGCCATGTTGGGCTTTGTCTCAACAGTTGCGATGGCGCGGTTTATTCTACGGGGGGATATCATCGAATGACGCCACAAATCATCGGAACATATTTCGTCTGTCTGTTTTTGATTATCGGATCAGGGTTCGTGCTGGTCGGTGCAATCGGGTTGTTGAAATTCAACGATCCCATGACGCGGCTGCACGCACCCACCAAGGTCGGGACTGTTGGGATCGGTATGCTTCTTCTAGCCTCGGTCGTCCATTCTTTTGATATTGGAGAGCCGTCGACGCATGAGTTGCTGATCATGGCATTCCTTTTTGTCACCGCCCCGATTTCAGCGAATTTCATCGGCAAGGTAAACATCCATCGCCGGGCCTGCGACACGCCACCCGATCCGCCGCTGGATGATACCTGGTCAACCCTGAGCGTGCCTGAAAGCGACCGCGATGGATAAAACTACGGGGCTTGGGCCTCGGGTGTATGGTGGTATTTCCATCGCACTTGTCGCGGTGCAGCGTGCGCTGACGGTGGTGTTTCATGCCGGAATTGGGGTAGTCAGGCGCCTAATCGCATATTTCGTAAAAGTCACAGAGCCTGACGCAGGCGCAATCGATACAGAAAAAAACAGGCCAAACGATACCCATGTCTGACCAAGACCTACCAAGAGGCGAAGCCGAACTGATCGCAGCCCGCAAACAAAGCCGCAGGCTTTATTGGGTGGTTGGGCTCTTCAGTTTCTTTGTAAACCTACTGATGCTGACAGGGCCGCTATACATGCTCAACGTCTACGACCGGGTGCTGAGCTCGCGGTCGTTTGAGACATTGCTGGCGCTGTCTTTTTTGGTTGGCTTTCTTTACGCGATGATGGGCATATTGGATTTTGTGCGCGGCCGGGTCATGGGCCGGGTTGGCGCCCGGTTTCAAGCCGGTCTGGACCGGCGGGTCTTTGGCGCAGTCCTCAAAGCTACGACATTGCAACGCGCCCCGCGTCAGGCGGCAACGGGCCTGCGTGATCTGGAAGCAGTGCAGCGCCTGATCACTTCGCCTGCGCTGATGGCTTTGTTTGATTTACCTTGGGCGCCGCTATTCTTTTTGGGCATCTTTATCTTTCACCCTCTGATGGGGCTATTGGCGATTTTCGGCGCGGCGGTCTTGCTTGTGGTGGCCTTGCTTAATCAATTCACCACACGCAAACCACTTGAAGCGGCCAATGCGGCCAGCTTTGCTTCTGAACGGTTGGGTGCGCATATTCGCGAAGAAAGTGAAATGGTGCATTCGCTGGGTATGCGCGGGTCGGCGTTTGACCGCTGGCAGATGGCACGCGGCAAATCACTGGATACCACGATTGAGGCGGCAGACGCATCAGGGACATTCACCGCGCTGACCAAAGCGTTCCGGCTGTTCCTGCAATCCGCGATGCTGGGTCTAGGCGCGTATCTGGTCTTGATCAACGAGCTTTCACCGGGGGCGATGATTGCTGGGTCAATCCTGCTGGGCCGGGCATTGGCGCCGATTGAATTGCTGGTCGGGCAATGGGCGCTCTTTCAGCGCGGGCGTGACGGATGGCGCAATCTGGCGGTGCTGCTGGAACAAATCCCATATGAAAAGGAACGCACAGTCCTGCCCAAACCCAAAGCCCGGATTGTGGCTGATCAGGTCACCGTCGTGCCCCCGGGTGAGGCGCAATCGGCATTGCGCATGCTCAGCTTTGCTGCATCGCCGGGGCAGGCCATCGGTGTCATTGGCGCATCGGGGGCGGGTAAATCATCACTGGCGCGTGTCTTGACCGGGGTGTGGCAACCTGCGGGCGGCAAGATCAGGTTGGATGGTGCGGCGCTTGATCAATACGACCCGGATGTTCTGGGCCAGCATGTCGGCTATTTGCCACAACGCGTGCAGCTTT
Source organism: Yoonia maricola (assembly GCF_002797915.1). Classification (GTDB taxonomy): domain Bacteria; phylum Pseudomonadota; class Alphaproteobacteria; order Rhodobacterales; family Rhodobacteraceae; genus Yoonia; species Yoonia maricola. Next base: position 1,169,536 of record NZ_PGTY01000001.1, on the reverse strand, counting down.
TTGATGGAACCATCAAGGAAAACATCGCGCGCATGTCCATGATGCCAGATGACGCCAAGGTGATTGCGGCGGCCAAAACTGCCGACGCGCATGAAATGATCCTGCGGTTTCCGGACGGCTATGACACAAAGGTATCGGGGACCACGGGCCGTTTGTCGGGCGGGCAAATTCAGCGAATTGGTCTGGCCCGCGCGCTTTATGGCGATCCGGTGATTGTGGTGCTGGATGAGCCGAACTCTAACCTCGACAATGACGGATCGGTCGCATTGAACAAGGCGATCAAACAGATGAAGGCTGAAGGCAAGGTTGTGTTCATCATGGCGCATAGACCGTCCGCCATTCAGGAATGCGATATGTTGCTGGTGATCGAAAACGGCACCCGCCGCGCGTTTGGCCCCAAGGATGAAGTGCTGGCCGAAATAGTGAAGAACCATAGTGATATCAAACGCAGTGAAGGCAAGGCCGGGGGCGTATCATGACGAATGGAACCGATGAGCGGTGGTCGGTACGTCGGCATTTGACGATAGGTGCCACGACATTACTGATCCTTGTAGGTGGTTTTGGCACCTGGGCAGTGATGGCGCAGATATCAGGCGCATTGATCACCAGCGGTCAGATCGAAGTAGATCGCAACCGACAAGTTGTGCAACACCCTGATGGCGGTGTGGTCGAAGAAATCATCGTTGATGAAGGCGATACCGTTGAGGCAGGCGATCTGCTTTTACGGCTTGACCCCACGATCCTGCAATCAGAGCTTGCCATTGTCGAAGGACAGTTGTTCGAAATCCTTGCCCGTCGCGCCCGGTTAGAGGCTGAGCGGGATGATATGCCCGCGCTTACCTTCAGCGACGTGTTGCACGAGGTTGGCACATCTGAGGTTCAAACACTGATGGACGGCCAGGAGCGGCTGTTTCAGGCACGGCTTGAAACCAACCGAAGTGCTGTTGAACAGCTGACCCAGCAGCGCGCACAAATCTCCAGTCAGGTCACCGGTATCATCGCCCAGCAAGAGGCGCTTTCGACCCAACAGCAATTGATTGCACGAGAGCTGATCGATCAGCAAAGCTTGCTGGACCGTGGATTGGCGCAGGCCAGCCGCGTGTTGGCCTTGCAACGCGAGGAGGCCAGCTTGCTAGGTACCCTTGGTGATCTGACGGCACAGGCGGCACAAGCCGCCGAACGCATGACTGAGATCGAGTTGCAAATCCTCGGTTTGTCATCCACGCGTCGTGAAGATGCCATCACGCAACTGCGTGATTTGCAATTCAATGAACTGGAACTGTCAGAGCGGCGCCGCACTCTGCGTCGCCAGCTTGAGCGGTTGGATATCCGCGCGCCCGTATCAGGCGTGGTCTATGGCCTGCAGGTCTTTGCGCCGCAATCGGTTATTCGTGCCGCCGATCCGGTGCTATACCTTATCCCCCAAGACCGCCCCCTTATCATTGCGACGCAGGTGCAGGTGGTTGATATCGATCAGGTGTATGTCGGGCAGGATGTGACGTTGCGGTTTTCGGCCTTCGACCAAAACCGGACGCCGGAACTGCGTGGCAAAGTCACCCTTGTGTCAGCCGACGCATTTGAGAATGAAACGTCGGGGCTGTCTTACTACCGTGCCGAAGTGCAGGTCGAAGAAGGGCAGATGGACCGGCTGCCGGATGATATGACATTGATCCCCGGCATGCCGGTTGAGGCCTTTGTGCGGACCGCAGATCGCACGCCTTTGAACTTCCTGATCAAGCCACTTGCGGATTACTTTAACAAAGCCTTCCGTGAGACGTGATTGTGCCTTCCTGCCGGTTTGAGGGCACCCACAATCCGCGTTTGGTCGGGGCAGGTATGAGGCAACAAATGTCGATTGACGGCTTGTGGTGGTCCGCGCCTTCCGCCATAAATTTTCTATGCCCGACCCATGTCACTTGTTGGTTTTCACCGATCTCGATGGAACGCTGATCGATCACGACACTTATGATTGGGCGGCTGCAAAACCCGGGTTGAATGCGCTAAATGCTTTGTCTGCCGGCATTATTCTGGCCAGCAGTAAAACCGCCGCTGAAATGGCTATCTTGCGTGAAAAAATCGGAGTCGCGCAGTGGCCTGCGATTGTTGAAAACGGGGCCGGTTTTTTACCCCCCTTTAACACAACATGCCCATCAGCTGCCGACTATGAAACGATACGATCTGCCTTGGACAGGGTGACACCGGACTTGCGTCAACTTTTTACCGGTTTTGGCGACGTCACTGCGGCGCAAGTGGCAGACATGACAGGGCTGCTGGTCAGGGATGCTGCCTTGGCCCAGATGCGCTGTTTTTCAGAGCCGGGACAGTGGTCTGGCACAGTGCCCCAGAAGAACGCATTTTTGGCTGCTTTGGCCGAACAGGGTGTTCGTTCACAACAGGGGGGGCGGTTTCTGACCCTCTCTTTGGGACGTAACAAAGTTGATCAGATGCGCAGCATCATCGACACCTACCAGCCGCGTCACACGATTGCCCTTGGCGATGCGCCCAATGATATTGCGATGCTGGAACACGCAGACATCGGCATTGTGGTCGCCAACCCGGCGCGCCCGCCGCTTCCACCGCTCAAGACCGAAGCAGCGGGCCGTATCATACGCACAAAAGAAGCAGGTCCGGTCGGCTGGAACTGGGCCATACACACCGTAATTGACCGCCTTGAAAAGAATAGGACACCAACGCATGGCTGATTTCCATCAGAACGGAAACATCACAACACTGCACAACCTGCGCACCCGCGACGTGGCGGAAATGGAGGCGGAGCTGAACGCCTTTGCCGCGACCCGCAAGATTTCCTTGATCTTGCCATGCCTCTATTCAGAACTTGAGGGCGATGCGATGCCCCATATCCTGACGGAACTGTCGAAGGTGAATTACCTGCACCGTATCATTATCGGTCTGGATGCCGCCGACGAGGCCCAGTTCCGCCATGCCAAGGCGTTTTTCAAGGATCTCAACCAAAACCACATCGTGATCTGGAACGACAGCCCGCGCATGCTGGCGCTGGGTGCACGGCTGCATGAACTGGGGCTGGCCCCGAACGAACAGGGCAAAGGCAAGAATGTCTGGTCCTCGCTGGGCTATCTGATGAGCTGCGCTGACAGTTCGGTCATGGCGATCCACGATTGCGATATCTTGACCTATAACAAAGAGATGTTGGCGCGCCTGGTCTATCCGGTCGCCAATCCGACCTTCCCGTATCAGGTGGCCAAAGGCTATTACGCGCGCATCGGCGGTGGCAAGCTGAATGGGCGGGTGACGCGGCTCTTGGTCAGCCCGCTGTTGATCGCGCTGAACCGGGTGATCGGATCGCGCGACTATATCGATTACCTGCGTAGTTTCCGTTACCCGCTGTCGGGTGAATTTGCCATGCGCACGGCGATATTGCCCGATCTGCGCATCCCATCCGATTGGGGGCTCGAGATCGGGGTGCTGTCAGAAGCATGGCGCAACCTTGCCCCCAAAGCGGTTTGTCAGGTCGAAATTTCAGACGCCTATGATCACAAGCATCAGGATCTGGCCGCAGATACGGCAGGATCAGGTCTGAACCGTATGTCCACAGACATTTGCAAGGCCATCTTTCGCAAACTGGCTGCGGATGGCACGGTTTTCACGCCCAATATTTTCCGCACGCTGAAGGCCACATATTATCGTTGCGCACTGGATCTGTTGGACGGGTATTATAGCGACGCCAAGATGAACGGGCTGGCCATTGATCGCCATACAGAAGAAAACTCGATCGAGATGTTTGCCGAAAACATCATGCGCGCCGGGCAGGTGTTTTTGGAAAACCCCCATGAGACGCCGTTTATTCCGACATGGAACCGGGTCCATGCTGCCGATCCGACGTTTCTGACCGATATGCATGCAGCGGCGCAGGCGGATGAGGCCGCTTATCAGTAACTACCGCCCCCGGTTGGTAATCCAGCGGCATTGATAGGGGGCAAGGGTCACGGCCTCTTGATCCATATCGAGGTCATGACCGGTCAGCAGGTCAAACCATGTTTCATCTTCAATCAGGTTCATCGAAAGTTGCGACAGCACGACCGTCTGATCGCTGACATTGTGCAGCGCAAAGATGGATTGGCGCCGGTCAAGGCTTTGCCGCCAGACGCCAAAGACACGATCCCCTAAAGGCATGGTGAATTGGGTGGCATTGGGGTGAAAGGCCGGTTGCTTGGCCCTGATGCGCAACCGATCAGAAAGTGCGGTCAGTATCCGCGCTTGGTCAGAGGTCGGATCATCCAGCAGCGCATTCAGCGTCGGATAATCCCAGCGATGTCGGTTGATCGCACGGTTCATGCCGCGGTGTTCCACCTGTCCATGATCATTGGGCGTGGCCAGCATGGAATGGATATAGAACGCCGGGATGCCTTCCAGTGACATGACGATGGTTTGGGTGCAGATGAACCGGTCAAAATGGTGATCATCCTTGCCTGCGAAGGTTTGCGCGGTTGCCTCAAAGTAAGTCGTGTTGATCTCATACGGAGCCTCGCCGCCGTCAGGCAGGGCGCGCATCGACACAAGGCCGCCAATGTTTTTGATCGTCTCGATCATGCGGGCCTGTTCTTCAGTGGGCAAAATCCCCTCGGCAGGTCGCATCCCGATCCCGTCATGACTGGCGGTGAAGTTCAGATAAGCACATCCCATCTGCGCAGGTGGCATCCCGCTTTGCCAATGGCGCAGGTAATGGGCCGAACCGGACATAACCGCATGCAGGATCAAGGGCGGTAGAGGGAAGTTGTAAATCGCATGGGCTTCGTCGTGTTGCCCAAAATAGCTCAGGTTCTCAGCCTTGGGCACGTTGGTTTCAGTCAGCAGAATGATCGTCTCAACCGAATAATCACACAAGAGCCGCATCAGTTTCACGATAGCATGTGTCTGGGGCAGGTGGATCGAGGAGGTGCCGGGTTCCTTCCACAAAAACGCAACAGCATCCAGCCGGATGATCTGAACCCCATTGTCGACATGCAGTCGGATGATCCGCAGGAATTCCAGCAGGACCTCGGGATTGCGGAAATCCAGATCAATCTGGTCATGGCTGAAAGTGCACCAGACATGGCGCGGGCCGTTTGATGTTTCCACCTTTTGTAGCAGGGGCGTGGTACGGGGGCGTACCACATTGCTCAGGTCGTCATCGGGACTGGCCTCGAAGAAGTACCTGTCATAGGGCATTTGCCCTTGCCGGTAGCCATTGAACCAAGTGCCTTGGCTGGACACATGGTTCAGCACCAGATCGGACATCAGGTGAAAGTCCTCACTGATCCGGTTGATATCAGGCCAATCGCCCAGTTGCGGGTTGACGCTGCGAAAATCGGATACGGCAAAGCCGTCGTCCGAGGTGAAAGGAAAGAAAGGTAGGATATGCACGCCGTTCAGAACACCCTTCATCCGGCGCAGCAGGAAATCATGTAGCAGATCAAGCGGCTTATGCGCGCCATCGATAATTGAATTGCCATAGGTGATCAGCAAGGCGTCCTGTTCGGTCCAAAGATCATTGCTGGGCGCGCGCCCGCGCTTGCGCCGTCGCTTGCCGTCGGGCCAGAACGCGTCTTGAATTGCGTCCACAAGCAACTTGGTATCCTGATCAGGGTAGACCTGCCTGATCAGTGACGTGAGCCGCTTTTGGAACGATTGTGTCTTCGTCATCTACAGGTCACCTGTTACCCTAATACACAGCTGACCAAATGGCTTGGGCAAGGTCAATCGTCTTGCAGCTATAGCGCCAGATCGGCCATCAACCTGTCTTTGGAATAGCTGTCTTTCGCGGCAGTTTGTTTGATCTTGCCTTGTTCAACGACAGTGAATGTATCTGCGATGCGATATGCAAAATCTGCATTTTGTTCGACCAGCACAATCGCCATCTGCCCCTGGTCGCGGAGTGTTTCCAATGCGTCGCCGATTTGCTGGATGACATTGGGCTGAATACCCTCGGTCGGTTCATCCAGCAGCAAAACCTGTGGTTTGGTGATCAAAGCGCGGGCGATGGCCAACTGCTGTTGCTGTCCGCCAGAGAGATCACCACCACGGCGGGTTTGCATTTCACGCAGGACCGGGAACAGATCAAAGATGAAGTCCGGCACCTGATGTTCCGCTTTTGGTAAGCAGGCAAACCCGGTTTCAAGGTTTTCGCGCACGGTCATCATTGGGAAGACTTCGCGCCCCTGCGGGACGTAAGCGATCCCGGCGCGGGCGGAATGAAAGGCCGACGCCAGCGATACCGCTGTGCCGCCAACCAATACTTCACCACTGGCCACCGGATGCCGCCCTGACACCGCCTTCAGCAGGCTTGTTTTCCCCACACCGTTGTTGCCCATCACGGCTGTGATTTGCCCGACTGCGGCAATCAGCGAGATATCGAACAGGATCTGGCTTTGCCCGTATTTGAGATCGATGTGTTTGACTTCAAGCATGCGCACGCCCCAGATAAACATCGATAACAGTTTGGTTCGAGGTCACATGATCAAGGCTACCCTCGGCCAGAACAGACCCTTCATGCAGGACCGTCACCTTACAATCGAGGCGGCGCACAAATTCCATGTCATGCTCCACAACGACAACGGCACGGGTTTTGGCGGCTTCCTTGAGAATATCAGTCGTTTTTTCGCGCTCTTCCGGTGTCATGCCTGCGGCGGGTTCATCGACTAGCATCAGGCGCGGTTCTTGTGCCAGCAGCATGCCGATTTCCAACCACTGTTTTTGCCCGTGGCTCAGCTCGCCCGCAACGCGGGTGAGGCTGTCACTCAGGCCGATGCGGGCGGCGACATCTTCGATGCGCTCTGCGTTGGGCTTGGTTTTCTTATGCATCAGCACCGCAAATGGCCCGCGCGGTGTTTTCAGCGCCATGGCCAGGTTTTGGCGCACAGTCTGCGCCTCGAACACAGTCGGCTTTTGAAACTTCCGGCCAATCCCTTCACGCGCGATCTGGCTTTCTGACATTCCAAGCAAAGAGATGTTTTTCTCGCCCCAGATCACCTGGCCTTCATCCGGTTTGGTCTTGCCCGTGACGATATCCATAAACGTGGTTTTCCCAGCCCCATTGGGCCCGATAATCGCCCGCAACTCGGTCGTTGCAAAGTTGATCGACAGGTTGTTGATCGCCCGGAACCCGTCAAATGTGACGCTGACGCCAGATACCTCTAGCAGCATGCTCATGATGGCTTCCTCACCAGATAATCAAACAATCCGCCGATGCCTTTAGGGAAAAACAGCGTAACCGCAACGAAAGAGAAGCCGAGCAAGACAAGCCACCAGTCGGTCCATTGGATCACATAGAAGCCCAGATCGATATTGGGTGCGCCACCGCCAGTGAACCAGCTTGAAAGAAGCGAAACGAAGGCCGCTCCGATGACCGCGCCATACAGCCGCCCGCGCCCGCCAATGGCGACCCAGACGGCAAGGTAAATGGACGCGATGGGGGCAATTTCGCCGGGGTTGATGATGCCCGCTTGGGGGTAGTAAAGCGCCCCTGCAATGCCCGCGACAACAGCGGTCGTCGTGAAGATGAACAGTTTGTAGCTTTCCACATGATAGCCCAGGAACCGCACGCGCGCCTCATTATCGCGGATACCTTTTACCACGCTGCCCATCTTGCCTGATACGATCCACGCAAAGAAAACATAGCCCGCGGCTAGTGCTAGGGCCGATGCGATGAAGAATATGATCGAGACGGTCGCTTGTGAAACGTCCTGATAGCCGGGAATGTTTTGCAGGCCCGACAGGCCATTGTTCCCCCGCAAACCGCTATCATTCTGAAACAGGTAGAGGGCGAGAGCCAGTGTCATCGCTTGCGTCAGGATCGACAGGTAGACGCCTGTGACCCGGCTGCGGAACGCCAGCCAACCGAACACCAGCGCCAGCAGGCCCGGTACAAGCACGACCATCAGCAATTGAAGCGCCAAACTGTCCGCAAAGGCCCAGATCATCGGGAATTCGGAACTGCCCACGACCCCGAAAATCTGGTTGCCTATCGCATCTGATATCTCTGCCGGTGTCGGTGGGATAGGCTGACCTGCAAGGCTTGTCATCACGATCCCTTCGGTGCGCGCATACATCAGCCACATGCCGATGGCATAACCGCCGATCCCGAAGAAGGCAAAATGCCCCAAGGACAAGATCCCGCAGTAACCCCAAACGACATCCATCGCGATTGCGACAAGGCAGAGGCATAGTGTTTTGCCCAGTGTCTTGACGAATGAGGTTGAGATCAGGCCAACACCTGTCACCTCGGACATCAGTGTCACCACGACAGTAAAGACCGCCAGAATGGCAATGAACCACAGAACGGACGGGTTTTGGGCGAGGAATGATCGTTGCATGGTTTAATCCGCCGCCGCACGGCCTTTGAGGGCAACAATACCCTTGGGCCGGAATTGAATGAACAGGATGATAAACAGGATCATATAGGTCTGCGCCGCCAAGGTGTTCGAGGGGTTCAACCACTCGATCCCTTTTTGCAGGAAACCGATCAGCGACGCCCCTGCAAGCGTACCCCAGACGTTGCCGACACCGCCGACAACGACCGTCATGAAGCTTTGCACGATGTAGGATGCGCCCATTTCAGAGGTCACTTGTGCATAAAGCCCGATAGCGACCCCGGCGATCCCCGCGATTCCTGATCCCAGCCCGAAGGTCAGCATGTTGATCCGGTCAGTGTTGATCCCCATGGATGCCGCCATGCCGGGGTTCTGTGTTACGGCGCGGACTTCCAGCCCAAGACGAGTACGTTTGAGAATAAACAGGATGATGCATAGGAAAACCAGCGCCAGCACAAAAATCGCAACTCGGATATAACTGATGGCCACAACATCGTTAAACACCAGCGCCCCGTCCAGCCATTCCGGAGAGGTCAGTGGGCGCGCTTGGGTGCCAAAGATGTTTTTCGCCAGCTGCTGAAGCGCGATGGAAATGCCGAAGGTGGCGAGCAGCGTTTCCAGCGGGCGATGGTATAGGTGACGAATGACCGCCCGTTCCATCAAGACGCCTGCGCCAAAGGTGATCGCAAAGGCCAAGGGCAGGGCGATGATGATCGACAACGTATAATCAGGCACGAATTGCTGCACCACAAAGCCGGTATAGGCACCCATCATGATGAATTCGCCGTGGGCCATATTGATCACGCCCATGACGCCAAAAGTAATGGCAAGGCCGATGGCAGCCAGAAAGTAGATCGAGGCAAGCGACAGTGCATCAAGGCCAAGATCGACACTTTGGTTAAGCGCGACGTTTCTCTCGATATTATCAAGTGCTGCGCGTGCGGCATCGGTGATGGCGGGATCAGTCTCTGCGTATTGTACAAAGAAACGATGGGCGGCGACGGCTTCGGTCTGTGTGGTTTCATCGACGCGGGGAGGTACCGTCCCATCGGCCGCAAGCAGATCATAGGCAAGGGCGCGGGCGGCATCTGTATTCAATGTGGCGACGGGAACACCGCTGACGGCATCACCGTCAATATTGGCAACCAGCGCCTCGCGGATTTGTAATTTGGTGATCAATGCAGGGGCAAGCTCGGCTTCAACAAGCCGGGTGTAGGCATCCGTTGCGGTCAAATCCTCACCTACGACAAGCATCCGCGCGATATTGGCGTCTTCTGGTACTGATGCGGCCACAGCCTCAGAGTTTGATAGGATTCTGTTCAGTACGGCACGCACATCAACGGACAGATCACCGGACAGAGCTTCAATCGCGCTGACCCGTGCATCCGTTGTCTCAGCAAACAGCGCACCCAACATACCAACAAGGCGGGTCTTGGTTTCTTTCAGCTCCGCGTCAGGTTCATCGTCGATGGATGCCGCAAGTGGCCCCAATTGGCTGGCGTCCATACTGCGAGCGATGGCTTCAACCGCCGCTTTGCGTTTGGCGATATCAGGGTCGGACAGTTGGAATTGGACCAGCGCATCGCCAATCGCGCGGCGGACACCGCCGTTAGGTCGGGATTCAGTAAGGTCGTCTTCACTGGCGGTCAGGGTGTCCCCGGTGTCGAGGTCCTGCAAGGTTACCGTGTCGCCATCTTCGGTCACCCGAAAGAACAACCCGTCGCTGTCACGCTGCACAATCTCGCGGTCGCGCCAGCTTTCGAGAAAGGGCAGGGCTTGCGGCAACCCGCTGGCCACCAGATCATCCAGCACTACGCCAACACTGCGGCGTCCGGGGCTAAGCACTTCGTCTTGGTGGGTCTGCAGTATGTCTTGCAAGGATTGGGCCGCAGCAGCCACGGGCATAGTAAACCAAAGCGCAAGCGCCAAATAAAGCAGTCGTAGCATGGGGTATTCAGGCCGATCTGTCAGGCAGGTTCAGGACGGGGCATAGTCAACTGCGCCCCGTCCCAGAAGGTTTAGTAGTTAGAAGTCAGCTGCACACAAGTCTCGGTTTCGGTGTTGTACATGCCGCAGCCTAGTGTTTCCCAGTCTGATGTCAGGACGGCCGATTCGGGCAGAAAATCTGTCCATGCATCGCCAGGAACTTCCTCGGTCTGGCTGATGATATCAAACTGACCATCGGCTGCGATTTCTCCGATCAGAACCGGCTTGGCGAGGTGATGATTGGGCAACATGACCGCAGTCCCGCCAGTCAGGTTCGGGAATTCCTGTCCGTACATCGCTTCGCGCACGGCATCGACGTCTGTCGTGCCTACTTCAGTCACCGCATTCACCCACATGTTGAAGCCAATGTAGTGCGCTTCCATAGGATCGTTTGTCACACGGTCTTCGCCCATTTTGGCCTTCCATGCTGTGACCCACTCGTCGTTGAGATCAGATTCAGCGGATTGGAAATAGTTCCAGGCGGCGAGGTGACCCACAAGGTCGGATGTATCGAGACCCGACAGTTCTTCCTCACCAACTGAGAAAGCAACAACCGGAATGTCATCGGCAGAGATGCCAGCGGCAGCCAATTCTTTGTAGAACCCGATGTTCGCGTCACCGTTGATGGTCGAGATGACACCAACCTGCTTGCCGTCAGCACCCAGCGCCACAACGTCAGCCACGATTGTTGCCCAGTCTGAATGGCCGAAAGGTGTGTAGTTCACAAAGATATCTTCAGCCGGGATGCCGTTATCCTGAAGATAGGCTTCCAGAATGTTGTTCGTTGTCCGTGGGTAGACATAATCAGTGCCCAGCAGCGCGAATTTTTCAACGCCTAATTCTTCGAGGAAGTAATCAGTCGCAGGGATAGCCTGCTGGTTTGGCGCAGCACCCGTGTAAAACACATTGCGCGAACTTTCTTCGCCTTCATACTGAACCGGGTAGAACATCAAACCGTTCAGTTCTTCCAGCACAGGCAGCGCGGATTTGCGGCTCACGGATGTCCAGCTGCCAAAGATCACGTCAACTTCGCTGACGGTCAGCAGCTCGCGTGCTTTTTCAGCAAACAGCGGCCAGTCAGAGGCCGGATCAACAACAACAGCTTCGATTTCACAATCCAAAAGACCACCGGCGGCATTCTGATTTTCAATCAGCAGCTCCATTGTGTCTTTCAGTGTTGTCTCGGAAATCGCCATTGTGCCGGACAAGGAGTGCAGCACACCCACTTTGATCGGGTCGGCGCATTCGGCAGCGGCCATAGCAGTGGTGCCCAGCAGGGCGGTCAATGCAAGAGCAGAGGTTTTGAATTTCATAGGTCTTAAGTCCCCGTTGTCGTCGCGGACCGTTGGCAGGGATATGCGCCCTGTTTGAACGGTAGACCAACCCAAAAGGCAGGACCCGCGACAGTTTTGTTGTCGTCATCTGCATCAACGCAAACCGGCTAATTTGCGGCATAAACATTGTGCATGCTCGATTGAGCATCCGCAGTTGGTGTTGCGCCGCAGAAATAAGCCAGAAATTTTTCATCAAGTGAGTTTCGGTCGGGCAGGCTGCGCAATAATTGTGCGAAAAATGTGTGTATGCTTACTTTGCTGGCATATCTTGTGCCGATTGTGGGGTCTCGATCATGTTGAATGTATCAAACGCACAACAACTCATCGCAGCCTGTCTGTCATGGCGTGCTTTTGCGCCGTTCCCGGTTGCGCACTCATCATTAAAGCACAGTCCGACAGGCATCTTGCGGCAGGAACTTGCCCGATGAAACCAGTGTTTTCGCCGAAATAACGCTGGCGTCTGTGTCTGTGTTGACGGCCGTATGTGGCGACTGTCACACCGCAAGCCGATGGCTTTCAGCAAGCACATACGTGGGCATCCAAGCCATCTGATACCAGTTGTTCACCAGTTTTCTTTCCCGTGGCTTTAGCAAGTCGACCATATGTCCGCGTCAATACAATTGGAGAGAAAGATGACAGAGACGACCTTAGTAACAGGCACCGATGAGGCCGAGACGTTCACATTCACCCCAACCGCAGATGACGGTATCGTCACCATTGATAATTTCGGCGCTGATGACAGCGTTGTGATTGGCGATGACACCTATGATGCCGAATATCTCTATCATTTCGCTTCCGCGCAGCGCGCGTTAAGTATGGACGTTGACAGCGACCTGATCGGCGAGGGCGATACCCAACAGATCGTCCTTTATGCAAACTCTGCCGAAGATGGCGAAGTGGCGTCCTATGATGAGGTCTTTGCTGTTATAAATGTGGCTTCTGATACTGGCGCAAGTCCGATTTTTGCCGGTACTGATGATGCCGATACGTTTGAGTTTACAGCCTCGTCGGATGATGGGATCGCAGCTGTCAGTGATTTCGGTGCTGAAGACACGGTCGTGATCGGTGATCAGACCTATAGCGCTGACGATCTTTATGCGGCTGCCTATTCCCAGCGAAGCCTGAGTGCCGATGTAGACACTGATTTGATTGATGCGGGCGATACGCAACAGATTGTGCTCTATGCAAACTCCGCAGAAGAGGGCGATATTGCATCCTACGATGAGTTATTTGCTGTCATTGATATCACGGTAGACGACGGCTGGATTGCCTAACCCGATCACATGAAGGCCAGGCGCGCGTTGCTGATCAAGGGACGCGCGCCTTTTTCTACGTGCGCGCTTACGGAGCACTCAGGTGATCAGTGCTGACCAATTGGGATTGTTGCATTAACTGGTTGATGGCAGTTTCAGTGCGTGCTGCTACGCTCGGCCAGCGGACCCACGACATCCCGATATGACAGCGGATACCGCAGGTCCCACCGCACAGCGCAAAGGATGATCTCACGCGGACAACGGTGGTGCTAAGACGGAAATTAGCGTGCCATGTTGGAGATCACAGCTGGCCGATGCCCCGGATGAATGCAGCAGTCCCCATTCCGTTCAGTGCGCCACAGTCGCGAGCATAGCGCGCGCACTTTTCTTGGTCAGATCCGTGTATACATCCGATAGAGGGGCTGTGATCTGGGCCGATAGCGGATCCTTGAAGATCGCTGACAGTGACAGGATGTTGTGCACGGTTTGTCGTGGGTCACTGGCATGACAGCCCCGCAGCTTAGCCGCCATCGGGTCTGCGTCATCGCTTTGGTTGGCGGTGTAGGCAATCCATCCTGCGAGGGCGAGTAGGAGAGCATCGATCCTACCGCCGTGCGCTAACCTGTCTTCAATCGTGCCAAGTAAGCGCTGTGGTAGCTTCTGGCTGCCGTCCATAGCGATCTGGGATAGCCGGTGTTGGATGCCGGGATTGGCAAAGCGGGACATCAGCGCAGCAGCATAGTCTTCAAGGCTGGTATCGGGTGGCACCTTGAGTGTGGGGATGATTTCCTCGTGCCAGAGCACCTGCAAATAGGCGGCGACGGTTTCATCCGCGACTGCGTCGGCCACCGTTGCGAAACCGGCCAAGCTGCCAAGATAGGCCAGCGCTGAATGTGCGCCGTTGAGCATGCGCAACTTCATCCGTTCGAACGGTGCAATGTCAGGTACGATCTGCGCTCCTGCGGTGGCAAGGTCTGGCAAATCGCCCACAAAATCATCGGTAATGACCCATTGTGTGAACGGTTCATGTACGACCGGTGCAGCATCCATATTGCCAGAGAGCCTTGCAATCCGTGCGATGTCTTCTGCTGTTGTGGCAGGTACGATGCGATCGACCATCGCAGAGGGGAAGGTGACCTCTGCCGCAATCCAGGCGGCGAGATCTGGGTCGACGTGATTGGCAAGGTCCAGCGTCACGCGACGGGTCACGGCACCGTTTGCGGGTAGGTTATCACAGGACAGAACCGTGAAAGGCGGCAGTCCAGCGGCCCGCCGCGCCTGCAGTCCGCGCGCCAGAAAGCCCGGTGCGGTTTGCGGCAGCGCATGTGCAATGTCAGATTTCACGACCGGATGATTGGTGTTGAGTGTGCCAGTCGCGGGATCGTGGCAATAGCCCTTTTCCGTGACGGTTAGTGTGACAAGCGATACGGCAGGCTCCGCTAAGGCGTTGATGACGGCGGCGGGGTCTTCAGGCGCGACAAGCATGTCCTGCACAACATCGATCTGCTGCAGGTCCATACCATCGGGCGTCAACGCAGCCGCCGTATAACGGTAACCGCGTTGCCGCATTCTATCCCGGACAGCGGCAGAGCGGAGACTGACGCCCAGAACGCCCCAACCCTCCAGCTTTTGCAGATAGGTGCAGGCATGGGCACGATAGAAAGCGCCCAAGCCAAGATGCACGATCCGGATCGGTCTTTTGGCTTTGGTCATCGCAGGTCGGACATCGCGACCATATCCATATCGGTAAAGTCAACATTATCGCCAGCCATGGTCCAGCAGAATGTGTAGGCCGCCGTACCAGCCCCGCAATGGATTGACCAAGGCGGTGAAATCACGACCTCTTCATTGGCCATGACGAGGTGGCGGGTTTCATCCGGGGTTCCCATAAAGTGAAACACGCGGGCATCCTCAGGCACGTCGAAGTAGAGATATGCCTCCATCCGGCGGTCATGCACATGTGCTGGCATCGTATTCCACAATGATCCCGGGGCGAACTGCGTATAACCCATGAGCAGTTGACAGGTGTCGCACACTTCGGGATGCAGGAACTGAATGATCACGCGTTCGTTTGCAGCTTCACGCGTGCCCATTTCCACCCTGCGGGCATCCTTCAGCTTGATCAGTTTTGTTGGGCAATGACGATGGGCCGGTGAGGACGTGATGTAGAAACGTCCGCCACCCGCGAATGTGACCGGTCCGCCGCCCATCCCGATATAAAGGAGTTCACCGGCCTCTAGGGTGTGGGTGTCGCCATCCACCTCGACCGTGCCGGTCTCTCCGATATTGAGGATGCCCATCTCGCGGCGGTCCAGAAACCCCGGCGTGCCGGTTTCGTCCATGTGATCAAGCACAAGGCTGCCATCGCCAGGTACGGCAGAGCCCAGGATCAGCCGGTCATAGTGTGTGTAGACCAGATTGATTTCGCCTTCGGCAAATAATCCATCCTTGTGGAAATGGCGCCGTAGGCCGTCGGTATCAAGTGTTTTGGCCGTTTCAGGGTCAATCCCGTAGCGGGTTTCGGTCTTGAGGGGCATGAGATGTCCTTTGAACAGATGGATCGGAAAGAGAGTGTTGGTACAGCGGTCAGAGTCTGTAGGCCTGTTTGGCCAGCCGATAGGCAAGATCATGGGCAACTTCAGTAGCATCTACGCGGCTGAGCCGCCCTGTCGCGACAAGGGTGGCGAGATAGGCGCAATCGACGCGCCGCGCGACGTCGTGACGGGCGGGGATCGAACAGAAGGCACGGGTATCGTCGTTGAAACCGACCGTGTTGTAGAAACCAGCGGTTTCGGTCGTGGCTTCGCGATACCGGCGCATACCTTCGGGGCTGTCGAAAAACCACCAGGCAGGCCCAAGTTTCAAGGCCGGATATACGCCAGCAAGAGGCGCGAGTTCGCGAGCATAGGTCGCTTCATCAAGAGTAAAGACAATCAGCGAAAAGTTAGGGTTCAGCCCGTGTTTGTTCAGCAGCGGCTTCAGTGCCGTGGTGTAGTCAATTGCTTTGGGAATATCGAAACCTTTATCTGGTCCGAAGGTGTTGAATATCTCCGCTGCATGATTGCGGTGCGATCCAGGGTGAAGCTGCATAACCAGCCCATCCTCGACGCTCATCCCCGCCATTTCAGTGAGCATCTGGGCGCGGAAAAGTGCCTGGTCGTCCTGTGACGCGCCACCAGCTATAATCTTGTCAAAAAGAGTGGCTGCATTTGCTGGATCAAGGTCGGCGGCCACCGCATCCGCATACCCATGATCAGTTGCAGTGGCCCCGCGTGCTTTGAAGAATAATCGTCTCGCCCGATGCGCTGCAAGATAGCCATGCCAGGTTTGCGTATCATGACCAGTTACTTTTCCCAGCGCCGCGATATTGGCGGCAAATCCGGGTGCAATCGGATCAGTTGTAGCGTCCGGTCGATAGGTGGGTATAACGCGCCCGGCCCAGTCCGATTGTGCAATGCTTTGATGATGCTCAAGAGGATCAAGAGCGGCGTCGGTGGTGGCCAGAACCTCTATCTTGAAGCGGTCAAACAGGGCGCGTGGGCGATAAGCCGGATCTGAGAGGCAGGCGTCGATATGGTCATAGATTGCATCCGCAGTGTCCGCGTTCAGCGGCTCGGTCACGCCGAAAACACCCGCAAGCGCATGATCCATCCAAAGCCGCGAAGGCGTGCCTCGGAAAAGGTAGTAATGCGCAGCAAATCTGCGCCAGATGGCGCGGCTGTCAGTCTCCACCATCGCGCCATCAGTACGGGCGATGCCCAGATGTTCCAGCGGCACACCCTGCGAATACAACATCCGAAGCATGTAATGATCGGGGATGACAAAGAGCTGCGCAGGATCAGCAAAGGGGTTATTCACGGCAAACCATGCAGGATCAGTGTGACCATGCGGGCTGACGATTGGCAGATCTGAGATGCCTTCGTAAAGATCGCGCGCAAGCATCCGTGCTGCTTTATCCAGCGGAAACAGGCGATCACTGTCAAGTTCTGGCATCTTGTCCCCCAGTTTGCCCAAATTTGCTGAGAGACACGGTCAGAGCATACCACTCCCAGCTCAAGATGTTCTAGTATACTAGCTCTGTCAAACCCTGTGATTGCTGGTCTTACAAAGTTCCGCGAACCGGCCTGTCGTTCTTGATGTTAAAGATCATTCCATCCAAAAGTTCGTCCAGATCTGGGCGGGCTACGGGGCCGTTCGAGATATCGACCAGCATCAATGTGCCATCAGGGCGCATTGCGAAAGCGCCGGGTTCAGCAAAGTTGTTTTCGGTTTCTGCCTCAGACAAAGGCGCCGATACATAGAGCCCAAGCGCCCGCATCTGATCTTCTGTCATGCCGTAGCAAAGATCGAACGCCCAGCCATGCTCTTGCTGATCGGCGGCAGCCTTATCTGCAGTATCTGCAGAGGCCACTACCACATCCATATGTGCGGTCCAATCGGCCAGAACTGTATTCAGTTTGTTCAGAAACCGTTTGCAGCGGGGGCAGTGGCGACCGCGATAGACAAAAAGCATTGTCCAGCGGTCTTTGGCCTCACCAATCACATACTCTTTTGTGTGGCCAACCATAGGGAAGGTGAACGGGCCAACCGGTGCGCCTACGCGAGGTTTTTCATGTGTCATGTACGTTTGTTCCCTTGGTCTTTGGCGTCTTATTCCTATTGGAAAAAATCTGCGTTTCTCTGGTGAATATCAGCGATTGTTGTGTCCAGCCGGTTGATGTGGTGGCGTATGCGATCGCGCGCATCGGTTACACAGCGGCGGTTAAGTGCGTCTGCAATGGCGCGATGATCTTCCAAGACGTCAGCAATATTTTCGCCATCTGAAAGGCTCAGGAGACAAAGGCGATCTATTTTTTGCTTACAATTGCTGATCACCTGAAATGCCATAGGCAGACCGCTGAGGTCGCAGATACCTTCATGAAAGTTGTAGTCAAGTTTGTGGAACAGGGCCAAATCACCTGCCGTCAAGGCGCTTGATTGCGCTTTAAGGTTCTCGGCCAAAACCTCGGTGCGGGTCTGATCCCAAATCTGGCAGGCGCGTTCAATGACCTCTAATTCGACAGCCAGTCGGACGAAGCGCGTGTTCTCGATCTCTGGGCGCGAAAACCGCTTGACGACCGTCGCGCGTTGCGGGCGAATTTCAAGCAGGTTGAGATTATGCAGCCTGCGAAAGGCATCACGAACTGGTTGCCGCGAGACACCGTACTGGCGCGCGACATCCGCCTCGGAAATCTTTGCACCCGGAAGAATTGTCAGCGCAACAATGTCAGCATGCAGCTGCTCGAACACCACGTCAGCGGTCGATTTTGAGTCGCTGACGTGCGCAGCGTCGTACATCTTTCTTCCCCTCCTTGATGTCGCGTTAGCGTATTTTCGCATTTGCAACGTGTTTCGCATCTTGCTGGTGACATCATCAAAACACGTTGCCGGCAACTCACTTGACAATTCTGGGATACTAGTCTCCAGTCCGCTTAGGTCAAGTGCGCCTGTCTGCGTGCTTTCCGGCCTGTAAGATGCTGCAAAAGACCATGGAGGTAAGGTTGGATGCACAGTCAAGCATCGCGTTATGAACTAAGGGAGAGAACAATGTACAATAGTTTTTCAAAGGCACTTCTGGGCACCGCAGCAGCGTTGTCTTTTGTCGCCTCTGCAGCAGTCGCAGAGGAGTGGCGCGCGTGGAATATTCATTCTGACGGTCATCCCAACACTGCGGCGATGGACCGGTTTGCAGAATTGGTTGCCGACAAAACCGGCGGTGAGGTCAGTGTGGAGGTGTTCCATGGCGGCGTTCTAGGAACGCAACCGGACGCCATTGAACAGGTACAACTGGGCGCCATCGATGTCGGCAATTTCAACCTTGGGCCGCTCGGCTCCATCGTGAATGAAGCCAATCTCGTATCGCTACCGTTCATTTTCCGTGACGTTGACCACATGTTCCGCGTGATGGATGGCCCCGCTGGTGAGCAAGTGAGCGCCGCGATGGGTGAGGCTGGCCTGCTGCCGATTGGGTGGTTCGACGCGGGTGCGCGATCATTCTACAACAACACCGGCCCGATCAATACGCCTGATGACGTTGCGGGGATGAAGATCCGGGTAATGAACAATGACCTGTTCACTGGTATGGTCAACGCGATGGGCGGCAATGGTACGCCAATGGCGTTCTCTGAGGTGTATCAATCGCTAAGTACCGGCGTTGTTGACGGTGCGGAAAATAACCTGCCGTCGTTCCAGTCTGTCGGACACTTTGAGGTTGCCGGTTTCTATTCCTTGTCAGAGCACCTGATCATTCCTGAATGCATCTGTGTGAACACGGCAGCTTTCGAGGGTCTGTCGGCAGATATGCAGGCGGCTGTTGTTGCCGCTGCGGAAGAAGCCGCCGCCTATCAACGTGAATTGTGGAGCGAACAGACGGAAGCCAGCCGCGAGGCTGTGACAGCTGCCGGTGTCCAGATCAATGAGATTGCGGACAAAACACCATTTCAGGAAGCGATGGTCCCGGTCTATGAAGACTACCTCGCCGCCAATCCAAGCATGGCCGAACTGGTTGAGCTGGCTCAGTCAACCGAGTGATTCTGGGATAAAATGTTGATTTGACGCCCGGCCTGAAGGTCGGGCGTCATCTCGCACAAAGGACGACCAGAGATGAGCGATATGCCGAACAAACATAACGGGCTTGGTCCCGTCGATAGCGTCTTTCGCGGGATCGTTTTCCTGTGCCGCGTTGTAGCGGGGGGCGCATTGGTCGCGATGACACTCTTGCTGGGCTATCAAGTGTTTGGCCGATACGTGCTGAACGATACGCCTACATGGGTTGATCCGCTTTCGTTGCTTTTGGTGATGCTGATCGCTTTTCTGGGGGCCGGGATTGGTGTCTATGAACACACCCATCTATCCGTTGTCGTCTTCCGCAAGATGGTCGCTAGCAAGGTCCGGTCTTTGATGGTCATCTTGACCGATGTGCTGATGACAATTTTTGGCGGATTGATGCTGTGGTATGGCGGTCAACTGACCTTGTTCAAATGGAACTCGCTCATCCCGCTGATCCAATGGCCCGAAGGCCTGCGGTCTTTGCCGTTGACGATCTGCGGGGGCATGATTCTCGTCTTTTCACTTGGACATCTCGCGCGGCATCTTTTGGGGCGCGACACACGCACTGATAGCATTGAATAGGGCCTGACAGATGGGACTTGCATTACTTCTGGGCCTTTTCGCCTTGTGCGTGATAATCGGAACACCTGTGGCCTTTGCCTTGGGTATTTCAGCAATAGCCGCATTCTGGTTCGAAGGCCTGCCCCTGATGGTCGGATTTCAGCGGATCATGGCGGGGATCAACGTCTTTTCGCTGCTGGCAATCCCCTTCTTTATTTTTGCGGGCGAACTGATGTTTCACGGCGGTATCGCCGTTCGCCTTGTCAGGTTCGCGCAGGCTGCTGTAGGTGCCGTGCGTGGCGGGCTTGGCATTGTGAATGTCTTGTCGTCTATGCTGTTCGGGGGGATCTCCGGCTCTGCCATCGCTGACATTTCGGCGTTAGGGTCGATCCTGATCCCGGTAATGAAAGACAAAGGCTATGACGCCGACTACGCAGTAAACGTGACAGTCACGTCGTCGATTGCTGGCATTATCATTCCTCCCAGTCACAACATGATTATCTACGCAATCGCGGCCGGCGGGGCTGTGTCGATCTCAAAGCTGTTTCTGGCTGGTGTTGTCCCAGGGATTTTGATGTGCATCTGTTTGGCCGCAGCCGCATACATCGTTGCCATCAAACGGGGTTATCAGGCCGAACAATTCCCGGGCTGGTCAGCGCTGATGTTTGCCTTCATTGGTGCGATACCGGGCTTGCTGACGGCGGTGATCATCGTGGGCGGCGTGCTGTCGGGCGTGTTTACGGTCACTGAATCCGGTGCCTTTGGCGTTATATATGCGTTTCTTGTCACCCTGCTGGTTTACCGGTCGATCACATGGGAAAATTTCAAGGTTGCAGTAAACCAATCGGTTAAAACCACGGCGATGGTGATGATCCTCATCGCCTGTGCGGCGGCCTTTGCCTACATGCTGACCTACTACCGTGTGCCGACGAAAATGGTCACGCTGCTGACGGGGATCAGCGACAATCCGATACTGATCTTGCTGATGATCAACGTCGTTCTGCTGCTATTGGGCATGATCATGGACATGGCCGCGCTGATCCTCATCTGTACGCCAATCTTTCTACCGGTGGCGCAGGCGCTTGGCATTGACCCTGTTCAGTTCGGGATGATCCTTTTGGTGAACCTTGGACTGGGGCTTTGCACACCGCCGGTGGGCTCGTGCCTTTTCGTGGGATGTGCCGTAGGCAAATTGCCGATGGAAAAAGCCATTCGCACGATCTGGCCATTTTATCTGGCGATTTTTGTCGCGCTGATGTTGATCACTTTTGTTCCGGCCATTTCCATGACCTTGCCAAACCTAGTGGGTGTTTAGGGGACCGTTGCACTAATCTGGGGCATCGGCCAGCGTTGAGCGTCAGCATGGCACGCCAATTTCCGTCTTAGCACCACCGCTTTCCGCGTGAGATCATTCTTTGCGCTGTGCGGTGGGACCTGCGGTATCCGCTGTCATAACAGGATGCCATATCTGCTGGCCGAACGTGGCATCACCGCTGACCAATCACCCCAGATTGGATTGCGCAAGAACATCGGCTCAGCGTAATCAGGCGTCGCTAAATGCCCGAAACGAAGCGGTGATTTGGCGGCGCACCGCATGGGCAATACCTAGGCCAGAGCGATGGCGGAGGAGGTGGGATTCGAACCCACGGTAGACTTTCACCTACGTCGGTTTTCAAGACCGGTGCATTCAACCACTCTGCCACTCCTCCGACCTCGCCCTGTTAGCTGTTCATTTCTGATTCGAAAAGCAGCTTCGTAATTTGGGGAAATCCGCCGACAAAATGGGGCAAAGCCTTTCAAATTGGCAGATCGAACGCTATCATTCGGCGCAAGATCGTATGGGACACAAATTGGGTTGTGCGATCACGCCTGTGCGAAGGGTGTTGAGCGGCAATAAACAGGGCCAAAAAACGGCTGGGGCTTGCGCGAATGCGAGTGGACTATGAGGGGCGAAATAAATGACAGGCTTTACGATTTTCAACGTCAAGAGGTGGCCACTCTCGGTCGCGCTGGTCAGTGTGGTCGGATTGGCTGCATGTGATGACAACGGCGAGTTTGCCTTTCCATCCTCCTCTGAGGCACAGGCTCAGATACCACCGCCCGCCAATGCATTGAACCAACGGCCTCAGCGCGATGTTGATGTGGAGCGTCCTGATATCTTTTCCATCACCGATAATGGCCTTTGGGATGGTCGTCCGTCGCTGGGTGGTGTCTGGGTGGCGCACCCTGAAGTGCGCGATCCTGACCGTGTCGTGATCCGCAACACCGAAAGCGGGCAGGAAATTGTCGGTGCCTTGTTCCGCCGTGAACGTGAAAACCCCGGTCCATTGTTGCAAGTGTCGTCTGATGCCGCCGAAGCGCTGGGGCTTTTGCCTGGTGCACCGGCCCGGCTTGAGGTCGTTGTCTTACGCCGCGAAGAGGTCGAGGTTGAAGAGCCTGCAAACCCTGTTGTCGCCGGGCTTGAAACGCCGGTCGCAATAGAAGAAGCGCCTCTTGATCCTGTTACTGAAGACAGTGATGCGGCTGGAACGGCCGCTGCAGCAAGTGCTGTGGTTCTGCCCGCCGCTCTTGAAGCTGCGACTGCGGCTGCCGAGCAAACTGCCACCACCGCAACAGATGTCGCAACGGAGGCAGCCGACACCGTTGATGTATCGTCTGTTCTTGCGGTTGCAGCGCCGTTGCCCGATGGGTCCAACGCCCAGATCGGTGTGTATAGTGTAGAGGCCAACGCCAATGAGGCCGCGGGCACAATCACCGCAGCTGGCATTGATGCCCGCGTCACCCCGCAAGAGGCAGGCGGGCGTACCGTCTGGCGTGTCACCGCAGGACCGCTAAGTGACGAAAGTGATGTCGCCCGGCTTAACGAACTGGGCTTTGTCGATGCCTTTGTGATCGAAGACGCAGAATAGCCATCAGGCCAAAAGGAGAGCCCTCATGTTGCGATTTGCACGACTGCGCCGGTTGAGCTTGATTGCCGCGCTTGCGCTGGTGCCAGCATGGGCCACCGCATTTGAGACGAGTGCGACCGCCGCCTATATCTTTGATCAGTCAACAGGCACGGTCCTTTTGTCCAAGAATGCGGACACACCTTTGCCGCCTGCATCCATGTCCAAACTCATGACGATCTACATGGCGTTCGAAGCCGTGGCAGATGGGCGTCTGGACATCAACGAAGAGCTTGCCGTCTCAAGCCACGCGGCCAGCTATGGCGGCTCGTCGATGTTTTTGGACACCACGGATCGTGTTTCGGTCGAAGATTTGCTGCGCGGCGTCATCGTCGTTTCTGGCAATGATGCCAGCGCCGTGCTGGCCGAAGCATTATCGCCTGATGGCACCGAAGCCGGGTTCGCGCGCATGATGACAGATCGTGCGCAACAGATGGGCATGATGAATTCGACATTCGTCAACTCGAACGGCTGGCCTGCGGTTGGGCATCGCATGTCGATGGAAGACTTAGGCATATTGGCAAACCGCCTGATCATTGATTTCCCGACCTTCTATCCGCTTTTTGCGGAAACCGAGTTTGCCTTTGATGGACGCGTGCCCTCCAATTCGCGCAATCGCAATCCCGTTTTAGCGCTGGGGATTGGGGCTGATGGTCTCAAGACTGGCCATACCGAGGAAGCAGGCTTTGGTCTGGTCGGGTCAGCCAAACAGGGTGATCGTCGCGTGATCTTTGTCATCACCGGGCTGGAAACCCGTGAACAGCGGGCCGAAGAATCCACAAAAATCATCAATTGGGCCTTCCGTCAGTTTGCCGAGAAAGAGGTCGCAGATGCAGGCACGCGCATTGCATCCGCTGATGTCTGGATGGGAGAATTGCCAACGGTTGGCCTTACTGTTGCGCAAGACTTTTCACTGCTTGTGCCTGTCCTTAATCAAGAAAATATTGCAGCAGAGGTCGTCTACACCGGCCCGATTGAGGCTCCGATTTCAGCGGGTCAACAGCTGGGCGAACTTGTCATCAACCTTGATGAGCTTCCCGAAAAACGCATTCCTCTTGTGGCCGAAACGGATGTTGCGCGTGGTGGCTTTGGCACACGGATGCGCACCGCCGCATTGGTCTTGTGGCAGAAATTCGGCCCCGGCAGTTCGGATGAGGTCGCCGAGGAGGCATGAATAAGCCCCGTTTTATTACCTTCGAGGGCATCGACGGGTCTGGTAAATCCACGCAATCACGCCGCTTTGCCGATCAATTACGCGCGCAAGGTCAAGATGTCGTCCTGACGCGTGAACCGGGGGGCAGCCCCGGTGCAGAGGAAATTCGCCAGTTGGTTTTGACCGGTGATCCTGAGCGCTGGTCGCCTGAAACTGAGATTTTGCTTTTTACCGCCTCGCGCCGCGACCATCTGGAAAAGACAATTGAGCCTGCATTGGCAGCCGGCAAGACCGTGATCTCTGACCGTTTTGCGGATAGCACCCGTGTTTATCAGGGCGCGACGCGCGGTGATTTGCGGGCGATGGTCGATAACCTGCATAAGCTGATGATCGGACGCGAGCCTGATCTGACATTCATCATTGATATGGACCCGGCGACAGCGCTTGAACGCGGTCTTGCGCGCAAATCCGGTGAAGATCGGTTTGAAGACTTCGGTTTGGGTTTTCAGGAAACCCTGCGCCATGGCTTTCTTGCGCTTGCGCATGCCAACCCTGACCGCTGCATCCTGATCGACGGCAACCGCACACCCGATCAGATCGCCAGCGAAATCGCAGCCTACGCATGAGCGACGAAGACATCCCTCAGCCCGACCAGATCGCAGGTGCGCCGCATCCGCGCGAAACACGCGTGCTTTATGGGCAGGCCAAGGCCGAGGCCGATTTTCTCGATGCTTTCGGGGCAGGGCGCCTGCATTCGGGCTGGCTGATCACCGGGCCGCGTGGCGTGGGTAAGGCAACACTGGCGTGGAAGATCGCGACATTTTTGTTGTCTGACCCGGATGGGGGACTTTTTGGTGATCCTTCACTGCAGATTGACCCCGAACATCCCGATGCGCGCTTGATCCAAGCAGGTGCACATCCGCGCCTGTCGCTGATCCGTCGCCCTTGGGATGAGAAAACGAAGAAATTGAAGACCGAGATCACTGTCGATGCGGTCCGCAGCCTCAAACGCTTTTTCCAGATGTCTGCCGCCGACGGTGGACGACGGGTGGTGATCGTCGATGCGGCGGATGAGTTGAACCGTAACGCGGCCAATGCGATCCTCAAGGAACTGGAAGAACCCCCCGCGAACTGCACTATCTTGCTGATCGCGCATCAACCATCGCGGCTCTTGCCGACGATCCGATCACGTTGCCGCGAATTACGTTGCGCGCGCCTGAATGCCGACGATCTGCAAAAGGCCTTGGCGCAGGCGGGTCACCCGTCTGAACAATCCGAAAGCCTCGCGGCTTTGGCTGGTGGTTCAGCGGGTGATGCGATCCGGCTTTTGAACCATGATGGGTTGGCGCTATATGCCGAATTGATCAAGACATTTGATAAACTGCCCCGCATCGACAGGCCATCCGCTCTGCGTTTGGCCGATGCCTGTGTCGGCAAGGCGGCTGAGGTTCGCTTTGGTATTACCCTCGATTTGATCGATCTGTTTCTGGCACGCGCTGCCCGTGCCGGGCTGATAGGTGAACCTGCCGCCCAAGGTGCGCCGGGCGAGGCCCGGCTTTTGGCGCGTATTGCGCCCAATGATCACGCGGCCCGCAACTGGGCGCAGCTGCAACAGGATTTGACGGATCGGTCCCGGCATGGGCGCGCGGTGAACCTTGACCCTGCCGCGCTGATCCTTGATATGATTTTCAAGATTGAAGAGACGGCACAAGGGACCGCCGTAGCCTGAAAGCCGCGTGATGACCCAAGCAACCATTGTTGACAGCCACTGCCATCTGGATTTCCCGGATTTTGATGGTGAGCGTGACGCCCTGATCGGACGCGCAATTGAGGCAGGGGTTACCCGCATGGTCACGATCTGCACCAAGCTGCGGTTGGAGCCGCAGGTGCGGGCAATCGCGGAAGAATATACCCCAATTTTCTACGCCGCTGGCACCCATCCGATGAGCGCGGCGGACGAGCCGCTAGCGACGATTGAGGAACTGCTGGCCCTTGCCGAACACCCCAAATTTGTGGGGATCGGTGAGACAGGGTTGGACTATCACTACACTGCAGAAAGCGCTGAAATTCAAAAACAATCCCTGCGGGTGCATATTGCGGCTGCACGCGAATCCAAGCTTCCGCTGATCATCCACGCGCGTGCGGCGGATGATGATATGGCGCGTATCCTGCGCGAGGAATTCGACAAGGGTGCGTATACCTGCGTCATGCATTGCTTCTCCAGCAGCGCTGCACTGGCGAAAGCAGCTTTGGAGATGGATTTCTACCTGTCGATGTCCGGCATCGCGGCTTTTCCAAAAAGTCAGGAATTGCGCGATATCTTTGCCGCCGCCCCGGTTGACCGGGTGCTGGTGGAAACCGATAGTCCGTATCTTGCACCACCCCCATTTAGGGGCAAGCGCAACGAGCCTGCCTATACCGCACATACGGCCAAAGTCGGGGCCGATGTGTTCGGACTGTCGTATGAAGACTTTGCCAAGCAAACGACGGCCAATTTCGACCGCCTGTTCTGGAAGGCCGCCGGATGAGTGACAAGATCCACTTTCGGATCCTGGGCTGTGGCTCCTCGGGGGGCGTGCCGCGGTTAGGTGGGCTGTGGGGGGCTTGCGATCCAACTAACCCCAAGAATATGCGCCGCCGCTGTTCATTGCTGGTCACGCGCACCAGCGGCGATCGGGTCACACGCGTTCTGATCGATACCTCGCCCGATATGCGCGCCCAGCTTTTGGATGCAGAGGTCGGCACGTTGGATGCGGTCGTCTATACACACGCGCATGCAGACCACGTACATGGGCTTGATGATCTGCGGATGATTGTTTTCAACATGCGGCAGCGTTTGCAGGTTTGGGCCGATGGTGACACGAGCAACGACCTACTCGGTCGTTTCGGCTATGCTTTTGTGCAGCCCAAGGGCTCTTCTTATCCGCCGATTTGCGAGTTGAATACGATCAAGGGTGACGTCACAATCAGTGGGGCCGGGGGTGATATCGTCTTGCAGCCCTTTGAAGTGGAGCACGGTAATATCGAAGCCTTGGGCTTTCGGATTGGCGATGTCGCTTATCTGCCCGATGTTTCGGATATCCCGGACGCGGCTTGGCCGGTGCTGGAAGGTCTGGACCTGTGGATCGTTGACGCGCTGCGCCGCGATCCCCATCCAACCCATGCGCATTTGGCCAAAACACTGGAATGGATTGTAAAAGTCGCCCCGAAACGGGCGATACTGACCAATATGCATAATGATCTGGACTATGCGACGGTTGCGGCAGAAACGCCTGATCATATCGACCCGGCCTATGATGGTATGACGGTCACAGTAGCAGCGCCTTAGGGCCAAAGAAGGAGCCGCAATGGCTGCGCTCATCGACGTCATTTTGCCGGTCTTTCTTGTCATCGGATTTGGCTATATCGCTGTTTGGAAAGGGTATTTCAGCGACGCGGGCGTTGATGGGCTGATGAAATTCACCCAAGGGTTCGCCATTCCTTGCTTGCTGTTCCGTGCGATTTCAACGCTTGATCTGGAACAGAATTTTGATGTTGCACTGTTGGGCAGTTATTACATCTCAGCCTTCGCCTGTTTTGTCGTGGGCCTTTTGGGGGCCCGCTACATCTTTGCCCGCGATTGGGAAGACAGCGTCGCCATCGGGTTCTGCTGCCTCTTCGCCAACTCATTGCTGCTAGGGTTGCCTATCACCGAACGGGCTTATGGGATCAGCGCGCTGGAAGCAAACTATGCCATCATCGCAATCCATTCACCGTTTTGCTATGCGGTTGGCATCACCGCGATGGAGATCGTGCGCAATCGCGGCGGCAGCATCGCGACGCTGCCGGGCAAGGTGCTGAACGCGATGTTCCATAATGCGCTGATTGTGGGGATCAGCCTTGGATTTGTCGTTAATCTGGGGGGTATTCCGCTGCCAGCGGTATTGACCGATGCGGTTGATCTGATGGTGCGTGCCGCACTGCCCGCCGCACTCTTTGGGTTGGGCGGTGTGCTGTACCGCTACCGGCCAGAGGGCGATATGCGCACGATCCTCTTTGTCGTTGCGGTCTCGTTGATCCTGCAACCGCTATTGGTCTGGGGGCTTGCGCGCGCGGTTGATCTGTCAGATGCGGCCCTACGTTCAGCGATCCTGACATCAGCGATGGCGCCCGGGATCAATGCTTATGTCTTCGCGAACATGTATGGCAAAGCGCGCCGGGTCGCGGCCTCATCGGTGCTGATGGCGACGGGGCTGTCTATCCTGACGGTCTGGCTTTGGTTGGCGGTGCTGCCTTAGACGCCTTCCACCAGAACGATCATACTGCTTGCATTGTCACGGCGGATTTGGGCAACCCTTTGATACTCTGGATCATTGTAAAGCGCCTTGGCCTGTTCAAAATCGTCGAACTCAAAGACAACATGGCGGTCAAACTGCGGGCCTTCAGGTTCTTCTGATGTGCCGCCCCGGACGAGGGGACGCCCGCCATAGCTTTCGATGATTGGCGTGTCACGGACGATATACTCTTGATAGGCTTCGGGGTCGGTCACAGTGATGTGGCCGATGATATAACCTTTGGGCATCGCACTATTCCTTCATTGACAGTCTCTTGGGCGCAAAACTCCTGTGATGCCGCACAAATGGCAAGAGGTATTACCTGTCGGGCATTGTATATGGTGGTCGCTTCGCGGTGATTTATGACCGAATGACGAAAAATATCTCGATATATCATATCTTTGTGAGAATATGAGAATCATTCTCATATTTGTTTACACTTGCGAATAAGTCGCATAAGCAAGTTTTTAATTGACACCTTGCTTTCGAAAGGACACTTGAATGATCATGATAAAACATCTCTCCATTGCCTTTTGCGTCGCAGCGCTCTCTACCTCTGCGATGGCCGATGAAGACAAGTTCAAAGCCATCACCACATTTACCGTGATCGCCGATATGGCCCAGAACGTCGCCGGAGACACCGCCATCGTTGAAAGCATCACGAAGGCCGGGGCAGAGATCCACGGCTACCAGCCGACACCGGGCGACATTATTCGCGCACAGGATGCGGACCTGATCTTGTGGAACGGGCTGAACTTGGAGCTCTGGTTCGAACAGTTCTTTGGCAACCTGTCCGATGTACCAAGTGCAACGCTCAGTGACGGTATTGAACCCATGAGCATCTCATCAGGTGAATATGACGGTAAACCCAACCCGCATGCATGGATGAGCCTCGAGAGCGCACTGATCTACGTCGATAACATCCGCGACGCATTTGTTGCACACGATCCCGAAAATGCCGCGACCTATGAAGCGAATGCCGAAACCTACAAGGCCGAAATCACGGCCACGATTGCCCCGTTGCGTGAAGAAATCCTTGCGCTGCCAGCAGAACAGCGCTGGCTGGTCAGCTGCGAAGGTGCTTTTAGCTATCTCGCCCGTGATTTTCAGATGCAGGAGCTTTATCTCTGGCCCATCAACGCTGATAGCCAAGGCACCCCACAACAGGTGCGCCGTGTGATTGATACAGTGCGCGAGAACGATATCCCTGCGGTATTTTGCGAAAGCACCGTCAGCCAAGCCCCCGCCGAACAGGTCGCGCGCGAGACCGATGCAGAATACGCAGGTGTCCTCTACGTCGATAGCCTGACCGGGGCGGACGGTCCTGTGCCAACCTATCTGGATCTGTTGCGCGTCACCACACAAACGATCGCTGAAGGCCTGACTGAATGACCGAAACCCCCGGCATCATATCGCAAGACCTGACCGTGACTTATCGTAACGGTCACACGGCGTTGCACAACGCGAGCTTTGAGATACCAACAGGGACCATCACCGCCCTTGTGGGTGTCAACGGTGCCGGGAAATCCACACTGTTCAAGGCAATAATGGGCTTTGTGCCCGCCGCTAAGGGTGAGATTTCGGTGCTGGGGATGCCGGTCAGCGAAGCGCTGCGCCTCAATATCGTGGCGTATGTCCCGCAATCGGAGGAGGTTGATTGGACCTTTCCGGTGCTGGTTGAAGATGTCGTGATGATGGGCCGCTACGGCCATATGGGGTTCTTTCGTCGCCCGAAGCAGACCGATCACGATGCTGTAACGGATGCATTAGCCCGCGTGAATATGACAGAGTTCCGCACCCGCCAGATTGGCGAACTTTCAGGCGGGCAGCGTAAGCGTGTTTTCCTTGCGCGTGCTTTGGCGCAAGAGGGACAGATCATCTTGCTGGATGAGCCTTTCACCGGTGTCGATGTACAGACCGAGGATGCCATCGTCGCTTTGCTGCGTGATCTGCGGGATGAGGGGCGGGTGATCCTTGTCTCTACCCATAATCTTGGGTCGGTGCCTGAATTCTGTGACCGCACCGTTTTGGTCAAGGAAACCGTGCTGGCATACGGCTTGACCGAGGATACGTTCACCCGCGAAAACCTAGAACTGGCCTTTGGGGGTGTTTTGCGTCACTTCGTGCTGGGTGGGTCCGATTTGCATGACGATGATGATAGCCGGCAAATCCGGGTCATTACCGATGATGAACGGCCTTTCGTGGTCTACGGTAAAGACACCAAAGAAGACACGAAGGAACCGACCTGATGGCGTGGCTGCTGGATCCCTTCGGTTATGCTTATATGTTCAACGCCATGTGGGTTAGCGCGCTGGTAGGTGGCGTCTGCGCGTTCCTGTCAGCTTACCTGATGCTCAAAGGTTGGTCGCTGATCGGTGACGCACTAAGCCACTCTATCGTGCCCGGCGTGGCGGGGGCCTATATGCTGGGGCTGCCCTTTGCCTTGGGCGCTTTTGCAGCAGGCGGATTGGCGGCGGGAGCGATGTTGTTTCTCAATCAACGCTCGGGGCTGAAAGAGGATACAATCATCGGGCTGATCTTCACCTCATTCTTTGGCCTTGGCCTTTTTATGGTGTCACTGTCGCCCACATCCGTCAGCGTTCAGACGATCACCTTGGGCAACATCCTTGCCATCTCCCCGTCTGACACGGTGCAATTGGCAATCATCGGATTTGTGACCTTGGCCGTTCTGCTGGCCAAATGGAAAGACCTGATGGTGACCTTTTTTGATGAAAACCATGCGCGGTCCATCGGGTTACGGCCAGACATTCTGCGCATCGTGTTCTTCACCTTGCTTTCAGCGTCCTGCGTGGCAGCCTTGCAGACCGTTGGCGCTTTCCTTGTGATCGCAATGGTGGTCACACCGGGGGCCACTGCCTATTTGTTGACGGATCGTTTTCCCAAGCTTTTGGTGCTGAGCGTCACGATTGGGGCGACCACCAGCTTTGTCGGGGCCTATCTGAGCTATTTTGCCGATGGCGCGACCGGCGGCATTATTGTGTCATTGCAGACGCTGATTTTTCTTGCGGCCTTCTTTTTCGCACCCAAGCATGGCTATCTTGCGGCCCGGCGCCGCGCAGCAGCAGTGTTGGAGGCACAGTGATGGAAACGCTGCTTTTCCCTTTCCAGTTTGCCTTCATGAACAAAGCCTTCCTGATGATGGCGATCATTGCCGTGCCCACCAGCCTGCTGTCGTGCTATCTTGTGCTTAAGGGATGGTCCCTGATGGGCGATGCGATCAGCCACGCCGTTCTGCCGGGGATTGTACTGGCGTTCCTGCTGAACATCCCGCTGATTATCGGGGCCTTTGTCGCTGGTATGGTCTGTGCATTAAGCACCGGGTTTTTATCGGCCAATAGCCGGGTAAAGCAGGACACGATCATGGGGATCGTCTTTTCAGGAATGTTTGGGTTTGGCATCGTGCTGTACACCAAGATCACCACGGACATGCATCTTGATCACATCCTGTTTGGCAACATGCTGGGCGTGGGCGCAGCCGATCTGCTGACTGCAGGTGCTATTGCGGTATTGGTCGCCAGCATTGTCTTGTTCAAACGACGCGATTTCATGTTGCATGCCTTTGATCCTGTGCAGGCGCAGGCCGTCGGGCTGCGGGTGGGGTGGCTGCATTACGGATTGCTGGCGCTGATCTCGCTCACGATTGTGGCAACTTTGGCCGCTGTGGGGATTATCCTTGCCATTGGCCTGCTGATCGCGCCGGGCGCGATTGCGTTCTTGCTCACCAAACGTTTCGCACTGATGTTGCCGATTGCGGTGGGGGTAACGATGGCGGCGGGGTTGGCCGGCGTCTACCTTAGCTTTTTTATCGATAGCGCGCCCGCACCGACGGTTATTCTGATGCTCACAACGGTTTTCATCGCCGCGTTCATCCGCGCTAACCTACGGATGCGCCGAACGGCTTAACGCCCCAGTGTTGCGGCAATCTGTTCGGCCAGTTTCAGCAAAGCCGCCGATTGCGCAGCCGAGATGCTGGCGACGGTGGCGTCCGTCATCGGCTCGGAAATCTCAAAACTATGGGTGCTATCGCGAAACGCAGCTGCTTCGCTGGCGACAAAGAACTGGCCGGTCAACTGAAACGTCCCATCAACGCCACCTAACATACGTTCAACCCGCACATCGACAGACACGTCAGGCAGCCCCACAAAAGGCCAGGGGTCGGGGCCGACGTCTGTGTTCAGGATATCGCCCACTGTGCGCGTCAGGATCAAGGTGACCGCGCGCTCTGGCTCATCGGCCCAAAGCACATCTTCGCGCAGGGTGATCAGGTTATCTGCTGTCTTGAACGCGATCTCTTCGCCTGCGGCGTAAGTCGGCAAAGATACGGTGCGGATCATCGCACTGCCAACCAAGGGGCGCAATTCCAGCGCGGAAGGGATCGGTGCGAGCGCTGCCCGTTCAGCAAGGGGCGTGCAGGCGGCACATGCGGCAATGGCCAGAACCATAAGGCGTGAGAACATAATCTACCGTCCAATCAACAGGGAATTAGGGTTGCGTTCAATCGCGCGCGCAAGGGAAGAAATGGCATCAGATGCCTCTTGAATATCGCGCAGTGTGGCCAGTGTTTCCGCGCTGAACCGTGAGCGTTCGCCATAGCTGTTCACCACAGCCTCGGTCTGGGTGACCAATGCATTGGCGCGGGCGGCAAGGGCGGGCAGGGTGCTGACGGCGTCTTCGACAGCGCGTGCAGCCTCGCTGGCAGAGGCAAGGGCCGCGTTGACATTTGCAACGGCACCACCTTCGCGCACGTCATCCAGTAGTTCGCGCATGGTTGATAGGGCGGCATTCGCTTCACCGGGGAATGCGATCGCATCATCGGTGCCAAGGAACGCATCAATCGCATTCAAGGATTCGGTGGCAGAGGCAACCAGCGCCTCAAGTTCCAACGCATTGGCACGCGCGGTCAGCGCTTCGATATCTTGCGTGATCTGCGGCAGGTTCTGGGTGGCAACTTCGATATTGGTCGCAACCTGTGCTGCGGTTGCGATGGCACTATCAAGATCGGTCACAAGGTTTGCTTCGGTGGCAGCGGTCACAAGGCCGTCCAGATCACCAATAACACTGCGCAGGTCGCCGGGTATTGCCTGAACATCGTCTGAATTGATCAGTTCACGGGATTCGTCCAACAGCGTAACCAGTGCCGCAGGTGCCGCGCGCGTGTATTCATCATTGGCCAAACGCTCAAAGCTATCCATCAGGTCAATCGCCCCATCCATCAGTTCTTCGACGGGCAGGGCATTGATCCGGGCCAGCAGACCTTCGGCAGTGGCAGCAACATCAGAGATTTCCGAGTCCGTCGTCGGGATCACCGGGAAATCGCCTGATGTCAGGTTCATAATGGCAGGCAGGGCATCTTCCACCTCGACCAGTTCCACATACAGCGTTCCTGACAGGATATTGCCGGTCACCATACGCGCACGCAAACCGCGTGTGACAAAATCTGATAGCAGTGCAAGCGCCTCCTCGGTCGTTGCATCCGGCCCCATACCCAGGCGGGACGGCTCCACCGCCAATGTGGCTTGCAGGCGTACTTGGGCATCTGCGGCCTGGCCTACAACAATCGCGTTCAGGTCGCTGACTTCGCCAATCCGGATACCCTGAAAGCGCACTTCTGATCCAACGGTCAGGCCACTGACCGATTGTTCAAATAATACGGCCACTTCCAAGACGTCTGCGTTTGGATCAGTGAACAGACTGTCGCGTGCCGTTTCCTCGCTTGGGAAAATATCAAAGCGATGCCCGTCCCTGATCGGCTCTCCACCTGAAACAACGGTATCAAAAGCGATGCCGCCTTCGATAACTGACGCCAGCGAACTCACATTAAGCGATACGCCGCCCGTGCCAAATGACACGCTGAACCCAGAGGTATCCCAAAACCGGGTGCTGCTTGTGATGCGTCTGTCATAGGGGCTTTCGATAAAGGCACTTACAACCACCTGACGACCGTTAAAGGACAGCTCCGGTGCTTCCAGATACCCGACCTCAATCCCCTTATGAAGGACTGGCGCGCCTGCGGCGATGCTGCCGCCGTCATCGGCACGTAAAACAACGCGGGTCCCGCGCTGCCCGGCACGGGTCAGGACCGGCCGTTCCAATCCGGTAAACTGTGTTTGGGCGACATCGGCCTGCGTGTCCCAATTACCCTCGATAAAGACACCAGAGAGGACGGTTTCCAATCCGGTGATCCCGCGCACGGACACGTCAGGGCGCACGACCCAGAATTGCGCATCATCATCCAAAAAAGGCGCTACCGTTTGATCGATCCGGGCATGGACCAACACAACGGAAAGACCCTCTGCAAACTCGACTTGTTCGACTTCGCCAATGGTCACGTCTCGATACTTGATTGTGGTCTCACCCGATGTGATCCCGGAGGCATTTTCAAAACTGATGGTGATCAACTTGCCGCGGTCTGCATAGCTTTGCCATGCCGCCCATAGCGAAATAGCCAGCGCCACGAATGGCACCACCCAGACAAGGGATAGCCGTCGCCAGATCCGTCGTTTGACGGGTCTTACATCGAACGGCACGGGGCCGGTATCATTTGCGTCACTCATTCCTTGGTCCTGGCTACATCCCAAATCAAGCGGGAGTCAAAGGCTTGCGCTGATAGCATGGTGAAAATCACCGACAAAGCAAAGCTGACAGCTGCAATGCCGGGGTTCACTGTGGCAATAGTGTCGAGTTGCACCAGCGCTGAAAGGATTGCAACGACAAAGACATCAATCATCGACCAGCGCCCAATGAATTCAACAACCTCATAGGCCTTATGCCGCTCATGCTGGTTTGCACGCGACCGTCGCTGGACGCTGATCGCCAGATAGATGATTGCCACGAATTTCCCCACAGGGATCATCACGGAGGCCACAAAGACAATGATCGCGATCCCCCAGGATCCATGTTCGACCAGATCGAAAACACCCCCGATGATCGTACTTTCCGACCGTTCAACCAATGTCGACGTCAACAGCATCGGATAGATATTGGCCGGGATATAGGCGATCATCCCCGCAATCAGCCAGGCCCAGACCTTTTGCAAGCTGTCAACGTCACGGCTTTGCAGGCGTCCCTCGCATCGTTTGCAGACCTGCGTACCCAACGGATGCACTTGCCCGCATTGCTGGCATGCAACAAGCCCCGCATCGCGGGCTGTGATCATGCTGTGGCTTTGTCCAGCGCTTCCCAAATTGAATACCTGCAAATCAGTTGATCTTTGAGTACGGTAATCACCACCACACCAGCGAAGGCCCAGAAGGCGGGGCCGATGGTCACAGCGGCCAGACCCGCCACTTTGATCAAGGCAACAGTCACGCCCACGATAAAAATTTCGGCCATGCTCCAGGGACGCAAACGTTCGGCCAGCGCAAAGGCCTTGCGCGCACCCTGACGGGGCTTTTTTTCGCGCACCAGCGGACCAAGGGCGTAGATCAGCGCGACAAGCCGCATCAGGGGGATGACCACGATGAAAAAGGCCACCGCGACCGCCAGCGGAAAGGCATAACCATCATTAAAGGCCAGGACCGCATCAATGACGGAGGTCGCATTGTGCAGCCCGCCCGCATCCAGCGTCAGGAAAGGGAAACTGACGGCGGCGATCATCATGATGAAAGCGGTCAACGCAAGGCTGAGGATACGCGCCATCGCGGCCGGTTGCGAGGTCATCAGAACGATACCGCATTGCTGACAATGCGCACTTGTTTGTTCCGGCAGCATACTGGCCACATGCAGCGTATCGCATTGCGGGCAGGCGACCAGATCGTCAAGGGGCGTTGTGTGCATAGTCACGCAGATAAAGGCTCCTGTAGGTCAATGAGGCTTGCTCTAAAAGTAACACAACGTTATCGCGTCGGTGCTAGATATGCCATGCCTGATCGACTGAAACACTACACGCAGAGAGTGCTATGACAGACACAGTTTTCCCACCCCATCCAACACCCGTGATCCCTGTTCAAGGGGACGCCGGTTTTCCTGTGCGACGGATCTTTTGCGTGGGCCGCAACTACGTCGATCATGCCGCCGAAATGGGGCAAGTGGTCGATCGCGCCGCACCTTTCTATTTTACGAAATCGCCACAGGCGGTGCTTTTGTCGGGGCAAGACATGCCCTATCCCACACGTACCCAGGACTTGCACTACGAAATGGAACTTGTCGTTGCGATTGGGGGCACAGCACACAACATTTCCGAAGCCGACGCCATGGAGGTGGTTTTTGGTTATGGGTGTGGTTTGGACATGACCCGACGCGACCTGCAAGCAGCCGCCAAACTCAAACGTCGCCCTTGGGACACGGGCAAAGACTTTGACAATTCTGCTATTATTGGGCCGTTGACGCCCAAGCAAAGCAATGCCGATATCGGTCACCTGATGATAAGACTCGAAGTCAACGGTACGGTGCGTCAACAGGCCGACCTGGCCGACATGGTCTGGTCCATCCCCGAAATGATTGCCGATCTTTCGACACTCTACGTCCTGCACCCCGGCGATCTGATTATGACAGGCACGCCTGCAGGCGTTGGTCCTGTTGTACGAGGTGACGCATTACGCGGCACAATTGGCGATTTTGCCCCAGTCGAGACGACAATTGTCTGATTGATTGTCTCTTGCGGCCCACCGCTGGATCAGAATACTGCCGCCAGAGTTGATGCCTGATGGAGGAACATCATGACACGCACCCGCCGCATGTTGATAGGGGCTTTCGCCGCTGCCTGTCTTTCAACAACCACAGTCGCGCAAGAGGTCACGCTGCGCCTGCACCAGTTCCTGCCAGCACAGGCCAATGTGCCAGCGCATATCCTTGATGTCTGGGCTGACAATGTAGAGGCCGACAGCAACGGCCGTATCAAGATTGACAGGTTTCCATCCATGCAACTGGGCGGCACGCCGCCACAACTGATTGATCAGGCGATTGATGGCGTGGCCGACATTGTCTGGACGGTGGCAGGTTATACCCCCGGTCGCTTTCCCCAGTTAGAGGTGTTCGAATTGCCCTTTATCTCGCCCGATGCCGAAGCGACCTCGCGCGCTTATTGGGAACTGGCCGAAGCACGGATGATGGAGAGTGATTTTGCTGATTTCAAACCGTTGGGCCTCTGGGTTCATGGGCCCGGTGTAATCCATGCAAACCGCCCCATCATCGATATCGCCGATCTGCGCGGCCTGAAACTGCGCGCG
Organism: Yoonia maricola; assembly: GCF_002797915.1. Taxonomy (GTDB): domain Bacteria; phylum Pseudomonadota; class Alphaproteobacteria; order Rhodobacterales; family Rhodobacteraceae; genus Yoonia; species Yoonia maricola. Next base: position 1,131,888 of record NZ_PGTY01000001.1, on the reverse strand, counting down.
CCGTCGCGGACCACGACAACGCTGTTTACCGAATTGGGTGCCACGTCTGTGGGTATGCCAGTGCCTGCTGTGCCAGAGGCGCTGTCGCGCACCATCATTGATGGCGCCGTCATCCCATGGGAAGTCGTGCCTGCGCTGAAAGTGCAGGAAATGGTGACCTATCACACGGAATTTCCCGGCGACGCGCTTTATACGCTCGCCTTTATCATGGCGATGAACCAGGATGCCTATGATGCGCTGCCGGCTGATCTGCAAGTGGTGATCGACGCGAACTCCGGTTTGGAATTCTCGGCCTTTGCCGGGCGCACCCAGCAGAATGATGATGCACCGGGACGCGCGCTGGCGGTCGAGCGTGGCAATACAATCATCACACTGGATGAGGGCCAAGTCGCCGCATGGCGCGCCGCCAGCCAACCCACAATCGACAATTGGATTGCCGAGGCGACGGCTGCGGGCCTTGATGGACAAGGCATTTATGACGACGCGGTTGCATTGATCGCCAAACACAGCACGGGCAATTAAGGGCGCGTCATGCTACACGCCGCGATCCGACAACTTGCACAGGTCATGGCATTGCTGGGCGGTCTGGTGCTGTGTCTTCTGGTGGCCATGGTCTGCATCAGTGTCAGTGGTCGTGAGTTGAGCGATCTGGCGCATTCCGGCGCACTGCGCAGCCTTGGCGATTGGCTGGTTGAGCTTGGGATCGGGCCCATTCTGGGGGACTTCGAACTTGTCGAAGCCGGGGTTGCCTTTGCGATATTTGCCTTCCTTCCACTCACCCAGCTCAAAGGGGCACATGCCAATGTCGATGTCTTTTCCAAAGCGATGGGGCCGGGCGTGAACCGTGCGCTGGGCACCTTCTGGAGCGTGGTTATGGCCGCGATCATTGTTTTGATCACATGGCGGCTTTATGTCGGGATGCAGGATAAAATGCGCTATGGCGAGACGACCTATCTGATCCAGTTTCCGATCTGGTGGGCCTATGCCGCAAGTCTGATCGCGGCGATCAGCGCCAGCATCGTCAGCATTTATTGCGCAGTCATACGGCTAACAGGTCAGCGCACCCTATGACCGACCTCGCGCTGGGCTATCTGTCCTTTCCCTTTCTCCTCCTCTTGATCTTCCTGCGCGCGCCTATCGGGCTGGCGATGTTGCTTTGCGGGATCGGGGGGCTGTGGCTGGCCACTGACGGGACAAACGTTTTCATGGCGCGGCTCAAGTCCGAAGTTTTCTCGACTTTTTCCAGCTACAACCTGTCGATCATCCCGATGTTTCTGCTGATGGGGCAGTTCGCCACCCATTCCGGCATGTCACGATCGTTGTTCAAAGCGGCAGAGGCATGGTTGGGCCACCGCAAAGGTGGCATGGCCATGGCTTCGGTCGGGGCATGTGCAGGGTTCGGGGCAATCTGCGGGTCATCGTTGGCGACGGCCGCCACGATGAGCAAGGTCGCTTTGCCGGAATTGCGCAAATACGGCTACTCCGGTGGGTTTTCGACGGCAACACTGGCGGCAGGGGGCACTTTGGGTATCTTGATCCCGCCATCGGTTATCTTGGTGATCTACGCCATCCTGACCGAACAGAATATCGCCAAACTTTTCGCGGCAGCTTTTATTCCCGGTCTTCTGGCCGCTCTTGGATATATGATCACAATCGCGATTTATGTGCGGATTTACCCCGATCAGGCGGGCACGCGAGAACGGATCGACTATGCAGATCGGTTTAAGGCACTGGGTGCCGTATGGCCGGTGCTGGTCGTCTTTGGTCTGGTTGTCGGCGGTATTTACAATGGCTGGTTCACGCCCACCGAAGGGGCGGCGGTGGGTGCGATGGGAACAGGGCTTATCGCGCTCTTTTCCGGCGCACTGAACTGGCAGGTTTTCGGCCAAAGCATCACTGAGACTGCGACAGGCACCGGCATGATCTTTTTCATCGTGCTGGGGGCAGGGTTCTACAATGGCTTCCTCGCGCTGACGCAGGTACCGCAAGAACTGTCGGCTTGGGTCTCGATGCAGGGTTTCAGCCCTTGGATGGTGATGGTCCTGATCCTTGTGTTCTACCTGATCCTTGGCTGCCTGATGGACAGCCTGTCGATGATCCTGCTGACAGTGCCCATCTTCTGGCCGGTCATATCCGGCCTTGATTTCGGTATGACGACCGAGGAACTGGCGATCTGGTTCGGGATCATGGTGCTGATCGTGGTCGAGGTCGGGTTGATCACGCCGCCGGTGGGGATGAACCTGTTTATCATCAACAGTATGGATAAAGAGACACCGATGACGGCGACCTATAAGTCGGTTCTGTTCTTTGTGGGGTCAGACGTGGTGCGGGTTTTCATCCTGCTGATGTTTCCCGCGATCACGCTGGTCTTTGTCTAGCCGTTCTGCGCAGGCTCACCGTTCAGATCAATATCGCAAGGTAACGCACGGTCGATGACCCGCTGCGCGTTTTGAATATCATTGCCCTCGGCGCGGCGGGTGGCGACAGCAGAGGAATAATTCAGGCTCAGCCAACGGTGAATCAGCCGCGCGCGCAACTCTGGCATAGGGACATTCACGCGCACAGACAGGTCCCAAAGCCCGGCCAGCGCCGACCAGGGTGGTTCATCGAACATCAGGTAATTGCCTTCGACAATCACCACCTTGGCCGCGTCCGGCACAGCCACTGACCCGGCAATCGCCAGATCACGGGTGCGGTCAAAGGATGGGGCAAAGACCTCTTCCCCAGTTTTCAGCGCATGGATCAAGCGTAGAAAACCGGGTGCGTCAAAAGTTTCAGGCGCGCCTTTGCGCTGGCTTAGGCCACGCGCCTCCAGAATCGCATTATCAAGGTGAAATCCGTCCATCGGCACAACAATGGATTTGCGCCCCTGCGCATTCAGACGTCGGGCCAATTCGCTGGCAAGGGTGGATTTCCCACAGCCCGGCGCGCCGGTAATGGCCACCAGCATGCGGTCACTGTCACGGCTCAAAACACGCTCTGCGAGCGTGTTGGTATGTGCGGTCAGGGTATTCACTGCGTCTGCCTCTGGTGTCAGGGTTTGCCCCTGTTTTGTGAAACCCTAGCGCGCATTGACCTGTGACGCGACATATTTTTGCAATCCAGCGGGCAAATGCCGAAAGCTGTGACAATCATTTGCCAAGAAAAGTGGCGGTTGCCTGCGCGATGGCCTAGGGTGATCCACAGAGGGTAACACGAGTAGGCGGTCAAAAGCGTGGCGATCATTCTCAAGGTTTGGCGTGTCTTGGTCGCGGTCTGGACCACCGCGAGCGAGAAGCATCTTGGCCTCATCGCAGCCGGCGTTGCGTTCTTTGGGATGTTCGGGATTTTTCCTGGTATCGCGGCTGTTATCGCGATTTTTGGGCTGATTGCCGATCCGGTCGTTATCGCCGAACAGCTCGCCCTGATGGAAGATATCATTCCGCCCGATGCCTATAACCTTATTGCCAGTCAGGTGTTTCGCTTGGTGGCCGCCCCGTCAGACGCTTTGGGTTGGGCCACTGCTGTATCCATCGCGCTTGCGCTATGGTCGTGCCGGGCAGGGGTCGCGGCACTTATTGGCGGGCTCAACGCGATTGCCGGACAGCGGATGCGCAACGGAGTTTGGCAAATGGTTGTGGCATTGATGCTGACCGTTGCGTTGGTGACCTTGGCGATTGTAGCACTGACTGTCGTGGTGATCGTGCCGATTGGGCTGGCGTTCATTCCTGTCGCAAACTCAACCGCGTGGCTGTTAGAGGGTATCCGCTGGCTGGTTGCCTTGGGTGTATTGATGATTGGCTTAAGCCTGCTGTACCGTTTTGGCCCTGCACGTATCGGTAGCCGGGGGCGCTGGATTACGGTGGGCGCCTTTGTGGTCGTTGTCCTTTGGGTCGCCGCATCTGCGGGGTTGTCTTACTACCTGACCAACTTTGCCAGCTATAACGAAGTCTATGGCTCTATCGGTGCTGTCATTGGCCTGCTGTTGTGGCTTTACGTCAGCGCCTACCTGATCCTTCTGGGGGCGGCGCTAAACGTTGTGGTGCATGGCTATGACAGCCCGCCAGACGTTGAAGATACGACCTACATCTGATCAGGTCACACCGGATACCTGTTTGTAGACCGGATCATCCCACAGTGCGTTATCCATCACATCGGCAATGACGTTGACAGCGATATCCACGTCGCCCGCGTCAATAAACAAGGGGCAAAAGCCGAAACGCATTATGTTTGGTGCGCGGAAATCACCCACCACATTGCGCGCGACGCAGGCCTGCATCGCGGCATAGCCATGCTGAAACGCAAAGGACACCTGACTGCCCCTTGCATGCGGGTCACGTGGGCTGGCGAGGGTCAGTTGCGGGCAAAGTGCCTCGACCCCCGTGATAAACTGTTCGGTCAATGCGATGGATGCGCTGCGCAGGGCGTCCATATCCACCTGATCCCAAATATCGAGTGATGCATCAAGCGCTGCCATCTGCAAAACGGGTGGTGTGCCAACCCGCATCCGCTCGATCCCCGTGCCGGGGCGGTAATCAAGGTCAAAGGCAAAAGGTGCTTCATGCCCCAACCACCCTGACAGTGCTGGCTGGCAGGTCTCGATATGGCGCGGAGAGACATAAATAAAGGCTGGCGCGCCGGGCCCTGCGTTAAGGTATTTATAAGTGCAACCTACCGCAAAATCCGCGTTGCATCCTTGTAGATCAACCGCCATCGCCCCCGCCGTATGCGCCAGATCCCAACAGGTCACAGCGCCCGCTGTATGGGCTTGGGCCGTCAACGCCTGCATGTCATGCAGGCGGCCTGTGCGGTAATCGACCTGTGTGAGCATCAGCACAGCCAAATCATCATTGATGTGGTTTGCCACATCCTGTGGGTTCACCACACGCAGTTCATGTCCACGCCCCAGTGATTTGATCAGCCCTTCGGCCATGTAAATGTCCGACGGAAAATTCCCGCTATCGGTCAGGATCACTTTACGATCCGGCACCAGATCAATTGCTGCCGCCAAGGCCTGATAGACCTTGATCGACAGGGTATCACCCAGCACGACATGGCCCGGCTCCGCCCCGATCAGTCGCCCGATCCGGTTACCCAACGCAGTCGGTTGCGCCATCCAGCCCGCGCGGTTCCAACCGGTAATCACTTTCTCGCCCCATTCGGCGGTCACTGTCCGTGCCACCCGCGCCGCCGTCGCCTTAGGAAGTGGTCCAAGCGAGTTGCCATCAAGGTAAATCATACCTTCCGGCAGATGGAACATCGCTTTGGTAGCGGCGAAATCGGTCATCAGATTTGGCCCCCTGATATCTGGATGGTCTGACCATTCACACTGCGCGCACCATCCGAGCACAGCCACATTGCCGCAGTGGTCGTTTCATCTACCTCCAAGAGCTTACGATGGCGGTTTCCTTTGGAAATCGCATCAATCGCCCCCTGTTCATCCACGCCAAAGCGTTTCATGAGCCCCGGTATTTGGTTGCGCACAATATCGGTGTCCACATAGCCGGGACAAAGCGCGTTAAAGGTGATGGGACGGCGCATGAATTCCTCGGATAGCCCGCGGATCAGACCAATGACACCATGTTTGGTCACCGTGTAAGGGATCGCATTTTTCAGCCCGCGCACCCCTGCGATGGAACTGACAACAATCATGCGGGCAGGGGTCGCGTCCTCCAGCGTGGCCATAGCTGCCTGAAAGGTCAGGAAAACACCGTCAAGGTTAGTCGTCATCGTCTTGCGCCATTGGGCGAGCGTTGTTTTCTCAAACGGGCCGCCTTCAGCGATGCCGGCGTTGGCCACACAAATCTGGATCGGTCCGCGCGCCGCTGCCGCTTGGGCGATGCCATCCCGGACGGATGTTTCGTCATCCACATCCATCACCAAGACATGTATGCGTTCAGAGTTTGCGGCCAACGCCTCTAACTTGTCAGCTCTGCGCCCCGTGATCGTGACCTCGGCCCCGGCCTCGGCCAAGGCCAGAACAATGCCCGCCCCAATACCCGTACCACCACCAGTGACCAGCGCGTGTTTGCCTGCATGTTCCATGATTTGTCCTCCGTTGTGACAGACCCTAGCGGGAAGCAAGGCATGGACAAGGACAAAGCGCTGCGGCACAAGAACGGGTATGAAATGGATCGATATACCGCCTGTATGGTTGCTGTTCGCCCTCATGGTGACGTGGTGGATCGGGCAGTTGCAGCCGATGGGCTGGGCGATTGGCGGAGCGGCCACAGATCTGTTGGGCGGATTGCTTGTCGGCGGCGGGCTGGTGCTTATCTTGCTTGCCGCGGTCGAGATGCGCAAACAGCACACCACCATCGTGCCGCATATGGAAGCCGATCACTTGGTGAGTTCAGGTATTTTCAAGCGCAGCCGCAATCCGATCTATCTGGGCGATACGCTGGTGCTGGCCGGGCTCGCTTTGCGTTGGGAGGCGCCCATCGCCTTGCTGCTGGTTCCGCTTTTCATGTTTACGATTACGCAGCGTTTTATTGTCCCCGAAGAAAACCGCCTGCGGGTGAAATTCCGTGCCGAGTTCGCGCGTTACTGTCAAAAGACGCGACGTTGGGTGTGACTGTTAGCACATGACATTAAATGTCATAGCCGCCAGTCCCTTGCGAAATATTCTTACGCGCTATAGTGCATCTGCACTGCGAGAACAGATATGGGGGATGGTCCGTGAAGATCGGCACACCAAAAGAGATATTTGAAGGCGAAGACCGGGTCGCGATGACACCGGCCTCCGCCAAGGATCTGCAAAAACTCGGCTATGAATGCATGATCGAAACGGGTGCCGGTGCAGGGGCTGGTTTCTCGGATCAGGCTTACAAGGATGCCGGTGTTGAGGTCGCAAAGACCGCCACGGCCCTTTACAAAGCCGCCGATATCGTCGCCAAAGTGCGCCCGCCCTCGGATGCGGAAACCAAGAAACTGCGTGAAGGGCAAACCCTGATCTCGTTCTTTTATCCGGCACAAAATGAAAAGCTGATGGAGGCTGCCAACAAGAAAGGCGCCACAGTCATCGCCATGGACATGGTGCCGCGGATTAGCCGCGCGCAGAAGATGGACGCACTGTCGTCGATGGCAAACATCGCAGGTTACCGTGCTGTTATTGAAGCCGGTAACAACTTCGGTCGCTTCTTCACCGGTCAGGTCACAGCCGCCGGTAAAGTACCGCCTGCTAAGGTGCTGGTTGTTGGTGCGGGTGTGGCAGGTCTTGCTGCCATCGGGACGGCGACATCGCTGGGTGCCATCACATACGCTTTCGACGTGCGCCCCGAAGTGGCAGAGCAGGTTGAATCAATGGGGGCCGAGTTCGTCTTCCTTGATTTCGAAGAAGAACAGCAGGACGGCTCTGCTACAGGTGGTTATGCCGCTGTGTCCTCGCCGGAATTTGCGGCTGCACAGTTGGCCAAGTTTCGTGAAATCGCACCTGACATCGACATCGTAATCACCACAGCCCTGATCCCGGGCCGTGATGCGCCGGAACTGTGGACCAAGGACATGGTCGACAGCATGAAGCCCGGTTCGGTCATCGTGGACCTTGCGGCGGAACGTGGCGGTAACTGCAAACTGACCGTGATGGACGAAAAGATCGTCACCGATAATGGTGTGACCATCATCGGCTATACTGACTTCCCCAGCCGGATGGCCGCACAGTCTTCGACCCTTTATGCGACAAACATTCGTCACATGATGACGGACCTGACGCCTGAAAAGGACGGTATGCCAAACCACAACATGGAAGACGATGTCATCCGTGGGGCAACTGCGACCCACAAAGGCGAGATTACCTTCCCGCCGCCACCACCCAAAGTGGCCGCGATTGCGGCAGCGCCCAAGAAAGAAGCGCCAAAAGAGCTGACAGCGGAAGAAAAACGCGCAGCCGAAGTGGCCGCCTTCCAAAAAGAGACCAAGACACAAGTGGGTCTTCTGGCCGCTGGTGCTGCACTGATCCTTGGCATCGGGCTCATTCCCGGCATGCCAGCCAGCTTCATGCAGCACTTTATCGTCTTCGTTCTGTCCGTCTTCATCGGCTTCCAGGTGATCTGGAACGTGGCGCATTCGCTACACACACCGCTGATGGCTGTGACAAACGCGATCTCATCGATCATCATTCTGGGCGCATTGATCCAGATCGGATCAAGCAGTGCGCTGATCACGCTGCTTGCAGCACTCGGTATCTTCATGGCGGCGATCAACATCTTCGGTGGCTTCCTCGTGACACGGCGTATGCTCGCCATGTTCCAAAAGTCTTAAAGGGGCAGGGCAATGGATAACGCATTCACAATCGCGGCCTATGTGGTCGCAGGTGTTCTTTTCATTCTATCGCTGGGCGGTCTGTCCGGTCAGGAAAGCGCAAAGCGGGCCGTCTGGTACGGGATCGCAGGCATGGCGCTGGCCGTCTTTGCGACACTTGTCGGGCCGGGTGCCGGTCTGGGGCTGTTGTCAGTTATATTGATTGGTCTGGGCGGTGCTGTTGGCTATCAACTGGCCACGAAGGTCGAGATGACGCAGATGCCCGAACTGGTTGCTATCATGCACTCAATGGTGGGTCTGGCAGCGGTCTTTGTGGGATTCAACGCCGATATCATGATCAACAACATGGCGTCGTTGTACGAGGCGAATGGCCAAGTGCTGGGTGCAGTTGGCCCTGATGGGATCACTGCAATCGGATTGCCGAAAGAGGCTTATGATGGCCTCAGCGCCTTTGGCCAATTGATCGCCAAGAAATCCAGTGTTGAGATTAGCATCCTGCGGGTTGAGCTGGTCTTGGGTATCTGGATTGGTGCGGTGACATTCACTGGCTCTGTGATCGCCTATGCCAAGCTTGCGGGTAACTCTAGCCTGCTGCCGTTTAAGGTCGACACAGGTGCAAACAAGCTGCCCGGTGGGCACTTCCTGAACGCGGGTGCCGCTGCGCTCTCTGTGATCTTGCTGATCATGTACATGGGCGGCTCTGGCTCTTGGGCATTGGTCCTGCTGACATTGGCTGGCCTGTTTATCGGCTATCACCTGATCATGGGCATCGGCGGCGCGGATATGCCTGTCGTTGTGTCCATGCTGAACAGCTATTCCGGCTGGGCGGCAGCGGCCATTGGTTTCAGCCTCGGCAATGATCTGTTGATCGTGGTCGGTGCGCTTGTCGGTTCATCCGGTGCGATCCTGTCTTATATCATGTGTAAGGCGATGAACCGGTCTTTCGTGTCGGTCATTTTGGGCGGCTTTGGCGGCCCTGCCGGTGAACAGATGGCGGTTGAAGGCGAACAGGTCGCGATTGATGCCGACGGTGTTGCCACAGCGCTGAACGAAGCTGACAGCGTCATCATCATCCCAGGCTACGGCATGGCCGTGGCACAGGCGCAGCAGGCCGTGTCTGAACTGGTGCGCAAACTGCGCGCCAAAGGCAAGAACGTGCGCTTTGCGATCCACCCGGTCGCCGGGCGTCTGCCGGGGCACATGAACGTACTGCTGGCCGAAGCGAAGGTGCCTTATGACATCGTGATGGAGATGGACGAGATCAATGATGACTTCCCGGACACGGACGTTGCTATCGTGATCGGGTCCAATGATATCGTAAACCCCGCGGCACAGGACGATCCGAACAGCCCGATTGCGGGGATGCCGGTATTGGAATGCTGGAAAGCCAAGCAGGTGTTCGTGTCCAAGCGGGGGCAGGGAACCGGGTATTCCGGTATCGAGAACCCACTGTTCTTCAAGGACAACACGCGGATGTTCTATGGCGATGCAAAAGCATCATTGGATGCGCTGCTGCCGAAGATCGACTAGAACGATTAACACCCCCGCGCGTCATAGCAAGACAACGCCGCGCGGGGCATGGCCACAGCTGACTGCTTTTGCTACGTGTTGTTGATCAAAACGTCTCATCCAGATTGGACCTCACTTGGCTATTCCTGATATTCTTGGCGCACGCCTGATTGAAACCGTGAAGGATAACGATTTGGGTGGTGCGTTCCTTATGTTGGGGCGCCAAAGTTGGAAGGGCCGCGGCAGAGGTGCAGGGGCAGAAGTCTTTGATGAGACCCTTGCCAAATATCTACCCAACATCGATGCAGAAGACCTCAAAAACCCTGACGATCGCTATTCGGAGCGTTTCTTTGAAACCTTGGGATTTAGCAGCGTTGATTCCTTGGATTTTTCCGATTTCGAGAAGGCGTCAATCGTTCAGGATCTTGGTGGCACGCTCCCATCCGAACTTGAAAACCGCTTTGACGTTATCTTCGATGGCGGCACATGTGAGCATGTTTTTGATTTGCCCACGGCCTATCGCAACATTGACAAAATGCTACGACCGGGTGGCGTATTCATATCTCATGCACCAGCGAACAACTGGGTGGCGCACGGGTTTTATCAGATCAGCCCCGAAATCGTTTTTGGCTTTTGGGCGCAGAGCATGGGTTACGAGGTATTACACTGCGTTTTCCAACCAATCAGACCGCGGGCGGCGCGTCGTGTTGTGGCGATAACCAACCCGCTTGTCACCGGAAAGCGGCCCAAGCTAAAGGGGGCTTTGCCGCGTGGTATGCCAGTGATCATGAACTTCGCGGTGCGTAAATCGAAAGATCCTGTTGAGCCCAAAAGCAGGGTTCTTCAAAGCGATTATGTCGTGCGGTGGGAAGCGGCCCGGAAGTGATACTTATGGCGTGGGTCCGCACATAGGCGGATCCATCGCATAAGCATCATTGCGCTGGAACGGCAAACCGATCGGGCAGGGCGGTTGTTTCGCGAAGACACAGAAGTAGCAAGGTGCAGCCGAGATGCTAAAGCCCTCTGATCCTTGGATCAAGCGCGTCGCGCAACCCGTCGCCGATGTAATTCACAGCCAGCACGGTCAGCGAAATCGCCAGACCGGGCCATAGCACACGCTCGGGAAAGGCGGTCATCCGGTCTACGCTATCAAACAGGATCTTGCCCCATGTGGGGAAGTCCGACGGGAAACCCAGACCAAGGAAGGACAACGCGCTTTCCGTGATGATCGCGGTTGCCAGTCCCAACGTGGCCGACACCATGATCGGCGACAGCACATTAGGCAGAATATGCCGCGTAATCATCCGGCGCGGTGGGGTCCCGATAGAGCGCGCGGCCAGCACGAACTCCCGCTCTTTCAAAGCCATCACGTCGCCGCGCACAATCCGCGCGGTCTGCATCCATGATGTAATGCCAATACCAAAGACAATCAGCAGAAAGATCCCGTTCTCAGGCCCGAAAGCGGCCCGTAAAGGATCGCGGAACAAGAGCATCATCACCAGAAGAAGCGGCAGCAGGGGCAGCGACAGCACCAGATCGGTAAAGCGCATCAGGCCCCAGTCCAGCCGTTTGAAATAGCCGGCCAACACGCCTACCAGCGTGCCAATCAAGATCGCCAGGATCATCGCCGTCCAACCCACGGCCAGCGAAATGCGTCCGCCTTGCATGATATTGGCCATGATATCGCGGCCCAGATGGTCGGTCCCCATAGGCCGCGCCCAGCTGGTTTTCGCGTCGCCATCCCAGATCGCCACGTAAATCGGGCGCACGTCCTTGTTGCGGATATCCAGCTTGCCGGGGTCCACATCCCAAACGAACGGGCCGAAGGCGCAAAACATTGTGATGAAGATCAAAAAGATCAGCCCTGCCATGGCACCTTTATGCGAGCGGAACTGATCCCAAACGTCCAGCCACTGGTTGCGCGCCTTCTCTTCGGGCTCGAAAGGGGCGTTGGGGTCGACGTGGTCGACGGGCTGCACTTGGGCTGAAATATCAGTCATAGCGGATCCTCGGGTCAAGGACGCCGTAGAGAATATCGGCAATCAGGTTCATCATCACGATCAGCACCGCCAAAAGGAAGGTTATCGTCATGACCATTGGAATATCAGAGCCTTGCAGCGCGATAATCAGCAACTGCCCAAGGCCGTTCACCTTGAACACCTGCTCGGTGATGATCGCACCCCCAAAGATCGACGGAATACCCAAGGCGATGACAGTCACGACGGGGATCATGGAGTTGCGCAGCACGTGGCGCATGACCACAACGCTTTCTGACATACCCTTGGCCCGCGCGGTGCGGACATAGTCTTGGCCAAGATTATCGAGCATTGAGGCACGCATATAGCGGCTGACCTGCGCTGTGGTCTGCAAGGCCAGCACCATGACGGGCATGATCATCTGCTGCAGCTGAAACTTGAATGTATTCCAATCAACCACCCTATGGGTGGTATCATAGATCGACGGCAACCAGCCCAGTTGGACCGAGAAAATAACGATCACCAGAACGCCCGAGAAGAAGGGCGGCACCGAAAAGCCGATCATGCTGACAAAGGTGCCCGCCTGATCAAAGACCGAATACTGCTTGTAAGCACTGATAATCCCGATAGGCAGGGCGATGGCCACGCCAACCACATAAGACATGCCGACCACCCAAAGGGTCTGAGGCATCCGCTCTGCGATGGTGTCAAACACGGGGCTACGGGACTGGAAGCTAATGATGCGCTGTGCGCCATCGGCAAAATTGGTGCCAAATGCGTTGTCGATCCAATACTGAGGCTCAACAATAAAGAACTGCTTCAGCCAAAGCGGAAAGCGCACCCACCAAGGTTCCCCCAGCCCAAGCGCCTCACGCATTTGCTGGCGGACCTCGGGTGGAATTGTCAGTGGCATGCTGGCCATTGGGTCACCGGGGGCGAGTTCCAGAAGCATGAATATAACGAAAGCAATAAACAAAAGCGTCGGAACCGACAGGACCAATCTACGGATGGTGTAGTTGAGCATGAGAGAACGCCTTGGGTTATGGTTTTCGGAAGGTGGCTGTAAGGCGGGGAAGAACCCCGCCTTACGGGTTGTGTAGGTCGGGGTTCACCCCGACTTGGACTTAACGGTTATCGCCGGTCCGGTACCAGTCAGCGGCGTTCCACAGCTCACTGTCCCAAACGTTCAACTGAACGCCGCCAAGTGTTTTGGCATGGGCAGAATTACGGCCACGGTGCGTCAGCGGCAGGATGATATATTCTTGCATCAGAATATCGTTCATCGCTTTGGCAATGCGGGCACGTTCGTCGATATCACCGGTGACCGCCATTTCAGCGCGCAACGCGTCATATTCTTCAGAGCAGAAGCGTGGCATGTTGTTGCCCTGCCACTGGTTTTCTGGCTGCGGTGCCTGATCGCAGGTCCAACCTGCCATGTAAGCCTCTGGGTCTGTGCCATCGAAGTTGTTGGTGAACATTTCGACATCGGCAAAGAACTTTTGGAACGTATCAGGTGAACCGGGGTCCGACCCAAAGAACACCGACGCATCGATGTTGCGCAATTCGGTTTCGACACCGATCTCTTCCCACCATTCCTTGATCAGCGCCTGATAGTCCTGGCGCACAGCGTTGGTCGAGGTCTGGTACAGCACTGACAGACGCACACCGTCTTTTTCGCGCACACCGTCACCACCAACGGCCCAGCCCGCTTCATCAAGAAGGGCCTTGGCGCCTTCAAGATCTTGCGTCAGGCAGGCATCGTTGGCGTCTGAGTTGTAGATTGCAGGTGCGGGAAGCACGTTGCAGGTCAGACGGCCAAAGTCACCATAGCCGATTTCTGTCAGCAAAGCGCGGTCGATGGCCATGGACATGGCTTGACGCACGGATTTGTCTGTCAGGAAGGGGTGTGGGTTTCCGATCACGCCGCGCTGGTCACCCAAAGCGGGGTCAACATTGGTCATGTTCATCAAAATACGCTCAACCGAGGTCCCGAAGGACACGACATTTTCGCCCAGACCAGCCTCGGCCATGCCGCTCAGCACATCAGGTGCCAGTTGCAGGTTCCAAGCATAGTCATATTCGCCCGTTTCATGCACAGCACGGCCTGCTGCGGCTGCATCACCGCCACCTTTGAAGGTGACTGTTGCAAAGGCGGGCTTGCCTTCCTCACGGTAGTTTTCGTTTGCGGCCAGCGTGATCACATCATTTGTACGGAACTCTGTCACAACAAACGGGCCGGTGCCGATTGGGTTAAAGTTCTGCTCGGTGCATTCCGGGGCGCGTGGGCCAAGGCAGTCTGCAAACTGCGCCGCCTGGATGATAGGGGCTTGTGCGCCGACGAACGGACCATATGGGAAAGGCTTGGCGACGCTGAAGTTGACGACAACGGTACGGTCGTCAGGGGTATCTACACTTTCGACATCAAGATATTTTTCGGATTGAGCGCATCCACCGCCTTCGGCTGTGCAGTATTCCCACGAAAATTTGACATCTGTGGATGTTACCGGTGTGCCGTCAGACCACAACAGTCCTTCTTTCAAAACCCATGTGATCGAGGTCAGGTCTTCGGAAACGCCGCCGTTTGCAACTGTTGGCACTTCTTCGGCCAACCAAGCCACCAGATTGCCGTCAGTGTCATACCGAGCGAGCGGTTCAATCACGAGGCTGGCAGCCTCGAGTTCTTTTGTACCCCCCGACAGATAGGGGTTCATGATCGACGGCGCCTGCCAATAGATAATGCGCAGTTCGCCATCGCGGCCGCGTTCACCTTCATGCGCATCGGCATAGGCCATTTGCGCCATACAGGCTGTCGCAACAGCGCCCATCAGGGCTGTTTTGAGTTTCATGTTGTCTTCTCCTTGTTGGTCGTCATGTTGTTTGCTCTTTTTTGGGCCTCAGGACCTGCCGTTATTCGGCAGTGTCATTTGCATCGTTGTACAGATGGCAGGCGGTAAACCGGCCGGGTTGTACTTCACGATAGTCGGGCTCCACGCGCTTGCAGATGTCCATCACAGACGGGCAGCGGGTGCAGAAATTACAGCCCTCTGGCGGGTTCGAGGGCGAGGGGACATCACCTTTGAGGATGATCCGCTCGGTTGTGCGGGCAAGGCTGGGGTCCGGTTCAGGCACGGCAGACAGCAACGCCTTGGTGTAAGGGTGCAGTGGGTCGGCATACAGGCCTTCACGCGGGGCCAGTTCAACGATCTTGCCCAGATACATCACCGCTACGCGCGTTGCGATATGGCGCACCATGGACAGATCGTGGCTGATAAAGAGATACGTGAGACCAAACTGCTCTTGCAGGTCTTCCAGCAGGTTCACGACTTGCGCCTGAATGGACACATCCAGCGCCGCAATCGGCTCATCGCAGACGATGAACTTGGGATTCAAGGCTAATGCACGGGCAATTCCGATCCGTTGTCGCTGGCCACCAGAGAACGCGTGCGGGTATCGTTTTGCAAACTTGCGGTTCAAGCCAACGGCGTCCATCAGCTCGCTGACCTTCTTGCGCTTTTCTGCGTCAGTTCCGGTTGTGTGCTCGTCCAGTGGTTCCTTGATGATGTCTTCGACCGTCATGCGCGGGTTCAGCGATGCTTGCGGGTCTTGAAATACCATCTGCATGGTCGGGCGCATTTCGCGCAGATCAGGCTGCGGGGTTGCACCAATCTCGCGATCATCAATCTGAATCGAGCCTGAGGTGATATCATAAAGGCGCAGTACCGCACGGCCACAAGTGGACTTTCCGCAACCGGACTCGCCGACCAGACCCAAGGTCTCGCCCTCGAAAACGTCAAAGCTGACACCATCAACCGCTTTCACCTCACTCACGCGGCGGCGCAAAAGCCCGGCATGGATCGGGAAATGCATCTTAAGGTCTTTGACCGAAACGAGGGGTTTTTTGCCGTCATCAAGCATCGCGGGGTCCCCTCGTGCGCACATCATAGAAACAGGCCGCATCATGCCCATCGCCCAAATCATAGCGTGGCGGGTTCTCAACAGCGCAGCGATCAAACGCCACATCGCAACGGTCGCGGAACGGACAGGATGTCGGCGCACCGGCCATAATCGGTGGCTGCCCTTCGATGATGGTCAACCGGGCCGCACGCTCACCCTGAATGGTCGGGATCGTCTTCAATAAGGCGCGGGTGTAGGGATGCTGTGGATCGGTAAACAGTGCATGCACCGGGGCATGTTCAACGACCTGCCCACCGTACATTACCATCACACGGTCAGCGATGCCTGCGATGACGCCCAGATCATGGGTGATCCAGATCACCGCCATGCCCAGCTTGTCGCGCAGGTCTTTCATCAGTTCCAGAATTTGCGCCTGAATGGTCACATCAAGCGCTGTCGTCGGCTCATCCGCGATCAAGACTTGGGGGTCGCATGCCAAGGCAATGGCAATCATGACGCGCTGGCGCATGCCGCCAGAAAACTGGTGGGGGTAGTCAAGCAGCCGTTGCTTGGCATCTGGAATGCCAACCAATTCCAGCAATTCCTGCGCGCGGGCAGCTGCCTCGCGTTTGTTCATGCCCATATGCTTGCGCAGCGGTTCCATGATCTGAAATCCCACCTGATACACCGGGTTCAGCGATGTCATGGGGTCTTGAAACACGAAACCAATCTTGCCCCCGCGCACCGACCGCAACTGTTCGGGGGTGACGTTCAACAGATCCTTGCCGTCAAATTTCACGCGTCCACCACGCACATCCGCAGGCGGTGACGGCAAGAGCCCAAGCAACGACATCATGGTCACGGACTTTCCGGACCCGCTCTCACCGACCACTCCTAGTAACTCACCAGGCTTCAGCGAGAAGCTGACGTCATTTACGGCGTGGACTTCGCCACCGCGCGTTTGGAAAACAGTTTTGAGGTCCTGGACATCCAGGACGGGCAGCGCCCCATCGGGCATATAGAACCTCCCAAGTGGTTCAGTCGTCTATATTTTTCGCGCTGATCTTATAATAATCAGTCACCCACTCGCAGACGGTATCATCAAATTTCGATCCCGCAAGTCGAATCCTGTTTGCGGCCCGGCCTTTGACAGGTCACACTGGCATTGCTGTTGTTTTGCGCAGAAAATGATCTCGCATCATCGAAATACGGCTGATCTGGAAAGGACCCATATGACCCTCACTGCCCGAGATTTGATGGATCGTCTTGTGGGTTTTCCCACGGTGAGTCGCGACAGCAATCTGGAATTAATTGATTTTGTTGAGGAATATCTGGAAGGATTCGGCGTCCAATCCACGCGCGTGCCGAACGAAGACGGGACCAAAGCCGCCCTTTACGCTCACATCGGACCGCAAGTGGACGGCGGCGTCGTTCTGTCCGGCCATACCGATGTCGTGCCTGTCGATGGGCAAGTATGGGACACAGACCCTTTCACAGTGACGGAACGTCATGGCAAGCTTTATGGACGCGGTACCTGCGACATGAAGGGGTTTGATGCGTTGGCTCTATCCGCAGTACCGCTGGCGCTAGAGCGGGGACTTAAACGGCCGTTGCAAATCGCACTCAGCTACGATGAGGAGGTGGGCTGCACCGGCGCGCCGCCAATGATCGACCATATGGTCAGCATGGGAATGCCGCGCGCAGATACTGTGCTGGTGGGCGAGCCTTCGATGATGAAAGTCGTGACAGGCCATAAAGGCGGGATCGGCTATCAGATGCATTTTCGCGGGTTCGAGGTGCATTCGTCACTGGCCCCAACCGGCGTGAGTGCCATCATGATGGCCGCCAAACTGATCAATTGGGCCAATGAGGTGAACGACGAAAACGCCGCCAAAGAACCCAGCGATCTGGCGGCAGATTTCTTTCCGCCCTACACCACGCTGCATGTTGGCACGATCAGCGGTGGGACGGCGCATAATATCACCGCCAAGGACTGCCACTTCGGGTTTGGTTTCCGCATCGTACCGGGCGAAGATATCGACACATGGAGAGCGCGGTTCATGGCAAAAGTGGCAGAGCTTGAGGCCGAAATGAAAGCAGTACGGCCTGAGGCGGGGATCACGGCAGAGCCGCTGTTCAACGTACCGGGGCTGGTACCAGAGGATCAAGGCAAGGCCGAAGCGCTGGTGCGCCAACTGACAGGCGAAAACGCCAGTAATGTCGTCAGCTATGGAACGGAGGCTGGACAATTTCAGGAACGCGGCTATTCGGCCGTGATCTGCGGGCCAGGCGATATTGCGCAGGCCCATCAACCAAACGAATTTATTAGCGTCGATCAATTTCAAAAAGGCGAAGCATTCATCGGACGACTGGTGGAAATGCTCGCAAAATAACCCACATAACAAATACCACTCATTGGAGAAGTTTATTATGCCAGTTAAGAATAGGTTTGCGGAGTTACTGCCCGAAATTACTGCGTGGCGTCACGACTTGCATGCGCACCCCGAAATCCTTTTTGACACGCACCGGACCTCAGGGATCGTGGCCGAAAGACTCAAGGAATTTGGCTGCGATGAAATTGTCACCGGCATCGGGCGGACGGGCGTTGTGGGGGTGATCAAGGGCAAGTCTGATACATCTGGCAAAGTCATCGGATTGCGGGCCGATATGGACGCGCTGCCGATGCAAGAAGAAACGGATTTACCCTTTAAATCCAAGGTTGATGGCGCCATGCATGCCTGCGGTCATGACGGGCATACCGCGATGCTGCTGGGGGCCGCGAAATACCTATCTGAAACCCGTAATTTTGACGGCACCGTGGTGGTTATTTTTCAACCCGCCGAAGAAGGCGGTGGCGGCGGCAAGGAAATGTGCGACGACGGCATGATGGAACGCTGGGGTATCCAAGAGGTCTACGGCATGCACAACTGGCCGGGGTTGCCCGCAGGGCAGTTTGCGATACGCCCCGGTCCGTTCTTTGCCGCGGCCGACCAGTTCGAGGTGGTGATCGAAGGCAAGGGCGGGCATGCGGCCAAACCGCACACAACGGTCGATACCACGGTTGTCGCCAGCCATGTGGTGATCGCGCTACAAACCATCACCGCGCGGATCGTGAACCCAACCGAACAGATTGTGGTTTCCATCACCAGCTTTGAAACATCGTCGAAGGCGCATAACGTCATCCCGCAAAAGGTGCACCTGCGCGGGACAGTACGCACCTTATCTGATGAAACGCGCGATCTAGCGGAAAAGTCATTCATCGAAATCGCACAAGGCACGGCCGCTGCTTTCGGTGCGACTGCAACGATTGATTACATGCGTGGCTATCCGGTGATGGTCAATAGCGAAGAGCAAACCGCCTTTGCCGCACAGGTCGCCACATCAGTGGCAGGCTCTTGCGGATACGCAGAGCAGACGATGGGCGGCGAGGATTTTGCCTTCATGCTCGAAGAACGGCCCGGCGCCTATATCTTTGTCGGCAACGGCGAAGGGGCTGAGGTGCACCACCCCGAATATGCGTTCAACGATGAAACAATGCCCGCAGGCTGTTCATGGTGGGCCGAGATTGTCGAGCAACGGATGCCTGCCAGTTGAGACGCTTCAATATCTAACCGGCTGGGTCGCACTGTGCCTCCAACGCATGGCATAAGCCGTCAAGATAGCGATCTTGAACGCCACCCATTGCGTAGATGGATACCAGCTTAGGCTCAAGGTCCGGCAAACCAAGGCGGGCGCCGACATCGACCAAGGGTGCAACGATGGCGACTTGCGGCATGACCGAGATCGCCAAACCAGCAGCAAGCACGGCACGCAATCCGATGGGGTCGGGATGTGACTGCAAAGAGGCGGCATGTGCGCCGCCTTTATCAAGGGCGGCAAAGGCATGTCGGCGCAGATCTCGCGCGTCCTCCAAAAACGCGAGCGGTAAGGGTTTTGTGTCATCATGCACATACTTGTCGCCTGCAACCCAAGACAGTTTTGTGCGCATCGTTGCCTGACGCGCCGCATGGGCACCTTGATCAAACATAAGTGCGACATCAATCTCGCCCTGTTCAAGCAGGTCAATAAGGTCGTGGCTGCGCGCTGTTCTAACGGTGACGCGCCGGGTATTCGTGCGATCTGCGCAGGCTGATATGGCCTTGGGGATGACTGAAAGCGCAAAGGTAATGGTTGTTCCCAATCGCAAGGGCGTCATACCAGCCGCAGTTTCGGGACGGCGTGCCATTTCATCTGTCAGGGCCAGCAAGCGACGGGCTTGCACAAGAAAGGCGGCACCATCTGCCGTAATCGTCACAGGTTGACCGCGCCCCCGTTTGATCAGCGTCCTGTCCAATTGCTGCTCCAAAAGCATGACGTGCGTACTAATTGCTGATTGTACGGTATTGGCGCGCGCGGCTGCCGTCGAAAAGCTTAGCGTTTCGGCGACAGAGACGAAGCTTTCAATATGCTTTAGATCGAATGCCATAGGTATCTTCATAATCGATTTTTATTATCAATAAAAACTGTTTTACGAATTGCAGAAAGGCTTTTAGCCAATCGCCATGACGTTTGAATCCTACCTTGTCGCGGCCTTCGCCGTTATCATCACAGGTATCTCCAAAAGTGGTTTTGCGGGCGGGCTTGGGATACTTGGCGTGCCCTTGGTGGCGTTGACCATGCCACCCCAAGCAGCAGCGGTGCTTTTATTGCCTGTTCTGATCGGCATCGATATGCTGTCAGTATGGCGCTACCGCGCGGCATTGAAACCGCGCATGATCGGCTTTCTGCTTCCCGGAGCCAGTATTGGAATTGCCCTTGGAATGTTCAGCTTTTCAAGGGTTAACCCAGACTACCTCCGCATCGCTATCGGCATCATGGCCATTGGATTTGTTGCCCGTTTTGTGTGGTCAAAGGGGGCCGCTGCGCAGATCCATGTAAGGCAAAACCGGGGGGGCGTTTTGATCGCAAGCGTGCTATCAGGATTTGCAGGATTTGTGGCGCATGCGGGCGGCCCGCCAATCAAAGGCACGTTGCTGGGGATGAATCTCGACAAGACCGCCTTCGTTGGGACAAATGCGTTTTTCTTCTTTCTGCTCAATCTTGCCAAGGGGGGCGGGTATGCTGCACTCGGTTTGTTCTCGACGCATGGTCTATTGGCGTCAGCCTCGCTCGTGCCGTTTCTGGTGATAGGTGTTTGGCTTGGTTTCAGCTTGCACAAACGCGTGCCTCAGCAGGCTTTTATGCGCTTGGCCTACGGTTTGCTCGCAGTGGCCGGGTGTAACCTATTGGTTCTGGGTGTCGTCTCGGTTTCCGGCGCGGCTGTTGATTGAAGATGCGTTGGCGATCACCCCCGTATCACCCACCCGTATGCGACATATGCCGACTGACCTGCCCATCGACCTGCTGGCGCGAATAATCAAAATCGTGCCCCTTCGGCTTCAGCGCAATCGCCGCACGGATGGCGTTTTCCAGATCTGCATCGGCTTCGGACGCCCGCAAAGGTGCCCGCAGGTCTGAATGGCCTTCTTGGCCGAGGCATGTGTAAATCTCGCCTGTGCAGGTAATCCGCACACGGTTGCAGCTTTCGCAGAAGTTATGGCTAAGCGGTGTAATAAACCCGATTTTCTGACCCGTCCGCTCAACCCGCACATAGCGCGCAGGACCGCCCGTCTTTTCCGGCAGATCAGTCAGCTCCGAGCGTGCGGCCAGCCGCGCGCGCAGGTCTTCGAGCGACCAATACTGGCCAAAGCGGTCTTCATTGCCCAAATCACCCATTGGCATGACCTCGATAAAGGTCAGGTCCATATCGCGAGATGCGCACCAGTCGGTCAGCGTCTCAAGTTCATCCTCGTTAAAGCCCTTCAGCGCGACGGTATTGATCTTCACCCGCAAGCCTGCCTTTTGGGCTGCATCAATACCACGCATCACCTGGGGCAGGCGGCCCCAGCGCGTAATCTCGGCAAACTTCGCCTCATCCAGCGTATCAAGCGAGATATTGATCCGTCTTACCCCGGCGGCAAACAGATCATCCGCGTATTTCTCAAGCTGGCTGCCATTGGTCGTCAGCGTCAATTCATGCAGCGCGCCGCTTTCCAGATGCCGCGACATGCTTTGGAAAAACGTCATGATGCCGCGGCGCACCAAAGGTTCGCCCCCCGTAATGCGCAGCTTTCGCACGCCAAGTCGGACAAAGGCCGAACACATGCGGTCCAGCTCTTCGAGCGTCAGCAGTTCCTTCTTAGGCAGGAAGGTCATATTTTCGGACATGCAATACACACAACGAAAATCGCAGCGGTCCGTGACCGACACCCGAAGGTATTCAATTGTGCGGGCAAAGGGATCGATCAAGGGCTCTGTCATACCCGTTAACCTATGCTTGAGCGTACCCCTGCGCAAGCGCCAAGCGCGCCGTTGCACGCAGGCCATTCGCAGCATAATGTCGCGATATGAGACTGATTTTGATCCTGCCCATCGCCGCAGTTGCTGGCTGTTCCACCCCCTCTTTTCAAGGCTTGTTCGGGACCACGCAACCCCCTGCCATCACCGCGCCTACGCCTACGCTGGATCCCACACCGCCACCGCCACCGCCTGCAAATGCTGTGACTGCTGACGAATTCGACACGACGAGCGAGGAAGATCGCGCAGCCGCTGTGGTTGAAGAAGAACCTGCCGGTGATCAGGCCCTAGGCACCACGATTGCCGCCTTGGGACCACCAGCAGAGCCGGGTATCTGGCTGAAGACGCCGTTGGTGGATGCACTGACCCCAGGTCGGATCAGCTATCAGGGCAAGACCATCAATGTTGAACTACGCCCTTCAGGCGGGGCCGCAGGCTCTGGCAGTCAGATCAGCCTTGCCGCGATGCGCCTGATCGAGGCACCTTTGACGTCATTGCCGGAACTGACGGTTTTTGCGACTGGCGCCTAGGCGGCAGCTGGTCCAGATCGTCACTGCGATTACTGCATGAAAAAGGCACGGATCATCATTGTCGCATTACTCCTCTTTGCGGCGGGCACCATGACGCAGGCCCAAGACTATAGCTTTGACAGGGGCTGTCGCGTTGTATCGGCAGATGGCACGACGCAGTTTCAGCTTTTGAACATCCTTGCTGATTTGCCAGCTGCCACAAAAAGGTGGCTTGCGACGGTGCCAGACAATGGCGGTATCATACAGGTACCGGGGCTCGATGTCGTTCATGATGGTCGGATGATCACCAGCTTTGTCCTGACGACCGATGACTGGGTCATTTTGGATGGAATCACTGTTGGAATGACAACAAGCGATGTTGTGGCAACAGAGGCCACTCTTGACGAGCTGGGGGGTGTATTTGGTGATACGATGGATGATCCGTACCGGTTATGCGTCATCGATTTAGAAGTTGGCAAAGACGGCACTGTCACGAAAATAACAACGTTTCATGCGCCCATGTCGATCACATGGCTGCCAGAGCCGCCCATGCCAGCCCCTGAATGACCAGCGAAGCCCGGACCTGCGCCTTACTCAGGCAGCTTGCGCCCGGCCTCTTTCACTGCAAAGGGCTTCATGTCGGCACCATGACGATCCAGAAAGTGGCGCACCCGTTCCGGATCATGCTTTGACAGCTCACGCAGCCACCATGCGATTGCCTTTTGTATAAACCAGTCATGGTCGGTGACATAGCCAGCGGCCCATCCCAACACCCGGTCACGAATTGCCAGATCGGCAGGCTTGGGGTGGTTCTGCTTGGTCCAAGGCAGCGTCATTACAAGTGCTGCGCGGCGCGTCCACATGTGATCTGACGTGGTCCAGCGTGCGACCTGATCAAGGCGGGTTGGGTCCGCGACCAGCCGCTTCTGCCCTGCAATACTCGCATGATCGGCCACAGCCCACGCATCGAATTCGGGGACCCATGACACAATCAACGCCCAAGCGCCTGCATCATCTGGCCTGATCCTTGCTTGAGTAAGTAGTTTGGCCGCTGCAATGCGCCCTTCATGTGTGTTGCTTTTCCAAAGGCCCTTGGCAAGCGCCAGCCGCTGCTCAAGATCAACCTCGGCGCGCCATGATTTGACCTGTTCGTCGATCACAGGGTTGGCCACGCCCAGATAGGGGCGATCCACCTTGTGGTACTTGTGCATCTCGGCCGCTTTGACCGGATCACCCAAAGCGCGCAAGGCGGCAATCGCGGCCTTCGGCGTCATGGCAGAATATCCGTGGGCAGGCCATCCAGCGTGGTCTGGTTGCGTTCTTCCCAATAGCGCGCGACACCGTCTTCGCCTTTATCAGCGGTCCATTTCAGTAGCGTCTCACGGTCGCCCTTCTGCTCCATAAAGGGGACAGCATATCCACAGGATGTCTGCACCATGTCAATGGTTTGCACATAGATCTGACGGGCGCCGGGCAGGGCGGGCAGTTGGGCCGCCATGTCATCCCACGCCGCGTCACGCGGATGCAGGGTCCGCGCAGTGCCATAGGTACGCAGGATTTGCGGTTTGATGTCGAAACTGCACCACATCAGCGTCATACGTGGGTGATCCAGCAAGTGCCCCGCCGTCTCATTCCCGCTGCCTGTCACATTGACGTAGGCGATCGTATTGGCGTCCAGCACCCGTAGACTATCCATGCCTTTGGGCGAGATATTGACCTTGCCATCGCGCGCCGCCGTGCCGGTAAAGAACATCGGTTGCGCCGCGATGAATGCCATATGCGCGTCGTCGAGGTGATCGAATTGCTTGCCCATTATTCCACCGTCACTGATTTTGCGAGGTTGCGGGGTTGGTCCACATCCGTCCCTTTGGCGACCGCCGTATGATAGGCCAGCAGTTGTGCGGGGATCGCATAGAGGATCGGCGCAAGGAAGGGATCAATCTCGGGCATGATGATCGTGTCCCAGACACCTTCACCAGCTTCATCCGCGCCTTTTTGATCGGTGATCAACAAGACCTTACCGCCGCGCGCCATAACCTCTTGCATGTTGGAAACGGTTTTGTCGAAGAGGCTATCGCGCGGCGCCATGACGATGACAGGCACGTGTTTATCGACCAACGCGATGGGGCCATGTTTTAATTCGCCAGATGCATAAGCTTCTGCGTGTATATAACTGATTTCCTTTAACTTTAATGCACCCTCAAGTGCGAGGGGATACATTGCACCACGCCCCAAGAATAGAATATCCCGCGCCTCCGCCAGTTTGCGCGAGATATCTTTCGAGGTCTGCTCAATCCCAAGCGCATGGTTCATCAAACCCGGCAAGGCGCGTAAGGCGGTCAGTTTCTCGGCCAATTCCACATCGCTCAGCTTGCCACGCATCTGTGCTGCACGCAGCGCGAGGATCGCCAACGTCGTGAGCTGACAAGTGAATGCTTTGGTCGAGGCGACCCCAATCTCGGTTCCAGCCAAGATCGGCAAAGGTAGGTCACTTTCCCGCGCGATAGAGCTTTCGGGCACGTTGACGACCGACATAATCTTATCTGCCTTGCCCTCCATATACCGCAGTGCGGCCAACGTATCGGCGGTCTCACCCGATTGGCTGACAAACAGCGCGACGGTTCCGGCCGTCACAGGCGGTTCGCGATAGCGGAACTCGGATGCCACATCGACCTCCACCGGCACGCTCGCGATCTGTTCGAACCAATATTTGGCCACCAGACAGGCGTAGAACGCGGTGCCGCAGGCCACCATTGTCATCCGCTCGACTTTTGCAAAGTCGATCTCAGGCTCGGGCATTGTCACAGCCGTGCCATCTGCACTGATGTAATGCGACAGCGCGCCTTGCAGCACGACAGGTTGTTCGGCGATTTCCTTGGCCATGAAATGCTTGAACCCGCCCTTATCAACACGCGTTGTGTCAATCTGGATCGCCTTAACAGCACGGTTAGCTATCGCGCCATTCACATCCCGAATTTCAACGCCATCGCGTGTAACCACCGCCCAATCACCCTCTTCGAGATAGCTGATCCGGTTGGTCATTGATGCGAGCGCGATGGCATCTGAGCCCACGAACATTTCACCGTCACCATATCCAATTGCCAACGGTGGGCCTTTGCGCGCGGCGATCAGCAGATCGTCTTCGCCATCAAAGAGGAAACACAGGGCATATGCGCCTTCGAGCCGCGCAATTGTCTGCTCTGCAGCATCGCGCGGGCTTAACCCCTTATCGCGATAGTAATTGGCCAACAATGCCACGGTTTCCGTATCCGTATCAGTTTCAAATCCAATGCCTTGGTCAGCCAGAAAGGCGCGCAACTCGCGGAAATTTTCGATAATCCCATTATGTACAACAGCCACACTGCCCGCACGGTGCGGGTGGGCGTTGCCTGCATTGGGCGCGCCATGCGTCGCCCAACGCGTATGGCCAATACCCGCTTTGCCGGGCAGGGGATCATGCACCAGAACGTCTGACAGGTTCACCAGCTTGCCTACGGCACGTCGCCGGTCCAGCCGCATATCGTTGATCGTGGCAATCCCGGCGCTGTCATAGCCGCGATATTCTAATCGTTTCAGGGCCTCGACCAATAAAGGTGCCGCCTCGTGATCGCCTAATACACCAACAATGCCACACATGGTTAAGACCCTTTTGCTTTTCTGGCTTTCAGTTTTTCAAACAGGCGCACCGCAAAGCCTGCCT
The DNA here is from genome assembly GCF_002797915.1 of Yoonia maricola. Taxonomy (GTDB): domain Bacteria; phylum Pseudomonadota; class Alphaproteobacteria; order Rhodobacterales; family Rhodobacteraceae; genus Yoonia; species Yoonia maricola. The sequence goes on along the minus strand of NZ_PGTY01000001.1, from coordinate 1,105,687 downwards.
TGTTTTCTTGTTTCGCGCGGGCGATGGCCAAATCACCAGGGGGCACGTCTTTTGTCACAACCGATCCGCTGCCCGTCATCGCTGCATCACCCACGTTTACCGGCGCCACAAGCATGGTGTTGGAGCCGATAAACACATCCTCACCAATCGTCGTTTTATGCTTGAACACACCATCGTAATTGCAAGTAATCGTGCCTGCGCCAATATTGCTGCTCGCACCGATAGAGGCATCACCGATATAGGACAGGTGATTGACCTTGGCCCCTTCAGCCACTTGCGCATTCTTGATTTCAACAAAATTACCGACCTTCACACCCTCGGCCAGTTCTGCACCGGGGCGCAGCCGGGCGTAGGGGCCGACGACGGCATCGCGCGACACATGGCAGCCTTCCAGATGGCTGAACGCACGGATCATGGCGCCGGATTCGACCGTCACACCGGGGCCAAAAACGACATTGGGTTCAATCACCGTGTCACGTCCGACCACCGTGTCATAGGCGAAGAAAACAGTTTCAGGTGCAGTCAGTGTCACCCCGTCGGTTTGCGCCGCAGCGCGGGCTTGTGCCTGAAACAGTGCCTCCGCGTTGCTAAGCTCTGCACGCGAGTTGATGCCCAATGTTTCGGTCTCATCACAGCGAACGACTGTGGCTGAAAGCCCGCGGGCGCGGGCGATGCCAATAATGTCGGTAAGGTAGTATTCACCTGATGCGTTGTCATTGCCAACCGCATCAATCAGATCAAAAAGCGTTGCGCAATTCGCTGAAATAACACCACTGTTACAGAGTGTTACTGCGCGCTCTTTGTCTGTGGCGTCCTTGAATTCCACAATCCGATCCAGCTGATCATCCTTTATGATCAACCGCCCATAGCGCCCAGGATCAGCTGCCTCGAACCCCAGCACAACAACGTCATGGGTCAGGCGCGCGGCGGTCATGGCTGCCAGCGTTTCAGGTTGGATAAACGGCGTATCGCCATAAAGCACAAGCGCGTCACCATCGAACCCGGCCAACGCATCGCGGGCTTGTCCCACGGCGTGGCCGGTCCCCAACTGTTCGGACTGGATTGCGACCGTCACATCGGGGTCATAGGCCTTGGCTGCTTTCTCGACCAATTCAGACCCATGCCCCGCCACCACGACAGTGCGTTCAGGATCAAGTGCCGCGCCTGATTTCATCGCATGCACCAGCATAGGTGCGCCCGCGATTTCATGCAGCACCTTGGGCATATCAGAATTCATGCGCGTGCCCATGCCTGCGCCCAGAATAATAAGTGCGGTTGCCATTGCTGCCTCGAACCTTGTTGTTGCCTGCGACTTCTACTGCCCTTTTTGATTATCACAAGGGGATGGGGGTTCACATCAGTTTACATGGCGTTACAGAAGAAACAGATAATCAAAAGGGAACCCCATGAGCAAACGCACTGTGATCTTCGATCTTGATGGCACGCTTGCTGACACCAGCGGCGATCTGATCGCAGCGGCGAACACCTGTTTTCGGGGGCTGGGGTTGGGTGACCTGCTTGATCCGGCGACGGATGCCGCGACCGCGTTGCGCGGCGGGCGGGCGATGCTGACCTTAGGTTTTTCGCGGGTAGAAGGGTTCGGCAAAGCCCAAGTGGATGCGCAATACCCGGTTTTGCTAGCTGCCTATGCCGAGGATATCGATACGCATACAGTCATGTACCCCGGTGCGATGGATGCGGTCGCACGCTTGCTGTCTGCTGACTATGCCGTGGGAATTGCGACGAATAAGCCCGAAGGCCTTGCAGAAACACTCATGACCAGCCTTGGCGTGCGCGATGCCTTCGCATCGCTCATCGGCGCAGATACGCTGCCGGTCCGCAAGCCGGACCCCGAACATCACTTTGAAGCGGTCAGACGGGCAGGTGGCAATCCCAAGCGCTCGCTCCTGGTCGGTGACACGGCCACCGACCGCGATACATCCCGCAACGCCGGTGTACCATCGGTTCTGGTCACATTCGGGCCGGGGCGCGATGATGTGCTCGCCCTTGATCCTGAGGCGACGATCGACAGCTATGAAGACCTTGATGCGGTCGTGACCCGCCTGATTGGCTGAATTGGCCTTAAAGCCTGTGCCAAAGTGGCCATTTGACGTTGCCTGAAACCGCTTACACAATAACATTATGACAGAGATATTTACCGGCAGCTTCACCCAACAAGAACCCATCCCCGAAGCAGGGATCGCCGCGGCCAACGCTGTGATGCAATCGGGGCGCCTGCACCGCTATAACACCAGCGGGGATGAAATCGCAGAAGTGGCACTGCTGGAAGAAGAATTCGCAGAAACAGTAGGGTCCAAATACTGCCTTGCGGTCGCCTCTGGCGGTTACGCGATGACGACGGCTTTGCGCGCCACCGGTGTGCGGCATGGTGATAAGGTGCTGACCAATGCCTTCACGCTCGCCCCTGTGCCGGGCGCGATTGCAGCGGTGGGTGGCGTGCCAGTCTTCGTTGGCGTGACCGAAGACCTTGTCATCGACCTTGATGATCTTTCCGCCAAACTGGACCAATCCAACGTGCTTCTGCTGAGCCACATGCGCGGCCATATCTGCGATATGGACCGCCTGATGGCGATGTGTGACGCGGCAGGTGTGACTTTGATCGAGGATTGTGCACATACGATGGGGGCCGCCTGGAACGGCGTCCCAAGCGGGCGCTGGGGGCGGTTCGGGTGTTACTCGACTCAGACCTACAAACACATCAACTCCGGCGAGGGTGGTTTCTTGATTTGCGACGATGCCGAAGATATGGCGCGGGCGATCATGCTGTCTGGCAGCTATATGCTCTTCGAAAAGCACCGTGCCGCACCACCGGTCGAAACCTTCGCCAAGATCAAATACGAAACACCAAACATCTCTGGCCGTATGGACAACCTGCGTGCAGCAATCCTGCGCCCGCAGCTACGCAACCTTGCAGAGCAAGCAAAACGCTGGAACGCGCGCTACCGCGTACTTGAGGAAGGTCTGGCCAACACCCCCGGCCTACGCCTGATCCCGCGCCCTGAGAAGGAAGAATTCGTCGCCTCGTCCTTTCAGTTCCTGTTGCTGGATTGGTCACCAGAGACGGTTCAATCCGTCCTGGATCGATGCACCGCACGCGGGGTTGAGCTCAAGTGGTTCGGCGGTGCTGAACCCAAAGGTTTCACCTCGCGCTACGACAGTTGGCAATACGCGCCTTCCAGCCGAATGCCGGCTTCTGACCGCGTATTGGCAGGCGTCGTGGACATGCGTCTGCCATTGACCTTCAGCCTTGAGGATTGCGCTCTGCTCGCCCGCATCATTCGTGCAGAAGTCTCTGCGGTTTATCAAGGTGATGTCGCGGCTGAATGACTTGTCGGGCAGGCTTTGACCGCTAGCTTTAAAGCCCATGACAGACAGACCTGATATTGCTCATTGTACTGATGCCGCCACCTTTAGAAAGTGGTATTACCTCAAAGACGAGCTTGTGACCTACGCGCGTAGCAAGGGGATCAAAACAGCAGGTGGCAAATTCGAGATCGCCGACCGGATTGCCTATTTCCTTGACCACGGCGAACCGCCCGTTGAAGCGAAAAAGACGAAACGGGTGCAATCAAAGTTTGACTGGCACTCAGAGCCGCTTGGCCCTGAAACGGTGATCACCGACAGCTATAAAAACACCCAGAACATGCGGCGTTTCATGCAAGCCGCTATTCCGGGATTCAAGTTTTCGCTTCCATTCATGGATTGGATGAAGGCCAACGCAGGTCGGAATTTGGCTGACGCGGTCATCGCGGCCCAGAAAATCGAAGCTGACAAGAAGGCGGGAAAAAAGCAGCCAAATCAACCACACAACCAATACAATGCGTATACACGCGCTTACTTTACACACGCGCCTAACGGAACGCACAAAGAGCTACGCAGGCTCTGGGCCTTGCGTCGCCAGAAACCGGGGCCCTACGTCTTTGCGCCCGCCGATCTGGATCTGCTCAAAGAGAAATGACTGGACAGGGCGCGCCCGTGCATCCTATTATTGAACAAGCGTTCAATTAATTCCGGAGCCACCGATGTTTCACGCCTCTATGACCTTCGATCTGGGTGAAGATGTGAACGCCCTGCGCGACATGGTGCACGACTGGGCGCAAACGCGGGTGAAACCGATAGCGGCAGAGATTGATCAATCGAATGCGTTTCCACCCGCGCTTTGGCCTGAAATGGGTGAGCTGGGGCTCTTGGGTGTCACCGTCGATGAAGAATATGGCGGGGCGGGCATGTCCTATCTCGCGCATACTGTCGCGATTGAGGAAATCGCGCGGGCGAGTGCCTCGGTCAGCCTGTCCTATGGTGCCCATTCCAACCTGTGCGTCAATCAGATCAAGCTGAACGGGACGGCGGAGCAGAAAGCGAAATACCTGCCGCGCCTGATTTCGGGTGAACACGTCGGTGCCTTGGCGATGTCGGAGGCGGGGGCGGGGTCCGACGTAGTGTCCATGTCCTTGCGGGCTGAAAAGCGCAATGACCACTACCGCCTGAACGGCAACAAATACTGGATCACCAACGGGCCGGACGCCGACACGCTGGTGGTCTACGCCAAGACGGACCCCGACGCAGGCTCCAAAGGGATCACGGCCTTCCTCATCGAAAAGGAAATGACCGGATTTTCGACCTCGCCTCATTTCGACAAGCTGGGCATGCGCGGCTCCAATACGGCCGAACTCATCTTTGATGACGTGCAGGTCCCTTTTGAGAACGTCTTGGGCGAAGAAGGCAAAGGCGTCCGCGTCCTGATGTCCGGTCTCGACTATGAACGGGTCGTACTGGCCGGTATCGGCCTGGGTATCATGGCCGCCTGCCTGGACGAGGTGATGCCCTATGTCAGCAGCCGCAAACAGTTCGGCGAACCCATCGGGAACTTCCAACTGATGCAGGGTAAGCTGGCGGATATGTACACGGCAATGAACTCTGCCCGCGCCTATGTGTATGAGGTCGCGCGGGCCTGCGATCGGGGCACGGTCACGCGGCAAGATGCGGCGGCCTGCTGTCTTTATGCCAGCGAAGAGGCGATGAAACAGGCGCACCAAGCGGTGCAGGCGATGGGTGGTGCCGGGTTCCTGAACGACGCGCCAGTCGCGCGCATCTTCCGCGATGCCAAGCTGATGGAAATCGGCGCAGGGACGTCGGAGATCAGACGGATGCTGGTCGGACGCGAGATGATGGGGGCGATGGGGTGAGGTGGATTGTGCTTTCTTGCTTGCTGGTGTGCCCACCCGTTACTGCTGACGTGCTTGGAAGCGGTCCCCCGCTAACACACCGCAGTTATTCAGTGGATGCCGCTCTGTTGTCAGATTGTGTATCGACAGCAGCCATTGAACGAGATGCTGACTTTGTTATGGAGGCCGAAAGTGCATGTGTTGGGCAAGGCTTTACACAATGCTCTGAGATGCGGAACGACCGTGTGACTATGATCACTTGCCTGTCCTTAGAGCGGCAATACTGGGAGTGGCGCCTAGACCGTATGGTCGAAGGATTGTCCGGTGCTTACTCGCCTCCCGAATTCGTGCAGGGCGTCCAAATGACTGCACCGGAATTGCAAGCAACTGTCATAGTATGGCGGGCTTATGCAGAAACAAAGTGCAGCTATCTTACAAGCCAGTATGGAGTTGGTCGGTCGCGTGGGAGAGAAGGAGATATAGTAGAGTATGCCTGCTTGAATGGAGAAACCGCCCGGTTTTCACTCGAGATAGAAAATCGTCTGAAGGAGCACTGCAGATCGGGACGGCGTCCTGTTTACGGTGAGATTTGCGAGGATTTATCGTGACCCGTGCGTACCTCTTCCTCCCCCTCGCAGCCCTCATCGCCTTTGCAGCCTACCTTGGCCTGCAATGGGGCAAAGTGCCGTCAGAGACCGATATCATCAACCGCTATGCGGCGGCCTATATGGAAACCGCGCCCAGCGGGGCAGCCCCAACCGATTGCGCCGCCACCTCGCATCCTGATCCGGCGGTGCGCATGGTGATCAATTGCACCCATCCTTTCGGGGTCATCACGACCTACTATGTCGGACCACGCGGCGAGGCATTGCCAGAACCAGCGGGGCCGGGGGCATGAAGATTTGGATGGCGATACTGACCTGTGGCGCGCTGGGCGCGGTTCCTGCGCAGGCGCAGGACCTTGTATTTTCGGACATTCACACCGAAGCCTGTCTGCAAGAGGCCTTGGGCGCGGGTGAGCGTCACGCTTGTATCGGGGCATCGGCCAATCAATGTATGACCAATACACCGGGTGGCGAAAGCACCGTTGGTATGGGCGGCTGTCTGGAGCGCGAACGCAGCTATTGGGATGGCCGTTTGAACGATGTCTATCAGCAATTGTTGGCGCAACAGGGCGATGACGCGGCCGTCACGAACAACCTGCGCGCCATGCAGCGCGCCTGGATCACCTACCGCGATGCCCGTTGTGACTATGAATACGTGCAATGGGAGGGTGGCACGGGCGGTGGCCCTGCGCTGCTGGCCTGTCTGATGCAAACAACGGGCGAACAGGTCCTTGTTTTGGAACAATACCTCAGATGAGCGACCGTGATCTGCACCTGCAAGCACTCGAAGATGTGCGTTTGGCGGCCGAGGCCGCAGCGCTTGGCGGCGGTGAGAAATCCCGTGCGCGCCATCTGAGCCGGGGTAAGATGTTGCCGCGTGATCGCGTTGCGGGATTGCTGGACCCCGGCAGCCCGTTTCTGGAGGTGGGTGCGACCGCGGCACATGGTCTGTATGACGGGGCCGCCCCTTGCGCAGGTGTGATCGCAGGGGTTGGCCGGGTGAACGGCCATGAGGTTATGGTCGTCTGCAATGATGCCACCGTCAAAGGCGGTACCTACTATCCGATGACCGTCAAGAAACACCTGCGCGCCCAAGAAATTGCAGAAGCCTGCCATCTGCCCTGCGTCTATCTGGTCGACAGCGGCGGGGCGAACCTGCCCAATCAGGATGAGGTCTTTCCGGACCGCGACCACTTTGGCCGCATCTTCTATAATCAGGCGCAGATGTCGGCCAAGGGTATCCCGCAGATCGCTGTGGTCATGGGGTCTTGCACGGCTGGCGGGGCCTATGTGCCCGCAATGGCCGATGTGTCGATCATCGTGCGTGACCAAGGCACGATCTTTCTGGCGGGGCCGCCTTTGGTCAAGGCGGCAACGGGCGAGGTGGTATCAGCCGAGGACCTTGGCGGCGGGGATGTGCACACAAGGTTGTCTGGCGTAGCCGATTACCTAGCCGAGGATGACGCGCATGCTTTGGCGCTGGCGCGGCAGGCGGTGGCATCGTGTAACATCGATAAATCACTGCAAGGCAATCGGTTGCCGCCTGAACCTCCAGCTTTAGACCCCGATACGCTCTTCGATGTGGTTCCTGCCGATCTGCGCACCCCCTACGATATCTGCGAGGTGATCAAGCGGATCGTGGATGGCTCGCGCTTTGACGAATTCAAAGCACGCTTTGGCGAAACCCTGGTCTGCGGCTTTGCCCATATCGATGGCTGGCCCTGCGGGATTGTCGCCAACAACGGGGTGCTGTTTTCCGAAAGCGCACAAAAGGGCGCACATTTCGTTGAACTGTGCAGCCAACGCAAAATCCCGCTGGTGTTCCTGCAAAACATCACCGGTTTCATGGTGGGGCAGAAATATGAAAACGAAGGCATCGCGCGGCACGGGGCCAAGATGGTCACGGCGGTGGCGACCACAAAGGTTCCCAAGATCACAATGGTGGTGGGCGGGTCCTTTGGGGCTGGAAATTATGGCATGGCAGGAAGAGCTTATAGCCCGAATTTCATGTGGTCATGGCCAACGTCGCGCATTTCGGTGATGGGTGGGGAACAAGCAGCAGGTGTGCTTGCCACAGTGAAGCGCGACGCGATTGAACGAAGCGGCGAAAGCTGGTCGGCTGAAGAAGAAGCGGCGTTCAAACAGCCCACAATTGATATGTTCACAGAGCAGTCGCATCCGCTCTACGCCAGCGCGCGGCTTTGGGACGACGGCATCATTGACCCACGCAAAAGCCGCGAAGTGCTGGCGCTGTCGCTGGCGGCCTCCATGAATGCGCCCATTGAGGACACACGCTTTGGCGTGTTCCGGATGTAGTTGAGTTTGAAACGATGACCCAACCCCGTTCAATCAAGGACAAACTGCTGGATCAGCTGCCTGCGTTGAAGATGCCAACATTGGGCAAGGTTGCCGATATACCGGTCTATGTTATCCACAACAGCAGCGATCCAGAGGACTATTTCTTCATCTTTGATTTTGAGCAGTTTGTGGAACGGTCCCGTGCAGGGATGTTTGTGCGACCAAAATTGACCGTCTGGGCAGGCCGCGAAGACTTTGGCCGCGCCGCTTTTGCCAGACAGTTTCGTGAAAGCTTTGGGCGCGAATTCGATGCCGCCCGCACGGCCTTGGCCGCGGGCGGTGGCAAAAGAAACGGCTGGTTCAGCTGGGGGCTGGGTAAGGACCTGCTGACTGGCGCGATCAGCGGATTTGTCGCTAATATCGTGCTGCTGGTCGCAACCTCGGCAGGCAAGAAGATCTGGTCGTCGCTGCCTTTGCCCAGTTTTCTGCGCGAAAAGAGCGATGCAGAGAAGTTGGAGGCCAGCATCACAGAAACACAAGGCAAGGTGGATGCGGCATTGGCCGAGATGGAGATCACGCTGCACCGAGAATTGCATGACCACGCACGTAGGCATGGGCCGGTGCCGCGGCGCAATCTCGATTACGATGCCTGGCCTTTACCTTCCTACGTCCGCGATCATCTTTCTGACCGGACCTCAACGTCGTGGTGGTAGTGCATGTTCACTAAAATCCTCATCGCCAACCGCGGCGAAATCGCCTGCCGTGTGATCCAGACAGCGCGGTCGATGGGGGTGCGCACGGTTGCCGTTTATTCCGATGCCGACGCACAAGCGCTGCATGTGGCCCAAGCGGACGAGGCCGTGCGCCTTGGCCCGGCACCTGTCGCCGACAGCTATTTGCGTGGTGATCTGATCATTCAGGCGGCGTGGGATACAGGGGCAGAGGCCATTCATCCGGGTTATGGGTTTCTGTCCGAAAACCCCAATTTTGTTGATGCGGTCACGACGGCGGGGCTAACGTTCATTGGACCCTCGGCCGATGCCATCCGCGCCATGGGGCTGAAAGATGCAGCCAAGGCGCTGATGGTCAAAGCCGGTGTGCCGGTGGTGCCGGGCTATCATGGCGAAAATCAGGACCCTGATTTTCTGAGCCAGCAAGCGGAACAGATTGGCTATCCGGTTTTGATCAAGGCGGTTGCGGGTGGTGGCGGCAAGGGCATGCGTTTGGTCGAGGCCGCATCAGATTTTCTGGAGAATCTGGCCTCTGCACAGGCCGAAGCACAGACGGCCTTTGGTAATCCGGCTGTACTGATCGAGAAATACATCACCGCCCCGCGCCATATTGAGGTACAGGTGTTCGGTGATGGCACTGACGCCGTGCATCTGTTTGAACGCGATTGCTCGCTCCAGCGTCGTCATCAAAAGGTGATTGAAGAGGCGCCTGCGCCGGGAATGACAGATGATGTGCGGCGGGCCATGGGCGATGCGGCTGTCAAAGCAGCCAAGGCCATTGGCTATGCAGGGGCCGGGACGATTGAGTTCATCGTTGATGGGAGCGACGGGCTGCGCGCTGATGGCTTTTGGTTCATGGAGATGAACACGCGTTTGCAAGTCGAACACCCAGTGACCGAGGCGATCACCGGGGTCGATCTGGTCGAATGGCAATTGCGGGTCGCGGCGGGACAGCCTTTACCGCTGTCGCAAGATGCCTTGTCGATCAGGGGTCACGCGTTCGAAGCGCGACTATACGCCGAGGACGTGCCGGCAGGGTTTTTGCCTGCCACGGGCACAATTGATCATCTGATCTTTCCGGCAGAGGCCCGGATTGACAGCGGCGTGACCATGGGGGATGCGATATCACCTTGGTATGATCCGATGATTGCCAAGATCACGGTCCACGCGCCACACCGCGCACGTGCGTTGCAGTCTTTGAGCGCAGCATTGGATGCCACCCAAGTCGCAGGTACCGTAACGAACCTTGATTTTCTGCGTGGCCTGTCGCGCGTGAGCGCATTTGTGGCCGGTGACGTTGATACAGATTTGATTGGGCGACATAGCGACACGCTGACCGCGCAGCCTGTAGCTGATGTCGATGCAATCGCTGTCGCTGCTGCGACGGCGGCAGGCCTGCCTGATGATCCCCTTTCAGGGTTTACGCTTTGGCAGCCGCTCAAACGCCAGATCATATTGCGGTTTGCAAGCGATGAAATTGCCGTGTCGCTTGTGGTCACTGGTCCTGCGTCTTGTCAGGTAAAGGTTGGCGACGCACAAGTAGATTTGCACCGCAAAGCCGGTGGGTGGGGCATGCACGCCGTGCGACATGGTCGCTGTGTAACGGTTTTTGGTGCCCAAAACCTGACCTTTGATATCGTGGACCCATTGGATCGCGTGACTGATGCGACCGGTGGGAATACTGTGTTGGCGCCGATGCCGGGGCTTGTGCGCGATGTGGCGGTGACCGTGGGCCAGCAGGTCGCATCCGGTGATAGGCTGGTGGTGTTGGAGGCGATGAAGATGGAACATGTGTTGCGTGCCCCGCGCGATGGGGTGATTGCAGAGGTGACAGTACAAAGTGGTGATCAGGTCACGGCGGGGGCTTTGATGGCCCGGCTGGAGGATGAGACATGATCCGCCTGCATCACTGTCCCCAAACCCGCTCAATGCGCAGCCTTTGGTTGCTGCATGAACTGGATGTCCCGTTTGAGGTGATCACCTATCCTTTCGACAAAACCCTGCGCGAAGAACCCTATCGCAGCCTCAACCCGGCGGGCCGTGTGCCCACGCTTGAGATTGACGATATTGTCCTGACCGAAAGCGGGGCGATAGCGGAGTATCTTTGCGAGCGTTTCCCGCAAAGGGGCTTGGGTCGAGACCCAAGTCACACGGAACGTCCCTTGTGGCTCAATTGGATCCATTTCGCCGAGACGATATCGCAGCATACGGCGGCACTGACCCAGCAGCATATCGCGCTTTACGATGATGCAATGCGTTCACCCATTGTCATGCAGCTTGAGGCCAAGCGATTGGCCAAGACCCTTGGGTTGATTGAGCAGCGTTTGGTGGGGGACTATCTGCTATCGGATTTTTCTGCCGCGGATATTGGTGTGGGGCAGGCCGTTTACATGGCCCGACATTTTGTTGCACTGGACGGTTTTCCGCGCCTGTCGGACTGGTTTGCGCGGCTTGAGGCGCGCCCAGCCTATCGGCAGGCCCTGCCTGATGGGCCGGGCCTTTATGCGCGTGATTTCTATGCCCCGTGGGAGGTGAAGGCGTGATTGGGCCAGCGTTGTCAGGCGCGCGATGACAGGGTTTGTCCGCATCCATGAGGTTGGTCCGCGCGACGGGTTGCAAAATGAACCCGGTGCGATTTCTGTGACCCGTAAGGTCGCCTTGATTGATCTTCTGTCGCGGTCAGGGTTGTCCGATATTGAGGTCGGGAGTTTTGTCAGCCCCAAATGGGTGCCGCAGATGGCCGATACCGATCAGGTGCTCGCCCGGCTGACACCTGTTGCGGGGGTGCGTTACGCGGTGTTGGTGCCCAATTTGCGCGGTTGGGAGGGGTTTTTGCAGGCGCGCCGCCAGGATATGATGATGGATATCGCTATTTTTATCGCGGCCTCTGAAGGGTTTTCGCAGAATAATCTGAACTGTTCGATCGCTGAATCCGTGGCGCGTCTGCGCCCGGTTGTTGCGGCGGCACAGGAGGCCGGTGTCGCGGTGCGTGGCTATGTCTCTTGCGTTACGGATTGCCCTTTTGATGGGCTGATACCACCCGGGCAGGTGGCCGATACCGTTGCATCATTGCGCGATCTGGCGCCGATGCCGGTGTCATTGGGTGATACCATTGGCAAAGGCACGCCGGAACGGGTTGGCGCGATGCTGGAGGCGGTGATGGGTGTGGTGCCTGCCAGTGAACTGGCCGGGCATTTTCACGATACAGCCGGGCAGGCTTTGGCCAATATTGACGTCTCGCTTGATCTGGGGCTGCGCGCCTTTGACAGTGCTGTGGGTGGTTTGGGGGGCTGTCCTTATGCCCCCGGCGCCCCCGGCAACGTGGCGACCGAGGCAGTTTTGGATCTGCTGGAACGACGCGGCTATCAGACCGGGGTGGACCACGAGGTGATTGCGCAGGCGGCACAAGTGGCAAAGGGGATGCGATGATTGAACGATCTGTGGATGCGCGGGGTGTGGCGACCTTGGCTCTGGCGCGGCCGGATAAGCACAATGCCTTGTCGCAGGGGTTAATTGACGCGCTATACGCTGCCGCGCAAGAGATAGCGGCGGACCGGTCCATTCGGGTCGTCGTGCTGACAGGGCAGGGCCCATCGTTCTGTGCAGGTGGTGATCTGGGCTGGATGCAAGAGCAGATGGCCGGTGATGCCGCCATGCGCCGGGCCGCTGCACAATCCATCGCGGGCATGTTGGGGGCAATCAACACATTGCCACAGCCGGTGATTGGCCGGGTGCAGGGCAATGCCTTTGGCGGTGGGGTTGGTATGGCTTCGGTATGTGATGTAGCGATTGCCGTGGACAGCGCCAAATTCGGCCTGACCGAGACGAAGCTGGGCCTGATCCCGGCAACCATCGGCCCGTACGTGCTTGCGCGCATGGGCGAGGCCCATGCGCGGCGGGTCTTCATGTCGGGGCGGCTGTTCGATGCGGCCGAAGCAGTGGATCTTGGCGTTGTGGCCAAGGCAGTGCCGGAGGCGGCATTAGACGCTGCCATTGAGGCAGAAGTTGCGCCATACCTGCAATGCGCGCCGGATGCCGTGGCCGCAGCCAAGGCCTTTGCCCGCAGTTTGGGCTCGACAATCGACGAATCGGTGGTTGCGCGTTCCATCGACGCTTTGATCGCCCAATGGGAGAGTGGTTCAGCCAAAGAAGGCATTTCCGCCTTTTTTGAGCGTAGGAAACCCGATTGGGACGTCACACGCGTGCCTTAATCGTCAGAATTGTGTCTCACTTCTGACCGATTTCGCAGCGCATTCTGTCTCTGAAAGAGGAGACAGCAATGCCGTTTGTATGGCCCACAAGTGAACAAGTCATTTACCGTGTTACACGCTTGCGTCGTTTGATTGCGCTGGCTGTTTTTGTTCCTGTGGTGGTGATGCTGGGCGTCGCTTTGCTTGATCCTGCGGTTCTCTCGCCAGAGCGGGCAACGCTTGCCTCGGTGGCTGTTGCCTTGTTGGTCGTCGGGCATGTCGTTCTGTTCCCCAATGTGACCTTGGAAACGATCAGCCTGTCTTTGTCCGTGACCGCCTTGGTGGTCGCGATGCCAGTTATCAAGATTGTGGCCGGATGGGCGCCAGCTGAACAGCAATCGGCGGCGCTTGTGATCCTTGTGGCGCTTGCCGTCGGTGCGATGGGTGTCTTGATGGCGCTTCTGCAAATCGCCCTGAACGCCTTGGCCTACAGCGGACCGATGTTGCGCCTGCGGCTGAAAACACGGCTTGATTTACCTTGCTCTGCGACTGTGGCGCGACGCCAATGTGCCTTGCAGCCGAACACCCGCCGCGGTCGTGTTTTGACAGGTGCTGCGGATGAAAACGGGTTCTTTGATGTCGCTGTGGCGTCGCATCATGTGCAAGACCCCGAAAACCCTGACCAGCCTTTGATTGTGAAAGTTGATGCAAAGGTGCTGAACACATCCGAAGATCAGCATGACGTCATGATCGTTTTGCCCAATCAATCTGTCACGGTTACCTCACAAACATTTGCGTCGACACAAGACGGTTGCCGGATTGAAGTGACTGATATGCCGGGTGATTTCACGGCTGGCATGCATGCCATGTTTTGGCTGACAGACCAGCAGGCGGACAACCTGACCGAGATGTCAGACGTTATTCTGGGGCATGACGCGCGGGCCAATGGTTTGGCGCATGGGGTGTCGCTTTTGTCGGTGGCAGGCATGATTTTGTCGCCGCGCCAGCCGGTCGCGAACCGCGCCGACTAATTCCATCGCAAGAGGCGGTCTGTGACACGCCGCTTGGTTGACGCTGCGAGGCAGCGACGGTATGCATCTTGCAGCTAACAGACGGCACGCCGACGCGCGGGCCGAGCCGAAAGGAAAACGCCGTGCAGGACATGCTTTCAGAATATCTGCCGATCATGATCTTTCTGGGTCTTGCGATTGCGCTGGGCCTTATCCTGATCATTGCGGCAGCCATTGTCGCTGTGCGCAATCCTGACCCTGAAAAAGTGTCGGCCTATGAGTGTGGGTTTAACGCATTTGATGATGCGCGGATGAAGTTCGATGTGCGCTTTTACCTCGTCGCCATCCTCTTCATCATCTTCGACCTTGAAGTTGCGTTTCTCTTCCCATGGGCTGTTGCCTTCCAAGATGTCAGCATGGTCGGCTTCTGGTCGATGATGGTGTTTCTGGGGGTATTGACCATCGGTTTCGCCTACGAATGGAAAAAAGGCGCACTTGAGTGGGAGTAGACCTGCGCACATGCGCGCGGGCTGTTCAATCTGCACGGCACTGATTTTCACAAAAGAACCGTGGTTTGTCCCTAACGGCGCAGGTTCAAGCTAACCCAATTTGCGGGTTTTATGTCGTGCCATTTGTCGCACGTTGTCACTGTAAAACACCGGGTCCGTCGTGCCACTTGTCTTGGCGTGGTACATCGCGCGGTCTGCATTCTTTTGTAAGTCTTGCCAGCGTAAATTTGGCGAGCCGACCGCGATGCCAATCGATGGCGTGATGGCATGCGCGTTTTCACCAATCCGGAGCGGGGGAGAGGTTGCATCCTTGATCCGGTTGGCGATCTTTTCGGCCGTTGAGGCAGGGTGATCGTCAACCAGCACGCAGATAAATTCATCCCCACCGACGCGCACGATAATGTCGTCGTTGCGCAACGCGCCATTGACCCGCTCGGCAAATATCTTAAGCGCCATATCCCCTGCGTCGTGTCCTTCGGTATCGTTGAGTTTTTTGAAATTATTCAGATCAAGATAGATTATTGCGACCGTCCCCTTCGCGATGGCATCCTTGATCGCTGGCGACACGATAATGTCTTCCAACCCTGCGCGATTGATAAAACCAGTCAGGCGATCTGTCCGCGCAATCTGGCGTTGTTCCAGCAGTGCGGCAGTCTGCGCTGATGCGTTCCTGCCGACCAGTAAAGTTGTCAGAAACGTCAAAGCAGCAAGGGCCAAGACGATAGGGAGTGTCGTATTCAACAAAGCTTGCCCTGGGCGACGCGCCGTCCAAGCCAACTCTGCGATGGGCGCACCATCAATCCCTCGTAGGTTTAAACTGGCCTGAGGTCCGATCTTGGCCTGTCTGCCAAAAGCGATCTGCGGCTTGGCAGCGTTGAGGTCAACATCGGTCAGCAAAAGCCCGCGTGCAATATGATCTAACCGGTCCTGCGTGAGCCGGGTTCCCGCAATCATTATGGGAAAGTCAGACGCGCTGCGACCGCTGTTATTATCAGGACGCATACGCGTGGCAGAAACGGCGGCAAGATGTTCGCCTTCATAGGCGAAATGTGATGCGACAACGTGGTGCATCATCGGAACATCTGCAATTTTGGCATAAAGGTCAGCGCTGAGCTGCGGATCAATGATTGCCATGTCCGATCCGGTGCCACCGCTTTGATAGGCGTAAAGCGGCGAGCCATTCGTATCAAGGAGATAAATGAAATCAAAGGTGGTGGATGTTGTCGCCCCGGTACCGAAGATTTCATATATTTCGTCTGTTTGTCGTTCCGACATCAACTCGACCGCATAATCCCCATATGCGTAATCTCTGGTGCTGATGACAACCTTGTCTAATTCTGCGCGCAAAGCCGTTTCAAAAAGCGTTTGAGAGGTGGCGCGTTCCTGCATATTTGCTTGCCCCGCCAACCAAATGGCAAGGCCCACGATGACAGCAATCGTCACAATTCCGTTCACGACGGACATCACAAAGATATGTCTGGCGAGGCGTTGGGCCTGCTGCTGTGGCGGCTTACCGCGCAATGCCGTTCCCGTCATGTTATCCGTCCAATGCAAGCTCAACGGTTCGTAGCGGGGAGGGATTAATAAACACTTTACTTCTGGCAAGATCAGAGCGGGCGCCGATGCCGCAGTCTGCGCTTGTTGACTTGACCTTCGGCGGGGCTGGGCGTAGTCCAAAGTAAGGGAATAAAGCCATGGGAGAGCCTGCATGGGCGTGATGACCGGAACCTCTGTTGGGGCCGACAAAGAGCACGGCGCGCAGCTGATCAATTCAGAGCTGCAGGACAAGGGTTTCCTTGTCACCTCAACCGCTGACATCGTGAACTGGGCGCGCACGGGCTCTTTGCACTGGATGACCTTTGGTCTGGCCTGCTGCGCGGTGGAAATGATGCATACCTCTATGCCCCGCTACGATTTGGAGCGGTTCGGGACAGCGCCGCGTGCGTCCCCGCGTCAGTCTGACCTTATGATCGTGGCGGGCACGCTGACCAACAAAATGGCCCCTGCTTTGCGCAAGGTCTACGACCAGATGCCAGAGCCGCGTTACGTGATCTCAATGGGGTCATGTGCCAACGGCGGTGGGTATTACCACTACAGCTATTCCGTGGTCCGCGGCTGTGACCGCATCGTACCCGTGGACGTCTATGTGCCGGGCTGCCCGCCCACGGCAGAGGCGCTGCTGTATGGCATTCTGCAACTACAGCGTAAAATGCGCCGGACCGGGACAATTGTGCGGTGAGCGCAGAGATTAAACTTGGTGATACGGTATCACTCAAGAGCGGTGGACCTACAATGACTGTTCGTGGAGTTTGCGAGGATGGGATGGTTTGTCAGTGGTTTAGTAAGTCTGAAACCCTGAAGAAAGACGTTTTCCCAGACTTCATGTTAATGCCCGCGGATGATGTTGGCGGTTTCACAGTGATTATCGACTCCGATGCAGACAAACTTTGAGGATATTTGATGACTGAAGCCCTGCAAGAACTCGGCACTCATCTGGAACTGAAGCGCACTGATTGCGTTTTGTCGTGGGACGTGGCCCATGATGAGTTGACAGTGACCGTTGCCCCATCTTCAATGGTCAGCTTTGTTGAATTCCTCAAAAACGATGCGACCTGCAAGTTCTCGTCGCTTGTTGATATCACAGCCGTTGACTATCCCAGCCGCGCCAAGCGGTTCGATGTCGTCTATCACTTCCTGAGCATGTATCAGAACCAGCGCATCCGCTTGCGGGTCCAGATACGTGAGGAAGATATGCTGCCCTCAATCATGTCCATTCACCCGTCCGCTAATTGGTTCGAGCGTGAGGTGTTCGATATGTTCGGCATCCTCTTCTCCGGCCACCCGGACCTGCGCCGTATCCTGACGGACTATGGGTTCCGTGGGCACCCGTTGCGCAAGGATTTCCCGACAACGGGCTATACCGAAGTGCGCTATGACGAAGTGCAAAAGCGGGTGGTCTACGAACCCGTCAGCCTTGTGCAGGAATATCGCCAGTTCGACTTTATGTCGCCATGGGAGGGTGCTGAATACATCCTGCCGGGGGATGAAAAGAAAGAAGAGAAAGCGGGCTGATGGCCGATGCGGCACCTCTGCAAGGCGCATGCCTTTGTGGGGCGTGTAGCTTTACAGCCACCCCGGCGACGACATCCGCCAATGTCTGCCACTGTGGCATGTGCCGTCGCTGGACCGGGGGCATGTATATGGCCGTGTACTGCGGGAATAGCGTGACTTTCGCCAATACAGACCGGCTTGGGTCCTACAAGGGGTCCGAATGGGGGGAGCGCTTGTTTTGCAAGGATTGCGGCACCTCTTTGATCTGGCAGATGCAAGATGGCAGCGGTTCAAGCGTATCCATCCATGCCTTTGATGATCCGGCGCAATTCACACTGACCGACCAGTGGTTTATCGACAAAAAGCCCGACACATATGGGCTGACCAATGACACGCGCAGCCTGACCGAGGCCGAGACATTGGCGCTTTTTACACCACAGGATGAAGGCTGATGGCGGCGTTGAATGGCAAATGCATGTGCGGCGCTTGTGCTTTCACCGCGACACCCACGCCGGGTGGTCTGGGGGCAGGGGCGTGCCATTGTGGCATGTGCCGCAGGTGGTCGGGTGGCATGTATCTGTCTGTCGACTGCGGGTCGTCAGTTGTGTTTGAAGACGGCGCACCAGTGGGGTCCTATAAAGGCTCTGAATGGGGTGAGCGGTTGTTCTGCACAAACTGCGGGTCGTCGCTGCTGTGGCAAACCCAGGATGGACAGAACCAGCATGTTTCGATCCAAGCTTTTGAAGACCCCAGCCAGTTCGAGATCGGCATGCAGGTTTTCATCGACAAGAAGCCGGATAACTACGCGCTGGCCGGTGAGACGAAGACGATGACCGAGGCCGAGGTCTTTGCGATGTATGCGCCGGAAGGTCAGGACTGATGACCGCGCCGACCCTTCTTTACTGCATCGGTGCCACGAAAGCAGGCACCACTTGGCTTTATCGCTATCTGCATGACCATCCGGAATGCGCCATGCCAGCGGTGAAGGAAGCCCATTATTGGGATACTTTCGATACCGACAGGCGCGAGAAGCAGCTGATCGCTTATCGCGCCCGTATCCGCGAAATGCGTGCGGCCAAAGCAGAGGCTATTGCCGCCAATCGTGGCTGGCAGGTCGACAATATGGATCGTCGCATCAACGAGATGAAAGGGCTGATCGCCGCCCTTGAGGCCGACCGGACCGGTGACAGCGCCTATGCTGCTTGGCTGACGGAAGGGCGGAGCGGAGCGAAGTTGGTTGCTGACATCACCCCCAACTATGCAACGCTTTCGGATGAAGATCTGGCGCGCATGCGCGACCTTTCACCCAATACCAAGTTCCTCTACCTCATCCGTGACCCGCTTGATCGGCTTTGGTCGCATATTCGTATGCAAGCACGCCGCCAACGACAGGCGCATGAGCAGTATGAGAAGAAAGCGAACAACATCCTTTACCGCATGCTCAATCGCGGCCATGAGACACATATACTTGAGCGGGGGGATTACCCTAAGATCATTCGTAAATTGCGGCGGGTGATCCCCGAAGGACGTTTGCTGATCCAGTTTGCCGAAGATATGTTCACGCCTGAAGGGTTGGCGCGGATTTGTACGTTCTTGGGTATCGCCCCGGCGAAACCCGCGGTAGAACGGACCGCAAACAAAGGTCCGGAGGTCGTGATGCTGGACAAACTGCGCCCAAGGGCGCTGGGACTATTGAACGAACACTATGAATGGGTGGCCCGCAATGTCGGCCCCCTGCCACAGCGGTGGCAAGATAATTTAGCAAGGGGTTAGGCCATGATGGACGGCGATATCCGTGTAAACACATATGATGATGGATCATCTGATGCGGCGACTGATGAGCAGCAGATCAGAAATTTCAACATCAACTTCGGCCCGCAACACCCCGCAGCACATGGTGTTTTGCGTCTGGTGCTGGAGCTTGATGGCGAAATTGTAGAACGCTGCGATCCGCACATTGGCCTGCTGCACCGCGGCACGGAAAAGTTGATGGAAAGCCGGACGTATTTACAGAACCTGCCGTATCTGGATCGGTTGGACTACGTGGCGCCGATGAACCAGGAACACGCTTGGTGTCTGGCCATTGAGCGTCTCACAGGCACCGAAGTGCCACGTCGCGCCTCTCTGATCCGGGTGCTCTACTCCGAGATCGGGCGCATTCTTTCCCACCTTCTTAACGTCACCACACAGGCGATGGACGTCGGTGCATTGACGCCGCCGCTCTGGGGCTTTGAAGAGCGTGAAAAGCTCATGATCTTTTACGAGCGTGCCTGCGGTGCACGCCTGCACGCGGCCTATTTCCGCCCCGGTGGTGTGCATCAGGACCTCCCGGACGAGCTGGTCGAGGATATTGATGCATGGGCGGTGGAATTCCCCAAGGTGCTGGATGATATCGACGGTTTGCTGACCGAAAACCGCATCTTCAAACAGCGCAATGCCGATATCGGTATCGTGACCGAGGAAGACATTCAGGATTGGGGCTTTTCTGGTGTCATGGTCCGTGGTTCTGGCCTTGCGTGGGATTTGCGCCGCGCGCAACCCTACGAATGCTACGACGAATTTGAATTCCAAGTGCCTGTCGGCAAAAACGGCGACTGCTACGACCGCTACCTCTGCCGTATGGAAGAAATGCGCCAGTCTACGCACATCATCCGCCAGGCCTGCGAAAAGCTACGCCATGAGAAAGGCGACGTGATGGCGCGGGGCAAGATGACCCCGCCAACACGGGGTGAGATGAAAACCTCAATGGAAGCGCTGATCCATCACTTCAAGCTTTATACCGAAGGGTTCCACGTACCCGCGGGCGAGGTTTACGCCGCCGTCGAAGCACCCAAAGGCGAATTCGGCGTCTATCTGGTGGCTGACGGCACAAACCAGCCATATCGGGCCAAGCTGCGTGCGCCGGGCTATCTTCACCTGCAGGCGATGGACTATGTCTGTAAGGGTCACCAGTTGGCAGATGTAAGCGCGATTATCGGAACGATGGACGTCGTGTTCGGCGAAATCGACAGATGACAATGGGCGATCTGATCCTTGGGCTGCTTGTCGCCTTGGGGTTTTTCGTCTCTGCGGCGGTGTCGCGCATCTTTCGAGGCCGGATGGCGGGCATTTTTATCGGTGGTGTGACAGGATTGGCCGTCTCTGTGTTTATACTCGTCTACGGCCTGACAGATGTGTTCAGCATCGCAGCACCTGCGGCTGAGAATTAAAAAAGGAAGCCTGATATGATCCGCTCCATGACCCTTGTTGCCTGCCTGACGCTCTCGGCCTGTGCTGTGCCTGTTGCTGTGCAAGTGCCGACGCCCACGCCGACACCCATGCCCGCACCGATTGAAGCACCGCAGTCCGCCAAAGAACGCTTTGTCACCAGTGTGGCATCCAATGGCTGTGCGTTCACGAGTGGCAACAGTGATCTGATCATGGCCGATGCCGTGCTGTCACGCGAAGATCTGGCGCGTGTCATGACAGAGTTGAGCGCCGAAGGGCGTGGCGTGATTGATGGCGATGCGTTTCGTGTAACCTCGGGCGCCTGCGCTTGAGCGACAAATCCCTTGCCCGGCGTGGCCGGTGTGTTAGGGGATACTGAGACTATAAAGATGACCGGAAAGACCTGATGCTACGCCGCCTTTACCACGACCAGCCCGAAACATTCGCCTTTACGCCCGACAACCAGAAATGGGCCGAGGCGCAGATGAAGAAGTTTCCCGAAGGCCGCCAGGCCTCGGCGATCATCCCGATCCTTTGGCGGGCGCAAGAGCAGGAAGGCTGGTTATCACGTCCTGCAATTGAACATGTCGCAGCGATGCTTGATTTGGCCTATATTCGCGCGTTGGAAGTGGCCTCGTTCTACTTCATGTTCCAGCTGCAACCTGTGGGGTCGGTTGCGCATATTCAGGTCTGCGGTACGCTATCTTGCATGATCTGCGGGGCGGAGGATCTGATCGGCATCTGCAAGGATAAGATTGCGGACAAACCCCATGCCCTGTCGGCTGACGGCAAGTTTTCATGGGAAGAGGTCGAGTGCCTTGGATCTTGTGCGAACGCGCCAATGGTCCAGATTGGCAAGGACTATTATGAAGACCTGACAACCGAGCGTTTGGCTGAAATCATTGATGAACTTGCTGCGGGTCGCGTACCGGCACCGGGCCCGCAAAACGGGCGTTATGCGGCAGAGCCGCTCAAAGGGCTGACCAGCCTGAAAGACTATGAAAGCGGCAAGGCGCAGTATAACGCCAGCGCCCAGCTTGCCACAGATATCGGCGATACGGTTAAGCGGATCGACGGGACTGAAGTGCCTTTGCTGACCCCTTGGGTAAAAGACACCAAGGCAGCACCTTCGCCAAAGGCAAAGGCCACGACGCCGAAACCGAAAGCCGCCAAACCAAAACCTGTGAAACCGGCACCAAAGCCCGCGGCCTCTGGCGCGGAAAAGCAGCCCGAAGTCCTCAGCGCACCACGCGCTAGCGGGGCTGATGATCTGAAAAAGATCAGCGGTGTCGGGCCAAAGCTGGAAGGCGTGCTGAACGATCTTGGCTTTTACCATTTTGACCAGATTGCGAAATGGACCGCAGATGAAATCGCTTGGGTCGATAGCCGTTTGAAGTTCAAAGGGCGCATTGAGCGTGATGATTGGATGGCCCAAGCGGCAAAGCTGGCCAAGGCCAAGTAAGCGCCTTGTTTTTAGGCGATCACGCGCGCAAGCCGTCAAGACCGCCAAAGGGCAATAGCAGTAATTCTTTACCCTATGCCTGTCTATCGGGTAGAGGTAACAGGTATCGGGCGCTTTTGCCGCAAGGCAGAGCCCCGAAACTTATCTGCAAGGCTGCTCTTGCGGTCACCTGAGGGAGAAGACGGAAGATGAAAGATACAGCACCAATCAGCCAAGGGATCATCGCGGTTGCCGCATTATTTGGCGTTATCGCAGCGGGCGTTGCCTATGTGCTTTATGAATATGGGCTTTTTGGATCGGCCTTTATTGGCGGTATCGTCGCGATCATCGCGGCCATCGTTCTTGCCTTGGGGTGGCGTAACCCTGCACCGGGCCCGAACACCATGTCGGCCCCTGTTGCGGAAAAACCTGCTGTGGCTCCCGCGCCTGCGGCTGCTGCACCCGCACCTGCGCCAGAACCAACTCCCGCACCGGCGCCGGAACCAACTCCCGCACCGGCCCCCGCACCTGTAGCAGAAGCACCTGCCGCATCTGACGATGGCACCCCTGAGTTCTTGAGCGCGGCACGCGAGGGTGGTCCTGATGATCTCAAGCAAATCAAAGGTGTAGGCCCGAAACTGGAAAAAACCTTGCACGGCATGGGCATTTACCACTTCGACCAAATCTCGACATGGGGCCCGAAAGAGCAAGCCTGGATTGACGACAACTTGGAAGGCTTCAAAGGCCGCGCGACCCGCGACAATTGGGTTGAGCAAGCCAAAGTGCTGGCTGCCGGTGGCACGACCGAGTTTTCCAAAAAGGTCGACAAGGGCGACGTATACTAAAGCGTAGCCAAGGCCATGACCCAGCAAGGACATACTGATCAGGGCAAAGCTGGACAACGCGTCGCGTTGATTATGGCTGGAACCGGTGTTTTCTGGGTGGTGGTCATCCTCGTTGGTGACGAATATGGCTGGTCAACCCGCACACGCGCGCTTTTTGATCTTGCAGCGCTCGCCGGTTTCGGGTTTGCCCTGTGGCAGACATTTAGGCTTTGGCGTGCGCGCCAGAATGAAAAGGGCGATGAGTAATGCTCAAGGATGAGAACCGGATTTTCACAAACCTTTACGGGATGCATGACCGCACGCTGAAAGGCGCGCAGGCGCGGGGCCACTGGGATGGCACGGCGGCCATTATCAAAAAGGGCCGTGAGTGGATCATTGATGAAATGAAAGCTTCTGGCCTGCGCGGCCGGGGCGGGGCGGGCTTTCCGACGGGGCTCAAGTGGTCTTTTATGCCGAAGGAAAGCGATGGGCGTCCGGCCTATCTGGTCGTCAACGCTGACGAATCCGAGCCCGGCACATGCAAAGACCGCGAGATTATGCGCCACGATCCGCATACGCTGATCGAAGGTTGCTTGATTGCGTCTTTCGCGATGAACGCAAACGCGTGCTACATCTACATCCGTGGCGAATACATCCGCGAGAAAGAGGCGCTGCAAGCCGCGATTGATGAATGCTACGAAGCGGGTCTTGTTGGACCGAACGCCGCGAAATCTGGTTGGCCGTTTGATATTTATCTGACCCACGGGGCAGGGGCCTATATCTGCGGCGAAGAAACCGCACTGCTCGAAAGCCTTGAAGGCAAAAAGGGCATGCCGCGGATGAAGCCACCGTTCCCGGCGGGTGCGGGTCTTTATGGTTGCCCGACCACCGTGAACAACGTGGAATCAATTGCGGTGGTCCCAACGATCCTGCGCCGTGGCGGCGACTGGTTTGCTGGCATGGGCCGTCCGAACAACGCGGGCACCAAGTTGTTTGCGATTTCCGGCCATGTGAACAACCCTTGTGTGGTGGAAGAGGAAATGTCGATTTCCTTCGAAGAACTGATCGAAAAGCACTGCGGCGGTATTCGCGGCGGCTGGGATAACCTCAAAGCGGTGATCCCCGGTGGGTCTTCGGTGCCTTGTGTGCGCGGCGAAAACATGCGCGACGCGGTGATGGATTTTGATGCGCTGAAGGAAAAGGGATCATCCCTTGGCACTGCGGCGGTCATCGTGATGGATAACTCCACCGATATGATCAAGGCGATCTGGCGCTTGTCGAAATTCTACAAACACGAAAGCTGCGGGCAATGCACTCCGTGCCGCGAAGGCACCGGCTGGATGATGCGCGTCATGGCGCGTCTGGTCGAAGGCAACGCCTCAGTGGAAGAAATCGATATGCTGCTCGACGTGACAAAGCAGGTCGAAGGGCATACCATTTGTGCACTTGGTGATGCGGCCGCATGGCCGATCCAAGGGCTGATCAAGAACTTCCGGGACGAGATTGAGGACCGGATCAAAGACAAACGCATGGCAGGGATGGCAGCAGAATGATGACACGTGGATTGATGTTTGGTGCGGCTTTGACACTGGCCGCTTGTGCAACTGGCGGGCGGAACTTGGACGATCCAGCCGTTCAGAAACTATTCAACATGTCGACGCCGATGTATTATGCAAACCTGACAATTGCGAACCAGATCGCGCAGAACTGTGCCCGTTACAGCTATGACACCGGGCTTGATGCGGCACTGAATGATGCGCGCAACGAGGTCGGTCGCGGCTCGCTCGCCTCTAATAGTCAACGTGCGGGGATTGAACTGGAAACAGATGTCAGCCAGCGCAGCTTTGAAGCAAAGCATGGGGTAGAGCTATCATCGAGCGATTTGTGCCCGGCAGGGGACGCCGAAGTGCTTGAAGGCTCGGGGCTCAGCGCGCTTTTGATCCCGTCGTAAGCGACACATGGCATTTCGCAATATTCTAGATGGGGCCGCGAGCTTTGGCGCGGCCTTTGTCACGTCTGCTATATGCGGCTTGCCCGCGTGGTTTACGGTCGCGGCCGTCCGGTCCGAGATTGCGCCGGTTTGGGCCTATGCCGCAGCCGCTGGTTTGGCCGTGATCGGCGTGATCCTGACTGTGGCCTTCATCCGCAAAGGCTCGGCCGGTGTTGCCCCGACAAGGCAAAGACGGCGTTGATATGAAGGTGATTGGCCGTGGGGGAAATTCACAACATTTGATGAGAAACCCTATGCATGTCGCTAGACTTGACATCGTTCACCTACCAGCCGCCACAAGTGATCCCCGCGTGGTAAAACGACACGACCGTGAAACCTATGGTGAGAGTGATTGCGCTTTCGGTTGCGATTGGCTGCGTGTGGGGGCAGCGCAATGACCCATCATCTTGCGGAATTCAATTTCGGCACCCTGCGCTACCCATGGGGTGACCCGCGCATCGTAGGGTTTGAGGATGCTGTGGATCAGGTCAATGCCATCGGGGCACGCAGCCCCGGTTTTGTCTGGCGTATGCCGGATGATGAGATGGAATTCGCGCAGGAAGACCCCGCCGGGTCACTTTATGATCGTCCCAACACTGCATCCACCCTGTCAGTCTGGGAAGACGCAGGCGCGCTTTACCGCTTTGTCACCAAAACCCTGCATGCCCGCATTATGAAAGGCGCACCGGACTGGTTTGTGCCGGGCGATAGCGGGCATCTTGTTTGCTGGCGGGTGCCGCAAGGCCATCGGCCGGATGTAGCCGAAGGCTTGGCCAGGTGGCATGTCTTGCAAAGGCAAGGTGAGAGTGAAAATATATTCGGTGCCAATATGTTACGGCGCTTGGCCACGCAAAATGCGGCGTAAACATACCTATATCAATACGCTGATATTGAATATCTACGCCGAAATCGCGATCTCTTACGCGACAAAGGCGGCATCCAAGCCGTCACGCAGGAGATATCAGATGAAGAAACTGGCCCTAACTGCCGTATTGACCTTCGCAACCGTGATTTCCGCCGGTCACCTTTCGGCGCAAACCGCTTTGAAAGATGTGGCCAAGGTCCGCGATGGGATTATTTTCGTAGGCATGGCTTATGAAATCTCTGAGCGGTGCGACAGTATCAACGCGCGCCTGTTCCGTGGTCTGAACTACCTGCAATCCTTGCGCAGTCATGCCCGCGATCTGGGATATTCCGAGGCCGAGATTGATGCCTATATCAATGATGATGCAGAGAAAGACCGGCTCGAAGGGATCGCCCGTAGGCAGTTGGCGGACCTTGGCGTTATACGCGGCGATGAGGCCACATATTGCAGCGTTGGCCGCGCCCAAATGGATGCAAATACCCGTGTGGGCTGGCTGTTGCGCTAAGCCGCTGTCAAAGACACGAAAATTGATCGTTTTTTTGTCGATCTGACTGGCATCGCGGTGTCTCACGCGTTAGAACGCGGGGCAACGCGTGTGGTCCCTGCGGTCCATAGCGCGATAGGGAACACATAGGACACGCCATGTCTGATCTGCGCAAAGTCGTCATTGATGGAAAAGAGGTCGAAGTTGACGGGGCCATGACCCTGATACAGGCCTGTGAAGAGGCCGGTATCGAAATCCCGCGTTTCTGCTATCATGAACGGCTTTCAATCGCGGGCAACTGCCGGATGTGTCTGGTTGAGGTTGTGGGCGGCCCTCCCAAGCCTGCGGCGTCCTGTGCCATGCAGGTGCGCGATTTGCGCCCCGGTCCGGAAGGCCAGCCGCCTGTTGTGAAAACCAATTCGCCGATGGTCAAAAAGGCCCGCGAAGGCGTGATGGAATTTCTGCTGATCAATCACCCGCTGGATTGCCCGATCTGCGATCAGGGCGGCGAGTGTGATTTGCAGGATCAGGCGATGGCCTACGGTGTTGATTTCAGCCGCTTCCGTGAACCCAAACGCGCGACCGAGGATCTGGATCTTGGCCCGCTTGTTGAAACCCATATGACCCGCTGCATTTCCTGCACCCGCTGCGTGCGCTTCACGACTGAGGTCGCGGGCATTCACCAGATGGGCCAGACAGGCCGCGGTGAGGATGCGGAGATTACGTCGTACTTAGGCGAAACGCTCGATTCGAATATGCAGGGCAATATCATTGATCTTTGCCCGGTTGGTGCGCTGGTCTCAAAGCCTTATGCTTTTACCGCCCGTCCATGGGAACTGACCAAGACGGAATCGATTGATGTGATGGACGCCCTCGGCTCTAACATCCGGGTCGATACCAAAGGCCGCGAAGTCATGCGCTTTCTGCCACGCAACCATGACGGCGTGAACGAAGAATGGATTTCCGACAAGACGCGTTTTGTCTGGGACGGGCTGCGCAAGCAGCGCCTTGATACACCCTACATCCGCGAAAATGGCAAGCTGCGCAAAGCAAGCTGGCCCGAGGCGCTGTCGGCCGCGGCCGCCGCGATGAAGGGCAAAAAAGTTGCTGGCCTCGTCGGTGATCTGGCCCCCGTCGAAGCGGCATTCGCGTTGAAACAACTTATCGAAGGGCAGGGCGGTAACGTCGAATGTCGTACCGATGGCGCGAAGTTACCCGTGGGTAACAGATCGGGCTATGTTGGGACGGCGACCATCGAAGATATTGATGACGCCAAGATGATCCAACTGATTGGCACGAACCCCCGATTAGAAGCGCCGGTCCTGAACGCGCGTCTGCGCCGCGCTTGGTCAAATGGTGCAAATATCGGGATGATTGGCGAACAGGTTGATCTGACATTTGATGTTGTTCCTGTCGGGACGGATCGTCAGGCCCTGGTTGATACGGCTGCGAAAGACATGGGTGCCGTGAAAGACATGGACAGCCTTGTTGTGATTGGCATGGGCGCGCTGCGTGAAGCAGATGGTGAAGCTGTGTTGAGCCAGGCAATGGCGCTTGCCGACAAAACAAAATCCAAGTTCTTGGTGCTGCACACTGCCGCTGGTCGTGTTGGTGCGATGGATGTGGGTGCTGTGACCGAGGGCGGTCTTGATGCGACACTTGCGGGTGCCGAGGTGATCTATAACCTTGGCGCGGATGAAGTTGATATCGATCCCGGTGCTTTCGTGATCTATCAAGGCAGCCACGGTGATCGTGGTGCACATCGCGCGGATATCATTCTGCCGTCGGCAGCCTATACCGAAGAAAACGGCCTGTTCGTCAATACCGAAGGCCGCCCGCAATTGGCGCTACGCGCCAGTTTCCCGCCGGGTGAGGCCAAGGAAAACTGGGCGATCCTGCGGGCGCTCTCGGCCGAACTTGATGCGACACTGCCCTTCGATAGCATGGCGCAACTGCGTCAGGCGTTGGTTGCGGCACACCCACATCTGGGCGACATCGACGAAGTGGCGGAAAATGAATGGCAGCCGCTGACGGTCAAAAAGCCCGGCAAGGCCGATTTCCGCAACGCCATCACCGATTTCTACCTCACGAACCCGATTGCACGCGCCTCCAGCCTGATGGCAGAGCTGAGCGCGAATGCAAAGGCACGTAAATCCGCGCCCATGGCAGCGGAATAAGGACGACGACAATGGTTGAATTCTTTACCAATACCAACCTTGGCATCGTCATGGTGATCTTGTTTCAGTGCCTACTGGTTCTGATCCCCCTTTTGGTGGCACTTGCGTTTCTGATGTATGCCGACCGCAAGGTCTGGGCTGCTGTGCAGATGCGCAAAGGGCCAAACGTCGTGGGTGCATTTGGTCTGCTGCAATCCTTTGCCGACTTTTTGAAGTATATTGTTAAAGAGATCGTTGTGCCTGCGGGCGCAGATAAGTTCGTCTTTTTCCTCGCTCCGATGATTGCCTTTGTTTTGGCTGTGATTTCATGGTCAGTGATCCCCTTCAACGAGGGCTGGGTGCTGGCCGACATTAACGTGGCCATCCTTTATATCTTCGCGATTGGGTCGCTCGAGGTTTACGGCGTGATCATGGGCGGCTGGGCTTCAAACTCCAAATACCCATTCCTTGGCTCATTGCGGTCTGCGGCGCAGATGATCTCTTACGAGGTGTCCATCGGCCTGATCATCATCGGCGTCATCATCTCCGCCGGTTCCATGAACTTTGGCGCCATTGTTGCCGCACAAGACGGTAATGCGGGCCTGTTCAACTGGTTCTGGGTTGCGCATTTTCCGATGCTATTCCTGTTCTTTATCAGCGCCTTGGCGGAAACGAACCGCCCACCGTTTGATCTGCCAGAAGCAGAATCAGAACTGGTCGCGGGCTATCAGGTGGAATACTCCTCCACCCCGTTCCTCTTGTTCATGATCGGCGAATTGATGGCGGTTGTGCTGATGTGCGCACTGATCTCGCTGCTCTTCTTCGGCGGCTGGCTGTCACCCATTCCGGGGCTGCCAGACGGCATCCTGTGGATGGTGCTGAAGATGGGGCTGGTCTTCTTCATGTTCTCAATGGTGAAGGCCATCACACCACGCTACCGCTATGACCAGTTGATGCGGATCGGCTGGAAAGTGTTCCTGCCGATGTCGCTGGCTTGGGTGGTGATCGTGTCTTTCCTGGCAAAATACGAAGTACTCGGCGGCTTTTGGGCGCGCTGGGCAGTGGGGGCGTGATGCAAGTAGCTGATCGTCATCCAAAACTTTGGATTGCCTACCTGCTGGCTCTTCTGTCTGGGCAAACTGGTCTTTATCATCTCTATTTGGGACGTGCCGGCTCGGCGGTCATCATGACTGGTGCGATCATCTTTGTTATTGCGATATCCCTTGCCGCTCCTTCGCAGCTCACCGGATTGATAGTGATCGTGGTGTTTATTGCCCTAACGGTAATCTGGATATTTGACCTCGTAAGAATGAAGGGTTTTGTGACCTCAGCCCATCATGCGAAGCTTCAAAAGGGGAGCATCTAAGATGACCCAAATCGACTACACCCGCGCTGCGAAATACTTCCTGTTGCAGGATTTCTGGAAGGGCTTCAGCCTTGGCATGAAGTACTTTTTCTCGCCCAAGGCCACGCTGAACTATCCACATGAGAAGGGGCCGCTGTCCCCTCGTTTCCGGGGTGAGCACGCCTTGCGTCGCTATCCCAACGGCGAAGAACGCTGTATTGCCTGTAAGCTGTGCGAAGCCGTTTGCCCGGCGCAGGCCATCACAATTGACGCCGAACCGCGCGATGACGGCAGCCGCCGCACAACCCGCTATGACATCGACATGACCAAATGCATCTACTGCGGTTTCTGCCAAGAGGCCTGCCCGGTCGATGCAATCGTCGAAGGCCCAAATTTTGAGTTCAGCACCGAAACGCGCGAAGAGCTGTATTACGACAAGGAAAAGCTGCTCGAAAACGGCGACCGTTGGGAATCAGAGATCGCGCGCAACCTTGAACTGGATGCGCCTTACCGATGAGCCTTGATCAACCCACATATGAGCGTGGCAAAGCCTTGTCTGAACAGGTGAACCCTGGCATGGAGGACGCATTGGCCGCCCGCTATGACGCGCTGGTTCCGGGCCTGTCTCGTATGGTGGTTGAGGTGCCTTATGGCACTTTTTACGCCCGTGGTGTGGTTGACGAAAAAACGCGGCTTTTGGCTACCGTGGCGGCTTTGACCGCCCAGGGTGGGCAGACGAAACCGCAGTTGAAAGTCAATATTGCAAGCGCGCGCGCCGTTGGTGCAAGCCGTGAAGAGATTTGCGAAATCATCTATCAAATGACGCTCTATGGTGGTTTTCCGGCAATGATCAACGGGCTGAATGCCGCTATCGAGGTCTTCGAGGCGGAGGAGGGCGCATGACCGATCAGAACCCCTTTGAAGCCATGATGAAGATGTCCCAAGACTGGGCCAAATCGATGAATGTCGATATGGATGCCTTCACGCCCAAAGGGTTTGAGAACCTCTGGCCGACCATGCCTGCCGAGACGATGGAGATGTTCTTTGGCAAGGGCGTTAACCCCGAAGGTTTGGACGCGAAAACCCGCCTGATGCTGACGCTGGCCGGGCTGACCGTGCTGGGTGCGCAGGCTGAGGCGCAGATCAGGCTGACGGTCCGCCATTTGGTGGAAGCAGGGGCCAGCAAACAGGAAATCGCCGAAGTCATCGCACAGATGGGCATGTTCGCTGGCGTGCCGGCCATGACCAAAGCCATGGAACTGGCCACAGACGTATTGGATAAGGACGACAACGCATGAGTGTTTTCGCGTTCACATTTTACCTATTCGCGGTGACGACAGTGGCCGGGGGGCTGATGACCGTCATCGCCCGCAACCCGGTGCATTCGGTGCTGTGGCTGATCCTCGCCTTCCTGTCTTCTGCCGGTTTGTTCGTGACCTTGGGGGCAGAGTTCGTCGCGATGCTCTTGATCATTGTCTACGTCGGTGCCGTCGCCGTACTTTTCCTTTTCGTTGTGATGATGCTGGACGTTGATTTCGCAGAATTGAAAGCGGAGATGACGAAATACCTGCCGCTTGCCCTGCTGATCGGCGTGGTGATCATGATGCAACTGGCATTGGCCTTTGGCGTCTGGGGGTACTCTGACGGGGTCGAAGGGCGGATCGCCGCACCAACCGGTGATCTGGATAACACCCGCGCGCTGGGGCTGCTGATCTATGACAAATACATCCTGCTGTTCCAACTCTCTGGCCTGATCCTGCTGGTCGCGATGATCGGGGCGATTGTCCTGACACTGCGCCACCGTGTGGATATCAAACGCCAGAACGTATTGGCGCAGATGTACCGTGACCCTGCCAAGGCGATGGAATTGAAAGACGTCAAACCTGGGCAGGGGCTCTGATGCAAGATTTTTCGCGAAAAATCTTAGTGTCAAAAGAATTTTATCTAAAATTCTTTGCTGTGGGGTTGGCGATGGCAATGGCCACGCAAGCCAACGCCCTGACACTGGCCGATTGCAAACGCACGACCCACCCCAGCCATGGCGGTGAAATCCGCCATATGGACTTGGGCGAGGGCCGTGTGATGTGGATGGACTGGTGGTCGCAGGAAGGCACCGCCAAGGGTTTTTCCCTTGTGGAATGCGCGAGTGGCGAGACGCTGCGTTTTCGCAGTGCTGAGGAAAATATGGGCCGCCGCAGTGCGTTTGACCGCACCGATGACGCGATCGAGGTTTTGGACCGCCATCAGGCCGGTTCCCGCATTTTTGCGACGTTTGAACGGATCGCGAATGATCTGGAGTTCATCGCCCGCGATATCGCGATCACGACAGAAACAGTTGAGACATGCGCCTGCGCTGCGGCTTACCCCGCGCTGCGTGGCGAGAAGACAGAATTTATGCTCGCGGGTTAGACCGCGCTGCAACAGACAAGAAGATCGGGGCGCAGTGCCTCGGAGGGACGAATGAATGATCGGACTTGAACATTATCTCACGGTGGCTGCGGCCCTGTTTGTCATCGGGATCTTCGGATTATTCCTGAACCGCAAGAACGTGATTATCCTGCTGATGAGCATCGAATTGATGCTGCTGGCGGTGAATATCAACCTTGTGGCGTTCTCTAGCTTTCTCGGCGATCTGGTGGGGCAGGTCTTTACCCTCTTTGTCCTCACCGTTGCCGCCGCCGAGGCCGCTATTGGCCTTGCGATCCTTGTATGTTTCTTCCGCAATCGCGGGACCATCGACGTTGAAGACGTCAACGTGATGAAGGGCTGATCGAAAATGGAAACCATTATCCTCTTTGCCCCGCTGGTGGGTGCCATCCTGTGCGGGTTCGGTTGGAAACTGATCGGTGAGACCGCTGCGCAGTGGACCGCGACGAGCCTTCTGTTTCTTGCCGCGATCCTGTCTTGGGTTGTTTTCCTGACGTTTGATCCGTCGGCCCATCCCAACGGCACCTATACCGTCAATATCCTACGCTGGATCGAGAGCGGCACGTTGAGCACTGACTGGGCCATTCGCATGGACCGTCTGACCGCGATCATGCTGATTGTGATCAACACCGTGTCGGCCCTCGTGCACCTATATTCCTTTGGCTACATGGCCCATGACGAGAACTTTAAAGAGGGCGAAAGCTATCGCCCCCGCTTCTTTGCCTATCTGTCGTTCTTTACCTTTGCGATGTTGATGCTGGTGACAGCCGATAACCTTGTGCAGATGTTCTTTGGCTGGGAAGGCGTGGGCGTGGCGTCGTACCTGCTGATCGGTTTTTACTACCGTAAACCATCTGCTGGGGCCGCCGCGATCAAAGCCTTTGTCGTGAACCGCGTGGGTGACTTTGGCTTCGCGTTGGGTATCTTTGCCCTTTATATGGTGACCGATAGCATTCGCTTTGAAGATATCTTTGCCGCAATCCCTGATCTGCAAGATCATACGATGACCTTTGCATGGCGCGAATGGAATACGTTGAACCTGATTGCCTTCCTGCTGTTTATCGGCGCGATGGGGAAATCTGCGCAGCTGTTCCTGCACACATGGTTGCCCGACGCGATGGAAGGCCCGACCCCGGTGTCGGCCCTGATCCACGCCGCGACCATGGTGACCGCTGGTGTCTTTCTTGTTTGCCGCATGTCGCCGTTGATGGAATATGCGCCTGCCGCGACTAACTTTATCGTCTTCCTCGGTGCATCGACCGCGTTTTTCGCCGCTACAGTTGGTCTGGTCCAGAACGACATCAAGCGCGTCATTGCGTATTCTACCTGTTCGCAGCTGGGCTATATGTTTGTCGCCGCTGGCCTTGGTGTCTATTCGGTTGCGATGTTCCACCTGCTGACACACGCGTTCTTCAAGGCGATGTTATTCCTTGGGGCGGGTTCGGTCATTCACGCGATGCACCACGAACAAGACATGCGGAACTATGGTGGTTTACGCCACAAAATACCCAAGACGTTCTGGATGATGATGATCGGCACGCTGGCCATCACTGGCGTGGGTATTCCGTTGCTTTACGTGGGCTTCCCGATTGGTTTCGCGGGCTTTGTGTCCAAGGATGCTATTATCGAAAGCGCTTATGCAGGCACCGCTGGTGGCTATGCCTTCTGGATGCTGGTGATTGCCGCACTGATGACCAGTTTCTACAGCTGGCGTCTGATGTTCATGACCTTCTATGGCACCCCACGCGGGGATGCGCATACGCATGAGCACGCCCATGAAGCGCCGAACACGATGCTGTTCCCGCTTTATGTGCTGGCCATTGGTGCGATCTTTTCCGGTATGGTCTGGTATGGGTCTTTCTTTGGTTCCAACGACAAGGTCGGCAAGTTCTTTGGGACACCCTACGCAGAAGCGTCTGAACATGGTGATGAAGCAAGCCATGGGGATGATCATGCGGATGATCACGGCGAAGACCACGCCGCCGAAGCTGGCCACGGCAAGGCCCACTACAACCTTGTTGGCGCGCCGGGCGAGGGGGCTATTCACAACAGCCCTGACAACCACGTCCTGAATGATGCCCATGAGGTGCCTGTTTGGGTCAAACTGGCCCCGTTCTTTGCAATGTTGGCGGGTCTGGGTTTGGCCTATCAGATGTACATCCGTCGCCCTGACTGGCCGCGCAAACTGGCCGAGCAGCAAGCGCCGCTTTACCAGTTCCTGCTGAACAAATGGTACTTTGACGAGATCTATAACTTCATCTTCGTCCGCCCTGCCTTCGCCTTGGGCCGCATCCTGTGGAAGCAGGGCGATACCAAGACGATCGACGGTGGGATCAATGGCGTGGCTATGGGGATTGTACCGTTCTTGACGCGGCTCGCGGGCCGTGCGCAATCGGGGTATATCTTTAGCTATGTCTTCGCGATGGTTCTTGGCATCGCAATCCTGCTCACCTGGATGACGCTGTTCGGGGGGGCGAACTAATGGGCAATATCCTTTCACTCACAACGTTTCTGCCTTTGCTAGGCGCTGTCATTCTCGCACTTTTCCTGCGCGGCGATGATGAGGCGGCACAGCGCAATGCCAAATGGGTTGCGCTGGTCACCACAGTGGTCACTTTCATATGCTCGCTTTTCATTCTGGCGAACTTCAACCCCGCCGACACCGGATTCCAGATGGTGGAAGCGCGCGACTGGTTGTTGGGCTTGCAGTACAAGATGGGCGTCGATGGCATCTCGATCCTCTTTGTGATGCTAACCACGTTCCTGATGCCGTTGGTGATTGCGGCCTGTTGGGATGTGAACACGCGCGTCAAGGAATACATGATTGCCTTCCTGATCCTTGAGACATTGATGCTGGGCGTGTTCCTTGCCCTTGATCTGGTGCTGTTCTACCTGTTCTTTGAGGCAGGGCTGATCCCGATGTTCCTGATCATCGGCATCTGGGGCGGCAAGAACCGGATCTATGCGTCCTTCAAGTTCTTCCTCTATACCTTCCTCGGCTCTGTCCTGATGCTGGTGGCGATGGTCGCGATGTTTGCGGATGCGGGCACAACCGACATTCCAACGCTGATGACGCATACCTTCGGGACCGAAAACTTCAGCGTTCTGGGCGTGCAGATCGTGGGTGGCATGCAAACGCTGCTGTGGCTTGCGTTCTTTGCCAGCTTCGCCGTCAAAATGCCGATGTGGCCGGTGCACACTTGGCTGCCGGACGCACACGTACAGGCGCCAACAGCCGGGTCCGTGGTGCTGGCGGCGATCCTGTTGAAGATGGGCGGTTACGGTTTCTTGCGCTTTAGCCTACCGATGTTCCCTGTGGGTTCCGAGGTGATGGGACCGCTGGTGCTGACCCTGTCGGCCATCGCGATTGTCTACACATCGCTGGTGGCACTGGTGCAGGAAGACATGAAAAAGCTGATTGCTTATTCGTCCGTCGCCCACATGGGGTACGTGACGATGGGTATCTTTGCGGTGAACCAGCAGGGCATTGATGGTGCAATTTTCCAGATGATCAGCCACGGCTTTATCTCTGGCGCGCTCTTCCTCTGCGTCGGCGTGATCTACGACCGGATGCACACGCGCGAGATTGACGCCTATGGCGGTCTGGTGAACCGGATGCCTGCCTATGCGCTGATCTTCATGTTCTTCACGATGGCGAATGTAGGCCTGCCGGGGACATCGGGGTTTATTGGTGAATTTCTGGTCCTGATGGGTATTTTTCAGGTGAACACATGGATCGCGATCTTTGCGACATCCGGTGTGATCCTGTCCGCGGCTTACGCGCTGTGGCTGTATCGTCGCGTTGTGTTCGGCGACCTGATCAAGGAAAGCCTGAAAACGATTCAAGATATGGGCACGCGCGAGCGGGTGATTTTTGCGCCGCTGGTTGTGATGACCCTTCTGTTGGGCGTCTACCCCGCCCTTGTCCTCGACATTATCGGCCCAAGCGTGTCAGCGCTGGTCGGCAACTATGAAACTGCGCTTGCGACCTTTGAGGCCGCGACGCAGTTCGCTGCGAATTAAGGAAAGCCCGTTATGATTGGCGCTGATATCCAAATCCTGATGCCCGAAGTTGTGCTGGCGATCTACGCCATGGGCGCCTTGATGGCGGCGGTTTACACCACCAAAGACGGCATGGCGCCGTTGCTGACATGGGCAACCTCGGGTCTGTTTGTACTGCTTGCGGTGTGGATCGGGATCAACGGGCAGGGGACGAACATCGCCTTTGGCGGGATGTTCGTCGATGATGGCTTTGCGCGGTTTGCGAAGATCACGATACTGATCTCTGCGGCGGCGGTTCTGCTGATGTCCGAAAGCTATATGCAACAGCGTGGCCTGCTGCGGTTTGAGTATCCGATCCTTGTGGCTTTGGCCGTTGTTGGCATGATGGTGATGGTGTCAGCCGGTGATCTCATGGCGCTTTATATGGGACTGGAGCTGCAATCTCTGGCGCTCTACGTTGTTGCATCGCTGCGCCGTGATAGTGTGAAATCGACCGAAGCGGGCCTCAAGTACTTCGTCCTCGGCGCGTTGTCTTCTGGTTTGCTGCTGTACGGTGCATCGCTGACATACGGTTTTGCAGGTACGACCCTTTTCGCCGGCATCATCGAAGCGACCGCGGATGAGCCATCGCTTGGCTTGCTCTTTGGCCTTGTCTTCCTGATCGCGGGCTTTGCTTTCAAAGTATCTGCCGCGCCGTTCCATATGTGGACACCTGACGTTTACGAAGGCTCACCCACCCCGGTCACAGCTTTCTTTGCAACAGCACCCAAAGTCGCCGCCATGGCGCTGTTTGCACGCGTTGTACATGATGCGTTCGGCGGGATCGTCGGCGACTGGCAACAGATTGTGGCCTTCCTTGCGGTTGTCTCTATGTTCCTTGGTGCGATTGCGGCGATTGGGCAAAAAGACATCAAGCGTCTGATGGCTTACTCTTCCATCGCGCATATGGGTTTTGCCTTGATGGGTCTTGCTGCTGGCACAGCCTTTGGCGTCCAAGCGATGCTGATCTATATGGCGATCTACGTCACCATGAATATCGGCACCTTCGCTTTTATCCTGTCGATGGAACGTGACGGGCGGCCCGTCACCAATATTGACAGCCTCAAGATGTATTCCAAACGCCAACCGTTACGTGCTTTGGCGATGCTCGTGCTGCTGTTCAGTCTTGCCGGTGTACCGCCGATGGTTGGCTTCTTCGGCAAGTTTTATGTGCTGCGTGCCGCCTATGATGGCGGGCTTGCATGGCTCGCTGTGGCTGGTGTCATCGCATCCGTGATCGGTGCCTTCTATTACCTGCGCATCGTCTACTTTATGTACTTCGGTGAAGAGGGCGAAACGCTGGACGGCAAGATGAACCCGGTGCTTTGGGGCTTTCTAATGGGATCTGCGGCCATCATGTTGATCGGCGTTGTGAATCTTTTCGGGATTGAACCTATCGCTGCTGCAGCGGCGGCAACGCTTGTCAATTGATCCCCATGATCACGGGCCGTGGCCAGAAGGCTATGCCCGCATCGTGCTGGACACCGTTGACAGCACCATGGCCGAGGCCGCGCGGCGTGCGACCGACATTGACCGCCCGACATGGATCATGGCCAAGACCCAGACAGCCGCGCGCGGACGGCGCGGGCGGACGTGGATTGTGCCAGAGGGCAATCTGAACGCGACACTGATTTTCCGGCCGGAAGCGACCGCGGCAGAGGCAGCGAAGCGATCGTTCCTTGCCGCTAACGCGCTTTATCAAGCGCTGGCGATCTATGTTTCTGTCGATAAGCTATCGTTGAAATGGCCCAATGATGTGCTGCTGTCTGGCGGCAAGGTGGCAGGCATCCTTCTGGAAAGCAGCGGACAGGGGCCATTTGTGGACTGGCTCTCTATCGGGATTGGTGTGAACTTGGCACAGACGCCGGAAGGTGTGAAAGACGCCAGCTTTGCCCCGACCAGCCTGTCTGAGGCCGGTGGCGAAGCTGTATCGCCCAAAGATTTCCTTTCAACCCTTGCCGATGCATATGCCACGCAAGAGGCAAAACTGCTGCGCTTTGGTTTTGAACGCATCCGTGACGACTGGCTGGCGAATGCCGCACGGCTGGGCGAGATGATCACAGCACGCACGGCGCGCGAGAGTGTGACTGGCATTTTTGACAGTATCGACAGCGACGGCAATCTTGTTCTGATCACCGGCACCGGCCCGCGCGCAATTCCGGCAGCGGACGTATTTTTCTAAAGAAGAAGGAGGCGATCTCATGCTTCTTGCCATTGACTGCGGCAACACCAACACCGTGTTTTCCATCTGGGACGGAACTGAATTCATAGCGACATGGCGCACCAGCACCGAATGGCAGCGCACCGCGGATCAGTATTACGTCTGGCTCTCTACGCTCATGCGGTTTCAAGAGATCGATGCGGTGATTGACGAAGTCATCATCAGTTCGACGGTGCCCCGTGTGGTGTGGAACCTGCGGGTCTTTGCGGACCGCTATTACAACTGTCGTCCCTTGGTTGTGGGAAAGGCTGATTGCCTGCTGCCTGCTGATCCGCGCGTGGATGAAGGGACCCAAGTCGGCCCTGACCGGTTGGTCAATGCGGCCGGCGCCTTCGACCGGCATGGCGGGAACCTGATCGTTGTTGATTTTGGTACGGCCACAACTTTCGATGTGGTGGCCGAAGATGGCGCCTATGTGGGCGGCGTGATCGCCCCCGGCGTCAACCTGTCGCTTGAGGCACTGCATAGTGCGGCCGCCGCCCTTCCACACGTCGATATCACCAAGCCGCAGGCTGTCATTGGCACCAATACTGTGGCTTGCATGCAATCTGGCGTTTTTTGGGGTTACATCGGCCTCGTGCGTGAGATATGCGCGCGCATCAAGGCCGAACGTGGCGTGCCGATGCAGGTGATCTCGACCGGTGGCCTCGCCCCTCTTTTTCAACAGTCTGAGCCGCTTTTCAATGCGTTTGAGGACGATCTGACGATCCACGGTCTGACCGTGATCCATAAGTACAACAAGGACAACGCATGAGCGACCGCCTGATCTATCTCCCACTTGGGGGCGCCGGTGAAATCGGCATGAACGCCTATGTTTATGGCTATGGTGCGCCGGGCAAAGAGCGGCTGGTCGTGGTCGATCTGGGCGTGACTTTCCCGGATATGGACGGCACACCGGGGGTAGATCTGATCCTGCCGGATATCGCGTGGCTGCGGGAGCGGAAGGCGCAGATCGAAGGCATCTTCATCACGCACGCGCATGAAGACCATGTGGGCGCGATTGGGCACTACTGGGAACAACTGGGTGCGCCCGTCTATGCGCGGCCTTTCACTGCGAATATTGCGCGGCGTAAACTGGACGAGCATGGGCATCCGGAAAGCGTGGTAAAGGTTGTGGGTGTTTACCCTGAGATGATCAAATGCGGCCCGCTGACGGTTTCTTATCTGCCGATCAGCCACTCGATCCCAGAAAGTGCGGGTTTGTTGATTGATACCCCCGAGGGTCGCGTATTGCACTCAGGCGATTTCAAAATCGACGAAACCCCAGTGGTGGGTGACCCGTGGAACGAGGCGCTTTGGGAAGAGGTCTCAAAGGATGGCGTCAAGGCGCTGATCTGTGACAGTACGAACGTGTTTTCCCGTGATCCCGGACGGTCGGAGGCCAGCATCGGCGACGCCATTGCGGATATGATGAAAGAGGCGACGGGGATGGTTGTGGCCACAACCTTTGCCTCCAACATCGCGCGGTTGAAGACATTGGCGATTGCTGCACAGAAAGCCGACCGTTCGGTCGTACTGCTGGGCCGGGCGATGCGGCGGATGGTGGAAGCGGCAACCGAAGTTGGTATCTTGGAAGGGTTCCCATCGGTCGTGTCGCCGGAGGACGCGCTGCAAATGCCGCGTGAAAACGTGATGTTGCTGGTGACCGGGTCACAGGGCGAACGGCGCGCGGCGTCGGCCCAACTGGCGCAAGGGTCGTATCTGGGGATCAAATTGAAGGAAGGAGATACCTTCCTGTTCTCATCGAAAACCATTCCCGGCAACGAACGTGGTGTGATCCGCATCATGAATCAACTGTCTGAACTGGGTGTGGATGTGATCGACGACGCAGGCGGCAAATACCACGTTTCCGGGCATGCGAACCGGCCTGATCTGGCGCGCTTGCATCAGATCACCAAACCCCAAACGCTGATCCCGATGCATGGCGAACACCGGCACCTGCGCGAGCATGTGAAGCTGGGGGACGAAGCGGGCCTGTCAGGGATCGTCGCGGTCAATGGGATGATGATTGATCTGTCCGGCAACCAGCCCACGGTGGCTGAATATATCGAGACCGGGCGGACTTATCTGGATGGGTCTGTCCAGATTGGTGCGTTGGACGGCGTGGTGCGCAACCGTATTCGCATGGCGCTGAACGGACACTTGATCGTGACGCTGATCATTGATGAAAACGATGAACCGCTGGGCGATCCTTGGGTGGAAACCAACGGTTTGGCGGAAACCGGGCGCAACAACGCGGCCTTGGTTGAGGTGGTTGAGGAAGACCTGAGCCAATTCGTGAACCGTGCCAATGCCAAGACACTGCGGGATGACGTGAAGCTGGAAAAAGAGCTTAAAACGATTGCACGGCGGTCAGCGCAAGGCGAGATCGGAAAGAAGCCAGAGGTGACGGTGATTGTGTCGCGGTTGGGATAGGGTGTCGTGCGACATGTCTATCTGATGCAATATGCCCGCACGTTTCGCGATGTGGGCAGTGACCAGCATAGCGTACCGCGAAAAATGACCTACATATCGCCACAGTTTTGACCCCATAGATTAAGCATCCTGAGCGCATGTTTGAAATCGATTGAGGTACATGAGATGACACACAAACACCTGCTGCCTGTCGTGGCCGCCCTCACCCTGACCGGCTGTGTGACGACAAGCCCCGACAGTTATCTTGTGGGCACGCAAGGGGCGAACAACGTTTATGAGTTCAGCGTTACACACTATGCTGATAACGTGGGGCGCCAATCCTACGCCCCGCTACGGGATAATCTTGCCAGTCGGTTGTGCCCTCAGGGATATCGCATTATCGACGAGCGCAAAGACGTAAAGATCACGCAGGCGGGTGTACGACAGCTGTCAGAAAATGTGATCCGGATTTCTTGTCCACCGCAATAGGTGCTGCGGCTAAATAGGTCGGGGTCACAGCTATCCTTTTGCGCGCTCCGCGAAGCTGAGTGCGATAAATGCGGGCG
This sequence comes from Yoonia maricola, assembly GCF_002797915.1. Classification (GTDB taxonomy): domain Bacteria; phylum Pseudomonadota; class Alphaproteobacteria; order Rhodobacterales; family Rhodobacteraceae; genus Yoonia; species Yoonia maricola. The sequence continues at coordinate 1,064,146 of NZ_PGTY01000001.1, read as the reverse complement.
GCTCATCGCCCATGCCAACAACCTTTGGTCCGGCGTCCCGACGGTCATTGCCACGACCACGTCCACCACGCTTGCGCTCTTGCCGGGGCTTTTCTTCGGCCTTCGCATCTGATTTTGGTGCCTCAGTTGGCGTCGCTTCATCGGCTTCCGGCACGTCCGTTTTTGCGGCGGGCGCGTCATCTTTCTTGCGGCGGGTGCGCGTGCGCTTGGGCTTTTCCGCGACAGGTTCAGCCTCAGCCGGGGCAGGTGCCTTACCGCCCGGCGCGTCCAGACGCGGGATCGTTTCCTTGACCAGGCGTTCCACGTCCTCAAGGTTCTTCTCGTCCCGCGGCACACAAATCATGATCGCGGTTCCTGTGCGCCCGGCACGCCCCGTGCGTCCGATGCGGTGCACATAGTCTTCGGCGTGGCTAGGCACATCGAAGTTAAAGACGTGTGTCACGGCAGGAATGTCCAAGCCTCGTGCTGCCACGTCAGACGCCACAAGGATGCGCAATTCATTGTCGCGGAACTTGTCGAGCGTTTTGGTCCGGTGGCTTTGGTCCAGATCACCATGGATCGGAGCCGCCTGATAGCCGTATTTATTCAATGATTTTGCAACGATATCCACATCCGACTTGCGGTTGCAGAAGATAATCGCGTTGGTGCAGGCCTCGCCTTCGGCATCTATCAGTTTGCGCAACAGGGCACGCTTTTCTGACGGCTCTTTGGGTTTGGCTGACCCTTTGAACATCACAACACCTTGCTTGATGTTAGTGTTCGTTGTCGCGGCACGGGCCACTTCGATCTTGGCAGGGTTTGACAGGAACGTGTTCGTGATCCGCTCAATCTCTGGCGCCATTGTCGCGCTGAAGAACAGGGTCTGGCGGGTAAACGGCGTGCGTTTGAAGATTTCCTCGATATCGGGGATGAACCCCATATCAAGCATCCGGTCGGCCTCATCCACCACCATGATTTTCACATCTGTCAGGATCAGTTTGCCGCGTTCCAAATGATCCAGCAAACGGCCGGGTGTGGCGATCAGCACGTCGACGCCTTTGTCGATAATCTTGTCTTGATCCTTAAAGCTCGTGCCGCCAATCAGCAGGGCCCGCGACAGTTTTGTATATTTGGCGTATGCATCAAAATTCTCGGCCACCTGTGCCGCCAATTCCCGTGTCGGCGCCAGCACCAGTGAACGGGGCATCCGCGCCCGTGCGCGGCCACGCCCCAAAAGGGTGATCATCGGTAGCGTGAAGGCTGCTGTCTTACCCGTACCGGTCTGGGCAATGCCCAAAACATCGCGGCCTTCAAGTGCAGGTTCAATTGCACCTGCCTGAATGGGGGTGGGGGTATCATAGCCGGTTTCAGCGACTGCCTTGAGAACCTTGGGGGCAAGGTTCAAATCAGAAAACTTGGTCATATACGTCCTATACATGCGGATCGGTCCGCATTTTTGTGAAAGGACGCATTGTGCCGAGCGTCCCGCGTCGTGGGCCCTTGCAGGCCGTTATTGCCGATACCGGATATGGTGTTCTGCGTCAAGTTGAGCGCAACGTCGCAGCCCGGTCGCGCATGATGGCAAAGCGGCGAAAGACAGTGCCGTCGTCTTGGTTGAGGATCGTGAGCAGGTGCCGGGTCAGGGTGCCGATGTTAGGTGCGCTTTCGGCGTCGCGCCAAAGCGGGGCCAGCAGATGCGCCTCTAGATCGCCTTGCAGCACAGAGAAATCTTTCATCCCCATCGGTAGCGGTGATTTGTTGCGATTTTGGGTGCGAAACGGCTCTTGCGCAGCGTTGCCGGAAAAACACCGCTCGGCCTCGTAGATTTTCATCAATGAGAACAGCATGTTCATCCGGGCCGCCAGATTGCGGTCGGCTTCCGTTATCCCGTGCTCGGCGAATGTGATGACGGCCGAAATGAGCCAGCGCGTGGGTAGATTGGCCAGCAACCACGCCTCTTCTTCGGTCCAAAGGCGCAAAAACAGGGCAGGTGCGCTAGCGGGGTAGGTGTGCTTGCGCAGATGTGAGATGAGAAGGCCGTGTAGCAATGCTAACTCGCTATGGCCTGCCAATTCGCCTAACAGCATATGCCGCTTTTTTTCAACGCGTGTCAGGCCATCTGGTCGCGGCAACGTCTGCGGGGGCAGCGGCGTGGCCGCCAAAGCTTTCAAATCGACGTCAAGTGGAGGCAGATCAGCCCCAGTGAGCAACGCCCGCCGTTTTTGGTATTGTGGCAGCAGGGATGCGATGCCGCCGGGAAAGGTGTCTTGGGGCTTATTCATAGGGGCAGTATCCCGAGGCTTGTCTATGCTGACAACCCCGCAGATGGGTGCAACACCGCAAGGTAGCCTGCCGCCAGCACGCGCATGCTGGGTTCAGGTGTCAGCACCGTCAACATCCCCTCGGGGCGTGCCTGCGGTGCACCGTAGCCATCCGGCGTATAAGGCAACGCCTGATCGTCCCACAGCAGACAGGGCAGCTCGTCTACGAGACCGAAGATGCCATTGGGCAGATTGGCAGCCGCGGCCTGATATCGTATTTGGGCACGTTTCCGAGTCACACGCGCCTGATGAAGTGCGTTATCCATCGCCATCCGGTCAGGCACCTGGCCCGCCGCAGCCCCCCATGCATCGCGGTAGGCATGATAGGCAGACCGACGACAATAATGGCATGGGCGGTGACCCGCAGACAGTGCGACGGCCTCATCCAGAAAGAACAGTGGCGACCAGCCGCGCTCTGGCAGCGGTCCGTGATAGCGGCCTTTGGGGTGCTTTAGTGTGCAGATCAACCAGTGCTTATGCGCCCAGCGACGGGTACCCAAAGTCCCGTCGGATTTATGCAAAATGCCACGATTACCTGTGAACAACCCACGAGACGGGTGCGAGATAATATCGCCAGTGGGCTGAACACGGTTCTGTAAAGGCATAGGTCGAGTGTAAGCACAATTCGCGTCGGTTAAAAGTGACAGTTAAACCATCATCTCTTTCGTCGCCGTCAGTGTCACGTCCGGATAATCACGCCCAACCCGGTCGATATCCCATTGCAGCCGTGTCAGGAACACTGTGTCCCCGTCGTTGTCGGTTGCGATGTGCTGCTTGTTGGCATCGGCGAATTTATCGACCGCGTCCTTATCACCGGCCACCCAACGGGCGGAGGTGAATTGTGACGCTTCAAATCGTACCGGTAGCCCGTATTCCATTTCGATCCGGCTGGCGAGCACTTCGAATTGTAAGGCCCCTACGACGCCGACGATGAAACCGGACCCGAAGGTGGGCTTGAACACCTTGGCCGCCCCTTCTTCGGCAAACTGCATCAAAGCTTTTTCAAGGTGCTTGGCCTTTAACGGATCACCCGCGCGGCAGGTTTGCAGCAGTTCTGGCGCAAAGGATGGGATGCCGGAAACGCGGATCGCCTCACCCTCGGTCAGCGTGTCACCGATGCGCAATTGCCCGTGGTTGGGGATACCGATGATATCACCTGCCCAGGCTTCCTCGGCCAGTTCGCGGTCGGCTGCAAGGAAAAGGACAGGGTTCGCAATCGCCATCTGTTTTTTGCTGCGCACATGGGTCAGCTTCATCCCACGTTGGAAATGACCGGATGCCATGCGCACGAAGGCGACCCGGTCGCGGTGCTTGGGGTCCATGTTGGCTTGGACTTTGAAGACAAATCCCGCAACCTTTTTTTCTTCGGGCGCGATGTTGCGCGGTTGCGCAGTCTGCACTTGCGGTTCAGGGCCATAGGTCGCCAGGCCGTCCATCAGTTCCTTCACACCGAAAGAGTTCATTGCAGAGCCGAACCAGATCGGCGTCATCGAGCCGTTGAGCAGTGATTCCGGGTCGAGCGTTGGCAGCAGTTCCTTCGCCATCTCGATTTCTTCAAGGAATTTCTCAAGCAGATGTGCGGGGACGTGTTCGGCCAGTTTGGGGTCATCCAGACCGCTGATTTCAATGCTTTCCGCCACCTTATTGCGGTCGGCGCGGTCCATGATTTCTAGTTTGTCGCGCAGGATGTCGTAACAGCCCATGAATTCGCGGCCCACACCGATGGGCCATGACGCAGGGGTCACGTCAATCGCAAGGTTTTCCTGAATTTCGTCAATGATCTCAAACGTATCGCGGCTTTCGCGGTCCATCTTGTTACAAAACGTCAGGATCGGCAGATCGCGCAGGCGGCAGACCTCAAACAGCTTTTGGGTCTGGCTTTCCACGCCCTTTGCCCCGTCAATGACCATGACGGCAGCATCCACAGCCGTCAGCGTGCGATAGGTATCCTCAGAAAAATCCGAGTGGCCGGGGGTATCGACCAGATTGAACCGGTATTTTTCAAAATCAAAGGACATGGCCGAGGCCGAAACAGAAATCCCCCGGTCCTTTTCCATCTGCATAAAGTCCGAACGCGTCCGCCGCGCTTCACCTTTCGCACGTACCTGTCCGGCCATCTGAATAGCGCCACCATAGAGCAGAAACTTTTCAGTCAGCGTCGTCTTGCCCGCGTCGGGGTGCGAGATGATCGCAAAGGTGCGGCGGCGCGCGATTTCGGGGGGCAGGTCAGGGCGATTTGTCATGGATGACGCTTTATGCGGTTGGGGGACAAAGGGCAATCATATGGCGCGTGCTTAACGGAAGATTTGGGAGTTGGCGTTAAACCGGCGCGGGGAGGGGCCATGTACCGCTTTACGATGACCTTGGTTTTCTTGTTCTGGCTTGCCGCCTGTGGTGGTGGCGGGGGTGGCAGTGACCGCGGCGGGATTGACCCACGCCTTGCCCGGTTGAACATATATGAGGCGCAAAAACTGCGGGTGCTGGGTGATCCCGGGGCCGGAGTGATGGGGATGCCCAGGACTGCGGATGAAAACCTGCCGATGGGGACGATGGACTTTTCCGGCTCTGGCACGATGCGGGTGGAAAACGGTGTCACGCCAATCGTTATCTTTGGTGATGCGACTTTGCGTGTTGATTTTGGCAGTGGCGATGCTGCCGGTGCGATAGAAAACGCCTTTGGGACAAACAGCGCTGATGATCTGGTTGACTACGGCGGCACGATCACGTTGCAAGGTACGGCTGCAGGGCAGGATATGCCGTTGGATTATGCTGGCACTCTCAGTGAGGGTGATCAGACCTTTGGGTTTGATGGCACATTGACTGCCGTTTTTTTGGGTAATCCGACAACTGCGCTTTCGGGGGCAGATCTTGAGGCGGAGATTGATCACAACGGCGTCATGCGCAGTGGTACGCTTGTGATCACTTTAGAGGAAACTGATGCGCCATAACCGTTAACGTGCCGACGCCTTGCGCAGCAACGTCGCGGCCTGTTCTGTTGGGATCAGACTGGTCTTGACCTCATAATCCAAATGCGGCCTGTGGCCGTGATCGGGGGACGCCACGCCAGCGGGCAAGGCGTGGCGGGTGTGTGGACCGATAAGATGGGATTCTGCGCCGATGCCTTCGGCATAGATGATGTGATGGTCATCGAAGATCAGTTGGTAATAATCGACAAACCCACCGCGGCGACGCAGTACAGTGCTGTGATCCACCAGATGGCGTGCCTTGATCAACACCTCTGGGCGGCCTGCGCCCAGATGATCCTCGCGTTGATAGATAAACAGGCGGTGGTCTGGGCGCACCACCAGATCACGTTCGTTGTGCAAAGTACCTTTGGTAATCACAACAGGTGCAAAACGGCCCGTCGCACGCAGGGTTGCCTGCCCGATATGGCGGATCGGTTGGCGGCCAGCATCGCGCGTCAGAACCATGTCACCAGCGGCCAAAGCCTCGATCAGGCGCTGGCGCCCGTCGCCCATGGTAATCTGCGTACCCTTCGCAAAGGACCCGCTTGCCGCTTCGGCAAAACGGCGGGTGGCCGTGTGCCGTTCAATCCCGATCAGCCGGTAGTCCACCAAAGGCAGCAGCTCTCCCAACGGTAGCAGAAAGATATCTGCGGCGCTGTTATCCTCAATCTCGACCAGGATCAGCGCCTCATGTGTGCTGCCATCAGGGCCCATCATGGTCAGGCAGCTATCCAGATGCACCCTGTTACAGAGGCCGTTGGCCAGACGTAGGCCGGTGTCATCAGCCAGCAGGTCCAATGCCATTGTGGTCGCATCGCTCGCGATTTCAAATACATCATCCATCACCAGTTCATCGGCAAAGGACAAAGGCTCACCCCGCATCACACCACCGCTGACTTTGATGTGGGCGGCATGCAGTACGTCGATTGTGAGGGGGCTTTGGGGCATGGCAAAAGGGGTTACACCCACGCGCCGCCAAGGCCAAGCGAGAACAGCAATTCTGTGCGATGGGTTTGCCGAAGGCAGGGTGCAGTGCTAGGTCCAGATCGACGACAATGAAAGGGATGACATCATGGATCTTGGGATCAAGGGAAAACGCGCGCTTGTCTGTGCATCTTCAAAGGGCTTGGGGCGCGGCTGCGCCGAGGCATTGGCAGCGGCAGGTGTTGATCTGGTGCTGAACGGGCGCGGGGCCGAAGCGCTGGAAACGACGGCGTCGGAAATTCGCAGCGCATATGGGGTTGAGGTTGTCGCAGTGGCCGCAGATGTTTCTGCACCCGAGGGGCAGGCCGCACTTTTGAAAGCGGCGGATGGCGTTGATATCCTTGTGAATAATGCTGGTGGTCCTCCGCCGGGCCTGTGGTCTGATTGGGACCGGGATGACTTTATTGCGGCATTGGACGCCAATATGTTGGCGCCCATCGCGCTGATGAAAGCGCTGATGCCCGGTATGATCGACAAAGGCTGGGGGCGTGTTGTGAACATCACATCCGGTTCCGTGAAAGCGCCCATTCCGCAGTTGGGGCTGTCCAATTCCGCCCGCGCGGGGTTGACCGGCTATGCCGCTGGCACCGCACGTCAGGTTGCCCAGTTTGGCGTGAACGTGAACAACATGTTGCCCGGCATCCATGCCACTGACCGCGCCATCAGCCTTGATACTGGTGTGTCGAAGGCGCAGGGCATCGACCTGGCGCAGGCCAAGGCCAATCGCGAGGCGACGATCCCCGCACGCCGCTATGGCACCAAGGAAGAGTTTGGCGCGATGTGTGCTTTCTTATGTTCGCAACATGCGGGCTTTATCGTTGGCCAGAATATCGTGTTGGACGGCGGGGCAATCAACGCAACCATCTGATCACACGTTCGAAATCGCTGTGGGGTAAAGGTGCAGACCTTGCCCCGCAGCCCAACTGTTGTTAGGTGCGCTATACCTTAATGTTTTCGTCAGGGATAAGCCCAGCACCCATGCAGCCCCCCCGCCTTGAGATCAGCAATATCGTCAAAGACTTTGGCGGCCGCCGGGTGGTGGACGATGTTGACCTGACGGTCATGCCGGGGCAGGTGACCTGCCTTTTGGGCCCGTCTGGCTGCGGCAAATCCACGACCCTGCGCATTATAGCTGGGGTGGAAAGCCAGGATAGCGGTACGATCAATGTGGATGGCAAACTGGTGTGCAATGGTGCAATGTCACTGCCGCCCGAGCAGCGCAACATTGGCCTGATGTTTCAGGATTTTGCATTGTTCCCGCATCTGACCGTCGCGCAAAACGTGTCCTTTGGGCTGGCTGGGCGCAAAGTAACGGACCGCGTGCATGAATTGCTGGGCAAGGTCGGCATGGCGTCGCATATCGATGATTATCCGCACCAGCTGTCGGGGGGTGAGCAACAGCGCGTCGCACTCGCCCGCGCGCTCGCTCCGCGCCCCCGGATCATGCTGATGGATGAGCCGTTTTCCGGCCTTGATGACCGCCTGCGCGACGATATTCGCGATGAGACGCTGGCGGTTCTCAAAAGTGAGGGCACTGCTGTTTTGCTGGTCACACATGAACCGGGCGAGGCGATGCGCATGGCTGATGAGATTGCGCTGATGCGGGACGGTAAAATCGTGCAGCGTGGTGCGCCCTATAACATCTATAATGCGCCGGTTGATATTCAGGCGGCGGCTTTCTTTAGTGATATCAACGTAATACGTGGCAAAGTTGAGGGCGCTTTGACAGATACGCCTTTTGGTCAGTTCCTCGCCCCCGGTGTGCCGGATGGGACAGATGTTGATATTGTGATCCGCCCCCAGCACCTGAAAATTGAATTCGACCGCGCCGGACGCGGCCCCAGCCCCACACCTGTCGAAGGCACCGCCGCGCGCGGCGTGGTGGAGCGGGCAAGGTTCATGGGGGCATCAAGCCTGGTCGAGTTTCGCATGGATTTTGACGGGTCGATTTTGAAAGCTGTGGTGCCGTCGGTGTTCCTGCCGAAACCGGGGATGCCGCTGTGGCTGATGATCCGGCGGGACAGGTGTTTTGTGTTTGCGAAAGAGTAATGGCGTTCAATGCCTTCGAAGAGCCGATACATGATAAAAAGCTGATTGCGGTGTATCTACGTTCGCTTTATGTTCTGCTTAAATCTTGAGCTCTAGGAAAATCGCATGACTAAAATCGCAGTGCTCCTAACGCAGGGTTTTGCCGATTGGGAATATGCGCTGATTGGTGGGACTGGTGGCCCCTTTTATGGTCTCGATGTTCAATATTTTTCGCCTGATAGCGGTGAACTCGACTCTCAGGGTGGGCTCAGGGTGCTTGTTTCTCAGGGGTTGGCCGAAATGGTGGAGTGGCACCCGAAAGTTGTTGTGGTCGTAGGTGGGACACTTTGGGAAACGGAAGAAGCACCTGATATTAGTGGTGTTCTTCATACGCTTCATGAGGCTGGTACCTGTATCGGTGGTATATGTGGCGGTACTCTGGCATTGGCCCGTGCAGGCCTGCTGGACAAAGTCCGACATACGTCGAATGATAAAGAGTTTCTCAAGAAGAATGCGGCGCACTACGACGGAGAGGCGCATTATCTTGCAAGCGCATCTGCCATTGGTGCGGATCGGATAATAACGGCACCCGGCACCGCGCCTGCCAGTTTCACGGCGGCAGTTTTTGAAGCTGCAGGCCTTCCGAAAGAAGCCGTGACGCAATTCAAAGGCATGATGGCCGCTGAACACGGCTGAATACAGAACGACTGCTAATTTGTAGAAATCGTCTTTGTCATCGCTTGAAAGAAGTACTTTTTACCTAACAGGCCATTGCCCAAAGGTCCGCGGCTGACGCCACCTTGCGGCACCCAGTTTTCGCGACAGTTGGTAGTGACGTCATCTACCAATTCTTCAAGTGTTAATGCGAAGACCACTTTATATTGCAGCATAGATTTTTCTCCTGCATCCAGCGTTCCACGGTGGGTGTGATGCTACTTTACTTTTGCCGCCCGTCCGCCGCGCCGCTTCGCGATCTGACCTGCCCGCGTTGGTAACTCCGCCATCACCGCCTTGCGTGCCTCCACGGACATCCCCGACCATGCCCCGATTTCATCAATCGACCGTAAACACCCTGTGCACAGGCGGCTTTTTGGTTCGATCACGCAGACCTTGACGCAGGGGCTGTCGATTTCGGCCCGTTTCCAGATGTCGTCGGTGTTTTCAGGGATGTTCACGAGTGCGTCCTTATATGCGCCATGCGGTCCAGCATGCCTTGCAAGATATAGCCGGCGGCCACGTGGTCAATGACCTCTGCGCGACGTTTGCGTGACGTATCCGCCTCAAGCAGCGCGCGTTCGGCGGCGACCGTGGATAGGCGTTCGTCCCAGAAGGTGATTGGTAGAGGGGTCAGTTTTTCCAAGTTACGCGCAAAGGCGCGTGTCGCCTGACAGCGTGGCCCCTCGGACCCGTCCATGTTCATCGGCAGTCCCAGCACCAGCCCGGTCACCAAGCGGTGTGTTGTCAGCTCCAACAGTTTGGTCGCATCGACACCGAATTTCTTGCGTTTGATCGTCTCAAGCGGGGTCGCGACCGAACGCATGACGTCTGAGACCGCCACCCCGATCGTCGCCGTCCCAAGGTCCAGCCCTGCCAGTGCGCCCATGTCAGGGATTTCAGCGACAAAGGCTTCTGGCGTGTCGCAAATCATTCCTCTAATACGCCTGCATCACGGGCGGCGTTGGTCAGAATTTCCATGCCCCGCATGCTGCTGACAAAGACTTGCTGCGCTTCGGTCCAGACCATGCGCGCGGCCTCTTGATCGCCCAGAACACCGTAGGCCCGGATCAGGCGAGCCCAGTCCTGCGCAGGGCCGCCTTCGGTGGCCAGCCTGCTGGCAAGGCCAGAGACCATGCCGCCGATCATCGCTTCGCGGTCCTCAGCCGACATATCCGAGGCCGCATCCATCTGTTCAAACGACGGACCGCGCGCCTCTGGTACGGCATATTCAATGCCTGCGCGGAAGGCGGCATCGCTGACCTGTGACCGCGCACTGGCGATATGGAAATTGTTTGGGTCACCTGTTTCGATGATGTCGCGCCAAAGCCGCAGTGCGAGATCTGGGCGGTCGGTCTGGTTATAAAGCGCGCCCAGATAATAACGCGCCGCTGTATTTTGCTCATCGCGGTCAAAGATCTGGCGGATCACCTCTTCGGCTTCGGGCGAGACCAGACCACCCGCCGCAACCACCAGAAGGTCCAGTAGGCGTTGCAGATCCGCAATCTCAGTCGCCTCGCCTTTGATCAGATTGACCTGCGCTTGCGCATCTGCGGCCCCGGCATAATTGCGCAACTCAACCTCGTGATAGGCAAGCCTGCTCCATGCCTCCAGATCATTGGGGCGGGTGGGGGCGATAACGCGCAACTGGTCAATCGCTTCGCGATAATCATCCGGTACTTCGACAGGGGGCGGGGCGGGGGCTGCGGCCTCTAACGCGGCTTGGGAGGGGCGGTTGGCGCGCATCTCCTCGCTTGCGGCAAGCCGTGCTTGCAACGGCAAGTCCGGGTACCCCGGTGCGCCCAGCGTCCAGTACGTGCCAAAACCAAGGGCGAGCACCACTGCAACAATCGCAGCGGCCAACCAACGGGTCGGTGTGGTTATCCCGGCAGGCGCAACAGCGGCTTTGTTGGCCGCCAGCAGGCGGCGTGCCACTTCGGTGCGCGCGCGCTTGGCCTCGTCCGTCGCCAGCAACTCGCGTTCCAGATCGCGGTCAATTTCGGCCAGTTGGGCGCGGTAAATGGCGATATCGGGGTTGTCGTCGCCCATCTCTTTGGGACGCAACAAAGGCGTTACCATCACCGCTGTCACTGCGAGCGTCATTACAGCGCAAACAAGCCAGAACATCATCAGTTTTGCGTCCCTTACCTTGCAGGTCACATAACCGCCGCGGGGCCGCGTGAAAAGGGGCTGCGACGCCGTGACAATTCACGACATCGCCAGCATGTCGTAAAATGCAAAATATACGCCGCTGTGAGGAACCACTTGGACCTGTGCAAGGTCCAGATAGAGTGGGTAGACGCTGCATGCCTGCCACAAGCATTTGGGACCCCGATGAAACGCTATTCCGCCTTTGCAATCGCTAAAGAAGCCATGCGCCAACATACCGGCTGGGACCGGGCGTGGGCCAAACGTGAGCCGAAGAAGAAATATGATGTGATCATCGTGGGGGCAGGTGGGCATGGTCTGGCCACGGCGTATTTTTTGGGCAAGAATTTCGGGATCACCAATGTGGCGATCCTGGAAAAAGGTTGGCTTGGTGGTGGCAATACGGGCCGGAATACAACGATCATCCGGTCCAATTATTTGCAAGACCCCTCTGCCGCGATCTATGAAAAGTCCCGCTCGCTTTATGAGACGATGTCACAGGACCTTAACTACAACGTCATGTTCAGCCCGCGCGGTGTGATCATGCTCGCTCAGACACAGCATGAGGTGCGGGGGTACAAGCGCACGGCCCATGCCAATGCCTTGCAGGGTGTCACAACCGAATGGATTGAGCCTGCGCGCGTCAAGGAACTTTGCCCGATCATGAACATCGACGGGCCGCGTTACCCGGTTCTTGGTGGGCTGTGGCAAGCGCGTGGCGGCACCGCGCGCCATGATGCGGTCGCTTGGGGGTATGCCCGTGCCTGTTCCGATATGGGCATGGATGTGATCCAGCAATGCGAAGTCAAGGCGGTGCGGCAAGAGGGTGGCAAGGTCGTCGGCGTCGATACATCCAAAGGGCCGATTGATTGCGACAAGCTTGGCATGGTTGTGGCCGGGCATTCTGGTGTGATGGCGCAGATGGCGGGCTTCCGTCTGCCGGTTGAAAGTGTCGCGCTGCAGGCGCTGGTGTCAGAGCCGATCAAGCCAGCGATGGATATTGTTGTGATGGCCAACACCGTGCACGGCTATCTGTCACAGTCCGACAAAGGCGAGATGGTCATTGGCGGCGGAACCGATGGCTTTAATAACTACACCCAGCGCGGGTCGTTCCACCATATCGAGGAAACGGTGCGCGCCTTGGTCGAAACCTTCCCGATGTTGGCACGGCTCAAGATGTTGCGGCAATGGGGCGGGATTGTGGATGTGACAGGGGATCGCTCTCCCATTCTGTCAAAAACACCGGTCGAGGGTATTTTCGTGAACTGTGGCTGGGGCACCGGCGGGTTCAAAGCAACGCCGGGGTCAGGCTGGGCCATGGCCGAGTTGATGGCCAAGGGGCAATCGCCGCTGACGGATGAATTCAGCATGTTCCGCTTTCGCGAAGGCAAGTTCATTGATGAAAGCGTGGCAGCAGGGGTGGCGCACTGATGCTACTCGAACCCATCCTCATCGTCATCGGACAGTCCGCCGCGCATGCGGTCGATGACCATAAAAACAATGGCAGTGGAGAGCACGCCTCCGAGTGTGATCAGCAGAAGTTCCATGACAACAGGATAACATCTGGATTTGGTTCGGCGACCCCGGCGGCGGTCAGCCGAAGGATATCGGCGGAAATGGCTACGGTTTGCTCAAATCATCCGGGGATTTCCGCTTATGTTCCTTTTTCTTATGGGGCTGCGATGTTGGTGGCATCTAAGGAGGAGAATACACCATGGATGAATTCAGTCACACAAACTCCAATACCTCGAGTGGAAGTGGGGTCGGTTTCCTTGTGGCGGCCGTCATTGTTGTTCTGGTTCTGCTTTACGCGCTGTTCGCAGGTGGCGGCGCCAGTACGACCGTTGATCCAGCGACTGTTGGCACAGCCCAAGATGGCGCCCCAGCAATTGAAGAAACGGCACCTACACAACCGGTTGCCCCGACAGCGGGCGAATAACACCAACACCACTCATACCAAAACGACGAAAGGCGGGCGCAGTCATGCGCTCGCCTTTTGTGCGTTTGTGACATCTGCGTGTGCAGGCTGTGTACGCTATTTGTACGCTTTGCATACCTCCAGTATTAAAGGTGCCTCATGCTGATTTTGCGTTGCCCCTATTGCGGCGTCGAGACGGACGAAACTGATTTGCAAGGTGGCGGTCAGGCCCACCTGAAACGCGAAGGGCCGGGGTCCTCGGATGATGATTTTGAGGATTATCTTTTTATGCGCGAAAACCCCAAAGGCGTGCATTTTGAACGCTGGCGTCATGTTTATGGGTGCGGCAAGTGGTTTCTGGCGGCCCGCTGCACCAATACCTTAGAAGTTTTCGGCACCTATCCAGCCCAAACGCTGGAACCGCCGCAGGAGATCAAGGATAAAATCACGGCCAAGCGCCCCGGTTGGTCATGGGGGACGTTCCAATGAGCACCCGTTTGGCCAGTCAGGGCCGTTTGATCAACAAAGACAAAGCCGTCGCTTTTACCTTTAACGGCAAGCACTTGCAGGGGTTTGAGGGCGACACCCTTGCCTCTGCCTTGCTGGCTAATGACCAGATGCTGATCGGTCGTTCCTTCAAGTACCACCGCCCCCGTGGTGTCGTGGCTTCTGGCGCGGAAGAACCTAATGGGTTGGTTAATTTGGGTAAGGGCGCGTCCTTTGAACCCAACGCCCGTGTCACCACGACCGAGCTGTTTGAGGGGCTGACCGCCACGTCGCAAAACCACTGGCCCACGTTGGAATTTGATGTCGGTGCGATCAATACGCAGTTGTCGCGGTTCTTGCCTGCCGGTTTCTACTACAAGATGTTCATGTATCCGCGGTCGTTCTGGAAACATGTCTACGAACCGATCATCCGCAAATCTGCTGGCTTGGGCAAAGCGCCCAAGGATCGTGATCACGATACCTACGAACACTTCCATACACATGTCGATGTGCTGGTTGTTGGCGGTGGGATTGCCGGCCTCGCCGCAGCGAAGGCAGCAGGCGAGCGTGGTGCGCGTGTTTTGCTCATAGAACAGACCGCCGATTGGGGTGGTCGCGCTGTTGTCGATACGCCCACGGTTGACGGTATACCTGCACAAGAATGGATTAATAACACCATTCAAGTACTTGAAAATATGCATAATGTTGATATGCGCCTGCGCTGTATGGGTGCTGGTGTATATGATCACGGATATACGCTGGCCTATGAACGTTTGACCGATCACGCGCCCGGCGACGAAGGCCCACGCCACCGTCTGTGGTGTATTCGTGCCAAACAGATCGTGACGGCGACAGGTGCGATTGAGCGGCCACTGTCCTTTGCCGCTAATGACTTGCCGGGCGTTCTCTTGGCCTCTGCCGTGCGTGACTATGCGGTGAATTTTGGTGTGTCCATCGGTGATCGCACTGTTGTCGTCACCAATAATGACGATGCCTATCGCACGGCGATTGTTCTTAAGGAAGCTGGTCTTGATGTGCCTGTCATCGTCGATGCGCGCGTGCAAGCAGAGGGTGAATTGATCGATCGCGCCCGTGCGCTGGGTATTCGCGTTGAGATGGGCAAAGGCGTTGCATCCGTCAAAGGCGGCAAGCGCGTGACCGGCGTGGCCCTTTGCGCGCAGGCGGGTGAGGGTGCTGTGCTGGAAGAGATCGATTGCGATTGTGTGGCCATGTCCGGCGGCTGGTCCCCGGTCGTGCACCTTTGGTCGCACTGCGGTGGCAAATTGGACTGGGACGCGGATCAAGTCATGTTCCGCCCTGACCCCGAACGCGCGCCTACCGGCGCAGATGGCCAAGCCTTTGTTATCACTGCCGGTGTCGCCAATGGCCACCTGTTTACCGCAGAGGCGGTCAGCGATGGTTGGGCCGCTGGTCGCGCCGCGGCGAAGGCTGCTGGATATACCAAGCGCGGTGCGCAGGCCCCGATGGGTGAAGATGCGGCTGAGGGCCCGATTTCTCCGGTTTGGTTAATGCCGCAAGGCGCGCGCCACGCATTGCGCGCGAAAGCGTGGTTGGATTTTCAAAACGATGTAAAAGTCTCTGACGTGCAACTGGCCGCGCAAGAGGGATTTGAGAGTGTTGAGCACGCGAAGCGCTATACGACCCTAGGTATGGCGACTGACCAAGGGAAGTTGAGCAATATCAATGGCCTCGCGATTCTTTCGCAGTCATTGAACGCCGATATTCCGAACGTGGGTACAACCACGTTCCGCCCCCCGTATACGCCTATCTCTATGGCTTCGATTGCGGGTGTCGCGCGTGACGACCTGTTCCAGCCCATTCGCATGACGCCCGTTTCGGAATGGTCTAACAACAATGGTGCCGACAACGAACCTGTTGGCCAATGGCGCAGGCCATTTGCCTATGTGCGTCCCGGCGAGAGTGTGCAGACGGCCGTCAACCGCGAGGTCAAGAACACGCGTGAGAACCTTGGGCTGCTGGATGCTTCGACCCTTGGCAAGCTGATCGTCAAAGGGCCGGATGCAGGTAAGTTTCTGGATATGATGTACACCAACATGATGTCGACGCTGCCTGTCGGCAAATGCCGCTACGGGCTGATGTGTTCTGAAAATGGCTTCCTGTCTGATGACGGTGTTGTTGTGCGCATGGCCGAGGATACATGGCTGTGCCACACCACGACGGGCGGGGCCGAACATATCCACGCACATATGGAAGACTGGCTGCAATGCGAGTGGTGGGACTGGAAAGTCTATGTCGCCAACGTGACCGAGCAATATGCGCAGATTGCCGTTGTGGGCCCTCATGCACGCAAGCTGCTGCGCAAGTTGGGCGGGATGGATGTAAGCGCGGAAGCGCTGCCGTTCATGCAATGGCGCGAGGGCAAGATCGGTGATTTTGATGCACGGGTCTTCCGTATCTCCTTCTCTGGTGAGCTGTCTTACGAAATCGCCGTGCCTGCGGGGCAGGGTGCGGCCTTCTGGGAAGCGCTGATGGAAGCGGGTGAGGAGTTCGGGATCATGCCTTATGGTACCGAGACACTGCACATCCTGCGGGCTGAGAAGGGCTTTATCATGATCGGGGACGAAACCGATGGCACGGTGATCCCACAAGACCTTAATCTGCAGTGGGCGTTGTCGAAGAAGAAAGAGGACTATCTTGGCAAGCGCGCACATGAGCGGTCCCATATGGCCGATCCCGACCGCTGGAAACTTGTTGGGCTGGCAACAGAGGACGGTTCCGTTCTGCCAGACGGGGCTTACGCCATTGCCGAGGGCGAGAACGCCAATGGGCAACGTAATACGCAGGGCA
This sequence comes from Yoonia maricola, assembly GCF_002797915.1. Lineage (GTDB taxonomy): Bacteria > Pseudomonadota > Alphaproteobacteria > Rhodobacterales > Rhodobacteraceae > Yoonia > Yoonia maricola. The sequence continues at coordinate 1,047,773 of NZ_PGTY01000001.1, read as the reverse complement.
GGGTGACCTCGACCTATTACTCTGCCAATCTTGAGCGCGGGATCGCGATGGGGCTGGTTCATAAGGGACCGGAACGCATGGGCGAGGTGATTGAGTTCAATAAGGTCGATGGGACGACGGTGCGTGCCAAGATCGTCGATCCGGTGTTCTATGACAAAGACGGGGAGAAGCAGAATGTCTAATGCTGTCAGCGCACTGCAAGGCAAAATTGCCCCCGGTGAGGTCACAATCCGCGAGGCGGGATTGCGCGGTATGATCATCCTGCGCGGTGATCTGAGCGATAAGAAATTGCGCAAGGTCTGTGCTGATATAACCGGGGTGAAGATGCCCGACCGGGGCCAGGCCAATTGCGACGGTGACAAAGGGCTGTGCTGGATGTCGCCGGATGAGTTGCTTGTTCTGGTGCCCTATCCGGAGGCGGCGCAGGCCGTTGGGCAGCTTGATGCGGCTTTGGCTGGTCAGCATTATCTGGCGGAAAACGTATCCGACGCGCGCGCCTTGCTGATCGTCGAAGGCACCTTTTGTCGTGAAGTGATCGCCAAGCTGGCCCCTGTGGATTTGCACCCTGATGCGTTCAAACCGGGTGACTTCCGGCGGACACGTTTAGGGCAGGTGGCGGCAGCTTTTTGGATGCGTGACGAGGATACCTTTGAGGTGATCTGCTTTCGGTCTGTTGCGGGCTATACGTTTGATTTGCTGGCGGCGTCGGCCAAGGCGGGAGCGGTTGGACATTTGGGGTAACGAAAGCGGCCAATCACAGTATCGGTTCATGTCTGCTTGAAGCCCATATCACCATTTTTTCGCGGCGCAGCGAAAGTCCTGCATCAGGACGGCCGACGCGCGTTTCCACAAGCTTAGAAGACCTTTGCAAGACAATTTCAAAGAGCATCCAACTGGGGTGCCCTGTTTTCAATCGATTGTTCATATGCGAAGTCGCAGTCTCTTTGGGAGGCGTCCTAAAATGGTCACATTTATCGTGATAGGATCACATGTCTCAAATATTTTTGGATGACCGCAGTGAACACGCAACTTGCTCTGGCACATGAACTTTTGCTTCTGGCCGAAGAGCGCCGCGCGAACCAGATTGGACAATGGGAATTTGAGGAAAGCAAACGTAGGCTTCTTAAACTGCCGCGTTCTCGTATTCCCGGCGTGATAAGAAACCTGTTGGCGTGTCTTATTGTCAATCTTGTGCTTCTGGCGCTGGCTGTTGCCTTTCCAACATATGCAAAAATGGTGGCGGTAGCCCTACTCATCGTCTTTGTCTATCTGCTGCTGGCGGGCGGGCATTTGCTATCGAAGGTGGCAACAGCAGGCAGGCGTGGTGGCGGCTCTTCGCGGGCGGTCGACTGGGATCACGGTATGCGACACGTCGCTAGTACCGGTTGGTCTAGTCTTGGCATTTTCAAGAACCGCAAGGACTAGACAATGGAGCAAGACCATGATGTGACGCGAGAAGTGGCAAAGCTGCGGTTTATGCGAGATCGTGGGGACATTTCCGAACGTGAATACCTGCGGGCCGGTGCCCTTTTGTTTGGTGAGAAAGACAGTCCACTTCGCACGATTGTGGGGGCCGCGCTGCTTATCGTTTTGAACCTTTTGGTCTTGGCGGCGAGCGTCAGCATCGCCATCAACGCAACCTAGAAATGATCTATCAATACATTACGCAATGACAGTGTGGCGTCGACGTTCTAACTTGCTGAACACCTCGACGTTTCCAGAAGCGGCCATTGAGACGAAACTGATCAATGGTAACTTCGTCCCGCCTTTAAGCATTTCAGACGGCAGGTCACGAAGGTCTGCTGATCACGAACCAGCCATTCGCACCGATCGCGGCGAAAAAGTTATGCGAGCCGTTTTCGACAAATGCTTCGCGATGTTGTAATGGCTGTTGGCAGAGATATCGCCCGAATTGGCGAAACTGAGCTGTGCTTCTGATCTACTCGCACAACCTTGCCCACAAAAGCGGAGGTGGGAATGAAGATAACTGGTGGCTGTCATTGTGGAAAGATCACCTACGAGGGAGAGATAAACCTTGAAAACGTGGTGATCTGTCACTGCACTGACTGCCAGAGTTTGTCCGGCTCCGCATTTCGAACTGTTGCAATGACCGAAAGGGGAGCCTTCAAGTTTCTTACAGGTGAACCCAAAACTTACGTAAAAACAGGAGATAGCGGTAAAAAGCGCGAGCAAACCTTCTGCGGGGACTGCGGATCTCCAATTTACTCTACCTCTGTCGGCGAAGGTTCCAAAACTATATGGAGTTAGGCTCGGTACAGTCGATCAACGAAATCAGATAGCTCCCAGGAAACAGAAATGGATTGGATCATCACAGTCTTGGACGCAAGAAATCAGTCTACTGCCTCTGACAGATAAGAAGTAAGGGTGTACTCATAAATCTCTGTCATCGGAGTCAGCCGCCGTTTGTGACGTTTCGATGTTACCGGCAGCGGGACTTGGCCAAGGTCCACTCCGTCCACTTGCATTCAAGATGGCGGAGAAAGTGACAGACCATCAAATGATGTAAAAATTGCAAGGTCCGTTTTCGAAAGTGTTGACGCGCGGCGAAAGTGATATGCGAGCGACATAGCCACATGCGCAAATCCGAACTGTAGGATGCGTTCTTCGCTAAGGTTGGTGTGCAAAGCGAATAGCCGTGCAAGTTCCAGCATCCGTTCAGGCGTGGCAACGCGATCTGGTTCGTTGGTGGGATTACGAAAAACCACCGCGAATTCGTAACATGGGTCAGCGATGATCCCTTTTGGATCGATAGCCAACCAACCACGGTCCGATTGAATAATGTTGTCGAAATTCAGATCGCCATGCATCAGTTTTGGGCTTTCGGTTGTTACCAGAAGCCATTTGAGCAAAGCCTGCGCCCGAGCGAACGCGGGCTGTTGTTGCTTAGGGAAGCTTTCAATCTTGGTAGATAACAGCGCACCTCCAAAATGATCTTCAAGAGCTATGTAGCCGTCTGCTGGAGGACGATGCAACTTCAGCGATATCTCCGCGATGACCTGTGCCGCAATCGCGTCTTGTCCCTTTCTCACTGTCGCAGCTAGAGACTTGCCATCGAGCCACTCTATGAGAATGGCATCTTCGCTTTCGTCAATGAGACGCACGGCCCCGTCACCATCCCAGAGCCGCAAGAGCCTTGTTCCAATGGTATCGCCAACCTTGAGACCTCTTGCCGAAAACACCTTTAGGACTGCGGGTCCATCATGTCTTTCAACGCGCCAAAGCTTAGCACGAGGGGTTTCAGCCAAAGAGATAGGATTTTCGACTGAGAAGAGGGTCAGATATGGATCAAGGTTCATTCGCCCTTCATACTTTACTAGCCCGTCATTTCCCAATGCAGACATTGACGCAGGTGCAGCGAAAGTTCACTTCGTCCGCGTAGCTCCCTTTCACGCCGTCAAAGACCCACGGCGTCCGACCACCCCCTTGACCTTCGCGTCGCATGTGACATCTAAACCCTTATCACTTTCCTCAACACAGAAAGACCGATCACATGGCATTCTCACTCCCCGATCTTCCTTATGCACATGACGCGCTGGCGTCCAAAGGCATGTCAGCCGAAACACTCGAGTTCCACCACGATCTGCACCACAACGCCTATGTCACCAATGGCAACAAGGCGATTGAGGGGACTGAGTGGGAAGAGAAAACGCTCGAAGACATCATCGTCGGCACCTATGACAAGGCCGCTGTTGCCCAGAATGGGATTTTCAACAACATCAGCCAGCTTTGGAACCACAACCAGTTTTGGGAAATGATGGGACCGGGCGACAGTGCGATGCCGGGTGAACTGGAAAAAGCGTTGGTGGACAACTTCGGTTCTGTCGATGAGTTCAAATCGCAGTTCAGTGCCGCAGGTGCCGGGCAGTTTGGTTCCGGTTGGTGCTGGCTGGTCAAAAACGCTGATGGATCGCTGGCCGTGACCAAGACCGAAAACGGTGTCAATCCGCTTTGCTTTGGCCAAACCGCTCTGTTGGGCTGTGACGTGTGGGAGCATTCCTACTACATTGATTTCCGCAACAAGCGTCCTGTCTATCTAACGAACTTCCTTGATAATCTGGTGAACTGGGAAAACGTCGCCTCGCGCATGTAATCCCCGATCATCTGGACAATCTGCAAGGCCCGTGGGACATCTGTCTGACGGGCCTTTTGCGTGGGAGATTGGGATGACTGGACCAAGTTTGGATGAGATCATCGCGGCCAAAGCAGAGGTGCAGGCGGACCTGATCGAGACGCCCGTGCTACCGCTGACCGCGGCGCGTTGGGACGGTGTTTTACCGCAATGTGCTGGTGTCACCGTCAAGCTTGAGCTTTTTCAGCAGACAGGGGCATTCAAGGCGCGTGGCGCTTTGCTGGGTATCCGCCGTTTGACGGCGGATCAGCGCGCTGCAGGCGTCGTTGCGGCCAGCGGTGGTAATCATGCGCTGGGTGTGTCCTGGGCGGCAAGGGCGGCTGGCGTCGATGCACTGATCACCATGCCCAAAGCGACCGACCCGGCGCGTATAGCGGGTTGCGAGGCGCTGGGGGCCACTGTGACCTTGCATGATGATATGGCCGCAGCCTTTGCGGCGATGAACGCAGCGGCCGAAAGCGGGCGGAGCTTGATGCATCCTTTTGAGGCAGAGCATATGGTGCTGGGTGCGGCCACTTGTGGTTATGAATATGCCCGGCAAGTCCCACAGATTCAGACCTATGTGATCCCCATTGGTGGTGGCGGGATGATCAGTGGGATGGCGTGTGCGATCAAACAGATGAACCCGGACGCGCGCGTCATCGGGGTGGAGCCTTTTGGTGCAGATAGCATGTCGCAAAGCTTTGTCGCCGGTGAGCCAGTGCGGATTGAAAAAGTAACCACCATTGCTGACAGCCTTGGCGCGCCTTTGGCGATGCCGCTGACCTATGGTGTGGCGCGGGCGCATGTTGACCGGATCGTCAAGATCGACGACCGGGAGATGCTGGCGGCGATGGATATTTATCAAAACCTCTTGCGGATCACGGCAGAGCCCGCTTGTGCGGCGTCGCTTGCCGCTATCGTCGGGCCGCTGAAGGATGATCTGGCAGGCCAACATGTGGGGATCATCGCATGCGGATCGAATATTTCCCTGACCCGCTATGCTGAACTGATGTCTGCGTTATAGGACGCAAATACTGGGCCGCCATGTTGCGGGTTTTATGATTGCTCGTGTTCGGGCTGTTTGCAGTACAGGCCTGAAAGAACCAGCGGTCATCTATGCGGTAACGTGAACGGATTTCTGCATTCTATGGTGAATCAGATCGCATCGGGCTAGCATTTCATTATGGCCAGTCATTCCGAAATCCACCGTCCCGACAATGTGCCTTTGGGTGTCGCGACGATTGTCGGAACGGTTTTGGCTTTGTCTTTGGGCGACGCGCTGATCAAGTCGCTCGGTGGCGGCGGTGGAATGGGGCTATGGCAACTCTTTTTTGTGCGCTCTTTGTTGGCTTTTCCTGTTCTTCTTGGCGCAGCACTTGTTTTCTTTAGCAGAACTCGTCTGGCTCCGAGATCGGTTGGCTGGATCGCAATACGATCTCTTTTGCTGACTGCGATGTGGATTGCTTATTATCTGGCGCTGCCGCTCCTTCCGTTGGCTGTTGCGGCGGCGGCTTACTATACTCTGCCGCTTTTCATCGTGGCCTTTGCCGCGTTGTTTGGTGGGGAAACCGTCGGGCGATCCCAATGGGTGGGCGTCGCAGTCGGGTTCATCGGTATACTTCTTGTTTTGCGACCCGGCAGTGACGCTTTTGTCTGGTCCGCGTTGCTCCCCATCTTGTCGGCTGTGCTCTATGCCTTGGCGATGATCCTGACACGCACCAAGTGCCGTAATGAGAATCCTGCTACGCTTGCCCTTGGTCTTAATGCGGCTTTTGTCCTTGTCGGTTTCACAGGGTTGCTGGTCGGTTGGCTCTTTCCTGTTGGAGCGGTAGGGTTCCTATCGCCAGATTGGACCACCATGGGATCAGACGCGTGGCTGACGACTGGTATTCTGGCTATCCTGATCCTTATGGCTTCTGTCGGAACAGCTGTGGCTTACCAAGCGGCGCCCGCATCAACAGTCGGTACGTTCGATTTCGCTTATGTCGGGTTCGCCCTGATCTGGGGGGCTTTGTTTTTTGCTGAGCGGCCTGACAATATGGCACTGGCTGGTATTGCTCTTATCGTCATTGCTGGCGTGCTGGCCGTTCAGCGATCCTGAGGTTGAAAGCGCCCTTTCGTCAAAACCGGACGAAGTTTGGAACGACAACGGGGTCCTGACCCTAACGCCTGATGGCGTTCTGGATTGCCAGATCTGACTGAGGTAGCGTCGACGCACTATCGATATGGTGGATCGCATTCATCTTCAGGATCATCGATAATGCTCAGAACGGAGGTCGATATATGTTGAAAGGAACATGCCATTGCGGTGCGGTTGGCTGGACACTGGGTATGATGCCTAGGTCGGTGACGACCTGCAATTGCACGATCTGTCGTCGCTATGGCGCCATGTGGGCCTATGGCTACGAGGGCGATGATATTGAAGCGACCGGGCAGACGATGACGTATCGGCGTGATGATAGCGGGGACATTGATTTCCACTTTTGTATGAATTGCGGGTGTGTGACGCATTACGTGGGCTGTGCCGCCGACGAAAACGGGCGCAAGCGGGCCGCTGTAAACGTTCGGATGGCTGCGCCCGCATCAATCAACGCGCTGCCGATCCGTCACTTCGAGGGGTACGACAGTTTCAAAGACCTTCCGCGCGATGGCCGTACGGTACGGGATATGTGGTTTTGAACTATTTGCCGATCAGGCGCGGCAAGGGGTGGCTGTCTCGAACGTATGTCTGAGGAAGCCTTCAAATTTGTTAAAAACTGCTGCGTAGCTTTTCTTGCAGATCGTCCACATCTTCAGCCACTTGCACAAAACCAAGGATGTCGTCACCTGCAAAGCCATTGTCGACGACATGTTGCAGCAGATCGCACAGCGGATCCCAGAACCCGTCGATATTTAGCAAGATCAGCGGTTTGTTGTGCAATCTTAACTGCCGCCATGTCAGCGCTTCGAAAAACTCATCCAGTGATCCCGCACCACCGGGCAATACGACGACCGCATCGGCGTTCATGAACATGACCTTCTTGCGCTCGTGCATCGTCTCGGTGATGACAAACTGATCGAGGTCGCGCTTGCCTACTTCCCAATCCAACAGGTGGGTTGGGATCACGCCAAAGGTCTGCCCGCCCGCGTCTTGCACTGCGTTGGCGACGCGGCCCATCAGCCCGACGTCGCCTGCGCCATAGACCAGACGCCAGCCATTCGCGACCAGCATCTGTCCGGTATCAGTTGCAGCCTGTGCGTATTCAGGCGCGTTGCCGTCGCGCGACCCGCAATAGACACAAACCGATTTTAGATTTTCAGACATTCTGATCCCTTTGGGCTAGCTTCACTTTGACCGGTCATAGCGGCGTTGGTAAGGTGGCTCAACCATCGCGGATGGGTCGGCCATGGATTGGCGCTGCAAAAGGGATAAAACGTGACAGAAGAGGCGAAATCAGGCGCAAAGCCTGTCGTTTTGGGCGGGATCGCGGCTGCGGTCATTGGTCTGGTTATTTTCGTGCTGATGCCACAGCCCGATATTGCCGATGCGCCGGTAGCTGCAGGCGATGATGCCGCAGCCGAAACCACGATAGAGGCTGATGACACCACAGAGGTCGCTGCCGAGGTGCCTGAACCTCAAGCGCCTGCTTTTGATACGTTTCGTGTCGAAACTGACGGGAGTATCGTTATCGCCGGGCGCGCATTACCCGGACAAACCGTCGATGTGATGCTTGCCGGTGCGGCGATTGACCGGGTGCAGGCGGATGGCTCTGGCAGTTTTGTGTCTTTGCCGGTTGCAGGCCCTTCTGATCAACCGCGCCGCCTGTCTTTGCTGGCTGATCCAGAGGGGGCTGCGGTTGCATCGACGACCAGCTATATTGTGGCCCCGATTGCAGCGCCAGCGGTTGTGGCTGCCGCACCCGCGCCTGAGGAACCGACAGACACCCCGGTCGGTGATGCCCCCGAGGCACCTTCCGCCCCGGTCGTGGATGCTCCTGTCGCTGCTCCGGCACCGCCGACCGTATTGCAGGCCGATGCGGGTGGGATCCGCGTGGTGCAGGGGGCGCCAACTTTGGAAAGCCCGCAAGTTGATGCCAATGTCGCCCTTGATGCGATCACCTATGACCCGGAAGGCGAGGTGCAGCTTTCAGGGCGCGCGACCGGTGATGGTGCAGTGCAGGTCTATATTGATAATGAACCGCTGACGGCATCCCCTGTCACCGAAGGTGGTGATTGGCGCATTGATTTGCCCGACATTGATACGGGCGTTTACACCCTGCGCATTGATGAGGTTGACACCGCCGGTGACGTTGTATCGCGTCTTGAGACGCCCTTTAAACGCGAAGAACCCGATGATGTCGCCGCCGTCCTGGCAGAGGAAACATCTGTCGAAGGGTTCGAGGTTGCCGTGCGCACAGTGCAACCCGGCGCCACGCTGTGGGCCATTGCGGAGGAAAACCTTGGCAACGGCATTTTCTTTGTCGAGGTTTTCGAGGCCAACAGCGACCTGATCCGCGACCCCGACCTGATTTACCCCGGCCAGATTTTTCGTATGCCGGAGATCACGCAATAGGCCACCTGCCTCTGGTCATCCATGTCCCCCGACCCTAGGTAGGACGTTCGCTGTTGTGGAGTTTTTATGCGTGGCCTAGCCAAAACCGAAGCCAATCTGAACGACGCCCAAATCCAAGGTTGGAGCGTGATCCGCCGCGTTGTGCCCTACCTTTGGCCAGAGGGGCAGGGTTGGGTTAAACGGCGCGTCATCATCGCCTTGGCGGTTTTGATGATATCCAAGCTGATCGCGGTGGGCACGCCGGTTCTTTATAAGCAGGCCGTGGATGCGCTGGCGCCTGAGGGGGCGGATGCAGCTACGGTGCTTGGTCTTGGTGCTGTTGGTCTGACACTGGCCTATGGGTTGGCGCGTTTGATGACCGTGGGTTTTCAACAATTGCGCGATGTCGTCTTTACCAAGGTGGGGCAACGTGCGCTGCGTCAGCTGGCGCTTGAAACATTCACTCATATCCACCGCCTGTCGATGCGCTATCACATCACCCGCAAAACCGGAGGACTGTCGCGGATTATCGAGCGCGGGGTGAAGGGCGTTGATTTCCTGCTGCGCTTTTTGCTGTTCTCAATGGGACCGCTGGTGCTTGAGTTGTTGATGATCTCGGTCGTTTTGTTTTTTCTGTTTGATGTCTGGTATTTAGCGACCGTTGTTCTGACGATCGCGCTTTATGTCTGGTTCACTTTCAAGGTGACTGAATGGCGGGTTAAAATCCGCAAAGAGATGAATGACCAAGACACGGACGCCAACCAGAAGGCCATCGACAGTCTGCTGAACTTTGAAACGGTTAAGTACTTTGGTGCCGAACAATGGGAAGCGGACCGTTATGATGTGGCGATGGCCAATTACGAAAACGCGGCGATCCGGACGAATTATTCACTGGCCTTCCTGAATTTCGGGCAATCGGTCCTGATCACGGGCGGCTTGGTGGCTGTCATGGTGATGGCGGCCTTTGGCGTGCAACGTGGCGATCTGACAGTGGGCGATTTCGTGATGGTAAACGCCTATATGATCCAGATCACCATGCCCTTGAACTTTCTTGGCACCGTTTACCGGGAAATACGGCAGGCATTGATTGATATGGGGGATATGTTTGATCTGCTTGAACAGCCCGCCGAGGTGAAGGACAAGCCGGGCGCGAAGGCGTTGGAGGTGAATGGCGGTCGTGTGGCCTTGCAGGGTGTGACCTTTGGGTACGATGCGGCCCGGCCCATCCTGAAGGGTGTCAGCCTTGATGTGCTACCGGGGCAGACCGTTGCCATTGTCGGTTCATCAGGGTCCGGCAAATCGACCATCGGGCGCTTGCTGTTCCGATTTTATGATGTGGGCGATGGGGCGCTGTTGATTGACGAACAAGACGTGCGCGATGTGACACAGGACAGTCTGCATGCGCAGATCGGCGTTGTCCCGCAGGATACTGTGCTCTTTAACGATACGGTGCACTACAACATCGCCTATGGTCGTCCGGGGGCATCAGAGGATGAGATCATCGCGGCGGCCAAGGCGGCCAAGATTCATGATTTTATCACCAGCCTGCCGGATGGGTATCAAACGACGGTGGGTGAACGCGGGCTCAAGCTGTCTGGCGGCGAAAAACAGCGGGTCGGTATTGCGCGGACCTTGCTGAAAAACCCGCCGATCCTGCTACTGGACGAGGCGACAAGCGCTTTGGATACTGAGACCGAGATGGAGATTCAGGCCGAATTGAAAGCCATGGGGCAGGGGCGCACGGTCATCACGATTGCCCACCGCCTGTCCACGATTGCGGATGCAGACCGCATCGTGGTGCTGGAAGATGGCGTGATCGTCGAAGAAGGTCGCCACGACGATCTGCTGGCGCGCCAAGGACGCTATGCAAACCTGTGGAACCGCCAGTCTGAAGAGGAAACGGCTTAGGACCGGGTTTTATACGACCCCCGTGGAGCATATCGTGATCTTGTTTTTTTACTCTGTAAAAGACGCCGCCTTTAGCACTGCATCCAGAGCTTCAATATCTGTTTCTGCCCAGACCTGAATACCGGCCTGCCCTAGCGCTGCTGCCGTGGCCCCACTACCTTGTTTTGTTTTTCCCAAGAAAGTTCCGTCGTAAATGAAGCTTGAGCCGCAAGACGGCGAGCCATCTGTCAGAACAGCGTGACGGCAACCTTTTTCCTGCGCCAATACAACAGTTTCGTGGGCCGCTCTTACATATAGCTCTGTTACATCCCTGCCAGTGTCTTCAACGATAGATGCATGTCCTGCAAGCACATCTGATCCCTGAAAATCACCCATGGACCCGTTGATGGGCCCACGTATTTCGGCAGGTGGTCGTGGCGTCGGGAAGCCAACGGAAATTTCCGGGCAGATTGATACGAGCCGATGTTCGGTCTTCCAGCGGGCCAAGATGTCGTCGCTGCCGCATGCTTTGGCCGTCCCATTATAGCGTACTGGACGGCCAATAAGACAAGCTGAGATAAGAATGCGCTCCATACCACTTAGATACAGATTTTAGGTCACCCCGCCAAGACACAGTGTCTGTGACACAGTATCATAAAGGGGGGCATTCGCGCTGCCGCGGAAAGTTAAACTAAAGAGCGCTCTGCGATCAATTGAGCCCCTCATGGTGTCGCTCAGCCCTGACTGTTGATCATCTCCCCCAGCTTATCCAGTGCTTGGTTCCAGCCGCCTTCGCCAGCCGTGCCAGCGGGCACGCCCACGTGCACCATGGTCATCTGGGTTTTGCCGTTCTCCTCGCTGAGTTCGACAATGACCTCGGTGATGTCCGGGCTGCCTTCGGGCATGCCCATGCTTTGCGGTGGGATCAGTGTGCCGTCGGGTTCACACATGCTTTCGGTGTAGACAAGGCGATGTGGTGCGTTGATTTCTTTATAGACGCCGATGAACCACATGCTCATCTCGCGTTCGGGCGTTTTCATTGTCATGTTGACCTTGCGGGTGCCGCCGACCTGAACGTCCATTTCGGCGGTCGGGACGCGCATGCCCATGGGACCGTACCATTGCTTAAAGAGGTCGGGGTCGGTCCACATGTTCCAAACCTTGTCGATCGGTGCATCGAATGTGCGCTGCAAACGCACCCAAGTTGGTTGGTCACTCATCTTTTGCATCCTTCATGTTATTGAGTATGCGATCCATCGCATCGAACCTTACGTCCCATATGTGACGGTATTGGTCGGTCCACAGCGCCACAGCCGCAAGCGGCTGCGCATCAAGTGTGCACGGGCGAAACTGGGCATTGCGCCCCCGTTTGATCAGCCCCGCCTTTTCAAGCACGCGGATATGTTTTGAGATCGCAGGCAAGCTCATCTCGAATGGCTCTGCCAAAGTGTTCACGGTTGCCTCGCCCTCGGCCAGACGCGCAAGGATCGCACGTCGAGTGGGGTGGGCTAGGGCCGAGAATGTGGCGTCGAGCTGATCTGAACTGTCCATAGGGCTACTATTAAACCAATTAGTTAATTAATCAACTTGGAAAATAAGCGCGCTGTCGCGATCAAGCAAAAAACACGTTATTACAAATGCTTGCTTTGCATCACCCCTCATATTAGCTAGCAAACACATGTTTTAGGAGTTCTAACTATGCGTATCTTGATCGTGGCAACGATTGTCTGTGTTGCTGGTGTAGGGGCTTTCTTTGTGTGGACTACAGGCAAGACCGAGATGGCACTGCCTGTAGAGTGTGCTGTTCTTCAGGCAAACGTTTGGCCCGAAACAGAGGCGTCCCCGTCAGATGAGAAACCATTGGCGCCCTTTGACGACATACTCGGTTTGCATACCGGTATGGCGGCGGACGCTGCGTGTCGCGCGATGATCGAGCGGGGGTTTGCACTGGTTGATCACGAAAGGCGCCCGATCACATTTGGATCACCGAGCAAGGACATGAGCTATGTTAGAGAGATGACTTTTGAGGCCCCAACTACGCCACTGGGTGTATCGCAGATGCATCAGGCGACGGTGGAGTTGTCTATTGGTTTGCCGGTTACCGGGTATCAGGTCGAGGCGATAGAAGTCAGTTATTTCTTTGCTGATCAGAGTACAGAAGAGCCCGAAAACGATGACATTTACGCTGGGTTCACCGCAAAATACGGCGTCCCGACATCGTCGGATCTGTCCATTGGCGCCCCCTACGCCTTTTGGGTCCTGACAGAGCAAGGGCTGGCAGATGTGCCGCACGACGTTGCATGTGACCGTTTGCATCTGCGTTATCAGACAATGGGCAGCATTCTTGATGGTCCGGCGGATGCGAGTTGTCAGGGTGTCTTAAAGCTAGACTATGGTGGCAACATGAATGAGGAAATCACGACCGCGCGTTACATGCGGTATCGTTTCAATGACAATGCGCGTATCTGGAACAACCGCATCGCCGAGTATGAGATTTCGCAGGCTTACAGAAATCGTTCGTTTTGAGCGGTGAACCATCACTTTTATGAAGTAAAGGGCCCGAATAATATCGGGCCTTTACTTTATTCTGCTGCTTGCACCGCAGCTTTCAATTCAAGCGGCGGTGCTTTTGCCGGTTCGCCATCGTCCCAGATGAACTCGGGGTGTTTGATCCGTTTCGCCTGACGTGCCAGTGCCCAGTCGCGTGCCGCTTTGCTGCTGCGGCCCATTGAGAGTTTCGCGAGCAGTTGCGCGAACCATTGCACATAAGTGACGAACCAGACGCGCACGGCCAGCATAGATGGCGTGAATACCAGCGTCAGCATGGTGGCGATCCCAAGCCCGAAGACAACGGCGGTGGCCAGTTGTTTCCACCACAGTGCTGTCGGGCTGTCGATCGAATAGCCGCCATTCATGAAATCAAGGCTGAGGCCGAACATCATTGGCGCAAGACCTGCCATCGTCGTAATTGTGGTCAGTAACACGGGGCGGATACGCGCCTCTGCTGTGCGCGTGATCGCCTCGGTCCGCGGCATGTATTTGCTGTATTCCTGATAGGTGTCGATCAGAATGATGTTGTTGTTCACCACGATACCCGCGAGTGCCACGATCCCAGTGCCCGTCATGATGATCGAGAAGGGTTGATCCATCACCAGCATCCCCACCAGCGAACCCGCTGTGGACATAACCACGGCCATCAAAACAAGGATGGAGTTGTAGATGCTGTTGAACTGCGCCAGCAGGATGATGAACATCAGACCCAAGGCCCCTGCAAAGGCGGTTTGCAGGAAGGCGCCTGATTCAGCCTGATCTTCTTGATCACCGGTCCATTCCCATTCGATTGAGGCGGGCAGGGGCGTGGTTTCAAGCCATTCTGTCAGTACAGCGATCCGTTCGTTTGCGTTGAGCGGCGTCTCGGAGATATCATCGTTGTTGACATGTTCCGTCAGGCTGGCAAAGGTTGTGTCATCCAGCAGCGTCACCACATCATAGCGGTCCATGCCGGTAGCATCTTCGCTGATGATACGCACCACGGCGATGGTTTCACCATCAACGCTCAGGTTTGTCAGCCCTGTTGCGACACCTGCCTTTACATCGAAATATCGCTTCTGTTCGATCCGGTCGATCTGGGCGAGCTTTTCAACAGGCGTCCGCGTGATGAAGTTCGACAGCGGGATTTGCCCCTGATTTGTGCGCACCTTGAGATTATCAAGTGTGGACAGCACACGGTCTTGTTCGGGCAAACGGACGCGGATTTCGATTTCTTCGTCAGAGCTGTCAACGCGCATGGTGTCCAGCAGAATGCCCCGCGTGACCATCTGTACCATCGCACCAACGGTGGCCACATTCGCGCCGTAGCGGCCTGCTTTTTCCACATCGACGTCGATTTGCCAATCGATGCCGGGCAGGGGGAGCGAATCCTCAATTGTGATCAGGCCGGGCGTTTGGTCGAATTGCGCGCGCGCAATGCTTGTGGCCGCGCGCAGCTCTTCAAAGTTGTCGCTTTTCAAGCGCAGATGCACCGGTTTGGCCGAAGCAGGCCCGCGCGATTGGGCCAGAATTTCAGTCTCGATGCCGGGGATCGTGTTGAGCTGTTCTTGCAATTCGGCCAAAACCACATCGCCATCAAGTTCGGCAATACCGGCGCGGTCTTCCCAAGGGATTGTCTCAAGCTGGACCTGACCGACCGTATCGCCGGGGATGCTGGCCCCGCTGGCATCCGTGTTCAGCCCGCCGTCGCCCGCGAAGGAAAATGCCGTGATAACACCGGGGTGAGCCAGCACGATGTCTTCGGCCTGCCGCACCAGATCGTCTTTTTCCTCAAGCGACAGGTTGCCACGGGCGCGCACGTAGACGATGGCTTGCTCTGGTTCGGATTCCACGAAGAATTCGACGCCATTGTTGTTGTTGCCATAGTAGCCAAAGATCGAAATGACGATGAACACCACGGCCCCAACGGTGACCAGCGGCATCACCGGATTTCCTGCAATAAAGTGCATGATACGGCCAAAGGGTGTGCGGCGGTAGCCTGCCTTGATGGTCTTTGCCTCGCGTTCGATCTTGGCTGCACCGATGGTGATGGACAACAAAAACGCGCCAATAAGGAACAGGATCATACCGGGCAAGCTGTCACTTAGTCCGCTGGTTTGTACCGCTTGACCGGTCAGATAACCGGGGTTGAGCGTGAGCATGGCGCCAGTAAAGACCACCATGATCGCCGGCAGCACCAAGAGCGCGCGTACAAACCACGGCAGCCGCGCACGTAGCGCATCGGATGCGTTGCCGAACAAGCGGCTCATCCGTCCTGTCACGCCGCCCATAACGGGCAGGTAGACCAGTGCAACGACCAGAGATGCCGAAAGAACAAAGATCAGTGTGACGGGGAGCATGCCCATGAATTGCCCCGGCACGCCGGGCCAGAAAAGCATTGGCAGGAAGGCACAGAGCGTCGTCGCGGTGGACGAGATGATCGGCCAGAACATGCGTTTGGCCGCTTCGACATAGGCGTGCATCGGGCCGCTGCCCTCTTTGATGCGCTTGTCGGCATATTCGACCACGACGATGGCCCCATCTACCAGCATACCCACCGCAAGGATCAGGCCGAACATAACGATGTTCGAGATGGTGATTTCCATCACCGCCAGCAAGGCAAAGCATAACAGGAACGATGTTGGGATCGCGAAGCCAACCAGCAGCGCAGGACGCGTGCCTAAGGCTGCCAACACCACGATCATCACCAGCGCAATAGCGGTCAGCACCGACCCTTCCAACTGACTGACCATGGAGGCCACGTTGCGGGACTGATCGTTTGAGGTGCCGACCTGAATGGCCGATTGCAGTTCGGGCGACCAGCTTGCGCGCTCCTCCTCGACCACCTCTTTCACGAGGGCAGCCGTGTCGATCAGGTTGAACCCTTTGCGTTTGACCACTTGCAGGGCCACCGTATTCACCCCGTTAAAGCGCGCCGTGCCAGCGCGATCTTCAAACGTCAGGCGGATCAGCGCCAGATCGCCAAGTGTGATCACCCGGTCACCATTGGTTTTGACGGGCAGGTTATAAATGTCTTGCGGTTCATCGAAAGATGATGGGATTTTGACCGCAAATGTCCCTTGCGCCGTTTCGACCTCACCTGCCGCGATGAGCAAGTTGTTGTTGCTGACAACATTGATCAATTCGTCAGCGGTAACGTTATAGGCCTCCAGCCTTAGAGGGTCGATCACCACCTCCAGCATCTCGTCACGCTGCCCGGCAAGCCCCGCTTCGAGCACGGCATCAAGCCCCTCGATGCGGTCTTGCAAGTCTTTGGCAACGCGCAGCAGTGTGCGTTCCGGAACCTGACCTGTCAGGTTGACGATGACGATGGGGAATTCAGAAAAGTTGATTTCATTGATTGAATACTGGTCCGCACCGCTTGGAAATTGCGCCTCTGCGTTGTTCATGGCCGAGCGGATATCGGCAAGGATCTTGGTTTTATCCCAGCCAAACTCAAACTCAAGTGCCACGCCGGCATAGCCTTCGGCAGCCGTCGCGGACATGGTTTTCAAGCCGTCCAGATCGGAAAGTTCGGACTCCATCGGTTTGACTAACAGGGTTTCGCTGTCTTCGGCGGAAATGCCGGGGAAGGGGACCGATACGAAGATCGCAGGGATTTCGATGTCCGGCTCACCCTCTTTGGGCAGGCCGACATAGGCCATGCCCCCCGCCAGAAGCGAGAGGGCAATGAAGGCCAGAACCATCCGGGCGCGCGAGGCGGCCCAGTCAACCAGTCCAGTCATCCTTTGGCCTCCGTGAATGTTGGTGCGATCTGAACGCCATCGACCACGAATTCCTGTCCAACCGTGATGATATCAACCGTTTCAGGTAGGTCGGTGACCCAGACGCCTTCGGCGGTGTCGCGCAGCAAGGTGACGGGCATGAACTGTGCCAGGTTGCCTTCGGCTACGGTGCGCACGCCCAAGACCCCGTCATCATCCAGCGTCAGTGATGATTGCGCGATCAGATGTGCGGTGCGTCCGTCAGAGGCGATCAGGATTTCAGCCGTCTGACCATCGCTGATTGCAAGGTCTTCATTTTCGACGGTGACTTCCACTCGGAAGGTGCGCGTCAATTCATCAGCGCTGCGCGATAGGAAAGTCACCTGACCTTCCACTTGTTCACCGCTGGTCAGGCGGGCACCGGCCATCGCGCCGACACTGACCTTAGACACATCGGTTTCAGGCACAAAGCCCACCAGTTTGATGGGGTTGAGTTGGATGATCGTCGCACAGGGCGACCCGGTTTGCATCAATGAGCCGAGTTCCGCAGTGTCGGTTTCCAACAGGCCAGAGAAAGGGGCGGTGATCGCCAATTTGTCAATCTCTCGCGCGGCAGTGGCGACAGCCGCTTGCGCAGCTTCGATACCAGCCTCAGCCGAGGTCACCGCAGAGCGGGCGGCCTGCATACCGGCGGTTGCCGCCTCCATGGCGGCTTCTGCGCTGACAAGCTGCGTCTCGGACGCAAAGCCATCCACGGACAGGCGCTGGGCGGCATTGAGGTTGATCTCAGCCTCGCGGACGCGGGCGCCGGCCTCGATCACGCCTGCTTCGGCTTCGGGGACGCGACTTTGCGCTTCGGCGAGCCGCGCGCGCGCTTCGGCCAGCGACGCTTCGCGTGTGCCGGGGTCAAGGTTACACAGCATCTCACCTTCGTTGATGAACGCCCCTTTACGGCGCGGTTCGGAAATCACCAGACCAGAGGTTTCTGCCGCAACGGTTACCTGGCGGGCTGCCTCTGTCCGACCGCGCAGGATGACCGCACTGTCGATGGTCTGAGCAACCGAATGCGTGGCCACGACACCGACAAGGGCTGCTTCGTTTTCTGTTGTTTCTGCCGCTGTCTCATCCGGTGCGACCGCAATAATATCTTCGCCAGCAGGACCTTGGGCAAATGCGACCAGCGTGTCGCGTTCAAATACAACCATATAAAGGCCAGCCAAAACCAGAACGGCGGTGATCACCGGTATTATTTTCATGTCGTTGTCCCCTTTGGCCGAATATCAGACATACAGCCATTCTCTTGGTCTGCTTATTTTTACGCCGCGTCTTAGGACGTGGATCACAAAAATATACTAAACCATTCAGTTCAGTTTATACATAAGATGCCGTTACGGCAAGCGCACTTTTGCGTGTGGATGGCGGGATTCATCCGCCCATTTGCGGCTGGCCTCTTGTTCATTGTGTTGGCTTCACGATATGTACCCGCAAAGACCTTTATAAACCTGCGAGAAATTGGGGACCAAGGTGAGCGACACCGACAGTTTTATCAATGAAGTCACCGAAGAAGTGCGCCGTGAAAAGCTGTATGGCTATTTGCGTCGCTATGGCTGGATTGCAGTTGCGGCGGTTCTTGTGCTGGTCGGCGGGGCGGCTTGGAACGAATATCGCAATGCGCAGGCGCGCAATGCGGCCCAGGCCACAGGTGATGCATTGATGACTGCCCTGGACGAACAAGACCCTTCAGCCCGCGCCGCAGCCATGGCGCAGGTCGAGGGTGAAGGGGCTGCCGCTGCGGTGACATTGCTTTTGCGCGCAGCGACGCAGCAAGAAGCGGGTGATACTGTCGCATCGGCGCAGACGCTGAACGAAGTTGCGATCAACCCTGACATTCCTGAAATGTACCGCGATGTTGCTGCGCTCAAAGCGGCGATGCTGCCGTCAGATGATGCAACCGCGCGCCGTGCAAACCTTGATGCATTGTCGCAGCCGGGCCAGCCGTTTCGCCTGCTGGCGCTTGAGCAGATTGCCTATATGACCCTGGCGGAGGGTGATACGGACGGCGCGATTGTAACCATGCGCCAGATCGTGGAAGACGCTGGCGTATCACGTGGCTTGCTTGAGCGGGTGCAGACCCTCATGGTGGCATTGGGCGAGCCTTTGCCCGACCCTGTGACCCAATAAAACGCAGATTGGATCAGACCCTTGAGAGTAAAAGTAAGCATCGCCGTCGCTCTGAGCCTTTTTGTCTTGGCCGCTTGTGGGGACGAAGACGTGATTTTGCCGGGCGACCGGTTTGATATCCGTGCGCAGACCGCTGCGGAGAACCAGGTCTTACCGGTCAATGTCCCCGCAGCCCGCGCGAACGCGGACTGGGGACACCGCAACGGCAACCCAAGTCACAGCATTGCGCATCCCGCCCTTGGCGCTGATCTGAGCCCTTTGTTTGTCGCAGATATCGGCGCGGGCGATAGTAGCCGTGCGCGCATCACATCCCATCCGGTTGTTGCGGGGGGCGTGATCTATACCGTTGATGCCAGCGCGCTGGTGACCGCGACCTCTGTTGACGGCGCCACCATCTGGACCCGTAACCTGACACCCACACGCGACAATGCAGGCGATGCCTCTGGCGGTGGTATCTCTGTGGGCGGTGGGCAGGTTTATGTAACCACCGGTTTTGGCGAGATTGCAGCGCTTGACGCTGCGACTGGTGCGGAAATCTGGGTGCAGGACCTTGATGCGCCTGCAAACGCGGCCCCCACGCTGCGTGGTGATCTGGTCTATGTTGTCGGGCGCGACAGCACAGCCTGGGCGCTTGATACAACGAACGGACGCATCCGCTGGCAGCGCTCTGGTGCGCCATCGACGGCGAATTACGCCGGTGGGGCATCGCCTGCCGTCAGTGGCGAATTTGTTGTTTTCCCCTTCGCATCAGGCGAAGTGCTGGCAACATACCCGCGCGGCGGGCTGACGCGTTGGTCTACCGTCGTGTCCGGAGAACGTCTGGGGAATGCGGCGGGTATCATCAGCGACATTTCGGGCGATCCGGTGATCGACGGCGACCGTGTTTATATTGGCAACTTTGGTGGTCGTACCGTTGCGATCAATCTGGATGATGGCACGCGGGCGTGGACTGCGACCGAAGGGGCCCTAGGCCCGGTTTGGCCTGTGGGCAACGCCGTGTTTCTGATCAATGATCTGGGCGAGCTGGTGCGGCTTGATGCGAACACCGGCAACCCGGTATGGCGGACGGCCTTGCCAACCTTTGAGGATGAGGAAAGGACGCGCCGTCAAAGGCGTATCTTTGCGCATTATGGCCCTGTTTTGGCGGGTGGTCGTTTGATCGTGACCTCTTCAGATGGGTTCATCCGGCAATTTGACCCCGCCTCTGGCGCATTGATTGGCGAAATTGATTTGCCCGGTGGTGCCGCCTCTGGCCCGGTTGTGGCAGGTGAGACCCTTTACGTCCTGAACAAAAACGGGCAATTGCACGCTTTCCGTTAAGCTGCAACTGGTGTAGCTGCGCGGAAGACATGCCGTCAGGAGCCTTAAGATGAGCTTTACCCTCGCAATTGTGGGTCGCCCGAATGTGGGCAAATCCACCTTGTTCAACCGTTTAGTGGGCAAGAAACTGGCCTTGGTCGATGACCAGCCGGGGGTGACGCGCGACCTGCGTGAAGGCGAAGGGCGCATTGCGGATCTGCGCTTTACTGTGATCGATAGCGCTGGTTTGGAAGAGGCGACCGACGACAGCCTGCAAGGCCGCATGCGTCGTTTGACGGAACGTGCGGTTGAAATGGCTGACGTCTGTTTGTTTATGATTGACGCGCGGGCAGGGGTGCTGCCTGCGGATGAGGTCTTTGCCGATATCCTACGCAAGAAGAACGCCAATGTGATTTTGGCTGCGAACAAAGGCGAAGGCAAAGCGGCCGATGCCTCTATCCTTGAGGCTTATTCACTGGGTCTGGGCGAGCCGATCCGCATGTCTGCTGAACATGGCGAAGGCATGGGCGAGTTGATGGACATGCTGCGTCCGATTGCGGACGCGCGCGCAGAGCAGGCGGCGGCTGATGCACCCGAGGTCGATGTTGATGTTGGCGATGATGATGAGGATGCGGCGCGTGTGCCAACGCGCGCTAAGCCTTTGCAGATCGCTGTTGTGGGGCGCCCGAACGCTGGTAAATCCACGCTAATCAACAAAATTATCGGAGAAGAGCGTTTGCTGACCGGTCCAGAGGCTGGGATCACCCGAGATGCAATTTCTGTCCAGCAGGACTGGGGCAGCGTTCCGATGCGTATCTTTGATACGGCGGGCATGCGCAAAAAGGCCAAGGTGCAGGAAAAGCTGGAAAAGCTGTCTGTATCTGATGGTCTGCGCGCGGTGAAGTTTGCCGAGGTTGTTGTTGTACTGCTCGACGTGGAAATCCCGTTTGAGCAGCAGGATTTGCGGATTGCTGATTTGGCCGAGCGTGAGGGCCGTGCTGTTGTCGTGGCCGCAAACAAGTGGGACGTCGAAGGCGAAAAGCAAAGTAAGCTCAAAGAGTTACGTCAAGATTTTGAACGTCTTTTGCCGCAGTTGCGCGGCGCGCCTTTGGTGACTGTTTCTGCCAAGACTGGCAAGGGGCTCGACCGTTTGCAGCAAGCCATCATGCGCGCGCATGAGGTCTGGAACCGCCGTGTATCGACTGCGCACCTGAACCGGTGGTTGACGGGTATGCTGGAACAGCACCCGCCACCTGCGCCCGGCGGCAAGCGCATCAAGATGCGGTATATGACGCAAGTGAAGACGCGTCCGCCTGCGTTCGTGGTGATGACCTCGCATCCCGATCAAATGCCTGAAAGCTATAAGCGTTATCTTATCAATGGTTTACGCGCCGATTTTGATATGCCGGGTACACCCATTCGGCTGTTCCTGCGCGATCAGGGTGACAAGAACCCTTATAAAGATAAAAAGTCATCGCAGCCGTCACGCCTGTCAAAGCATCTCAAGAAGGGGCCGAGCGACCGTTAGCGCGTGTCGCAGCGATCAGGGTCAGTAGGATGACGATGCCGGTGCCAGCGAGGGCGCTGACGATCCATGCGCCCGTGCCATTGGCCACGATAATCCCGATCAGCGCCCAGATGACTGTTAATCCATAAGGCGCTGCGGGCCTGCGTAGCAGCACGGTGCTTGAGACAGCCAAGGCACCGATGATGCCGATATAGGCCCAGCCTGTCGCATCTGTCAGCACGTCATAACCTGCAGCGGTCGTGCCCAGCGACACAAAAGAGGCCGCCGTCAGCCAACCTGCATAGATGGCCACCGGCGCTTTGAAGGCCCAGTAATCTGTGTCAGGCGCACGTAGCAACGCCGCCACGGCGGTGATGGCCATCACGAAGATCAATATGGTGGCCCAAATCGCGCTTGCATTGGCAATGGCAAGCCATGGGGTGCCAACAGCGAGGCTCAGGATCAATGGTTTGCGCGCCCAGTCCCATGCGGCGTCCCGCAGCCGTTTGACCATGCCGTAAACCGCTGATGCGACAAGCCAGGCATAGATCAGTCCCCAGATCGCAAAGGCATAGCCTTCGGGCTGGATCGGTGGGTCAATCTGTGGGATCGGCAGTTGATCGGCGCGAAACCCGGTGAAGGGGCTGGTCAGGGCGGGGGACAGCACAAAGCTGGCGGTGAAGAGAAGCGTCAGAGCGGCATAAATCTGTTTCATATTTACCAACATAGACCGGTCTGATGCGGTTCCATCCCAAGGTCGGGAAAAGCCGACTTGTTGATGGGCTGACGTTGGGTCAGACTTTGGCCATTTAGCCAAGGACATTACCATGAAACGTATTGCGATTTTTATTGATGGCACGTGGAACCGGACCGATGCGGAACACCCGACGAATGTTGTGCGCCTGTCACGCTGCATTTTTGGCAGCGACGATGAGGGCAACACCCAGCAAGTGATTTACTCACCTGGCGTGGGCTCTGGTGCGGGAAACAACTGGCTGGGCAAGAAGATGGACACAGTCTTTGGCGGTGCTTTGGGGTGGGGGCTTTTGAACCTGATCGAGGACGTCTACCGCGACCTTGTTTTTGCCTATCAGCCCGGCGATGAGGTCTATATTTTCGGATTTTCGCGGGGTGGTTTCGCGGCGCGGTCCTTAGCCGGTTTGATCCGGTCATGCGGTATCCCGCCACGCCGCCATGTTGCGCGCATCCCAGAAGCGATTGCCCGTTACGTCAGCCGTGACAAAGATACAAAGCCAGATGATCCATCCAGCTATCTGTTTCGCGAAGATTTTGCGCCCTACACGGCGACCAGCGCATCCGAGTTCAAATGGCGCTTGGACCGGGGTGATACGGCGGCCATTAACCTTAAAATTGCCTATCTGGGGGTCTGGGATACGGTCAAGGCGCTTGGCATTCCGGCATTTTTGCCGGGTGCCAAGAGGTTTAATGCAAAATATCAATTCCATGATGCCGACCTTAGCCGCTCTGTCAGCGCTGCCCGTCATGCCATTGCCATTGATGAACGGCGCAAGACCTTTCCCGCGTCACCATGGGCCAATCTAGATCGCTTGAACAGCGACGATGATACCCGCGAAACCCCATTGTATATGCAGCAATGGTTTCCGGGCAATCACGGCTCTGTCGGTGGGGGTGGGTCACGCATAGGGCTGTCATCCGTCCCGTTGATCTGGGTCACGCAAGGGGCAGAACAGGCTGGTTTGCGCATCGACTGGGGCGAATTTGACCGGGTGGCGGTGCGCTTTGACCCGGTGACAGAGGCATTGGACAATAAATTCGGCCCTGTTGGCATATCCGGGTTTTTGTTAAATGGATTGCAGGCCTGTCGCAGCGGTCCGAAAGAGGTTGAGGACATTGCGGTAGCGACGCTGGATCGGTTTCGGGCGGATGCAGGATATCGTCCGGATACGCTGAACTTCGTCAAAGACGATTTGGAGGGCCGCGCTGTATCAGAGCTGGATGCGCTGCGTGACTTTCTGGTCGCCCGCGACGGCCTGCCGACCCACGAAGTAGACAGCTCACTGCGCCCACGAGGGTGGGAAGCGCCACGGAATGCAGCGCTTCCATCAGATCACTAGACCAACTGGCCGTCTGCGTTGATACGGGTCTTGCCCCGTAAGTAAGGGAGCAATGCGGCGGGCAGATCAACCGATCCGTCCGCTTGCTGTCCGTTTTCGACAATAGCGATCAGCGCCCGGCCCACGGCCAACCCTGAGCCGTTCAACGTATGTACAAACTGCGGTTTGCCACCGCCTTCGGGCTTGTAGCGCGCGTTCATGCGACGTGCTTGGTAGTCGCCTGCAACAGACACAGAACTGATCTCGCGGTATGTGTTCTGACCGGGCAGCCATACTTCGATATCGTGGGTCTTGCGCATCCCAGCGCCAAGGTCACCTGTGCAGAGCACCACAGTGCGGTAAGGCAGTTCCAGCTTTTCAAGGATCGCTTGGGCACAGCCCGTCATCCGGTCGTGTTCGGCGGCACTATCCTCTGGCTTGGTGACGCTGACCATTTCGACCTTTTCGAACTGGTGCTGGCGCAGCATGCCGGATGTGTCGCGCCCGGCAGACCCTGCTTCGGAGCGGAAGCATTGTGTATGTGCCACGTAGCGGCGGGGCAGATAGCTTTCGTCAACCGTCAGACCGTTGACGATATTGGTCAGCGTCACCTCGGCCGTAGGGATCAGCCACCAGCCGTTCGTGGTCTGATAGCTGTCTTCACCAAACTTGGGCAACTGGCCCGTGCCATACATCATTTCTTCACGCACCAGCACAGGTGTCATTGTTTCTGTCAGCCCATGTTCTTCTACATGCACATCCAGCATGAACTGCGCTAAAGCGCGATGCAGACGAGCGACGGCGCCAGAAAGCAGAACAAAGCGGCTTCCAGAGAGTTTGGCCGCAGTTTCAAAATCCATGCCAGGACGGATGGCGGGGATGTCAAAATGTTCGACCGGGTCGAACGCAAAGTTCTTTGGTGCGCCAAAACGGTGAATTTCGACGTTATCATCTTCGTCGGCCCCATCAGGGATGCTGTCATCGGGCAGGTTTGGAATACCCATGAGCATATCTTTCAGGGCGGTATCCTCTGCCTTTGCCTCATCGTTCAGAGCCGCAACCTGGGCTTTTTTTTCACCTACCAATGCGCGTAGTCGTTCGAATTCGGCTTCATCACCGCGGCCCTTTGCGGCGCCCACTTCCTTGGCGGCTTTGTTGGCCTCGGCCTGTGCTGTCTCGGCGGCCAAAATCTTGGCGCGGCGCGCTTCATCCATGGCGAGGATTTGGGACGATACCGGCGCAATCCCACGACGAAACAATGCCGCATCAAAGGCAGCGGGGTTGTCACGGATGGTGCGAATATCATGCATGGCATCGTTCCTTTTGCATCGTTTCAGTGACGGTGATATGCCTCATCGCGCAGGCCAAGTGAACCCGCGAAACACAGTCAGATCGCAGTGATGTTTTTGTAAATGTAAGGAGGCCGTAATGGAGCCAGATGAAATACTGACCATTAGCGGTGATCAAATCGGCTCTTATTCGTCTTTGTTCGCGTCGGGCAATAACGAGGACCGTGTCGTAGAGCTGAGCGATGTGACCGCTTTAGGGTCAAGTAGCGACGTCTACACCATTGAGGTTTTTCAAACGAACGGTGCTGACCAATTTCAAAATGGTCAAAGGGTGACCATTACTGATCAAGACGGCAACGTCATTGTCGACAACAGAACTATCCAGCCTGATCTGGAGCAGGGGATGGCGTCAGGTGATGAGCATCTGATTATTCCCGGTCAGAACGGTGAGCAGAATATTGTTATCGATGTAGGTGGCGTCCCTGAAGGGCCAACAACGGTCGACTATGGTCAAGTGGATCAAAACGCGGTCGAAGGTGTCGACGACGACGACGGCAATCTGGATTTCGATGCGGTGGTCGCGAATTCGTCTTTTCCGTGCCTTGCTGCCGGAACGCAGGTCGAGACGCCCGACGGATTAATTACGGTTGAGGATCTGCTGCCGGGTATGCAGGTCATGACCGATGGTGATGTGCCGCGCGCCGTTCTCTGGGTCGGTATACGTACGCTTCGCTTCGGCGATCAGCAAACCGATCAACGCCCGGTCTGTTTTGCCAAAGAGAGCCTTGGGCCAGATCTGCCCCGGCGCGATCTTGTCGTTTCGCCGGGTCATCGGATGTATTTCAGTGGTCCATTGTCTGAACGGTTGTTTGGTACCCCAAATGTCCTGCCTGTCGCACGCGGGATGACGCCACTGCCCGGTGTTCGTATCATGGAAGGCAAGCGGCAGATCACCTATGTTTCGGTTTTGCTGGACCAGCATGCGTTAATGAAGGCCGAAGGTGTGCTGACCGAAAGCTTTTATCCCGGACCTTATGCCATGCGTATTATTGGACGCGGCATGCGGCGCGAAGTGCGCAACCTTATCCCCGGTTATGATCGTCTTGGCCCGCAGGCTTACGGCCCGCCCGTAGCCCGTTTCCTGCGATTGCAGGAAGGCCGCGCATTGGCGCGGGCCCACCGCAAAGCATTGCAGGATCATGGTCATGCTGCTTGGGATGATCTTTCTCCAACGATGCACATGGCCGTTAGATAGGTGAACTGGGCCAGCCGTTCATTTCTTGCTTGTGTTGCTGTTGTCCTGTGCGTGGCTTTTGCGATGCCCACGAACAGTTATGCAGATACACCGCCACAAGATGGTTTGCATCTGGTGCTTGAGGTTGATCTGGCCGAGGCGCATGCGGCCGCGCTGGATGACTTTTGGCCCAGCGTGCGTGATGCATTGGCCGCCGCGCGCGATGACGTGGGCTTTGTTGTGCGCGAGGACAGCCCACCCGGCCAGTTGCATGTATCGATCACCAATGAAGCAGGGATTGAAACTGCGACTGAGATTGTGCGCGCCTTGGGTGCACCGGTGGCCGCTGCACAGACAAACATCGACGTGCAAACCAAAGGGGCGATGCTGATGATCACGCTGAATAGTGCGCAGATTGCAACGCTTGACGCGGTGACGCTATCGCATACCGTCGATGCTCTGCGTCAAAGGCTTTATGAGGCAGGGGCAAGTGATGTTCTTGTCGCGCATCAGGATGGGGCGCGCATTGGCGTGGCGGTCATAGGTCCTATGCAAAGCGATGAAATCATATCGTTATTGCGTGCAACGGCGCGGCTTGGCTTTCATACCGTCATAGGCACCTCTGCCGATGCTGACAGTGATCCGGGTACTGGCAACATGCTGGTGCCCTCTCGACAGGATCCTGCGCTGTTTTACATCATCGCGCGCAGACCCGTTGTCACTGGCAAGGATTTTGCTGATGTGCAGGTCAGGCCGGAACAAAACGGCAGTTCCTCGGTGACGTTCAGGTTGAACGCCTTCGCCACACAAAGATTTGGGCAGTATACGGGGGACAACATTGGATCACCTTTCGCAATCGTCCTGAACGATGAGGTGATCAGCGCACCAGTCATACAAAGCCAGATTCCCGGTGGTTCGGGCATTATCGCAGGGCACTTTACCCACGCAGAGGCGGTGAACTTGGTGAATATGCTGCGCGCGGGGCCATTGCCCGGTGCGCTGACTGTTATTTCGGAACGGCCTATCGGCCCGCCGGTGGTCGCGGGCGAATAGGCAAAGCACTGTAGTGCCTTAACGCATCTTTACAGGTCAGATGCAGCAAAACAGTGGTTCCCGTTTGCTTTCCTTCCAGCTTGTCCCCATATGCCACCAAAGCCCGATCAAAACCGCCCAATCGCGGTTGCCAATCATGGGTGCCGGACATAATGTGCCGCGAGTTTCCAAGGCCTAAGCGCCACACGACCAAAAGGGATGGAATATGAGACCTGCCGACCTGATTATGTTGCTACTGATCTTTGGGATCATGTACTTCTTGTTGATCCGTCCACAGCAAAAAAAGATGAAAGAGCACGCCGCCATGCTGGCCGCATTGCGCCGCGGTGATCAGGTGATCACGCAAGGTGGTCTTGTTGGCAAGATCGTGAAGGTGAAGGAAGACGACAGCAACGAAGTTGAGGTCGAGATTGCCAAGGATGTCAAAGTCCGCGTGGTAAAATCCACCATCGCCACCGTGATCAACAAGACCGAACCGGCAAAAACCTAATCACTGGCCGGCGAGGCGCGCTTTATGCTGAATATTTCGTTTCCCAAGCTGCTGCTGATCTGGCTGACAGTCGTGGTTGGTTTGACCTTTGCGATGCCCAACGGGTTTTATGGCCGGGTCGAGACCCATAATGACGCGATGGCGATCATTGAAACGGGTCAGACTAATGCAGAGCTTGAGGCCGATGCAGCCCAATGGCCAAGTTTCCTGCCTTCCAACCTTGTCAATCTTGGCCTTGATCTGCGCGGTGGTGCGCATTTGCTGGTTGAAGTGCAGGTGGAGGATGTGCATGCGTCCTTCCTCGAAGGGTTTTGGCCGACGGTCCGTGACGCGCTTGCGGCAGAGCGCGATACCGTCGGTTTTGTGACCCGCGACGAGAGCCCTGCAACCGAACTTCGCATCCGTATTTCGCAAGCTGATGGTGCAACCCGCGCGTTTGAGATTGCACGCGGGCTGGCCACGCCTGTGGCCTCTTTCACCGGGGCAGCTGCGACCAATATCGACGTCAGTATCAATGGCCCGGTGCTGACCATCACTCTGAGCGATGCTGAGATTGCTGCGATGAATGAGCGCACGATCCTGCAAACGCTTGAGATTATTCGCCGCCGGATTGATGAAGTCGGCACGCGAGAGCCCACTATCCAGCGTCAGGGGTCCGAGCGTATTCTGGTGCAGGTGCCCGGTGTGGGATCTGCCAATGAGATTATCGAATTGCTTGGAACGACGGCACAGTTGACGTTCAACCCGGTTGAAGCTCCGACGGCCAACCCTGATCAGAACCCCGGCACTGGGAACATGATTCTGCCGTCGCTGGATACGCCAGGGCAATATTACATTGTCGAGCGCCGTCCTGTCGTGACCGGCGAAGATCTTGAGAACGCTCAGCTTGATTTTGATCAGAACGGGCGGCCTGCGGTTGCTTTCCGGTTTAACACTTCGGCGGCGCGGGAATTTGGCGATTATACGCTGGAAAATGTCGGCAGCCCTTTTGCGATTGTGCTGGATAACGAGGTGATCTCTGCCCCCACGATCCAAAGCCATATTCCGGGTGGATCAGGGATTATCACCGGCAATTTTACAGTCGATGAGGCCACGAATTTGGCCGTGTTGCTGCGCGCTGGTGCGTTGCCTGCCGAGCTGACCTTTCTTGAAGAACGAACCATCGGGCCAGAATTGGGTGCGGACAGCATCGCCGCCGGTCAGATTGCCTGTATCGTCGCAGGGATCGCAATTCTTGTTTATATGATCCTGAGTTACGGTTTGTTTGGCGTCTTTGCCAACATCGCGCTGGTGATCAACGTGGGCCTGATCTTCGGCTTGCTGAGTATTGTCGGGGCAACCCTGACGCTGCCCGGCATCGCAGGCATCGTCCTGACGATTGGTATGGCGGTCGACGCCAACGTGATTGTGTTTGAGCGGATACGCGAGGAACTCAAAACCGCCAAAGGCCCCGCGCGTGCGATTGAGCTGGGGTATGAAAAGGCGCTGTCGTCGATTGTTGACGCCAATATCACGACGTTCATTACAGCCGTCATCCTGTTCACTATGGGCTCTGGCCCGGTCAGCGGCTTTGCTGTGACCTTGGGCTTTGGCATCATTACGTCCGTCTTCACTGCGATCTTCGTCACCCGGTCACTGATCGTGATCTGGTTCGCGCGCACCCGCCCCAAGACAATCGAGGTTTAATCATGCGTCTGAGACTGGTTCGCGAAAATACGTCGATTGATTTCTTCAGCAAGGCACGGATTTGGCTGGGGATTTCGATGGTTGCCATGGTCATCGCCTTTGCGTCGTTCCTGATCCAAGGGCTGAACTATGGTATCGATTTTCAGGGTGGGACGAGCATCCGGACGGATAGCTCTGTGCCAGTTGATGTTGCGGAATATCGCACAGTGCTTGAAGGATTGAATCTGGGTGATGTCTCTATAGCAGAGGTCGATGATCCGCTGTTTGACGAGGATCAGCATGTTGCATTGGTACGTGTGCAGGCCCAAGAGGGTGATGAGCGTATCGCGACCCAGACCATCGAAGCGATCCAGAGCGCGTTGCAGACAATCGACCCTGACATGACCTTCCCATCTGTCGAATCCGTTGGCCCTAAGGTTTCGGGCGAGCTGATCCAGACAGCGATTATCGCGGTGGCTTTGGCTGTTGTGGCGATCCTGCTTTATATCTGGCTACGCTTTGAATGGCAGTTTGCTGTTGGTGCTGTGCTGGCGCTTAGTCACGATGTGATCCTGACGATCGGGATATTCTCGGAACTCCAAATCAAGTTTGATTTAGCGATTATCGCGGCCTTGCTTACCATTGTGGGTTATTCGATCAACGACACCGTGATTGTGTTCGACCGCGTGCGGGAAAACCTGCGCAAGTACAAGAAAAAGGACCTCAAAGAGGTTCTGAATATCTCGATCAATGAAACGCTCAGCCGGACCTTGATGACCTCGGTCACCACGATGCTGGCGTTGCTGGCGCTGTTCATTCTGGGTGGCGACGTGATCCGCGGCTTTGTCTTTGCGATGATGTGGGGCGTTTTGATCGGGACCTATTCATCGATCTTCGTGGCTTCTGCTATTCTGTTGGTGCTGGGCGTCAAGCGCGATTGGTCGAAGAAAGACCCAAGCGCTGGCACCAAATACGGTCATATCGACACCTAAGCGGGGGGGAACCCATGCGCCTGAACGAGATCAGCTATAACGATGCGGTGCCTATTGATGGCTATGGTCCGGGGTTCTTCCGGGTCGGTGGTAAGAAATACGATGGTGCCTTGCTGGTATTGCCAACTGGTGTGAGCAATTGGGGCGGGTTCGAGGATACCGCTGCCGTGTTGGAACATGTTGCTGATATTGATGTGCTGTTTGTCGGGACCGGGGCAGAGATCGCACACCCGCCCAAAGATTTCCGCATGACGCTGGAAGACGCAGGTATCGGCGTGGAGGCGATGGCGTCACCCGCTGCCTGCCGCACGTACAACGTGCTTTTGTCAGAGGGGCGGCGCGTGGCAGTTGCCCTGCTGCCTGTCTAATGCTGACCGTTCAAAACCTGACCTGCGCGCGCGGCGGTGTGCCGGTGCTGGCCGATGTCAGCTTTGCAGTTGAGGCAGGCCGGACGCTGATCTTGCGCGGGCCGAATGGCATTGGGAAAACAACGCTGTTGCGCACCTTGGCCGGTTTGCAGCCTGCTATCGGGGGGGAAGTGACATTCCCCGAGGACGAAGGCGCATATGCCAGCCACGCCGACGGGATCAAGACCGCACTGACCGTGACCGAGAACCTCAGCTTTTGGGCTGACGTACATGGCGCGCCTTTGCCTGATGGTATCTTTGAAACCTTTGATCTGGCTGACCTGCGGGACCGCTTGGGCGGGACGCTCTCTGCAGGGCAAAAGCGCCGCCTTGGGTTGGCACGGTTGGGGGTGATCGGGCGCAAGGTTTTGTTTTTGGATGAACCAACGGTGTCGCTGGATGGCTTCTCGGTGAAGCTATTTGCCGACTGGTTGCAAAACGCGCATCTGGCGGCCGGCGGTATTGCCGTCATTGCGACCCATATTGATTTGGGACTGGATGCACCCGAACTGGACCTGACCCCGTTCAAAGCTGCGGATGATGCAGGCGGCGGGTCGGATGAGGCGTTCTTGTGATTGCGCTGCTCCTGCGTGACCTGCGGTTGGCGATCAGGGCAGGGGGTGGCTTTGGACTGGGGCTGGCATTCTTTCTGATCGTTGTCGTGCTGGTCCCTTTTGGGGTGGGGCCAGAAACAGAACTGTTGTCGCGGATTGCGCCGGGGATACTTTGGGTCGCTTCGCTTTTGGCAGCGCTTTTGTCGCTAGATCGGATTTTTGCACTCGACTACGAGGATGGGTCGTTGGCATTGCTGGCTACTTCGCCGTTACCTTTGGAAGGGGCGGCGATGGTCAAGGCGCTGGCGCATTGGATTACGACTGGATTGCCGCTCACACTGGCAGCGCCTGCGCTGGGATTCTTGCTTAGCCTTGCGCCCGAGGCCTACGCGTATTTGTTGGTTTCGCTAATGATCGGCACGCCGGCATTGTCGATGATCGGCACCTTTGGCGCGGCACTCACCGTGGGCTTGCGGCGTGGTGGGTTGTTGCTATCACTGCTGGTTTTGCCGCTCTATGTCCCTACGCTCATTTTTGGGGCAGAGGCCGTGCGCCGCGGCGCTGAAGGGCTGGATCCGACTGGCGCGCTGATGTTGATGGCCGGGATCACCGCAGGGTCATTCGCTTTGTTGCCCTTTGCCACTGCAGCTGTGTTACGGATCAATCTGCGGTGATCAGGGATTGAGGGCTGCTATAAGGAAGGATAGATAAAGCCGATGTCGATGTGGGAATATGCCAATCCAAAGCTTTTTATGGGCTGGACCAGACCGGTCCTGCCATGGATGTTTGCGTCGGCCGGGGTCTGTCTTGTGGTGGGGCTCGTTTGGGGGTTTTTCTTTACACCCGATGACTTCCGCCAGGGATCGACCGTCAAGATCATCTACCTGCATGTGCCATCCGCACTGATGGCGATCAACGCATGGATCATGATGCTGGTCGCCTCGTTGATCTGGGTCGTGCGCAGGCACCATGTGTCGGCACTTGCCGCAAGGGCTGCGGCCCCTGTGGGCGTCGTGTTCACGTTGATTGCGCTCTTTACTGGCGGTATCTGGGGCCAGCCGATGTGGGGAACATATTGGGCATGGGACCCGCGGCTGACGTCCTTCCTGATCCTGTTTTTGTTCTATCTTGGCTACATCGCCCTGTGGGAGGCGATTGAAGACCCTGACACCGCCGCTGATTTGACGTCAGTTCTTTGCATGGTCGGATCGGTTTTTGCGATCCTGTCGCGCTATGCCGTGTTGTTTTGGAATCAGGGGCTGCACCAAGGAGCATCGTTGTCGCTGGACAAAGAAGAGAATATCTCGGACGTGTTCTGGTTCCCACTGTTGGTCTGTATCGCGGGCTTTGTGTTGCTGTTTGTTGCATTGGTACTGATGCGCACTCGTACCGAAATCCGCGCGCGCCGTATCCGCGCCTTGGAAGCGAGGGCGCGCCGTGCCTGATTTGGGTGACTACGCGATTGAGGTTCTGTCGGCCTATGCGGTCAGTATCCTGCTGATCGGTGTGCTGATTTGGCTGAGTTGGCGCCGCTATGCGAAGGTCCGCGCGTCCTTGGAGAAGGTTGAGAAGAATGGCTAAAGTCTCACCCCTGATGATCATGCCGCCGGTGATTTTCGCAGCTTTTGCCGGGCTCGCTCTGGCAGGGATTTTGCGGGATAACCCCGATGAGTTGCCTTCGACATTCGTGGGCAATCAAGCCCCCCCCATCCCGGCCGAGGCGGTACAGGGAACCGTACAGCTGACGGCGGACGACCTGCGCGCAGGTGACATCACATTGGTGAATTTCTGGGCCAGCTGGTGCCCGCCATGCCGGGCGGAGCATCCGAATCTGCTGGACCTGGAGGCGCAGGGATATCGCGTTGCGGGCATCAACTTTCGCGATCAGCAGTCGATGGCGTCTGAATATCTGGAGAACTATGACGACCCGTTCTTTGCCACCGCTTTTGATTTGCGGGGCCGGACCGCGATTGACTGGGGTGTGACGGCACCGCCAGAGACGTTTATCGTGGATGGAGACGGGACGGTGCTGTACCGGTTCGTCGGGCCGTTGGTAGGGTCGGATTATGAGCAGCGGTTTTTGCCGGAACTGGTAAAGGCGGTGGAGTAACCGTCATGGGTGTGGGTTTCACCCACCCTACGTAGGGTGGGTGAAACCCACGAAATCAAGCAGCTTTCGCCAAGTTCTGCAGCACATAGTGCAGCACGCCGCCGCTTTTGATGTAGTCGATCTCAACGGCTGTATCGATGCGGCATTTCACGGTGATCTTTTTCAATGTGCCATCGCCCATCGTGATCTTTGCTGTCAGCTCTTGCAGCGGTTTGACCTCTGACAACCCTTCAATGGTCACCGTTTCCTCACCAGTCAGGCCGAGTGAGTTGCGGTTATCGCCGCCGGTGAATTCGAAAGGTACAACGCCCATGCCGACAAGGTTGGAGCGGTGGATGCGTTCGAAGTTTTCAGCAATAACAGCCTTTACGCCTAAAAGCGCTGTGCCTTTCGCCGCCCAGTCGCGCGAGGAACCAGCCCCGTATTGTTCGCCAGCAAAGACGACCAGCGGGGTGCCTTCGGCCTGATGCGCCATGGCTGCGTCGAAGATCGACGTCTGTGCGCCATCCGGACCTTTGGTGTAGCCACCTTCGACCCCATCCAGCATCTCGTTCTTGATGCGGATGTTGGCGAATGTGCCGCGCATCATGACTTCATGGTTGCCGCGGCGTGAGCCGTAGGAGTTGAATTCGCGGACAGGCACCTGACGTTCCAGCAGGTATTGACCCGCGGGGGTGGTGTCTTTGAAAGACCCGGCAGGGCTGATGTGGTCGGTTGTGACCATGTCGCCGAGGACGGCGAGGACTTTGGCGTCAACCACATCGTTGATCTCACCTGCGTCTTTGGACATGCCTTGGAAGTAGGGCGGGTTCTGAACGTAGGTTGACGTGGCGGGCCAGTCGTAGGTTTCGCCTGTTGATGTCTCGACCGCTTGCCACTTTTCGTCGCCTTTGAAGACGTCAGCGTATTTGCTGATGAAGGCTTCGCGGGTCACCGTCTTTTCGACGAGTTCGTTGATCTCGGCCGAGGTGGGCCAGATGTCTTTCAGGAATACATCGTTGCCGTTCTGGTCCTGACCCAGCGGTTCGCTTGAGAGGTCAATGTCCATCGTACCTGCCAGCGCGTAGGCCACGACCAGTGGTGGCGAAGCGAGGTAGTTCGCGCGTACATCCGGTGAAATCCGTCCTTCGAAGTTCCGGTTACCCGACAGGACCGATGTCGCTACCAGATCGCCCTCGGCAATCGCGTCAGACAGTTCTTTCTGGATCGGGCCAGAGTTACCGATGCAGGTGGTGCAGCCATAGCCCACGAGGTTGAAGCCAATCTTATCAAGGTCATCTTGCAGGCCTGCGGCCTCAAGGTATTCCGATACAACCTGCGAGCCGGGGGCGAGCGATGTTTTTACCCATGGCTTGCGGTCCAAGCCAAGTGCGGCGGCCTTACGTGCCACAAGACCCGCGCCGATCATCACGTAGGGGTTTGATGTGTTGGTGCAGGAGGTGATCGAGGCGATCACGACCTTGCCGCTTTCCATGGTGTAGTCTTCGCCAGCGACAGCCACTTCTTTGCCCATGGGGCGCTTGAAGGTTTCTTCCATTTCCTTGGTGAAAGCTGATTTGGCATTTGTCAGTGCCACGTAGTCCTGCGGGCGTTTGGGGCCCGAAATCGCAGGAACGATGGTGCCCATATCGAGGTGCAGGGTGTTGGTGTAGACGGGGGCGTAATCCGCGCCACGCCAGAAACCGTTTTCCTTGGCGTAGGCTTCGACCAACGCGATGCGGTCTTCGTCACGCCCTGTGTTACGCAGGTAGCGCAGGGTTTCATTGTCGATGGGGAAGAAGCCGCATGTCGCGCCGTATTCAGGTGCCATGTTGGCGATTGTGGCACGGTCGGCCAGTGGCAGGACGTCGAGCCCGGCACCGTAGAATTCAACGAATTTGCCCACAACGCCGAGTTCGCGCAGCATTTCGACGACTTTCAGTACAAGGTCAGTTCCCGTGGTGCCTTCCATCATTTTGCCCGTCAGCTCAAAGCCCACGACTTCAGGGATCAGCATGGACACAGGTTGGCCGAGCATGGCCGCTTCCGCCTCGATCCCGCCAACGCCCCAGCCAAGTACGGCGAGGCCGTTGACCATGGTTGTGTGGCTGTCGGTACCGACGAGCGTGTCAGGGTAGGCGACTTCTTCGCCGTTTTGGTCTTTGTCGGTCCAGACGGTCTGGGCGAGGTATTCGAGGTTCACCTGGTGGCAGATGCCTGTGCCCGGTGGCACCACGCGGAAGTTGTTGAACGCGCCTTGGCCCCATTTCAGGAACTGGTAGCGTTCCATGTTCCGCTCATATTCGCGGTCCACGTTCATCTGGAATGCACGGGGATTGCCGAATTCGTCGATCATGACCGAGTGGTCGATGACCAGATCGACAGGGTTGAGCGGGTTGATCTGCTGGGCGTCGCCACCCAAGGCCACGATGCCGTCGCGCATGGCGGCAAGGTCAACCACTGCAGGGACGCCGGTGAAATCCTGCATCAGCACGCGGGCGGGGCGGTAGGCGATTTCGCGGGGGTTCTTGCCCCCCTGATCGGCCCAGGCAGAGAAGGCTTTGATGTCGTCCACGGAGACAGAAAAGCCGCCATCTTCGAACCGCAGCAGGTTTTCGAGAACCACCTTCAGGGCCGCTGGCAACTTTGAAAAGTCACCCAAACCCGCAGCTTCCGCCGCCGGAATAGAGTAGTAAGCGACCGACTGGTCACCGACTGACAGGGTTTTACGGGTGTTTGCGGTATCTTTGCCGACTGTGATCGTCATGGCGTTCCCTTTCGTGGCTGATGCGCGAGCGTGGCTATAGTGATAGGTGATGCACCATGTAGATTCGTCATGCAATGCGGCGCCTTCGCGCGTTGTATACTATTGCACACAATAAAGATCAACGACGTTTGGCGCTGAAACATAGTTAACTTTGTACTCGCAATTCATTGATTGGTTATTTCAGTCATAGCTGATTAAACCGAGTGAGCGAATAATAAATCCCGAGGCCTGCCATGCGTTCCCTTTTAGCGATATTGTCTTTTGCCGGTGTGTTGAATGCAACGCAGGCTATGGCAGAAGACGGCCCCGTCGTGATTGAGCTTTACACCTCGCAAGGGTGTTCATCCTGCCCGCCTGCGGATGCAATGTTGCATGATTTGGCCAAACGCGACGATGTGATCGCGCTTGCGCTGCATGTCGACTATTGGGACTACATTGGCTGGAAAGACAGCTTTGCCAACCCCCAGTTCACCGAACGTCAGCATGCCTATGCCAACGCCGCGAATGCGCCGACCGTCTATACCCCGCAGATGGTGATTGGTGGGGTTGATCATGTGATTGGATCGCGGCCCATGCAGGTGATGGATGCATTGCAAGCGCGCAGCCGCGAGGGCAACGTATTTGATGTCAGCTTGACCCGGCGTGGCGAGTCGGTGCTGGTGACAGCGGTGCCGGGTGATGGTGGCGATTATGTCGTGCAACTGGTGCGCTATACGCCGGAAGAAACAGTCTCGATCCGGCGCGGTGAAAATGCGGGACGTGAGCTGAGCTATGCTAATATCGTCACCTCATGGGATGTGATCGGGCGCTGGGACGGGCGCGCGCCATTGGCGCTGGAGGCTGACGCGCCGGGTGATAGCCCGGTTGTGGTCATCTTGCAGCACGCCACGAATGGCCCCATTGTTGGTGCTGCAGAGCTGAAGTGAACCCAGCTACTTCCAGCGGCGATGCACCCAGAACCATTGTTCCGGGTGTTGCGCGATATGTGCCTCAAGCCGCGCATTCATTTCCAATAACATCTCTTCTGGTGACGCAGGTCTAACCGGCGCCTCGACCTTGACCGCGAACGACAGCCCGTCGGGCTGTCTGATGCCGAAATAGGGGATGACAAGCGCGTCGAGTTTCAGCGCGATCTCCGCGGCGGACAGTGACGTGCGTGCCGGATGCCCCAGAAAGGGCAGCCGCGCACCGGGGGCGGAGACATCGTAAAGCAGCGTGCCGAACCCGCCGTTGCGCAGGTGCCTGACAAAGCCCATCGTGCCCCGGCGCCCTTGGGCAAAAACCGGGCCGCCCCATGATGTCATGGTCTTGGCATAGTGATCATTGAAGTAGGCGTTCTGCATGGGGCGGTAGAGCCCGCCGATTGTGTGGCCCATTCTGGTTAGCACATGGCGCGGAGCCTCGTGGTTGCCGAAATGAGCGGTGACAAAGATGACGGGGCGTTGTGTTTTGGCAGCCTGCGCAAGGGCCGAAAGCCCGTCACCGGTCGCTTCGGTCGTTGACAGCCTTTGGCCGAATTCTTCCCATGAATAGTTTTCGATGATCGTACGTCCGAAGTTTTCGCAACATTTCTCTGCCAACTGGCGCCGGTCAATGACACCCATGTCGGGATAAATGAGGGCCAGATTATCCTCGGCCCGTTTGCGATAGCCGGTTAGCGGGCCGATGGCACGGCGCAGCGCGCTGCCCATCATTGCGACGCGTGTGTCATAGGGCAGCCGCATCAACGTGGCGATCAGCCCGCGCAGGGCGCGGTCGGCCAGCCAATCGGCGCGTGTGCCGTCAGGGACCTTTTGCGCGCTCACGCAGTATCCGGTGATTTGGGCAGGCCGGTGCCGATCATACTGTCGCGGGTGACGAGCGCGGCCAGTGCATCGGCGCTCCAGCCTTCGGTTCCTGCGGGCCGTGCGGGGATTACCACATAACGCATGTCGGCGGTACTGTCATGAACGCGTACAGTGGTTGTGTCGGGCAGGGTGACGCCGAACTCGGCCAGTACCTTGCGTGGTTCCTTGACGGTGCGCGACCGATAGGCACGCGATTTGTACCAATCAGGCGGCAGGCCCAGCAGATTGCGCGGATAGCAGGAACATAAGGTGCAGACGACCACGTTATGTTCATCAGCGGTGTTTTCCAATGCGATCAGACGCATGGGGCCTATGTCAAAGCCCATCTCGCGGGTGGCTGCGCTGGCGTCTTGCAGCAAATCGGCGCGAAATGCCGGATCTGTCCAGGCGCGCGCCACAACGGCGGCCCCTTGCGCGGGGTTTCGTGCATCCATCGCATCGATCTGCGCGCTGATCTCTTGCGCTGTGGTCACGCCTTTTTCGATCAGCAACTCGCGCACGGCGATTTCCATTTGTTGCCAATAGGTCAAAGGGTGGTCATCGTCGGGCCGATACGGGTGGCCAGAAGGGGACATATGATCGTGGTGGTCATGGGGCATGAGGGGCCTCTGCCGGTTCAAGCCAGTGACTGTAGATTTCGGCATCTATCGTGTCATCCGGGGCGTCAGTGGCATTGCCCCAAACCTCTGCCATAGAAAAGCGAATACGCATCAGGGGCAGGGGTGTGGCATTGCGCCCATAGGCCAGTTGTTCGGGGTTTGGAAAGGGGCCAAGAGTGCGTTCCACCCAGCCCACCTTGCCGCGCAAATAGGATGGTGTGCGCACATGGCCGGGGGGCATATCGGCCCGCACGCGCATATATCGGCGTTCAGTCACAGGTTGCCTCACCATAGGTGGGGCCACGCGCGGCGACCTTTGACATACGCTGGGCGAGTTCGGCGGTGGTGTAGACGCCAGCCTCGATCAGGTTCTGGTTGACCGATGCGATCCAGCGTTCGTAGTAGGTCATGGTTTCAAAGGCCTCTTCGCCCATGTCCTCAAGCACGCGGCGCAAACCATCAACGGTGAAATGGCCCTTGCCTGATGCAATGATCATCAATGCGTCAACGCGCTTTTCCCAAAGCGCAAAATCATGCTGCTCTGTGGGAACAGGGCCAGCCGCAGTGCCGCCCATATCATGCCAGCGGCGGCCATCGAATGTGGTGTCCTTCCTCATAGCGCAAAGTCTAGACCATTCTGTTGAGGACATGAATCACTAAATGTAGCAAGTAGGTCAGCTTCGACTTGGTGGGGGGGAAGCTGCCCTTTTGCTGTGTGCGGAGGAGGGTCGGCTGCGTAGCTGTTAAGTATTGCTAAAATGGTCTATTTGAACTTCATGCGCGGAACGCTGAAAAGGCTCTCTATTGCTGTCCTGCTTGTCGGAGCGGGCCTGTGGTTTGGCAATTCATCGCTTTTTGTGTCTGGCCTTGAGCGGCATGAGACGCGCTTGATTGCGCATCGTGGTGTCAATCAGGTTTATACTGGTTCTGACCGTTCGAATGATGCCTGCCATGCATCTCCTGTCGCGCCGGTTAAACACAGCTTCATTGAAAACACGATCCCCTCCATGCGGGAGGCATTTCGCCTGGGTGCAGACGTGGTTGAGATTGATGTTCATCTGACGACAGACTCAGTGTTTGTCGTCTTCCATGATTGGACCCTCGACTGCCGCACTGATGGGACCGGCGTCACAAACGAGAAAAACCTTGCGACGTTGCAAAGTCTTGATGTTGGGTACTGGATTGATGATGGCACAGAAGCTTACCCACTTAGGGGGCAGGCAGTTGGGCTAATGCCCACGCTGGACAGCGTCTTTGAAGAGAATATGGAAGGTCAATTCCTTATCAATTTCAAGAGTCGACGTCGTGATGAAGGTGCTGCGCTCGCCGCGATACTGGAGCGTTCAGAGGTGCGTGATAAAGTCTATGGCGTCTACGGTGGACAGCGACCAACACGCATCGCGATTGAAGCGACGCCCGATCTCCGAGGCTTTGACCGATCGTCGTTGGAAGCCTGCCTGATCCGCTATCTCGCATTGGGTTGGAGCGGGTATGTACCAGAGAGCTGTCACAACACAATCGTTCTGATTCCTCAGAACTATGCAAGATTCCTATGGGGATGGCCGCACCGGTTTACGCGTCGTCTCAAATCCGTCGGAACAGATGTCATTCTTGCCGGAGCCAATGATGGTTCAGGATTCTCAAGTGGTATCGATGATGCAGACAGTTTTCGCGAGGTGCCAGAGGCGTTTGATGGATACATTTGGACAAACCGTATTGAATTGATTGGTCCACTGAATTCTTCCCGCGAATAGAAAGCAGCCCTTTTGATATGCAGCAGCACTTGTCGATATGGGTTCTCTCAACTTTCGTCACAAGTTGCCCCAAGGATTGCGCTCCCCGCTTTGGTCGAGTTTCAATGGAAACGCCAAAGCCATCTGATGTCCCCGGCTCCTCCTAGGTCCCGCTGTCGTCCTCGTCTGTCTCATCGGGGTCGATCAGTGTGATCACCCCAGCATCTGCCATTTCGCGAATGGCGGTCGTGATTGCGGCCATTGCCTTTTCGGCGTCGGCTTTCTTGATGGCCCCACGCTCTTCCGCGTCTTCGCGCAGTTGGGTTGCCATCCGTTGAGACACACTGTTGAGTATGAATTCGGCCGATGCCACAAGTGCGTCATCCCCTTTCAGCGCGGCTGCTATGGCCGTTAGCAGCACATCACCGTCCACGTTGCGGATGGTGTTGGGAATGTCGGTTGGTTTGACCCGCGGTGCGATATCTTTGAAAGTGAAGATGGCCTTGCGCACATCTGTTGCGAATTCGGCGTCCTCTTGGTTCAGGCCGGTCAGCACATCTTCGCGTGTATCAGTCATGGTGGAGTTCAGGATCGCGCCGAGTCGTTGGACCGGTGCCTTTTCAAAGGCCAGATCCGCAGGATGCCCGTATTGTTGTGCCAAGGCGGCCCCGATCCGTCGCACGGTATCGGGTGGGATGCTTTCGGTTTGGGACATCGCATATGTGATTCGTCGTGCGCGTTCGCCGGGTGTGTGCGACAGCACTTCTGCGGCTTTTGCAACCGGAAGCTTTGACAGGGTTACGGCACAGATTGCCGTGCTTTCGGCGAGCATGATGGCGGTAATCCGCTCAATGCTTAACTCAACCACGATGGGCCAATGGTCGCCATTGCGCACGCTGGCCAGTTGGTTGCGCAAATTGCTTGCGATGTCTGGGCTAAGATGATCGGCCAGCGTGGTGATCGCCCCATCGCGTGTGCCTGGTGCGGTAAGGCCAACCGCCTCAAGCTCGGCTGTGAATTCTTCGGCAACGGCTGATACGGTTCCTTTATCGATCAGCCGCAACGATCCAAGTTCTTCAGTTAAGAGAAGTTGCAAAGACGCCGGAAGCTGCCCCAGTGGAAGTGAACCGCCATCGTCAAGCAGCATTTGTACAACCATGGCGGCCTTACGCCGGCGGGTCAGTGTGGTTGCGGGGGATAAAGATGCCAGTGTATCCATACCCTAGCATGCATAAAATAATGTTAAATATCGGTTACTTGTATCGCCTATGATCCCGGATGGGTCACCATAACAGACATTTTTTTTAGTTGCTCGACAGTTTCATCTTCAAGACGGGCTGTCTCGGCGGTGTTTTCGTGAATGCGCGTCGTGATTGCTTCGATCTGCGCAACCTCTTCTGGGGTGAATTCGCGGTCAGGGTGAGCGAAACCACCAATGCTGCGGCTGTCGCCAGAGGCCACGGCAATCACAACCCCGAACTTCATCCCGTATTCCGTCGCCTTTTCCAGCACGCCAGCAGGGTCTTCCAGGTCTGACCATTTTTGGTTGCCGGTGTTTTCAAAACCCCATGCCACCATCGGATCGTTCATGATCAATCCGTTGCTGGAATAATAATCCAACCATGCTTTGGGATACGTCTGAAAGACAAATTTCGGGGTCGTGTACTCGATATGGAAGCCGAGTGCGTATCCCGCGTTTGCGATCTCATGTAGTTGCCCAAGTGCTTCGCTGATCTCAAATTGTGCAGAACTCATATCGTCCAACTCGCTTTCCGGTTGCCAAGCTGCGTAATAAACAAATATTATAGGCGGGACTATGTGTCGACTAAGTTTAAATGCAACTAGGTCGGGCTAACAAGAGCTTTTCTGAAGGGAGGCTCTCTTGAGGATTTTGAATGTCGAAACTTCTTGGTCTGGATGAGATAGGGCAACTTGCCCCGTCAGGCCACTATATTGCGTTGCGCATAGGGTTTGCCTTCCCCATGGAAGAAATCAACGAGCTACGTCCTGATTGGGTAAGCCACTATACAAAGCAGCGGTTTGCCCTTTTTGACCCGGTGCTTAGATGGTCTTATGCGAACGTCGGTGCAGTACGCTGGAGTGAGTTTCCAGTGGATGATCCAAAGGGTATTCTTGCCCAAGCCAAGACGTTTGGCATGGCATATGGCGTATCAGTTTCGGTCTTCGACAGCAGCGCGGACGCGCAGAGGTCATTTGCATCTTTTACGCGATCAGACCGTGAATACACCGCTCTGGAAATCAAGCTGTTTCAAGCCTATCTCACTCGCCGCCACAATGATACGGCACCACCCACCAATTTGACCAAGGCGGAACTAGAGGCTTTGGGCATGGTGAAAGACGGCAAGCGTCTCAAGCAAATCGCCTTTGAGTTGAGCGTTAGCGAGGGGGCGGTCAAGCAGCGCCTTAGGAATGCTAAGTTAAAACTTGCCGCAAAAACGAGCACTCAAGCTGCTACGCTGGCGAATCAGTACGGCTTAATCTGAGAAAACATAAGCCTTTTTTTCTTTCTTCTGAACAATTAGAGCTAAATTGTCGACGGTGCGGTACCGTCGGCTTTTTCGGCGACGGGGGCCGCCATTACTCACGCTACAACCAGAGGGAACACTATGGAGAATATCACTTTTAACCTGACAGAGCTTCACAAGCATGGATCTGCGTTCTTTGAATTTCTTGCACTGCGCAAACAATTTTTTGTGGATCAGCTTGGTTGGGACATTCCGCATGATGATGATGTCGAGATGGATCAATATGACAACCCAAAGGCGTATTACTCGCTTGTTGTGAAGGACGGAAAGGTCGTTGGCGGCATGCGTACGATGGCCACAACAGCGCAATGGGGCTCACATACCTATATGTTGCGTGATGCGGTTGATGGGAAACTGATCGGCATTCCAGCCGATATTCTGCCAGCGGCGGAAGTGACACCGACAGTCTGGGAAGCGACGCGTATCGTTATCTCTGAAGATATCAAAACGCATGCGGAACGGTCGGCATGTTTGGGCATGCTGCTGGATGGTGTGGTGTCGCAGGCACGTGAACATGGCGGGACCGAGATTATGGCGCTATGTCCACCGGTGTTCGCGCGGACGATGCGCCAGCTTGGCTACCCGGTTTATCCGATCGGCGAACCTTACATTAACGCGCATGACAATCGTAAGTATGTCGCGATGAAGGGTAAGATTGCTGGCATCCGTGCAAAAACGTCAGATCAAACAGATGCCGCAACGAATCAGGCCGCTAGTCTGTCTCGGCCCACATATGTGGTGCAGCAAAACGCTGTGCATGCGCCGTCAAAGATCTAACATCGGCATCACAGCAGCCAGCGCAGCATTGATTGTGCCGGGTAGCTAATCCTAGTGTGTCTTAAAGACGCGCGCAAAAATCGTATCAACGTTTTTCATGTGATACCCGAGATCGAATTTTTCCTCGATCTCTGCCGGGGAAAGTGCGTCTAAAACATCCCCATCAGCAAGGAGCTCGGTTTTAAAATCGGCTCCTTGTTCCCAGACTTTCATTGCGTTGCGTTGCACCAGTTTATAGGCATCTTCGCGGCTGACGCCTGCTTGGGTCAGGGCCAAGAGAACCCGCTGGGACATGATTAGCCCACGGAATTTATTCATGTTTGCCAGCATGTTATCGGGGTAAATTACTAATTTTTCGACAACGCCTGCAAGGCGGTTCAAGGCAAAGTCCAGTGTGACGGTCGTATCCGGGCCAATCGCGCGTTCGACAGATGAGTGGCTGATGTCACGCTCGTGCCAGAGGGCTACGTTTTCCATCGCGGGCACCACGGACATGCGAACCAGACGGGCAAGACCGGTCAGGTTTTCGGTCAGCACAGGGTTGCGTTTGTGCGGCATAGCAGACGACCCCTTTTGGCCTTTAGAGAAGAACTCTTCCGCTTCCAGCACTTCGGTCCGTTGCATATGCCGGATTTCGGTCGCGATGTTTTCAATGCTGGAGGCGATGACACCTAATGTCGCAAAGAACATCGCATGGCGGTCGCGGGGGATAACCTGCGTGCTGATCG
Source organism: Yoonia maricola (assembly GCF_002797915.1). Taxonomy (GTDB): domain Bacteria; phylum Pseudomonadota; class Alphaproteobacteria; order Rhodobacterales; family Rhodobacteraceae; genus Yoonia; species Yoonia maricola. The sequence goes on along the minus strand of NZ_PGTY01000001.1, from coordinate 1,003,137 downwards.
GCTCGGGCGAGAGGCCCAGTTGCGCGCAGACGTGTTCTTCGACTGATGGGTCGATATTGGCGAAGGTACCGACGGCACCAGAGATGGCACCGGTGGCGATTTCTTCGCGGGCGTTCACCAGGCGCGCACGGCCCCGGTCCATCTCTGCGTAGAAACGGGCGAAGGTCAGGCCCATTGTTGTTGGTTCGGCGTGAATTCCGTGGCTGCGCCCAATGCGGACGGTGTCTTTGTGTTCGTAAGCGCGGGTCTTTAGAGCCGCGAGCACGCGGTCCATATCTGCGATCAACAGGTCAGCGGCACGGACCAGTTGGACATTCAGTGTTGTATCGAGCACGTCTGACGATGTCATGCCCTGATGCACGAAACGGGCGTCGTCTGATCCGATATGTTCGGCGAGGTGCGTTAGAAATGCGATGACGTCGTGTTTGGTGACTGCTTCGATTTCATCAATGCGGGCGACGTCGAATTCAACATCCTTGGCTTTCCATACTGCTTCGGCGTTCTCTTTCGGGATCACGCCGAGCGCTGCTTGCGCGTCACATGCATGGGCCTCGATCTCGTACCAGATGCGAAATTTCGTGGCCGGCTCCCAGATTGCAGTCATTTCCGGGCGAGAATAGCGAGGGATCATGGGCAAGCACCTTATGTCGGGGGTGGGCAGAGGATTCCCGACGCGTCATAAGGGGCCGGGGCAGAACCCTCAAGGGAGAGATGCGTATGTTGTGGACATTGGTGGGGGTCTGATGGTGACAGCGGCAGCATTTGTCGGGCCGTGGGCGTTGCAACGCACGATCCGGGATCACTTGCATGGTCAACATGGCACGCTGCAAGGGCAGGCGATCTTTACGGCAACCGGCTCGATGCATCTGAGCTATGAAGAAATCGGGACGCTGACGCTAGAGAGCGGCGCGCAACTGGAAGCCAAGCGTCGTTATTTCTGGGCGTTCACGCCCGACATTGTGATCGTTACTTTTGAAGACGGGCGTCCGTTTCATCAGTTTACGCCCGTCGGCCATGCTGTGGGGACTGATCACCCTTGCGGTGACGATTTCTATACTGTTCGTTATGACTTCACCGCTTGGCCACAGTGGCGGGCCGTCTGGACAGTCAAAGGCCCGCGCAAGAATTATGTATCGACGTCGCTTTACACGCCAGCGCCGTCCCGGACCTGATCCGGGGCAGTGTTGCGCTTCGTTCTACTTGCGCCGCCTCGCGGCATCGGCAATAAAACCTCCAACGACATAAACAATATGGGAGAGCGGCAGATGGCCCTCGCACTCAACGACAAAGTTCTGACAGAGGCTTTTGGCCCATCCGAGGGGACCGCATTGCGCGTCAAACAGGCCGTGATGGTGGTTTTGGGGATCATGGCCCTCGCGATCTTGGCCAAAGTTAAGGTCGCCGTACCGGGCAGCCCCATTTACATCAGCATGGGGACATTTGCTGTGCTCATGATTGGTGCAGCCTACGGCCCACGTCTGGGTCTTGCGACGATCATCGGCTACATGATTATCGGCATGTTGGGCTTTGATATTTTCCAAAGCTCAACAGCCGAGTTGAATGGTCTGGAGTATATGATGGGCGGCACTGGCGGCTATCTTGTGGGCTATGTTCTGGCCACTTTGGCGCTGGGATTTGCGGCGCGTGCTGGTTGGGATCGGTCGGTTGTCCTGATGGCCGTTGCGCTGCTGGTGGCAAACGTGTTGATCTATGTCCCCGGCGTTGCCTGGTTGACCGTGCTTTATGAAGGCAAAGGGTTGGCTTGGGCCATTGAGGTTGGTTTGACACCGTTTGTTATCGGTGACGCGCTTAAGCTGGGTCTTGCGGCACTGCTTGTACCGGGTTTGTGGAAGCTGATCGGCGACGCGCGCACTTAGGCGTTTGAAATTGAACGACGCAAAAAGGCGCTGCATCACGCAGCGCCTTTTTTCATGCCAGATGGGTTGAGACTGTAGAGGCGCGTTCTAGCGTGCGATGAACAGGGCACTTGTCCGCGATCTCAAGCAGCCTTTCGCGTTGTTCATCGGTCAGGTCGCCTTCGAGCCTGATGGACCGATCAAAGTGGTCTACCTTTGCGCCTGTCTGGGCGGCGGCATCGGCGGCGTGTTCCTTGGCGTGGGTGATATCGACGCTGACCCCAGTTAGCGGCCAGCCTTTACGCCTTGCGTACATACGGATGGTCATTGATGTGCAGGCACCCAGACCTGCAGAGACCAAGCCATAGGGTGTCAGCCCTTTATTGGTGCCGCCGTATTTGGCTGGTTCATCGGCCAGCATATGATGCGGCCCGGATTGTACATCTTGCAGGAAACCATTCGCGTCGGCCTCTGTCACCCGCATGATGCCTTCGGGGACGGCAGCAATGGCTTTGGGTTCTTCTAGTTTGAGGTAGCGTTTGGACCACGCTGCGATCACGTCTGCGGCGTATTCGGCGTCTGCGGGCCTTGTGATCAGGTGATCAGCGTCATCCAAGGTGACAAAGCTTTTGGGGTGTTTGGCCGCGAGGAAGATGTCAGAGGCGTTCTCAACCCCCACTGTCGCATCGCGGGGGGCGTGCAGGACGAGCAGGGCAGCACCTAGCTTGGCGATGGAGGACTTGAGGTTGGCCTGGCTGACATCCTCGACAAAGTCTTTGCTGATGCGGAAGGGGCGACCACCCAGCGAAACTTCGGCGACGCCGTGATCCACAATCTGCGGGATGGCATCGGCAAAATTGTGGGTCACATGTTCAGGATCGAAGGGCGCGCCGATCGTGACGACGGCCTTGACGCTGTCCATCATGGGTGCAGCTTTTAGCACAGCGGCACCGCCCAGCGAGTGCCCAATGATCAATGAGGGCGCCAAGCCGCGCGCGTCCAGCGCTTTGCTGGCCGCGATCAGATCATTGACGTTGGAGGTAAAGCTGGTGTTTTCGAACTCACCTTCAGAATGGCCCAACCCGGTGAAATCGAACCGTAAGACCGCGATCCCCATCGAAGACAGGCGCGCTGCAATCCGTCGGGCAGCGGTGATGTCTTTGGAGCACGTAAAGCAATGCGCAAAAAGCGCTGTCGCCTGATGCGGCCCATTGGGCGTATCAAGGCGTGCGGCGAGCGTGTGGCCTGAATGCCCGGTGAAGGTGAGCTTTTCGGTTGGCATGAACGGACCCTTTCCGTGGCGGTCTGCGTAAAAACTGCGCAAGAGATGGGCGTAAGATGCGCATGCGGCAATGTTTATTGGCCACAATCGCGGCAAGGTGAGAGATGTTACGACAATGAAGGTCTTGGTTTTAATGATGCGTGCGGGGGCGGTTTGCTTGCTGCTTGCCGTGTTCTTTGGCTTTGCGGGTGGTCTGCATCCTGCGTTTGATAGTCTGGCCTTGTTGCGCCTGCCATTGGCGATCATCTGTCTGCTGGTGCTGGTCTTTCCGATGGGCGCGCGCTTGCAGCTGATGTTGGTGGCAGCGGTGATGCTGGGGGCAGGGACGACCGTGCCGATGTTTTTTGGCGCACAACGGGCGGATGATCTGCGGATCTATTCCAAGAACATGTGGTTCGGGAACCGCGAATTGGTCGCACTGGCTGCTGATATTCGCAACAGCGGTGCGGATGTGGTGGCTTTGCAAGAGGTATCCCTGTCCAACCGCGCAATGATGGCAGACCTACGCGATATCTATCCGTATCAGCATATCTGCACATTTTCGGGATGGAGTGGGATTGCGGTGTTGTCGCGCACACCAATCTTGCAAAACAAATGTTCCGACAGACGTGCAGCCGCCGCCGCGCAGGTGCAAAATGACCAAGGGCCAGTTTGGGTGGTTGCGGTGCATCTGCGTTGGCCGTTCCCTTATAGCAATGCGACCTCTGCGCGGTCTGCCACGCGGCTGTTGGAGGCGTTGGACGGGCCTGTTGTGATGGCGGGCGATTTCAACATCTTTCCTTGGGCCAACAGTGTGCACGATATGCAAAGGGCGGCCCGGTTGCAGGTAGCGCAACCTGTGCGCCCGACATTTGATCTGCGCGGCATGCCTTTGTTGCTGGATCACGTCCATGCGCCGGGGGGTGGGACGGCGCAGTATCGTGGCCTGCTTGGGTCCGACCACCTTGGTGTGCTGGCGAATGTATCTTTGACGCGCTAAAGCCCCATCAATGCCGGATCATGTGGATATTTGGTCAGGTTCTCGTAGCCGTCTTCGGTGATCAGAACCTGATCTTCCAGCTTGATGGAAAAGTCGCCACCTTCTGGGCTGATCAGCGCTTCGACACAAAGCGTCATGCCTGCCTCAAGTTCATAGTCAAAGGCACCCGGCACCATCTTGTCAGGGTAGGCGACCAAGGGCCATTCATCGCACAGGCCGACACCATGCATCAGACAGCCGTATTTAAGTTTCTGGTACTTGTCTGGCAGCACATGGGTGTTGCGGCTTAAGTCTTGGATATTCACGCCGGGTTTGAGCATATCCATGTTGTAGCGGATGTGTTCGACGCCTGTTTTCATCGCCTCGATCATATCCAGGCGCGGCTTTTGATCCCCGATCCACCATGTCCGGCTGATGTCCACACAGATGCCGTAAGCGCCCACAAGATCCGTATCAAAGGCCACGATTTCATTGTTTTGCACGATCCGCCCGCCGCATTCCTGAAACCATGGGTTCGTGCGCGGGCCGGATGAGAGCAGGCGGGTTTCGATCCATTCACCGCCGCGTTTGATGTTTTCGGCGTGCAGGACCGCCCAGATGTCGTCCTCTGACATATTGCCTTGGGGTACGCCCACGCGGGCTGCGTCTTCCATGGCATAGCATGCGGCTTCGCAGGCATGGCTGGCGCAGCGCATGGCGCGGATTTCATCGGGGCCTTTGATGCTGCGGGCTTTCTCGGTCAGTTCTTCGCCGGGGTAGACGGTGAAACCGACCGCCTCTAGCGCGCGCAGGCCATGGAGCATGGGTTTATCTACGCCCAGTGCCATGTTGCCGCCGCCGTGTTCGATGATCAGGTCGCGGACTTCACCCGCGAAATTATCAGCGGCGGGTTCCAGTTTGTCGCCACGGTCGAAATAGAACAAGTCAGCCCCGGTGCGTTGTTCATTAACCAGCGGGTTGAACTTGCTGAGGAACATCCCGTTCTTGTAGTCCCACATCACCATGTAACCGTCGGCGCAGACGATACAGGCGCGGAACGGGTTGTGGCTGTTCCATAGCTGCATATTGGTGCTGTCGGTCGCATAACGGATGTTGAGCGGGTCGAACATCAGGATGCCGCCATAATCGCGGGCGTTGACCGCATCGACCAAGCGCTTGTGCCGCCAGGCGCGCATTGCGGGCAGATTGGGCAGTTTCAAACCCGCCGCGGCCCATTCGTGAAAGGCCAGTTGGGTTGGTCCAATTTCGACTCTGTCCTGATCGTTGGGTGTGCCATCGCCGAGTGTTGCACCGCGCGTCGGGTCGATCTTGCGGGTGTCGCGGTAGTGGGTGTTCATCGGGATTGTCCTTGGCCTTGTGAGGCCAAGTATGCGGGCGTTCCCCTTCAGATCATGTCTGTTTTCGACATTTCCCGGTCTTTGCAGCAGGCTATAGACCGGGGTCCAGAGCACCTTGCGCTACCAAAGCATCGTATTTCTCGCGGTCAAACCACCAGAAATCCATATTGCGGAAGAAATCGTAAGGCGCGGGTTCTTCGGGGATGCCGAAGATGTCCCACACGGCCACGCGGTGATTGTCAATCGACCAACCCGGCACCCAGATATGTTTGGACCGCAGCACACGGTCCAGCGCACGGGCGGTGGTGTTCAGCTCCTCTCGTGACTCAGCGATGACCACACGTTCGATCAATGCATCGACAACGGGGTCTGCGATCCCTGTCAGGTTGTTGCTGCCTTCGGCATCTGCGGCGGCCGAGCCGTAGAAGGCGCGCAGTTCGGTGCTTGGCGTTACAGCAACCTGCCATGCGGTGGAGGAGAGATCAAAATCGAAAGCCTGCCTGCGTTGTGTCCATGAACTTGGGTCAATGATATCGAACTCCACATCGATACCCAGCGCTTTCAGGTTTTCCGTGTACGGGATCATGATGCGTTCAAGGCCACGGCTGCTGTCAGGGAAATCCAGTTGCATCGGCTCGCCTGCGGCATTGCGGCGGACCCCGTCATCGCCCACAACCCAACCAGCGGCGTCCAGCAACTCGCCCGCTTTGCGTAATGCGGCCCGGTCACGTGGGCGGTTGCCACTGACATTGGGAACAAAGGCGGGTTCCGTAAAGATTTCGGGTGGTAGCTGATCGCGGAACTCTTCCAGCAAAGCAAGTTCGGCGCCTTCGGGCAGGCCGCTCGCCTGCATGTCGGTGTTCTCAAAGAAGCTATCTGTGCGATAGTATGCGCCGTAAAAAATCGTCTCATTCGTCCATTCAAAGTTGAACGCATAATCGAGCGCCTGACGAACGCGAATGTCTTGCAGCACGGGGTTGCGCATGTTCAGCCATATCCCCTGCGCGCTGCCGGGGCTTCCGTCGGGGATCAGCATTTGTTTGACAAAGCCGGCTCGCGCTGCCGGGAAGTCATATCCGGTCGCCCAGGAGGACGAGCGGTATTCGACCCGCATGTGGTATTCACCGGCGGCGAAGGCCTCTAGTCCTACGGTGTCGTCGGCGAAGTATTCGTAATTGAAGCAGTCAAAATTATTGCGACCGACGTTCACGGGCAAGTTTGCGGCCCAGTAATCCGCGTGCTTGCAGAAGGTGAGCGTGCGCGGCGCGTTAACGTTTGTCAGCTCATAAGCCCCCGAGCCGAGGGGGGTATCCATCCAGCTGTCAGCAAACGGGACGGTATCATAGAAGTGTTCAGGCAAAACCGGTAGCTCTGCAATTGCCCCCAAGAGTCCGCTGCCTGCGTTCCCTGCCAGATCAAAACGCACGCGCAGATCGGTTTCGGCTTCGACGTTCAGGACATCTGCAAAGCGGTTGCGGTAAAGCGGATGCCCTTCGGTCCGCAGCGCGTTGAGCGTAAAGACCACGTCTTGGGCCGTCACTGGTTCCCCGTCATGAAAGCGTGCCTCTGGCCGCATGTTGAAAGTGACGTAGGATAGATCTTCGGGGTATTCGATCGTTTCCGCAATCAGCCCATAAAGCGCGTCGGGTTCATCATTCGCCCGCACCATCAGGCTGTCATATAGATGCACGCTCACCTCCGGTGCACTGTCACCTTTGATGATGAAGGCGTTCAGACTGTCGAAGGTATCGTAACCGAACAACTGTCGCTGGCTGAGTGTGCCGCCTTGGGGTGCGTCAGGGTTGGCGTAGTCGAAATGCGTAAAATCCGGCCCATACTTCAGATCGCCAAAGGTGGAATAGCCGTGGCTGATGGTGACATCGGCGAAGGCAGGGATGGCGAGCGCCACAAAGGGCAGGACGAGGGCAAGACGAGGGTGCATAGCGTGCTTTCGATAGCGTGAAACCGGTGGGCATTACCAGATGGTAGCGCTTCTGCCGAATGCTTCAACATCGCTTTGTCGGTGGTCTCATGTGTCCGGTTGAGCCGTGCAAAAACAGAATTGGCGGGCAGATGCCCGCCAATTCAAATGCTAAACTGGTGCGGCTTACCACTGGAAGGAAACGCCTGCTTTTCCGCCTGCTGTGCCGTCTGCCGCAGCAATGCCGAGGTAGACGATTGTGCTGCCGGTTTCACCGACACGGCCAGCGCCTGTCACAGCGAAGGCACCTTCGCCATCGTGGAAACCCGTGCCGACGTTCAAGCGGAAGTTAGAGCCTGGATCGGGTGCAAAGACCTCCATCGCGTTCGACATGGCCAGACCTTTGTTCAGATCGCCGCGCAATTCAGACAAACCATCCTGAAGGTCAACAATATCTGCCGCATTGGTCGCGATGTCGGCGGTGTTCGTCGCGATGTTATCAGCGTTGGTCTGGATGTTGGTGACGTTGGTTGCAATGTTATCGGCGTTTGTCTGGATGTTGGTGACGTTGGTCGCGATATTGTCGGCGTTGGTTTGGATGTTGTCGGCGTTGGTTTGGATGTCTGTCACGTTGGTTGCGATGTTGTCCGCATTCGTTTGAATATCCGTGTCGTTTGACGCGATGTTGTCAGCGTTTGTCTGGATATCGGTGTCGTTGGCCTCAATGTTGTCCGCGTTTGTTTGGATATCGGTGTCGTTGGCCGCAATGTTGTCCGCGTTTGTTTGGATATCGGTGTCGTTTGACGCGATGTTGTCGGCGTTTGTCTGGATATCGGTGTCGTTGGACGCGATGTTGTCAGCGTTTGTTTGGATATCGGTGTCGTTTGACGCGATGTTGTCAGCGTTTGTTTGGATATCGGTGTCGTTTGACGCGATGTTATCGGCGTTTGTCTGGATATCGGTGTCGTTGGCCGCGATGTTGTCAGCGTTTGTTTGAATATCGGTGTCGTTGGCTGCGATGTTGTCCGCGTTTGTCTGGATATCGGTGTCGTTTGACGCGATGTTATCGGCGTTTGTTTGGATATCGGTGTCGTTGGCTGTGATGTTGTCAGCGTTTGTTTGGATATCGGTGTCGTTTGACGCGATGTTATCGGCGTTTGTCTGAATATCCGTGTCGTTGGACGCGATTGCACCTTCTGCTGTTGTGAGGCGCCCATCGTGCGCATTTACTACGGTTTCGACTGCTGTCATATCGCCGTCGTCACAAAGATTTGTAACAGCACCGCCGTCATCCGTATTGCAGGTAACGCCGAGTGTCTGCGCTTGGGCCGCAAATGGCGCGTTGATGCAAAGTGCAGCAACAGCGGCTAATCCTAATGTTGAAAATTTGGCTTGATTGGTCATTCGGAACTCCAGTTTGAATACATGAACTATGCTTGTTCACATCATCTACGCGCTGGGTCTGGGAACTATTCTCAAGAAAATTAACCATCTGGCAAAAAAAATGAGGCGCCCTTGTCAGACGCCTCATTACAAGTGTTATTCGGAGGAATTTAGCAGCTGTAGTACAGCTTATATTCCATTGGGTGCGGTGTGTGCTCGTAGGCGTAAACCTCTTCCCACTTCAGCTCCATGTAGCCTTCCAGCTGATCTTTGGTGAAGACGTCACCGGCCAGCAGGAAGTCGTGGTCTGCTTCCAATGCTTCGAGCGCTTCGCGCAGGGAACCACAGACCGTTGGGATCGCCGCCAGCTCTTCCGGCGGCAAATCGTAAAGGTCTTTGTCCGAAGACGCACCGGGGTCGATCTTGTTCTTGATACCGTCAAGGCCAGCCATCAACAGGGCTGCAAAGCACAGATATGGGTTTGCGGCCGGATCGGGGAAGCGAGCCTCGACGCGCTTGGCCTTGGGGCTTTCGGCCCATGGGATACGTACACAACCCGAACGGTTACGGGCAGAGTAGGCGCGCAGAACGGGGGCTTCAAAGCCTGGGATCAGACGCTTGTAGCTGTTTGTAGATGGGTTGGTGATCGCGTTCAGCGCTTTGGCGTGCTTGAGGATACCGCCGATGAAGTAGAGCGCTTCCTGCGACAGATCAGCGTATTTGTCGCCTGCAAAGAGCGGCTTGCCGTCTTTCCAGATCGACATGTTCACGTGCATGCCGGTGCCGTTGTCGCCGGCGATCGGCTTGGGCATGAATGTGGCGGACTTGCCGTAGGCTTGTGCGACGTTGTGGATCACGTATTTGTATTTCTGCAGTTCATCCGCCTGATGGGTCAGCGAGCCAAAGATGAGACCCAGCTCGTGCTGGCAAGACGCCACTTCGTGGTGGTGCTTATCGACCTTCATGCCCATGCGCTTCATGGTCGACAGCATTTCAGAGCGCATTTCCTGCGCATCGTCGATCGGGTTGACGGGGAAGTAGCCGCCTTTGACGCCGGGACGGTGGCCGGTGTTGCCCATCTCGTATTCGGTGTCTGTGTTCCATGCGCCGTCAAGTGCATCGACTTCGTAGGACACTTTATTCATGGACACGCTGAAACGCACGTCATCAAAGACGAAGAATTCAGCTTCCGGGCCGAAATAGGCGACGTCGCCGATGCCAGAGGACTTGAGGTATTCCTCTGCCTTCACGGCTGTGCCGCGTGGGTCACGATCGTAAGCTTCCATTGTGTCGGGCTCAACGATGTTACAGTTAATGCAGACTGTTTTTTCCGCATAGAACGGATCGACATAGGCGCTTTCGGCCTGGGGCATCAGTTTCATGTCGGATTGATCAATCGATTTCCAGCCAGCGATTGAAGATCCGTCGAACATGAAGCCTTCTTCGAGGAAGTCTTCGTCGACCAGATCAGCCACAACAGTGACGTGTTGCAGCTTGCCGCGTGGATCAGTGAAGCGGATGTCGACGTAATCGGCTTCCTCGTCTTTGATTAGTTTCAGAACAGCTTTATTGTCCATCGATGATGTCCCTTTTTTACAGTCGTTTTGGATTAAAGTGCGTCGTCGCCGGTCTCGCCGGTACGAATGCGGATGGCTTGTTCAACGGGAGATACGAAAATCTTGCCGTCGCCAATCTTGTCGGTTTTAGCGGCGCCGATAATAGCTTCGATCGCGCCATCAACTTGATCCTCTGAGAGGACCACTTCGATTTTCACCTTGGGGAGGAAATCAACGACGTATTCGGCGCCGCGGTAAAGTTCCGTATGGCCTTTCTGGCGTCCGAAGCCTTTGACTTCAACAACGGACAGGCCCTGTACGCCGACCTCTTGCAAGGCTTCTTTTACTTCGTCGAGTTTGAACGGCTTGATGATCGCTTCGATCTTTTTCATGCCAACGACTCCCCCTTTGGTGTTTCGACAGTGGTGAGACCATTTCTCTTGCATAGGGACAATTCGTAGCAGAACCTGAGAGCAAGCCCGTCAGACGAAAGACTACGCGTTGCTCAAATTTTGTGCAACTTGTCCGTTTGGTGGGCAAATTGAGAACTCTGGGTGCTAAAACCATGACTGAACTGCTGACCGCTGCCCAAATGCGCGCTATTGAACAGGCCGCGATTGCATCCGGCGAAGTGACCGGGCTGGAGTTGATGGAACGCGCGGGCAGGGGGGTGGTGGAGGCTATTTTCGAGGAATGGCCAGAGTTAGCGCCGTCTTGGGGGCCAGCCCCCAAACCCCCGGAGTTTTCCGGCCAAGATGAAGAGGGGCACCGTGCCGTGGTGCTGTGCGGGCCGGGGAATAATGGTGGGGATGGGTTTGTTGTCGCGCGCCTGCTGAAAGAAGCCGGGTGGGCGGTTGAGGTGTTTCTCTATGGGGATGCCGAGAAGCTGCCGCCTGATGCGAAAGTGAATTATGAGCGGTGGGGGGAGATGGGAGAGGTTCTACCGCTCACGCCGCAAGCATCGCTAGAGCTAGCGCACCGGCACATCGTGATTGATGCGATGTTTGGAACGGGCTTGGCACGGCCTCTGTCAGGGTTGGGTCCCTTTCTTAGAGACATCTGTGACTGCGTAGATGCAGGAGGCTCCTTGCAACTTCAGGAACGTTGGCCTTTTTCGCCGCCGGTCGTCGCGATTGATATTCCCTCTGGTATATGTGCCGATAGCGGTCGACCAATCTTTGACGAAGCCGCTGCTGAGAGAATTAGACGAGGTTCCAGTCCGGTTTGTGCGGCAGCTAACCTGACGGTTAGTTTTCATGCTCGAAAACTTGGTCATGCACTCGCATTGGGTGGGTTTTGGTGCGGCAAGGTTGTCTGTGCGGACATTGGAATTTCAAGCCAAGCTTCGCGGACGTTGCCACGGTCTGAATTAGTTAAAATGGCCAATGAAAGCGGATCGCGTTTCAAACGAAATGGGCATAAATACTCCCACGGCCATGCCGTGATCCTTTCTGGTAGTGTCGGCAAAGGCGGCGCAGCACGTCTTGCGGCCCGTGCAGCGTTGCGCGTTGGGGCAGGGGCCGTCACGCTGGGTTGTCCGCCCGCCGCCGTGATCGAAAATGCGGCGCAGTTGAACGCAATTATGCTGCGCGCGGTGAAGGGTGTGGATGGGTTTAACGCAGCGCTGGAGGACGACCGCATCAACGCGCTGTGTTTGGGTCCCGGCATGGGCGTGAGCGATGAGAGCCGTGGCCTCATCGAGGCGGGCTTGAAGAGCGGGCGGGCGATGGTTTTGGATGCGGATGCTTTGACGCTGATCGGGCGCGATGCGCTGCTGTTTGGTATGTTGCATGAAAAATGCGTTTTGACGCCACACGGCGGCGAGTTTGCGCGTCTGTTTCCTGACCTGGCCGAGACGCTGGCCGCACCTGCGACCACAGGCCCCGCGTACTCAAAGGTGGACGCCACGCGTGAGGCGGCAAAGCGGGCAGGGTGCACAGTGCTATTCAAAGGACCTGATACGGTGATTGCTGACCCATCGGGGCGGTGCAGTATTAATGCATCGGTTTATGAGCGCAGCGCGCCATGGTTGGCGACCGCCGGGTCAGGCGACGTTTTGGCGGGCTTTATCACCGGCCTTTTGGCGCGTGGCTTCGCGCCCATGCGGGCGGCAGAGACGGGCGCATGGCTGCATACCGAATGCGCCCTTTCTTTCGGTCCGGGGCTGATTGCCGAGGACTTGCCCGAAGAATTGCCAAAAGTCTTTCGTGCCTTGGGCATTTAAGGCGATTTTTCCTCTCGCATCCCCCGCATTCCTTTGCTAGACAGCGCGCAACCGGGGGCAGGCCCAAAACCTGCCCCTTTTGATCATGCGGGTGTGGCGGAATTGGTAGACGCACCAGATTTAGGTTCTGGCGCCGCAAGGCGTGGGGGTTCAAGTCCCTTCACCCGCACCAAAGTCTTAGAAGAAGAAGGACAGCACATGAAGGTCACTGAGACCCTGAACGAAGGCCTCAAACGCGGTTATGCGATCACCGTCACGGCGGCTGAACTGGATGCCAAGGTTGAAGAAAAGCTGAAAGAAGCGCAGCCAACCGTTGAGATGAAGGGCTTCCGCAAGGGTAAAGTTCCCATGGCGTTGCTGCGCAAGCAGTTTGGTCAGCGTCTGATTGGCGAAAGCATGCAGGAAAGCATCGATGGTGCACTGTCGTCCCATCTAGAAGAAACAGGTGATCGTCCGGCGGCCCAGCCAGAGATGAAGATGACCAACGAAGACTGGAAAGAAGGCGACGATGTCGAAGTTTCCGTGTCTTATGAAAAGCTGCCGGAGATTGACGATGTTGATTTCAGCAAGATCAAGCTGGAGCGCATGGTTGTAAAAGCCGACAAGGACTCCGTGAAAGAGGCCCTTGATAACCTTGCCGAGAGCCCGCAAGCGGTTGATTACCAGCCCAAGAAGACCCAAGCCAAAGATGGCGATCAGGTTGTTCTGGATTTTGTTGGTAAGGTCGATGGTGAGCCGTTTGAAGGTGGTGCTGCTGAGGATTACCCACTGGTGCTGGGCTCCAACTCTTTCATCCCCGGTTTCGAAGATGGCCTGCTGAAGGTCAAAGCAGGCGATGAAAAGGATGTCGAAGTGACCTTCCCTGAGGATTATCAGGCCGAGGCACTTGCCGGTAAAAAGGCTGTCTTCTCTTGCACCATTAAAGAAGTCAAAGGCCCCAAAAAGCCAAAGATGGATGATGAGCTGGCCAAGAAGTTCGGTGCTGAGGATCTGGACGCACTGAAAGCGCAGATCACCGAGCGTCTGGAGGCTGAATATACTGGTGCATCACGCGCTGTTGCCAAGCGCGGCTTGCTGGATGCGTTGGATAAGAAGGTCAAGTTTGATCTGCCTGCGTCCTTGGTTGAAGCTGAGGCGAACCAGATTGCCCATCAGCTGTGGCATGAAGAAAACCCAGAGGTCGAAGGCCATGATCACCCAGAGATCAAGCCCACCAAAGAGCACACCAAACTTGCGGAGCGTCGTGTGAAGCTGGGTCTGTTGCTGGCTGATATCGGTCAGAAGGCTGATGTAAAAGTTTCTGATCAGGAAATGACCCAAGCCATCATGAACCAGGCGCGTCAGTACCCCGGCCAAGAACGCCAGTTCTTTGAGTTCGTGCAGCAGAACGCGCAGTTCCGCCAGCAGCTTCAGGCGCCAATGTTTGAGGACAAGGTCGTTGACCACATCTTTGAAAACGCGGCCATGAAGGACAAAGAGGTCAGCAAGGATGACCTTCAGAAGGCTGTTGAGAAGCTTGAAGAAGAGTAAGTTTGACTGATATTAGTTTTGTAAAAGGGCGCCATTGCGGGCGCCCTTTTTCGTAGATCTGGCTACATTTCAATGCGGAAGAGGGCGAAGCCAGTTTCGCTGGTGCCTGCGGGTGTAATCGTCATTCCTGCCACGCTGTCGGCATAAGCGGCACCGGCCGGGCCGGTTTCAAATATAAGCGATGTGTCTGGCAATGGCGCGAAAGACCAGTTCGCATCTGCCTTGGGATCAATCGTGCCTTGCTCTATAATATAACGTACGATGACATCGCGGTTTGTGTCTGGTGCTTCGAACACAATTGTATCGCCTAGCGCACCGGGAAAACTGCCGCCTCCAGACGCGCGATAGTTATTTGTCGCGATGATGAATTCCTGATCAGGGTCAATAGGTTGCCTTTCGAATTGCAGGTTCACGATACGGTTTGCACTTGCGTTGATCACAGCACCTTCCCGGTCGAATTTCGACGGTTGGGTCAGGTCAATCTGATACGTCACCCCATCCATCACGTCGAAATTGTAACTTGGGAAATCGGGGTTCAGCAGTATGGCATCTGTCGCACCCGGTTCCACCTGATTGAACATGCCAGCAGACCGCTCGAGCCAGTCCTTGACCTGCGCACCGGTGACTTTCACAGCGCGGACTGTGTTCGGATAGAGGTAAAGGTCAGCTACGTTCTTGATGGCCACATCGCCGGCGGGTACGTCGGTGAAGTACTCTGGCCCGCCACGACCGCCCGCCTTGAAGGGAGCTGCGGCGGAGAGAATGGGCAGTCCCTCAAATTCTGTACCGGTCAGTTGGTCCGCAATGTACCAACGTTGGGCGTTTGAGACGATCTGGACCGATGGGTCATCGGCGACCAATGCGAAGTAGCTATGCAGTGGTGCCGCCGTTTTGCCCACCGCGGTACGGACGTAGGCCAGCGTTTCATCATGCACGTCTTGCACGGATGCCAATACCGGGGCGAAGTCCTCGACCAGTGGTGTGACGCTACGATCTTCTTCGCGCCGCGAGATGGGGCGGGCCTCTGCCGTATGCGACAGCACACGCCAGCCCGATCCATCGCGTTCCAGCAAGAGATCAAGCAGACCCATATGGCTGCCCCAGAAACCTGCCATCACACCGGGCTTGCCGCCGATGGTGCCCGCGGCCACATCTACGCCCGCCCAGTCATCGTAGTCTGATGATGGGAAAACGAGATGGCTGTGTCCTGTCAGGATCGCGTCAATCCCATCAATCGCGGCGAGCGGGATTGATGCGTTTTCCATGCCGTCTTCAGCGTTTGCCCCGCCTATGCCGGAATGGGCGAGAGCCACGATAATGTCGGCGCCTTCTTCCTTCATTTGCGGGATATAGGCCTGGGCAGTTTCGATGATGTCGCGCGCCTGCACGTTGCCTTCAAGGTGCTTGCGATCCCAATTCATGATCTGCGGTGGCACAAAACCGATCAGCCCGATCTTGATGGGGGTGGCAGTGCCGTCGCCGTCGATGATGTCACGCTCAAGGATCGTGTAGGGCGGCACAAGGGTTGTATCGGCTGTTGGCGTTGCCCCCATTTCCTTGACCACATTGGCGGACACAATGGGGAAGGCTGCCCCGGCCACGGATTTCATCAGGAATGACATACCGTAGTTGAACTCATGGTTGCCCAAGGTGGAGCCGTCAAAGCCAAGTGTGTTCATCGCTGTGATGACCGGATGCATGTCGCCTTCGTTCATGCCACGCTCATAAGCGATGTAGTCGCCCATGGGATTGCCTTGCAGGAAATCCCCGTTGTCGAGCAGGAGCGAATTGGTTGATTCCGCGCGCACCCCTTCAATGATGCTTGCCGTGCGCGATAGGCCGACCGTATCGACCGGTCGGTCTGCATAATAGTCGTAAGGAAAGACATGCACATGCAGGTCAGTTGTTTCCATAAGCCGCAGATGCGCTTGCCCGGTGGCGGCGTTGACGGAGAACGGATGCATGGCAATCAGGCTGGCAGACCCTGCGATGAAATGACGACGATCAAGACGTAGTGACATTTGAACCCCCAATGTATGAATGATGAGATCAGTAAACGCCTGCATCAGTCATGTGACAAGAGCATATCATCCCAAGGGTACCCCATCGGCGGTCCCTGTCCCGTGTTTTGGTGTCGCAACAAAAAAGGCCGCCCCTGAAAGGAGCGGCCTGACTTTTTGCAAGAAGGCGAGAAGATTATTCTTCTTCGGTCTCTTCTGCTGGTGCTTCTTCTGCGACTTCGACGCCGGCTGATTCAGCCAGTTCTTCGTCGTCAGATGCAGCAGCGCCAATATCGTCAAACAGCTCCTGAATTTCGAATTCAGCAGCGGCTTCTTCTTCGGCGGCCAGTTCAGCAATAGATTTACCAGCGGCTTGCAGTTCTGCTTCTTCGGTAGAGCGCGCAACGTTCAATGTGATTGTCGCGGCGACCTCTGGGTGCAGTTCGACTGAAACGTCGTGCAGGCCCAGTTCTTTGATCGCGCCCAACAGGACAACTTGCTTTTTGTCGACAGAGAAACCGGCTTCAGTTGCAGCTTCGGCGGCGTCACGTGTTGTGACGGACCCGTAAAGCGAACCAGCATCGGATGCAGAGCGGATGATGATGAAGGTTTCACCGTCCAGCTTTTCAGCCAGTGCTGCTGCTTCTTTTTTGGTTTCCAGGTTGCGCGCTTCCATCTGGGCCTTTTCAGCCTCGAACCGTGCCATGTTGGCAGCATTCACCCGCAGAGCTTTGCCCTGTGGCAGAAGAAAGTTACGTGCGTAACCTTGCTTGACGGACACAACTTCGCCCATTTGGCCAAGCTTTGCCACGCGCTCAAGTAGAATAACGTCCATGTGCTTTGCTCCTTACTTGACTGCGTATGGCAGCAGGGCAAGGAAACGGGCACGCTTGATCGCACGGGCGAGGGCGCGCTGGTTCTTGGCACCAACAGCAGTAATACGGGCGGGAACGATTTTGCCGCGCTCAGAGATGTAGCGCTGCAAAAGGCGGGTGTCTTTGTAGTCGATCTTGGGGGCGTTATCGCCCTCAAACGGATCGGACTTACGACGGCGGAAAAATGGTTTAGTAGCCATGATTTTTGTCCTTATCCTAGATCAGCGGCGCTCGCGGCGTTCGCCACGTTCTTCGCGTTTTTGCATTTGCACGGACGGGCCTTCTTGGTGTGCATCGACCTTGATGGTCAGCACGCGCATAACGTCTTCATGCAGGCGCATCAGGCGTTCCATTTCCTGCACGGCAGGAGCAGGGGCGTCTGTGCGCATAAAGGCATAATGCCCTTTGCGGTTCTTGTTGATCTTATAGGCCATCGTTTTGACGCCCCAGTATTCGTTCTCCAGCATCTTGCCGCCGTTGTCGGCAAGAACGGTTCCGAAATGTTCAATAAGGCTTTCAGCTTGCGTGTTGGACAGATCCTGACGCGCAATCATGACATGCTCGTATAGCGGCATGCGTACTCCAGTTCATATATCAGCGCATTTCAAAGGATGGGCGGTTCACCTTGCATGCGTCCCATCCACGAGAGGCTGCGCAGTTCATACGTTTTGCAGCAAGGATGCGGCCTTATACAGCCCATCTGCCGTGATGCAAGCCATGAAACACAAGGAAAAGCTGCGTTTTGGCAACAACTGCAAATATCTTAACCCCGCCTTGAGGTTGCCCCTTTATTGCCGCGTTTAGCAACGATTCTACTGCTGATCAAAAGAGGAGTGGGCACAATGACAGATATGAATGCGACCACCGCAGATTTTTCGACCGTTAGTGCGCGAATTTCGCCCTTTGGCGTGGAAGACGTATTTTGGGGATATAAGATCGGTTCCGGTCATGGCGTGCCGCTTTCCGTTATGGCCGGGCAGGCGATTTGCTTTTTCTTCGGCGTGTGTCTGATGACCGCAACCTTCGGGTTGCTGCTGTTGCCAGCCCTGTTTTTTGACGGTGGTGTCGGCATCATGCGCCTTGGTGCGGCAACGTTGATGGGGGCCGCGGCGTTTTATCTTTTGTGGTTCGCTAGCCGCGGAACCTTGCCCGAAATTCATATCGATACCCGCCAGAATGAAATTCGCCAGGTCGTTTGCAACCGTTCCGGCAAGCCGACAACTGTTGCCACATATACGTTTGATGAGATTGGCGGTATTTTCCTTGAGCCTGATACACAGACGGGTCAAAGCCTTCTTTTGTTGGGATACCTTGATACCGACCAGACAATCGCAGTTGCCACAGGCACAGAGGCGCAGTTGTTGCCCTTGCGTGACAGGCTGGCGCGGGATTTGCTGGGTGCTGACGTGATGTTGCGCGCAGAGGCGGCCTGAGCCGCCAGCGCCTTTTCGCCTGCCTGTTTGCGTATGGATGAACAAGTTGTGTTCATTTTTGAAGCTAGGCAGCACCTGATGATGCCCTAAGTATGTATTCTAGACATGCAAACCTTGGAGACGCATCATGAAATCCCTTTTTGCCACGGTGGCTATCGCTGCTGCAACGCTGACAACCCCTGTTTTTGCAACATCGGGCGACTATGTCCTTGATCCGAGCCACAGTCAGATCGTGTTCACCTACGATCACTTGGGTTATTCCACCACCTACAGCATGTTTTCGGGTTTTGAGGGCGAAATTTCTTTCGACCAGGAAGACCCGGCTGCGTCTTCCGTGAGTGTATCCTTCCCTGTTCAAACGATGCTGACAGGGTGGGAAGCCCGGTTTGACCATTTCATGGGCAGCGATTTTTTTGATGCCGCCGCCGATGAAATGGTCACGTTCACATCGACCGCCATCGAAGTTACGGGGGAAGACACCGCATTGATCACCGGTGATTTGACGCTGAATGGCGTCACGCAGGCAGTTGTACTGGATGCCAAGCTTAATCAGGCAGGGATGCATCCGATGGCTGAAAAGCCTTGGCTTGGGTTTGATGCGACGACGACACTGCTTCGCTCTGACTTTGAAGTCGGCAGTTTTGCCCCCTTTGTTAGTGATGAGGTCGAAGTGCTGATCTCAATCGAGGCGATGCAGGCCGAATAGCGGCGGCAAAAAACCACGCATGACAAAGACTGCTTCCGTGTGACGGAGGCGGTCTTTTTGCGAATATGCTGACCCTAACGGGTTGCTGTCAGTGCGATATCGACTTGCACGGCGAAGGCGAGGTTGCTTTCGTCGTTCATGCTTTGCCCGATATTGAATGTGCGCCGGTCAATCGTCACGGACCCTGCCATTTGCCCAGTATCTTCATCAAGCACCAAGGTGAACGGCAAGCTGAGGGGGGCTGTGACATCTTTGATCGTCAATGTGCCATCAGCCAGATAACTACCATCGTCTGCTGCGGTAATATCTGCAGCGAACACAGCTGTAGGGAAGTTGTCGGCGTTGAAGAAATCAGCGCCCATCGCCTCGCTTGTGACTGACCCCAGTTCCAGTGAGCCAATGGCGATTGTGGTTTCGACATTGCCCAACACGCCTGTTGCAGTTTCATCAAAGGTGATAGCTGCGGTCCAGTCGTTGAATGCGCCGCTGACGGGGCTGCCGAATTGAGTGATGGTGAGGGCGATGTCGCCTTCTGTGACCGTCCACTCGGATGAGACCGTGTCCAAGCTGACCTGATTGACGGTTGTATCTTTCACATAGAGCCCTGCCGCTGCACCGGCTGCTGTGGCTGCCACGTAGATAGCAACGGCGATAATGGGGGCAGTCAGGTTGCTTGCGTGATTGCCAGCCACATAAATAGGGCGTCCAAACCACATTCGCCGCAGTGTCGTATCTTTGTCGATAATGTGATGTTTGAGTGCGCCTGCGATGTGTAGCAGGATCGCTCCGATCATAATCTTGCTCCAGACCCAATGTAGTCCGGCAAAGACATTAGCGATGCTTTCATCGTTGGGCACGAAGGGCAGTTCCTGGCTGATGGGCAGCAGTAGCGGCGCGAACCCTTCGGTTGCTGCGTGGTGGATCCATCCGGTCAGAGGCACAGCCACGAGGGAGATATAGAGCAGCCAGTGCACCAATTCCGCCAGCATCGTTTCGACCTTGCGTTCGGGATGTAAAGACGCAGGCTTGGTTTGCGTCAGTGCCCAGATGATCCGGGCCAGCGCTACAACAAAGATGATGACTCCAAGCGTTTTGTGAAACGAGAAAAGCTGTGCCTTGAAGGCGAGTTGTTCATTGGTTTCATACGGGAGCCTGTTGGCGATTGCGCCCAGCGGAATGACCGTCAGGATCAACAGCGCAGTCAGCCAGTGAAAGGTCTTGGTGACGGTGCCGTAGGTTGTGGATTGCTGTGTGGTGGACATGCGGGTCTCCGAAATCTGGCTTGGTTTGGCTTAACATCTTGGTACGCTTACGCACAGGGTGTGGTTTTTCTTCTCTGATCACGTCAACTTGTGCGTCGCGCTGTGGCGCGTTAAGCCTCTCAGAACAAAAGCAATAGACGGGGAGCGTATCATGCGCGCATTTGTATTTCCGGGGCAGGGTGCACAGACAATCGGGATGGGTAAGGCGCTGGCAGATGCCTATCCCGCGGCGCAGGCCGTATTTGATGAGGTGGATGACGCGCTGGGTGAAGATCTTTCCGGTTTGATCTGGGAGGGTGATATTGAAGAACTGACCCTGACCGCGAATGCGCAGCCTGCGTTGATGGCCACATCAATGGCGGCAATACGTGCTTTGGAGGCTGAAGGTGTTGGCATTGAGTCCGCGTCTTTTGTCGCTGGTCATTCATTGGGTGAGTATGCGGCACTGGCGGCGGCTGGGGCGATTTCATTGGCCGATACGGCCCGCTTGTTGCGCGCTCGTGGCAAAGCGATGCAGGACGCCGTACCTGTTGGTGTCGGTGCCATGGCGGCTGTGCTGGGCCTTGATCTGACGGCTGTGAAAGAGGTGGCACAGGAAGCTGCGCAGGGTGACGTGTGTCAAGCCGCCAACGACAATGACCCCGCCCAAGTCGTTGTGTCTGGTCATAAGGCTGCCGTGGAGCGCGCGGTGGATATCGCCACGGCGAAGGGCGCGAAACGTGCGCTGTTGTTGCCTGTGAGTGCCCCTTTCCACTGCAGCTTGATGCAGCCTGCAGCGGATGCAATGGCACAGGCGCTTGCCGATGTTGTCATTGTGGACCCCAAAGTGCCGGTTGTGGCGAATGTTCTGGCGCAAGCCGTTTCGGATGGTGCGTTGATCAGGGATCTTTTGGCTCAACAAATTACCGGTGCGGTGCGCTGGCGTGAGAGTGTGATGTATATGGCCGCACAAGGTGTGACTGAAGTTTATGAGATCGGGGCGGGCAAGGCGCTGTCAGGTATGGTTAAGCGTATTGACCGTGGGCTGGCGACGGCTGCTGTTGGTACACCGGACAATGTTATCGCAGTTGCTGCTGCGATAAATGAATAGAATAAAGAAGGGATTGTAAATGTTTGACCTGAATGGAAAGAATGCGCTGATCACCGGCGCCTCTGGTGGTATCGGTGGTGCGATTGCGAAGTCCCTTTACGATGCGGGTGCTACTGTTGCTTTGTCGGGTACGCGGGTTGCGCCGTTGGAAGAATTGGCAGCCTCTTTAGGCGAACGCGCGCATGTTTTGCCTTGCAACCTGAGTGATGCGGAGGCCGTAACCGCGCTGCCCAAGCAGGCGGCTGATGCGATGGGATCTGTCGATATATTGGTCAACAACGCGGGGATTACGCGTGACAATATCTTTATGCGTATGTCTGACGACGAATGGGCGTCGGTACTGGAGGTGAATCTGACCTCGACCATGCGTTTGTGCAAGGGCGTGATCCGCGGCATGATGAAAGCCCGTTGGGGACGTATTGTGAATATTTCGTCCGTTGTGGGTGCGACCGGTAATCCGGGGCAGGCGAACTATGCCGCCTCCAAAGCCGGTATGGTCGGCATGTCAAAATCGATTGCGTATGAGGTCGCGAGCCGTGGGATTACTGTGAATTGTGTGGCGCCCGGCTTTATCACCACGGCGATGACCGATAAGCTGACGGATGAGCAAAAGTCTGGTATTTTGACCCAAGTCCCTGCGGGGCGTATGGGCGATGCAGAGGAAATTGCGGCGGCAGTGCTGTATCTTTCCAGTCCAGAGGCTGCTTATGTCACCGGGACGACCTTGCATGTCAACGGCGGCATGGCCATGTTCTGATCAGTGGTCACTTTCGATGACCGAAAGCGTTTGCCAATGCGGAATTCTCTGTTATAGGCCACGCAGATTTGCAGGAATGCGCATGTGACGCCACGTCAAATGTTGCGCGATGCAAATACGAACGCGGCCCGTCAGGGGCGCAAAAGAATGGGTGCAAGCCCGAAAGAACAACGGGCGCAAGCCCCTAGAAACGTAAGGATTTGATATGAGCGACGTTGCAGACCGCGTACGCAAGATTGTTGTTGAGCATCTTGGTGTTGAAGAAGACAAAGTGACGGAAGCTGCGTCCTTTATTGATGATCTGGGCGCTGATAGCCTGGATACCGTTGAGCTGGTTATGGCTTTCGAAGAAGAGTTCGGGATCGAAATTCCTGACGACGCTGCCGAAACTATCCAGACATTCGGTGACGCTGTGAAGTTTATCGACGGCGCAAAGTAAGCGTTTCGTAAGAATTGTCAGGCGGCGTCCCTTGGGGCGCCGTTTTGCGTTTTTGTAATGACCCGTTTTGCAAGAACAATAGTGTTTTGGCCATGTGTCCTGATCCTTGCCGATGTGCATTGCTGCCCTTGCCCCTAGGCCATTCAACGGGTTATCACTGACGCTAAATACGCCAAAGGTGAGGGCAGAATATGCGTCGAGTTGTCGTGACAGGATTGGGGTTGGTCACACCCCTTGCAGACGGTGTGGAAAAATCGTGGGAGCGTATTCTGGATGGCCAGTCCGGTGCGGGCACGATCACGGGCTTTGATCCCAGCAGGTTGACCACGCAATACGCTTGCGAGGTTCCATTGGGCGACGGGTCTGACGGGACATTTAACGCGGATCACTATCTTGACACCAAAGAGCAGCGTAAGGTCGATACCTTTATCATTTTTGGCATGGCTGCGGCGCAGCAGGCAATCGAAGATGCAGGTTGGACGCCCGAAGATCGAGAGGACCTGGAACGTACGGGTGTGATGATTGGTTCCGGCATCGGTGGGCTGAATTCCATCGCCAACACCGCCGTGATGATGGCTGAAAAGGGCCCGCGTCGCGTGTCACCCTTCTTTGTGCCGGGGGCGTTGATCAATCTGATTTCCGGGCAAGTGTCGATCAAATATGGCTTCCGAGGCCCGAACCACGCTGTTGTGACCGCTTGCTCAACCGGTGCCCATGCGATTGGTGATGCCTCTCGCTTGATCCAGCATGGTGATGCTGATGTGATGATCGCGGGTGGTGCCGAGGCTGCGATTTGTGAAGTCGGCATAGCGGGATTCAATGCCTGTAAGGCCTTGAGCACAAAACACAATGATGATCCAACCAAGGCGAGCCGCCCTTGGGATGCTGACCGTGATGGATTTGTGATGGGCGAGGGCGCGGGAATTGTGGTGCTTGAGGAGTACGAGCACGCCAAGGCCCGTGGCGCGAAGATTTATGCTGAGGTGTTGGGCTATGGGTTAAGTGGTGATGCATATCATATCACCGCCCCACCGCCAGATCATGAAGGTGCGGAACGTGCCATGCGTGCCGCCTGCCGTAATGCGGGGATTGAGCCAAGCCAAATCAATTATGTGAACGCACATGGCACATCGACGATGGCGGATACGATTGAGTTGGGCGCTGTGGAGCGTTTGGTGGGGGATGCGGCATCTTCGTTGAAGATGTCGTCCACAAAGTCTGCGACAGGTCACCTTTTGGGTGCTGCTGGTGCGATTGAGGCTATTTTCTCGATCCTGGCGATCCGTGATCAGGTGGCGCCGCCGACGATCAACCTTGATACGGTGGATTGTGAAACGGTGGTGGACCTGTGCGCCAATGAGAAGAAGCCAGCGAAGATTGATGTTGCCTTGTCCAATTCTTTCGGCTTTGGCGGAACAAATGCCAGCGTTGTCTTTGGAAAAATAGACTGATGTGGCGCCATATTGCGTCAAATGCGTTTACGTTTCTGATTGTTGGCCTGTTTCTGGTGGCTGGCGTTGTGGCATGGGGAACCCGCCAGTATTCTGCTGCAGGCCCGCTGGAGGCCGCGATTTGTTTTGAGGTGCCCGGCGGGGGGACCATGTCTCGTGTGACGGCTGATCTTGTTGATCAGGGTGCGATTTCGTCGGCTTTCATTTTCGAGGTTGGTGCGGATTATACAGAAAAATCCGGTCTGCTGAAGCAAGGCCGGTTCCGGGTGCCAGAGGCGGCGTCCATGGAAGAGATTGTGGACATTATCACCCGTGGTGGGCGCAATACCTGCGGTGCGGAAGTAATATATCGTGTCGGGATTAATCGTACGATTGTTGATGTGCGCGAACTTGATCCCGCGACGAATGAATTTGTAGAACTGGCGGGTTTTGTGGTGTCCGATGAGGAACCACCTGCTGCTTATCAAGAGGTGAAGGCGGACGGTGGGGCCACTTTCCGGGTTGTTATCGCGGAAGGTGCGACCAGTTGGCAGACGATGACCGCTTTGAGCCAGATCGATATTTTGCAAGCCGATGTGACGGAGCCGCCTGCTGAAGGGTCGCTGGCCCCGCGCGACTATGAGATTTCTGATGGTGAGACGGTTTCATCGATACTCACCCGCATGCAAGAAGCGCAAGCGGTGATCTTGGACGAGGCCTGGGACAACCGCGCGAATGGCCTGCCGTTGGAGACACCTGAAGAGGCATTGATCCTTGCCAGTATCATCGAGAAAGAGACCAGCATTCGCGATGAGCGTCGTCAGGTGGCCAGTGTATTTGTCAATCGCCTGAACCGCGGCATGCGCCTGCAAACCGACCCGACTGTAATCTATGGTATTACTCAAGGTGAAGGTGTTTTGGGTCGTGGCCTGCGCCAGAGCGAGTTGCGTGGTGCAACGCCATGGAATACCTATGTCATCGAAGGTTTGCCGCCAACACCGATTGCAAACCCCGGTCAGGCCGCTATTGAAGCGGCATTAAACCCTGATACGACGGATTATATTTTCTTCGTGGCTGACGGTACGGGTGGGCACGCTTTTGCCACAAATCTGGAAGACCATAACAGTAACGTTGCCGTGTGGCGCCAGATTGAAGCAGAACGTGCCAACGACGGGTAAGTCTCTGATATTATTAACCAACCGTTAATTCACAGTGCGTGGAGCCTGTCTAGTTGGGTTGACAGTTGATGTGTAATTGCGGTAATTTGTCGCTGCTAGAAGACTGGGATCGGTGAACATGATCCTTGCCGCTCGACCGTAACGGAAGTTCCCTTACAGGTCTGAATTTACAATGAATGAAATGAATGATGAGAGGCCAAGTGCCTCTGACTTGGCAGCTGAACGGCTGGCTGAGGTGGATGCGTTATCACGCGATATTCGGAAGCTGCTGGAGCAGATGACTACCGCGTGTCGCGAAGGCGAAGACGTGAGCATCAAAGAAGTCGTCAACAAGTTAAACGAGTTACATGCAGCGCACCTCAAGGTGATCTCTGCTGAGGATAGATTTCATGCAAAAACCGGAACCGACGTCGACGCAGATGCTATCGATTATGATGAAATCCGGTTTGATATCGGGTGCAGACTTGATCGCATCCGCCGAAGCCTCTTGGCAGAGGCAGTTTCTGGAGACGCTGACACCGGAGCAGTTGGCGAGCTTGCCTTATCTGTTCGACTTTTGGGCGATGCCGCATCAGATAGCGCCGAGCGGTGACTGGCGGACCTGGGTGATTTTGGGCGGACGTGGTGCGGGGAAAACCCGCGCTGGCGCTGAGTGGGTTCGCAAGATGGTAGAGGGGGCTGTGCCGCATGCGCCCGGTACCGCCCGTCGTGTGGCTTTGGTGGGTGAAACCATGGATCAGGCGCGTGAGGTCATGGTGTTTGGTGATAGCGGTATCTTGTCTGTCTGTCCGCCGGATCGCCGTCCTCAGTGGATTGCGGGCCGTCGTTTGCTGATTTGGCCTAATGGGGCGGAGGCGCAGGTGTTTTCGGCCCATGACCCCGATAGTTTGCGTGGCCCCCAGTTTGATGCGGTGTGGGCCGATGAATTGGCAAAGTGGCGTAAGGCGGAAGAGGCGTGGGATATGCTGCAGTTTGCTTTGCGCTTGGGGGATCGTCCGCGCGCTTGTGTCACGACGACGCCCCGCAAGTCACAGATGCTGCGCGATTTGCTGGAATTGGATACGACCGTCAACACCCATGCGCCGACGCAGGCGAACCGGGCGAATTTGGCGACAAGTTTTCTGAAAGAGATTGAGGTGCGTTATGGCGGGACATCTTTGGGCCGTCAGGAGATGGAAGGCCTGATGCTGACAGAGGTGGAGGGTGCGCTTTGGACGGACGCGGATTTGGCAC
This sequence comes from Yoonia maricola, assembly GCF_002797915.1. Lineage (GTDB taxonomy): Bacteria > Pseudomonadota > Alphaproteobacteria > Rhodobacterales > Rhodobacteraceae > Yoonia > Yoonia maricola. The sequence continues at coordinate 976,666 of NZ_PGTY01000001.1, read as the reverse complement.
GCTGTCAGGTAGCTGAAGCCCCGCCGTTGAACCGTATCGTCGTGGCGATTGATCCGCCAGGGACGTCGCACGCAGGATCTGATGCGTGTGGGATTATCGTTGCGGGTATCAGTATGCAGGGTGATGTGTGTGATTGGCATGCGGTGGTGCTGGAAGATGCCAGCATGTCGGCGGCGCGTCCCACGGCTTGGGCCGAAGCTGCGATTGCTGCGATGCGCAGGCATGGGGCGGATCGGTTGGTGGCCGAGGTTAATCAGGGTGGCGATATGGTTGAGGCTGTGTTGCGCGGGGTTGATGCGATGGTGCCGTATCGGTCGGTGCATGCCACCAAGGGCAAGGTCGCGCGGGCTGAACCGGTTGCGGCGCTTTACGAACAAGGTCGCGTGAGCCATGTGCGGGGGTTGTCTGACCTTGAGGATCAGATGGCGCAGATGACAAGCCGTGGTTTTGAAGGCACAGGCTCGCCGGATCGTGTCGATGCACTGGTTTGGGCATTGTATGATCTGATGATTGAGCCCGCCGCGAAGTGGCGAAAACCCAGTATTCGTGGGCTTTGAGGGTGTTGCGGGCCGTGCGGGACGGTGCTGTCGCGATTTCCTAAACCATTTAATTCAAATTGTTTTTCGTGAACTGCAGATGGTCACCACCGGCCGGCACTAGGAGTTTTGAATGTTTGAATTTTTAAACCGTACCAAGCCAGATGCGGCCCCGGTTGAGGTGAAAGCTTCGGCCACGGGGCGTGTGATGGCGATGTCTAGTGCCGGTCGTGTTGCCTGGTCGCCGCGCGATGTTGTGTCGCTGACGAAGGCTGGATTTTCGGCCAATCCGATTGGCTTTCGTGCGGTGAAACTGATTGCTGAGGCCGCCGCTGCTTTGCCAATTGTGTTGCAGGATGCGGATCGTCGTTATGAGACGCATCCGGTGCAGGCGTTGTTGGCACGCCCTAATGCGGGGCAGGGCCGGGCGGAGTTGCTCGAGGCTTTGTTTGGGCAGGTTTTGCTGACAGGGAATGGGTATCTGGAGGCAGTGGCCGACGATGCGCTGCCGGTTGAGATGCATGTGCTGCGCTCTGATCGGATGTCTGTTGTGCCGGGGGCAGATGGCTGGCCCGTTGGCTATGAGTATATGGTGAATGGCCGCAAGCATCGCTTTCAAGTAACAGAAGGGTTGAGCCCGATTTGCCATATCAAGAGCTTTCATCCGCAAGATGATCACTATGGGTTTTCGGCTTTGCAGGCGGCGGCCTCGGCCATCGATGTGCATAATGCAGCCTCGCGGTGGTCGAAGGCTTTGTTGGACAATGCGGCTCGTCCGTCTGGTGCGATTGTATATCGCGGGGCGGATGGTCAGTCGGCCTTGAGCAATGATCAATATGCCCGGCTTTTGGATGAGATGGAGAGCCAGCATCAGGGCGCGCGCAATGCGGGGCGGCCGATGTTGTTGGAGGGCGGCCTTGATTGGAAGCCGATGGGGTTCTCGCCTTCGGATATGGAGTTTCAGAAGACTAAAGAGGCCGCAGCGCGTGAGATTGCGATTGCTTACGGTGTGCCGCCGATGCTGTTGGGTATTCCCGGCGATGCGACCTATGCAAATTACCAGGAGGCGAACCGCGCATTTTACCGGTTGACGGTGTTGCCGCTGGCGACGCGCGTGATGTCTGCGATTGCCGTTTGGTTGTCGGACTATGCGGGCGAGGATGTCAGCCTGCGTCCTGATCTGGATCAGATTCCTGCTTTGTCTGCGGAGCGTGATGCGCAATGGAAGCGTGTGAGTGATGCGGATTTTTTGACCGATGCGGAGAAACGCGCGCTGCTGGGTCTGCCTGCTTTGGAGGTTGGCGATGGCGCGTAATGTTGTTGAAATGGACGGCAAGCCGCGCCGTGATGCGCCGCCGCCGGTGTCGGATTTTTGGTTTGCGCAGGTCGATGTTCGGTTGGGCCGGATTGAGTTCATGGTGTCCCGTCTGGAATGGCAGGTCTGGATCATTGTCTGCGGCTGCGCCGGCTTGTTGGTTTTTGAAATTGTTAAAGCGCTGAGTGGAGCACCATCATGAATTTGGAACATAAGTTTTGTGCGCTTGGCACTGAGGTGACGGTCACTGATGGCACGATCATCAGCGGATATGCATCGCTGTTCGGTAAATCCGATCAGGGTGGCGATACGGTTGAGAAGGGGGCTTATGGTGCCTCTCTGGCTAAGGGCCGCGGTGTGAAGATGTTGTGGCAACACGACCCAGCCCAGCCGATTGGTGTGTGGGATGAGGTGCGTGAGGATGCCATGGGTCTGTGGGTCAAAGGCCGCTTGCTGACGGATGTGGCCAAAGGCCGTGAGGCGGCGTCGCTGATTGCGGCCAAGGCGATTGACGGGCTGTCCATCGGATACCGGACTGTGAAAGCCCGCAAGGATGACAAGGGCGGTAGGCTTTTGTCGGAGTTGGAGCTTTGGGAGGTGTCTTTGGTCACATTCCCGATGCTTCCTGATGCGCGTGTGGGCGCCAAAGGGGATGACCCTGCGGAGACTGCAATGCGCGAGATGGCTGCGGCATTTGAGGGTGCGCGCCAAATGATGGCGCGGGACTGAGCCCGCCCGAGCAACGATCAAAGGATTGATTGATGAGTAAGACTGAGACCACGTCTCGGGCCGGGGAAGATATGTCTCCTGCCCAGTCTCTGAATACGGCGATTGCCGGGTTCATGAGCGATTTCAAAGACTTTTCCCACGGCGTGAATGCCAAACTTCAAAAACAGGATGACCGGATGAATAAGCTGGACCGAAAGACAATGATGAACGCCCGCCCTGTGCTGGCACAGGCGGCCGCCGAAGATGCACCGCATCAGAAAGCCTTTGCTGCGTACCTGCGCTCGGGCGATGATGACGGGCTGCGTGGCCTTGAGATGGAAGGCAAGGCGCTGGGCACGGCAGTGGCTGCTGACGGTGGCTATCTTGTGGACCCGCAGACGGCGGACACCATTCAGAACAGCCTGTCTTCGACCGCTTCTATCCGGTCGATTGCGAGCGTCGTGAACGTTGATGCGACGTCTTATGACGTACTGGTTGACCACTCTGACATGGGTGCCGGTTGGGCAACCGAGGCGAGCTCTGTTGGTGAAACCGATACGCCAAAGATCGAGCGTATTTCCATTCCTTTGCATGAGCTTTCCGCATTGCCCAAAGCATCGCAGCGTTTGCTGGATGACAGCGCTTTTGACATCGAAGGTTGGCTGGCTGGCCGGATTGCCGACAAGTTTGCCCGTGCCGAAGCGATGGCATTCATTGAAGGTGATGGCGTGGACAAGCCGACAGGCATGTTGACCTACCCAACAGTGGAGAACGATAGCTGGACCTGGGGCAATCTGGGCTATGTCCCATCTGAAACCGCTGGTGGTATCACCCGTGCTGATCCGATCATTGATCTGGTTTATGCGCTGGGTGCTGAGTACCGCGCCAATGCGACATTCGTGATGAATTCGAAAACGGCGGGTCACATTCGCAAGCTGAAGGACAATGACGGGCGTTTTGTCTGGGTTGATGGCATTGCCGAAGGTGAGCCTGCGCGCCTGCTGGGCTACCGCGTTTTGATTGCTGAGGACATGCCGGATATTGATGACAATTCGATGTCTGTCGCGTTTGGTGACTTCTCTGCGGGTTATACCGTGGCTGAACGCCCTGATCTGCGCGTGCTGCGCGATCCGTTCTCTGCCAAACCCCATGTTCTGTTTTACGCCACCAAGCGTGTTGGCGGTGCTGTGAGCGATTTTGCGGCAATCAAGCTGCTGAAGTTCGCGGTCAGCTAAGGCTGAAACCGTGAAACGGGTGCCGCCTTGAAAAGCGGCATCCATCCCCGGCTGCGCATTCAGACAATCCTCGCATTGTCTAGCAGCTCCCTTCCGTCCGAGCAATGCGGGGGGCGGTGCGGCCGGGGGTCTATCGCCCATAGGGCTAAGAGTTTTCGGAGTAATTCCATGATGTTAGTCGAAGAGACCACCGTGCCCATGTCGGCGCTTCCGGTCGCTGAGTTCAAAGACCATTTGCGCCTGGGATCGGGGTTCGCCGACGATGGAGTTCAAGATACGGTGCTGGAGAGCTATCTGCGTGCGGCTATGGCCGCGATTGAGGCCCGCACCGGCAAGATCCTGATTGAGCGCGAGTTTAGCTGGACCTTGACCGCGTGGCGCGACGCGCGCCGTCAGCCGCTGCCGGTGGCCCCGGTGAACGCTGTCAGCGCTGTGACGCTGCTTGATATGCAGGGGATTGAGACAGTCGTGGATGTGGATAGCTGGTATCTGGAGCCTGATATGCAGCGCCCAAGTTTGCAGCCTGCGGGCACGTGTTTGCCATCCCTGTCGACAGGTGGATCGGTGCGCATTGGCATGCTGGCGGGCTTTGGCCCGGAGTGGAGCGATTTGCCCAGCGATCTGGCGCAGGCTGTCATGCTGCTGGCCGCCCATTTCTATGAATATCGTCACGATGTGTCGCGTTCTACGCCTGCGATGCCTGTGGGTGTGCGGGCTTTGATTGAAAGCTATCGCACGGTCCGCCTGTTCATGGGTGGTCGCGTATGAGTGCGCCACAGCTGAACCGGTCGCTCGTGTTGGAGGCCCCGTTGAAGGTGGCGGATGGCGCGGGCGGTTATACCCGTGATTGGGAGCCGCTGGGCGTGTTATGGGCCGAGGTAAAGGCCGGGACAGGTGCGGAGAAGGCAGAGACGGCGATGACATTCTCGCGCGTGCCTTATCGGATTACCGTGCGTGCCGCACCTTATGGCGCGCCGTCACGCCCGGTGGCCGGACAGCGCTTTCGCGACGGGGCACGGGTGTTTGAGATCTACGCCGTGGCCGAGCAGGGGGTGCGGGCCGCCTATCTGACGTGTCATGCGCAAGAGGAGGTGGCTCCATGAGTTATGGTGTTGCAGCGGCCCTGCAACGGGCTGTGTTCCAGCGATTGAGTGGCGATAGTGCCTTGGCCACATTGATTGGTACGGACATCTATGATGCTTTGCCTACCGGTGCATTGCCCGCCCTTTATGTGGTGTTGGGGGCTGAGGATGTGCGCGATGCGTCGGACAAGACCGGCGCGGGGGCTTGGCATCAATTCACGGTCACGGTTGTGACCCAGAGCGCAGGGTTTGCGGCCGCGAAAGCCGCGGCTGCTGCGGTGAGCGATGCGCTGGTGGATGCGCCTTTGACCTTGGATCGCGGTGCTTTGGTTTCACTGAATTTTTACAAGGCGAAGGCCGCCCGTGTGGGGACGGGCGCTGTCCGCCAGATCAACATGATTTTTCGTGCCCGCGTAGCGGATGACACGTAACCCAATCTGAATATGAGGAGTACGCCTGATGGCTGCACAAAATGGTAAGGACCTGTTGGTCAAAATCGATATGACCGGTGGGGGCATGTTTGAAACAGCCGCTGGCTTGCGCGCCACGCGGATCAGTTTGAATGCTGAAACGGTGGATGTGACCAGTCTGGAAAGCACGGGCGGCTGGCGTGAATTGCTGGGTGGGGCGGGCGTGAAAACCGCCTCGATCTCGGGCTCTGGTGTGTTCAAGGATGAGGCCACGGATGAGCGTGCGCGTCAGATTTTCTTTGACGGCGAAACGCCCGATTTTCAGGTGATTGTGCCGGGGTTTGGCACGCTGCAAGGGCCGTTTCAAATTACGTCGGTTGAATATGCAGGGTCACATAACGGCGAGGCGACCTATGAGCTATCATTGGCCTCTGCTGGTGCGCTGACCTTTGTGGCGTTGATCTGATGACGAACCCCTGGGCCGGTGAGGTCGCTGTTGTGATTGATGGCGTGCCGCATGATTGCAAGCTGACGCTGGGTGCGTTGGCGGAGTTGGAGGCAGCGCTGGGCGAAGGCTCTCTCGTTGATTTAATTCGCCGGTTTGAGGGGGCCGCATTTTCCGGCGCCGATGTGATGGCTGTGGTTGTGGCTGGTCTGCGTGGTGGCGGTTGGGCCGGCACGTCGGCGGATTTGATGACGGCTGAGATTGCGGGTGGTCCGGTGGGTGCGGCGAAGGCGGCGGCATTGATGCTGGCACGTGCTTTTGCGGTGCCGGAGTAACCGATGGATTGGCCGGGGCTGATGCATGCAGGTCTGCATCTGTTGCGGTTGAGCCCGGACAGTTTCTGGGCGCTTACCCCGGCGGAATTGCAGATCATGTTGGGGGCGTCAGGTGCTGCGGTCCCGATGGCCCGCCCGCAGCTTGATGCTTTGCTGCGCGACTTTCCTGATGACGTGAAGGACAAAGATGATGGATGACATCGACAAGATAGACACGCTGGAAGACGGTGTAGGCGCGTTGGAGGCTGCATTAGGCGATGCCTCAGCCATGACGGCGGCGTTTGAAGATCAATTGCATTCGGTGCAGTCATCCTTGGCTGATACAACGCGCGATCTGGGCAATTTGGAGCGTGGTTTTTCCCAAGGTTTGCGTTCCGCCTTTGACGGGCTGGTTTTGGATGGTCAGAGCCTGACTGATGTATTGGGTGGTTTGGCCGAGAAGATGGTGAATACTGCCTACTCGGCGGCTGTAACCCCGGTCACGAACCAACTGGGTGGGCTGCTGTCAGATGGATTGAATACGGTCGTGTCCGGTTTGATGCCGTTTGCCGATGGTGGCACCTTTACGCAAGGCCGAGTGATGCCCTTTGCCAAGGGTGGTGTCGTCAGCAGCCCCACCAGTTTTCCCATGCGAGGCGGCACTGGCCTCATGGGTGAGGCAGGACCAGAGGCGATCATGCCCTTGGCCCGTGGCGCTGACGGCAGTTTGGGTGTGCGCGGTGCGGGTGGGGGTGCCACAACCATCAACATGAATATTACCACCCCAGACGCCCAAGGTTTTCAGCGCAGCCGTACCCAGATCGCAGCACAGATGAGCCGCGCGCTGGGCCGTAGCGCCCGCCATCAATAGGAGCCGTTATGACATTCCATGATGTAAGATTTCCCGCCTCACTGAGTTTTGGTGCCTTGGGTGGACCCGAGCGCCGGACCGAGATTGTCACGCTGGCCAATGGGTTTGAGGAGCGTAATACGCCTTGGGCGCATGCCCGCCGTCGTTACGACGCGGGCTGTGGTCTGCGCTCGCTTGATGATGTGGAGGCGTTGATTGCATTTTTCGAGGCCCGTCAGGGCCAGTTGATCGGGTTTCGTTGGAAGGATTGGAGTGACTATCTGTCATGCAAGCCGTCATGTGCTGTGGAAGCCTCAGACCAGCTACTTGGCTTGGGTGATGAGGTGACACGGGACTTTCAGCTGATGAAGTCTTATCGGTCCGGGGATGCTGTCTATCGGCGCCCGATTACAAAACCAGTCCAAGGTTCTGTGCGCGCTGAAGTCGGTGGCGATCTGGTCCAGCAAGGCGTCGATTTTGAGGTGGACCATAACAGTGGCCTGCTGACCTTTGTGAATGCGCCCGATGAAGGCGCAGAGGTGCGCGCAGGCTTTGAGTTTGATGTGCCGGTCCGTTTTGACACCGATGCGATCATGACCTCGGTGTCCAGTTTCCAAGCGGGTGAAGTGCCTGATGTTCCAGTGGTCGAGGTGCGGATATGAGTGAAGACATCCTTTATGACCATCTACGCAGAGGCGTGACGCATACCTGCCATTGCTGGCTGATCCGCAGGCTGGATGGTACGGCGCTGGGCTTTACCGATCACGACGCCAGCCTGCAATTCGATGGGATTGTCTTTGCCCCCCAAAGCGGGCTGAGCGCACGGGCGATTGCGAGCACGACGGGTCTGTCGATCAACAATACCGAGGCCTTCGGCGTGCTGTCAGATGACGCCATCACCGAAGCTGATATTCTGGCTGGTCGCTATGACGGTGCCACCGTGCAGGTTTGGCTGGTGTGTTGGGATGATGTCGCAGCGCGCAAGACCCTGTTTCGCGGGTCCTTAGGCGAAATCACCCGTGGGGCGGGCGGATTTGAAGCGGAGTTGCATGGTTTGACTGAGGTTTTGAACCAGACCCAAGGCCGCACCTATATGAAAACCTGTGGCGCTGTTTTGGGCGATGCCCGCTGCCGGTTTGCGGTGGATCAGGCGTCGTATCGGCTGGACTATACGTTGACCACGGCCACGGATGGGCAGGTTTTTACGCTGGAGGGCGTTGAAAACTTCAATGCGGGCTGGTTTGAAAGCGGACTGCTTGAGGTTTTGACCGGCGCTGCGGCGGGGCTGAAGGATGTCATCAAATCTGATGTGGGCGAGGGGGACCGCGTACTGACGCTCTGGTCGCCGTTGAACGCGGTGATCGTGCCGGGTGATGTGCTGCGTGTGACGGCGGGGTGCGACAAGACGGCGGCGACATGCCGGGAAAAGTTTGACAATTTCCTGAACTATCAGGGGTTTCCTGACATGCCCGGTGAAGACTGGATGGTCAGCGTGCCGCGTTCGGATGAAACCAACGCCGGCGGCAGCCTGAACCGATGAGTGCGCAGGTGGTCGGTATCGCGCGTGCCTGGATTGGGACGCCCTATTTGCATCAGGCCTCTGTGCAGGGCGTAGGCTGTGATTGTCTGGGTCTGTTGCGGGGCATCTGGCGCGAGGTTTATGGACAAGAACCCGAAGCGATCCCGGCCTATACCCAAGATTGGTCCGAGCCGCAGGGGGCCGAGCGACTGCTGACCGCAGCGCATCGGCATTTGAAGGATGTATCAAATGCCCCCTTTGCGGCCGGTCAGGTGATCCTGTTTCGGATGCGCCAAAGGGCCGTTGCCAAGCATCTGGGGCTATTATCGCATGATGAAGATGCTCTGAAATTTATTCACGCCTATCAGGGGCATGGCGTTGTCGAAAGCCCGCTTTCTGCGCCTTGGCGCAAACGTATCGCGGCGCGGTTTGCATTCATTGAAAGGGACGACTGATGGCAACGATTGCACTTTCCGCCGCCGGAGCGGCGCTTGGCGGCTCTATCGGGGGTGGCATCTTGGGCCTGTCCATGGCGACAATCGGGCGTGCCGCGGGGGCCGCGATTGGCCGCCGGATTGACCAACAGTTGTTTGGCAGCGGTAGCGAGGCGATTGAAACGGGCCGCATTGACCGCTTTCGTGTGACGAGTGCGGTTGAGGGGGCGGATGTCCAGCAAATCTACGGTCGGATGCGGGTTGCAGGACAGGTCATCTGGGCGTCGCAGTTTCTGTCATCGACGACGACCTCTGGCGGAGGCAAGGGAAGCTCTCCTTCCACCCCGGAAACCACGACCTATTCCTATTCGGTCAGTCTGGCGGTTGCCCTTTGTGAGGGGCAGATCAGCCGGATTGGCCGGATCTGGGCCGATGGGACAGAGATTTCACCCGATACGCTGAACATGCGGCTTTATACGGGTACGGATGACCAATTGCCCGATCCCAAGATTTCTGCTGTGGAAGGGGAAGAGAATACACCAGCCTATCGCGGTACAGCTTATGTTGTGTTGGAAGACCTTGCTTTGGGTCAGTTTAGCAATCGCGTCCCACAGCTGACCTTTGAGGTGATGCGCCCCGATCAGAATGCGTCTGGTGATGTCGCCAATATGGTGCAGGGTGTGGCGCTGATGCCGGGGGCAGGCGAATACGCTTTGGCGACATCGCAGCTTTATACGGCCTCAGGTTTTGCTGCGAAGACAGCGATCAACACGCATTCGCCGCTGGGTGGCAGTGATTTTACCGTATCCATGAATGCGCTTGAGGCGGAGATGCCAGCCTGCGGATCGGTGATGCTGCCGATCCATTGGTTTGCCGATGATCTGCGCTGTGGGGACTGTCAGATCGCGCCCAAAGTGGTGCAGGGGCAGCGTGATGCAAGCGCTATGTCTTGGGTTGTCAGTGGTATGACACGCAGTGCGGCGGGCGTCGTCGTCGAGGTGGATGATGTGCCGGTTGCCGGTGGCACGCCAGCGGATGCTGCCGTGGTGGAAGCCATAACTGAGCTGAAAGCGCGCGGGCTCGAGGTGGTTGTGAGTCCGGTTTTGATGATGGAGCAGCTTGACGGAAATATGCTGCCAGACCCGCTGACGGGCGGCACGGGGCAGGCTGCATTGCCCTGGGTCGGGCAGATCACCACGTCTATGGCACCCGGCATTACTGGCTCACCTGATGGGACCGCTGCGGCGGAGGCCGAGGTTGCCGCTTTTATCGGGCAGGCTAGTGCTGCCGATTTCGCCGTGTCCGGGACAAATGTAAGCTATACTGGTGCTACAGAGACCAGCTATCGTCGGTTTATCCTGCATTATGCCCATCTTTGTGCTGCCGCAGGGGGCGTTGACGCCTTTTGCATCGGAACCGAATTGGCGGGGCTGACAAAGGTGCGCGGCGCAAGCGGATTTCCTATGGTTACAGCGCTGCGCAGTCTTGCCGCAGACGTGCGTCAGATTTTGGGGGCCACATGCAAGATCAGCTATACCGCGGATTGGTCCGAGTATCACGGGATGCAACCTGCCGGGACCTCTGACAAGATGTTCCACCTTGATGCGCTTTGGGCGGATGCAAATATTGATTTCGTAGGAGTCTCTGCGGCGTTCCCGCTGGCTGATTGGCGCGACGGCACGGACCATCGCGACGTGAGTGCAGGCGCGATCTATGGGCAGCCCTATTTGCAATCCAACGTTGCGGGTGGCGAATATTACGACTGGTCCTATCCGACCCCAGAGGCACGCGAGGCGCAACGGCGCATTCCGCTGACCGATCCTGACAATGAACATTGGGTCTGGCGTGCGAAAGATTTTTACGGTTGGTGGGCACATCAGCACCACGACCGGGTTGATGGCGTCAGGCAAAGCTTGGCGACAGATTGGGTGCCGCAAAGCAAACCCATCTGGTTTACCTCTGTGGGCTGTCCCGCGATTGACAAAGGGGCCAATGACCCGGGGCATGTTTTGTGCGGGTCAGAGCAGTTGCCTTACGCCTCAAACGGGAACCGTGATGACCTGATGCAGATGCAATATTTGCGGGCCATGACCAGCCATTATGCCCTGTCCGACAATAACCCTGTCTCCACCATATATGCCGGACGCATGGTAGATACCGCGCATATGCATGTTTGGGGGTGGGATCCGCGCCCTTATCCCTATTGGCCCGGCAATACGACGGCCTGGTCTGATGGCGACAGCTTTGCTACTGGGCCATGGCTGAATGGGCGGGTGACACATCGGTCGCTGGCCTCTGTGGTGGCGGAGATTTGTACACGCTCTGGCTTGACGCAATACGATGTCAGCGGGCTTTTTGGTGTGGTGCGTGGCTATAACGTAAGCGATACAGGCACCGGGCGGGCGGCCTTGCAGCCGTTGATGCTGGCCTATGGGTTTGATGCGGTTGAACGTGACGGTGTACTTGTGTTCCAAAATCGGGACGGGCGTGTGCATCATGATCTGAAAGATGCAGAGATCGCCTTTGATCCTGAGACAGATAGCAGTGTATCCCTTAAACGCGCGGCTGCCGCCGAAATCGCGGGCCGGGTTCAGTTTGCCCATATTGATGCCGATAGCGATTATGCTGCGGTTGCAAGTGAAATCGTCCTGCCCGACGACCAGACACTGATCATCACCCGCAGCGAGGCACCCATCGCGTTGACCCGCGCTGAGGGCAAGGAGGTGGTGGCCCGCTGGTTGCAAGAGGCGCGGATCGGCCGCGAAACCATCAGCTTTGCCTTGCCGCCTTCGCAGTTGGCGGTCGCTGCGGGCGATACTGTCGCGCTCAATACGGACAGTGTGAGCGGTACCTACCGCATTGACAGGATCGAGGAGGCCGGGCTGCGCCTGATCGAGGCGACACGGGTGGAGCCCGAAGTCTATCGCAAACGCGCCATCCCCGAAGAGAGCGTGCAATTGCAGGCGTATGTTGCACCAACCCCGGTGGAGTTGTCATTCCTTGATCTGCCTTTGCTGACGGGTGATGAGCTGCCGCATGCGCCATATGTTGCGGTCGCAGGCCTACCTTGGCCGGGCAGTATCGCGCTTTATGGTGCGGCGCAGGACAGTGATTATACCTTGCATGATATCATGCATGATCCTGCCACTGTTGGCGTCACGCAGACAGAACTGGCGCGAGGGCCGGTGGGTATCTGGGACCGTCAAAGCGGGGTCGAGGTGGCATTGACCAATGGCACGCTCAGTTCAGCCCTGTACGAGGCTATGCTGGCGGGTGCGAATACGCTGGCCATCGGTGATGGGTCCAATGACAATTGGGAAATCCTGCAGTTTCAAAATGCCGCTGTGGTTGGCGACCGGGTTTATAGGCTGTCAGGTCTGTTACGTGGTCAGGCTGGCAGTCGGGGGCTGATGCCGGATAGCTGGCCTGCTGGATCGCGTGTTGTCATAATGAACGGTGTGCCAAAGCAAATTGCCTTGGCCACGGCCACACGCGGCACTGAACGGCATTTCCGCTATGGACCGGCCACGCAGGCGATGGATGATGCCAGCTTTCGTTATGAAACACAGACCTTCGCAGGCAACGGCCTGCGGCCTTACCCCGTGGCCCATTTGCGGGCGGAAACAGTGGGGGGCGACATTGCCTTTTCATGGATCAGATGCAGTCGGATTGACGGTGACATCTGGGCGGATGGGGATATTCCTTTGGGGGAAGACAGTGAGCGTTACCGGGTCCGTGTGTCAAAATCAGGCAGCCTCATACGCGAAGAGATCGTGACGACCCCTGCATGGACGTACACCAGCACCGATCTAAGCGCGGATATCGGATATGGATTTTACACCATTGAGGTGGCGCAGATTTCGGACCGTTACGGCGCTGGGCTGAGCGTTGAGATGCTGAAGTACCTATGAGGCCAGTCCAACTGGCCGATATCGAAATGGCGGCGCGCGTTCTGATGGGGGTGGCCCCTGCGGCGCGCGATGCTGTGATGCGTGATATGATCATACAAGCACAGACAGCCGATGCGTATCGGCGCTTTCATGGCAAACCGCATCCCCGGTTTGGCTCTGGCGCGGTTCTGTCTTGCGCGGCGCGTCAAGACCCGGTCCCGCGTCCAGCGGCGCTTGGGCTGGATGCGCTTGCGGCTTATGCTATCGTGATCCAAACGCTTTTGGCCGATGCGTCATATCAATCATCGTGAAATAGGCCATCACAGCTTTGTTCTTGGCTTGGCGGCCCTATCTGATCTATCAAAGAGGTCTGAATAACCGCGAGGTGCGTGCCATGGCGCAACCAAAACACAACCTGACCGAGCTTGATCCTGTCTGGCATCGAATCTGCCAAGAGGCAGAAACAGCTATCCTCAATGAGCCTTTGATGGGGGGGCTGATCCACGCCGGTGTCTTGCACCACACATCGTTTGAGGGTGCGCTTGCCTACCGGATTTCGATGAAGCTGGCCTCGCCTGAGATGTCGGAACAGATTTTGCGCGAGATTGCGGACCAGGCCTATGTTGCGGCACCAGAGCTGGTTGCAGCGGCGCGTGCCGATATCGTGGCGACCTATGATCGTGACCCGGCGTGCCACCGGTTTATGAAACCTTTGCTGTTTTTCAAAGGGTTTCAGGCCGTGCAAGCCTATCGGCTGGGCCACTGGCTCTACCGACAAGACCGCAAGGATCTGGCCTATTTCATCCAGATGCGTACAAGCGAAATGTTTGGCGTTGATATCCACCCCGCCGCCAAGATCGGGCAGGGGATTATGATCGATCACGCGCACTCCATCGTTGTGGGTGAAACTGCGGTGGTGGGCGATAACGTCTCAATGCTGCACTCGGTGACTTTGGGTGGCACAGGCAAGGAAGATGATGACCGCCACCCCAAGATCGGTGATGGCGTGCTGATTGGTGCTGGCGCGAAGGTGCTGGGCAACATCAAGGTCGGACATTGCAGCCGGATCGCCGCGGGCTCCGTGGTGCTTGAGGAGGTGCCGCCGATGAAGACAGTGGCAGGTGTACCTGCCAAGATCGTGGGCGAGGCGGGATGCTCGCAGCCGTCGATTTCAATGGATCAGATTTTGAACACGATGAAATGAGAAAAGGCGGCCTTTGGTGTGCCGCCTTTCTCTTTTGATGTCAGGTACTTAAGCCAACATGGTCATCGGGTTCTCAAGGTTGTCCTTGATCGCGTTCAGCAGGTTTGCACCCAATGCCCCGTCAATTACACGGTGATCTACCGATAGCGTGGTCGACATCACGGTGCCTACCGTCAGTTCACCATCTGGCCCAACGATTGGCTTTTTCGTACCGGCACCGACCGCAAGAATGGCCGCATGTGGCGGGTTGATGATCGCATCGAAGTTGTCGATGCCGAACATGCCAAGGTTTGAGATCGCAAAGCTGCCGCCAACATATTCATGCGGGGCAAGCTTGCGGTCGCGCGCGCGGGTGGCGAGGTCTTTCATCTCTGCAGATAGCGCCGACAGCGATTTCATCTCGGCGTCTTTCAGGACAGGCGTGAAAAGGCCGCCTTCGATGGCGACAGCCACAGCAACGTCTGATTTTTCAAGCTTCAGTGTGCGGTCACCGGCCCAAACGGCGTTGGCTTCTGGTTCTTGTTGCAGGGCCAAGGCGCAGGCCTTGATGATGAAATCGTTGACCGACAGCTTGACGCCGCGTGGTTCCAACTGTTTGTTCAACTGGCTGCGGAACTTCAACAGCGCGTCCAGTTGAATGTCCCGGCGCAGGTAGAAGTGCGGCACGGATTGCTTGGCTTCGGTCAAACGGGCCGCGATGGTTTTGCGCATGCCGTCCAGCTGGACCTCCTCAAAGGGGCGATCCGCGTAGGTTTTGAGCACGACATCGGCATCAGGACCAGCAGCCATTGTCGCGGCTGGTGCGGGGGCCTTGGCAGCAGGTGCGGCACTCTTCGGCGCAGCCGTGGCGTTCTCAACATCGGCTTTCACAATACGGCCATGCGGGCCAGAGCCGGTGATGGTTGTCAGGTCCAGCCCTTTGTCAGCCGCGATGCGGCGTGCCAATGGCGTTGCAAAGATACGCTCGCCATCTTTGGCAGGTGCTGCAGGCGCGGGCTTATCGGCCGCTGGCGCGGCACTCTGCGCAGGTTCAGGTGAAGACGACGCAGGCGCGGCTGATGAACCGGCGGAAACGTCCCCGATATCATCAGCATTTTCACCATCTTCCAGCAACACGGCGATCACATCGTTGACCTTCACACCTTCGGTGCCTTCCGGCACGATGATCTTGCCCATCACACCTTCATCGACGGCTTCAAATTCCATCGTGGCTTTGTCGGTCTCAATCTCGGCCATGATATCGCCAGAGGACACGGTGTCCCCCTCTTTCACGTGCCATTTGGCGAGCGTCCCTTCCTCCATTGTCGGGGACAGGGCGGGCATCAGAATTTGTGTAGGCATACTCTTGCCCTCCGTGTTTAAAGCATTCCGCCATCATTGTTGTTTGTCGGATTGGCGATTTCGGCCTGATAAGCGTCGCGGATCGCGGTCAGTGCGCGGTCTTCGGTCGTAGCCAAGCCCGCATGAGCCAAAGCGCCTGCCATATGCTGTTCAATCGAAGCCAAAATAATTCCCACATTCTCTGCAGAACCAAGTTGATCTGTATCGATTTGAACGTTGAAATCACCCTCTTCATCCACATACCCAACAAGCAGTGGCAGTGCTTCATCGATTTCAAAATCAATTTCTATATCATCCATCGGCATCGCGCTGGCTCCTTAACGGTAGGTGACTTTTTTGCAGGCATCGACGACTTCGTCGGCGGTCAGCAAAGCGTGTTTTTCAAGGTTGGCGGCATAGGGCATCGGCACATCTTTCCCTGTGCAGGTGATCACCGGCGCGTCCAGATAATCAAATGCCTCTTGCATGATCACACCGCTGATGTAGCCACCCACGCTGCCTTGCGGCCAGCCTTCTTCGACGGTGACACAGCGGTTGGTCTTGCGCACCGAGGCGAGGATCGTCGCCGTATCCATAGGACGCAAAGAGCGCAGGTTGATGACCTCCGCGTTGATCCCATCAGCAGCGAGCTTTTCAGCAGCTTCCAGCGCGTAAGTCATCCCGATGCCGAAGCTGACGATAGTGACATCGTCGCCCGCGCGTTCGATCTTGGCCTTCCCGAAAGGAATGGTGAAATCATCCATCACCGGTACATCAAAGGACTTGCCGTAAAGGATTTCATTCTCAAGAAAGATCACCGGGTTCGGATCGCGGATCGCCGTCTTCATCAGACCTTTGGCGTCTGCCGCCGAGTAGGGCATAACGACCTTCAGACCTGGGATCTGCATGTACCATGCCGCATAATCCTGGCTGTGTTGCGCACCCACGCGGGCTGCGGCACCGTTTGGACCGCGGAACACCATTGGCGCACCCATCTGACCACCCGACATATAGAGTGTCTTGGCGGCAGAGTTGATAATATGGTCAATGGCTTGCATGGCGAAATTAAATGTCATGAACTCCACGATTGGCTTCAACCCACCAAAGGCCGCGCCCACCCCGATCCCGGCAAAACCATGCTCGGTAATGGGCGTGTCGATCACGCGTTTGGCGCCAAATTCGTCCAGCAGACCTTGGGAAATCTTATAGGCACCCTGATATTCGGCCACTTCCTCACCCATGAGGAAAACATCCTCATCGCGGCGCATCTCTTCGGCCATCGCATCGCGCAGGGCTTCACGCACTGTGGTCTGCTTGACCTCAACATCTGTGTCCCAATCGGGGGTTGCATCAGCGACCGGTGCTTCGGGGGCAGCGGCGGCAGGCGCGGCCGCGGGGGCAGGTGCCTCAGCGGCGGGTGCAGGGGCAGCAGGTGCGGTTGCACCGGCGGCAGGTACATCTTCGCCTTCTTCCACAAGGATCGCGATGACGTCATTCACCTTCACACCTTCGGTGCCTTCGGCGATGACGATCTTGCCAACGATACCTTCGTCGACGGCTTCGAATTCCATCGTGGCTTTGTCGGTTTCGATCTCGGCCATGATGTCGCCGGATGAAACAGTGTCACCCTCTTTGACAAGCCATTTGGCCAATGTGCCTTCTTCCATGGTGGGCGAGAGGGCGGGCATCAGAATTTCAGTTGCCATGGCTTACGCCTCCACTTCTGCGTAAATATCTGTCCAAAGCTCGTCCAAAGCAGGCTCCGGGCTCTCTTTCGAGAACTCAGCCGCTTCGTTCACAATCGCTTTGATTTCCTTGTCGATGGCCTTGAGGTCATCATCTGTGGCGTGTTTGCCGGTCAGCAGCATATCGCGGATCTGCTCGATCGGGTCACGCTCGTCACGCATCTTCTGCACTTCTTCGCGGGTCCGGTACTTGGCTGGGTCGGACATAGAGTGTCCACGGTAACGGTATGTTTTCACTTCCAGAATATAGGGGCCTTTGCTTGCGCGGCAGTGGGCGACAGCGCGTTCACCAGCCTCTTTGACGGCCAGAACGGACATACCGTCCACCTCTTCACCGGGGATGCCGTAGGCGGCACCACGTTCCCACAAAGACGGGGACTTGGTGGAACGTTTCACCGATGTGCCCATGGCGTATTGGTTGTTCTCAATGACGAAAACAACGGGCAGGTCCCAAAGTTCGGCCATGTTGTAGGTTTCGTAAACTTGTCCTTGGTTCGCAGCGCCATCACCGAAATAGGCGAAGGTGACGCGGTCATTGCCTTTGTATTTGTCGGCGAAGGCGAGGCCAGCACCCAGCGGCACCTGTGCGGCAACAATACCGTGACCCCCATAAAAATGTTTCTCTTTCGAGAACATATGCATGGAGCCGCCTTTGCCCTTCGAAAAACCACCTTCGCGGCCCGTCAGCTCTGCCATGATGCCCTTTGGGTCCATGCCACAAGCCAACATATGACCGTGATCACGGTAAGACGTGACGCGCTTGTCGCCTTCGTCTGCCGCAGCCTCAAGGCCCACAACAACCGCTTCCTGTCCGATGTAGAGGTGGCAGAAACCGCCAATCAGGCCCATGCCGTATAACTGGCCTGCCTTCTCTTCAAATCGCCGGATCAACAGCATTTCACGGTAATGTCCCAGCAGTTCCTCGGCTGAGACGTTGGGTTTCGCGGCGGCCTTTTTGGGCGGCATGAGCACTCCTCCAGCGTATTCGTATATAGTTTAGTATTAAACTATATTCTAAAGCATGCGCGCAAAAATTGCGAGAGTCAAAGTGACCCTTCGTCAAGCGCAGCCAACATAGCTGCGTTGCGTAAGCCGAATGACGGGTTTTGGTTTAGCGGATCACGATTTCATCTGCGCGGATCATGCCCAGCACGTCGCGCGCTTGTTGATCCAGCAGGTCAAGATCAAGAAAGTTGTCGGACAAACGCGCGGTCAGGTTTTCCATCCGCGCAACCTCTTCCTGCAAGGCCGCCAGTTCAACCGCCAGCGCATCGCCTTCCGCTTTCACCTCGATCCGTTTGAACAGCCCATAATCGCCCTGCACGGCCGCAAAGGTGAAATACAAACCCAGCATGATCATGCCAAGAAAGTAAAACAAAGCACCAAGTTGGGGGCCACTGCGTCGGATCATGTCTCTGCCTCAAACGTCACCTCTGACGGGCGACTGGGGGTAAGAATCGCACATCTGATTCGGAAAGGGAATCCCTTAAATGCATGAAACTGCTTAAATTCAGTCGCTGACTACGGCGTAACTTCGCCACGGACTATGGATTTCTGGATGCTGCGTGCCTTGCGCAATCGATGTCGCCGGGCGTAAACGAACTGACAGAACCGCGCCGTCAGACATGTCGTCGGCCCCGCGTCCAGAACGATCCTGTCCCGCCAGAGACATCCGCCATCCACAGGCTGGACGCTGAGCGTATGATCCCAACGCTTGATCGCCTTGTTGTGCTCGCGGCTTTGAACAATACGTGCATCCCGGTCAAGGCGTTCAACATGCATGCAGTGATCCCGCGTTTTAAGAATTTTGAACATTGTGACATCAACGTAAATTGTATCACCTTGCTGCACGGCGCGGTCGGGCAAGCCCTCATAGACGGCAAGACCCTTCATAGCCTCCTGCATTTCTGAAAAATCCAAAGCATCCTCAAAGACGCGATCTGCATCCGCGCCATAGGTGGCGTCGACCGTAATTGTATAAGGCATTCAGGGACTTCCTAGTGTGGTACAATGCCCGGTGTGACTTATGCTTTCCCGCGATAAATATCCATCAGCTTGCCCAGCATCGCCAACGCATCATCCCGGTCACGCTGGAATGAGTTACGCCCGATGATCGACCCGTTGCCGCCACCACCGCGGATGGCGCGCGCATCGTCATAAACCGCATCAGCGCCTTTGGCCGCACCACCCGAGAAAACCATCAACCTGCGCCCATCAAACGCGCTTTGCACGCAATGGCGCACGCGTGCAGCTTGGGTCGCAATGTCGATCTTTTCGCTTTGATAAACCTTCTTCGCCTCAGGCAGGCTCAGGTGATCCGTGCTCAACTTGATCTTGATGATATGCGCGCCCAACAGTGCGGCAATCTGGGCGGCATAGGCTGCGATGTCGATGGCGGTCTCGCCCTCTTTATCCAGCGCCTCACCGCGTGGGTAGGACCAGATCACCGTGGCGATGCCCTTGGCTGCGGCCTCTTTGCGCATTTCGGCGATGTCGCTGAACATGTTTAATGCCGCAGATGAGCCGGGATAGATCGTAAATCCAATAGCCGAGCAGCCAAGGCGCAGGGCGTCATCAACGGATGCCGTAATCGCCTGCGTCTTGGGTGCAGCGTCCGGGATCAGTGAGTTGGCAGAGTTCACTTTCAGAATTGTCGGAATCTGGCCTGCAAAGGTATCTGCGCCTGCCTCGATCATGCCCAAGGGGGCGGCATAGGCATTAAGCCCTGCGTCAATCGCCAGCTGATAGTGATAGTGGGGGTCGTATCCGCCGGGGTTGGGCGCGAATGACCGGGCTGGCCCATGTTCGAAGCCCTGATCCACCGGCAGGATAATCATCTTGCCCGTGCCACCCAGCTTACCATTCATCAATATACCGGCCAGCTTCGCCTTTACGCCGGGCGTTTCACCTTCATAGTTGGACAGGATTTTTTGAACGGTTCTGGTGGTTTTCATAACAAGCCCCTTTTCAGTGTTAATGCACCGATAGGGTCACTGAGCTGGGGTTGCAAATATGTTAGCGCAACCGGGTGTGATGTTATCGCAAACAGCTAGCCAAGAGCGGCCACACCCGGCAATTTCTTGCCTTCCATCCATTCCAAAAATGCCCCTCCGGCCGTCGAGATATAGGTGAAATCATCCGCAGCGCCCGCCTGATTGAGGGCTGCCACCGTATCGCCGCCGCCTGCAACCGAAATCAATCGGCCTGCTTTTGACAGAGAAGCCGCTTTGGCCGCGGCGGCATTTGTGGCTGCATCAAAAGGTGCGATCTCAAAGGCGCCCAGCGGGCCGTTCCAGACAAGGGTTTTGGCTTTGTCGAGAATGTCACTGATATAGGTGACCGTCGCTTGCCCCGCATCAAGGATCATCGCATCTGGGGGGCAGGCGTCGGGTGTCAGTGTTTCGTTGGCGGCACCTGCTTTGAATTCACGCGCCACGACAATGTCGTGGGGTAGAATGATCTCGCAACCAGCGGCCTCGGCTTTGCCCAAAATCTCGCGCGCTGTCTCTGCCAAATCATGCTCGCAAAGCGATTTGCCCACATCCATGCCCTGTGCGGCCAAAAATGTATTCGCCATGCCGCCACCAATCACCAGATGATCAACCTTGCCGACCAGATTGCCCAGCAAATCCAGCTTGGTAGAAACCTTTGCCCCACCCACAACAGCAACCACAGGTCGCTCCGGCGTGCCAAGCGCCTTTTCCAGCGCGCTCAATTCTTCGGCCATCAAACGGCCTGCGCACGCGGGCAGAAGGCGGGCAATCGCCTCGGTACTCGCATGCGCGCGGTGGGCGGCAGAGAAGGCATCATTGACGTAGATATCACCAAGGCTCGCCAGTCTCTTGGCAAAACCTTCATCGTTCTTCTCTTCGCCGGGGTTGAAACGCAGGTTTTCCAGCAACAGAACCTCGTCGCCTTCCATCTCGGCCACGGCATCGCCGTAGTCAGAATTGACCCAAGTGACCGGCAAACCAAGCACGTCCGCGACTGCAGGCGCGATATGTTCCAGTGACATCTCTGGCACAACCTGACCTTTTGGCCGCCCGAAGTGAGCCATCAAAATGACCTTGCCGCCTTTGTCCTGAATATCATCGACTGTGGGGATGATCCGTTCAATCCGGGTGGTGTCCGTGACCACACCATCCTCAACAGGGACATTGATATCCACGCGGACCAAGGCGCGCTTGCCTGCAAAATCCATGTCATCAAGTGTTTTCCAAGCCATCGTCCTGCTCCTGTCCGTGTGCGATTTGATACTGGTGTTGCGGCAATCAAGCGCCCGCGTCAACCGGACTGGCTTGGCAATCGTGTCTTTGGGTCATATGTCAGGGGCGAACGAGAATTTAAGGAGCGCCCCATGGCCGATATCAAAGACCCCGAAAACACCATCATCATGACACTCAAAGACGGTGACGTGACAATCGAACTGCTGCCCGATGTGGCCCCTGCGCATGTCGCACGGATGAAGGAACTGGCGCGCGCAGGTAAATACGACAACGTGTGTTTTCACCGGGTGATTGACGGCTTCATGGCGCAAACCGGCGACGTGGCCAACGGCAATATGGAAGACAATTTCAACATTGGTCGTGCAGGCACTGGCGGGTCCGATATGCCTGATCTGCCCGCAGAATTTTCCAAGATCCCGCATGCGCGCGGGTCCATTGGTGCAGCGCGGTCGCAGAATCCAAACTCGGCGAACAGCCAGTTTTTTATCAATTTCAAGGACAATGACTTCTTGAACGGTCAATACACTGTATACGGCCAAGTCGTGTCCGGCATGGAGCATGTAGATGCCATCATGCGTGGCGAGCCACCGATGAACCCTGATCGCATGATCAGTGTAAAGGTCGCTGCGGATGTTTAAGTATGCCGCAATCCTGGCTGTTGTTGCCACGCCTGCATTAAGCGCGGGTCTGGAGATTGATGTCAAAGGTCAGGCCAACGGCACCATCGTAATCGACCTCTTCGAAGAGACGGCACCGCTTCACACGGCCCAAATTACCGCGATTGCAGAGGCGGGTAGCTATGATGGCGTGGTTTTTCACCGTGTGATCGACGGCTTTATGGCGCAGACCGGTGATGTGCAAAACGGTGTGATGGGTGGTGATCTGTCCCGCGCTGGGACCGGCGGATCTGAATTTGGCGATCTGCCGGCGGAATTCTCGGATATTCCATTTGAACGCGGTGTTGTTGGTATGGCGCGCGGGCAAAACCCGAATTCGGCCAATAGTCAGTTTTTCATCATGTTTGAGCCGGGATATTTCCTGAATGGTCAATATACCGTTGTTGGCGAAGTCACCGAAGGCATGGAACTGGTAGATCAGATCAAGCGCGGCACCGGTGCCAATGGTGCTGTGATCGGTGAGCCTGATATGATGTCAGCGGTGCGCGTGACGGAATAAAGCTGCGCGCCAGCATCAAGCCTTGATGCTGGCGGTGAACGTTTGATTGGCCGAAGAAAGACTTGGCCTAAGTCCCGCAAAATGTCCGTGTGACCTGCTCGTCTTTGCTGGGTGCGCGGGCGAAATCGGGGTGCAGCTGATCAGGCTGGGTCACGGCAGCCAAAAGAGCATGGAACGGCGCATAGTCGCCGTGCCGGCCTGCCACGATAACCTCTTCAATGCGGTGATTGCGCGGGATGACCTGCGGGTTGGCCCGCATCATCAGATCATGCGCCGGGTTGCGTTGATGCCAGCGTTGCGCCCAGGCATCAAATGCATCGCGATTGATGAATTGATCGCGCGCGGCGGCGGTATGCAGATTGGAGAAAGTATTGGTAAAGTCGGCCCCGTCCTTGGTCATCAGATCAAGCAGATCGGTGATTAAGGAGTGGTCACCTTCGTCAGGATTTGCAATGCCAAGCTTTGTTCGGAATACATTTAACCACTCGGTCTCGTAAATGCCCGGCATGCGATGAACTGCGGCGGTGAAATCCGTGATTGCAGCTTCGCGCTCGGGCATCAGCGGAATGAGGGCTGTCGCGAATTGCGCCATATTCCACGCGCCGATGCCCGGTTGATTGGAGTACGCATAGCGCCCGAATTGGTCGATGGCACTGAATACACTGTCGGGATGAAAGCCATCAATGAAGGCGCAGGGGCCGTAATCGATCGTTTCACCCGCGATGGACACGTTATCGGTATTCATCACCCCGTGAATGAACCCCAGCCCCATCCATTTCGCGATCAGCCCCGCATAGCGGGCGATTACCAGATCAAGCAGTTCGGCGGGACCGTTTGCCTGCGGGTAGTGCCGTGCGATGACATGGTCGGTCAGTGCGTGTAGCGCTGTCATGTCGCCGCGACTGGCGAAATATTGGAAAGTGCCGACACGGATATAACTTTGGGCAACGCGGGCGATGACGGCGCCGGGGAAAACTTCTTCTCGGTAAACATCCTCACCCGTGGTCACGGCGGCCAGCGCGCGGGTTGTGGGGACACCCATTGCATGCATCGCCTCAGAGACGAGGTATTCGCGTATCACTGGGCCCAGCCATGCGCGCCCGTCGCCCTGTCGTGAATAGGGGGTGGGGCCGGAGCCTTTAAGTTGGATATCGCGACGGATACCATCCGTGCCCACGACCTCACCCAGCAAGACCGCGCGGCCATCACCAAGTTGCGGATTCCAATTGCCGAATTGATGACCTGCGTAGACTTGCGAGAGTGGGACGGCACCATCGGGGATGTGGTTGCCTGCGAAGACCTGAGCGGCCTCTGGTGTATCAAGGTCAGCCGGATCAATGCCAAGGATCGCCGCAAGATCAGCGTTATAGGCGATCATCTGCGGTGCGTTGACAGGCGTTGGCAGTTGCGCGGTATACATTTGCGCAGGCAGTTGTGCGTATGTGTTATCAAATGGGATATGCATCCTAGAGCCGTGCCAGACGGGCCGCAAGCAGCGCATAGAACCCCGATGCGTCGATGTCCTTCATGAACATTGCATTTGCGGGTCGGTCAGTGACGCGCCACCAATCGGCGACGGTCATGCCCAAGGTCAGTTCGGCCTCTGTTTCGATCTCGACATTGATATGGCGGCCCTCAAAAAGCTGCGGTTCGATCAGATAGGCAATGGTGCAGGGGTCGTGCAGCGGCGCGCCTTCAGAGCCGTATTTTTCCATGTCGAAGCGTTCGAAAAAGTCGGTCCATGCGGCGACCATATCGCCCACTTTCGTATGCATGGAGCGGAAAGCGTCGATGCGGTTGCGCGTGGTCAATGCCTTGTGCGTGACGTCCAGCGGCATGACAACCAAGGGCGCGCCTGCGCCGAACACGATCTTGGCGGCCTCTGGGTCCACGTAGATGTTGAATTCTGCCGTCGGGGTGATGTTGCCGACCTCAAAATAGGCGCCGCCCATCAGGACAATCTCTTGCACACGCTCGATGATGTCGGGCGCACGTTCAAATGCAACAGCGATATTAGTCAGTGGCCCAATAGGGCAGAGCGTGACGGTGCCTGCCGGTTCGGACCGTAGCGTTTCGATGATGAAATCGACCGCGTGCTGGTCTTGCAGCGGCATCGTGGGGTCAGCCATTTGCGGGCCGTCAAGCCCGGTTTTGCCATGCACATGCTCTGCCGTGACCAGTTTGCGTTTCATTGGTGCAGCGCATCCTGCGAAGACCTTTGTTTCAGGCTTGCCAGCCAATTCACACACAATTCGTGTGTTCTTTTCGGTCAGGGGCAGCGGCACGTTGCCTGCGACAGCGGTAATTCCCAGCACCTCGATATCCTCGGGCGAAGCGAGGGCGAGCAAGATCGCGACAGCATCGTCCTGGCCGGGGTCTGTGTCGATAATGATCTTGCGGGGGGCCATATTCTGATCCTGTCTTGCTTGCCCGCTAAGGTGCGCCGAAGGGCGGGCAGGGGCAAGGGGTCAGACGCGACCTTCGGCTTTGAGCCGCTGATAAAGTACCTCTGAGACGGGATCACCAAGCTCCAGTGCGAAGATATAGGCGTGGGTGAGGTAGAAACAGGCGGCATCAACGTTGTTGGTGTTGTCGGCAGCTTCGGCATAAAGCGTGACAAGCGCTTTGCGGTCATCGCGTGCATGCGCCGCTAGCAAACGGTCTTGGAGCGTTTTCATACGCGCGCGACGTGATCCGCGATCCAATCATGAAAGCAATGGGTGGGGCCGTCCATCGCCGGGCTAAAGCGGCCACCGTCAAAACCGGGGGCATGGCGGCCTTGTTGCATGCCTTCGACGACAAAGACGTCCTCTTCAAAAACCTCACGCCATTGGGCCGTGTTCTTTGCGCGCAAGGCGTCATCCGTTTCAGCGGCGGAATAATAAAGATGTATATGTTCGCGGGTCTGGGCATGGTTCACGGGTTCCAGCACGATGACAAACATATGGTCACGCTGCACCCCCAACAGGACATTGGGATAGACGGTGATGTATTCGCCGCCCTCGGTCCATTTGTCATCAAGGTCCGCAAAATCGGGGAAGACGACACCATCGTCACCCGTGATCTGACGGTAAACAAGGGTGCCTTGGCCAGAGTATTTGCCTCTCTCGTTGATGTTATAATGATCCTCCAGCCGGGAATAACTGTTGAGACCGGGGTGGACCCATGGCAGGTGATAGCTTTCGCAGTAATTCTCGACCGCGAGCTTCCAGTTGGTCTGAACCTCCAGCATAAAACGGCTGTCTGGGCCGCCATGATACATCGGTTGGTCGAAGTCGGACCAACGGGCGATCAGATCGGCATGGACCTTTTCGAACGGGGCGGCATTGCCGTCGATGTTGATAAACACGGTATCAAACCAGATGTGGCTGCGCACCTCGATCAATCCTAGCGTTGATTTGTCGATCGCATCATGGGTATTCTGCCCCGGCCCGCCGACATGGGGGGTGGAGACAAGCGTGCCATCGGTGCCGTAGCACCACGAATGATAAGGGCAGCGGATGGCGCCTTCGATCTTCCTGTCTTCTGAAACAAGGATCATCCCGCGGTGGCGGCAGATATTCTGGAATACGCGGACCTGACCGGCACGGTCGCGAAGCAGCAAAAGCGGGATACCTAGAAATTCAATCGGTTTGGCATCACCCGGTTCTCGTACATCAGCCGCAACGGCAAGGCCCGCCCAATTGGCGCATAGTACAGCCTGCTTTTCCACCGCGAACATAGCGGGGTCAATATAATGGGCATTGGGCAAACCGTGGGCGGTTTCAATTGGTTGGCGCACCGCCTCAAGGGCGTTTGGGGCAATATCTTTGGCCATGATTTGAATCCTTGTGCTTTTCAAAACATAGCAAAGTAAGGCCGCAGAATACGGTCTTCCCGCGACGGCGCCTTTTCTCACAGCGACATCAACATACGGCAATTGGCCGATGTTTGCCATTTGGCGCACCCACCTTCGGCCCACAATTGCCAGTTCAGGCAGGGGGGTGGAATCTCAGCGTGGTTCTGCGCACCAAGACCCCACAATGTGGCGCAGGAATGCCGCAAATCTTCTCTTTCTCGCCACGCTATGGAAAGGTAGGGGCAGGACCGCCATCTGTGTTGAGGAAGGCAACAATGTCTTCTTCATGTCCTTAAGTAGGAGAATACAAATGACACGTACACTTAAGCTGATTGCACCAATTGCAGTACTTTCCGCGCTGGCTGTTCCCGGCTTTGCCCAAAACGCCGCAATCGATGTAAACGGCGACGGCATGTACAGCTATCCTGAACTTCAGGCGGTCATGCCGGAGATGACAGAAGACGATTTCACCATTCTTGATACATCAGGCGACGGCCTGCTGGATGCCGATGAGATCGCTGTTGCGACAGAAGCTGGCCTCCTGCCAGCCTAAGAAGTGGCGCGTGGTCTGTGATCAGCCTCTGATCCGGGCCGCCCACTGCGTCCCTCGCGTCACGCCCCAATCGGGCGCGGGGGATTGCGAAAGAGCCCATTCAGCATCCTCCCGCTGAATGGGTTTTGTCACAAATTTGTGACCGACAAAAGACCAACCCTAACACGTTGAATTGGCAGGTTCCGCCGGTGGTTTATGACCACCCGGTCCGCTTAAACCAATATCCGAAAGGGGCTAAACATGACTTTCTTCAAACTTGGTTCAGTGATGATTTTGGGCGCTGTTGCGCTCACCGGATGTGGGGCGAATGAATATTCATTTGACAACCCGTCCAGTGCAGATGGCATGACATATCAAGAAATGAGTGTCGCCTATGACGATCTTGATCCGGTTGAGTTTTCCATTATCGACACCAACAATGATTATGTCGTCGATGCCGCCGAGGAAGATAGTTACGACATCACTATTGATGACCGTTAGACAAAGGGACTGACCGCACCGGCGTCAGGTCCCACGCGACAGGGCAGCGACGCCGGTGCGGGCAATTTCCTGCAAGCCCAGGGGTTGCATCAGTTCCGCGAAGGCATCGACTTTTTCTGATGTGCCCGTGATCTCAAAGACGAATGAAGACAAGGTGCTGTCGACCACATTTGCCCGGAAGATATCGGCCAAGCGTATGGCCTCGATCCGATGCTCGCCTGTCCCTTCGACCTTGAACAAGGCTAATTCACGTTCCACGGATGGCCCCTCGACAGTCAGGTCATTGACTTTATGCACATCGACAATGCGCCCCAGTTGCGCCTTGATCTGTACGATGATCTGCGGTGTACCCCGTGTGACAATCGTAATGCGGCTGCGGTGGCCCAGATGATCGACTTCGGCCACAGTCAGGCTATCGATGTTGTACCCGCGCCCGGCAAACAGGCCAATAACACGCGAGAGGACGCCGGGTTCGTTTTCGACAAGCACGGCGAGCGTATGACGTTCTTCCTTGTCAGAAAACGTAGGTCGTAGGTCATAGGCGGAATGGCTGGTAGAGCCTTTTTTGATTTTGAGCGGTGACATCTGTTTGTCCCTTTAAACGTTATCTTATTGGTACACCGGGGCATACACAGCCTGTGCACAATGCGTGCAGACCGATATGGATCACACCATTACCGCTCCGCCAGCTTGGATGGCATTCGCCGTATCCGCGTTCTCACCCAGCAGCATCTCATTATGTGGCTTGCCAGACGGGATCATCGGGAAGCAGTTTTCGTGCTTTTCCACCAGACAGTCGAACAGAACAGGGCCGTCGTGGTTCAGCATTTCCATGATTGCGTCGTCCAGATTATCCGGATCGTCGCAAATAATGCCCTTCGCGCCAAACGCCTCGGCCAGTTTCACGAAATCAGGCAGGCTTTCCGACCAGCTGGAGGAATAGCGCTCACCATGCAGCAGCTCTTGCCACTGGCGCACCATGCCAAGCCGTTCGTTGTTCAGGATGAACTGTTTCACGGGCAGGCCGTATTGCATGGCTGTGCCCAGCTCTTGCATGTTCATCAGCCAAGAGGCCTCCCCTGCCACGTTGATGACCAACGCATCAGGATGGCCCATCTGTACGCCGATGGACGCAGGGAAACCGTAGCCCATTGTACCCAAGCCACCGGATGTCATCCAGCGGTTGGGGTCCTCAAACCCCAAGTACTGGGCCGCCCACATCTGGTGTTGGCCGACTTCAGTGCAGATATAGCGGTCGTGCTTTTTGGTCAGCTCTTCCAGACGTGCCAGCGCGTATTGCGGCTTGATCACTTTGCCTTCTTGTTTGAATGCCAGACAGTCAACCTTGCGCCAGTCGTTGATCTGGTGCTTCCACTTTTGTACCGCTTCCTTGTCCGTTTTGCGCCCACGAGACTTCCATACGTTCAGCAGGTCTTCTAGTACGTGGGCGACATCACCCAAGATCGGGATATCGACCTTGATCACTTTGTTGATGGAAGACGCGTCGATGTCGATATGCGCCTTGGTCGATCCTGGGCTGAAGGCATCTAGACGCCCGGTAATCCGGTCGTCAAAGCGCGCGCCGATGTTGATCATCAGATCGCAGTCGTGCATCGCCATGTTGGCCTCGTAAAGACCGTGCATGCCCAGCATGCCCAACCAGTTTTCACCCGAGGCAGGATAGCAGCCCAGACCCATCAGGGTGGACGTGATCGGGAAATCGGTTGCCGCCACCAGTTCACGCAGCAGTTGCGACGCCGCAGGGCCGGAATTTATGACACCGCCACCGGTATAGAACAAAGGCCGCTTGGCTGTCTCCATCGCCTTGGCCAGTTCGGTTATCATCTCCATGTCACCTTTGACCGGCGGGTTGTAATGCGTCTCTACCTGACGCGCCTCGGTGTAGGTGCCAGTGGCGAATTGCACATCCTTGGGGATGTCGATGACAACAGGGCCGGGGCGGCCTGACGTGGCGATGTGGAATGCTTCATGCATAACCGACGCCAGCTTGTCAGTTTCTTTCACCAGCCAGTTATGCTTGGTGCAAGGGCGGGTGATCCCAATGGTATCGCATTCCTGAAATGCGTCAGAGCCGATCATGAAGGTTGGCACCTGACCTGTTAGAACGATAATCGGAATGCTGTCCATCAGCGCATCGGTCAGGCCGGTTACAGCGTTTGTGGCACCGGGGCCGGATGTCACCAGTGCAACACCGGGTTTGCCTGTGGACCGGGCATAGCCTTCTGCAGCATGCACAGCACCTTGTTCATGGCGCACCAGCACATGCTTGATGCTGTTTTGCTGAAAAATCTCGTCATAGATCGGAAGGACGGCACCACCGGGGTATCCAAAGACCGTGTCCACGCCCTGATCAATCAGTGCCTGAACTACCATTTTTGCGCCCGTCATGGCTTTTGTCATCTGTCTCGCGTCCTATCGCTTGTCGTTTGCCGTAGTCATAAAAAAACCCCCGAGTTTCTTCGGGGGCGCATGGGATCGTTATGGTTTTACCGTTACCGGCCCATGCGCATCTTTCTCACAATTAGTACGACGTGTGTCATGATTGTTCCTTTGTGTGGCCAGACAATAGTGTGGCGCAGCAGGAGGGTCAACAGTGCAAGTGGAGAAAATGTCGTGATTGGGTTGTTTTTGGTAATTTTATTTCCAATAAGGCTTCGGCGCATGTGTAATCATGCGCCGAAGCTCGCGTATGCGGCAAGCTAAGGTGCTGGTATTAAGCGTCGTCGCCGATTTTGTCCCAAGTCTGCGTTGCAAAGTCGTCCGCATGATGGCGTTCACGCAATTGTTCTGACGGTTCACCCCACGCGCGGTTGACCATCTTGCCACGCGCATAGGCGGGCCGCGCCATCACGGTGTCAGCCCAGCGGTTGACGTGCTCATAAGATGCGACATCAAGGAATTCTGCTGCCTCATAAAGCTGCCCTTTGACCAAACCGCCATACCAAGGTGCAGTGGCCATATCCGCAATGGAATAGGTGTCCCCGCCAAGATACTCGCAGTCTTCTAGCCGCTGGTTAAGGACATCCAACTGGCGTTTGGCTTCCATTGCAAAGCGATTGATGGCGTATTCGAATTTTTCAGGCGCATAGGCGTAGAAATGTCCAAACCCTCCGCCCAGATAGGGGGCAGAGCCTTGCAACCAGAACAGCCAGTTGAGGGTCTCGGTGCGTTCGGCCGTGCCCTTGGGCAAGAAGGCCCCGTATTTTTCCGCCAGATAAAGCAGGATTGCACCACTTTCGAACACGCGCACACCTGTTTCCTTGTCAAAGAGCGCGGGGATTTTGGAGTTGGGGTTTACGTCCACAAAACCACTGCTGAATTGATCACCTTCTTGGATGTTAATCAGCCATGCATCGTATTCGGCGGCGTGACCTGCCGCTAACAGCTCTTCCAGCATGACCGTCACTTTCACGCCATTTGGCGTGGCCAGCGAATGTAGTTGCAGGGGGTGTTTGGCAACAGGCAAATCCTTGTCATGCGTAGGTCCAGCGATTGGCCGGTTGATGCTGGCGAATTTGCCACCGCTTTGTGTGTCCCAGGTCCAGACTTTTGGCGGGGTGTAGGCGGGTGTATCAGGCATGGATGATCCATTGTTGAGAATGTTGATGTAAGTGGATGTGGGGCGGAATGTCGCAACAGCAAGTCTTTGGTGATGGACAATGAGACTGTCGCCGTAAAGTGCGGGCTGAAAACTCTTGACGCGTTGGCGCTACAGCGGTGCATTCATCATGTGGTATTCGAATATTTGCGCTGGCTCTTCTCAATAATTGATGGTGGAAATTTGAGAAAAGCGGGCACCTCGATCTTAGGTGCTAGCGGTGCAGAATACCAACAACAGTTGTCGCTAAAAAATGACAATTTCCTATTTACCCCGTTTTCGTCAACATTTCGCCGCTATTCAAAGGATAAAAGCAATTAAGGAAACACAATAAAGCGAGAACTCATGACCAGATCAAAATTGTATCACAGCCTGCCGAAGAGTGTCGCTTTGACATCAACAAGCCTTGCTGTTGCTACTTTGGCCGCGTCGGGCCTTATGCTGAGCACGCCACAGCAAGCGGCCGCGCAGGAGTTGTGTTCAACCCATACGGTGATCAGCGGTGATAGACTAAGTACGATTGCCGATACTGCAGGCGTGGCTGGTGGTTTTCAGGCGCTCTTTGATGCAAATACAAATGTGCTGGAAAGCCCCAATATTCTTGAAGTGGGGCAGGTGCTGACCATACCGTGTGAAGATGGTTCTTTGCCCACAGGCGTGGTTCGCGTCGCAACCGGCACTGCTGATGCTGCCCCCGCACCCGCGCCGACAACAGCCCAGCCGGGTCGTTCGCTGCGGATTGCCACCGCAACTGGCTATGCCCCATTCACAGATGAGGACGCCCCCGGTGGCGGCCTGATCACGCGGATGGTCAGCCGGTCGATGGAAGTCGGCAATCCGGATCAAGAGTTTGATATGCTGTTTATCAACGACTGGGGGTCGCACCTTGAAACACTGCTGCCCTCAGGCGCCATTGATATGGTGTTCCCGTGGTTCAAGCCTGACTGTGACCGTGTTGAAAACCTGTCGCCGGCCAGCGCGTATCGCTGCACAGATTTCAATCACTCCGCGCCACTTTATGAAGCCCTTGTGGGATACTATACGCTGGCTGGAGGAGAGTATCAGAACGCGGCCAGCTATTCTGACCTCTTTGGCGCGACGCTCTGCCGTCCAGAAGCTTGGTTCACGTTTGACCTTGAGGCGCAGCGGTTGATGCCCCCTAATGTTGAATTGCGCACAACGGTACCACAAAATGGCTGTTGGGAATTATTGCAGAACGGCGAGGTCGATATTGTGACGCTCGATGCGCTGCCCGCAGAAGAGGACTACCGCGAGCTGGGTCTGGAAGGTCAGATCACCAAGCTTGAAGCCCTGACATCAGGTGTGACGATGCATGTCTTCGTGTCCAAAAACAACGCGTTCGCGAATGAAGCGTTGCCCATCATCAACGCGGGTCTGCAAGAACTGCGACTGTCTGGCGAGTGGTTTAATATTGTACGCGAAGGCATCCGCGATACCGTCGAAAACTAACGCCTGAAGATGGCCCCGCGTATCCCAAGGCGCGGGGCTATTTTTTGCGCAAAGTGAAAGTGATGCTGGAACTCAGACCAAACTGTGAATGGTGTGACAAGGATTTGTCACCGGATGCGCCAGAGGCGCGAATTTGCAGCTATGAATGCACCTTTGTGCGGTTTGCGTTGAACAGGTTTTGCAGAATGTTTGCCCGACTTGCGGTGGTGGATTTGCCCCGCGGCCAATCAGACCGCGTGTTGCCTATCGTGATGCGCCTCAACTTGGCCTTGCCCATCAGCCTGCATCAATAACGCGCAAGCATTCGCGCTGGACGGCAGATGATCTGGCGCAGATGACGACCCGGCTAAAGGATGTCCCGCCGCAGGATCGCTAAATCCCGGTTCCCTGCAATACACCATGCTCCAGCGCATAACGGGTCAGCCCCGCGGTCGAGCTGATCCCCAGCTTGCGCTTGATGTTCTTGCGATGCGTTTCCACTGTGCGGACCGAGATATTCAGTGTATTTGCGACATCTTTGTTTGATTGCCCCTGTGCGAGTTCCAAAAGGATTGTCTGTTCGCGGCTGGTCAGCGTCTCGCGCCCGTCGCTGATTTTGGGCTGTAATGATCTTTTGGCTCCGGTGCACAGGTATTCGCCGCCCGTCATCACTGTTTCAATTGCTGTGTGGATTTCGTCGGTCGGCACGTCTTTGAGAATATAGCCGCGCGCACCATGGCTGAGCGCGGTTGAGATGTATTCAGGGCTGTCATGCATCGACAGAATGACAATCCGCGTTTCAGGCCTTTCTTCCAGCAGCATCTCGGTGGCGGTCAACCCCGACAGCCCCGGCATGTTCAGATCCATGAGGATGACATCGGGTTGCAAGCTGTTCACCTGATCCACAGCCTCTTGCCCGTTGCCCAAAGTGCCGACAACGGCGATGTCATCATAGCTTTCCAGTAGCGACCGAATGCCTTCGGCGACCATTGGATGGTCATCAACGATCAGAACGCGAGTTATCATGCGCTTTCCTTTGCCGTGTTTTGCGGGCGCAGCAAATGGCTGAGCGGGACTTGTGCTTCAATCACCGTACCGGTCTGGCCTGTGCGCGCAGAAAGAATACGCAAGCTGCCACCAAGTTGTTCGATCCGTTCCTGCATGTTGCGGAGCCCCAAACCGCCCATCTGATGGCGGGCTGGACGGGGCCATACCATGCCGATGCCGTCATCCTTGATCCGCAGCATTGCACCCTTGCGGTGCCCCTTCAGCGCCATTTGCACGTGCTTTGCATCGGCGTGACGCTCAATATTGTTCAGCGCTTCCTGCGCAATCCGGTAAAGGGCGATGCGCGCTTCTTGGTCCAGCCGATTACGGAAGACGACTGTTTCGAATTCGGTTGTGATCCCGGTGCGCGTGCTAAAGTCATCTGTCAGCGCCTGCAGGGCGGGGCCAAGCCCCAGATCGTCCAGTACGCCGGGGCGCAGGTCGCGGCTGATGCGCCGGACCTCTTGAATGGTTGATCCCAACCCATCAATACCTTTGTTCAAGCTGTCATTGACCGCTTGATCACCGCCGAGCTTGCGCCGCGCCAGTTCCAAAGCGTAGCGCACACCGACCAGCATTTGACTGATCCCGTCGTGCAGTTCGCGGGCCACGCGCCCGCGCTCTTCTTCCTGCGTGTCGATGATCCGCTGGGTCAGTTGTTTCAGCTTGGCATCCGCAAGGCGGCGTTCACGCACATTCAGAAACATGCCGGTCATGAAGACCGCGATCAACGCAGCCACGGCGATGGCAACAATGTAGTAGCTTGTCGTTCTGATCCGCGTTTCCACATCGGCGCGCGCCGCTGCGACGTTTTCCAGCACATCATCAATGAACACCCCGGTTCCAATGGCCCACCGCCAATCTTGCAGGCCGTTGACATAGACGATCATGCGTTCCGTCGCTCCGGTCGACGGGCGGGGCCAGTCAAAGCTGTGATACCCACCGCCCGTACGAGCGATACGGATCAATTCGTCGGTGATTGGGGTGCCGTTTAGGTCTTCGAGGCCCGTCCAGTTCTTTCCGATCAGATGGGTCTGACGGGGGGCAACAAGGTTGTTGCCGTCATAATCGTAGACGAAGAAATAACCATCCTGCCCATAAAGCATCGCGGCCAATTCACGGCTGACGGCCAGTTTTGCCGCATCATCATCGGGCGCAGCGCGACCATAGGTGTTTACGACAGCGGTGCGTGCAATGGACAGATAGTTTTTCAGTTCGGCGCGTTTGGCCTCTATCAGCTGTGCTTCAAGCGCCTGAATTTCGCGTTCGGCCAGCTGGCGCGACTGGGCGCCGACAACAAGTGTTATCAAGAAAACAGCCGCAATCAGGGGCAGGGTCGCCAGAAGGAAAACCTTCTGCCCGTAGCTCATACTGATCATGTCACGCAAGCGCGAAAAAAGGTGGGTCATTGGATGATCGTTAGTCAAGAATCATCCACGAATCAAATGCCAAGATGTGCTGATTGACCTTGTCGTAAGTTCTGTTAGCGCCCAAACAAAAGGCGAAATTGGTTAGAAAAAGTGACAAAAGCGGCATTTCTACGCAGTACTACGTATTTCACCCCAAAAGGTGTCGGGCTAGTGTCGCTCTACGAAATCCATCTGCGGGCGCGAAGGGGCGTCCGGCATTGATGTAACACCCGGGAGGTAACTTTTATGGATCGTCGTTCATTTTTAAAGAATTCAGCACTTGGTGGCTCTGCGGCAGCCGCAACAGCGCTGGCTGCACCTGCATACGCACAGGGCAACCGCACACTCACATTGGTCACGACATGGGGCCGTGGTCTTGCCGGTGTGCATGACGCCGCACAGCGTGCTGCTGACACAATCACAGCCATGTCTGGTGGCTCGCTGACCATCGACCTGAAAGCCGCTGGCGAACTGGTTGGTGCGTTTGAGGTATTCGACGCCGTCACATCCGGTCAGGCCGATATGTACCACGGTGCGGACTACTACTTTGTCGGTCAGCACCCCGGCTATGCATATTTCACATCCGTGCCATTCGGCATGACGCCGCAGGAAATTTCGAACTGGTACTACCAAGGCGAAGGTCAGGCATTCCATGATGAGCTTGGCTCGATCTTTGGCCTGAAATCCTTCTTGGCCGGTAACACAGGCCCGCAGGCCGGTGGCTGGTTTGCCAAGGAAATCGCAGGGCCAGAGGACTTCCAAGGTTTGAAGTTCCGTATGCCGGGCCTTGGTGGTCAGGCGCTCGGTCGTATGGGCGCGTCCGTACAGAACCTGCCAGGTGCAGAAGTGTACCAAGCGCTGGCTTCTGGCGCGATTGACGGGACTGAGTGGATTGGCCCATGGGCTGACGAAAAAGCCGGTTTCCAGGAAATCACCAAGTTCTACTACACAGCTGGTATGCACGAGCCGGGCGCTGCCCTGTCACTCGCGACAAACCTTGATGTGTGGGAAAGCCTGAGCCCAGAACACCAGAAGATCATCGAGATCGCATCTGGCGAAGCACACCAGTGGAACCTTGCGCAGTTCATGAACAACAACGGTGCCGCACTTCAGCGTCTGCAAGCCGGTGGCGTACAGGTTCTGGAATTCCCGGATTCAGTTTGGGATGCTATGGGCACCGCGGCACGCGAAACGCTTGATCAGTACAACGGTGACGACATCTATGATCGTATCCGTGCAAGCTATACTGCTTCAATGGCCGCATCGTCGTCATGGATTCAGCAGTCTGAAGGCGCGTATCGCGCTCAGCGTGACCGCGTAATGGCCTAAGCCCTTTGCGGCTGGCCATGCTTTCATGACCTAGATCAAAGTGAAGGCCCGATGCAGCGTGCATAAGGGCCTTCACACCAAGCGGTGCCGGGGAGGTGCCCAGACTAGCTTCCACGGAGGGGATATCTCATGGGCTTAGGCGATGCATGGGGTGGAAATGCAATAGGATGGTTCTTCGGGAACCTGATTGATGCGTTCTACAATTTTTTTTACGCACTCTTTAATCCCAGCTCATGGCTGTCATGGCTGCCCTCGATCAATGGCGCGATGGAGACCGAACAGAAGGAAGCGCTGATGCGCTTTATTTACTACGGTGCCTCGGTCGAGTTCTTCTTTGTGGTCTTTGCAATTTTCCTTGTCGTTACAATTATCGGCTTCATCAACAATCGCTTTATGTGGGGCTGTGTGCGCAGCCTTGAAGGCTTTGCCAATGTGGTTGGCCGTACTGCCGCCTGGGCTGGGCTATTGATGGTGCTGCAGCAAATTGTGATCATCTTTATGCAGCGTGTGTTCGCGGTCTCAGAGATCAGCATTGGTTTGGGTGTAACTGTAACGCATGATGTCAGTTGGTGGTCAGAGCAGCTGAAATTCTACAACGCGATGATTGTCACACTTTGCGCGTCTTACACATTTGTCCAAGGCGGCCACGTCCGTGTGGACCTTGTGTATTCTGCGATCAGCTACCGCGCGAAACGCGTGATCGACATGATCGGTTCCATTGTGTTGATGGTGCCTGCTGCGATCCTGACATGGCTTTACGGCTGGTTCTTTTTGTGGCGGCACTTGGTCGTGCCGAACCCATCGGCCTCCAGCTCTCTGGATCGTTTGCTGACACAATCCCGTGCGTTGCGCTGGAACGTCGAAACGATTGGTTTTTCACCAAATGGCTTCAACGCCTACTTCCTGTTCAAGATCCTGCTGGTGGTCTTTACCGCAATGATCTTGCTGCAGTCGGTCGCGTTCTTCTACCGCTCTTATCTGGAGTGGAAAGAAGGGCCTGCGAGCGAAGGTAAGAACCTCGACAAAGACAAGATTGGCGATGAAACCGCCGAACTTGCCGCAAATATTCACTAAAGGTAGGGCGGTAGACACATGCTTTTCGGATTAGATGGCATCGAAGTCGGTATTATTATCGTCTTTCTCACACTCTTTGCAGGGATCCTGTCAGGCTTCCCTGTGGCATTTGCAATCTCCGGCTCGGCCGTTATTTCCTTCGCGATTATTGCAGCGCTTGATAGCTCGGGCCTTTTGATCCACGCAGCGGTTGATACGAATTCGACCGAGTACGCGGCGCTGATTGCCGAAGGGGTTCGACCGGATGCGATATCGGTCTTCCGATACCCTGAATTGCCGCGATACGAGGACGTGCTGTTCCCACAAGGCTGGGAAATTGCATTGGACCGCAACGTCGGCTTCATGGTCAACCGGATGAACGAGCGCGTTCTGGCGGGTCAATCGATCGAGACACTGCTGGCCGTTGTCATGTTTGTGATGATGGGGATCGTGCTGGAGCGCAGCCGCATCGCCGATGAATTGCTGACGACAATGGCTAAGGTGTTTGGCCCGCTGCCGGGTGGTTTGGCTGTTTCCATTGTGATTGTGGGTGCGTTCCTTGCCGCTTCCACGGGCATCGTGGGGGCCACTGTTGTGACCATGGGCCTCTTGGCGCTGCCGACGATGCTCAAGAACGGCTATTCACCGCAATTGTCGACTGGTGTCATCGCGGCCTCTGGTACGTTGGGACAGATCATTCCGCCGTCCATTGTGATCGTGCTTTTGGGCACGTTGGCGGGTGATCTATACTCGGCCGCGCAAGAAGAACGCGCGCAATTGGTGGGCTGTTCGGATGCGCTAACCTATCTGGGTGAGCCTGCGGTTGTGTCTGTTGGCACGTTGTTCCAAGCGGCATTGCTGCCGGGTATCATGCTGGCCGTACTTTATGCCGGTTACGCCTTTGTCTTTGCGCTGATCAATCCAAGCAAGGCCCCACCTGTGCAATTTGACGAAGGCCCAGGTGGCGAGGTCATTACCCGCAATGACAGCTTTACATGGTTTCTCGCAGCGCCTGTTGCGATTATCGGTTTGGCGATTGGCATGGGACAGGTGAACTTGGTTGGCTCTCAGTCGGTCATTGTCGATAGCTTCACAGCCTCCGGACAAACCGCATCACTGCGCACCCGCGTGAGCGAAGATTGCGCCGTTGCCATGCAAGAACTGCACGGTGAGGAAGCATGGCAAACGGCGGTCTCCGAGCAAGCTGCCATTGATGATGCCGGTGGCGTTGAACAAGCGCGCGAGTTGTCACCCGAAGAGCGTGCAGAGCTTGTCATGCAGAAGGTAGATGCGGCAGCCCCAATTGGTTCTGGTATCGCGATCTTTGCGGTTCTCATGGGGCTGATGTTGGCCATTGCACGCGGTGTCGCGCCAAGCGCGGATGCGCGTCCATTGATCGTCGGTGCTATCGGTGTCGGCTTAGTATTGTTGACTGATGTTCTGATCGTCTCGCCTCTGACGACACCGGGGAAAACGACCCTGTTTATGGCTATTCCAGTGATCATTGCCTTCTACGGTTTGCGCTTTGCAGCGAAATTGCTGGCTGGCAATGAAATCCTGCGCGTCGTCTTCCCGCCACTCGTACTGATTGTGGCTGTTCTGGGCTCGATTCTGGGTGGTATCACCAATCCGACGCCTGCGGCGGCCCTCGGTGCTGGCGGTGCCATCTTGCTGGCAGCCTATCGGAAACTGCATGATCAAGGACGGTCTGGCCGCATGGTGCTGCTGACGGCGGCAGCCATTGTGGTGATGCTACTGGTGGGTGTGAACTTTGACATGCGCCTTGGGCAAGAGGTCGTCCTGTTTGAAAACCGTCTGGCCTATCTGGTGGCCTTTGGGTGCTTCCTGTTCGCGCTCTTTGGATTGCTATGGTCCTGCTGGGTCCTGATCGCGGGTGGGGTGTTGGCGCCGGTCGTGCGCGAGACGGCGAAGGTGACCTCGATGGTCTTTACCATCCTGATCGGATCACAGCTGTTGAACCTTGTGCTGATCTCCTTCGGGGGTGAGCATTATATCCAACAATTCCTGCGGTCCTTCGACGATGAGTGGATGGTGTTCCTGCTGGTGATGATGGTCTTGTTCATGCTGGGCTTCGTGCTGGATTTTCTTGAGATTATCTACATCGTGATCCCTATCGTGGGGCCCG
Organism: Yoonia maricola; assembly: GCF_002797915.1. GTDB lineage: Bacteria > Pseudomonadota > Alphaproteobacteria > Rhodobacterales > Rhodobacteraceae > Yoonia > Yoonia maricola. The sequence continues at coordinate 937,334 of NZ_PGTY01000001.1, read as the reverse complement.
TCATCTATGGTGGCACGTTTGACCCCAAATGGGTGACGATCATGATTGCTGTGAACCTGCAAACATCGTTCCTGACGCCGCCCTTTGGCTTTGCGCTGTTCTATCTGCGGGGGGTTGCGCCGAAGTCGATCACGACAGGGCAGATTTATAAGGGAGTGATGCCATTCATTGGTATTCAGGTCTTTGGCTTGGCGTTACTGGCCCTCTTCCCGGCGGTCGTCACGATTGTGCCGAACCTGCTGAACTAAGGGCAGGGGACGGCATATAAAAAAAGGCGGTGCCGGTGGCGCCGCCTTTTTCATTCATGATTGTGGTTTAGCTGCGTCCGTCGGGCAAATCGATCCGGGCGACCTGTTCTGCAATCGGATCGGTCGACAAAGGATGCATATCGGCGCTGTAGGAGGCGGGATCGGTCACCGCATTCCATGTGCCATTGCGGTATACCTCAAGCCCTTTGAACTTGGCCTTATAGTCCATCTTCGGGCTGCCAGGCACCCAATAGCCCAGATAGACATAAGGCAGACCCAATTCGCGAGCGATGGCGATATGATCAAGGATCACATAGGTGCCCAAAGACAGTTTGTCATTGGCCGGATCAAAGAAGGAATAAACCATCGACAAACCATCATCGAGGATATCGGTCAGGCACACGGCGGTCAGGTCTTCTTCTGCGGTATATTCAATCAGGCGCGACCTGATCGGGGTTTCCTCGACCATCGCGGCGAATTCGAACATGTCCATATCTGCCATACCACCCGTCGCGTGGCGGCCATCAAGATATTCGCGGAACAGAGCGTATTGTTCTTCGGTGGCCCAAGGTGATGTCGCGCGGCGTTTAAGATGGGCTGCACGTTTGGTCACACGGCGCTGGCTGCGGCTGGGGGTGAACTTGGACACATCGATGCGGGCGGACATGCAGGCCGAACATTCGGCACAAGAGGGGCGGTAAAGTACATTCTGCGACCGACGAAACCCTTGTTTGGATAGGCTATCGTTCAGTTTTGTCGCCATGTCGCCTTGCAAAGCAGTAAACAACTTTCGTTCCATCCTGCCCTCCAAATAAGGGCAGGGCTGGGGGGCAGTCACATAGAACTGCGGGGCAATAGGAAGCGTGTGGCGCATGCAAATTCCGGTTGGTTTTGGGAAAGCTTAACAATGTGTTGATCATTGGCCAAGCCCCTTGCATGTCGCATGCTTAACGATCGGTCTTGATGGCTTCGGTCCCGAGCAAAAGATCAGTCAGACCCTGGCCGCGCGCAGTGACCAGCATCATAATGACCGAGATTAGTTGCAAGGGGGCCATTACCATACTGACGGTGTAGCCAAGCACATGGGCAAAGGCCAAACCGGAACTGAGTGGTGCGCCATGCAGATCTCGCAGCCGGATGCCCATCAGGCGCATACCCCATGTGGACGACGCGCCTGCCAGTGTGAACCAGCGGTAGATGAAGCCAACGACAAGCATCAGGAACGGAAAGAAAAAGATGCCAGTGAAGGCCGTGAATGGCAGAACCAATGCACAAAGCAACGCAATCATGACAACGTCAATGACCCAGGCAACGCCACGTTTGATGGTGACGCCATCATAAAGGCGGGGGTCGTAATTCTGGGCGATGGTGTAATCGGATGACATGGTCATTGCGGCGCTCTTTCGATTTAGGAAAAGGAAAGGGCGACCCGCCGGGGAAAATGGGTCACCCTTGGTCGGTCATGCGCCTTATGCGGGTGCTGGACCGGTGTTTTCGTCGTCAACGTCCGTCATCTTCTTGGCGCGGTCATCCATGAACTGGTCGAACTCTGCCTTGTCCTTGGCGTCGCGCAGACGCTTGAGGAAGGCCTCGAAACTGTCTTGCTCTTCTTCCAGACGGCGCAGGGTTTCGGCCTTATAGGCGTCGAATGCATTGTTGCCGGATGACCGGACGCTGTGGCGGCGGCTGCGGGTCATGGATTTACAGGACGAATTGAACATGCGTTTGCTCCAGATCATATAGGCCAAAAGGGCCAAGCCGACGGGCCAGAAAAAGATAAAGCCAAGAACCATGGCGGCGATCCAGGCACCTTTGCCACGCTCATCAAGCCAAGCTTCGGCACGGGCAAAAAAACCTGGTACGTGGTTCATAGCCATTGCGGGTTGGGAGGTGGCGGTGTTCATGGTTGGGCTCCTTAACTGTCTGTTTGCGGTTGATGTGAATGCTTTTCACATGACAGATATCGGGAGCGGTGGCCTTTGCTTCAACCCTTAATGTAAATGTTTTTTACATTTACTTTTATTATGGCGTAAAATCAGCAGGTTGCGCGCCAGAGATTTCCTTCAGAGTTATCGGGTCTATCGGGAAAATATGCCGTGGCGTCCCCGCTGCGGCATAAATGACCGGGAATTCAGCCAATCGAGGATCGAAAAACGCCTGAATCGGGTTAAGGTGGCCAACGGGGGCCACACCGCCAATGGCGAACCCGGTTTGCGCCCGGATCAGGGCTGCATCTGCTTTGCCCAACGGTTCACCCGCAACAGCGCTGGCTTTATCTGTATCCACCTGATTGCCGCCTGCCGTAATAAAAAGGATAGAACTGCCGCTGATCTGGCCTGCGAATATCACCGATTTGGCGATCTGATCCAACGCACAGCCCGCCGCATCGGCCGCCTGCTGGGCTGTCCTTGTTTCAGGCCCCAGTTCCAAAGGTGTGATATCAAGCCCGTTATCGGCAAGAGCGGCTATCACGCGTTTTAGACTTTTGCTCATGTTCATCCTGTCCTTTTTGGGCAGTCTAGTGATCCGATCTGCATTGACCAGCGCAGATGAGCGCCGCAGTGTTAGGCAATGTCATTTGTCGCCCGCATTACGCGTTTACCGCAACCCTACGACGCCGCACGCGGAGCGGACGCACAGGTGTTATTTCCCACTGTCGCACCGCAGATTGCTGCGTTGATCGGTGGAGCCGCGGGGTGCAGCCCGTATCTGGCTGAACTGCTGCGGCGCGAGGCGGGATGGATTGTGCCGGCGCTGGATGATCCAGAGGCCGCCGTAGCGAAGGTGATCGCGGACCTTCCTGCTATTGCGCTAAATGACCTGCCACCGGCCCTGCGTCAGGCGAAACGCCGTGTGGCCTTGATTGCAGCGCTGGCCGATCTTGGCGGCGTCTGGCCCTTGGAAACCGTCACGCAGGTGTTGACCGATTTCGCCGATGCCGCCGTTCAATCCACGATCACGCAACTGGTCGCGGCTGAGGTGGCGCGTGGCAAGCTGCCAGCAGGCGGGGCGGCGGCGGATGCGGGCGGCATGGCCGTGCTTGCGATGGGCAAGATGGGGGCAGGTGAATTGAACTATTCCTCCGACATCGACCTGATCTGTCTTTTTGATGAGACACGCTTTGACCCCGATAACTATCACGAGGTGCGCAGCGCCTTCATTCGCGTGACCCGCAAGATGACCGCAATCCTGTCTGATCTGCGCGAAGGCGGTTACGTGTTCCGCACTGACTTGCGCTTGCGTCCCGATGCATCTGTGACACCTGTGTGCCTGTCGATGGAAACAGCAGAGCGGTATTATGAAAGCGTCGGACGGACGTGGGAGCGGGCGGCCTATATTAAGGCGCGGGTCTGTGCGGGCGACAAAGAGGCGGGCGCGCGCTTTTTAGAAACGCTGCGCCCCTTTGTCTGGCGCAAGCATCTGGATTTTGCCGCTATTCAGGATGCCCACGATATGCGCCTGAAAATCCGCGATCATAAGGGGCTGCATGGGCCCTTGGTGCTTGAGGGTCATAATATGAAACTTGGGCGGGGTGGCATCCGCGAGATCGAGTTTTTTACCCAGACCCGGCAGTTGATTGCAGGCGGGCGTGACCCATCACTGCGCGCCAGTGACACGCGGCATGGGCTGGCGGCTTTGGCGGCGGCGGATTGGATTGCGCCGGAAACGGCAGATAAGCTTTATGACCACTACCGCTTTCACCGTGAGGTCGAGCATCGCTTGCAGATGATCAATGATACACAAACCCAGACCCTGCCTGTCGACGCAGAGGGCTTTGCCCGGCTCGCGGCTTTCATGGGGCTGGATGTTGCGACATTGCGTGACACGCTACGTGATCGGATCGAGGATGTGCACCAGCTGACCGAGGGGTTCTTTGCCCCCGATGCGCCCGATAGCATGCCAAATGCGCCCGCATGGGGGCAAGATGTCGTGGCCCGTTGGCCCAGCTATCCTGCGTTGCGCACAACCCGCGCGAGTGAGATTTTTGCGCGCATTACGCCCGAGATCATGTCGCGCCTGCAAGATGCCGCAAAACCGGATGAGGCCTTGGCTCAGTTTGACGGGTTCCTTGCCGGGCTGCCCGCCGGTGTGCAGCTTTTTTCGCTGTTCGAGGCGAACCCCCAGCTGACACAGCTGATTGTCGATATCTGTGCGACCGCACCTGCGCTGGCGCAGCATTTGTCGCGAAACGCAGGCGTTCTTGATGCGGTGATCGGGGGCGCCTTTTTTGCGCCATGGCCGGGGCAGGCGGCTTTGGCCGCCGAACTGAAGGGTCTGTTGGATCAGGCGGACGACTATGAAACGCAGCTGTTGACGGCGCGCCGCTGGGCCAAGGAATGGCACTTCCGCATCGGCGTCCATTTTCTGCGCGACCTGATTGATGCTGCGCAATGCGGTGCGCAATACGCAGATTTGGCCGAAGCGGTTGTCGCCGCGTTATGGCCCGCTGTAACGCAGGAATTTGTCCGCAAACACGGGGCGATACCGGGGCGCGGTGGTGCGGTGATCGCCATGGGCTCGCTTGGGGCAGGTCGGCTGACTGCGACCTCTGATCTGGATTTGATCATGATCTATGATGCGCAGGGCGTCGAGCACTCAAGGGGTCACAAACCGCTTGCAACGCGGACCTATTTTGCCCGACTGACGCAAGCCTTGGTCACGGCGCTGAGCGCGCAGATGGCCGAGGGGCGGCTTTACGAGGTTGATATGCGCCTGCGTCCGTCCGGGCGGCAGGGGCCCGTGGCGACCTCATTGGTATCCTTCAAGGATTATCAAAAGAGCGAAGCTTGGACTTGGGAACATCTGGCGTTGACGCGCGCCCGTGCGATTGCCGGTGATCGTGCATTATGTGATGACATCGAAGCTTTTCGGCGGTCCTTACTTGCCTCAAAGGCGCATGGCCCCACTGTTTTGTCCGATGTCGCGGATATGCGTATACGGATTGCCGCGCAAAAGGCGCAAAATACAAGGCTGGATGCCAAGGTCGGGCCAGGGCGCATGCAGGATATTGAGCTTTTTGCACAAACCGCAGCGCTGAAAAGCGCCAGCGCCATGGTTCATACCGGCGGGCAATTGCGTGCAGGTGTCGCGGACGGCTGGCTTGATGCCGCTGATGCGACTGCGTTGGGTGCGGCGTTTGACCTTTTCTGGCAATGGCAGGCCGCCTTGCGCTTTCTGGGTGGTGCGCATGTTGATCTGGACAGGCTATCAGAAGGGGCGCAGCGTTTGATTTTGCGTGAAACAGGATCGCGTGACATGGACCATGTCACGGCGCGCCTACAGTCGGCCGAGGCACAAACCGCGGCGATCATTGCCCGCTATCTGGAGGCAGAATGACCGACAAGTGCTTTTTTGACCCTAAAGGTCTGATCAAGGACGCCTTTGCCATTGATGGCATTGCGGCACCTGAGTGCCGCAGTATTTTCCTGGATTGGGCCTTGGGGCTCCCGCCCAGTCGGGATGTGCGTGAAGACGTGACGGCATTGATTGCGCATTATGCCGGGCAGGCACCAGCATCGCACCCGATGCTGGAAACGCTGCACGCAGCATTGGAAGATGCCGGGCCGCCTCGTCGGCGCGGGGGGCGTAGCGGGCGACAATAGTTGTAGCGGTGGTGCGGCTAGAATTCTTCCCAATTGGGTTGTGCGCCGCCAGGTGATATCGCCGCCAGTTTCGGTTGCGGAGAATGAAGTGTCGGCTTGATGTGTGTTTTTGCGATGGCTTTGGTCAACGCATCCGGTTCGTCAACAGCGGCCAAGGGCGCAGTGCTGCCCGCTGACGTTTTGAAATGGCGGATAAGCCCATTTAACCGCTCCGTGGCGGAAGCGAGCGTATCACCGCGCTTGATCGAATCCTCGACCATGGCTGCGTTTTGCTGCGTTGCCTGATCCAGTTGGTTCACCCCAGTGTTGATCTCTGACAGGCCGATGGCCTGTTCTTCGGCGCTAGTTGCGATTTGCGATGTCATGGCGGAGATATCGTTCACTTGCGTGATAATCTCCGACAGTGCCTCGCCCGCGTCTCCGACAAGCTGCGTGCCCTGTGCGACGTGCCGCGAGCTGTTCTCGATAAGGCCCGAAATCTCTTTCGCAGCGTCGGCAGAACGTTGGGCCAGTGCGCGTACCTCTGAGGCGACAACCGCAAAGCCTTTGCCGGATTCGCCCGCGCGCGCTGCTTCCACCCCTGCATTCAGGGCCAGAAGGTTGGTTTGGAAGGCAATGTCATCAATTACTCCGATGACTTGTGAAATCTGTTTGGAGGATTCCTCAATTTCACCCATCGCACTGACCGCCCGCGCGACAATGTCGCCGTTGCGCGTGGCCTCCGCGCGGGCACGGGTTACGGAACTGTCTACCGCCTTGGCGTGTTCGGCTGCGGATTTGACACTGGCGGTCAACTGATCAAGGGCCGCCGCCGTCTGTTCAAGCGTAGCGGCTTGATTTTCCGTGCGTCGTGACAAGTCAGTGGTCGCAGTATTGCTGTCGGTTGCCGTCGATGCAATGTGCCGTGCGGTTTCAGAAACGCGCGAAATCGCGGATTGCAGCGCAGCAATGGCATCATTGAAGTTACGTCTAAGGTCTTCATAATCTTGTGAAAATGGATCCACGATCTGCGCTGTTAGATCGCCCGCCGCCAGCTCAGCCAGTTCGGATTTCATAATATTGACGACATTGTCTTGTTGCGCGCGCAGTTTGGCCCGCTCTGCCGAAGCCTCTTTGCGTTCGACCTGCGCATCGCGGAACACCAAAAGCGCGCGTGCCATTCGGCCCAACTCGTGTTTGTGTTCGGTGCCCGTTATCGCAATGTCGTCTTCGCCGGCAGCAAGCCGTTCTGTCGTCGCGACAAGTTGCGCGACTGTGCCCGTAATCCACCGGCCAATGAACAGCGCTGCCATGATCGCAATAATGACCGCGATTATGCCAACCGTAGGAATGATCATCTGAAGCCGTGTCACGATATCAGTTCCCGCTTGCCCCAATTGGGTTTGACTAAGGGCAAGCTCGTCTCCTACGCGTGTAAAACCAGCATCAACCTCAGGGCCGATCTGGTTCATAACGACATCTTGCATTTCAAGGGCGGTGGCCCGTGCTTGCGAAAACGCAAGCAGTTTGTCGGCAAACCCATCACTGTCTTCAACAAGTTGCACGAGCTCTGCATTGACAGAACCATTGACGGTCATTGCTTGCATCTGTTGTATGGCGTGATCCAATGCGGCGTTTTCTTCAACAAATTTTTCGAAATCGGGCGTGGTGCCAGACAGAACATACCGTTTGCTTTGCAAAACGGTCGCAATTGTCGCCTGAAGTAGTTGGCCGGCCGTTGTCACAACAAGGGGGCTGCCATTTTCGACGGCTGCCGAAAATACGCTGCTGGCACGTGCGTTTATCAAGGTGGCCTGCGTGTCGATCTCGGCCTGCTGTGCGCGTACATCGGCAAGCTGCCCGGCAAGCATAAAAAACTGATCTCTGTACGTTTGAGTCAACGCCGTTAACCTACCGAGTTCGGTCGCCAAGGCAGAGCTTTGGTCAAAACCGTCGGTCAGAACGTCGTTATTCAAGACCTCATCAATGCTGCTGATGACTTTGTCACGTTCGGCAGAAACCGGTCGTTCGACATAAGATAGTGTTGCGATCTTTGCCTCAGAAAGGTCTTCTATCGCGTCGCTGACAGCGGCCGCCTGTTGCGCGGTGGTGCGGTATTCGGAATATCCGTGCCCCAGCGCCCCGACCGAGCGATGCGAGAAAAGTGCAAGACCGACAAGTATGAAAGTCAGAATAGCAAACCCGCTTCCGATCCGTCTTGGGATTGACCATGATTCCAGCATTTCGCGCTCCGTCCGTTGTCTTGCAAACGGTTAGAGGCAAAACCCTAATGCCTGATGAAGCGATCCCATCTTGTTTGCCTGGACTAAGCCAACGCTGCGGCCTCGGCAGCAAGCGCTTTAATGCCGTCCCAGTCGCCTGCCGATACCTTGTCTTTGGGGGCCACCCAAGAACCGCCGACGCAAAGCGTATTGCTCAGACCAAGGTAATCATGCGCATTCTTAAGGCTGACGCCGCCGGTCGGGCAGAATTTAACCTGCGGGATAGGCGCACCAATGGCCTTTAACGCAGGCGCCCCGCCATTGGCTTCCGCAGGGAAGAATTTTTGCACGGTATAGCCGCGTTCGAGCAGGCGCATGGCCTCTGACGCTGTCGCGGTGCCTGGCAAGAGTGGCAGGTCATTGGCTTCGCAGGCATCAAGCAAAAGATCGGTCGCACCAGGTGAAACTCCAAAGGTCGCCCCCGCGGCCTTGGCATTTTCAACGTCTTTGGGTGTCAACAAGGTGCCAGCCCCCACCACGCCACCCGGCACGGCTGCCATTTCGCGGATCACATCAAGTGCTGCCGGCGTGCGCAATGTGACCTCCAACGCGGGCAGGCCACCTTTGACCAATGCCTTGGCCAGATCTGCAGCGATGCTGGCGTCATCGACAACCAGCACGGGGACAACAGGGGCCAAAAGGCAGATTTTGGCGGCGGCGGCAGAGGCGTCTTGCGGGGTCATTGTACGATCCTTGGATGCGGTGGCCGGGGGCCACAACGGCACCTCCGGCAAAGATGTGCTTGGACATAGAAAGAGATGGGCTAGACCGCAACCCCCGCGCCCTCGGCGGCGAGGCCGACATTCTGCCGGAAGACCTCAAAGAGTTCACGCCCCACGCCGTTGCCATTGCCGCTGAGATCGGCTGCGGCAGGTGTCCTGGTGGATAGGTCCACACCTTTGACTTCAATCGTGCCTGTTGTGGCGTCCAGCCGGATAACATCGCCGTCGCGCACAAGCGCGATGGGCCCGTTATCAGCGGCCTCTGGGCAGACATGGATGGCGGAGGGGACTTTGCCGGACGCACCGGACATGCGCCCGTCGGTGACAAGGGCGACCTTAAGGCCACGGTCCTGCAACACAGCCAATGTGGGCGTCAGCCCATGCAATTCGGGCATGCCGTTGGACTTGGGGCCTTGAAAGCGGACCACGATGATTGTGTCTTGGGTGAATTCCCCGGCCTTGAAGGCGTCTTTTACCGCTTCTTGGGTGTGAAAGATGCGGGCAGGGGCCTCGACGATATGCCGTTCGGGTGCGACGGCAGAGGTTTTGATCACACCGCGGCCAAGGTTGCCGGACAGCTGCGTCAGCCCGCCTTGGGGCTGGAACGGATCATTGGCAGGGCGCAGGATTTTTTCGTTGAGTGACTTGCCGGAACCGGGTGCATATTGCACGCGACCATCGACCAGTTTGGGTTCTTGGGAATACAGTTCCAACCCTTGCCCCGCGACTGTTTTGGTATCGTCATGCAAAAGACCTGCGTTCAGCAGATCGCCAATCATATAGCCCAGCCCACCTGCGGCGTGGAAGTGGTTCACGTCTGCAAGACCATTGGGATAGACCTTAGCCATCAGCGGCGTCACTTCGGACAGATCGCTGAAATCTTGTAGATCAAGGATGACGCCCGCCGCTTTGGCCATGGCGGGCAGGTGGATGACAAGGTTGGTAGAGCCGCCTGTGGCCATCAGACCGACGATACCGTTAACAAAGGCTTTCTCATCCAAGATATCACAGACAGGAGTGTAGTCATTGCCAAGCGCGGTAATCTCCAATGCGCGTTCGGTGCCTGCGGTGGTCAGCGCATCGCGCAAGGGTGTGCCGGGATTGACGAAGGACGCGCCGGGCAGGTGTAGCCCCATGAATTCCATCAGCATCTGGTTGGAATTGGCCGTGCCATAGAAGGTGCAGGTGCCGGGGCCATGGTAAGAGGCCATTTCGGCCTTCATCAGCTCTTCACGACCGACGTTACCCTTTGCGAATTCTTGGCGCACGCGTGCTTTTTCGTCATTGGGCAGGCCCGAGACCATGGGACCAGCGGGCATGAAAAGGCCCGGAATATAGCCAAAGGTGGCGGCGGCCATGACAAGGCCGGGTACGATCTTGTCACAAACACCAAGATAGACCGCGCTATCGAAGACATTGTGCGACAGGCCAACACCTGCGGCCAAGGCGATGACATCGCGTGAGAAAAGCGACAGTTCCATCCCGGTCTGGCCTTGGGTGACGCCATCGCACATCGCAGGTACGCCGCCTGCGACCTGTGCTGTGGCGCCAGCCGCACGGGCTGCGGCGCGGATCAGGTCGGGGTAGGTTTCAAACGGCTGATGCGCCGAGAGCATATCGTTATAGGCGGTAATAATCCCGATGTTGGGGGTGCGCCCACCGGTCAGTTTTGTTTTGTCATCGCCCATGGCGGCATAGGCATGGGCCTGATTGCCACAGGTCAGATGCGACCGGCGTGGGCCTTCGGCGGCGGCGCGGGCCATGGTGTCCATATATTTTGCGCGCGGCCCTTCGGAACGGGCGCGGATACGGTCGGTGACTTCGGCAATTTTGGGGTGCAGCGGCATGGCGTCCTCGGCTAGTTCGCTTTGGAATTACGCTAACATGATGTGTTAGCGCTAACAAGGGGTGATCTTGCCGCAGTATGGGCTGCAAATGAACACATTTGGGTGTTTTACGGCAGCAAATTTGCTGCCATATGGCAGGTGTTATTCAAAGAGTTGACCGCCATGCACCGTCGCACATTTCTCGCATCACTTTCCATTCTTGGCCTTTCAGGCTGTGCCAGTGGCATCGGCTTACGTGGCAATCCACGTTTGCAGATCGACCGGTCCTACGCGTTGCAAGGGTTCAATTTTGACGCCAAGGCAGGGTTGCGGGTTGCGGAAAGTGAATCCTATTATCCCAATGCGGATGTGGTCTGGCGCGGTGATCCGATCGGGCCACGCATCCCGCAAATTGCTGCGATGTTTGAAGAGGCAGCGGCCCGCAACCGCACCCTTCTGGACGGCAGTTTCCCGGTGGATGTCGATGTAACGCTGACGCGCTTTCACGGGGTGACGAACCGGACACGTTATACTGTGGGCGGGGTCTATAACGTGGTCTTTGACATGACGATCCGGCGCGCAGGATCGGATGAGGTGATTGAGCCAACACGCCGTGTGGCAGGTAACCTTGATGCACCCGGTGGTGAACGCGCTTTGCGTCTTGAAGAAGCGGGGCAGACGCAAAAGGTCCGGGTTACAGATTTTCTGACAGAGCTGTTGCGCGCGCAACTGGTCTGACATCTGCCCCTTTTCAGCCCTGCCCAGAGCAGGTAGGAGGCGGGCATGACAGATCACACACCCCATGAACCGACCCCCAAAACACCCGTCGTCCGCCTGATCCCCAAGGCCGAGGCACGGGCGATCCGCCATGGTTTTCCATGGGTTTACGCCAATGAATTGGTCACGGACCGGCGCACGCGCAATCTGACACCCGGCACGATTGCCCGGCTGGAAGATGCCAACAGGGTGCCGATGGGGACGGTGACGGTGAACCCGGCATCAAAGATCATTTGCCGCATGCTGGACCAAGACCCCGAAGCGATGATTGATCAGGCATGGTTTGCGGCCCGCTTGTCGCGTGCGCTTGCACATCGTGCGCGGCTTTATGCAGAGCCCTATTATCGACTGGTGCATGCTGAGGCAGATGGCTTGCCCGGTGTGATTATTGACCGTTTTGGCGATCTGGCCGTGGTGCAACCAAACGCTGCTTGGGCGGATATGTTGATCAACGATTTATGCGCCGCGTTGCAAGAGGTTACAGGTGTCAGCACGGTGATCATGAATGGAACCGGACGCGCACGCACGCTGGAAGGTTTGGACGAAAAGACGGACGTACTGGCAGGCACAGCACCAGAGGGTCCGGTTCCCGTGCCAATGAACGGCGCGACTTACATGGCTGACGTCATGGGCGGGCAGAAGACCGGGTTGTTCTTTGATCAGCGGCCCAACCATGCGTTTGTGGCAGGTCTTTCAAAGGACGCGCGCGTGCTGGATATGTTCAGTCATGTGGGTGGGTTCGGTTTGGCCGCGCTCGCTTCTGGTGCTGTTTCGGTTTTGGCTGTGGATGGGTCTGGGCCTGCGCTGGCGCTTGCGGAAGAGGGAGGCGCGGCGATGAACGTGTCTGACCGGCTGACGACGCGTAAGGGAGACGCCTTTGATGTGCTGGCGGCTTTGGCTGAGGAAGGCGAGACATTTGACGTTGTCGTGTGTGACCCGCCGGCATTTGCCCCGTCCAAACCTGCATTGGATGCTGGGCTGCGCGCTTATGAACGGATTGCGCGGCTTGCGGCACCCTTGGTCGCCGAAGGTGGTTATCTGACGTTGTGTTCGTGTTCGCATGCCGCCGACCTGACGAAGTTCCGCAATGCCTCGGCCCGTGGGATCGGGCGCGGGGGGCGCCGAGGGCAGATCATTCATACCGGGTTTGCAGGCCCGGATCATCCATTGCTGCCACATCTTGCCGAAAGTGGCTATCTCAAGGCGCTGACGTTTCGCCTATGAGGGTGATGATCGACGCCTGCGTGCTTTATCCCACGGTGATGCGCGAGGTGTTACTGGGCTGCGCGCAAGCAGGGTTGTTCGAGGCACGTTGGTCTGCGCGCATCCTGGAGGAATGGGCGCGTGCCGCAGGCAAATTGGGACCGACGCAAGAGGTTTGGGCGCGGGGCGAGATTGCGTCGCTGAGTGCGCGCTTTCCGCAAGCGACCGTGACCTATGATGCCGCCCAAGAGCGGCAGTTTTGGTTGCCTGATCAGGCGGATATTCATGTGCTTACGGCGGCGGTCGTTGGGTCCTGCGATGGTATTCTGACGATGAATGCCAAGGATTTTCCCAAGAACATCTTGGGCGATGAAGCGCTATTACGCTGGGATCCTGATGGGTTTGTTTTGATATTGCTGGTAGATGCCCCCGATCAGGTGCGGGGCGTGGCTGAGGCCGTCTTGGCCGAGGCAAACCGGTTGTCAGATCAGCCTTGGACGATGCGGGCGCTCATGAATAAGGCGCGGATGCCGCGGTTTGGCAAGGCCTTGGACGCGTAGGTTCCGGTGGCAAGTGCAGGAGCCTCCGGCGGGAGTTTTTGGGCCAAGATGAAGCGGAACGCCTGCGCTTAGCTGGCAGACCATTTCGCTTCATTGGCTTCAATCGCGGCAATGCGTTGCGGGGTTTTGGGGTGGCTCATTACCCATGCAGGCATTGACGCGCCGCGCGCCCCGGTAAGGGTTTCGAGTTTCTTGAACAGGGATTTTTGCGGCTCAGTACCGATCCCGGCTTTTACCAGCAAGGCGGAGGCATAGGCGTCCGCCTCGAACTCATCACTGCGCGACAGGCGTGCGGCAAGCAGGCTCATCAGACCGTTTGCGATCCATGGGCCGACGCCTGGGATGAAGCGGCCAAGGATCATCGCAAGGGCTGTGCGCATCGCGTTTTGGCCCGAAAAATCGATCATGCGGCGGCGCGAATGGCCCAGTGCAACATGACCCATCTCATGTGCGATCACGCTTGCCATTTCTTCGGATGTGACTTCGCCTGTGCGGTATTTGTTGAAAAAACCGCGGGTGATGAAAATACGCCCATCGGGTGCGGCAAGGCCATTCACAGGTTCAATCTCATAAATATGCACCTTGATCCGGTCGATATCGAGCGCTTGGGCCATGCGGTCCATCAGCACTTTGAGGATTGGATCGGCCAGTTCGGTTGAATTGGCGTCCAGCTCGCGTTTGGTCCGCCAGACCGAAAAGCGGTACATGGCGAGGCCGTAAAGGACAGCAAGCAGGATCGGCATGAGTTTGATCATGTTGTTGATATGGGCGCGATGCGGCGTTTCTCAAGTGCTCACGGCGGGCACTGATACTCTGGGCTTTGACGGTTCTAAATTTTTTTTCGACATCTCGCGGAATAGTTAGCCGGGCAGAGGCGTAATCATGCTGAGGACGCCGCAACGGTGTTTCTGAAATAACTGAAGGAATTTGAGATGTCATTCACTGGAAAAACGATTTTGCTGACAACCGTATTATTCAGCCTTGCTGCTTGTGGCGGTGGCGTGGGCAGCGACACTCCTGCAAGTTATTCCTTTTCGACGTCGGTTCCTGTTGTTTCCGGGGATGAGATCGCATCTGTTGATGAGGCAACAAGTTCAAATACTTTGCGGATTGAAGAGGCTGTCACGCCAGCGATCCGCATTAGCGAGACCGTCAACACCGGGACCTTCCGCTAAGGGATTGGTCGGATCGGCGTGAGTTTGATCATGCGGTTGATGCGGGTGAGACGCGCGGTTTCTCAAGCCTGTGGGGCCTGTGCGATTTGTCGCTCCCGCGCTTTGCTTGCGCGCCACAGCCAGAGGCCCAGGCCGAACGCCATGAAAACAGCCACAAGAAAACCGGAGACATTGCTTAGGATGCTAGAAATCGCGGTTAGATTATCTGCAAAGAGATAGCCCAGACCTACATAGATGCCGACCCAGAACACCTCGCCTGCGGCCCCCCACATGGCAAAGCGTACCCAGCTGAACCGCGACAGCCCGCTGACGTAATTGACGTATGGGCCCAGCGGGGCCACGAGCCAGCAGGAAAAGAACACAGACGCGCCGCCCCATTTGCCCATGAACACCTCTGATCTGTCACGCAGTGCGGCGCGTTTGGGGTGTGCCTTTAGCCAATCGCCCAGTCTTTGCCCAAGCCCCCGTGCGATCCAATAGCCAGTATTGTCGCCGATCACCGCGCCGCAAAAGGCCGCTGCTGCCACGGCGGGAAGTGACAGATCCCCCGCCGCGGCAAAACCGCCGCTGGCCAGCATCAGCAAGGACGATGGCACGGGCAGGGCCAGACAGCTGAGGAATGTCACACAAAACAGTAAGGGCACGCCGTAGTCGGCGGCAAGGGCGAAGATGGTTTCTGTCATTGCCGGGGCCGGGGGTTTTGCGCGCGCCATGCAGCGACAGCGGTATCGACACGCGCTTGGATGGCGGCCATTGTCAGACCCTGCTCAGCGGCCAATGTGTCGAGTGATATACGTCGTGGTGGACCATCGAAAGCGAGGTCGAGTGCGTTCTGGATCACCTGTGGTGGGACACGGTAGGATTGTGCCACATAGCGCGGCGTCATCCAACCGGCGACCGCTTGGTCCTGATGGGCAGGGTCTGACCAATAGAGAAACTGGCTAACTGATTTGAAGCCAAAAAACCCGGCAAGACACAGCACAAGGCCAAAGGCCATCAAGGCCAACCGGTTATACTGCCAAAGGTCTTTCACACGGTGCCACATCACATTTGCCACGGTCCTATTGTGGTTGTGCTTAATCTCGCTTGAGATAGGGGCAACCACAAGGGTCTAACGCCCCAGCCTCTATGTTCCGCCGCCAGCGCATGATGATATCACCACTATTGCTTTTTAAAGCCAGAACCGAGAACACGCCTGATCCGATACAGTTTTTGACCATCGGGAATAATGCGCTGCTTTGGCGCGTAGAGATGTCAGGGGTGCGATGGTGCCCCGCGACAAGCGTGAGGGGAACGAAATGTCATTTGTAAGTAAATACGTTGTAACGGCCTGTATAGCGCTTGGACTTGCTGCTTGTAGCGGCGGGCTTAACCCTACCACGACCGAGCGTCACTTTTCGTCATCAGTTCCTGTCCTTTCGGGCGGCGAGGTTACACTTGAGGATAAGGCGCCCTTCGATGACCCTGCCGGTGACGCAACTTACCGATAAGATGACTGCATTCTAAATGGGATACTTACAATGCTTCCGTAGAAAGCCCGTTTTGGGGCTGCCGCCATGCGATCAGGTGGCAATTTTCACGTTATTTTACTGTCGCAGCCACAGATGTGAATGGCGAAACGGAAGCGTGTATGGCCATGGCGTATTTGCCGGTTCTGGTCCGACGAGATAGTGCTGACCTAGCGCCCCAAAGCCTTCATCCCTGCCTCAATCCCCGCCAAGGTCATCGGCACCATACGGTCGGCGCCGAAAATCTCTTGGATCATTCCGATGGATTGGGTGTAGGGCCAATAACGCTGGTCCAGTGGATTGATCCAGAGGTGATTGGGCCATTGATCGCGCGCGCGTACGAGCCATGTATGGCCTGCCTCTTCGTTCCAATGCTCGTTTGCCCCACCGGGGTAGGCGACTTCATAGGGTGACATGCTGGCATCGCCCACAAAGATGCATTTGTAGTCCGGCCCGTAGGTGCGCAGCACGTCCCATGTAGGGGTTTGCGCGTTCCAGCGGCGGCGGTTGTCTTTCCAGACCCCTTCATAAAGGCAGTTGTGGAAATAGAAGTATTCGAAATGTTTGAATTCGGATTTGGCGGCGCTAAACAGCTCTTCTACGACCTTGACATGCGGATCCATTGAGCCGCCGATATCCAAGAAAAGCAGCACTTTGACTGCATTGCGCCGCTCTGGCCGGGTTTGCACATCCAGATAGCCATGCTCGGCGGTGGCCCGAATGGTGCCGTTCAGGTCCAGCTCTTCGTGCGCGCCGTCACGTGCCCAGTGGCGTAGGCGTTTGAGGGCGACTTTGATATTACGGGTACCCAGTTCAACTGTATCGTCTAAGTTCTTGAATTCACGTTTGTCCCAGACTTTGACAGCGCGTTGGTGGCGGCTTTCTTTTTGGCCGATGCGCACGCCTTCGGGGTTATAACCATAAGCGCCAAAAGGCGAAGTGCCAGCGGTGCCAACCCATTTGGACCCGCCTTGATGGCGACCCTTTTGTTCTTCGAGCCGTTTCTTGAGCGTCTCCATCAACTTGTCAAAGCCGCCCATCGCCTTAATCTCGGCTTTTTCTTCGTCGGAAAGGTGCTTTTCAGCGAGCTTTTCGAGCCATTCAGCAGGGATATCGACGGCGTTCAGTACGGCCTCGTCCGGGATCGCGTCGAGCCCTTCAAAACTGGCCGCGAAAGCCCGGTCAAATTTATCCAGATGCCGTTCATCCTTGACCATGGTCGTGCGAGCCAGAAAGTAGAAAGCCTCGACATCATAGGTCGCCAAACCTGCTTTCATGCCTTCCAGAAACGACAAGAACTCGCGCAATGACACCGGCACACCGTTGCTACGCAGATTGTCGAAGAAAGGCAGGAACATCGCGTCAGGTCAGGCTGCGTTGCAGGAAGATCAGGACGAACATGCCGATCACGCCAAAGATGATGGCAAAGACTGCACCCCATTGCAGCATGTCTTTGCCTTTACCGCCGCGCGCTTTGGCCCGCAGCGCGCCGAAAATTGCGCCGATAAGAATGCCGGAAAGAGGGATCATGAAACGTGGCCTTTGTCAGCTTGGCGGAATTTGCGGGACCAAAGAAGCAATCTCATTCAGCCTGTCAATCACCTGATCCCGGTCGCCAAAGCCATAAAGCGCCCATCCCAGACTGTCCAGACGCAGTGCCATGCCTGCCTCTGTGTCGCCTTGCAAATCCAAGGCTTCCGCTTTGAACATCATAAGCAAGGACATCAGCGCTGCATTTTCATATTGTTCGGCCACGGCGATGGCAGGGGTGGTGATCGCGATGGTGGCCTCTGCATCTTGTGAGATCAAGGTGAAGGCGGCCAGTTGTAGGGCGATATGGGCAGAATGAATTTCGGTGATAGGGCTTTGCGCATAGGCACGGCGCGCGGCGTTGAAGGCCCCCAATGCCAACGTGGCATCATTGCCGATTTGCAGACGGCCGTAAGCGTAATTGGCAAAACCTTCGCGCGGGCCGGTCCAACCGAGCGCCTGCCCAATGGCGATGGCGCGCGCCGCGGCTTGCCGTTTGCGCGGTTCCGATATGCCATTGCCAAGCGCATCGGTCATCGCATTGATCCACGCCCGTGAAGTCGCCGAAGGAATGGTCCCGCCGGGGCGTTGGCCGCGCGGGTTCAATCGGGCAAGGATGCTTGGCAGGCGCGCGGCGACTTGTTCTTCGGTCATACCGCTGCGCAGCTCTGGCGCGTAGTAGGTGCGCAGCATCAGCATATCAAAGCCGGTCAATACGGCATGCAGGTTGTCGTCATTGAACACGGAATCAGGCAAGCGGTAGAGGTCATTGAGAGGGCCAAGCGCTTGCGCCAGTTCCTCATGCAGGCAATCGCGGACCTCTTGTGATGTTACATCTGAAGGTATGAAAATGCCCGCCTTTTGCCGGGTTTGCAGGGTCGCCCAATTGAGTGTCGCTGTATCGCGCGCGGCGCGCAGTTCAGCCCAGCTTTGCACGCGCGGCACGACAAAGCAGGCCGCATTGGGGGCGGCCCGTTGCAAGGTGCGGTTCGGGATCGTTTCGATCACGATATTGGCCTCTGCCGCATCGGTCAGACGGATATCAATGCGCGCTTCACGACGCAGCCTTTCCAGCAGGGCGTTCAGGTCTTCGCGGTTTTCCGGTCGCAGGTCGCCCACCACGCGCACGGTAATGGGGCCTTCAAAGCGTGTGAGCGTTGGCAGTTCGCGTCCGCTTTCCATCCGAAATGCCAGATCAATAAAATCAAGCGCCATTTCCGAGTTTGGGCGCGTGGCAGGCCCCGGACTGTCACCTGCAAAGCGCTGCACCTCGGGGAAGGTCAGGCGGATGGGGTCAGGTGCATCGGTGGTGGGCACTTCGGCACAGGCGGCCACACAGGCCAGCACAAGGGCTGCAAAACGCTTCATGCCGGTCTCTGATATTTGATGAAGTTGGTCACTTGCCCCACGCGGTCATAAAGGCGGCGGCCAGCGGTGTTGTCTTGCTGCGTCATCCAATAGACGGAAGGTGCGCCTGCGTCATCTGCGGCCTGATAAACGGCCTCTATCAGCTTGCGCCCAATCCCGGTGCCACGCACCGACGGGTCAGCGTAGAGGTCTTGCAAATAGCAGACGTTTTCAATGCGCCAGCAATGGCGGTGAAATACATAGTGGACAAGGCCAACAAGCCTGCCATCAACCTCTGCCACCAACCCGTGAAAATCCTGCAGGTCATCGCCCAAAAGCCGGGTGAATGTGCTGGCATAGACGGGCTCTGGCACGGTGGATTTGTAAAAACCCAAATAGCCTTCCCAAAGGCGGCGCCAATCGGCTTCGTCGTCCGCACGCAGTGGCCGGATTGAGACGGGTGAAGTGGTCGTCATAGGTCATGCTCGTTCTTTATCTTGGGCTGACAATAGCTGTGTTTGCGCGCAGGGCCAGTCAATTAGCTGTGCGGCCTTGTTTTGGACAGAATTTGTTGGCTTTATCACGCCTATGAAACGTATATGTCCTGCCGCGATTGTCCTTTTTGTGGGCGCTGCCAGCGCTGTCACAGCCCAGCCATTCAGCAAAAGCATGGCGGAATGCGCGGGGCTTTATGCCTTTGGACGCGACCATGTAGAGCGTGAAGATGCCGTGCATGCGTTGGAGTTTGGGCAAGCCAAATGGATGAACGCGGCGGTTGTACAGGCACAGGAGGAAGGGGTGCCTGACCCCAACACCTATGTCGATGCGGCCATGACCGCGAAATACGACGAATGGAGCGCACGGGGCGCTATGGCCGTTTTTGCGCCAGACTTTGGCGACTGGATGGATTATTGTCGCGCATTCGGGGCCGATCAGGGGATTGACCTTGTTCCTAACTAAGATGGATCAAGCCGCTCATGCTGCTGTTGAGCATGGCTGAGGGTGTTTCGAAAGAAATATATGCAAATCATTGTGCTCCCCGGTCTCGATGGCGATGGCAATTTGGCGCAACCGTTCTGCGACGCCTTGAGGGGCCATAGCGTTACTGCGCTCAACTACCCCGATCACCTGACCTCCTACGCCGATCTGGTGCCTTGGGTTTTGGCGCAGCTACCCAAAGGGCCGGTGACGCTCATCGCGCAATCGTTCTCAGGACCGGTGGCAGCGCAACTGGTGCAGCAACAGTCGGCGAAAATAGACGCTGTCGTTTATGTCGCAACATTCGCAATGCGCCCACGACGAATACCCAAAGGTGCCGTGAGGGCTGCACGGTATTTGCCGATAACGTCAGGATTTATGATTAAGTTGATGCAACCTTGGATCACAGGGCAGTGGTCCGATGCGGCATTCCTGGCGCAGTTTTCACAATCGCTCTCGCGGGTCAAATCCGAAACGCTCATTGCGCGCCTGCGGGCTGTACTTTCTGTCGATGTCAGGTCCCACATCACTCATGCGACGGTCCCCTCAATTTACCTTCGCGCGTCTTGCGACCGTTTGGTGCCGCGCCGGGCATCTACTGCCTTTTCGAATGTGGTCACGGTGGAGGGCCCACATTTCTTGCTGCAAACCGTGCCGACCGAAGCCGCAGCAGTGGTTGCGGACTTCCTGAACACCCTTAGCGTTGACCGCGCGCCATAAATGCAAGCCGTTCAAAAAGGTGCACGTCCTGTTCGTTTTTCAGCAAAGCCCCGTGCAGCTTGGGGAGCGCATTCGCACCGTCGCGTTTGAGGTCTTCGGCGGTCAGATCCTCGGCCAACAGTAGCTTGAGCCAGTCGAGCACCTCGGAAGTCGAGGGCTTTTTCTTCAAACCTGCCGTTTCGCGGAGTTCGTAGAACTGGGTGAGGGCGGCTGTCAGCAGTTGGTCTTTGATGCCCGGATGATGGACCTCGACAATCTGCCGCATCGTGTCGATGTCGGGAAAGCGGATGTAGTGGAAGAAACAGCGGCGCAGAAAGGCGTCGGGCAGTTCTTTTTCATTGTTGGATGTGATGATGACAATGGGGCGGTGTACAGCCTTCACCGTTTCGCCGGTCTCGTAGACGTGGAATTCCATCCGGTCGAGCTCTTGCAGCAGGTCGTTGGGGAATTCGATATCGGCCTTGTCGATCTCATCAATCAGCAACACGACTTTGCCATCCGCGCCAAAGGCCTGCCACAGCTTGCCTTGCTTGATATAGTTGGCAACGTCATGCACACGGGCGTCACCCAATTGGCTGTCGCGCAGGCGACTGACGGCATCGTATTCGTAAAGCCCTTGTTGCGCCTTGGTTGTAGATTTTATGTGCCACTCAATCATAGGTAAGCCAAGCGCTGCGCTGACCTGCCGTGCCAGTTCTGTCTTGCCTGTGCCCGGCTCGCCTTTGACCAGCAGTGGGCGTTCCAGCGTCACGGCGGCATTCACCGCCATCGTCAGGTCTTCGGTGGCAACATAAGTGTCTGTGCCGGTGAATTGCCCAGTGAGTTGCCCCGTAAATCCCATCGTCTCGTACCCTTATGATTTCGTGGGCAGCCTAGCAGGTCATATGGGATCATCAACACCTTGCGAGCCGTACAAAAAGAGGGGGTGACAGCATGCAGCGAAGGGAGTAAACCCGCGTCAAAACTGGGGTGAGGGCAGCGCGGACGCAGGCGTGCGGCTGCCACAGTGAAAGGATTTACGATGAAGGCCGAAGTGTTTCTAGCAGATGACTATCGCCCAGCAGACGACGAACCATTCATGAATGAAAAGCAGACCGAATATTTCCGCCGGAAACTGCTGAACTGGAAATCAGAACTTCTTGAAGATAGCCGCGACACTGTCGCTGGCATGAAAGACCAGACCCGCAATATCCCCGATGTGGCCGATCGCGCCTCTGAAGAAACCGACCGTTCCCTTGAACTGCGCACCCGTGATCGCCAGCGCAAGCTTGTCACCAAGATCGACGCCGCCCTGCGCAGGATTGAAGAAGGCGAATACGGTTATTGCGAAAAAACAGGCGAGCCGATTTCGCTGAAACGGTTGGACGCACGCCCCATCGCTACAATGAGCCTTGAGGCGCAAGAGCGCCATGAGCGTCGCGAAAAGGTTCACCGGGACGACTGATATGACCCACAACCAAGGCCGCGACATCGCCGTGATCGGCGGCGGCATTGGGGGGCTGACAGCAGCACTGGCCTTTGGGCGCCGTGACGCCAACGTGACCGTATATGAGCAAGCACCTGCACTGACAGAAGTGGGGGCAGGGTTGCAGATTACTCCAAATGGGGCGCGTGCCCTCAATGCGCTTGGCATCGACCGCGCGCTGGCAGCAACTGGAGTGACAGCGCAGGCCGTTGTACCGATGGACGCTGTAACGAGCCGTGAAATCACGCGCTTTGATCTGTCTGGGCAAACCCCGCCTTATCGTTTTTACCACCGGGCCGCCTTGATCGATATTCTGGCGCGGGGCTGCGAGGCCGCGGGCGTGACTGTCAAGCTGGGCACGCGCGTTGATAGGCTCAACCCCGATGGCAGTTTTATGGTGGAAGGCCGCCTTGTCCGGCCAGTGCTGACGGTTGGTGCGGATGGGTTGCGATCTGCCGTGCGCGGGCTGATCAACAGGCCAACGGAACCTTTCTTTACCGGTCAAGTCGCATGGCGCGCGATGATCAAGACCAAGCAAGCCGATCAGGTTGCGCGTATCTGGATGGCGCCGGGGCGGCATCTGGTGACCTATCCGCTGAGCGGGGGGCGTTTGAACATCGTCGCTGTTCAGGAACGTGGACAATGGGCCGACGAAGGTTGGCACCACGACGATGATCCCGGCAACCTGCGCATGGTCTTTGCCGATTGCGGGTGGGAGGTCAAAAGCATCTTGGGCGAGGTTGAAAAGGCGAACCTCTGGGGGTTGTTCCGGCATCCGGTGGCTGAAAAATGGCATGCCGGATCGGTCGCGATCCTGGGGGATGCCGCACATCCAACGCTGCCATTTCTGGCGCAGGGCGCGAACCTGGCGATCGAGGACGCCTATGTTCTGGCGCGCTGTTGCGATGAAAATGCGTCACTCGATAAGGGGCTGCGCAGCTATCAGGACAAACGCCGCGCGCGGGTGGTCAAAGCAATCGCAGCGGCCAACAAGAACGCACGGAACTATCACCTTGGAGGGCTGCAACGCCGGTTGGCCCATGCAGGGCTAAAGGCCATGGGGAAGGCCGCACCTGCGGCGTTTTTGAATCGGCTTGGGTGGCTTTATGATCACGATGTAGCCGGGTGAAAGTCGGCTAAGAACCTAGAATGAGCTATTCTGCGCATCGCGTGAACGTCCGCTTCTCGGTGCCTGGGTAGAATGCTGACCGGCAGCACTTGCGCAAAATCAATGCACAAGACGCCAATTGATGAGAAAGAAACCACAGGCCGGTCTGCAAAGTCGTGTTGCATCGCAGCCGGTGAACCTGGGAATGATGGAGGATGCGATGAATCGATACACCCTCGCAGCGCGTGAAATCCGTAAAAGCCTACCGCCTGAACCGGGCCTGCGCGATATTGTCAGGTTTGCCTCCTTGGCGGCGAATTCTCATAACACGCAGCCGTGGAAATTTCTCATCAATGAAGACACCGTAAATATCTTGCCGGATTTCTTAAGAAGTACCCCGGCGGTCGATCCCGACGATCATCACCTCTATATCTCACTTGGCTGTGCAGCCGAGAATTTGGTGGTGGCCGCCCGTGCGAGCGGACGATCAACTGAAACCACCACACATAGAGATGAGGCAGGTGACACTTTTATCCGGATCGCACTTGGAGAAGGTGAGGTGACTGACACTATGTTAAGTGATGCCATTCCAAAGCGGCAGTCGACAAGGTCAGAGTATGACGGCACCACGTTGTCCGACGCAGAACTAGACCAACTCGCGGAGGCGGCTACCCGAGAAGGCGTCCATTTTCACCTCATTACCCAGCGTATGAAGCTGGATCAGGCGCTTGAATTCATTCAGGTGGGCAACGCTGCGCAGATGGATGACCCTGCATTCGTCGATGAATTGAAAAGCTGGATAAGGTTCAGCAGCAAAACGTCGATAGAAAAAGCTGATGGTCTTTCTGCTCCAAGCACAGGCAACCCAAGTTCGCCGGACTGGCTCGGCCCGATTGTGTTTGGCTTTGCATTCAGAAAGAAGGCCGAAACCGCCAAACTTGCCAGACATTTGGCGTCTTCTGCGGGGTTGGTTGTCTTTGTTGCGGATGACGAAACCCCTGAAGGCTGGATCAACGTTGGACGCAGCTTTGAAAGGTTTGCCCTGATGGCGACGGCTCTTGGTCTCTGCCACGCGCATATGAATATGCCGATTGAAGCGGCGTCTATTCGTCCTGAATTCGCAAAATGGCTCGGCATCGAGGGAAGGCGACCGGACCTTGTCGTGCGTTTCGGACGCGGTGAACCTATGCCGATGTCACTACGCCGCCCCGTCGAGGACGTGATTGTCGCGTGAAGAATTGCCATTGTCTAATGCCTGTCCATGCCGTCGATAAACTGCCCCATGAAATACCTCTGCACCGGGCACGGAAGTCATACCAATATTCAGATCATCCGCGAGTTTTCACACGGGCTTCGCCGCATAGCCGCCCCGCAACAAGACTGTAAATAAACATATTGCCCATGTCGGGCTATTTCGAAAACATTACCGGCAGCTTTGCGTCCCGCAGTAAATCCCGCGTTGCCGCGCCGATCACGAAATCATAGACGCGTGAGTGCCCGAAAGCCCCGGTGATTAGCATATCGGCCCCCATTTCAAAGGCTTCGTGGCTCAGGATGCCTGGCACCTTTTGCCCATCCTTGTCCCGATGTACAATCTCGACTTTGGGTCCGTGCCGCGCGATGGCGATGGCCAGATCGTTGGCTCCAAAATCGGCGAGCGTATCACCGGGAGGCTTGCCGATGCGCAGCACGCGCAGGTTTGCCTCAGTGCTGACCACGCCCAGCATGTCATGCATGGCCCGCGTCGCCTCGCGTGTGTCGCTCCAGCCCAGAAGCACGGTTTCGCCCAGAGTTTCGGCCACGTAATCGCGCGGGATCACCAGCACGGGCCGCCCGCTTTCCTTGATCACCCGTTCAGCAAGGTTGTTGATCAGCGGGCGGTCTTCGCCGTCCTCTTCCTGTGCCATGACCACCAGATCAACATTGCGCGCATTGGCGATGATGCTATCGGCCAGAAAGCCGCTTTCGCTGCTGACTTGTCGCCACTCGCTCGGGAAGGTTTCGACTTGCATTTGCGCATCGAAAATCTCTTTCATCTCTTGCGCATGGGCCTTTTGGCTGGCGATGAAGCTTTGATAGCTGACCTCAGGAATATGCACGGCGATGCCGGGGTAGACCACCAGCGATTCCGTGACATAAAAGCCGATCACATGGGCGTTGTCGCGGCGGGCAAGGTTGGCTGCGGATTTCAGCACATCAGCGGCTGAACTGGTGCTCGTCAGGCAGACAAGAATGGTGCGCAGGGTCATGGCGGGTCCTCCTCATTCAAGCAGCGCCCGGCGATTTCGCCGGGCGCTGGGATACTCATTTGGTGTTGATTTCAATCTTGCGATTGGCCGTTTTCACCTCGGCTGGTTTGGCAATCGACACCCGCAAGATCCCATCAACAAAATGCCCTTCAACGGCATCCTGAGCGGGCGTGAAGCCCAGCGGGATCTGCCGCCGAAAGCTGCCATAGCTGCGTTCCACCAAGTGATAGTTTTTGTCGTTTTCGTTCCGCTCGTCCGACTTTTCGCCTTTGATCACCAGCGTGTCACCGTTCAGCGACACATCCAGATCATCCGCCTTTGCGCCGGGGATTTCGGCGGTGACTTCCACCGCATCATCGGTTTCGGCCATGTCGATGGCCGGGCGCAGGCTGTCTAACACACCAAGGCGCGGCAGCGCGCCTGCGATGGGCGGGTAGCCGCGGAACCGGTCAAAAAGCTGCTCCATCTCTTGTTGCAATTGCTCAAAGAAGGGTTGCGGTTCAGACCGTTTGGACGGGGCAGGGGGGAGGTTTGTTTGCATGATCCAAGTCTCCGTTTTTAGCGACGCATCGGTGCGTCTGACGCAGGTGTAGCGCGCAACGGGCAGGCCGGTTTTGACATTGCTCAATCCTGAATTTGCGCGTCGCTCTATCAGTGGCGGCGCAAACTGACTGACCAAAGGACAAATCCATGCGACATCTCTTGATTGCGACCGTCGCTAGTCTGGCCCTTGCGGGCCCCGGACTGGCCCAAGACGTCAGCCGCACACATGGCGGCGATACCTATATGGCCGGAGAGGCCGTGGCAGACACGCTAAGTGCCACGGGCGATGTCTTTGCCGCTGGCAGTGTCATCACCACCTCTGGCAGCGCCAGTGGCGATATTCATGCCGCAGGCTATGACGTGGATGTCAGCACGCAGACGGGGGGTGACCTTTATGCGGCAGGTAGCACTGTCACGATCAGCGGGACGGTAGGCGAGGACGTCACCGCCGCAGGGTTCAGCGTGCGCAGCAGTGCCGCCGCCGCAGTGGCGGGCAATCTGCGCTTCTTTGGCCGCAACCTGACGATTGAAGGTCCTGTGACCGGTGCATTAACGGCCTTTGGCGGCAAAGTGTATCTGAACGCACCTGTTTCGGGGGATGCGTGGATCGTTGCGAAAACGTTGACCTTTGGCCCAGAGGCCCGGATCGACGGTGCGCTGATCCTGTCTGCCGACGATGAGATCAGCGTGCCAGAGCGGGTAATCCCGGCGGCCCGGATCACCCGCGAAGAATGGAACACAGGCGAGACCTATCGCGCGTTCAATCGCAGCTGGGAAGGCGTCGATATGCCAATGCTGCCGACATGGATGTCGCTTTTTTCAGCCTTTCTGATCTCAACGATCTTCCTGTTGCTGCTTGCCGCGATCTTCCTGACACTGGTGCCCAACCGGGTGGAAAAGATGCGCCGCCGTGTGACGCGCCAGCCCTTGCAGACTTTCCTTTTGGGGGTCATTGGCCTATCGGCGCTCTTTGGCATGGTGCCTGTGACAGCACTCACCATCATTGGCATCCCCTTCGTTCCATTTGCCTTGCTGGCGATCCTTGTGGTCTGGACTTTGGGCTATCTCTTGGCCGCCTACGGCGTGGCCCGGCGCATAGTGCTGGCCTTTAACGGCGATGAGGACCCGTCGTTTCTGATGAAGCTGGTGACGATCCTGCTGGCGATTTGCGCCGTTGCGATCCTCAACTTCATCCCGTTCGTGGGCTGGGTTGTGAATTACACGCTGGTGCTGCTGGGTGTGGGTGCGATGACCGCAGGGCTGTTGTCGGTGTTCATCACAGATCCTGATCCGGCGCTGGACGTGGATATGCGCGAACGGATTGAGGAGTGATGTATAGATAAGGATGCGTGCGCATATTGCGAACACACTCAACCGGACGCAAAGCACGAAAGACATTCTTGATAACATGTCACCGTGATCAAAAAAGCCGAGGCGTTGAGAAGGATCTGCAACAGCCTCGGCAGTCAGGGGGACGTGACACCTATGTGTCGTCGCCTTCCGCGATGCTGCGCAGCGCGATCGGCTTGAGGATGATCACGGTATTGACGTGATCAATCGCGATGATCCCGGACTTGCGCAGTTGCGTGAACGTGCGGCTGACCGTTTCGGTCGTCAGTCCCAGAAAATCGGCGATATCGGCGCGGGTCATAGGCAAGGTGACTTGATTGTAATCACCCAAATGTTCACCCACGCGGTTGGCAAGCACTTGTAGGAAAGAGGCCAGTTTCTCGATCGAGGATTTGCGGCCCAGCATCATGAAATGGTCCTGCATCGCGCTGATTTCGCGCAAGGCGGCAATCAACAGGCGCTGGTGTAAGGCGGCGTCACCGCAGGCCGTTTCAAGATCGCTACGGCGGTGTACGACAAGGGTGGTTGGCACCAGTGCGTCGCAGTCTGTGTGATACATCCCATCGCTGGGAAAACCGACCGTGTCACCGGGATAGCCGAAGGCGATGACCTGACGGCGCCCGTCTTCCATGATCCGGGTCAGGCGGAGCACGCCGCTGGCCACCTCATATATGCGGTCGGCGGGGTCACCTTCAAGAAACAGATGTTTGCCCGGTTTGATCGTGACGGTCCGGTTGCGGATGATGTTGGGTCGTGAGGGTGTCGTGCTTGGGATGTCGTCGGCAGATTGCGTGGCAGTCACATACATCGCAGCTTCCTCTTTTTGCATGAGAGAAAGCTGGGGGTTGGATGTATCCAGCGTAACACCCACAACGTATCGGATTGTATCAATTTGTATCGGTGCCCTCATTCGGATAGAATGAGGCAACGTAGGTCCCTAGATATCGTTGGATTAATGGGCCGGGGACGTCATGAAATCTGCTGTTATCCTTGTTGTTGATGATGATCCGAAGATCAGAAATCTTCTGCGTCGCACCTTTGAGGGCGAAGGCAGTACTGTCCATGAGGCCGGAAACAAAGCCGAAGTGCTGGGCGCATTATCGAAGCATGGCTTTGATTTGGTGACCCTGGATCTGGACCTTGGTGAAGATGACGGGTTGGATGTGGCGACGGCTGTGCGCAAGATATCCTCGGTTCCGATCATCATGGTTACGGCCAAAGATGACGTGATCGACCGCGTTGTGGGGCTGGAGATTGGCGCCGACGATTATATTACCAAACCTTTTCACCTGCGCGAGGTGCTTGCGCGGGTGAAGTCCGTCCTGCGCCGTACAGGCGTCGCGCACCAGTCCGCCGGATTGGCACCCGCAAGCCCATGCGTGGAATTTGACGGCATGAAGGCTATTCCCGCCGAGATGTTGCTGTATGATCGCAATTGCGTGCGGGTCGACATGACCAGCGGCGAATTCAAATTGCTCAATGTCTTTCTCGAGCGTCCCAAGCGGGTGTTGTCGCGTGAACAGTTGATGGACCTGATCGGCGGCTATTCCTATACCCCGATGGATCGCACTATAGACAACCAGATCGCCCGCCTGCGCAAGAAGATTGAACGCAATGCAACATCGCCGCGACTGATCTCGACCATTCGGGGTGTAGGCTATTCCTTCACCTGTGACGTGAGAGAATGCAAAGACGAACCGCCGTCAAACAGGGCCGAAAGGGCCGCAGCCAGATCAGACTGACGATAGGGTTTGCGCAAAATCTTTACACCGGGTTCGTTTGCGCTTTGACGGTTCAGAATGTCTTCGGCATAGCCTGACGTTAGCAAAATGCGCAGGTTGGGATAGCTCGCCACGACGTGCCGCGCCAACGCCAGCCCGTCCAATTCCCCCGGCATCACCAAATCGGTGAATACCACGTCGATATCGTTGTCTTGCTGCAACACTTCGGCCGCGTGGTCGCCCGATGCCGCCTCTTGCACCCTGTAACCCAGATTGCGCAGCCGCACCGTTGTCAGCTTTCGCACCTGCGGATTGTCTTCGACCACCAGAACGGTCTGGTTCGCGCTCGCCCGCTGCTCCAACGGTTTCGGTGGTACAGCCGGGTGCTGGGCAGACCCTTCGCCCAGCACGGGAAAATACAGGGCGATCGTGGTGCCATGCCCAATCTCGCTATAGATCGTGACATGCCCGCCTGATTGCCGCACAAAGCCATAGACCATCGCCAGCCCCAGCCCGGTGCCATGGCCCACCGGTTTGGTGGTATAGAACGGCTCAAACACCCGCTGTTGCGTATCTGGCCCCATACCGCGCCCGGTATCGGTAACCGAAATGCGGACGTAATCGCCTTCGGCCACGTCCAGTTCCTGCGCGATATAGGTGTCATCAATGCTGATCGCCTCGGACCTTATAATCAACTGGCCGCCTTCGGGCATGGCGTCCCGCCCATTCAGAGCGATGTTGAGCAAGGCTGATTGCAGTTGCGTGGCATCTGCCAGAACCTCGGGCAGATCGGCACCTAGTTCAGCCGAAATCTTGTAATGCGGATCAAAGGTGCGTTTGATCATGCCAAGGGCAGCCTTACAGGCGGCATTGACATTGATTGAGGTTCTCTGCGTCGCGGCCTTGCGTGCAAAGGCGGTCAGTCCCGCAGTCAATTGCGCGCCAAGTTCTGCTGCTTCCAATCCGTCAGCAAGCATTGCCTGCGTTTCGTCATCTGTGATCCGGGCCTGCAACAGTTCCAGATTGCCGATCACCACGGTCAGGATATTGCTGAAATCATGGCTGATCCCACCGGTCATCTGCCCGATGGCGTCCAGCCGCGCCGACCGGGCAAGCGCCTCTTCCGCCGCTTGCCGCGCGCTGATGTCGTGGAGGATGGCCACAAAATGCGTGTTCCCGTCGTGATCCGCCCGCCCGATAGAGAGATGCAGTGGAAACGTCTGGCCATTGCTGCGCAAGCCTTCGACCGCGCGGCCCCGTCCAATGATCCGCGCCTGTCCGGTCTCCAGATAGCTGTGCATGAACCCGTCATGCCGGTCCGACAGGGATTGCGGCATCAGCATATTTACGCTTTGCCCGATCAGCTTTGCCGGGTCATAGCCAAACAGGGTGCCTGCGGACGGGTTAGCACGGGTGATGATGCCGTCTGCATCGCTCATCAGCACAGCGTCAGGGATGGCATCCAGAAGGGCCATCAGCATTAGGGCGTCAAAGGTCTGATCAGTCATCATGCGGCCTTCGTTTTATACTATTGTATTCCTATGAAAGGTGACGCGGAATATTGAGAAAAATCAACTGCCCGTGCTGCTGCAAAGCTATTCTAGCGGCAACGTCAGAGGAGCACGCGCATGAAACCGATCAAGACATGGATTGTATTGGCCGACGCCCAAACGGTGCGCGTTGCCGTCAATGATGGGCCTGGTAAGGGGGTCTATGGCCACCACGTTGAGGGTCTCGTGCCACCAGAGGTGACAGAACTGTCAGACGCGCCCGGCATGACCAATGCACCCAACGGTCCGAACCGAGGCGGGATTTCCAACCCTGACCTGAAGGGCCAAGCGGTTGCAGGCTTTGCGACGGATATTGTGGCTTATCTGGACCGCTTCTTTCAGGACTCTGCCTTTCAGCGCCTCGTGCTGATCGCCCCGCCAGCAATGCTGGGCGTGCTGCGCCAGACCCTTTCGGCCCCGCTGCGCGATGCCTTGCTTGGTGATATGCCCAAGGACTTGACACACCTGCCGCTGGACGACCTGCCTGCGCATCTTGAGGACATGATGGTGGTTTAGGGATGAAACATTCGCCCCACGACAAACGCCAAACCCGCCGCCACACCGCCAATCAACAGTGTTTCCAGCCCCGACCGCCACCACAGGGCCAGTGACCAGCGTGACTTGATCGCGCCGATGGCAAAGAATGTCAGCCCGGCGATCCCGATAGACCATGAAAACGCGGGTGTCAGACCTATCAGATAAGGCAAGAGCGGCAGCATCCCTGCCACCACGAAGGCCGCAAAGATCACGACCGCTGCCCGGATCGGTCGTGCCTCGACCGGGGGCAGCCCGTATTCTTCGGACATCATCATAGTGATCCATTGTGTCTTGTTTTCTGCGATCATAGCCGTGGCCTCTTGCAGCACGCGGCCCCGCAGGCCTTTGCGCGCCAGGATTTGTTCCAGCTCTGCGCGTTCGCCGTCGGGGTTTTCGTTGATGTGGTGCTCTTCGACCGTCCAAAGCCTGCGCCGATCATCGGCCACAGCTTTGGTCCCCGCATAGTTTCCTGCCGCCATCGAGAAACCATCCGCCAACACATTGGCCAGACCCAGTGCGACAACCACCCCTACGGATAACCCTGCACCCTGAACGCCGGCAACAATCGCAAAGGTCGTCACCGTCCCGTCAATCCCGCCAAAAATTGCGTCGCGCAGTCGCCCGCTGTCGGTTTGGGCGTCCAGCCTTGCAGCGATCTCTGCTGGCCCGTGTCCGTGTTCAAGCGCCATTGGTTCTTCCCCTCAACATGATCATTTTGAAAAGCTCGGGTACGATGATTAGGGGCAGAGTAAAAAGCCCGATCATCTGCCATTCGGCCCATCCCAGCCCAGTCGTGTGCAGTAAGGTTTGCAGCGGCGTCCAATAGACTGCCACGACCTGCGCACCCAAGGTCACCGCCAGTGCCAGCAGCAGAAACGGATTGCTGGCCCAACCGATGCGGCTGCATGGCTCCCGCAGGGACCGGAAGGCGAAGACGCTGAATTTTTCGAACACAACCATGGCAGTGAAAGCCGCTGTTCGTGCGAGGGTTTCATCAATGTGCAGCAGACTCCAGAAGATCCACAGGCTCGACGTCCCTGTGTAAAGCCCGAAAATGACAATCAAGGCGACGCCCGACCACCCCAAGATAGGCGCGTTCATAGGGCGGGGCGGTTCTTGCATCTGCCCGGCTTCGGGTTTCTCCAACCCGAGTGCCACCGCCGTTAGCCCGTCGGTGATCAGGTTCATCCATAAAATTTGGGTGGCCAGAAAGATCAGTGGTCCACCGATGATGATATTGCAGACCAGCGCGATCACCTCGCCTGCGTTCGATGACAGCAGGTAGCGCACAAATTTGCGCAGGTTGTCGAACTGCCGCCGCCCTTCGCGAATGGCAGCGATGATGGTGGCAAAATTGTCGTCCAAAAGCACCAAATCAGAGGCCTCCTTGGCCACATCCGTGCCTCTGATCCCCATCGCGATGCCGATGTCAGCCTGTTCCAGCGCGGGCGCGTCGTTCACCCCGTCGCCTGTCATCGCCACGATCTGTCCTGTCGCTTGCAGCAGAGCCACGATGCGCATCTTATCCGCAGGTTCCGCCCGCGCGATCAGCGTGTCGCTGTCAAGCCTTTGGGTCAGTTCCGTGTCCGACATCACGGCAAGCGCGTCATGGGTCATCACCGATTGCGGGTTCAGCCCAATGGCCTCTGCAATAGCCTTGGCTGTCACGGGGCTGTCGCCAGTGATCATGATGATGCGGGTCCCGGCCGCATGGGCTTGGGCCACGGCGGCCGCGACCTCTGGCCGGGGCGGATCAATGATGCCTATGAGGCCAAGAAAAACCAAAGCATCCTCACGCAGGGTGTTGTCGGGCGCGGGGGCCGCTGCCAATGCGATCACGCGGTGCCCGTTCGCAGCCATGTCCGTATAGGCGGCTTCAATCTGCGCGCGGCATGCGTCGGTCAGTGGTTCAGGGCCGTTGGGTCCGGTAATCGCTGTGCAAAGATCGCGCAGCTGCTCTGGCGCGCCCTTGGTCAGCACTTTGGGGCCACTGGGTGTGTGGCGCAGAATGCTCATGCGCTTGGCGTCGCTGTTGAAAGGGTTTTCGGCAATGATACCCGCCGGGTCGGGCAGGGCGGTCCAACCTTTGTACGCCAGTGTGATCAGCGCGCCTTCGGTCGGGCTGCCGATCATCGTCCATGCGCCAGATTCGTGGTGCAGGCTGGCATGGTTGCACCCGGCACAGACCTCTAGCAACGCTGCCAGTACCGGATCATTTGAGGCGCGCCGCTTATCCCCGTCCTTCTTGATATGGCCAGAGGGGTCATACCCGGTCCCGGTTACACTGTAGCTGCCCTGCGGCGTCCAGATTTCCGTTGCGGTCATCTTGTTTTCCGTCAACGTGCCGGTCTTGTCGGTGCAGATGACCGAGGCCGCGCCCAAGGTCTCTACCGCTTGCAAACGGCGGGTGAGGGCGTTTTGCCGGACCAGTGCGGCAGCACCCAAGGCAATGGTGATGGTGACCACGGCAGGCAGACCTTCGGGCACCATGGCGACAGCCAGCGAGATGCCGGTCATGAACATCTCGGTCAAAGGGCGCCCGGTCCAGACGCCCAAGCCCATGATCATTGCGGCGATCAGCAAGGCTGCGATACCTAACTGCTTGGCCAGCTGCCCCAACTGCCGTTGCAGATGGGTCTGGCGCTGCACAACTGATCCGGTCAGCACGGCAATCTGACCAAAACGGGTTTGTGTCCCGATGGCCGTCACCCGGCCCATACCGCGCCCTTCGACCACATTTGTTCCGGTGTAGAGTGCCGCACCACTCCCATCCTTAACCACGGGCACGGATTCACCCGTTAGCGCGCTTTCATCTGCAGAAAGCGAGGTTTGTTCGATCACGTCAGCATCGGCCGGCACCCGGTCACCTGCGGCCACAATGATCAGATCGCCGGGAGCAAGATCGCGCGCCGGAATGATCATTTGGCGGCCATCGCGTAGCACAGTCGCTTGAGGGGACATCATGTTGCTTAGGGATTGCAGGGCGTTCTCGGCCCGCCATTCCTGTACGAAACCCAAGATACCGTTCAGCAGGATGACGATGACAATCGCAATCGTGTCAATCCGCTCACCTGCGACAAAGGCGATGACAGCTGCAATGATCAGAATGATCACCAGCACATTGGTAAATTGACGCAGCAAGATGCGCAGGGGCTTCGGCCCCGCACCCTGTGGCAGTTCGTTCCAGCCATGGGTGGTATGCAGCGCGTTTGCCTGATCACTGGTCAGGCCAAGGGTCAGATCATCAGTCATAACCCTGCAATCCATCAATTTAGGTGCGCGGGTGTTGATAGATATCAATCCGCTGCCGATGCGATGCGATAGGATAACACCATCACACAAATCAGGAGGCATATGATGGCAAAGTCAAAACAAAGCTCCGACACAAGGCTAGACCCCGTCGCGATGGGCCAAGCGATGATACAACAGATCGAAGAGGCCGGTCTGGGGTCAATGCGCTGGATGGGCACGGCTTGGTTCGAGGTCATGGCGGACATGAACAGCGAAGTGGTCAGTTTCGTGGCTGACCGTATCCGCGAGGATGTCAAAACCCAACACGCGTTGCTGCACTGCAAGACCGCCGCAGACATGCAAAGGGCGCAGGTGGCTTTTTTGGAGAAAGCCTATACCCAATACACCGAAGAAACGGGCAAGTTAATCAAGATGGGGATGGACATGCTGCCCGATGCAAGCACCACGACAAAGAACACACCGGTCTAATTCGCGAGGATGACACCGGGTAAGAGCGCGCGGGTGATATCGGCCTTGTTTCGCGCGGCGCGGTCGTCACCCGATTGGGACATCTCAAGCCCGATCCGGCTGCAAGCCCACTGCACAGGCGGCCTCGTATTGTGTCAGATATACCTTGCCCGAAAGCTCTTGCAGAAAATGCTCTTGCTGTAGCCTGTCCATCACCGGGCCTTTGACTTCGGACAGGTGCAGCGTGACGCCCATATCGCGCAGGCGGGCGTTGATTGCTTCCAGCGTTTCCAAGGCGCTAAAGTCGATCTCGTTGATCGC
Organism: Yoonia maricola; assembly: GCF_002797915.1. GTDB lineage: Bacteria > Pseudomonadota > Alphaproteobacteria > Rhodobacterales > Rhodobacteraceae > Yoonia > Yoonia maricola. The sequence continues at coordinate 902,333 of NZ_PGTY01000001.1, read as the reverse complement.
GCTGCATTGCAGGATGACATGTGCGATCAGCTCATCATAGGCCAACCGGGTCAGGATCACATCCTCAAGAAACCGTGCGTTGGCGAAATAAAGGCTTTCATCCAACCGCAGCGTCAGGATACGCGGGTCAGTCTGTACCTTGTGCCGGTGAATGTTGCGGAAATGCTCGGTCCCCGGCACCAACCCGACCTCGGCGATATGGGGTCGGGATGAGCTATAGAGATGCACCAGAATGGAAAGGGCGACCCCGGCAGATACACCTGCTTCGACCCCGACAGATAGTGTGACAAGGATGGTCACCAGCACCGCCAAGAAATCGGCCCGTGCATAGGCCCAGCTGCGCCGCAGGATACTGAAATCCACCAGGCTGAGTACGGCGACAATAATCGTGGCTGCCAACGTCGCCTTGGGCAGGAAGTAGATCAACGGGGTCAGCGCCATGGCGGCGATGGCAAGCCCGACAGCTGTGAAAGCCCCAGCCGCAGGTGTTTGCGCACCGGCATCAAAGTTCACGACGGAGCGCGAAAACCCACCCGTGACCGGAAAACCACCTGTGAAGGCCGCGCCGATATTGGCCGCCCCAAGCCCGATGAGTTCCTGATTGGGGTCCACCCGTTGCCGTTTTTTCGCGGCCAGCGTTTGCGCGACCGAGATGGATTCCACAAACCCGATAATCGAGATCAGCAAGGCGGGCAAGAGCAGTTGCTGCAGCAAGGCCGGAGAGAAAGAGGGCAATGTGAAGGGTGGCAGGCTTTGCGGGACGTTGCCTACGATCTGCACGCCTGCATCCGCCAGATCCAGATACCAAACGGCCATTGTTGTGGCGACAACTGCGACCACCGGCCCTGCCTTGGCCGCAATATCTGCCATGGCAGGACCAAACCCGACCCTGCGCAACAGCGGCTTGAGCCCTTTGCGCACCCAGAACAAAAAAACCGTCGCACTGATCCCGATCACCGCCGTGGCCATGTTGATATCATGCAGATGGGCGATCAGCGACAGAGTGATCTCAGCCAGGTTATGTCCCTCAGCCTCAATCCCGAAGACATGCCGCAACTGACTGGCCGCGATGATTAATCCGGAAGCTGTGATGAACCCCGAAATCACCGGATGGGACAGAAAATTGGCCAAAAAGCCAAGGCGCAGCAAGCCCAGCCCCAACAGCATCACCCCTGACAGGCCCGCCAGCGATAGGGCGGCAACGGCATAACCTGCAGTGCCCTGTTCGACGATGTTGCCCAAGGCGGCGGCTGTCATCAACGATACCACCGCCACCGGCCCCACCGCCAAGGCGCGGCTGGTCCCAAAGACGGTATAAAGCAGGATCGGCACAATCGAGGCATAAAGCCCCGCCTCTGGCGGTAATCCAGCCAGCAAAGCATAGGCCAGCGATTGCGGGATCAACATGATCGTCACAATCACCGCCGCGATCAGGTCATTGCCAAAAGCCGCGCGATCATAATCGCGCGCCCATGTCAGGATCGGCACGTACCGAAATAATCTGTTCATCATGTCGGGTAACCTTAGCTCGCGCTGACCTTCTCAGGTTTCGCCATCCATTCGCGACCTTTGAGCATCGCGCGCCAATAGACCGGTGGCAGAATCTTTTCCTTGAGCAGCCATGCCATCCGCGATGGTTTGCTGCCGTCGATCAGAAACTTCGGGAAGCTGGGCAAGAGCGTCCCGCCATAACCAAATTCAGCCAGCACGATCTTGCCCCGTTCCACGGTCAGCGGGCAGGAGCCATAACCGTTATATTGTGCCACTGGCGCGCTGCCCCGGATGTCGGCCACCACGTTTTCGGCCACGATGGGTGCCTGCATCCGTGCGGCTGCCGCGGTCTTGGCGTTGGGCGCGTTCATTACATCACCCAACGACCAGATGTTGTCATAGGTTTTATGGCGTAGTGTGGCTTGGTCCACATCGACCCATCCGGCGGCATCCGCCAAAGGTGACACACGGATGAAATCAGGGGCCGTTTGCGGCGGGCAAACGTGCATCATGTCGAACGCCATCTCGACCCGCTCGACCGGCGTGTCCGGTTTGGCCACGTCGAACCACGCCTTTTTGGCTGGCCCATCAACCGCAACAAGATTGTGAAAGAAATTCAGATCGGCCCCGTATTTCGTGATGTATTGCTCCAACGCGGGCACATAATCTTTCACACCGAACAACACGCCACCGGCATTGTTGAACTGGATATCGATGTTTTTGAGCGCCCCGTTGCGGAACCATGCGTCACCCGACAAATAAAGCGCCTTTTGCGGGGCGCCGGCGCATTTGATCGGCATCGGTGGCTGGGTAAAAATCGCGCGCCCTTCCCGCATGCCGCTGACCAGTTCCCAGGTATAGGGCGCCAGATCATAACGGTAATTTGAGGTCACACCGTTCTTGCCCAGTGTATCCACCAGACCTTCGACCTTGTTCCAATCCAGTTTCAGCCCCGGACAAACGATCAACCGGTCATATTTCACCACCCGGCAGCCATCAAGGATGACGGCGTTATCCTTTGGTTCGAATGCGGCCACCGCAGATTTCAGCCAATGCACCCCCTTTGGGATCAGGCTGCCCATGGTGCGCACCGTGTCCTCGGCGTCAAAAATACCACCACCGACCATGGTCCAGCCAGGCTGGTAATAATGTATGTCGGCAGGGTCGATAATCGCGATCTCAAGCCCCGGTTTGCGAGATTTGAGGCTGGCCGCCAAAGCAATACCAGCCGCACCGCCACCGACAACGACCACTTCGTATTTCGCGTCACCCGTATCCGTTGGTGTCTTTCCGCCATTCACAATGCGTCGGACCACGCCTGCCATGTCATAACCTGCCGCCTTGGTTGCACTCAGGATATCCGCCGTGGCCCGCGTTTCGGCCTGCGTCAGCGACCACAGCGTCGCCGACCGCGTACCTGTCCGGCAGTACGCCAGCACTGGGCCGGGCAGTTCCCGCATCAGGTTAGCGAAATCATCGGCGTCCTGATCGCTGACCTTGCCCGCAACAATCGGCTGATAGGCCACATCAAGGCCCAGCTTGGCCGATGCTTTCCTGATCTCGACATGTGTGGGCTGGTCGGCCCCTTCGCCGTCGGGACGGTTGCAGATGATTGACCGAAAGCCCTGTTCTTTGATCGTGGGCAAGTCAGCCACGGTAACCTGCGGCGTCACCGAAACCTCTGACGTCAGTTTCTTGATATCCATCAGTATCCTCCAGATTTACAGCTGGTTCAGCGGCACTTTGAGCATTTCATTCCCATCTTCATCCTGAGGCACTTCGCCCGCGCGCATGTTTACTTGCAAGGACGGGATGATGAGCTTGGGCATATCCAATGTCGCGTCCCGTTCGGTGCGGAACTTGATGAAATCCTCGCGGGTCTTGCCACCGCCCACGTGGATGTTGTGCGCCTTTTCCTCGGCCACGGTGGTTTCCCACTTAATGTCACGCCCATTCGGGCCGTAATCGTGGCACATGAACAGGCGCATCTCATCAGGCAGGGCAAGCACCTTTTGGATGCTGTCATAAAGCACACCCGCGTCACCGCCGGGGAAATCAGCGCGGGCTGATCCGCCATCAGGCATAAAGAGCGTATCACCAACGAAACACGCATCCCCAATCACATGCACCATGCAGGCTGGCGTATGCCCCGGTGTGGCAATGGCAAAGCCCTGCATGCCGCCGATCACGTAAGTGTCGCCATCCTTGAACAAGGCGTCAAACTGGGACCCGTCCCGCTGAAATTCAGTGCCAGCGTTAAAGACCTTGCCGAATGTGTCCTGCACCACGGTGATCTTGTCGCCGACACCGATTTTGCCGCCCAGCTTTTCCTGAATATATGGCGCGGCACTCAGGTGATCGGCGTGGACATGGGTCTCGATGATCCAGTCCAGCTTCAGATCGCGGCGCGCCACCTCTGCAATCAGCGCATCGGCACTATCGTATGTGATGCGGCCTGCGGCATAGTCGATGTCTAACACACTGTCGATGATGGCGCAGTGATCGCCATCAGGTTCCGACACGATATAGCTGATCGTGTTTGTTGCCTCATCAAAGAAAGCAGAGACATGGGGCGTGACGGTCATATGGATGGGATAAGTCATGGGATACCTCTCTTAATACATTTCATAATCAAAATATGTCAAGAGTTGACAGCCCGCATTGATGCAGATCAATCCCCGGCAGCACAGGTCCGGCAAATCATGGCATGGGGGACAGCATCCAGGCGCGCGGGCGAGATTGCTTCGCCGCATTTCTGGCAAATACCATAGCTGCCGTCCGCGATCCGCCCCAGCGCGTCTTGCAGCAATCGCAGCTCGTGCTGGTTGGCGCGGCCAATTCCTTCGAGTACCTCGTCGTCTTCCAGATCAATTGCCTGATCCTCTAGGTGCGCGGGCAGGGGTTGATCCAGATCATCCGAGATCTTTTGCAGATGTGCCGTCAATTCCTTGATGCGGTCGGTGATGTGCTTTTTGCGTTGCGTGATGTCCACGGGGTTGCCTCCTGTCATTGGGTCGGCCCCATTGTGGCGGGATCACGTGCAAGGCGATTGACCTATATCAGTTTCTCCGCTGTGCGTTGCTGCAAACTCTCCCAAACAGATGCTGGAGGATTGCACATGGCCGACACACCCCTTGTTCTGAATTTCACCGCTTTACGGCGTGGTGATGTAGAAACCGTAGGCGGCAAGAACGCCTCATTGGGCGAGATGATCCATGCGTTGGGGCCCAAAGGCATTCTGGTGCCACCGGGGTTTGCAACCACAGCGGATGCGTTTCGGCTATATCTGACAGCCAATGATCTGGATGCGCAGATTGGAGCGGCGCTGGATGCATTGGCAGATGGCAAGGCAACGCTGCAAAGGACAGGGCAGGCGATCCGCGAGATGATACTGAGCGGCGACTGGCCCAAGGATACCGAAGCCGCAATCATCGCCGAATACAGCGCATTGTCAGAGGCCGCAGGCGAGGCAGACATCCCCGTCGCCGTCCGTTCCAGCGCCACAGCAGAAGACCTGCCAGACGCCAGTTTTGCAGGCCAGCAAGAGACGTTTCTGAACGTGATCGGCGAGGCCGCATTGTTAGAGGCATGCCGCAAATGCTATGCCTCACTCTTCACCGACCGGGCCATTTCCTATCGTCAAATTCAGGGGTTTTCGCACCAGCAAGTCGCATTGTCCGTCGGCGTTCAGCAGATGGTGCGCGCTGACACTGGCGGGTCCGGTGTGATGTTTTCTATCGACACCGAATCCGGCTTTCCCGACGCCGTGCTAATCAACGCCGCATGGGGCCTGGGCGAAAACGTCGTTCAGGGGGCGGTGGACCCAGATGAATATGAGGTGTTCAAGCCGTTTCTGGATGATGACACCAAAGTGCCGATCCTCGAAAAAGCCTTGGGCGCCAAAGAGATCAAGATGATCCACGACCGCGACGGCACCCCGCGCAATGTACCGACCTCCAAGGCCGAGCGTGGGGCCTTTGTGCTGAGCGACGCTGAAATCCTGACCCTCTCACGGCAGGCCAAGGTGATCGAGGATCATTACGGCGGCCCGATGGACATGGAATGGGCGCGCGACGGGAAAACCGGTACATTGTATATCGTGCAGGCGCGGCCCGAGACGGTGCAATCGCGCGCTGACGTGGGATCGTTGAAGTCCTACGAGGTTTCTGACCCCGGCGAGGTTCTGGTCACCGGCCTGAGTGTCGGCAACGCCGCCGTTACGGGCCGGATCAGCATCATCGAAAGTGCTGCTGATATTGCGCGCTTCGTGGATGGCTCTGTGTTGGTGACTTCAACGACTGACCCCGATTGGGTGCCCATTATGAAACGGGCGTCTGCGATTGTGACCGATCACGGCGGACGGACATCGCATGCAGCAATTGTCAGCCGCGAGTTAGGCTTGCCCGCGGTCGTGGGCTGCGGGAACGCAACGCATCTGTTGCATGACGGGCAGGATGTGACCGTTTCTTGCGCGGGCGGCGAAGAAGGGGTCGTGACCGAAGGCATTTCTGACATCGTCGTGTCTGAGGAAAAACTCAAGGCGTTGCCAGAGGTCAACACCAAGGTCATGCTGAATCTGGCCAACCCATCTGCCGCTTTGCGCTGGTGGCGGTTGCCGGTGGATGGCGTGGGCCTCGCGCGGATGGAATTCGTAATTAATAATGCGGTGAAGGTGCACCCGATGGCCTTGCTGAATTTTGACAAGGTCAGCGACGCGAACACGCGCGACAAGATCGCCGCGCTCACGGCTGGCTATAACAACAAACCCGACTATTTCGTCGACCACCTCGCGCGCGGCCTGTCACGGATTGCCGCCTTTTGCTATCCTAAGCCCGTCATCGTGCGGATGAGTGACTTCAAAACCAACGAATATGCCGACCTTTTGGGCGGGCGGGATTTCGAACCCCATGAAGAGAACCCGATGATCGGGTTCCGAGGCGCCTCACGCTATTATTCCGATCACTACCGCGATGGTTTTGCGCTGGAATGCCAAGCGATTGCACGGCTGCGCGGCAAGATGGGCTTTGAAAATGTGATCATGATGATCCCCTTTTGCCGGACGCCAGAAGAAGCCGATTTGGTGCTCGCGGTGATGAAGGAAAATGGGCTGGAACGCGGCAAGGATGGGCTGCAAGTCTATGTCATGTGCGAAATTCCGACCAATGTTGTGCGGGCGGCAGAGTTCGCGCAGCGGTTCGACGGGTTTTCCATAGGGTCCAATGACCTGACGCAATTGACGCTTGGGATCGACCGGGATTCAGATGCGCTTGCGGATCTCTTTCGCGAAGACGATGCAGCGGTGCTCTGGATGATCGAAACCGTGATCCGCGAGGCGCATAAGGCAGGTTCAAAGGTCGGGTTCTGCGGGCAAGCGCCCAGCAACGACCCCAGCTATGCGCAAAAGCTTGTGGGGTTCGGGATCGATAGCATTTCAGTGACGCCCGACAGCTTTGTCAACGTGCTGCGGAACGTAGCAAAGGCGGAAGGGGGTTAGCCGCACTTGTGCGGGATAAATCAGCGATGCCCTCAAAATTTCTTGAAAGTCCGCTTGCCTAACGTCGTTCCGAGCACTACCCCCAACATAAGTTATGCATCCAAGCAGAGCGATGGAGTTTTTATGTCTACGATTGCGGCCCGCCGCTAAGGTCCACCTGATTGGACCATTTTGAATCAAAGACCTTCTGCGCGCGATGCCAGAAGACCTTTCGGCTGACCTAAACTCAAGAGACAATCCATTGAATATCTCAAAGCACGAAAAGCGTGTTTTGCACGTTCTTGCACAGGGTGGAGCCATCCACTTTGAATACATGACGAACGGCAAAATGCGCAAAGCCTCCTGCATCACACAAGACGGCCATGTTCTGGCTGACGGCTCGCTGAAGCTCTTCGACCGCCTGAAAAAACGGCGCTTCGTCAAATCCGAAAACGGGCGACCTTATCGGACCACAAGGCGCGATATCCGATCCGTTAATCCCCAATACGACAGTCGATAAGGACATACAGAAAATGACAAACCCAATGATCAAAGCCACCTCAAGCGATGACATTCCAGGGCTCAGAACGGTGCTGGACGGGACAGAGCTTTTCCCAAGTGAAATGCTGGCCGATATGCTGGCCCCCGCGTTGGCGGGTGAGACAGACGCCTTTTGGCTGACCTGCCACCACGACGGTGAGGCCGTTGGCCTGTGCTACACGGTTCCCGAAGACCTTACCGATCGCACCTGGAACATGCTCGCGCTTGCTGTGCGCCCTGACCTGCAAGGCAAACGGATGGGCGCTGCCTTGGTCCAAGCCGCTGAACAGCACCTGAAAGACAAGGCGCAGCGTATCTTGATCGTAGATACGTCCGGGACCGATGACTTCGCTCTGACGCGCAAGTTCTATGCTCAAAACGGCTATGAAGAAGAAGCGCGTATCCGTGACTTCTGGGCGGAGGGTGATGACAAAGTGATCTTCCGCAAGGCCCTTTAATACACGAAAGCCCTCCGCCATTCATTTGGCGGAGGGCTCCTTTATAGATATTCATGCAGTTTGGGCTAACACCAGCCATTTCGCGCAAGGCGCATCTAAGCCGACTTGGGCTGTAACCAACTGCCCGACCACTTTGCTAAATCCTCTCCACCTTGCATTCCCCGAACCGCACCTCTGCGTCGCTTTGCTGACAAAGCGCGGTGCCTTCGGTTTCCACGGTCGCGCTGGCTGCTGCGACGCCTCTCTGCAGCGCCTCGCTTGGGCTGGAGCGACGAGCCAGCGCCAAAGTTGCGGCTCCGACGAAAGCGTCGCCCGCCCCGATCTTGCTGCGTTCCTGCACCGACGGCGGGTGGCAAATGAACCTGTCATGATTGGACACCATCACCGACCCATCGGCCCCATGTCCGGTGATCACGTGATCGGCCACACCCCGCGCGACCAGTTCTGCGGCATAATCAACGCTGTCAGAAAGCGCCGGCATGGCATGACCCGCAGCCTGTTCCGCCTCGGCCTGATCGATGCGCAGCAGATGCAGCGGCGTTTGTGGCTGTCTGATCAACAGGTCAAGCGGTTTGCCGGATGTATCGACAATAACCTTGGCAGAAATAGCCGCTACAATCTGGCCCAGAAAATCATCGGGCAGGCCGGGGGCAACGCTACCACTGATCACCAGATAGCCGTCCGGCGGGGCTTGCGCTACGATAGCCGAAAGCAAGGCGTCGGCGTCTGGCGTCGTCATCACATCACCCGGCACGCTGAACCGGAATTGCCCGCCGGTGCTGGCATCGGTCACGGCAAAGCTTTGCCGGGTTTCGCCCGACACCGCCACGGGCAGGGCAGGGACCGCTTCACCCGCCAGCAGTGCCAGCAACCGGTCCCCCATCGCACCGCCCACAGCGACCAGCGCTGTCGCGGCACCGCCCAGTTTGCACACGGCACGCGCCACATTCACGCCGCCACCACCCGGATCAAAGCGCGGCGGTCCACAGCGCAGCTTTGGCCCCGCGATCACCTGCGGTACCGTTGTTGCCACATCGACCGCAGGGTTCAGCGTGACCGTCAGGATATCCGCCTGGGCCACCTTATTTCTTCTGAATCATCGCCAGCCGCAGCACAGCAGCCAAAATCGCCTGACCCAAGACTGGCGCCCGCCCCGCACCGATAACCGCATCACTGTCGCGCCTTTCGTTTTCGCGTAAGGTGCAATGCCAATGGCCATCGCGGTCATTGGCCCGCCCGCGAATATGGATCGACCAATTGGGAAAGGCGTCGTCGGCGATCAGAATAGCCTGATCGCTTGTGCCAATCCGGTCAGCAAGCGGTGTTTCAACATCGGGGCGCAGAAAGCCAAGCGCGTGGATCACACCGTCAAAATCCGCGATGCTCATGTCGCGCGTGGTTTCCAGTTGCTTGATCAGAAGCTCCAGTTCGGGGTCTTTCATGCACGTCACTCCACTTGGGTTTTAAGGGGCAACGCCCCATGATGAACCGAGACCTATACAAACGAACACGGTCAGGTTTTGACATTGATCAATCCCACCAAGGGCCGATCCGTTAAGACTGGGCGCATCACCCCGAAAGAGGAGTTGGCCATGACACGTATGATCCACGTTTTTGAACGCACAACCCATGAGGCCCATGAATGGGTCAATGATTTGGCGGGCCGCACCGGCTGGACCAACGAACGCGAGGTTTTGCGCCTGCTGCGCGTTGTTCTGGGCAAGATCCGTGATCATTTACCCAATGAGGAAATGGCGCAGTTCTCCGCACAGCTTCCCCTGATCCTGCGGGGCATGTTTTACGAAGGCTGGCAGCCCAAATTGACCCCTGTGCATGAACGGCACGCGGCCGCATTTGTCGCGGCGGTTGAAGAAAAGGTCGGCGATGTCATGACCTATCGTGGGGTTACAGACATCAAGGCGGTCTTTAACACGATCAACGCGCATGTCTCGCGCGGTGAGGTTGAAGACGTGCGGGCCTGCCTGCCGCAAGAACTGCGAGATCTATGGCCATCGCCTTAGGGCGCGTTTGCACGGTAAGGGAAATGAGGTGGCGGTAATTGAACTCAGTTCCTCTCCCCGCGGCCACCGATCCTATATCTCCGACGTCTGTCGTTCCGTATAAGAACCTTCGCCTGCCGTATTTCATATCTATCTCAACACTCTATCGCTCTAAAAAGACTAAAGTGTTGCGACGACCCATTGAATCCTTACCCGCAAAGGGCTCATCTCAACTTTAACTGCCACAATCCGGGATGCGGGGTTACCAATTCCGGCTCGCCTGATCTGTCACCCGCTCCAACACTTCATGGCTGCGCCAATCCACCCGATAAATTTCGTCCTCGATGCGGAAATAGACCCAGCCGTTGCTGACCGTCGGCAACCCGTAATAGCGTGCATTCATCAGCATTGAGTATCGGCCACGTTCCAATATCTCGCCAATCTCGACCGGGCCGGGGGCCGGGGTCAGCGGTTGGGGGATAGCGACGCAGTTCGTGCCAGCCACGGCGATGCGGCATTGCGCTTGTGCAACTGTGGGCAGGGCGGTGGCGATGATCGCGGCGCAAAGAAGTGGGCGGAGCATGGCAGCATTCCTGATAAACAAGGCGCCACTTTAGCTGATTCCACCCTCAGGCGGCAAGATCGACCCAAACGGGCACATGATCAGAGGGTTTTTCACGACCGCGTACCTCGCTTTCAATCCAGCAGTTGTTCAAAAGGTCAGCGCATTGCGGGGTCAGCAGGAAGTGGTCGATGCGGATGCCGTCGTTCTTATCCCAAGCGCCGGCCTGATAGTCCCAGAACGAATAATGGCCGGCACCAGCCTCGCGCGCACGGAAGGCTTCGGTAAAACCAAGGTTGAGGATACGGCGATAAGCATCGCGGCTGTCTTGGCGAAACAGCGCGTCATCGCGCCATACATCAGGGCGTGCTGCATCCTCGGCCTGCGGAATAATATTATAATCCCCGCACATTAGCGCCACTTCTTCATGTGCCATTAGGTGCTTCGCGCGGGCATGCAACCGTTCCATCCAGCGGAGTTTATAGTCATACTTCGGCCCCGGCGCGGGGTTGCCATTGGGCAGGTACAGACCGCAGATGCGGACCGCCTTTTCACCAACGACCGTCGCTTCAATATAGCGGGCCTCTTCGTCATCGACACCTTCGCGCCCGGCCCCTTCGGCGCCGGGTAGGCCGCGGGTGACGTCCTCCAGCGGCAATTTCGATAGCAGGGCCACGCCGTTAAATCCCTTTTGGCCATGGGTTTCGACATTATAGCCTTTGTCCTCGAACACCTCGCGGGGGAAGCCTTCATCGACGGATTTGATTTCTTGTAAGACAGCGACATCCGGCTGCGCCTCGTCAATCCAGTCGGTCAGCGCACCGATACGGGCTTTGACGCCATTGATGTTGAATGTCGCGATTTTCATATGCGCTGTCCCCGTCTGGTTCTCGATCAATGTTTTGAGCGAGGGTGGACGGAAAGGCAACTGTTGCGTCCCGAATGTGCGACGAAAGTGCCAGTGAGGCGCTCGGTTCCAGGCTATATTGTATAACAGTTGTCAGCCATTCAATGTCAGCTGTGCGGACGAAGCTGCCGTTCATTGCGTAGAGCTCACGGTTTAGCGAGCATTGGCACAATGCGACCCCACTGCGTTTCTTGAGGCTGCCCTGAAGGCACAAATCCTAGCTTTTTATAAACTGCAATCGCCCGGTTGTTGTCAGGGTGAGGGTCGGTAGCTATCACGGGTGCGCCATTTTCAAAGAGAACCTTCATCCTCGCGCCGATGAATGCAGTGCCATGTCCAATGCCGATCATTTTGGGGTCGCCGATGTATTGATCGATTCCGCGCGCGCCCTTCGGAAGTTGCGCAAAGTGATGATCATCCCAGCCGTGCACAGTGTAATCCTGCATGAAGGCAAATGGACTTTCCTGCATGGACACGATCCAACGCGACACGCGAGGATCGGCTAGCGCCTTATGATCGTACGGATCGTCTGAATCCCACCATTCGCGGACATGTGGCCGCGCCTGCCACTCCAACAGCAAAGGCAGATCGTCCATCTTCACTCTGCGGAAATCGTATTCTCTGTCTGCCATCATTCCGGTAGCTTAGCATATCACCGATTGGTGAGTATGGGCTCAAGCCAGACATGCGCTGAAAGCACCCAAGTATCGCCTCAGACATTACATCGAAAACGATGTCCCACACCCACAAGAAGACGTCGCATTCGGGTTATTGATCACGAACCGTGCTCCGATCAGCTCTTCGCTGAAATCGATCACTGCGTCGGCCAGAAACGGCAGTGAAACGCTGTCGATTACGACCTTTTCGCCTTGCTCGGAGAGCACCAGATCATCATCCCTTGCTTCATCGAGGTCAATTTCATACTGAAACCCCGAACAACCGCCACCTTCGACGGCGACGCGCAAGGCCTTGCCTTGGGCCGATGCGCCGATCTCGGCCAGACGCTCAAAGGCGCGGGTCGTAACTTTGGGGGGGACAGTGAACATTTGCAGGCCTATCGGTTCTGTTACAACTGCAATATAGGGGTGACAGGCAAACGCGACAAGACAGGCAATCACGATGGCAGCGTCCTATGCGACCGATCCGGCAAATCCGCGCGGGCGGCTTTATCCAGAGGAAGAAAGCACCTTTCGCTCGCCCTTTCAGCGCGACCGGGATCGGATTATTCATGCATCGGCCTTTCGGCGGCTTAAGCATAAGACCCAAGTTTTTATTGAACATGAGGGCGATTATTTTCGTACCCGACTGACCCATTCGATTGAAGTCGCGCAGGTGGCGCGCACCGTGGCGGCGGCATTGGAGTTAAACGTGGAACTGACCGAGGCGGTGGCACTGGCCCATGATCTGGGCCACACGCCATTCGGGCATACAGGTGAGGAGGCGCTGGACGCGCTCATGCAACCCTATGGCGGTTTCGACCACAACGCCCAAGCCCTTCATATCGTGACGAATTTAGAGCGGCACTATGCCGAATGGGACGGGCTGAACCTGACGTGGGAGAGCCTTGAAGGGATCGCTAAACACAATGGGCCGGTAACGGGTGACGTGCCCTATGCGTTGGCTGCTTACAATGGGCGCCACGATCTGGAATTGCACACCCATGCGAGTGCAGAGGCGCAGGCAGCGGCTTTGGCTGATGATATTGCGTATAATAATCATGATTTGCATGACGGTCTGCGGGCAGAGCTATTCAGCACGGATGAATTGGCAGAGTTGCCAATCTTGAATGACTGTTTTGCAAGGGTGGACGCGAAATATCCCGATCTTAACTATTACCGCCGCAGGCACGAGGCTTTGCGTCGCTTTTTTGGGGTGTTGGTCGAAGATGTCATTACAGTCAGTCGTCGCAATCTCACTGAATTGGCACCGGCAACGGTACATGACATCCGCCATGCGGGCCGGATGATGGTACAGTTCTCGCCAGAATTATGGAAAGACCTCACGGTGATCCGCAAATTCCTGTTCAAGCGCATGTATCGCGCGCCAGCGGTGGTTGAGATGCGGGTGGTCGTGACCCAAATGATCAACGACCTCTTCCCGTTTTTCATGGAAAACACGGGTGAACTGCCCAAACAATGGCGCAAGGATGTGGCCGAAGCGCCCGACAAGACGGCGCTCGCACGGATCGTGGCCGATTACATCGCTGGGATGACCGACCGCTTTGCCATTCAGGAACACAAGCGCTTGATCGGGGGTGAGGATATTCCCGCGGGTGTGATCGACGGCAATTGAAGGTAAGAACTTCTTTGGGAAGAAGTGAGGCAAATCCTTCGAAGGATTTGTGGCCAGACTTTTGTCAAAAGTCTGCTTGCTCTGTGGGGCACGGGTGGTAAACCCCAAACAAACAACGTTTTTGGAATAACAATGAACCTTTTCGCCGATATTCGCGCTCTTGTGCTGGATTGCCTCGACCAACTGGTCGTTGAAGGCAAGCTGCCCGCTGGCCTTGCCACCGCTGCTGTCTCGGTTGAGCCGCCGCGCGATGCCAGCCACGGTGATATGGCGACGAATGCCGCGATGGTGCTGGCGAAACCTGCCAAGATGAACCCACGGGTGATTGCCGATGCGTTGGCGGCCAAGCTGCTGGCTGATCCACGGGTGGCTGTGGCCGATGTCGCGGGGCCCGGTTTCCTGAACATGCGGCTCGACCCGCAGGTCTGGCAGGGTGTAGTGAAAGCCGCCTTGTCTGATCCAACTTACGGTCAATCCAGCTTGGGGCAGGGCCAAAAGATGATGGTCGAATATGTCTCGGCCAACCCAACGGGTCCTTTGCACGTGGGCCATACGCGGGGCGCTGTATTCGGTGACGCACTGGCGCGGCTGCTGGATTACGCAGGCTTCGACGTGACCAAAGAATACTACATCAACGACGGTGGTGCGCAGGTCGATGTGCTCGCGCGGTCAGTGTACCTGCGGTACTTAGAGGCGCACGGCCAAGAGGTGGCGTTTCCCGACGGGACCTATCCGGGTGACTACCTGAAACCTGTGGGCGAAGCGTTGAAAGCCAAGGTGGGCGATGCGTTTGTCGACAAGGGCGAGCAGTTCTGGCTGGAAGAGATCCGGGAATTCGCAACAGAAGCGATGATGGACCTGATCCGCGCCGATCTGGCCCAGTTGGGCGTCGTCATGGACAACTTCTTTAGCGAAAAATCGCTCTACGGGACTGGCTTGATTGAGAAAGCCATTGCCGAGCTGGACGATAAAGGCCTGATCTATCGGGGCACCTTAGAGCCACCGAAAGGCAAAATGCCCGAGGATTGGGAGCCGCGGGAGCAGACGCTTTTTAAGTCCACCGAACACGGTGACGACGTCGATCGGCCGGTGCAGAAATCCGACGGGTCATGGACCTATTTCGCACCCGACATCGCATACCACTATGACAAGGTGCAGCGGGGCTTCGACCAGCTGATCGATGTTTTCGGTGCCGACCACGGTGGCTATGTCAAACGGATGAAGGCGGCTGTCTCGGCGCTGTCGGACGGGCAGGTGCCGCTGGATGTGAAGCTGACGCAGTTGGTCAAGCTCTACAAAAATGGCGAACCGTTCAAGATGTCCAAACGGGCAGGGACCTTTGTGACCTTGCGCGATGTGATTGATCAGGTTGGTGCAAACGTGACCCGGTTCCATATGCTGACGCGCAAGAATGACGCGCCGCTGGATTTTGATTTCGATAAAGTGTTGGAGCAGTCCAAGGATAACCCGGTTTTTTACGTGAACTACGCATATGCGCGGGTGAACTCAGCTGTGGGCAAGGCCGCCGCATTTACAGATGTGTCGGACAAAGCGCTGGCGGGTGTTGACCTGTCTGGCCTGACCCATGACGCGGAACTTACACTCATCAAAAAACTTGCTGAATGGCCGCGTCTGGTCGAGATTGCAGCACGGGGGCATGAGCCGCATCGGATCGCGTTTTACCTCTACGATCTGGCCTCTGACTTCCACGCGCTCTATCACCAAGGCAACGCGGATGAGGCGCTTCGCTTTGTCCAGGAAGGTGACTCAGATGCCACACAGGCGAAAATTGCCCTCATTCGGGCTGTGGCGATTGTTATTTTGCACGGTTTAGGTATTCTTGGGGTCACTCCGGCGGAAGAGATGCGCTAACGCACGAACTGCCGGATCGAGCTAAGATGACCCCGACAAAGCCATAAGGCATGGGGCGTGTAAGAGGCGAAGATGGCAGTATACGATGAGGGGTTCGCCCCTGCGGTGGGTGCACCGCGTGTTACCAATTTAGTGAATTATGCAGGTGCCGCCTTGTCGCTGGCACTAATCCTTGGCGTAAGCTTTTGGGGTTACAAGCTGATCGTGCGGGATGTCAGCGGTATCCCAGTGGTTCGCGCCATGGAAGGCGATATGCGGGTGCTGCCGGATAATCCGGGTGGTGGTGTTGCTTCGCATACTGGGCTGTCTGTCAACGAAGTGGCCGCTGTGGGCGAGGCCGGTGGCCCTGAGGATCGGCTGGTTCTGGCCCCGCGCACCTCTGGTCTGGCGCCAGAAGATCTTGACGTGCAACCCAGCGCACAGGCCATTGCAAACGCCGTAGCAGAGGAAACCCCCGCTGATGAGGGGGGCGTCGCGCAAGACGATGTCAACGCGCTTGCAGCACAACTGGCAGCCCTTGCGGAAGCAGCGCCCGAAGAAACAGCAGATGAAGCCGCGGCGGTCATCCCGGCCAGCGTGCCCGGTGTGTCCACATCTTTACGCCCTGTGGTCCGCCCCGCGAACATGCGCATTCCCGCACCTGCCGCTGCAGCGCCGGCCGCTTCTGCTGCGACCACCAGCGAAGTTGCGGTCACTACAACACCTTTCCCGGCAGGCACTAATCTGGTGCAACTGGGTGCTTTCCCAACGCCTGCTTTGGCAGCAGAAGAATGGGACCGCCTGCAAGCCCGTTTTGGCCAATTGATGAACACGCGTGATCGCGTCATTCAGGTCAGCAACCAAAGCAGCGCCACATGGTACAGGTTGCGGGCCAGCGGCTTTGCCGATCGGGCAGAGGCCCGCCGTTTGTGTGCTGCCTTGCAGGCCGAAGGTGCTGATTGCATCGCAGTCGTGGTCAACTAAGTGGCTTTGAATGCGACGATTTTCGGCCCGGAGGGCTTGGAAATCACCGATTGGGAGCGCGGGTTCTTTCGCGAGGTTCAACCGCTTGGCTTTATCGTCTTCGCGCGCAACATTGAAACCCCGCATCAGTTACGCCGCCTGACGCATGACCTGCGGGAAGCCGTGCAACGTGATGCACCGATCCTGATCGATCAGGAAGGTGGCCGTGTGCAACGGATGCGTAGCCCGCACTGGCGCGAATACCTGCCGGCTTTGGACCAGATGGCGCAAGCGAGTGACCCGCTGCGCGCCCATTGGGTCCGCAACAGGCTGATCGCGGCGGAATTGCATGATGTTGGCATTGATGCCAATTGCGCACCATTGGCTGATATCGCCGAGGATGCGACCCATCCGGTGTTGAAGAACCGTCTCTACGGATATGATGTTGAAACGGTGGTCGCTGCGTCAAAAGCATGCGCCGACGCGCATCTTGCGGGCGGGGTTTTACCGGTGCTTAAACATATTCCCGGTTATGGTCGGGCGGCTGTCGATAGCCACCAGGATTTGCCGTGTGTCGACGCGCCGCGCGCTGATCTGGATGTGTGGGACTTTGCCCCTTTTGCGGCACTCACCGACATTCCGATTGGCATGACCGCTCATATCGTCTTTTCGGATATTGATGCCGCGGCACCCGCCACAACATCCGCAAAAATGATGGAAGTGATCCGCAAGGACATTGGTTTCAATGGTCTTTTGATGACAGACGATTTGTCAATGGAGGCGCTTTCCGGCACTGTGGCAGAACGGGCTGAGGCGAGCATCGCGGCAGGTTGCGATATTGTCTTGCACTGTAATGGCGATGCCAAGGAAATGGAGGCGGTTGCCGCCGCCTCGGGCGAAATGACCGCCGCCGCAATAATCCGCGCAAATCGCGCTTTGGCGATGCGAAAAACACCCGCAAATATTGACATCCCGGCGCTGGAAGCGGAACTTGCACGCCACTTAGGCTGAGGGCAGATGCAAGACGACGCGTTTCAAGAAGACACGATGAGTGTCAGCGACCGTGTGGCCGCTGAAGCCTTGATCGTGGATGTTGGGGCCTTTGAAGGGCCGCTGGACCTGTTGCTGACGCTGTCGCGAACGCAGAAAGTGGATTTGCGCCAGATATCTATCCTTGCGCTGGCTGAACAATATCTCGCTTTCGTGGAGCAGGCCAAACGCTTGCGGCTGGAACTCGCGGCAGATTATCTGGTGATGGCGGCATGGCTCGCTTTCCTGAAATCACGGCTGTTGTTGCCGCCAGACCCGTCAGAGGAAGGGCCATCTGGCGAAGAACTCGCCGCGCACCTTGCGTTCCAATTGGAACGGTTGGAGGCGATGCGCAACGCTGCTGCCAAACTGATGGCGCGCGATCAGCTGGGCCGCGACTTCTTTGCGCGCGGCATCACCGAAGATGTCCAACGCGTCCGCCGCGTCACCTATACCGCGACTTTGCTGGATCTCATGCAAGGCTATGCCCGTATCCGCACACGCGATGATTTCCGCCCCTTTGTGATGGACCGTCAGCATGTGATGACGATGGAGCAGGCGCTGGAGCGGATGCGCGGGTTGATTGGCTTTGCAGGTGAGTGGACCGATTTCGCAACCTATCTGCCCGAAGGCTGGGATGTTGATCCACAGCGCCGCCGGTCAACCACCGCCGCCACGTTTGCCGCCTCGCTGGAACTGGCCAAGGAAGGCAAAGTTGAAATCCGGCAGGGCGAAAACTTTGCCCCCATTCAAATCCGCAAGAAAGTGCCCGGTGATGAGTAAGACAGACGCCCCCGCAAACGACAGCCTGTTCGAGGCACCTCCGATGGGCGAACAAGAACGCATGGTCGAAGCAATCCTTTTTGCGACGGCGGACCCTGTGACCGTGACCGAACTGACAGGCCGCATGCCACATGGCTGTGATCCGGCCGAAGCGATTGCGAACCTGCGCAAACGCTACGAAGGGCGGGGGGTCAATGTGGTCAAAGTGGGTGATGCCTGGGCGATCCGTACCGCAGGCGACCTGGGGTTTCTGATGCAGAAAGAGACGGTCGAGACACGCAAGCTAAGCCGTGCCGCGATTGAGACTTTAGCGATTGTAGCCTATCATCAGCCGGTAACACGGGCAGAAATTGAAGAAATCCGCGGTGTGAGCGTTAGCCGCGGTACGGTGGATCAACTGATCGAGTTGGAATGGATACGTTTTGGCCGTCGCAAGATGACACCGGGACGACCTGTCACCTTCGTGGTCACGCAAGGGTTTCTCGACCACTTCGGGCTTGAAAACGCACGTGACCTGCCAGGGTTGAAAGAGCTCCGCTCCGCCGGGCTGCTAGAAAACCGGCCACCACCGGGTGCTGCATTGACCGAGGCCGAAGAAGGCGAAGCCGATGAAGATCAAACCGAGTTGTTTGAAGATTAACCCAAGCGCCTTATCTTAACGGTATTCGCGAGGAGAGATGCAGATGAACATGAACCGACTGATCAATATGGGCATGCGGATGTTAATGCGCAAAGGCGTCTCATTGGCGGCGACCAAGGGCAAACGACCCGAGGATATGACGCCGGAAGAACGCGCGCAGTCCAAGAACGCACAGCAAACGGCCAATAAAGCGCAAAAGGGCATGCGGGCAGCGCGGCGGTTTATGCGGTAGAGGCCGGGCGTTAGATTAACGAGTCGTTCGACGACTGCTGCGTGGACTCAATGATATTGATTAGTAATCCTTGATCTCTTTGTTCGCTTAAAGGTATTCGGCAACCGAATGCTTAAATTTTAAGGGCAGAGTAGCGTGTGGACTGCTGATACGATTGAACAACTTGCTAGTTACGATCTGCGATTGCCGGATGGATTCCTCCTAGCATTGGCACAAATTGAGAATAGCTGGTCTGAATGCTTCACTGAATTGAATGAGCCTGCGTCCGCTGATCCTTTATTTTTCTCTGCTACAGCTGATGGTTTGGGTCTTCCGAGTTTGGGATTTGTGCCATTTTGGCAAGAGAACGCTCATGAAGAAGTGGTCTTGGTTGGCTGCAGGGAGCCCTTCGTCGGTGTTATTGGCGTTCAGGGCGTATTGTTGAACGAATTTGGTGGACTTCTATCACCTACATTCGATGCGTTTTTTGATGGCATCAGAACGTTGGGAAATACTGCACAAGGTACTTTTACCGACATTTGCGATCTGTGTGGTGCGCTGGCCTATAAGGGAATTTTTTCGAGTAAAGTGAGTAGCGAAGTAGGAAGAATAATCGCCAAAGAACGTGATGGATTCGCAAATCAACTTTATGGGGCTATCTCACCCGATCTGGCATTGAATCTACTGCGCTCAGACGACTTTCTTGAGGTGGAAGCTGCATGTTGGCGCCTAGCGGCTCTCGGTTCAATTGAAGCAATTCCTGCTCTCGAAGTTTTGTCAAAAACCACGGTTGAGCGAGGCACAGTTGACCAACATATTCGCGCCGCGAAAAATGCCCTCCACGAACTGAAGAGAAGAAAATACTCATTAAAACAGGGTTAGTCTCAAGTTGTTTGCGCTGGAAGACGCGCGTTGCTATGGGCTCGAAGCGGTTTTCGTTCTCTACCGCTCAAACAGTTTTCTCTTGTTAGCCCTTGCGAGCTTTCCTCACCCTTCACCCCCGAAAATGCTTCGACAGCTTCAACCCTTGTCCTTGGTAATTCGACTTGATCTCGCGCCCATAGAGTGCCGCTGGCATCGCGGCCATGTTCTCATACACCAACCGTCCCACAACTTGCCCATGCTCCAGTACGAAAGGCGCTTCGTGGCAGCGCACCTCTAGCACCCCGCGAGAGCCTGATCCGCCTGCTTCGGCGTAGCCGAAACCCGGATCGAAGAAGCCTGCGTAATGCACCCGGAATTCGCCGACCATCGCCAGATAAGGCGCCATTTCGGCGGCCTGCATGGGGGGGATCACAATCGCTTCGCGGCTGACCAGAATATAGAAGGCACCGGGATCAAGAATGATCCAGCCGTCTTTGGTATGCACCTCTTCCCAGAACTCAGCCGGGTCGTAGTGGTTGAGTTTCGAGAGGTCCACGACGCCGGTATGCGGCTTGGCACGGTAGCCCACCAGCGTGCCTTCAGTGGGCCGAAGATCGACCGAGAAGCCCAAGCCATCCGAGATGACCGGATCACCTGATACGATGGGCGTCTGCGCGTGTAGGGCGCGCAATTCATCGTCTGACATCAAGGTCTTGCCTTGCCGAAAGATGATCTGGTTCAGCATCTGGCCCGGGCTGGCCACGACCGAGAAGGACCGTGGGCAAATCTCAACATACAAAGGCCCGTCATAGCCTTCGGGCACCCGGTCAAATTCCACCCCATGATCGGTGATGATACGCGTCAGCAGATCAAGCCGCCCGATGGATGACTTGGCGCTGGCGGCGGCTGTCATGCCTTGGGGCAGTTTCAGCCGTTCCATCAAGGGCACGACATAGACGCAGCCTTTTTCCAGCACAGCACCGCCGGTCAGATCGACCGCATGCATTTGGAAATCCGCCAGCCGGTCTTTCACCGTCCGCGCGCGCCCGGCAAGGAAGGATGCGCGCACACGGTAGGCGGTGGCCCCCAAGCGTAAATCAAGCGAGGCGGGCTGGATCTGCCCCTCTGCAATCGGGGTTTCGGCGGCAATCCCACCGCTGGCGATCATATCGCGGATTTGATGGTCGGCCAGGACACCTGAACTTGTCATTTGATCCCCCAAGTGGATGTCAAAACGCCCGCCGTGCGACAGCAACGGCGGGCGGTTATGAGTGGTCGGGCTAGCAGGACTCGAACCTGCGACCTTCCGTCCCCCAGACGGACGCGCTACCAGGCTGCGCCATAGCCCGACTGGCAGCGTTCATACCCCAAAACGGTGCAAGGGCAAGCCCGAAAAACATCTGTCAGCCGCGCATCCGTGCGCGCACGGCCTCAAGCCGGGCCACCAGCGGTGCAATCTCGTCGGCGCGGGCTTGCAGTGCCGCAGGATCAACCGGAATGCGCCCGATCAGGCGTGGTGCGGCAGCGGGCAATTCTTTGGGCGGCAAAGGAAGATCGATGGTGAAACCGGGCTGCGTCTTCTTTGCCGGCGTATCCAAAGGAAACAGCTCTTGCTGTGGTTTGGGGGCGATTGGGACAACAGGGGGCTGCGCGACCGCGGGCGTTGGTTTCGCCGGGGCAGGCTCTGGGGCTGCCTTTGACTTTGTCGCGACTGCTTCCGCCGAAGGGGCAGTCATGGACTGACCCAAGGTGGCGACGTATTTGGCGCCTTTTTCGCGCAACAGTTTCTGGGTGCCTTTGATGGTCAGCCCGTCTTCATGCAGCAGTTTTTTTATGCCACCCAGCAAATCCATATCGGTCGGGCGGTAATAGCGCCGTCCACCGGCCCCTTTGACGGGTTTGATCTGGCTGAACTTGCTTTCCCAAAAGCGCAGCACATGGGTGGGGGTATCCAACCACTCAGCCACTTCGCTGATTGTACGAAATGCGTCTTTGGCTTTGGCCATGGCTTAACTTTTGTTCCCTGCCGCGACACGATCTTTCATCAGATGCGAAGGGCGGAAGGTCAGCACGCGGCGGGGATGGATCGGTACCTCTTCGCCCGTTTTAGGGTTGCGGCCAACGCGGGCCGCCTTGTCGCGGACCGAAAAAGTGCCAAAAGAAGAAATTTTGACAGTTTCGCCTGCGACCAAACTGTCGGAGACGTGACCAAGGACACTCTCTACCAAGTCGGCGCTATCGTTGCGAGAAAGGCCGACCTGGCTGTGTACCGCATCTGCCAAATCCATCCGCGTCAAAGTCTTATCGGTCATTGTACACCCTCTTACAAACTATCACCGAGAATAGGCGCGCGGTAAATTCAGAGTCAATAACAACGGGTTGGCAAACGGCGTTAACAGTGCGTTTCCGCGGATTGGATTGCTTTTACCAGCGGATCACCACCGCACCCCAGGCCAAACCACCGCCGATGGCCTCTGTCACAATCAGATCGCCCTGCTTAACTTGGCCATTCGCAACGCCCACAGATAGTGCGAGGGGAATCGATGCAGCCGAGGTATTCCCGTGGTCTTGAACGGTCACAACCACCCGGTCCATGCCAACGCCTAGTTTCTTGGCGGTGGCCTGAATGATGCGGATATTGGCCTGATGGGGGACCACCCAATCAACGTCATCTGCGCCAAGTCCGATTTTCTCCAGCGCTGCATCGGCGGTCTGTGCAAGCTTTTCAACGGCATGGCGGAAGATTTCCTTGCCTTCCATCCGCAGCATGCCGGTGTTCTGGGTCGACACACCACCATCAACATAAAGCAGGTCCCTATATCGCCCGTCTGAATTGAGATCGGTCGAAAGTACACCACGGTCTGCGGTTTTGCCGGTGCCGTCTTCGGCTTCAAGGATCAGCGCACCCGCACCATCACCGAAAAGCACGCAAGTGGACCGGTCGGTCCAATCCATGATCCGGCTGAATGTCTCTGCCCCGATCACAAGCACGCGGTCTGCCTGACCGGACACAATCAATGCGTTGGCATTGGACATCGCATAGACAAAGCCCGCACAAACCGCTTGTACATCAAAAGCATAGCCGGATGTATTGCCTATCGCATGTTGCACCATCGTGGCCGCAGAAGGAAAGGTCAGATCAGCGGTCGAGGTGGCCAAGACGATGGCATCAATATCCTTACCGTCTATGCCTGCCATGGCAAGTGCGGCCTTGGCGGCTTTGGTCGCAAGATCAGAGGTCGTCTCGCCTTCGGCTGCGAAATGGCGGCGTTCAATTCCAGAGCGTGACTTGATCCATTCGTCCGACGTATCAAGCGATTTTTCGAATTCAGCGTTGGGGACTACACGTTCGGGCAGGTAGTGACCAACCCCTTTGACGACTGCGCGACGCATCATGCCTATTTGCCCGTATTTGTATTGAGACCGTCTGTCTCACTTTCTGTTCCGGCATCTTGAGCAAGTGACGCAGCGGAAGCAACCCTTGCAGCCACTTTATCTGAGAATCCACTTTGTGCGAGGCGGTAAGCCAGATGCAGGGCCGCCGCAACACCTGTGGCATCAGCAGAGCCGTGACTTTTGATGACCGTTTGGTTGAGGCCCAGAAATACGCCGCCATTGACCCGGCGCGGATCGATTCGCTTGCGCAAGCGTCCCAGTGACCCACGGGCGAGCAGGGCGCCAAACATGGACAATGGGTTCTTCAATAGCGCCCCGCGCAACAGTTCACTGATCAGCGTGGCCGTGCCTTCGCCGGTTTTCAAAGCGACATTGCCGGTAAAGCCATCCGTCACGATGACGTCCACCTTATCGGATGGCAGATCACCGCCTTCGATAAAACCGACATATTCAAAATCACCAATAATGGCTGCGTTTCCAATAAGTTCATGGGCGACTTTCAACTCTGCCCGGCCTTTGTGCTCTTCCGTTCCGACATTTAGCAGGCCCACACGGGGCTGCGCGATATCAAGGCCATTGCGTGCGTAAGACGCCCCCATGAGCGCATATGTCAGTAAATCATCCTGATCGGCGCGGATGTCAGCGCCTGCGTCCAACATGACATTAAAGCCCGATGGGTTGCGCGATGGCCAAAGGCACGCGATGGCGGGGCGATTGACGCCTTCTGCTTTGCGCAGGCGCAGCATCGACATGGCCATCAGACCGCCGGTGTTGCCGCAGCTGACAGCAACAGCCGCCTGACGTTCGCGCACGGCTTCGATAGCGGACCACATCGAGGTTTTCTTGCCATTGCGAAGCACATGGCTGGGTTTGTCGGTCATCTTCACGACGTCCGATGCGTCGTGGATGGTCACGCGATCTGATATCCGGTGCTTGGCAAGCATTGGTTCCAGCTCGGCTTTGGGGCCATGCAGAATGACGCGCGCTTCTCTTTCATCGCTTAAAAATGCCGAAAGGCCCGCAACAACAGTTGCAGGCCCCTGATCTCCGCCCATGGCGTCAACGGAAAGCACTTTGTTTGCAGCATGTCCCTGCGTCGGAGCAGTGTCCGTCTGGGGTGTTGTCATGCCACCGGTGCCTTTGCGAATTTACGCAGCGTCGTCGTCGAGGTCGATTTCTGTTGTGTCAGCAATCACTTCGCGTGTCGCATAGTGGCCGCAGGATGGGCAAACGTGGTGGGGGCGCTTCAGCTCACCGCAGTTGTCACATTCGTTGGGATTTGCCGCAACGAGACTATCGTGCGCGCGCCGGTTGTTGCGGCGTGATTTGGATACTTTGTTCTGCTGGACAGCCATGTCTCAACCCTATGATATAAAGGGCCGCGGCCCAGATTTCTTTCGTGTCTGCGCGGGTCCTACGCCATTGTGGCAGCCCTGTCGAGACACGATGTAAAAGAGGCCGCGAACATACTGCGATTCCCTCTATGTGCAACCCTTTTTAGCGGCTTTCGCGCAGGCATTTATTTGCCTTTCTTTTCAAGGCTTTCGCGCAGCGCACCCAGACCGGCGAACGGCTTGGCATCATCGTCTGTCATCGGCGTCAGACCGGGTTCGGTGAAAACGGCGTTCGACAGATCAGCGCCTTCACGGCGCGGGTAAGGCGGCAAAGCCAATGACAGGGCCTCGATCATCACTTGTGCCAGATCAAGCGTTTCTGGCAAAGCCTCAACAGTGTCATCCTCTGGCATCTCAACCTCAGAGGCCTCGATTTCGGGCATGTCAGCAGTGTAACTGCGGGTAACAGACTCATCTATGCGGGTTGTCACCGGGTCCAGCGTGACAACACAGTCCTGCACCACGGTCGCGCCTAGATCGCCGGTCAATGTCCAGTCCTGCCGCCCTTGGGGGGCCAAGGATCCTGTGAACCGCAGCTTCTTGATGCCCACAATCTCCAGCTTTGCCGCAATCGCCTTGCGCTCATTGGCTGTGGGTTCCAAGGCGAATGCGGTGGGTTTGCGCGTTGCAAGATCGGCCAAACGCAGATGTGACTTGTGTAAGGTGGCCATGGGTACTTTCGATTCTTGAACAGAGGCGGGGTGTGATGTATCGGGGATAAAAGGCGCGCTGCGTCAAGGCAAGAGGGTGACGCGCATGCGTGCGATGACAGGCAAACTGCACAGGACGATCAAAATCGCGGGGTTTGTCTCTGTGTTGGCGGTGATGGCCGGCTGTACCGAGCTGGACCGGTTTCACGGGTTCATTCCGCCCGAAGAAGAGCTTGCAACGCTCAACGTAGGCTCAACCACTAAGGCGGAGGTGATCACGCTCTTCGGCCCGCCTAAATCTGAACGCGGGCTGCAAAACAACACGGTCTATTATGCCTCTAGCCAGTTTCGCCGCTTTGGCCCCTTCGCGCCAGAAGAGGTGGACCGACAGGTGCTGGCGATCGATTTCGACGCCAACGACCGGCTGCGTAACATTTCGCGCTATACGCTTGAGGATGGGCGGGTCGTCGTGCTGGACCGCCGCGTGACCGAGGATGGGATCAACGATATCACTTTCCTCTCGCAATTGCTGGGATCTTTCGGGCGGATCGATGCGGGGCAGTTCTTGGGTGAACCCTAGGATTGACCCTTATTAGGTGTCTGCGTCTCTTCTTTGGCTGCAACATTATAAGGTGACGGACGGTTACCAACGCAATAGTCGTAGATCGCCATTATTTTGGCGATACGCAGTCCTGCACTGCCAAACTTAATCCTCATCTCCGTACGATTGGATAATACAACGAACGCGCCTTTGATTATGTCTACTAGGAAAAACCTAAGATTGCGCTTCAGGTCTTTCACCAGCATGCGTCGCGCAATTCCTGCGCCCATGTTTATCCGATACAGAAAGTATAAGTTTGTATGCTCCCACTGGGTACGGCGAAAATGATATTTATAAGTGCGACGCTCGCCATGTTTGAGGTCGTATAGAATAGCTTCCGGGACGCTACAGAGCCTCAGCCCTTCGTTCCTAATCCGCATGAAAAAGTCGGTGTCTTCACCGCCGGAAAAATTGAACCGCGGATCAAACCGAAATCCATAATGATCAGATGCAAAGATAGCGCGTCCAATCATGCAATTGCCAGTTTTCAGAATGGTGGGTGCTGTGCCAAGCTTCTTATCGCGTGGCCGAACAGCGCCAAGGTACTCAGAGTAATCTGGCGGCAATTTTTCCTTGTCTTGCCCAAAGAAGGCAAGGCAATCTGGCAGTTCTGATGCGGCCTGTTCAAGCCGTAACAGCCAGTGTTCGTGCACTTGATCATCATCGTCCAACAGACCAAGCCAGTCTGCGCCCATCTTTTCAGCCTCGTCCAGTGAACGGTTACGCCCGCTTACAAGACCAAGCGCCGGTTCATGCACATGATGAATGTCGAACGGAAAGTCCAAAGCGCTCAATTCAGCGCCCAGCTTGGGTTCCTTTTCATTTTCAATAATGAGAACAGAGACGTCATAATAGGCTTCGGTTTCAAGCTTTGAGACTGCTTTTAGAGCTGCCAGGAGTAATTCGCGGCGGTTATGCGTGCAAATCGCGATAACAACCTTTTTGTCAATAAAGGCGTCTTTCAAGAAGTAAGTTGGACGTTTTTTAGGGGGGCTTTTCTTGGAGATGCGCACGTTAGTACCAATCAGACAAACTGAATAAAGTTGTGTTTCCTTAGGTATGCCCGTTAGTGCTTTACAATATTTGCCACATCTATGACCTACATCTCGTCTGGATATAACTGACGGTGTCGCGATGTCTGCGAATGCGCAAGTTAGTGCTTGTTATACTAGCCGGTCACAATCTGCTGTCGGTGCGTACTATTCTGTTTTATAGTCAGTTTCCACACCAGAATTCGATCAATGCGCCGATGATCGGCATCTAAACTCACTCCTCAGGCTCGAACGCCAATGCAACCCCGTTGATGCAGTACCGTAACCCTGTGGGTTGTGGACCGTCGGGGAACACATGCCCCAGATGCGCATCACAGCGGTTACAATGCACCTCGGTCCGTTTCATGAAGAAACTGCGGTCCACGCTTTCGCCGACCATTTCGCCATCAACAGGTTGATAAAACGACGGCCAGCCGGTCCCGCTTTCGAACTTGGCCTCTTGATCGAACAAAGGGGCGTCGCAACAGATGCACATGTAGGTGCCGGGGTCCTTGGGGAAATCTTCATGCGTGCCGGCCCGTTCGGTCCCATGCTTGCGTGTCACCTTATAGGCCATATCTGACAGTTGCGCGCGCCACTCGGCGTCTGATTTCACGATCTTATCCATTGGTTTGGCGGTCCTTTCATCTGTATTGCCAGATAACCTAGGTCTTTGGGCACAGTTCGCCAAGGCATTCACTTGCGCTTATCACGTCACTGTCATAGCCACGCAAGCATGGCTAAAACTCCGCTTCTCCAAGTCTCTGACATTGCGCTGACCTTTGGTGGCGATCCTGTTTTTGAAGACCTGTCTTTGATTGTCCAACCGGGGGATCGTGTCGCCCTCGTCGGCCGCAACGGATCAGGTAAATCAACGTTGATGAAGGTCATGGCGGGACTGGTACTGCCCGACAGCGGCACCCGCGTGGCCGCCCCCGGCGTGCAGGTAGGGTACATGGAGCAAGACCCGACGATGGCCGGTTTCGCCACTTTGGGTGACTATGCGTCCAGCGGGTTAGATATTGATGAGGCCTATAAGGTGGATATGGTCGCCGAAGGTCTGAAATTTGACCCTGCAGGCGATGTGAATACAGCGTCTGGCGGGGAACGCAGGCGCGCGGCATTGGCCAAGCTGATGGCAGAAGCGCCAGAGCTGATGTTGTTGGACGAGCCGACCAACCACTTGGATATCGAGGCGATTGCCTGGCTTGAAAACGAGCTTAAGGCGACCCGCGCAGGATTTGTCCTGATCAGCCACGACCGCGCATTCTTGCGCGCGCTCACCCGCGCAACGCTGTGGATCGACCGGGGACAGGTGCGCCGGGCCGAACAAGGGTTTGAACATTTCGAAGGCTGGCGCGACAAGATCTGGGAAGAAGAAGACCAGCAGCGCCACAAGCTGAACCGCAAGATCAAGGCCGAGGCGCGTTGGGCCGTCGAAGGCATCTCGGCCCGGCGCAAGCGCAACCAAGGCCGTGTGCGTGCCTTGCAGGAATTGCGCGCACAGCGGGCCGCACAAATCACGCGGCAGGGCACAGCGGCGATGGCCTTTGATGGCGGCAGCACTTCTGGCAAAAAGGTGATGGAGGCCTTTGGCCTGACCAAAACCTTTGACGGCAAATCTATTGTCAGGAATTTTGATCTGACCGTGCAACGCGGCGACCGGATCGCCTTTGTTGGTCCCAATGGTGTTGGGAAAACGACGTTGATCAAGATGCTACTGGGGCAGGTGGCCCCTGACGAAGGATCGGTCAAACTGGGTACAAACCTAGATATTGCGGTCTTTGACCAGACCCGCGCGGCGCTGAACGAAGAGATGACCTTGTGGGAAAATCTGGCCAATGACCCTGAACTGGGCGTGTCAGGCAAGTCTGATCAGGTGATGGTGCGGGGCAATCCCAAACATGTTGTGGGCTACCTGAAAGAGTTTCTGTTCAACGAAGCCCAAGCGCGCGCACCGGTCCGGTCATTGTCGGGTGGCGAAAAAGCACGTCTCTTGCTGGCGCGGCTGATGGCGCGGGAAAGCAACTTGTTGGTGCTAGACGAACCAACCAACGATCTGGACATTGAGACGTTGGATCTGTTGCAGGACATCCTTGGCGATTATGATGGTACTGTGCTTCTGGTCAGTCACGATCGTGACTTTCTGGACCGGGTTGCGACCACGACCATCGCGATGGAAGGCAACGGGCAGGCCGTGGTCTATGCCGGTGGCTGGTCGGACTATCGCGCGCAACGGGGCGGCGATTTTGTTGAGGCGAAACAGGCAAGCAAGCCATTGGCCAAGAAGGAAAAACCTGCGGAAAAGAAGGTGGTGACGGGACTATCGTTCACCGAAAAGCACCGATTGGAAGAGTTGCCGGATTTGATTGATACGATCACTGCGGAGATTGCGAAACTCGAAGAGCTACTTGCTGATCCCGAGTTGTTCACTAAGCAACCAGTGAAGTTTCAAAAGGCCACGGAAGCCTTGGTTGCCCGTCAAACCGCGCTATCCGAAGCGGAAGACGAATGGTTAATCCTCGAAGAAAAAGCAGCCGGCTAAGGCATCCGCAGCGCGCCATCCAGACGGATGGTTGTCCCGTTCAGATAGTCGCACTCCACGATAAACCGCGCGAGGGCTGCAAACTCTGCCGGATCACCCAGCCGGGCAGGGTAGGTCACGTCTTGGGCCAATCCATCCATCACCTCTTGGCCCAGACTTTCCAGCATCGGTGTGCGGAAAATCCCTGGCGCAATCGCCATCACGCGTATCCCGTTACGCGCCAGGTCGCGTGCCATGGGCAGCGATAGCCCCGCAATCCCGGCCTTGGAGGCGGCATAGGCTGCCTGACCTTTTTGCCCATCAAAGGCCGCGACCGAGGCGGTGTTGATGATCACACCACCGGGGCCTATGCGTGCCGCTGCCAACCGGGCCACATTAAACGTGCCGTTGAGGTTGATATCGATAGTGCGCGTAAAGCTGTCCTGCCGATGCGGCCCGTCGCGCCCCAGCGTCTTTTCGGCGGTGGCAATGCCTGCGCAGTTGATCGCGACATTGATGGCACCGGCCTGATCAAGACCGGCGGTCACGCTGGTTTCATCCGTCACGTCCACCTGTGCAAATGCCGCACCGATGCGGTTGGCAAAGTCTGCACCTGCGCGATCACGGTCAAAGATCGTGACAGTGGCACCCGCCGCAACAAAGGCCTCTGCCGTCGCGGCACCCAAACCCGAAGCGCCACCGGTGATGATGGCGCTGACATCCTTCATTTGCATCGCAACCTTCCGTTATGCCCTTATCATGCGTCTTTTTCGGCGGCTTTTACCTGATCCCACAAAGCGTCCATCTCGGCCAGATCACTTTGATTGGGCGTCTTTCCCAAGGCCGCAAGCCGGTCTTCGATTGCTGCAAAGCGCCGCTCCACTTTGGCATTGGTGCGGCGCACGGCGGCTTCTGGGTCGACGCCCAGATGGCGCGCCAGATTTGCCATCACAAAAATCAGATCGCCAAATTCGGCTTCAACCTCATCCTGCGAAAGCTGGTCGCGCGCTTCAACCAATTCGCGGCTTTCTTCGACAATCTTATCCAGAACGCTGTCTGTTTTGTCCCAGTCAAAGCCA
Organism: Yoonia maricola; assembly: GCF_002797915.1. Taxonomy (GTDB): domain Bacteria; phylum Pseudomonadota; class Alphaproteobacteria; order Rhodobacterales; family Rhodobacteraceae; genus Yoonia; species Yoonia maricola. The sequence continues at coordinate 871,594 of NZ_PGTY01000001.1, read as the reverse complement.
ACCCGCGCCATCCGTTTTTGCAGCTTCACCGCGCGCGTCAGGCCCGGCAAACCAAGCGCTACGCCATCAAGCGTACGTTGCTGTGCCTTACCGGCGCGTTCTGCCGCTTTGATCTTTTCCCAATCGGCGGTTTGCTGTTCCGCCGATTTATCCCGCGAGGCATCGCCGAAGACATGCGGGTGGCGGGCGACCATTTTGTCGCTGATGTTGCGGACGACGCTGTCAAAGGTGAAATGACCTGCCTCGGTCCCCATCTGGCTGTGATAGACGGTTTGTAACAACAGATCGCCCAATTCGCCTTCCAACTCGTCCCAATCGCTGCGGGCAATGGCATCAGCGACCTCATAGGCCTCTTCGATGGTGTAGGGGGCGATGGTGTTGAAGTCCTGTTCGATATCCCAAGGACATCCGGTTTCAGGGTCGCGCAGGCGGCGCATGATTTCCAGCAGGCGGGGCATGCCGCCATGCGGGTCGTGGATTAACGGGTTTTCGGTCATGGCACCTCGCATCGGTTGGCGCGACGCTAGCGAAATGCAGACGGCGCGCCAAGGTACAAGCTGCGGGACAGCTTAGAAGTTGAACGATGCGCGCACGGCGAGCGTGTCAAAGTCCACATCTGCATCAATACCGTCATCGTTTGTGCCAGTGGTCCGCCGCGCAAGATACTCGGCACCAAGCGTGAATTGATCGTTGAATTGATAATCAACACCAAGCCCAAAACTTGCACCGTCAAAGTCGACATCTTCGCCAGCCGCAGCTTCCGCGTTGACTTGTGAATACCCCAAGACCCCATAGACCATGCTATAACCAAGATCATATCCGGCCCGCGCCTTGAGATCGATAAAGCTTGCGTCAAAGCTAAGCTCATCGCCGTCGTCAAAACGTTGATCCACATTGGTCTGTCGCGCAATCTCGATTTCACCGCCGTAGATGATCAGGCCCTGCTGGATTTGATACCCGCCAAAGGCGCTCAAAATCGGGTCAGTTTCGAATGTTGAGACGTCCGTAAATCCCTCATCATCGGCGCTCATTTCGCCGGATGTCGATTGACCCAGCGACAGCCCGGCGTAACCACCGCTCCAGTCGGCCAGGCCAGCTGACGGGAGCCAGGCCATAAGCAGGCATGTCGTCGCAAAGCTATTTTTGAAAGAAATAGGTTTCTTTTTCATGGTCGTTATCCTTGTGAATGCCGCTGCGCAATGCGCAAGCACCTTGCAGGCGTCCAAGCGACTGCCCACAAGGTGCGGCGCGCATTTTAGAAGTTATACGCGGCACGAATGCCCAGTGATTCGACTTTTGAATCGATGCGTACCGAAGTAAATTCATCGAATTCATCTTCAGTCGCCAAATCACGGATCAGATACTCAGCGCCGACAGTGAACTGGTTAGTGATCCGATAGTCTACGCCGAAGCCGTAGTTGACCCCGGTTGATGTATCGAGATCGAGGCCTAGAAAGTCTTCCTCTTCGTCAACATCAAGCAGGCGCGACTGGGAAAAGCCAGCAACGCCGTAAATCAGAGTTTCACCCAGATCATACCCAACACGCGCTTTGATATCGATGAGGCGGGCGTCGGTTGCAATGCTGTCAAAGCCATCAGCTGTCAGGCCGTTGGCTTGTCCGATCGCGAGTTCGCCGCCGATGACAAAGTCGCCTTGCTGAAGCTGATAGCCAGCAAAACCGGAAAAGACGGTGTCTACTTCGAGAGAGTCTTCCGGCACAGCGATGCCTTCGAAAATGGTTGTAACGAAAACATCGTCACCAACCAATGCATCCAATTGCAGACCAGCGTAACCGCCGCTCCAGTCAGCCGAGGCGACCGTAGGTGAAAGAAAAACAGCGGCCAGCGCTGTTTGTTTGAGCGCTGTGCGAAAGGTGGCGCGAGCCTTTGTACGTTTGAGCATGCTTCATTCCTGTTATATGTGATGCAGGACCGCGAAAATGCCGTCCTTAGAAGGCAATACGCGCGGGCTGTCAGATCTATTCCCGCGACAGACGATTTTATTTTCGGGGCGTAGCTGCGGATCGGCCATTGCGCAGGCAGTTATGTTGCGGTCAACTGTGCGGGCAACCAAAGAGACCAACGGACCCGCCATGCCTATTATCAATCGTATCGCCGATTTTGCCGAAGACATGACTGCGTGGCGCAGGCATTTACACATGCACCCGGAGTTGCAGTTCGCATGTTTTGAAACCGCCAAATTCGTCGTGGAAAGATTACAGGACTTTGGCGTGGATGAAATCCATGAGGGGATCGCCACCTCTGGTGTGGTCGCGATTATCAACGGCAAGGCGGCTGGCCCGACGATTGGATTGCGTGCCGATATGGATGCGCTGCCGATGCAAGAAGAAACAGGGTTGCCCTATGCCTCAACCGTTCATGGCAAGATGCACGCCTGCGGTCATGATGGGCATACAACCATGTTGTTGGGCGCGGCGCGCTATCTGGCTGAAACCCGCAATTTTGCAGGCAGTGTTGCGCTGATTTTTCAACCCGCCGAAGAGGGCGGTGGTGGCGGTCAGGTGATGGTGCAAGAGGGCGTTCTTGATCGGTTTGATGTTCAGGAAGTCTACGCGCTGCACAGTGGCCCCGGTGACGCGGTCGGGACCTTTTATACGACCCCCGGCCCGATTTTGGCGGCCGTTGACACTGTGCATATCCACATCACAGGCATAGGTGGACATGGCGCTTATCCTTACGAGACTGCTGACCCCGTTGTGGCCGCAGTTGGCATGGTAAATGCAATCCAGACCATCGTGAGCCGCAACAACAAAGCCTATGAGGATTTGGTGATTTCCGTCACACAGATCCATACCGGCACTGCGGACAATATCATTCCCGATAAGGCCTATATCAACGCCACGATCCGCACGATGTCAAAAGAGACACGAGCGATGGTGCATAAGCGCCTGACCGAGATCGTGAATGGGCATGCTGCTGCCTATAACGTGCAGGCAGAACTGGTTTATGAATACGGCTATCCGGCGACGATCAATGATGCCGCGAAAACTGCATTTGCAGCCGATGTCGCACGCGAAGTTTCACCCGATGTTGATGATACGCGCCAATATGAAATGGGGGCGGAGGATTTTGCCTATTTCCTTGAACAACGCCCCGGCGCTTATCTTTTTATTGGCAATGGTGACAGCGCGGGTTTGCATCATCCTGCCTATGATTTTGCCGATGCGGCAGCGCCTGCTGGGGCGTCATATTTTGCGCGTTTGGTGGAGCGCGCGTTACCCGTTGGATAGGTTTTGCCTTACAGGCGTCGGAGCCTCCGGCGGAAGTTTGATTGGACGAAGAAAGAGGTGGGGCGGTGACATTAAGTAAAGCGAGAGATACGGCTGATCGGGCGTTTGCAGGCGGCGATCCCCGCGGGCTGGCCTATGAGAACGCCTTTGGCGGAGCGACGTCGTTCTTGCGCCGCGCCTACACCAAGGATTTGACCGGGTTTGATCTGGCTGTGACGGGCGTGCCGTTTGATCAGGCGGTGACACACCGCCCCGGCACCCGGTTTGGTCCGCGCGCGATCCGGGAAGCGTCCAGCCTGCAACCCTTTGATCCGCCTTATGGCTGGGATGGGTTTGATCCGTTGAGCGAATTTGCCATCGCGGATTATGGCGATATGCCCTTTGATTATGCCGATGTGCCGGGCGTGCCGGACCTGTTGCAGGCCCATATCGCGGGCATTCTGGCGCAAGGGTGCGGGACGATCACTTTGGGTGGCGATCACTTTATCACGTTGCCGATTTTGCGCGCTTATGCTGAGAAATATGGCCCCCTGTCTGTGGTGCAGTTTGATGCCCATTCTGACCTATGGCCCGACGATGACATGGCCCGCATTGATCACGGCACGATGATGTACAAGGCCGTGAAGCTGGGCGTTGTGGATGTGACCCGCTCGATCCAGATTGGTATTCGCACAGAATGTGAGGATTATCTGGGCATGCCTTACATCGATGCCCGCACCTGTCATGAAAAGGGCAGTGCCTGGGTGGCCGATCAGATCAAGGCGCGGGTGGGGGATCATCCGGCTTACGTGAGCTTCGATATTGATGCGCTGGACCCGGCCTTTGCACCGGGTACGGGAACGCCCGTTTGGGGTGGTCTGGCCTCTTGGCAGGCCGCAGCGATGCTGCGTGACATAGCGGGCATCAATATGGTGGGTGGCGATGTGGTTGAGGTATCGCCGCCTTATGACACCACCGGTGCGACCGCCATTGCAGGCGCTCATGTCGCGATGGAGCTGTGCTGTCTTGCGCTTTGGAATAGAAGGAAAAAGTGATGCCGAACCAGCCTATATCCGGCAATGACTTGGCACGCTTTTCCGGGCCGCAGACCTTTATGCGCTTGCCTGAGGCCGAGACGGCAGAGGGGCTTGACGTGGGCTTCATTGGTATCCCCATGGATATCGGCACGTCATGGCGCTCTGGCACGCGGATGGGGCCAAAGCAGCTGCGTGAGCAATCGGCGATGATCCGACCTTACAACATCCAAACGGGGGCGGCACCATTCGATGCATTGCAATGTGCAGACCTAGGTGATGTGGCGATTAATACCTTTTCTCTGAGTGAGAGTATCCGCATTATTACAGAAACTTACACCGCATATTTAAAGTGTAATTTCATTCCTATGACCCTTGGTGGGGACCATACGTTGACCTTGCCGGTGCTTCGTGCGGTGGCTGAAAAGCACGGGCCGCTGGCCTTGGTGCATGTAGATGCTCATGCCGATGTGAACGATGAGATGTTTGGTGAACGTGAAACGCACGGCACTGTTTTCCGTCGCGCCTATGAAGAAAAGCTTATCACGCCGGACAAGGTGTTTCAGATCGGGTTACGTGGCACAGGCTACACGGCAGATGACTTTACCGAAGCTGCTGGTTGGGGCTTCAATCAATACCTGGCGCCGGACCTATGGCATAAGTCGCTGACACCCTTGGCCACTGATATCAAAGCGAAAATTGGTGATCAACCGTGTTACATCACCTACGACATCGACAGTCTCGATCCGGCCTATGCCCCCGGCACCGGTACGCCGGAAATCGGCGGTCTGACGACCCCGCAAGCGATGGAACTGATCCGCGGCCTGCGCGGTTTGAACATCGTAGGCTGCGATTTGGTTGAAGTCTCGCCGCCTTATGATACCTCGGGCAATACGGCGCTGACCGGGGCGAACCTGATGTTCGAGATGCTGTCGATCCTGCCGGGCGTGCCGTACAGATAGCGTACAGACAGCGTACAGATGCTGTACGTACAGTTGACAGACGGAGAGATATCTTGCGCATCCTGATCCTACTTGTGGTCCTGATCCTTGGGTTGATGGCCTATGTCCGGTTTGCGCCGACAGATGCGGCGCGATGGCACCAGATGCCCGATGCGGCAGAGCCCGGTGATCATGTCGGCGAAGGGTCCTTTCGTGCGGTCCGCCGGATCACGGCCCCCGCAGCCGAGGTTTTGACTGCCATCGAACAACGCGCGCTGGCGACGCCGCGCACCAAACTGATCGCAGGCAGCGTTGGCGAAGGCATGATTACCTTTCAAACGCGTTCGGCCCTGTGGGGCTTTCCCGATCACACAACCGTAGCGGTGCAGGGTGATCTCTTGGTAATCTATGGCCGATTGCGGTTTGGCCGTTCGGATCTGGGTGTGAACAAGGCCCGGATTGCGGGTTGGCTGGAAACGCTTGGCCCCTTGACCGCGCCGTTGTGATCAGCCAAGCGGTTAACCATGATTGCCTCGGATAGAATTGAACAGCTGATCGACCGGTTCCAGTTTCTGGAGGCGAAGATGGCTGATGGTTCGGCTGGCAATGAGATTGCAGCCTTGGGCAAGGAATATGCTGAACTACGCCCTGTGGTTGAGACGGTGACGGCCTATAAAGCGCTGGTTCAGCAGATTGAAGATGCTGAAGCGATGCTGGCGGACCCCGAGATGAAGGAATTGGCCGAGGCCGAACTGCCAGACCTGAAGGCGGCTTTGGCGGCGTCTGAGCATGATGTGCAGCTTGCGCTTTTGCCGAAAGATGCCGCGGATGCGCGCCCTGCGCTGTTGGAGATCAGACCGGGGACGGGGGGCGATGAGGCGGGTCTTTTTGCTGCCGATCTGCTGCGCATGTACCAGCGCTATGCTGAAAAGCAGGGGTGGCGGTTTGAGATATTGGAAGAAAGTCTGAGCGAATTGGGCGGCGTGAAAGAGGTTGTCGCCCGTATCGTGGGCGACGGCGTCTTTGCCAAGATGAAATACGAGAGCGGCGTGCACCGCGTGCAGCGTGTGCCCGAGACAGAAAGCGGGGGGCGCATCCATACCTCCGCCGCCACCGTCGCGGTGCTGCCAGAGGCCGAGGATGTGGATATTGAAATCAATCCAAGCGATATTCGGATTGATACGATGCGCGCGTCGGGGTCCGGCGGGCAGCACGTGAATACGACGGATTCTGCTGTGCGGATTTTGCATGAGCCGACCGGGATTATCGTCGTGAGCTCCGAGAAATCGCAGCACCGCAACCGCGAGATCGCGATGCAGGTGCTCAAGACCAGGCTGTTTGATCTGGAACGGCAGAAGGTTGATGATGAACGCTCTGCTGATCGTAAGGCCCAGGTGGGGTCGGGGGATCGATCCGAGCGGATCAGGACCTATAATTTTCCGCAGGGGCGGATGACGGACCACCGCATTAACCTGACGCTTTATTCGCTGGGGCAGGTGATGCAGGGCGATCTGGAAGAAATCGTGAGCGCCTTGCAAGCCGATGCGCAAGCGACGTTGCTGGCGGAAATGGGCGCGTGACAGGCAGCCAGATGCTGGCCATGGCTGTTAAGCAATTGGCCGCTGCCGGTGTGTCCGACAGCGCGCGGGATGCGCGCAAGCTTTTCGCTTATGCATCCGGTGTGGATGCCAGCCGCGTGACCTTGATCCTGTCTGAGGATGTGACAGAGGAGGTTGCCACCCGTTTTGACGCGCTGATTGCCCGGCGTGCGCAGTTTGAACCTGTGTCGCATTTGATAGGAACGCGTGATTTCTATGGCCGCAGTTTTCAGGTTACCAAGGATGTGCTGGATCCGCGGCCTGAGACCGAGACGCTGATTGAGGTGGCGTTGCGCGACCCGTTTGAGCGGGTTTTGGACTTGGGAACAGGGTCAGGGTGTATCTTGGTTACATTGCTGGCCGAGAACCCAAAGGCCACGGGCATCGGTGGAGATGCATCATCTGCTGCATTAACGATTGCCTCGTGCAATGCCCAACGGCATGGCGTGCAAGCGCGCGTCAGATTTGTACAAAGCGATTGGATGGCGGCGATCAGAGATCCATTTGATCTGATTGTCGCCAACCCGCCCTACATTGCGGCTGATGAAATGGACGATCTGCAACCAGAGGTCTGCTTGCATGAACCCCGCATAGCACTCACCGACGAAGCCGACGGCCTGACCGCTTATAATAAGATCATCGCCGGAGCGCCCGACTACCTGACACCGGGCGGGCGCCTGATTGTCGAGATCGGGGCGACGCAGGCTGAGGCTGTGTCTGAGATGATGCGAGACGCAGAGTTGCAGCAGATTCGCGTGATCCCGGACCTTGATCATCGCGACCGGGTTGTAGAGGCGCGAAAGCCGTAAATTCAGGCCAAGACCCGCCCAACAAGCGGCAAATAGCGCCTTTTTTTCACTTTAGCCTTGTCTTGGCCCCACCCACATGTTTATTCAGTAGCCATTGGATGGGACGAGGCTCGCCACTGACCTCCCCCCGATGAGTTGCCAGACATTTTTGCAAGGCTCCGAGAAAAAAACGCGCATAGAGAGCGCGATGTGGTTTAGCGTAACGACAGCCAAAGGCTTGAAAGCACTTACATGAGATCATCGAAGTCACGGTCGCGGAATAAGAACCGCAATAACCGGCCCTCGGGCGGAAACATCATTAACCGGGTGTTTGACAGCTCTGGCCCAGACGGCAAGGTGCGCGGCACCCCGCAGCAGATTATTGAAAAATACAATCAGCTTCACCGCGACGCCGTTTTATCTGGCGACCGGGTGGATGCCGAGAACTTTGCCCAACACGCAGAACACTACACCCGCATGCTGGCCGAAGCGCAGCGCGAGGTCGAGGCCAAACGCGAAGAGCAGGAAGAGCAAAACCGCCAGCGTCAGGCCGAGCGTGACCGCGAACGCCAAGAGCGTTTGAAAGCGCAAGAGGCTGCCGCAGGCGATCCGGCCATCATGGATCAGCCCGATGTGGCGGCTGACGCAGGCGAGAGCGGGTTGGTTGAGACGCCCGAAGAAAAACCGCGCAAACCGCGCAGGCCACGCAAGCCGCGCAACGTGCCTGATGAGGGCAATGCGCCTGAGGCTGCAGAGTGATGATAAAGCCCTCCGATTTCGGGGGGCTTTTTCTTTGGACAGATGGGGATGCCTCCGGCGGAAGTTTGATTGGACGAAGAAAGACAGAGGTGTTTGAGCGGGCCATTGTGGTTGGTGCGAATGGTGCTGGCAAGACATGGTTGGCAAGGCAGATTGCGGAACAATATGACATCCCCGTTATTCATAACGACGCGTTGGCGCTTTTGACCCGTTGGCAGCACCGCCCGCAGGCTGAGGTCGCGTCACGGCGTAAGATGGCTTTGGCTGGTGATCGTTGGGTCCTCGAAGGGGGGCCGTCGATTTTGTCAAATGAGGTACTGAACAGTGCAACGCTGGTGGTCTGGTGTGACACGTCACCGGGATTGCGGGCGTGGCGTATCTTTCGTCGCAGTATGTATTATTTGGGGCGCAACCGGCCGGAACATCCTGATGGCAACCGGGATTGGCCCGGTCCGCGCCAATTGCGGTTCTTTACACGCGCCCTGATGGGCGGCGCGCGTTTTGAGGCCGCAATAGAGGCGGCTTTGTCTGGGTATGGCGGACCAGTGGTCAGGTTGAGAACCAAGGCCGCAGTATCAGGCTTTCTGAAGGCTGCGTGCCAAGGCGCAGAAGGCTTCTAGCCCCACCTGTTCGGCCCGTTCGGTGGGTTTGATCCCGGCGGCGATCAAGTGGTCTTCGATATCGGGGCTGACGGATTTAAGTGCTGAGCGCAGCATTTTGCGCCGCTGGTTGAACGCCGCTGCGACCACTTTGTTCAATGTGCCAGGGTCTGCGGGGTATCGTGGTGTGGGTAGGGCCGTCAGGTGTACCACGGCTGAGTTGACTTTGGGCGGCGGGCTGAACGCCTCTGGTGGTAGGTCCATCACGATTTTTGGATCACTGCGCCATTGGGCCAGCAGCGCCAGCCGACCGTATGCCTTGCTACCGGGTGCTGCGACTATCCTTTGGGCGACCTCGCGTTGAAACATCAGCGTCAGGCTGTGCCAGAAGGGCGGCCAGTCTGGTGGTGTCAGCCAACGCACCAGCAGTTCGGTGCCGACGTTATAGGGCAGGTTGGCTGCAATTTTGATAGGTTGTGTCAGGTGTTCAAGCGGGTTTACCGTGAGCGCGTCGCCGTTGATGGCTTGCAGCCTGTCGGGGTAGGCGGCGGCGATTTCTGCCAAGGCAGGCATACAGCGTGGGTCTTTCTCGATCGCCAGTACCCGGCGCGCGCCTTCCGCCAGTAGACCGCGGGTCAGGCCGCCCGGACCGGGCCCGATTTCGAGAACATCCGCGCCCGACAGGTCGCCTGCAAGCCGTGCAATCTTGGCGGTGAGGTTGAGGTCCAGCAGAAAGTTCTGACCGAGCGATTTCTTTGCGGCAAGATCATGGGTCGCGATCACCTCGCGCAGGGGTGGCAGGTCGTCAATCACGGGCGTCGGCCATTTGTGCGGCCATGCGGATGGCGGCGATCATGGAGGTGGCGTCGGCGCGGCCTTGTCCCGCGATATCAAATGCTGTGCCGTGGTCGGGCGATGTGCGGATGAAGGGCAGGCCAAGGGTGACGTTCACGCCGCCGGAAAAATCGAGTGTCTTGATCGGGATCAGTGCCTGATCGTGATACATGCAGACGGCGACGTCATAGTTTTTGCGAGCACCGGCGTAGAACATTGTATCGGCTGACATCGGCCCGGCGATGTCCATGCCTTGCGCACGCAGTGCGTTTAGCACGGGCGTGATCATCTCGATCTCCTCACAGCCCATCTTGCCGTCTTCGCCTGCGTGCGGGTTGAGGCCTGCAACGGCGATGCGCGGCTTGGTGATGCCAAAGTCGCGGCGCAGGGCTGCGTGTGTGATCAGCAATGTATCAGTGAGCAAGCTGGCGGTCAGTGCGTTGCGGACCTCTGCCAGCGCGATGTGGATGGTGGTGGGCACCACCCGGAGTGCGTCGCAAGCCAACATCATCACCACCTGATCGGTGCCTGCCAATGCGGCAAGATATTCAGTATGTCCGGGGTATGCGAAGTCAGCACCATCAATCAGCGCGGCCTTGTGGATCGGCGCCGTGCAAAGGGCGCGGGCCGCTCCTGATTGCACCAAGGCCACACTATCTGCGATCGCACTGATTACGCCACTGGCATGGGCGGGATTAGGGCGTCCGGGCGTGGCGAGGCTGCCGAAGTCGCGTGCCAGAACGGTCAGTTTGAACGGGTGGATATCAGCCGGGTCCGTGGCGGCGTGGTAATCCGTGCCCTCAGGCAGATGTTGTGGATCACCTAGCCAGAGCAGGGGCACTTCGTTTTTAAGAGCCTGCCAGGCCATAACAGCGATTTCAGGCCCGATCCCCGCCGGTTCACCGCAACTGATCGCAATAGGTTGCATCAGGGGCGGATGACGGCAGAGGCCCGCAGATCCTCAAGTAGAGCGTCGGCAAGTGCGGTCAGTCGCTGACCGCGGATTTGGTTGCGGATGCCCTCCCGATTAATGCCATCCGCACCTGCATTGTTGCGCGCGCATAGCATCAGGAACACCAGTGTTTCACCATTGTCGCGGGTCAGATTATAGGACACTTCGCCGGGATCAAGCCGGGCTAGTTCAAGGGCGACGTCATTTGAGATGGCTGCAGGTGCCTCGGTCAGGCGGTCTAATACCTCGACAGGTTGGTTGCGCGCTACGCCATAGAGATCATCACAGGTATCGACCTGATCACGCACAGTAGCTGCCTGTGTCAGCCCCGCATCGCTGCGCCCGCCGGGGATATAGTATGCGGCATATTCGATGCTGACCGGTGTTGGGGCGGCCTGAACGGCCTCACGCGTGCCGCGCAACTGGAACAACGCGATGGCATTTGGGATTTCGATGGGGTCGGTGACCTCGCCTGGTTCCAAATCAAGCACAATGCTGCGAATCTGCGGCGGGAAGTTATTCACCGGCGTCCAGTCCAGTCTCCCGCCATTTTCACGTGAGGGCAGTGCCGATACCTGACGTGCCGCCGCCTCGAAATCTGCAAACGACCGCATCCGCGAGATTTGCTCAGCGGCTTGGCGTGCGTCCGCCTCGCGGCCTGCTGGCGGCGCAATGATAATTTCGCTCAACAGCACTTCAAGTTGTGATGACGTATTGCCCTGCTGGGCAATGGCCCGTTCGATATCGGCATCGGTGATGTTGACCTCGCGGTTAAACCGCGACCTTACAAAATCGCGCCAAAGGATTCCCACTTCGACAAAGTCACGCAAGGTGCTGATATCAATGTTATTTTGCGCCAAGACCTGAGTGAACTGCGGCAAGTTCATATTGGCCCGTCCGGCAAATTCTTCCATCGCTTGCTGCAGTGCAGCTTCGGACACTGCGACCCCAAAGCGCGCCATTTCCTGCTGCTTTAAGCGATCTTCGATCAGGGCGGTGCGGGCTGCTTCGTTCAGATCGCCGGGGGTGCGGAACACCTCAAGCAGGCGGATCCGCTGTGTCAGCTCATATTGGGTGATTACCCTGTCATTGACGGTGATCACCGGGGTCAACTGGCCTTGAGCGAGCGCGCCTGTACACATGCAAAGTGCCGCTATCACGGCAGCTATCTGTCCTTTAAGCATCCTGAAACTCTTCATTCGTCTAGTATCCGCATCCTGTTGCCGTGCTACCGGTTGTTTGCCCTGCATCAAAGCTCCCGATAGTGCCGCTTATCCCATAAGTCGTTGTTGCATCAACCGTACTGGAAGACGTGAAGCGGCGCGAGGCCGAAACGGTCACGGTCACGCATTCGTTTTGCCATTCAAGGCCCATTCCGGCGCTTATTGGCTCATCTGCGGCGACATCATAGCGTCCGTCAACCTCTAGCGTCCATGTCGTGTTCAGATCAAAGGCAGCGTCAACCTCCCATTCTGAAATTGTGCTCGTGCGGTCTTCGTCGGCATCGGGGCCTAACCATACATAGTTGGCCCCAAGCGATACCCGGTCATTTTGCCATGCAACCCTGCTGTCAGCTACGGTAAGCCCGTCATCGTCGTCCCACAGGCTGCGCGCATCGATCAGGAACCCGCCGGGCGCCGTAATTTGGCCGGCGACAAGCCAGTCAGAGTTTTTCCCGTCCAACCCTGATGTTGCTGTAAATCCGTCCTGCGTTTCCTGCCTGATGATGCGTCCAAAGCTGACGGTTGATGTCACGCCGCCAGCGCCAAACCGTGTCCATTGCAGCCCTGCGGCGGCCTGCGCGCCTGTTTCAATGCGGTCTTCCCCTGCAAAACGCGATGCTGCGGTCAGGTTCGCCCAATCCAGTTCGGTGCGCAGGCTGTCTTCGTTGGGGGGCGTAGCGCCATAGCTGTCAGACCAACTCAGGCTTACCACGGGTTCAAGCAGGTGCGATGTCCCATTGTTGCCCAACCGTGCCAGCGGCCAACGCAAAGTAAACCCCGTGGTGGGGGCGACACGTAGGTCTTCGTCAGCGAAGTCATCGTCATCATCAACAACATAAACGTCCGCGCGCAAACCGATCTGTGCTTCGGCCAGCACGCCGTGGGGCAGAACCCAGCTGTCAGACCAGCTACCATCCGCTCCGATCCGGCTGACATCGCGTCCGTCGTCGCCGTCCGTGTCATCGGTCCGGTAGGCCAGATCAAAGCTTGTCCCATAGCGTAGAATACCGCCAAAGGTTGGCTCCCAACTGGTTTCATAGGATATATCTGCAACAATCGGGGGCAACGATGCATTGTCTTCGTCATCAAGCAAGGTCTGATAATAGGTCAGGCGTGCATTATAGAGAGTGTCATCATCGACCCGCAGCAGTTGAACCGCACTGTCCAGCCGGTCTTTGTCTGCATAATCATAGTCAACCAGATACGCCTTGTCGCTGACCGTTTCGAGGTCAAAGATCAGCTGATAGCTGTCGCCAAGATAAAATGTCCCTTCTGCAAACAGATAAGAGCGGTTTCCGTCCACAACGGTATCGTCACTGATCGCCCCCTCAACTGTGATATCGCCTGTGGCGAAAGCCTGTCTGTAGCGCAACTCCAGTGTGGTGGTCTCGGACGATAGATAGGGTGTGATGGTCAGATCCCGATGATCACCGAGCGTGATGAAATACGGCAGCTTTACACCGAAACCCAGTTGTGTGGTGTTGCGCTGTTCGGGCACCAGCAGTCCAGTGGATCGTTCAAGGTCAGGGTCGGGCAGGCGCATTTGCGGCAACCAAAGGATTGGCGTACCTTTTACCCGCAGGGTGGCGTTGCTGAAGTAGATTTGTTGCTCTTGCTCGTCATAAACGACTCGTTCGGCGCGGATATCCCATAGTGGGGGGGCCGTGCCGCAAACCCGGCAGGATGTAGCGGTGGTTTTATAAAGCTGTGAAAACCGGCCATCGCGTTGATCAATCTGGTAGGCGGCCAATTGCAGTTGTTGATCCAAAACGATCCGCGCGCTTTGCAGTATCCCGTTTTCAAGCCGTGGGTCCAATGTCGCGCTATCTGCTGTTAAAATGGTGCCGTCATTGGCCTGAATAACAATCGGGCCCAAAATCCGCAGCGTGTCGCTTGGCTCATCATAGGTGATCTGGCTGGCTGTCAGGCGGTTGCCGTCAAACAGTACTTCGACATTGCCGCTGGCGATCAGTTGATCTTCCCCATTCAGTTCAACCCTGTCGGCCACCAAAGTGGCCGCACCTTGGGCGCTGGCCACCACTGGTGCCAATAGTAAAAACAACATCGAGAGGACGCGCATTATCCATCCTCATTGTGGAGCAGAAACCCCATCGAAATCCCGATGGCTGCAAAGGGTGGCGCCCACGCTGCTAAAAGCGCGGGCAATTGACCATTTTCGCCCAGAACCAGCGCGAAGTTGCGGATGAAATAGGTGACAAAGGCCAATATAACGGCAAACATCACCATCAGCCCCGTGCGCCCGCCACGTTGGTGGCGCAGGGTGAAGCTCGCACCGATCAGCACCATGGAGACCAGAAAAATGGGCAAGGCCAGTTCAGTATGAAACCAGACCAAATGGCGCTGTGCCGAAAAGCCTGCCGTTTGCAGCCGGTCAATGAAGGCGGGCAATTCCCAGATAGGAATGGACGATGGGGTGCCAAAGCTGTCTCTGATCTGGTCAGGGGTCAATGTGGATTGGATCGTGCGCTCAGGTTCTGCGACAGCGCTTGCCTCTGGCGTGGTGACACCGGCAAGCTGCCACGATTTTGTATCGCGCAAGACCCATGCGCCTGTAATCAATTCGGCTGAGGCCGCGTTGATCCGCGCGGTGGGGCTGCCATCGGGCGCGAATGTCAGAAAGGTCACATCTGTCAGGCGCGTGCCGTCAAGATTGGCGCTTTGCGCGCGAATAACGGCCTGACCGGTCTCGTTGCCCTGACGCAACCATAGACCCGATGAGCCAAAAGACAGCACAGAGCTACTGCCGCGCAATGCGTCGCTGCGCGCCTCGTACTCTTTCGATGTGCCTGCGACGATGGGGTTCATGACCCCGACCGCAAAAATGCCCAGCAGCAAAGCCACCGTCAGCGGGGCCAGTAGCGAGTGAAGCGCAGAGCGGCCTGCGGCCCGTGTCACGACCATTTCGGACGACCGCGACAAGCTGAGAAAGAGTGCAATTGTTGCAAGGATCATGATCAATGGCAGGATCGCGTAGAAGGCCTGGGGAATATTCAGCAAGCTCAACATCAAAAGATCGGCAAAGCTCGCATCATCGCCGCCAAAGCGCCGCAGTTGATCGACCAGATCAACAAAAAGCATGATCAGAAAAAACACCATGCCCACGCCCAGAAACGTGCGCAGAAAACGGCGCGCAAAGTAACGATGCAGGATCATGACGCGGCCATCTCTTTGATCCGACGTTTGAACAGATAGGGGCGGCTGGCCCAGAACAACAGGAACCAGATTATCACAAAGCCGACCGCACTTTGCAGATAGGTTACCATCCAAAGCTGCGGGTCGCTGCGGGCGATGCGCAGGCCGGTGGTTTCGACGGCCTTCACCACGATGATCAGAAAAATAGCGCCGATGATCTGTTTCCACACACCAAAGCGGCTGTAACCGCCGACCATCAGCGCAGAAAACCCCAAGAGTGCGGCCACGATACCCAGGATCGATTGACTGAACCTGTCATGTCCGCGCGCAATCAGGCGCGCGGCGTCGCGTCCCGTTTCCTCTTCAAGTGCAGGGGTGGGGTTTAACAGCTCCCATGTAAACAGATGCGAGTCGCGGCGCCCCCCGCCTTGATCGTCAACGATCAGGTTGCTGATGTTATAGGCAAAGTCATCAAAGGTGGTCGTGAACAAGCGTTGGTTTTCTGTGCGCAGTGTTTGGACCATCCCGTCCAGCATCACCAACTGGGTTGTATCATTGTCGCGCACCAAAAAGGCCTTGGACGCTGTATAGGTAAGCTGTTCGCTTTCAGAACGGCTGTCAGACAAGAAGATATCCTGCAACTCGCCCCCTGGGGTAATTTCGCGAATATAGAAGGTGATCCCTTTGACGGGTTCCAGAAACTGCCCTTCCGTCAACAGGCGTGTGGTGATGTTTTGCGCGATCTCTGCTTGTCGTTCGGCTAAGCGCGCGCTGCTCATGGGCACTAGAAAATGCATCAGCGCTGACATCATGAGGGCCACGATGATCCCAAAGAAGAGGACCGGGCGGGCCAGACGAAACGGGGAGTAACCTGTAGCCTGCACGACAGTCAGTTCTGATTCTGTTGACATGCGGTTGGTGACGTAAACAGCCGCAGCAAAGGCTGCCAGCGGTAGGGCCAGCCGCATGACGGACGGGAGTGATAGCGCCGTGAATTCAAGAAAAACACCGGCAGACTGTCCGTCAGCGATCAACTGATCAAACAACACAACTGCCCGGTTGATCCAGTAGATTAGGATCAGCACAAGGCTGAAGAAGCCAAACAACACCATCAGTTGCGACAACATATATCTGTCAAACCGCGCCAAATAGGATGTCCTTTGTGGTGCCCGTACGTTTCTTTGTATGCAAACTAGCCTAACCATGCAGCGGACCCAACAGCTATCTGGTCAATAGGGTGGGTGCGGGCTACCTATTGGCGGACAGACACTTATTCCGACAGGAGCTACCATGACCACACCCGCCGAAATTCAGTTCAAAGAGGTTGATTTAGATGCGGTGGCTGACGCCCCCGGCAAGGTGGTCGTTTTTGTCGATACCGATGGCAAGCTGGACGCCGGTGCGCGCAAGGTGAACACGCTGACGCGCAAAGCGCTGGCACGGTTTTTGGAGAGTGCGGCTTTTGAGAAGATGGCAGCCGGGGATGTATCATCGCTGGGCTATCCCGGCGGTATGGCGGCAGCTGCGGTTTGCGTGGTCAAACTGGGCCGCAGGCCGAGCAGCCAAGAGGCGCGCAAGGCTGGCGCGCAACTGGCCAAGGCACAGGGCGGCAAGGATCTGTTGGTTCTGGCAGGTACAATTATGCGCGCGGACGAGATCGCACTGGGATTGGCGCTGCGTGGATATAAGTTCGATGCGCATAAAACAGGCGACAGCAAGCCCGCTGGGAGTGTGAGCTTTATGGTGTCCAAGCCGGAAGACGTGGCGAAATCAGCTGCTCCGATGGCGGCGATCGCGGAAGGTGTCTTCTTCACCCGCGATCTGACCAACGAACCCGCGAATGTGCTGACAACAGATGACTTTGCAGCCCGCCTCGCGGCGATGCAGGAATTGGGTCTCGATGTTGAAATCCTCGAAGAGGATGAACTTGCCAAGCTGGGGATGCGTACGCTGTTGAGCGTGGGCCAAGGCTCGGTCAGCCCATCCAAGGTTGTTGTCATGTCATGGAATGGCGGCGGTAAGGAAGCACCCTTTGCGCTGGTCGGTAAAGGTGTCGTTTTTGATACGGGCGGGATCAGCCTGAAACCGGCAGGCGGCATGGAAGATATGACCATGGATATGGGCGGCGCGGGTGTTGTGGCCGGTGTGATGCGCACATTGGCGCTGCGCAAAGCCAAGGCCAATGTCGTGGGGCTTGTCGGGCTGGTCGAGAATATGCCGTCGGGCAATGCGACGCGTCCGGGCGATGTGGTCAAGTCGATGAAGGGTGACACGGTCGAGATCATCAACACTGACGCCGAGGGCCGTTTGGTGCTGGCTGATGTACTGTGGTACGCGCAAGAGCGGTTCAAACCGGTTGGCATGATCAATCTGGCGACCTTGACGGGGGCGATCCTCGTGGCTTTGGGGCATGAAAATGCGGGGCTGTTTTCGAACTCCGATGAATTGAGCGATGCGTTTCTGAAGGCTGCCAAGGCTGAAGGCGAGGGTGCTTGGCGCATGCCTATGGCGCCTGCTTACGATGACTTGCTGAAGTCGCGGATCGCCGACATGAAGAATGTCGGTGGCCGCATGGCCGGCTCCATTACAGCGGCACAGTTCTTGCAGCGCTTTGTGAAAGACGATGTACCTTGGGCGCATTTGGATATTGCTGGGACCGCCAGTGTGAAAAAGGAAACCGGACTGGCACCTGCGGGGGCGACGGGCTGGGGTGTGATGGCGCTGAACCGGTTGATCGCGGATAAATACGAGGGCTAAACTTGGGCGCTGCGTTCTTTTATCACCTGACCGATAGCCCGTTGGAGGCAACCTTGCCGATGCTGATCGGCAAGGCCCGCGGCGCGGGCTGGCGTGTTCTGGTGCGGGGGCAGGATGCGGCACTATTGAAGCGGTTGGATGATGTGCTGTGGCAGGGGCCGGAGGATCAGTTTCAGCCGCATGGTCTGGCCGGTGGGCCGCATGATGCAGACCAACCGGTTCTGTTAGGTGATGGGCCCATTGATGGTTTCGGTTGCGTGATGAGCGTGGGTGGCGCCGCGGTGGCCGCGGATGAGGTGCAGACGTTGGAGCGGACGTGTATTCTGTTCGACGGACATGACGAGGTCGCGCTTGAGACGGCGCGCGGGCAGTGGAAAGCGCTAACCGAGGCTGGGTGCACGGCGCAATACTGGGCCCAAGAGGGCGGACGGTGGACGAAGAAGGCGGAAAAGTAAGGTGGATCATGATCCACCTTACCTGTGGTACGGCTAAGGCCTAGAACGCGAAGCTGGAGTCGAAACCTTCGGGCAGTTGCGCCGGTTGCGCCTCGCAGGCGGCGAGCAGGATGAGGAGGGCGAAGGTGCGGATCATCGGTTCAGCACCAATTGTCCGTTTGAAATCTCGATCCGGTTATAAAGTCCCAGATATGTCATGCCCAGCAAGGACACATCCATTTCCCCACCGTTGACGACCGCGGGGACGCTGCGATCTGTGATGTCACCGAGCACAACTTCATCCAATGTCACGGGGGCAGTCGATACGACGCCATTGGCGGTGTTGGCAAAGCTCGAATAGGTCAAGGACGCAGGGTCAATTCCAATCAGAGCTGCATCTTGCTCTGTCAGAACAACCTGACTGGCCCCGGTATCTATGACGAATGCGATTGGCACGTTGTTGATTTCAAGCGTCAGGTGATAGTGCCCGTCGTTGCCGCGTGGGACAGCGACTGTGCTGCTGTCAATAATAGCCTGACGCGGGTTTACATCGTTGCTGATGTCCTCCCAAAGCCCATATGCGCCGATGGCGCCGATAAAGATCAGCGCCCAGACTGCGGCTTGTTGTGCCATTTTACCCATGTTCTTGCGGCCCGCCACGATAGCAGAACCGGCAATGGCGGCCCCCAGCAGGACAAGATAGGTCAATTGCATGATTTGGTCTGTGCTCATGGTGTCTATATAGGCCTTAGCCGCCGATCCCAAAACCCCGTAAACCATCAAGCACGAATTGCACGGCCAAGGCGGCCAGCAACATGCCCAGCACGCGGGTCACGATGTTGAGCCCGGTTTTGCCCAAGGCCCGTTCAATCGCCGGGGCGGCGAGGAAGGCCAGAAGCACAATAAACAGCACTGCGACAATGATACCAGCGATAGCGGCTATATCAGCGGCGCCTTGTGCTTCGCCCGCCAGTAGGATCACGGTCGTGATCGCGCCGGGCCCGACGATGAGGGGCAAAGCAAGGGGAAAGACAGAAGGGTCATCTTCGTGTTCGGCTTGTCCTTCGCTGGCTTGATCTTCGCGCCGTGCTTGTCTGCGTTGGAAGAGCATGTCGAGTGCTGTGAGAAACAACAGGATTCCGCCTGCAATGCGGAATGCATCCATTGAGATGCCGACAAAGCCCAGCACGGCCTCGCCCAGCAGCAGGAACACCATCATGAGGCCTGCAGCCACCATGAACGCCCGGATCGCGATGGCACGCCTTTGCGCGGCATCCATGCCTTGGGTCAGCGCGATGAACACGGGTGCCAGACCTGGCGGATCAATGATGATGAAAAGCGTGGTGAAGGCCGCGATCAGGGCTGGAAGTTCGGTCATGGTATTCTGTCTGACAGATGCTGGCGCTTGGACGCAAGCGCTGTGATGCCTCCGGCGGAAGTTTGATTGGACGAAGAAAGAGGGGGGTCAGCTTTTCTCCGCTTTCTCGAGCTTTTCAAGCGCTGCCATCCACATGGTTTCAGCGCGTTCGAGGCCGTCCATGACTTCGGCGTATTTCTTGTTCCATGTCGCCAACTCGCCTGCTTTGCCATCTTCGTAGAGGACAGGATCGGCAAGCTTTTTGGCCAGCTTGTCGCGCATGTCATTGATCTTTTTGACCCGCTCTTCGTTTTTGCGCACGTCGGATCGCAGCGCCATAAGTGCTTCGCGTGAGGGCTTGGCCGTCTTGACCGGAGCAGGCTTGTCTTTTTCGCGCGGCTTTTCTGGTGTCAGCAGCATCTTGCGATAGGCTTGAAGGTCTTCGTCATAAGGGTTCACGTGCCCGTCTTTGACCAGCCACAGCCGGTCGGCGACCATGCTGAGAAGGTGCATGTCATGGCTGACCAGAATGACGGCGCCGGAATAGGCCGTCAGCGCCTCGACCAGCGCTTCGCGGGACTCAATGTCGAGGTGGTTTGTCGGCTCGTCCAGGATTAGCAGATGCGGCGCGGGCAGGGTGGCCAGCAACAAAGAGAGGCGTGCTTTTTGGCCGCCAGAGAGGCGACCCACTGCGGTATCGGCTTGGTCTGCCCCCAGCCCGAAACCGGCAAGGCGGGCGCGCAGTTTGGCTTGGCCTTCGCCCGGGCGTTCGCGGAACAGGTGGTCGAGCGGGGTTTCCTCGATCCGCAGCTCATCCACCTGGTGTTGCGCGAAAAAGCCGATGCGCAGTTTGTTCGATGTCACCATCTTGCCGCGTGCGATGGGCAGTCGGTCCGACAGCATTTTCGACAGCGTTGATTTGCCTTCGCCGTTGCGGCCCAGAAGGGCGATGCGGTCGTCCTGATCGATGCGCAGGTTCAGGTCATGCAGGACGATATTGTTGCCATAGCCGACAGCAGCACCTTCGGTTGCGATGATGGGTGGCGAGAGTTCTTCGGGTTCGGGGAAGGTGAAAACGGTCCGTGCGGCGTCCTCGGGCGCGCGGATGGTTTCCATTTTTTCCAGCATCTTGACGCGGGACTGCGCTTGTTTCGCCTTGGACGCCTTGGCTTTGAACCGATCCACAAAGGCTTGCAGATGTTGGCGTTGTGCATCTTGTTTCTTGGCCGCTGCCGCTTGCACAGCCCGGTTCGCCGCGCGTTGTTTGGCGAATGTGTCGTAGGGTCCGGTGTAGTAGATCAGCCCCTTGTCTTCGAGGTGCAAGATGCCGCCGACGGAACGGTTGAGCAGCTCGCGATCGTGGCTGACGATCAGCACGGTATGGGGGTATTTGACGAGATAAGCCTCGAGCCAAAGCGCGCCTTCGAGGTCGAGATAGTTTGTCGGCTCGTCCAACAGCAAAAGGTCGGGTTCGGAGAAGAGAACAGCCGCCAAAGCCACACGCATGCGCCAACCGCCGGAGAAGGCAGAGCAGGGCATTTGCTGTTCTTCATGGGTAAAGCCAAGGCCGCGCAGGATGGTGGCCGCGCGGGCCTCGGCCGACCATGCCTCGATATCTGCCAGACGCGTCTGGACTTCTGCGATGCGGGCAGGGTCAGTGGCGGTTTCGGCCTCTGCCAGCAGCGCTTCACGTTCAGTGTCGGCGCGCAGGACGGTGTTGATAAGCGAGACTTCGTTGCCCGGCACCTCTTGGCTGACGCCGCCGATTTTCCACCCCTTGGGGATACTCACATTGCCCGTGTCCAGCACCATCTCGCCCCGGATCACGCGGAACAGCGTTGTCTTGCCGGAACCGTTGCGGCCTACAAGCCCCACCTTGTGCCCGGCGGGAATGGTCACGGTCGCATGTTCGACCAGCGTGCGGCCTTCGACGGAGTATGTGATGTCTGAAATCTTGAGCATGAGGCGGCTATGCTTGATCCTTTGTGCGGGGTCAATTGGCTGTTTTTGTGGCGCTTTGGTTTTGCTGTGTTTAAGCACGCAGAATGGACAGCAATCGGACCGTTATTCTGGCGAGCTTGATCGTGATTGGTTTTGGCGTTCTTTGGGGCTTTTACTGGTTACCATTGCGCCAGATTGATGCGCTTGGGTTCACGGGGCCGTGGGGTACTGTCGCGATCATGGTCGTGGGCGCCATTTGCCTGGCACCTTGGGGATGGCGGCGGCGTAAGGTGTTATTTGCGTCGCACCCGATGGCAATCGCCTCACTCATTCTGGGCGGGTGTTCGTTGATGTTTTATTCGCTCGGACTGCTTTATGGCCGCGTCGCTATCATTGTTATCCTATTCTACCTGACGCCGGTTTGGAGCACGATCATCGGGCGCTACCTGTTGGGTTGGCCAATCACCCGGTCGCGTGTCGCGGCCTTGCTCGCAGGCATCGTGGGTTTGGTGCTTATTTTGGGTGCGGATGGTGAAGTGCCGGTCCCGCGTGGTTTGGGCGAATGGTTGGGGCTTGCCAGTGGGTTTGCCTGGGCTGTCGCCTCTATCGGCATCAAGGTTAAGTCTGCGGCTGGACCAGCAGAGAGCACTTTCCTTTTCGCTGTCGGCGCTCTTGTGGGAGGGTTGATCTTGGCACCCATGCTTGCGCCGATCCCCGATTTTGAGAGGCTGGCTGATCCATTTGCTATTGTGTCCTGGGTGGTTTTCACCGGAGTCTTATGGTGGGTTGTGTCAATCATCGGGTTGCTTTGGGCGACCACAAAACTTGAACCGGCACGGGTGGGTATCCTGTTGATGTCAGAGGTGGTCGTGAGCGTACTCTCCGCAGCTATGATTGCTGGGGAACACCTATCGGGTGTTGAACTGATCGGTGGGGCGTTGGTGTTGATTGCTGGCGTGCTTGAATTCTTGCCTGACGCTAGCCGTTTGTCGGCCAGACGTGGTGCGCGTCATCAATAACGTAGGCATGCGCATGTTTGCGCCCGTGTTCTTTGACATGTGGGTGATCGTCCGGCAGGTCGGTGTGCGTATGGGGCACCACAACCGGATCGCCTTCGGGCCAGAGTTTGAGCGCAAGCGTGACGCCAACAGCGCCCAAAACGCCAAGAAGACCCAGCGCTGGCCCCATGCCCCATGCGGTCATGGCGTGTCCAGCCAATGGGTATGTTACCAGCCAACATGCGTGAGATAAGGCAAATTGCGCCGTAAAGACCGCGGGGCGGTCATCAACATGCGCAGACCTGCGCAACAGGCGACCCTGCGGTGTCAAGGTGGTTGAGTAGCCGATGCCGGTCAACGCCCAGAGTATCAGAAAGATAGGCCAACTTGGCGTAAGGAACGCCTGTCCGAGCATCAGCACGGTCAGTAGTGATGCACCAAACAGCATTACCGGCCTGTCGCTGAGCCGTTTGAGCAGGCCGGGCAGGGCGAGTGCCGCGAGCATGGAGCCTGCACCAAAACAGGCCAGTGCAAGCGACATCTCGGTCCGTGCCACTAAAGCCGCTACGGACAACGACCACCGTGTTTACGATAACAAAGGCGCTGGCAGCTGCGCCGGTGAGCGTCAGCGCAAGCAAGCCGCGAAGGCGCGGTGTTGCCAGATATATGCGGATGCCACGCGTCAGACGGCTGCGAAACGGGAGTTCCTTGCTTGGTTTGCGCACGGGTAGGGCAGTACCGAGGATTAACAGGGCGGAGAAGAGAAAACCGATGACCGTGCCACCAAAGAGCCAATGATAGTTGATGATCAACAAAAGGACCCCAGCAAAGGCGGGGCTGATCAGGTTTTCGATGTCATAGGCAAGCCGCGACAGCGATAGCGCGCGCGAATAGTCGTCCTCATCGGGCAGCACATCGGGAATTGTTGCCTGAAACGTCGGTGTGAAGGTTGCCGAGGCGGCCTGCAGCAGGAAGATCGCAACATAGACTTGCCAGACCTCAGTGATGAAGGGGAGTGAGAGGGCAACGGTAGCGCGCGCCAGATCAGCGGTAATCAGAATGGGACGACGGGGCAGGTTTGCCACCAACGCCACTGCTACTGGGGAAAGGCCGACATAGGCCACCATTTTGATTGTGTAGGCGATCCCGAGAACAGCACCGGCGGTGGCACCGGCCAGATCGAAAGCCAAGAGGCCAAGTGCCACGGTCAACAGCCCTGTGCCGAGGAGCGCGACGACTTGCGCTGCAAAAAGGCGGCCAAAGACCTGATGTTTTAAAAGGGCCCACATGTACCAAGGCTAGCCCAGCCAAAGGGTTGGCGTAAATGACGGCTTTTCATGTCCAGATGTGCATGGTAGGGCGCAGCCATCATTTCACCGGGCCAATCCGTCCGTCAAAACCAAGAGGCTTCACATGGCTATTCAGCGTACTTTTTCTATCATCAAACCCGACGCGACAAAGCGTAATCTGACAGGCCAGATCGTGGCCAAGTTCGAAGAAGCAGGTCTGCGCATCGTGGCCTCCAAGCGTATCCAGCTGACGTTGGCACAGGCGCAGCAGTTTTATGGCGTACACTCCGAGCGCCCGTTCTTTGACGAATTGTGTGAATTCATGATCTCTGAGCCGATTGTTGTGCAGGTGCTGGAAGGCGAAGACGCGATTGCGAAGAACCGTGAAGTCATGGGGGCAACAAACCCCGAAGACGCCGCACCCGGCACGATCCGTAAGGAATTTGCGCTGTCCATCGGTGAAAACTCAGTCCACGGATCCGACGCGCCGGAGACAGCCGCAGAAGAGATCGCGTTCTTCTTCTCAGGGCTTGAGCTGGTCGGTTAAGCGATACGCCGGGGCAGGCCCCGGCCTACGTAGGTCGGGGCCTGCCCCGACCTATGCATATGCAATTTGAGCCGTCTGCACCGTTTTGGCGTGGGCGGCTTTTTTGTTAAGATTGCGCTCTAACGCACGGTAATTGCGGATATTTGCGTTGTAGATGACATCGAAGATATCCCCGACCACCGGGACCATACCGACAAAGAAGTCGAGCACTGTGTTTAGCGTCATATAGGCCAGCGTGCCGGGCGATGCGCCCAGTTTACGCGCCTCGTTGATCAGCCAAAGCGATGGCAGGGCTGTTAGTGCATCACCTATGACAGGGACAAGACCCACGATGTTATCCAGACCCACAGAAATATTGGTGCGGGGGACGTAGAAAAGGGCGTCCATGCGCCACGCGACGTTGCGCAGCCGTGCGAGTTCTAAATCAATGTTTTGCTCTATGTTCATACCATTAACATAGCGGGGTAATGTGTCAATGTAAAGGGTATTCACTTTTGTGGTGCTTCGATTACGCCAATCTGGTTCAGAAACCGTTCCAGTTCGGAGCGATTTTCGTCAAAACTACTTGCTTTGATCTTGTCAAAGCTTCTGCGCAGGGCCTTCTTTTCTTCGCCCTTGCAGTCGTTCCAAGGGCGACCTTGAAGCGCCATGTGCAGCACGTAGTAGCCGATGAAATGAGGTTTAGAGCCGCCTTCGAGCAGTTTCGCATAGGCGGCATCAGCGCCAAGCGCGCGTAGCTCTTCGGCGGTGCTTATCCCCACGGATTTCAACGATGCCTCAAACGCGGGGCCGATGTTTTTGATGGATGTCAGCTCTGCCATATCCCGATTTTACGGGAACGCAGAAAAAAGGCCAGTGAGGTCAGTGGCGGATCTGGGAGGGCGACCCTACGGCAGCGGCCTCACTGGCCAATAGACGTCTTGTAACCCTTAGATACTCGCAAAATCAGTATAAACGGGTGTCTGCGGTTTGGTCTGCGCTTGCGGTGCCGGCGTCGCAGGTTTTGGCGCTGCAGGGGCAGGTGGGGTATTGGGTTTTGCTGTGGCCATTTGTCTGGTCCTTTAGCTTGCTCGTGACTTTACACTACTGAACGTAGCGCCAATCTGACGAGAGGGGTGTGCCCTCAACATGCTTGTGACGTGACAAAAATGTGACCAATGGGTCGGGTTTTACGATTTACCGCGCCGGGGTGCAGCATTCCCACCTTTACCTAAACCCTTACGAGGCTTAGATTTTCCGCCCGGTGGGACGAACCGTTTAGAGGTGTCTTTGGCGTTACCGGCAGGCTTTCCACCCGGCTTGCCACCGCCACCGCTGCGCGGTTTTGTGTCAGAGTTGTAACCTGATTTACCCTTACCGGCAGGTTTTTTCCCATCGGATTTGCCCTTGTGCGGCGGCTTGCCACGCTTTTCAGTCAGCGCTTCGCCATGGTCACGGCGGGCTGGTTTATGGCGCGGCTTACGGCCTTTATAGTCATCGGCGGCACCGGGAATGGGTTGGATTGCCGCGACATCTTTCTGCTGCGATGGCGGCGGGGCAGCCTGATCGCGCGGTGCGTGGCGCTTGGGCTTGTCGCCGTAGTCCCGTTTCGGTTTGCCGCTTTGTTTGGGCCTATCATCATAGTCGCGCTTGGTCTTGCGCGGCCCGCGTTCGCCCAGTTGCGGCGCGCCGTCGAGCGCTTTTAACGTGCCTTGGTTTTCCAGCTTCATGTCGCTGCCAACGGATTTCAGAAAACCGGGGACCGCAGGGGCAGAGATTTCGATGAAGGTCTCATTAGGTTGAATGCGGATCGCGCCGATTTCGTTCTTCGTGATCCCACCCGCCTTACAGATCATAGGGAGCAGCCAGCGCGCCTCGGCCTTACCTTCGCGGCCAATGTCGACACTGAACCATTTGGAGGGGCCAAAGGATTTCGCCTCGCGCGGCTTGCGTTCTTTGGCGGCAGAGCCGTCTTTGTATTCTGAGATGAACTCGGGGGCGGATTGCTTGCCCGCATAAAGCCGCAGATAGGCCGCGGCTATTTTTTCTGCGTCGTGTTGTTCCAACAGACGCTTAGCGAAGGCGTGTTCGTCTTCGGTGAAGTCGGCGGACCATACTTCGTCGGTCAGCAGGCGTTCTTCGTCCTTGGCGCTGACGTCCTCGGCTGTGGGTGGTGTCGCCCAAGTGGCCGTTAGCTTGCCCCATTTGAGCAGGTTTTCACCGCGCCGTTTCATCTTTGCAGGCACAATCATGGCCGAGATGCCCTTGCGCCCGGCACGACCGGTACGGCCTGAGCGGTGCAGCAGCGTTTCGGCATTGGTGGGCAGTTCGGCGTGGATCACCAGTTCGAGGTTGGGCAGGTCAATGCCGCGTGCGGCCACATCTGTTGCCACACAAACCTTGGCACGCCCGTCGCGCATGGCTTGCAACGCGTTGGAGCGTTCTGATTGGGTGAGTTCGCCGGACAGAGCCACAACGGAGAACCCCCGGTTCGACAGCCGCGTCGTCAAACGTGTCACCATCGCGCGGGTGTTGGCGAAAACGATAGCGTTGGGGGCGTCGTAATAGCGTAAGACATTGATGATGGCGGCGTCGATGTCGTGGTTGGCGACAGACAACGCGCGGTATTCGATATCGCTGTGTTGTTTTTCTTTGGTGGCCGTGGCGATGCGCACAGCGTCGCGCTGGTATGATTTTGCCAGGGTAGCGATCATTGGCGGCACGGTAGCCGAGAACATCAAGGTGCGGCGTGTCGCTGGTGCTTCGCCAAGGATGAATTCGAGGTCTTCGCGGAACCCCAGATCAAGCATTTCATCTGCTTCATCCAGCACCACGGCTTTGATATCAGACAGATCAATCGTGCCGCGCATGATATGGTCGCGCAGACGGCCCGGTGTGGCCACAACGATATGCGCGCCACGTTCAAGGCTGCGCCGTTCATCGCGGAAATCCATGCCCCCGACACAAGAAGCAAGTGTGGCGCCAGCACCAGCATAGAGCCACTGCAACTCGCGCTTGACCTGCAAGGCCAGCTCACGCGTGGGCGCGATGATCAGTGCGTGGGGGCGACCTGCGGGGCCAAATGTGCCGTCTTCGGCCAGGATCGTCGGGCCAATCGCCAGACCAAAGCCCACGGTTTTACCAGATCCGGTTTGCGCAGATACCAACAAGTCCTGACCGACAAGTGCCTCATCAGTGACAGCCTCTTGCACGGGTGTCAGGTCAGTATAGCCTTGTTTGGCAAGGGCATCGGCGAGGGTCGTGATCATGGGTCAGGGCTTTCTGGCGGCGTCAGACCTGCGCCCTACGCCTGTGATTGGTGTTTGTATAGGGGCAATCACGCAAAACGGTTGCCGGGACGCCGGGTCATGTGTCGATGTTATCATTAGGAAGCGACGTCATTCCGGAGAACGGTGGCAGCCAGTCCTCGCGGCGCTCGGTCCAGATTTCATAGGTGGGCACAAATTGGTTGGGCGCATCAAAAGCGCCCAGATGCAATTCGATCTCGACACCACTCTCGGCAAAGACGGACGCCCCGCATTTGGGGCAGAAATGCCGCCCGTCATAATGGCGGGTTTTTCCGGTGATGGTGACGGCGTCGCGTTGAAAGATCGCGGCAGCAAAGAAAACAGCACCATGGTGTTTGCGGCAATCCATACAGTGACAGATACCGACACGGAGAGGTTTGCCGCGGGCAACAAAGCGGATCGCACCACAAAGGCATCCGCCGATATGCTTTGTCATGGCAGGCCTCCCTCAGTTTGCAGTGTTACGCACAAACCAGTCGTCAATGCGCGCCTTGAGCGCCGCCCAGATGGCTGGTGCGCCTTTTTGTACTTTGACGCCGACCCGTGTCTGCAGCTGCTCAGCAGTCACATTGTACTCTGGCCAGGTCCCGCCGTCTGTTTCAAGGTTTGAAACCACGGGCTGCACCCTGTCGATGGATTTGGCGAAGATGGCGTCGTTACTCTGCGCCGCTTCGAATTCATCCCAAAGCGCGCGGAAGGCCTGCGCTTGATCGGGGGGCAGCAGGCCAAAGATGCGGTCGGCGGCGGCTTGTTCAATCGCCTCCATCTTGGCGGGGTCATGGCCCCCGTGGATCGGGTTGTCGCCTGCGTCAATTTCCACGATGTCATGGATCAACAGCATCTTGATCACCCGGTCGATGTTGATGGGTCGATTGGCATGTTCGGCCAACACCATCGCATAAAGGGCGATGTGCCAGCTATGTTCGCCCGAATTCTCGCGCCGCGATCCATCGCAAAGTGTTGTGCCGCGCACAACGGACTTAAGTTTGTCAGCCTCGGTCAGGAAGGCGAGTTGCGCGTCGATCCGCGTCACTACACTTGCCATCAGCCGCGGGAGGGTTTTTTAGGGGAGATGTTTGGCTTGTCGTCGCTGTCGGCATCGTCTGTCTGCAAGAATTCATCGAGCGTGCTAAGCACGTCTGCGAATGCGGCGTCTTCTTCGCTTTGTGGTTCCGGCTCTGGTGCGGGTTCTTCCGTGCTATCTGGCATTGCGATGGCGTCTTCTGCGGCGTCAGTTGTGATCATCCGCGATTTGACCTTGGCAGGCTTGCCTGCACGTGTGGCCAAAAGTTCGCGCGCGCGGGCTTCGGCGCGGCGCACGCGTACGGCTGTCAGGAACGCCTCTTGCAGCGTTTGCGAAGACGACCCAAGGATTTCGCCAATCGTGTCGACGATGTTTTGATCACCAGAGGCTGCGGCGTCTGCCAGCGCGAGATCAGCCAATTCACCTGCAACGCGTTCGACGTAACTATCAGCCATGGTTCACTACCGCGTGTTCTCTGTCAGGCGGCGGCGCACGTAGGTGCGTACGGTGTCGATCATGGGGTCCATGTGTGGGTCTTCAAAGAAATGACCAGCACCTTCCATTTCATCGTGTGTGATCGTGATGCCTTTTTGCTCGTGTAATTTGTTTACAAGGCTGACTGTATCGGCAGGAGGCGCCACGCGGTCGTTGGAACCGTTGATGATCAGACCAGAGGACGGGCAGGGTGCCAGAAAGCTGAAGTCATACATATTCGCCGGTGGGCTGACTGAGATAAAGCCAGTGATTTCCGGACGCCGCATCAAAAGCTGCATCCCGATCCACGCGCCAAAAGAGAAACCAGCAACCCAGCAGTGTTTGGCGTTATTGTTCATTGATTGCAGGTAATCGAGTGCAGAGGCTGCATCTGACAGCTCCCCCACGCCTTGGTCATATTCGCCCTGTGAACGCCCGACACCACGGAAGTTGAACCGCAGTACGGTGAAACCCATGTTGTAAAATGCGTAGTGCAGGTTGTAGACGACCCGATTATTCATGGTCCCGCCAAATTGCGGATGTGGGTGCAGTACGATGGCAATTGGCGCGTCCCGGTCCTTTTGTGGGTGGTAGCGCCCTTCAAGGCGACCTTCGGGTCCGGGAAAGATGACTTCAGGCATGCGTATTTCCGTTACTGCTGTTGGTGGCTGTCGCATTCTTGACGAAAACGCTTGGACACCTTAGAAAGATTCTAAACTAGGGCTGAGCCCTGAATTGTGATGGTCACGGTGAAGTAATGATGCAGCACCGTGCAGTCAATGAAATTGCACCAGTGTGCGGGGGGACGCCGATGAAATTAAGCACCAAGGGCCGCTATGCGATGGTTGCTTTGGCTGATCTGGCCCTGCAAGAGGGCGACGCGCTGGTCAATTTGACGGAGATTTCCAAACGTCAGGATGTCTCGTTGCCCTACCTTGAGCAGCTTTTTGTAAAACTGCGTCGTGCAGGGCTGGTCGATTCTGTGCGTGGCCCGGGCGGTGGTTATCGCTTGGCACGTCCTGCCTCGGATATTCGCGTGGCCGAGATCTTGGGTGCAGTGGATGAGACCGTTTCGGCGATGCACAAAGGGGCAGGGGCATCTGGTGCCGCCTCGGGGTCGCGTGCCCAGTCGATGACGAACCGTTTGTGGGAAGGGCTAAGCGCGCATGTTTATGTGTTTCTGCATCAGGCCCGGCTGTCTGACGTCGTGAGCAATGAATTGGCCCCGTGCCCTGCGGTGCCTGCCTTGTTCGAAGTGGTTGATGAAACCTCTTAATGGAGCTTTGCCCTCGCCTTCAGCTCCCCGGAGGTATTTTGGAACATGAGAAGATATGAGAGCCTATCTGGATCATAATGCGACCACGCCTTTGCGGGCAGAAGCCCGTGCTGTGATGATTGCGGCGATGGATGTCGTGGGCAATCCATCTTCTGTGCATGCGGAGGGTCGCGCGGCGAAGGGCATTGTTGAGACGGCGCGGGCGCAGATTGCGGATGCTGTGGGGGCCTCTGGTGCGGATGTTGTGTTTACCTCTGGTGCGACTGAGGCTGCGGCACTAGCTTTGGCTGGCCGTGCGTTGAAGGCGGCCCCGATTGAACATGATGCGGTGCATGCATGGATTGAGCCGTCTTTGACTGTGGTTGATGGCGCTGTGGAGGTTGATGATCCCGCTGCGTCGACCATGCAACTGGCGAATTCCGAGACAGGCATCGTGCAAGACCTGCCGCAGGGTTTGGCGGTAAGTGATATCACACAAGGGTTTGGCAAGGTTCCCTTCGCTTTTTCATGGTCCGGGGTGGGGATGGTGTTTTTATCGGCCCATAAGTTTGGCGGGCCCAAAGGTGTTGGTGCGCTGATCTTTCCGCAGGGTACTGATGTTTTGGCGCAGATCAAAGGTGGTGGGCAGGAAATGGGCCGCCGTTCTGGCACCGAAAACGTGGTTGCGATTGCTGGTATGGGTGCGGCCGCCGTGGCGGCTCAGGCCGATTTGGCGGCGGGGAAATGGGACCGGGTTGCTAAACTTAGAAATATTCTAGAAACAGCCATTGAGGACGCCGAAAAGAGTACTATTTTTATCAGGAAAGGGTTTGATCGCCTGCCGAACACCAGCTGTTTCTCCTCGCCGGGGTGGAAGGGTGAGACACAGGTGATGGCGATGGATCTGGCTGGTTTTGCTGTCTCTGCAGGCTCTGCCTGTTCCAGCGGCAAGGTGAAAACCAGCCGGGTGTTGCAGACACTGGGACTGAACGATGAGGTGGCATCAAGCGCGATCCGCGTGTCACTGGGCATCGACACGACAGAAGATGAGGTCATGCGTTTTGTGCAGGCCTGGAGCGAAAAAAGAGCGCGGCGCAGGGCCGCTTGAGAGGATAGAAAAGATGACAGCTTTGGATACCGTTGAGGTCAAAGAAGGCGTTGATCAGGAGACCGTGGATGCGGTCAAGGAACTCTCGGGCAATTACAAATACGGCTGGGAAACCGAGATTGAAATGGAGTACGCGCCAAAGGGCGTGAACACCGATATCGTCAAGCTGATTTCCAGCAAGAACAAAGAGCCGCAATGGATGACAGATTGGCGTCTGTCAGCCTTTGAACGCTGGGAAAAGATTGAAGAGCCGACATGGGCGATGGTCAACTACCCTGACATCGATTTTCAGGATATCTATTACTACGCTCGCCCCAAGAGCATGGAAGAAAAGCCAAAGTCCTTGGATGATGTGGACCCGAAACTGCTGGCGACCTACGCCAAGCTGGGTATCCCATTGAAAGAGCAGGCTATTTTGGCCGGTGTCGAAGGTGCCGAGGACATGCCCGCAGAAGGCCGTAAGGTTGCTGTTGATGCTGTGTTTGATAGTGTGTCGGTCGGGACAACCTTTCAGGCCGAGCTGAAGAAAGCTGGCGTGATCTTCTGCTCTATCTCTGAGGCGATTGAGAACCACCCTGAACTGGTAAAAAAATACCTTGGTACGGTCGTCCCGCCATCTGACAATTTCTATGCGACGCTGAACTCGGCCGTCTTTTCGGATGGGTCCTTCGTCTACATTCCACCGGGCGTGCGCTGCCCGATGGAGCTGTCTACCTATTTCCGCATCAATGCCGAGAATACGGGGCAGTTTGAGCGGACGCTGATCATTGCTGATAAGGGATCATACGTGTCCTACCTCGAAGGCTGCACGGCGCCCAAGCGCGATACGGCGCAACTGCACGCGGCTGTGGTTGAGATTATCGTCGAGGAAGACGCCGAGGTAAAATACTCCACCGTGCAGAACTGGTACCCCGGTGATGAGGATGGCAACGGCGGCATCTATAATTTTGTGACCAAGCGTGCCGATTGCCGTGGTGACCGGTCCAAGGTGATGTGGACGCAGGTCGAAACCGGCTCTGCCGTCACATGGAAATACCCAAGCTGTATCCTGCGCGGCGACGACAGCCAGGGGGAATTCTATTCCATCGCGATTGCCAACAACATGCAGCAGGCCGACACCGGCACAAAGATGGTGCATCTGGGCAAGAACACGAAGTCGCGGATTGTGTCCAAGGGGATTTCTGCGGGTAAGGCGCAGAACACCTATCGCGGGCTTGTGTCGATGCATCCCAAGGCGAAAGCTTCGCGGAACTATACCCAGTGCGACAGCCTGCTGATTGGTGATAAATGCGGGGCACATACGGTGCCTTACATCGAGGTCAAGAATAACTCGTCCCGAGTGGAGCATGAGGCAACGACATCCAAGGTTGATGATGATCAACTCTTCTATTGCCGCTCACGCGGGATGGACGAGGAGGAGGCGGTCGCGCTGGTCGTAAACGGGTTCTGTAAGGAAGTGCTGCAAGCGCTGCCGATGGAATTCGCTATGGAAGCGCAGGCGTTGGTTGCTATTTCGCTGGAAGGCTCTGTTGGCTGACCATGCCAGTGTTTTACCAAGATATTTGTCGCGTCTCTGTCACGTCGCGGCCCCTTTCTTGCCCTAGTTCGATGCAATTAAGCATTGGACAAGCAATTTATGGGATCTTGAAGCATGGGGATGGCAAAGCAGGATATCAACGACTTTCG
Organism: Yoonia maricola; assembly: GCF_002797915.1. Classification (GTDB taxonomy): domain Bacteria; phylum Pseudomonadota; class Alphaproteobacteria; order Rhodobacterales; family Rhodobacteraceae; genus Yoonia; species Yoonia maricola. Next base: position 838,326 of record NZ_PGTY01000001.1, on the reverse strand, counting down.
TGCGCGGGTGAAGAATATCAACAATCCGCGCAACAACTCGTATTACGATCCCGATCTGGGGATGCATATTCCCAAGCGCGTGCCGCGCAACAAGCTCAGAAAGCAGAAGGTCCAACACGGCGAGGACGCTTTTGTCGGCGCATTCGTCGTTGCGTTGGTGCTGGGCGCCGTCGCGCTGGTTTGCGCCCAAGTGGTGCGCATCCGGTACTTCGGCCTGCCCGACGGCAGCAATCTGGTGATGTTTCTCGATCTGTTCATGGCATTTTGGGCCATGCTTGTGATTTCGGCCTTGCTGAAAAAGCGCACCATGTTCGACAAGGTCGGTCAAATTGTGGGGATCGCTGCCATGCTGGTGGCCGGGCACAACCTGATCTGGCGCTGGCCCGAGCAGATGGCCTATATTTACACCGCAGAGCATGTAGAACAGGTGCTGGAAGTGACGACGCAGCACTCAATCGTGTATCGCGGGACCATTTACGGCCTCTAACCTTTCACTCAATTCGCGACAATTGCCCCGGCGGGACACCCCGCTCTGGGGCTTTTTGCGTTGTCGCCGACACTTATCTTTAGGAGAAACTTATGCTGGAAATCAAAGGCCTAGAGGTCAAACTGGAAGAGGAAGACAAGCAAATCCTGAAGGGCGTCGATTTGTCGATTGAACCCGGAAAGGTGCATGCGATCATGGGGCCGAATGGGTCGGGGAAATCAACCCTGTCTTATGTCCTGTCCGGTAAGGATGGTTATGAGGTGACGGCCGGGTCAGCAGCACTCGAAGGCGCAGATTTGCTTGACATGGAACCGGAAGAGCGGGCCGCCGCTGGCCTGTTTCTGGCCTTTCAATACCCTGTTGAAATCCCCGGTGTTGGCAACATGACCTTCTTGCGCACCGCTGTGAATGCGCAGCGCAAAGAACGCGGGGAAGAGGAATTAAGCGCTGCTGATTTTCTTAAAGAGGTGCGCGCCAAGGCAAAAAGCCTGAAGATTGACGCAGAGATGCTTAAGCGTCCGGTCAACGTTGGCTTTTCGGGTGGTGAGAAAAAGCGCAATGAAATCCTGCAGATGGCGATGCTTGAGCCGAAGATGTGCATTCTGGATGAAACGGATTCGGGCCTTGATGTCGATGCCATGAAATTGGTGTCGGAAGGCGTGAACGCGCTACGGTCCGAGGGCCGGTCTTTCCTTGTGATCACGCACTATCAACGCCTGCTCGATCACATCAAACCGGACATTGTGCATATCATGGCTGACGGGCGTATCGTGAAATCTGGCGGTCCTGAACTGGCGCTGGAAGTGGAAAACAACGGATATGCCGACATTCTGGCGGAGGTCGCCTGATGGCGCTGGCACAGTTGAAAATAGACACCACAGAGGCGCGATTGGCCGATGTGGAGGTCCCGCAAGGGGCGGCTTGGGGCAATGCGGCGCGCGCCGATGCGATGGCGCGGCTGCGCCAGATGGGCCTGCCCACCAAGCGCGATGAGTATTGGAAATATACCGACCCAACGTCGCTTACCGCGGTTGCTGCGCCAGAGGCGGCGTTGTTTCACAATGATGAAGTGCCGCTTTTTAATGCAGTGGACCGTGTGAAAATTGTTTTTGTCGATGGTGTTTTCGATGCCGATGCGTCTGACGATCTGACCGCAGAAGGTGTTGAAATCGAACGATTGGCCGATGCGATGGACACGGACATTCACTGGGCGAAAGACCTTTACGGTGTTCTGGAAGCGCGCGGACAAAAACCGGTTGAGCGTCCTTTGGCGGCTCTCAATACCGCGTTGGCCACCGATGGTGTGGTGATCCGCGTCACAGGCAAGGCCAGCAAGCCGGTCAATTTTGTCTACCTGCACAAGAACACGGCGTCTGATGCTGTCTTGCATAATCTGGTGAAGGTTGAGGCCGGGGCAGAATTCACTTTATTGGAGACAGGTCCAGCCGCCGCGCGGTTTTCGAAGCAGTTGGAGGTTGAGGTCGCCGAAGGTGGCACTTTCCACCATGTGCGTTCGCAGGGGCGAGATCATGAACGTCGCGCTGTAACGCATTGTTTTGCAAGGATTGCGTCTAACTCAACCTTCAAGTCTTTCACATTGACATTCAACGGCGTGCTGACGCGCAATGAATGCGTGCTCGAGATTGTCGGCGATGAGGCGACAGCCCATGTTGCCGGGGTTTGCGTTGGCGATGGTACCGATTTCCACCATGACGACACGGTTTTCATCACCCATGACGCAGTGAATTGCGAAAGCCGACAGGTGTTCAAAAAAGTGCTGCGCAACGGCGCGACGGGTGTGTTTCAAGGCAAGATCTTGGTCAAGGAAGGCGCGCAAAAGACCGATGGCTATCAGATCAGCCAATCGCTTTTGCTTGATGACGACAGCGTTTTCCTGGCCAAACCAGAGCTTGAAATCTACGCCGATGATGTTGCTTGTTCGCATGGGTCCACATCCGGCGCGATTGATGAAACGGCACTGTTTTATTTGCGCTCGCGCGGTGTGTCGCATGATGATGCACGTAATTTGTTGACGCTGTCATTTCTGGCGGAGGCATTGGAAGAGATTGCGGACGAAGGATTGGCAGAAGAACTGCGGGACCGGCTGGAAGGCTGGCTGTCGCGGCATCGCTAATGCCCGTCACCAACGATATAGTGCGGACCTGGCGTAGGCCACGTGCGGTGATGCGCGACCTTCTGGGGCAGGGGCGACGCGAGGATCGCGCAATTGTCTATTTGATGGTCAGTTGCTTTCTGATCTTCGTGGCGCAATGGCCGCGTCTGCGCCGTGTGGCCGATGGGTATGAACCGTCGCCTTGGCCCGCAGATATGAACTTTGAAGGGATGATGACATATACGTTCTTTAGCGCGGTCATCATCCTGCCCCTGTTTATGTATGGCGTTGCAGCCCTGTCGCATTTGATTGCCAAGGTCTTGGGCGGTAAGGGAAGTTGGTTTGGAGCAAGGCTTGCGCTGTTTTGGACGCTGTTGGCGACCTCACCGTTGTTTTTGTTCTATGGGTTAGTGCGTGGCCTGATCGGGCCGGGATCTCAGGCCGCACTTGTCGGCGTGATCGGGGCGCTTGTGTTTCTTTTGATATGGGTTCAAACCTTGCGCGAGGCTGAAAGCAGACCATGACTATTGATTTTCAAACATGGATGCGCGCCGTCTGGACCAGCATCATGGAGCCGTCAGACAGCGCGCGCAAAGTCATCAACATGGATGTCCCGCGCGATGCGTTGTGGACGGCATTGGCGCTTGTCGCTGTGTTGAATGTCATCCTTGTGGTACTTTTGCAGTTGATATCGCCTATTCCGGTGGCGTTTGAGGACCGCGCCATCGCGTTTTCGCCCTTTGGGTTTACTGTCATCATGGGGACGTTTCTTGTGCTGTTCGTTTTTGGGACGTTCTATGCAGGAAAAATGCTGGGCGGGGTTGGTACGCTGACCGCCAGCCTGGCTATTGTTGTCTGGTTTCAATCCGTTAGCCTTACGCTGGAAGCAATCCAACTCGTCTTGATGTTGATCAGCCCGGCGATTGCATCGATTTTCGGTCTGTTGTCTTTTGGCGCGCTGATCTGGTGTTTTCTGAATTTTGTTAACATCCTGCATGCGTTCAATAATTTGGGCAAAGCCTTTGTCGCAATCCTTCTCGCTTTCGTCGGCACAGCCATTATCGCTGGCATTGTCGCCACCATCCTTGGCGTTGTCCCAACGGAGGGTCTGGCATGAGTTTCGATATCGCAAAAATTCGCAGTGACTTCCCGATCTTGTCACGCGAGGTGAATGGCAAGCCATTGACCTACCTCGACAATGGGGCATCGGCCCAGAAACCACAGGTGGTGATTGATGCAGTCACCCGTGGCTATGCAGAGGAATACGCCAATGTGCATCGCGGTTTACACTACCTCAGCAATCTCTCGACCGAACGCTATGAAGGCGTGCGCGGGATCATTGCGCGCTTTCTGAATGCGCCGTCCGAGGATGAGATCATCATCAATTCCGGCACAACCGAGGGCATCAATATGGTGGCCTATGGGTGGGCCATGCCGCGCATGGAGGCAGGCGATGAAATCGTCCTGTCGATCATGGAGCATCACGCCAATATCGTCCCATGGCATTTTCTGCGCGAACGCATGGGTGTCGTGATCAAATGGGTCGATGTGGATGCCAACGGTGATCTGGACCCGCAAAAGGTGATTGATGCGATTGGGCCGAAGACCAAGCTCGTTGGGGTCACGCATATGTCGAACGTGCTGGGCACTGTGGTCGATGTAAAAGCGATCACGGCAGGTGCCCATGCCAAAGGCGTTCCTGTATTGGTTGATGGCAGCCAGTCTGCCGTACATATGCCGGTCGATGTGGCCGATATTGGTTGCGATTTCTACGCTATCACCGGACACAAACTTTACGGCCCGTCCGGCTCTGGCGCGATCTATGTGCGCAAGGAACGGATGGCCGAGATGCGCCCCTTCATGGGCGGTGGCGATATGATCCGTGACGTCAGCCGCGATGCGGTGACATGGAACGATCCGCCAATGAAGTTTGAGGCAGGCACACCGGGGATTGTGCAGACCATCGGCCTAGGCGTGGCGCTGGAATACATGATGGACATTGGCATGGACCAGATTGCGCAGCATGAACAGGGCTTGCGTGACTATGCACGTGACCGGCTGGATGGGTTGAACTGGCTCAGCGTGCAGGGGCAGTCGGCCACGAAGGGTGCGATTTTCTCATTCACACTGGAAGGGGCGGCACATGCCCACGACATCTCGACCGTGCTTGATAAAAAGGGTGTCGCTGTGCGCGCTGGCACCCATTGTGCAATGCCCTTGATGGAACATATGGGCGTCGGGGCTACCTGCCGTGCATCTTTTGGGGTGTATAACACTACTGATGAGGTTGACGTGCTGATCGACGCATTGGAGCTCTGCCACGATTTGTTCGCATGAGGGTGCTGGTGGGCTTCGGATTACTGGCGCTGGCAGCCTGCGCAGAGGTCGCTATTGAGACGTCGAAAGCCCCGATTTTGGTGACGGGCTCGTCGTCGCCTATTGAACCTCAATGCATCAAGGATAGCGAATTTGCGATTGGCGGCGTGCCGATTGGTGCGTCGGAACAAGACGTGATTGACGTTCTGGGCGCACCGGACATGCGGCAGACGGGTCAGAGTTTGATGCTTGACTACGTCGATTTGCGTCTGACCTATCCGGGTTTGGATATCTTGGTGTTCCAAGACCGCGTTGTGGATATCACGGTCAAAGATCCCCGCTTAACCACGCCGTCCGGTCTGCGCCTTGGCATGACTGAGGCAGAACTTTTTGACGTATTTGGTGCAGCTGCGCGGCCAAACCCCCGGTGGTCGACGTCTGAAAAGACAGTTTACGACATCTATTTTTGCAATGGCGGAGAATTGTTTGATCTTGGCTCCTCGTTTCATATCGAGGTCGGGCCAGATGGTACGGTGAACAAATTGCGCATTGGAAGCGATACGCCTTAGGACGTTTCAAAGCTAGTCTGGTTGATTGCCCGTTGCAGCGCGTCAAGGCCCGGTTTATAGGGAATAAACGCACCCGTAGCTCAGCTGGATAGAGCGCCGCCCTCCGAAGGCGGAGGCCAGAGGTTCGAATCCTCTCGGGTGCGCCATTTATATCTATAAATCAGTATCTTATGCATCAAAGCGATTTTGGGACCAGTGCTTACGCGCTGCTTATGTGATCGCCTCACTGCCCAAATGGTCATCATGGTGACGTCCCACGGATTTCGGTCGCCGTACGGTCGCGCGCAATCACCATGAAAGTTATCTCCTGCGGAGAGTAAGAAGATGTCTTCATCAAAAGTTCAGGAAAGACTGACACAGAACTGGTCCTATATTTCTCCGACCAGGGTTACTCGATCCGTTCAAGCGGAATAACCGGTTCCTCAATTTCAAACTCTTCAGGCAGGGGATTTTCAGAGTTACCAGGCAGGTCCGCACTAGGGCCAAAGGTCCGGGTCGGAAGCGCCAGATCGTAAACAAAAGGAATGCCGTTTCCTGAATCGGGTCGCTCTACCAATGCAGTGTCGGCAGTTTCACTCCGGGTACATCTGACGAAATTATGGATTCTTGCACTTGCATCGACTTCTTCCGCGTCGGGATGGCCCACATATTTCTGATCGTATCTGACAGCCCCGGCACCATGAGATTCTAACCCGTCCTTACCAACGGCCATACCGAATGCGACATACCATCCGGCGTAATATTCATCTTGGCCGACATGCGTGGTACTGGACCAGTAATACCCATAGTCTGTGGTTCCGCCTTCATTGATCATCTCTGCGAAGCTGAACATCGGATCGATTGCGGGGAAATATCCTGAATAATCCACAAGAATCTGGAGTTCTTTAATGCCAGGCAGCCGCCAATCATCGTAACCGGCTGTGTCAGCAGATTCGCAGTAGGCGAGGGCATCTTCCCAGTCCATCCCATTGCTGTCCGCCTGTTGCCACATCAGCCCAGAGGCAAGATCGGATACAGTTCCATCACCGTTATCCTCAAGTCGATTAATGCCGTATTCGTCTCCCCTGACACATTTGGCGTATTTTGCACGCTCACCGGCAGACCAGGCAGGATAAGCCTTGATGTGGCCCGATATGAAATTCACGCCAAACGCGATATCGTCACGATTGACCAGTGCGTTGCTGCCAGCCAAGTAGTAGTTGTTTGACCAATATTGCTCTGACTTATCAGGCGTATCGCTTGTAAGAATAAAATTTTCAAGATCGGCGTACGGCCAGCCTGTCTCGAATTTATCAATTGAAAATAGTTCCTTGATGTTTGGCAGACGCCAATCGTCATACCCAGCGTGCATGCTGTTTTCACAATATTCAACCGCGCCATCCAAGGGTAGCTTTCCGCTGTTGATACCTTGCTCCCACATTAAGCGCGTGACGTTATCCGTTATGGTGCCGTCACCATTGTCGGTGAATGACATTGGATTTGTTGAGTATTGAGCATCTTGTCCAAAAAATGCATCGCCTTCCTCTGGGCAGGCGATCTCATCTGTATTCGAATAGCATCTGGTCTGTCCCGAGTCGGGAATGTCAAAGGTGCTTTGAACGTCACCAGAAATCTGTGCAAGCCGAAGTTGAAGAGTTTCAACTTGTGTCTGCGCTTCAGCCTGCGCTGATAAGGGCACAAGAGCGCACAAGAACATCGACAGAGCACACAGTGCCGGAAAGTGAATTCGCAGTTTCGATTCAATCATTTCCAATCCCTTCCTCAATGCACGTGAGATGGTTTGGTTTGAGCGACCGCTCCGGTCGATGGCGTCGCCGCAAGTGCTGCCACACACGTCATCAACTATTTGCCCGAAGCGCTGTTTGGGTGTTCTACGTGACTGCGCAAAGTTTCCGTCGGCTGTTTCAAAGACCTTCATCAAGTCTGTCGCAGACGCCGGCCAGTATGCGCCTGTTCCTGAAAAGCCGACATTGGCGCATCATGCAGCACCCGCAAGTCTGGGCTTAGACCGGAAATCTGAAGGTTTCTGTCAGGTTTTCACGGCAAAACGGTGGGCCAAAGCCTGCAACGCGGACATGTGCTGCCGTTCGTGCTAAGGTTACGGCATCAAAGGAAGAGAACCTATGTCTCAATTCCGCTACATTGTCTCAGATGTCGATCAGGCAGTGTCTTTTTACTGCGAACAGCTGGGGTTTGAACTGATCGAACAATATGGACCAGCGATGGCCATCGTAAGAAGGGGAGACCTTGATCTTTGGTTGGCTGGCCCACTAGCGTCTGCCGCTAAACCAATGCCGGATGGTACTAAACCCGAACCGGGTGGCTGGAATCGATGTGTTCTCGTCGTTGATAATCTCGATGGACTGGTTGCATCGCTGCGAACAGAAGGAAAAACATTCCGCAACGAGGTCACTGAGGGCCCGGGCGGCAAGCAAATACTCTGCGAAGATCCATCAGGAAATGTATTGGAGCTGTTTGAGCCATCTTAGCTCATCTGCCGGAAGCACAACAGGCAGCAGACACTTCGGGCCCAAACCTGGCTTAAGCTGCATGCGGCCGCGACGACCTCTGGGCGGGACAAAGTTGTCGTCGTGCCGTCGCCTACAAACGTCTGTTGACGTGGCAATTGAACTTTTATGTGCAACAGGCGGTCGCATCTTGCGTTGCGGTCACCGCGTCGCAACATGAAGATTTTTGTGGTGAAGGAATAGCAGTGCCGCAACAGCCACCTTGATCTTCCACATCTCGTTTGCGTCGTACTGCTGGCTTACAAACCGCACGAACATCGCCAAGAGATAACGCAACCGTCTCATCCGAAACTTCCGGTCCATGCAAAGACATGAGGACCAGCTGTTCATTATTGTGGCCAAACTCGACCATGAGGGGTGTGTTTCTCAACTCAGGCAGAGCGGACAGGCTTTTCTGAATGATGTTTGTGAACTTGCCCACGGTCATATGCGTCGACCCTGGCCCATCAAGGAGTTGCAACTTTGCGTCCTCCCAAGTCTCGATACTTCCTCCACAATCGATCCCTTTTGATATCGAGTGCCGTAGCTCTGTGACATGATATCCCGCCCCAATTTCGCCATCGGCAGTTATAAAAACCAAGGGCTTAATCGGGTCTTGGCTCTGCAGGCGCTTCAGCAACTCATCAAAGGTAATCATTTCGAAACCTTTCATTTCAACGATTCTTGAAATATTATACGAACAACACTATTTATTTCAAGAGGTGTTGAAATATGATCGAAGCAGAAGCCGCTATATTGTTTGGAGCCCTCGCGAATGCAGATCGACTAAAAGTTATCCGGACTTTAGTCGAAGCGGGGCCAGATGGCATGAACGCTGGAGAAATTGCGCAAAGGATCGGAGCAAGCCCGTCGCGTGCATCGTTTCACTTGGCGGCGTTGGCCGAAGCTAAGCTTGTTATTAAGGAACGGCGATCACGCAGTCTCATCTATCGCGTAAACTTCCCGCGTGTTGGAGGATTGGTTTCGTTCTTGTTAGAGGACTGTTGCAACGGAAGCCCTAGCCTCAAAAAGTGCTGCAATTTATGATCGGGGTTACGGCGAAATCTAATTTCACTGACGTAACGCGGACATTCGCGCAATGTGCAGCATTGGTCAGATTGGGTTCCAACCGATCATCTGAAAGATTCAGTCAAGATCATGCGGCGCTGATCTGCCCTCAATGTCGGCGGTATGGGACGAAGCCCGCTTTTGCTGCGGCTGCGCCAATGGCGGCTTTGTTGTAACTTGCCTTTTTGCCCCTCATGATGCTCTTACGTTAGCTTAGCATGATCCAATCGGAGTATTAAACGCAGTATGGGTAATAATTACCCTGAATGGGCATCCGCAGCCGCGGAGTTTCTCTCGAGAAATTTGCCTAGAGCTATGGACCGTCCTGGCTGGAACGATATGGCTTCAACGGCGTATCAGATAGGTTGCATGAGCTTGGTCAAGTTAGGCTTTGCGGACACAACTGAGTGGGGCGCAATACCAAAGGACCACCCAGAGCGGCCAGAAACGCTGCCGCGATGGGACGATATCTGCATTTCTGTTCTTTGGCTGGCGGCACAACAGAACAAGCTGTCATACAGGTTGCAGGATGGAAGTGTCCTACCACGTCGTATTGGTAATGGGTTTGTGATGGTAAGGAAGGACGCTCCACCACCAGCTACGCCCAATATTGCTGCGCGTTTCGGATTGGGTCCTGCGCTAGCCCAATCTGAAGTTGAAAGACTACTCGATCAACTAGGTCTAGTCGCAGATGGTGCGTGGACCAAGGAAGCCGTTTTCGTCTTATGGCGAACGTCACCCAAGAGTTGGGCTTTAGATTATACGAGCGATAAGCGTTTTCTGGATTCAGTTCAAAAGGCGGTCGCCTCTGTGCCTGATGAGTTTGCCTCCGAGATATCAAAGCTGATTGTTATCACCGATGATGACATCGATGCGCTCATAAACCGGCATGCGGAGATGATCGACCAAGCCCGCGAAAAGTACGGGCCAAAGGCGCGTCTAGGCGAGATCCCATCACATGAACAAGCCCAGCGATCGCTGGAGTTCTCACGGAGAAACGAATTGGATTGGTTGTTTTTCCGCCGCTGGAGAATTGATGATGGATGGCTTTCGGATAAAGAGGCAAGCCGCGCTATTGAGATCTTTCACGACCGACTCGCGATTTCGATGCGCAAGGCGGTGCTTCGGCGATTACACCCGACAAAACCAAGCTTCTTCGAATGAAGTTGCAATTCGACTCGGGCGGGGACTTCGATCTCATGTCATGTTAGCCGTCGTTCAAGCAAGCCGCAGCATCATGCAAAATGGGCGCGCTGCCGACATCTGACGGTTTTGGTCGGATGACTGGTGCCAGCCCGAACCGGACATTGGGTTTTGCGGCGGTTTGGCCGATCAGCCGGACTTTTCGACCATCCATTAACTCTAATTGAATGGCAGCTTCCGAGAAAGCATTGGGGTAATCGTGTTTCGATACGCATGTCGATGTCCTGTCAACAAAATCTCAGGACGATGCCACGTTATCGGCTATGACATTTAGTTCTAACTCGCTAAGTTATTGCAAAGACTATGTAGGATCAGCCAGTGATGCCTGAAAAGACCAATGACATATCGCCGAGCATACCGCGCCGCACGCTGTTGGCTGCGATGTGCAGTGCCTGTGTCGCTGGTGGAGCGGTCTATTTGGCCACCGTCGGTCAAGTCACCGCACCCGAGACGCAAATCTTTCGCTTTGTCAGAGGCGTCAGCCTTGCCACAGGTGAGGAGCAACGTTTGCGGGCATATCTTCTGAATGCGCTGCGCGATGACCGGATGCGTGTGGTTATTGTCGGGCATAGTGGCACCTCTGGTGACGCGACCGCAAATCAGCAACTCAGCGAGGCGCGGGCGATGTTTGCCGCAGATATCGCGACAGATATTGGCATTGATCCGGCGCGCGTTGATTTTGCAGGCGTTGGGGGCTTTGCACCGCTGGCGCGGTCCGAAGGGGTGGCCGAACGCGCCTGGCAAGCGGAGCTTGCGCGGGTGGAAATTACGATACAGGTGCGTCGTTGAAGCCTGTGCGGTTCCCTTGGGTGGTTGCAACGATTGTGGCTGTTTTGGCTGTGATTTTTGGCATCTTCATGCGCCTGCCGTTGCCATTTGACGGATTTGCAGCGGTTGCGGCAGCGCTGATTGCGGGCACGTTGACCTTATCATTAACCATGATGGCCCCGGCTGGTTGGATCTGGACCGACGCGGAGCGGTTACGCCATGCCTTCGCGCAGCGGCACAAGATGTCAGAGCTTAGAAGCGAAAATGTGCTTGATGCGATGACCTCTGCACATGCGCGCGCAGACCGATTGCGCAATGGCGCTGCATTGTTTGCGGCTCCCTTGGATCGACGCACGAGAGACATGGCCGACCGGCTGGACGACATTGCACGTGATTTGTTTTATCATCCTGATGCGCTTGATGTGCATCGGCAGGCTTTAGTGCGGTCTGAACTGATAGAAGAGGCGGTGCTCAGCCATGCCAGCCTGCGCAAACGTGGGCAGGACGACATAAACGCCCCACAGATTGCGCAAAGCAGGGACAGGGTAGATGCGGCGTTGAGCGCACTTGAAGACGCCTTTGATCATAACGAAAATCGGCTTGCAGACCGGTTGGTGCGGCAGGTGGATGTCTCCTCTGCGACCGCAGAAATGCTACTGAAACGACGCAGTGCTTAAGTCTTGAAAGGATCACTCATGCTTGGAAGAGCTTTATCAATTGCCATTTTGACTGTGCTCGGGCTGCCTGTTGCGGTGCAGGCGAACCCCGGTGATCCTTTGGTTCAAACCGTCACCTCCGATGTGCGGGAGTGCCGGTCCGGCTGGAACGCGGACATGCCTTTGATCGCATGGGGCGCTGATGGTGTGGTTGCATGGGCAAATGGTGCGTCGCTGTCGCCCAATGGCGGGTTGCTGGGCGATGCCGGTCTGTCGCTTGCATTGCAGGTTGAGGACAACTTTGAGGCACAGTTAGAAGCCTATCTCGCGTGCGAAACACCTTATCTGCGCGGTACGCTTGGGATGCTGGCCGCAGCCGCGCCAGTGACCGAGGATGATCCACGCACCGAACAGATCGTGATTTACAAGCATTCGTTTTCCGCTGGTGACGGCATCGTTGGTGGCGAAGGCGTTCGCCAGATCGGTGATCTCGCTGGTCAGCGTATCGCGATCCAAGCCAACGGTCCGCATGTTGATTTCGTCGGACGTATTCTGGCAGACGGCGGCTTGAGCTTTGAGGACGTCGAAATTGTCTGGACCGCTGATCTGACCGGCGACGGGGATACGCCCTCGGCTGCTTTGGCCGATGGGCGCGCAGATGCCGCGGCCGTCATCCTGCCTGATGCCCGTTTCCTGACCTCAGACGGCACGGTGGGTACCGGTGCAGAAGGGTCTGTGCGCGGTGCATCCATCCTGATTTCCACCCAAGAGGCTGCTTCGGTCATCGGTGATTATATCGCGGTGCGCGCAGATTACTTTGACGCCAATCGCGATCAGATCGCTGAAATGGTGAACATCCTCTTCCGCGCCGAAGAGGAAATGCGCGGCTTTATGGCCAACGAAGGCGACCCGCGCCGCGCGCAAATGGCGGCACTGATGGCGCAAGAGTTCTTGGGCGGTCTGCCCGATGAGGAAGGTGTCTTTCTGTGGCAGGATGCGATCACCGATGGTTGGTCAGGCAATGCGCAGCACTTTGCAGACCCCAATGAGGCGCGTCGCTTTGATGTCTTGCTGGAAGAGGTCAACATCGCCTTGCGCGGGGCGGGCCGTATCAATGCACCGGCCCGGTTGGCAACCGCCGGTTGGGATTATACCGCGCTGACAGACGGGTTGAGCAATCTGGATGCACGCCAGATTGCAGCCTTCGATCCAGAGGCTGCCGCCGCTGCGGTGCGCACCTTGCGGCGGACAGGTCAGTTGGACGCAAACACCCGGATCGACTTTGAGGTGTTCTTTGCACCGGATTCGACTGAATTCCCAGTCGCTCTTTATGAGGCTGACTTTCAGGAAATTCTGCGATTGGCCTCAACCTACTCGGGCGCGATCATCACTGTGGAAGGGCATTCCGACCCGCTTTACTTTTTGCAGCGAGAGCAGGACGGGGCCGATAACACCGAGTTGCGCGCAATCCGCACATCGGCGCAAAACCTGTCGCTTGACCGGGCGATCGCCGTTGTTGATGCACTCAATAGTTATGCAGGCGACACAGATCTACGGATGAACCGCGACCAGTTCACGGTGGACGGTGTTGGCATCACCAGCCCGCGCCATGACCCGCCCCAGACCGAAGCGCAGTGGCGTGAAAACATGCGCGTTGTTTTCCGTGTTCTGACCGTACAAGCGGAGGCCACAACCTTCGCGCCACTCCAGTAGGGGGCTGCAATGGCACGACTGAACAAGACAGCGAACCTTGTCATATTTGGCGCGATCGGCCTTGTGGTCCTTAGCCAGTTTGGCCTTCTTGACGACACGTCCAATGGTGGGGGCAACCAACCAGTGGCCCCTGACTGGACCGCGATTTCCGCATGGCCGGGCAGCCAGGCCGATGAGATTGAGGCGCAGCCAGACCCCAACAGAGTATATACAGCCATCGTTCTGGACGATTCCGGTTCAATGGGTGATGACATCACGCCTGCGAAAGCAGCCGTGCTCACGGCCATTGATGCAATGGACCCGCAAGATCAGGTTGCTGTTATTGCACTCAACGATGGTCTGATCCTGCCGTTTATGCCTGTGGCCGAGGCGCGCAGCGCGTTGCCCGAACCTTTGTCGCGTGTTTTCAGCGATGGCTCTACCCCGTTGACCAAGGCGTTGCAAACCGCGCGTGAGGGTTTGGCGGGCGAAGCAGCACGCGTGGGAAGTTTTGGCACCTACCGCATATTGGTTACAACGGACGGGGCTGCGGACGATGGGGATCGCCTGCGGTCCGAAATCGAAGATATTGCGCGTCAGACACCAATCCAGATTGCTACAATTGGCGTGGGGATCGACGGTGGGCATGTGTTGGCGCGCCCCGATCTGGCGGCCTTCGTTTCGGTCAACGACATTACAGGTCTGGCTGACGCTCTGCGCAATGCAATCGCCGAAGAACAGAGCTTTTCTGCCATTACAGCATTCGGAGACGAGTAACATGGGACGTCGCATTGATCTGAACTGGGAAGAATGGAACCCCGGCCTTGATACAGATGACATGACCCTCGCTGAGGTTCTGGCCACCTTGCCGGCAGCCAACGCAGAAGACGTGCCAGAGATTATCAAGAAATACGAGAACCCCGAAAGCCCGGATGCACTGCCCGGTGCCATCCATCTGAACCGTCATGATTGCATTCATGTCTTGCTGGGGCGTGGTCTTCATGTCCAAGACGAGGCTTTTATCATCGGTGTGACGATGGGCGCTGCATCGGACATTACGAACGAACATGTCGATACCTTTATTCGCGTCTCGACAACCGACTATCCGAAGCACTGGCGTTTTGAAGAGGCGCATATCGCCTCTTACCGTTTGGGTGTCGGATATGCCGTCGATAATCTGGCGGGCAAAGACCTGCATCTGATCCCTTTGGAGGATGAGCCTTGGCAGTCCATGACGGTCGGTGCAGCACGCAAAGCCCTCGGCATGTCTAAACATGAATTGCGTGCGTACTACCGCAAGGCCGAACTGCTGGTGCCCGGAACACCGGCCTCGCGGCGGCTGGATACATCGGCGCTCAGGACCGACAGAAGCCTGAACCAACCGAAAAGCTAGCAGGCGTTTTCAACGAAAACCCATGATCGTATCCGGTAGGTTGAACGCCCCCTTTGGCAGCGATTGCGACCGAAGTCGGTCGCGACGGTAGCCGCTTTCGTCCGGTGGCCGCCTTTCCCGAGAACAAGGCCTGCTTCCATGTCGGCAATGTACTTCGCCCACGGTCACCGCACGGCGTTCCTCTTCTCTTTCGGCAGCAGGATATTCTTCCTGAGTAACCTGGCCAAGCAATGCCTTCGCTTTGCGAAGAGTGGTCTTGGGTGTCCAAACGCCATAGATTCCGATCGTGTAGCGCGGCAAGCGACCTTTCACTCTATGCTGAATTAGGTAGCTTCGTTTTCCTGAGGAATAGTCACGAAGACCGAAACCCGGCAGCTCGTCGTCCCAGACGACGTGACCTTTGCTCTGCGGCTCGACTGCCTCTACAAACCGTTTGGTCAGTTTGGTCATGCTCCCATCCCTCGGAAGCCCCGATTTTGAGTAAGCACCACGCAAGCACGCGGAAGGAAATTAAGGCGTGTTCTGGGATAGGGACTTCGGAGTTTTGATTCTAAAAAGCATTTTATTTCAGTCTGTTATCGTGCTCCAGCATGCTCTATCGTATAACTCGGATGGCTCCTTGAACCAGCTCCGAAGGCGGAGGCCAGAGGCTCGAATCCTCTCGGGTGCGCCATTTTATAGACCAAGTGATTTTAGTTTCACGGATTGTCGTGCCGCCAATGCATTGACTTCTGCTTTGCTTGCAGCACTTAAAACAGTGCCCGGTTTGCGTACCGTATCATGCGCAATTACACCGCGCTGTGCCAATGTGTATTTGCGGATGGCCAACCCCAGTCCCGGCTGTGCCTCGTACCGGACCATGGGCATGTAGGCGTCAAAGATATCGCGTGCACGATCCAGATCGCCGCCGCGAAGTGCTGCCACGACCTGCGCCATCATTTCGGGATAAGCGAAACCTGTCATTGCCCCATCTGCCCCGCGCAGCATTTCTTCTAGCAGATAAAGCCCGCCATTGCCGCAAAGGATCGAAATGCGCCGCGCGCCAGCATCAGAGGCGGCGCGCAGTGCGCTGATTTTCTCCAGCCCTGGCCAATCCTCGTGTTTGAGCATTACACAAGTTGGGCAATCCTCTACCACTTGCAGGATGACCTTGGTGGGGATCACCACATTTGTGACCAGCGGAAAGTCCTGCAGCACGAAAGGCGCGTCTCCCAGTACCTCGGCGGTGTTGTGGTAGTAGGCCACGATCTGGTCGTCGGTTTTCAGGCTACCGGGTGGGGCGACCATCAAGCCTGCCGCCCCGAGTTCCATCGCCGCATCGCTGAGGGTCTTCATCGCAGCAAAGCCGGGGGCTGAGACACCTACAACGATCGGGACCGTGCTGCGCGCCGTGACCCGCTTGACCACTGCGATGGATTCTTGTGCCATCAGCTTGCCTGCCTCGCCCATCATGCCGAGGATTGTCAGGCCCGTTGCCCCTTTTTCGATATAGAAATCGACCATGCGGTCGATGCTGTCCCAATCCAGAGCGCCATCCGATAGGAAGGGTGTGACAGCGATGGTAAAGACCCCTTGGGCGGTTTCATCCAGCATCGTACGTTCCTTTGTGGCTTAGGTTCAGGGCAATTTGACCAAGTGCCATCGTTGCCGCTGCTTGACACGGTTCCACGACCGGCAGCCCGGTCTCATGCTCCAGCGTGGTGCGATACTGAGCCATACCAGCGCAGCCCATGATCAGGACGTCTGCGCTGTCTTCGTCGCGTAGGCGTTTGCCTGCTGCAATCAACGCATCAAGGCTTTTGTTCTGGTCTGCAAGGTCTGTCACCGATAGCCCCAAAGCCCTGTCACCCGCGAACCGATCCAGCACGCCCATCGACCCGAATGCGCGTAGATGGCGCGGGATTGATTGTGGCAAGATCGCTATCACACCAAAGCGCTGGCCAAGGGTGAGGGCTGTCATGACGCCCGCCTCCTGAATGCCCAAGGCGGGCAGGGCGGTTTGATCACGTAGCGCATGCAGACCCGGATCTCCGAAACAGGCAATGACATAGCCTGCGGCATCTTTTTGACGAGCTGCGAGGCGTAGCATGGGGCCGATGGTCAGGTCGGCTTGGCGTTGGTTTTCAATACCGTGCGGACCTTCTTTCAGCGTCAGACACCGGATTGGCGTTCCAAATCGGCGCAACGGGTCGAGCGCCAGTTTGATCCCATCCGTCACTGTTTGTGAAGAATTAGGGTTGATGACAATGAGGGTATCGCCGCTCATGCGTCAGCTCGTCTGGCGATGATTGTGAGAATGAGCGGTGTATTGGGGCGGTGCATGTCTATCCTTGGCGTTGGGGTTTTGTGGGTGTGGTCGCAAGTGCAGGGCGGTCAATCCATACGCCGGAGCCAAGTGCGGCGGCGAAGGCGCCGTTTTGAACAATATGGGTGCCACGCAGCCAGACATCTGTAGGCCAGCCGGTGATCCTGCGGCCGACCCAAGGATTGTAGCCTACATTGTCATGCAGATCGTTGTCGCCATAGGTGACGGATTTGTCAGGATCCCACAGCGTGATATCTGCATGCATGCCAACCGCAAGGCGGCCTTTGTTTTGCAGCCCATAGATTTTCGCGGGGGCCGTCGCAGTGAGCCTCGCAAATGCCTCTGGCCCCCCGCGTCCTTGGTTGACCATCGCGTCGAACATCAGCGGCAGGCGCGTCTCCAATCCCGGCAACCCGTTCGCTATGTCTTGGAATGCAGCGTTTGCGCCTGCCGACAGCTTGCCCGTTTTATCGTAGCGGTAAGGCGCATGGTCGGAGGAGACAATTTGTAGATCGTCCTCATGCAGCGCGTCCCACAACGCCTCTTGATCAGCGACCTCGCGTTGCGGGGGCGAACACATCCATTTCGCACCTTCCAGGCCTTCGCGGTGCAGGACCTTTTCAGTCATGAAAAGATAATGCGGGCATGTTTCGGCCCAAATCGGTGCACCACGCGCACGCGCAGCGCGGACAGCGGCGGCCCCTTCAGCGGTCGAGACGTGAAAGATCATCACTGGCTGCCCAAGGTATTCAGCAAAGCGGCACATCCGCTCAATCGCCTCAATCTCGGCCATGCGCGGGTGGGATGCGGCGTGGTGATGTGGTGCAGTCTTGCCGTCGGCTATGAGGGCGGCCTTGGCCTCTGCGATGATGGCATCGGTTTCGGCATGGACGCAGACCAGTGCGCCATATTCGCGGGCGATCTGCATGGTTTGCAGGATTTGCGCGTCAGAAAGCTGGATGTTGTAAGTGGTAAAGACTTTGATTGAACGGTGCCCGGCGCCGATTAGCGCAGCCAGATCATTTTCGAAATCCGGCACGTCGGTGTCGCTGACGATCATGTGAAAGGCATGGTCGATCATCGCGCCGCGCTTTGCCAATTTTTCATAACCGGCCACGGTCTTGGCTAACCGCGCACCTTTGGCCTGTGCGGCAAAGGAAATCACGCTGGTTGTTCCGCCCATTGCAGCAGAGCGCGTTGCGGTTTCGAATGTATCGGCGTTCATCACCCCCATGCCTGACATCTGCTCGATATGTGCATGTGGATCGACGCCGCCAGGCATGACGTACTTGCCGGTGGCGTCAATGGTGGTCTTGGCAGGCCCCAGGTTGGGACCAATCGCAGCAATCGTATCACCGCACACGCCTAGATCGCCAGTGATGACCCCTGCAGGCGTCACGATCTGACCACAGGTGATACACAGATCGAATGGGTTGGACATGCGTGCACGCTCCTTCACAGTGGGTCACCTCATGTTGCCCGCCGCCATAGCTGATCCGCAAGGGGGGTTACGCGTCGTCGTTTGCTTTGTTGTGCTTCTTTTTCAGATTATCGACCGACGCGCGACCGATCATATGCGCGCCAATTGGTGTCGTGAGCATCAAGAAGACGATGATCGCGACGACGCGGGCGGTGATTTCGATCTCCTGCAGGAAGATCGCGCCGGCGATCAGAATCAGACTACTGCCAAGGACGCCGGCCTTGGTTGACGCATGCATGCGCATCAGCACATCTGGCAGGCGTAGTACGCCGATAGCAGCGATCAGTGCGAAGAACCCACCCAAAAGCAGGAAGATGGAGATGATAATTTCTATCATTCCGAGTCCCCGTTCTGGCGCAAGTCGCGGCGTTCTGCATAACGGGCGAGGGCCACTGTCGCTAGAAAGCCCACGAGCGCCAGCACAAGTGCCACGTCCAGCATGGCAAAGACTCCGGTGGCAACGGCCACGACACCGCAGACGGCTATGATTGACATTGTCATCATGTCCAGCGCGACCACACGATCGGCAAGCGTGGGGCCCTTTGCCAATCTGATAAAGGCGATGGCCAAAGACAACATCACCATCACAAAGGTTGCATAGATAGACCAATCAAGAAACGCTGCGGGTGTCATGCTTCGAATACCTCTTTGACCATACGTTCCATGCCAGATTTCAGACTGCGGATTACTTCATCGGGGTCATCTGCAAACATCGCATGCACGATCAGTGTTTTGCGATCCGGTGTCACATCAAGGCTGAGTGTGCCGGGGGTGAGGGAGATCAAGTTGGTGACCAAGAGTATTTCCATGTCAGACTGAACATCCAGTGGCATCTCAAGGATCGCAGGGTTGCTGTGATCCTGCGGGGTCAGCACATCATAAGCAACGCGAATGCTGGAAACGCAAAGATCGTAGATGAAGAACAGGATCAGCCGGACGATCCGGTAAGCGCGTAGATAGTAACCGTTTGGCCCGCCAAAAAGCGGTTGTGCGATCCAAAGCGTCAAGAACCCTATCACAAAGCCGAATGCCAGTTGTGTCAGCGTGAAGCTACCCCAAAGCCCCGCCCAGATGACGGCGAGGAGGAGGTTGAGAAGAAACAGGTTCATGATGTCACCCCCAATACGGCAGCAATATAGGCGGTGGGGTCCAGTAATTGTTCTGTTGTCCGCTCGGCGAATATCACGAAAGGTTCGGGGTTCAGGCCGATGATTATCGTCAGCACGGCGAGGCCAGCAACGGGAATGATCTGTGCGGCTTTGTTGGTCAGCGCCTTGAGTT
Source organism: Yoonia maricola (assembly GCF_002797915.1). Taxonomy (GTDB): domain Bacteria; phylum Pseudomonadota; class Alphaproteobacteria; order Rhodobacterales; family Rhodobacteraceae; genus Yoonia; species Yoonia maricola. The sequence goes on along the minus strand of NZ_PGTY01000001.1, from coordinate 818,488 downwards.
CCGGCTCGATCCCGCCGGGGTGGGGTTTCCAAAAGGCCTCGGCCCAGATTTTGGTCATTGAATAGATGGTCATCAGGCCCACAGCGAGGGCAATGAAGGCCACGAACCACATCTCAAGGTCGAGAGTTGCTTTCACGATGATGTATTTTGCCCAGAACCCTGACAGCGGTGGAAAACCTGCCAGTGAGAATGCGGGGATCAGGAATAGGATGGCCAGGAATGGGGCGGATTTGTAGAGGCCACCGATCTGGTAGACATCTGTGCCGCCTGTCAGTCGTTTAGCGATGCCCGCGATCAGGAACAGATTCGCTTTCACAATGATATGGTGAACCAGATAGAAGACAGCGCCGACAATGGCGAGCGGAGTCATGAGTGCAAGGCCCAGTATCATGTAGCCGATCTGGCTGATGATGTGGAATGACAGAATTTTGCGGAAATCAGACTGTGCTGCCGCACCCAAGACCCCGATTACCATCGTGAAACAGGCGACCCAGAGCAGCACGGTATGCGTGAACCCAATGTCGTGGTCAAAAACCATCGTGAACATGCGGATCAAGGCGTAGACGCCCACCTTGGTGAGCAGTCCGGCAAAGACGGCGGAGACCGAAAAACTGGGCGTGTGATAAGCCGCAGGCAGCCAGAAGAAGAGGGGGAAGACAGCCGCTTTCACCCCAAAGGCCACCATGAACATCATGGCGACGACGGTGAGCAGGCCTTGGTTTTCAACCTCTTCGACCTTCAGTGCGAGGTCCGCAAAGTTGAGCGTTCCAGTCATGCCATAAAGTAGGCCGATGCCAGTTAGGAACAGAATGGTCGAGATCAGGTTGAGGGCTACGTATTTGACGCCGCCGTCGATCTGTTCTTTGCCTCCGTTCAGGATCAGCAGCCCGAAAGAGGCAATCAGCATGACCTCGAACCATACATATAGGTTGAATAGATCGCCCGTTAGGAAGGCCCCGGTGACGCCCGCGAGCAGGATCTGGAACAAGGCATGATAGCCCAGCTTTGCCTGCCGTTCAGTAATGTCGCCCAAGGCGTAGATCGCCACTGCAAAGCCTGTAATCGCTGTGATCAGCACCATCACCGCAGACAATAGGTCTGCAACCAGCGTGATCCCAAAGGGCGCAGGCCAATTGCCCATCTGCCCGGCCACAACGCCCGCATCCAGCACCACCGCCATAAGCGCGATGGATGCAATCAGCCCCAGCCCCGATCCGATGATCGACACCCAGCCGCCAAGGGGCGAGGACCGCAACAGGTATGCGATGATCGAGGCCACGAAGGGGATGACCAGTGGAAGGGTGAGGTACCAACTCATGTATTAATTTTCTTTAGGTTCGGCGACGCGCATCTCGTCGGTGTTCAGGGTGCCAAGGCTTTGATAAGCGCGGAAGGCAAGGATGAGGGCGAAGGCGAAGAGGCCAAAGCCGATAACGATGGCGGTCAGCACCAAGGCTTGGGGCAGGGCGTTTGCCACATCACCGATGGGCGCATCAAGGCCGTCAGGCACCAAGGGTGGTGCGCCCGGCGTCAGGCGACCGGCGACAAAGATTGTCAGGTTTGCCGCGTTCGACAGCAGGATAAGCCCAAATAGGAAACGCAACAGGTTGCGCGCCAGCATCAGATAGACAGACGAAGCGACCAAAACGCCGATCAGGACAGACAGCAATTGTTCCATCAGACAGCCTCTTCCAGTGAAAACGCAATCGACAGGACAGCACCCAGGACGACCAGATAAACGCCAATGTCGAAGATCAGAACGGTTGAAAGGGGGATGCCCTTGTCATCCTCTGTCGCGCCGATGAAGAGCCATTGGCCGGTGAATAGCGCATCGCCCCAAAGTGCGGCCATCAGGCCTGCAAAGAGCGCGATGCCCAGCCCGGCACCTGCAATACTGCCGGGATCAAACCGCAATGCCTTGCGCGCGTCAGCCGTGCCGCAGGCGATGGCGTAGACCACGAACCCGGTTGCTGCGATCAGACCACCGATGAAGCCACCACCGGGCGCATTATGACCGCGCAGCAGCATATAGGCCGAGAAAACCAAGAGCAGTACTGCCTGCAAGCGTGCGCCTGCGATCAGAATGACAGAGTTCATTATTTCTCTTCCTCGGGCTTGGCCTTGAGCAGGGCAAAGATGCTGATGGCGGCGATCAGGACGACCGCGATTTCGCCAAAAGTATCCAGCGCGCGGAAGTCGACGAGGATCACGTTGACGATGTTCTGTCCAAAGGCCTCGGGCCAGCTGGACGTTTCAAAGAAAGTGGTCAGCTCGCGGTCAATGGGACCTGTTGTGACCTTGAGCAAGATGACGGTTGTGACAACGCCAAGCCCGATCGCGATCAGCGCATCAAGCCAGCGCCTGCTGAGCGGCTCGGGCGTCAGATGCGGCAACTTCAAAGCGGCAGCGGCAAAGAGGACGACCACCAGCGTTTCCACCAAAAGCTGCGTAATCGCCACGTCAGGCGCGCTGTAAAGGATAAAGATCATCGCCATGCCGATGCCAACAACACCCAAGCCAGCAATGGCAGTGATTCGTGAATTGGTGATCAGCGTGAGTACCGCGCCCAGCAGAACAAGCAGGAATACCAGCCAGTCCCATAGCTCCACCTGCGGCACGCCCATCGCCGGAATACCTGTGCTGCGGAACCATAAGGTCACGGCAAGCACTGCAAGTGCTGTGCCGAAGGTCACGATCATATAGTGATAGAGGACCCCGGTCTGGATCGTCCGCGTCAGCGCCTTGGACCCAGATGCGATCCCGGCCATCAGTTTGTCCCAACCATTGTCAAAGCTGGGGCCGCGTGTGGTCATACCAATCAGGATGCCGCGCAGTTTCTGCTTGTAGTAGTAGATCGTGAAGCCCAGCACGAACGTCGCAATGCTCAGGAACAATGGCAGGTTGACCCCGGCCCAGAGTTTGAGTTCCTTGGCCGGTTCTGCATTGCCGATGATCGCGGCGACGGTCGGGTTGACCAATGTGGTTGCCAAAGTCTCGGGGAAGATGCCGAAGAACGCGCCCAGAATGGCCAGTACGACCGGGCCGACAAGCATGGGCCACGGCGCTTCTTTGACGTTTGGAATGGGCGTGCCCGATTTGCTCCAGAATGGGCGGAAGGACACGATGCCCGCGATGGCGACCATCAGCGCGCTCGAGATCAAGACTGCACCGGCCACAAAGATCGGCTCGGATGCAACCGCGATCGCGCCCGCATACTTCAGCTCTTTGCCGATAAAGCCAAGGAAGGGCGGGAAACCGGCCATCGAGAATGCGGCAATCGCGGCTGCGGTCGCGGTGATTGGCAAGGCGCGGGCCAAACCAAAAAGGCTGTTGGCGTCGCGCGTACCCGTTTGCGCATCCAGAATGCCGACAACAAGGAACAACGCCGCTTTATAGAGAGAGTGCACAACGAGGAACGTCGCGGCGGCCGTAATAGTATACCCGCTTTCATTCCCCAAAAGCAGTGTCAGCGCGCCAAGCGCCATCAAGGTTGTATACGCCAGCGCGAGCTTGAGGTCGGTCTGGCGTAGTGCCATGATGGATGCAAAAACCATTGTCACGGCACCAAAAATCGTCAGTGTCCAAAGCCAGAAATCGGTGCCCGCCAATGACGGATGCGTGCGCGCCATCAGATACACGCCTGCTTTCACCATTGTGGCGGAGTGCAGATAGGCGCTGACCGGGGTGGGGGCTGCCATCGCGTTGGGCAGCCAGAAGTGGAACGGCATTTGCGCCGACTTGGTAAACGCTCCGGCCAGCACCAACAGCACGATCGGCAGGTACATCACGCTGTCTTTCAATACGCCATCCATCGCGTTGATCTCGGACATCTCGAACGTGCCAGCGGTCGTGCCGATTAGGATGATGCCGGCAAGTAGGGCCAGCCCGCCAACACCTGTCATCATCAACGCTTGTAATGCCGAACGGCGCGCTTTTGCGGTGTCATGGCTAAACCCGATAAGCAGGTACGACGTGATCGTCGTTAATTCCCAGAAGACGAACAATGCCAATAGGTTATCGGATATAACTAATCCAATCATCGCAAGCATGAAGCTGGTCAGATAAAGCGAAAACCGGGCCTGATGCACATGCCCGGCAAGGTAGCGCGCGGAATAGAGCATCACGAGCGCACCAATGCCGGTGATCAGCAGCGCAAAGGTCAGGCTGAGCCCGTCAATATAAATGCTGACGTTTACCCCAAGGCTGGGGACCCATTCCCAGACATAGCGTAGTGTATCGCCGCCGCCGATCACCGGGATCATCTGTGCAAACCAGATAAACAGGCCCCCAGCGATAGCGACTGGAATGAGGCCAGCGGGTGTGATCCAGCGAGTAGGCGTTGAGGTATCCAATTGGGTATTCCGGTCCGCAAAACATAAGGGTTTAAGGGTGAATTAGCGCCGTAGGGGGCAGAAACAAATTATGTTGTATCTACGAAGGTCAGTCATTCATCGTCGCATCTTGTCATCAACCCCGCAGTGATCACGCGCATCGCGCAAGTCATTGCCAGATCGTGCCTTTCTTTACCTGCCTGCGACTGGATGTAGCACCTTATCTGATATAGTGAAGTCAATGAGACATTAACTTTTGATAGGAAATACCTATCAAGTGAGGACGAGATGCCAAATCTGCCAAGCTTGCGTCAGTTACGCTACATCGTGGCCCTGTCCGAGGCCCGCCATTTTCGGAAGGCAGCCGAGGCGATGGGGATCAGCCAGCCGTCGCTGAGCCTGCAAATGAGTAATCTGGAGGCGCTGTTGGGTGTCCGCTTGATTGAGCGGGGACGAGGGCCTGTCACACTCACGCCAGAAGGACGTGAGGTTGTAAAGCGTGCGGCCCGCATCATGGATGAGGTGCATGGGATCGTGGATTTGACGGCCTCTTTGCAAACCGGGCTGACAGGGACGATCCGGTTGGGTACGACGCCGACTATTGGTCCTTATCTGATGCCATTCGTGGTCGAGCGGCTTCATGCGAAATACCCTGATCTGCGGCTTTACATTCGCGAGGTCGTGCCGCGTGATTTGCGCGGTGATTTACTGGCGGGCAGTCTGGATGTGATCCTGACACAATTTCCCGAAGGCGGGGTCGATCTGACGTCGCAGCTTTTGTTTCGTGAACCGCTCTTGCTGGCGATGCCAGATGATCACGCTTTGGCCGCCAGGACAGAGGTGACCGAGGCGGATATTGCCGATCAAAACGTGCTGTCCTTGGGTCCAGACTATGCGATGCACGCCCAGATCGCCGCACTGTGCCAGCAGCACGGCGGGATCATGGCGCGCGATTATGAAGGCACCAGCCTTGATGCGATCCGTCAGATGGTGGGGATGGGGATGGGGGTGGCGTTCCTGCCGCGGCTTTATGCACGATCCGAGATTGATAGCCGGTCCAGCAACGTCATCGTGCGTCCGTTTCGGCGCAGTACGGTCATGCGGTCCATTGGATTGGTGTGGCGCAAGGCAGCGAATGCGGGGATGTTTGAGCGGTTGTCAGATGTTATCAAAGATGCTGCCCGCGCAAACCTGCAAACGGGTCAATCGCCAGTGATCCTAGATTAAAAATTGACCTAGCCGCGCCAGCTGCGCACCTGACCGCAATCCATATGGACAAAGTTTGAGCGGCTGTAGCGTCCAACGCCACCAGCACGACAGGCCAATGCGGCATTTGCCATCTGAGTTGTCGAACGGCCGGTCAGCCGCAAGTCGGCCGCCTGGCCACGCATGTGCAGCGAGTTGCGTGCCACGCCACCATTGGTCGCGCTCAGCATCTGATTGGTACGTGGCGACCGGTAACCGGACAAAAGCAGATAGGGCTCTGTCGTATCCATCAGGTTCAATGCGGCGGACATGATGTCGATCGTACGCAGATCCATTTGGACGGCTTCACCGGTACGCCAGTCACGCATGTGGATGTTGATCTCGCGGACGGCTTCGGCGATGTATTCGCCTTCGATCCAGTAGATCGTTTCAAGACGTTCGCCGGTGCGACCGGAATGCATTGCAATACGGCGGATGTCACCGGCACCGCGCAAGAAACCTGCTGCATTTGAATAGCTTGGTGCCGCGGCCACTGCTGTTGCGGCAAATGCCCCCAGCAATCCACGCCGGGTCAACCCGGAGGAGTTTTTTTCTGTCATGTGTTTCGCGCCTGTCCCGTCGCTCGACTTAATTCCACCGCCTTACGGCGATTTTGTGCCCACATCTCCCCAGATGTAGGCGTTATATGGCACATTTCGAATCATTGACCAAGACCTGTTTAAGAGTTTCGCATTAACAAACCGGAAACTGGCGAGATTTTGCTTAGATGTTGCAATCTGGACTCTTTGTCGCATGACGAAGGCTGCATTGGTGCAACACTTTCGCGCTGCCTGCGCATATCGCGGTTTTGTCATTAGACTATTGTTTGATAACGCTACTGATACTGCCAAAAGATCATAGCGAAGTTAATGGTCTGCCAAGAATTTAGGGAACGATAACGATGTCTGCTTATTTAGTACGTCAAACTTTTTTTATCCGTGTTTTGCCAGTCGTCTTCGCGGCCTTTGTTTTGTTATTTGTCGCCCCGCAGGCGCGCGCGCAAGTCACAGAATTTCGTCAGGCCGTGGCGCAGGCGGCATCCGGTGATCCAGACCTTCTTAGCTTTTACCGCGAACGTGGTTTTGACGGTATCTGGAGCACCCGCAATGATCGCAGCCGCCGCAATGCACTGATTGAGGCGTTCAACACAGCCGCTAACCACGGTTTGCCGGGTGATCGCTATGACGCGGAAGGATTGATCGCGCAGTTACAGGCGGCATCAACACCGCAGGAACAGGGGCGTCTTGAGGTCGCAGTTTCGCGTCAGTTCCTTGATTACGCCCGCGACATTCAGACCGGTCTTTTGACACCGTCACGTGTCGATTCTGCCATTCACCGACAGGTGCCTGTACGATCACCGCTAAGCACGATGCGCGCCTTTGCGCAGTCTGACCCCGCTGCTTTCATACGTGCGCTGCCGCCAAGCGCGCCCGAATATACCCGCCTGATGGCTGAAAAAATGCGGTTGGAGCGGTTGATCGGTGATGGGGGCTGGGGTCCAACAGTGCCTGGCCGGAAATATGAGCGTGGTGATAGTGGTGCAGGTGTGGTCGCGTTGCGCAATCGTCTGATTGTGTTGGGCTTTTTGCCGCGTACGAACACGCAGACCTATGACGATGATATTTATGGTGCAGTGACGCGTTTTCAACAGGCGCATGGGCTGGCCATTGATGGCACTGTCGGGCCCGGCACGCTGGAGCAAATCAACATCCAACCAGAGGCGCGCTTGCAATCCATCATTGTCGCAATGGAGCGTGAACGCTGGATCAATCGACCCCGCGGAGAGCGCCATATCTGGGTAAACATCACTGATTTTACTGCCAAGATTATCGACAATGGAGTCGAGACATTCTCGACACGTTCGGTTGTCGGTGCGCGCGATCGCGATCGGGTGACGCCAGAGTTTTCGGACGTGATGGAATTTATGGTCATCAACCCAAGCTGGTACGTGCCGCGTTCGATCATCACCAAAGAATACTTGCCGCAATTGCGTGCAAACCCCAATGCTGTCCGCAATTTGCTGATTACGGATCGTCGGGGCCGTGTTGTTGACCGTAGCACTGCAGATTTCAGCGGCTATACTGAGACGAATTTTCCATATTCCATGCGTGAACCCCCAAGTCAGGGCAACGCCTTGGGTCTTGTGAAGTTCATGTTCCCGAACCGCCACAACATCTATCTGCATGACACACCTGCAAAGAGCCTCTTTGGCCGCGAAACCCGCGCCTATAGCCATGGCTGTGTCCGTCTTGCTGATCCGTTTGACTTTGCCTATGCCCTGCTGGCCAAACAGGTTGGCAACCCAGAAGAGGTTTTCCAGGCGCATCTGCGCACCGGACGTGAACGCCGCGTCGATCTGGAAGCACCGGTGCCAGTGCATCTGGTTTACCGCACAGCAACCGTGCCTGCTGATGGCAATGTCCAGTACCGCCGGGACGTCTATGGTCGTGATGCTCGGGTCTGGAACGCACTGGCACGCGAAGGGGTGGTCCTTCGCGCCGTTCGCGGGTAAATCTGACCCTGGGATGAAGTCCGGGGGGCAAAATGGCACATTCGATAAAAGATATCGCAGCGGCGCTGGGGGCAGAAGCCTTTGGCGCCGTTGATATTTTTGTAAATGGCGCAGCCGAACCGGCGGCCGCAGGGCCGGATGATCTGGCACTTGCAATGACCCCTGCCTATGGCGATGCATTGGCGCAGGGCAAAGCATGCGCTGCCGTGGTCTGGCCGGGTGCCGATTGGCGGGCGCTGGGGTTGAAGGCCGCGATTGTTGCACCGCGCGCGCGCCTTGCGATGGCGGGTTTGACCCAGATGCTTGACCAACCGCTGCCAGGCTCAGGGATCAGCCCGCAGGCTTTCGTTGATCCTACCGTGCAGATTGGACGGAATGTGACCATTGGTGCCTTCACTGTGGTCGGACCTGATGCCGCCATCGGTGACAATACATGGATCGCAGATCAGGTCAGTATCGCAGAAGGTGTTGAAATCGGCCCGAACTGTCAGATCCACTCCGGTGCGCGGCTGCGGCGTGGCGTGCAGCTTGCTGCGCGGGTGATCCTGCAACCGAATGTGGCCATTGGCGGCGACGGGTTTTCCTTTGTGACAGCTGAGCCCTCCAACGTCGAAAAGGCTCGCGAAACACTGGGCGAGGGGGATATGGAAATCCCTGATGATCCGACATGGCATCGTATTCATTCGCTGGGTGGGGTGACAATCGGTGATGACGTGGAGGTCGGCGCGAATTCTTGCATTGACGCAGGCACGATCCGCGCGACGCGCATCGGGGCGGGGACAAAAATCGATAGCCTCGTGCAGGTAGGCCACAATGTGATCGTAGGAGATCATTGCTTGTTATGTGCACAGGCCGGTGTCGCAGGCTCCACCGTGATTGGCGACCGTGTGGTCGTTGGGGGCAAAGCTGGCGTTGCAGACAATCTGATTGTGGGGGATGACGTGGTGCTGGGTGGCGGCAGTGTCGTGTTGTCGAATGTGCCCAAAGGCCGTGTCATGATGGGTTATCCGGCGACCAAGATGCAGACCCATATTGAAAGCTATAAAGCGTTGCGCCGGCTACCGCGCCTGATGCGTGACCTCGCAAAGCGTTAATCGCCTGTTTCAAATTACCGTCAGAGTGACTACATCGGCGCAAAACAACATGAGTGTCATGAGATGAGCATCAAAGATCAGGTCATCGCGATTGTCGCCGAACAGGCCATGCTGGAACCTGGCGATGTTGCCATGGAGAACAGTCTGGAAGATATCGGGATCGATAGTCTGGGGCTGGTCGAATGCATTTTCGCGATTGAAGAAGCCTTTGATATCGATGTGCCTTTCAACGCCAATGATCCGCAGGCGAGCGACTTTGATATCTCATCCATTGCCGCCATTGTGGCAGCGGTCGAGACGCTCAAAGCGGAACAGGCTGTATAGATGAACCGCGTGGTGATTACCGGGGCAGGGACGGTCAATCCGCTTGGTGCGGATGTGCCTGCTACCTTTGCTGCCATGCAAGAGGGGCGTTGCGGTATCGGCCCATTGGATATTGCGGATGTGGACCGCCTATCGATCCAGATCGGTGGGCAGGTCAAGGATTATGACGAGACCACGCATTTCAATCGCCAGCAAATATCGCTCTATGATCGGTTCACGCAGTTCACCCTGCTGGCCGCACGCGAAGCGATTGGGCAGTCGGGACTGACGTTTTCAGGCGCGCTTGCTGATAAATCAGGTGTGGTGCTGGGCACCTCAGGTGGTGGGCTGAATACGCAGGATGAAAACTACCGCGCCGTCTATGAGGCGGGCAAAAACCGGGTGCATCCGTTTATTGTGCCCAAACTGATGAATAACGCCGCGGCCAGCCATGTGTCGATGGAATGGAACCTGCGGGGGCCGTCCTTTACCGTCGCAACCGCCTGTGCATCATCCAATCACGCCATGGGACAGGCATTCAACATGGTGCGCTGTGGCATGGCATCGGTCATGGTGACGGGGGGATCAGAGGCGATGTTGTGCTTTGGCGGGATCAAGGCGTGGGAAGGGCTGCGCGTGATGTCACGCGACGCCTGCCGTCCGTTTTCGGCGACGCGCAATGGCATGGTACAGGGCGAAGGGGCAGGGGTATTTGTCTTTGAGGATTACGCGCACGCGAAGGCACGTGGGGCCGAGATCCTTTGCGAAGTCGTGGGCTTTGCGATGTCATCGGACGCCTCTGATATCGTGATGCCGTCAAAACAGGGCGCGGCGCGGGCGATCGCAGGGGCCATCACCGACGCCAAGTTACCCAAAGATATGGTTGGTTACATCAACGCGCACGGTACAGGCACCGCGGCCAATGACAAAACCGAATGCGCCGCTGTCGCCGATGTCTTTGGTGCGCATGCAGATAATCTGATGCTGTCCTCGACCAAATCCATGCATGGTCACCTTATCGGGGGGACTGGTGCGGTCGAGTTGCTGGCATGCATCATGGCGCTGAAAGACGGGATCATCGCCCCGACCATCGGTTACGAGGAACCGGACCCGGAGTGTGCGCTGGACGTGGTGCCAAATGTGGCGCGTGAAGCAAGTGTGGATGTGGCGCTGTCAAACGCTTTCGCCTTTGGCGGGCTGAATGCCGTATTGGCCCTGCGTAAGCATTAAAGCGTTTCGCTTTTACCTAAGACAATCCTATCGCGAGACGCATTTATCAGGAGGGCGAGGTCACGAATTGCGTTTCAAATCAAACGCAATAAGCTTTAGAGGCAGCTAGCGTCCTTGGTCACTCACCTTCTGATACCGAGGTCGCTGTGAAACCTGCAGTAAATCCGGTTAACGAGACAGCAAGAATGACCTCTTCGGTGGGGGCAGCTGCCGGCACCAGACGTATGCTTGCAGCATTGCCGCGTTTGAGTTCATCGATTTCCTCTTGTGTAAACCCAATGCGGGCTACGCATCCGGCACGGTTACAGAACGTGAATGGGTAACGGCGAGCGTTCTGGCCATCGACCGCGATCGTCAGTTGCTGTGTCAAAAGTGTTTCGAGGGGGACGACAATTGTTGCCCCTGCAGCTGCACGCTGTTGTCCTTGAGGTAGCGGAAATACGTTGAATTCAGCGACGGCAACGCCGTCCTCATTGCTGAGAAGCTGATAGAGGTTGCAAGGGTCCGGCGCGCCATCTTGTGCCTTGACGCAGCGCAGCGCCCAGTCGCCGAATTCGTCGCGCACATATGGCTCACCCGGTTGCGGGCCGACAGGCTGACCCAAGGCCAGACCGTCGTCTGCAGGGGCCTCGGTCTCTTCTGCCGCACTGGCATCGTCCGTCGTTTCCTGTGCTGTGGCCAGCATGGGGTGGCTCAGCAAAGCCGCGAGAAAGAGGGTATTGAGAATACTGCGCATCAGTCCGGTCCTTGATTGTTTTGCGGCGACTTAACATGGGCAGCACGAGGTGTCAGGGTCAAAGGCAAGACCTTGCGCTGTCTTTCGCTCACGTTTTCGCGGGGCTCCCAGAAAAGAAGAAGGGCCCCCCAAAGGACCCTGCTTCATGTTCTCCCTGCCGGACTTTGCCGACTAATTGCACAGGAAGCTACGCAAAGCCAAACCAAGCGTCAACCTGAAACCTTGGGTAAATCGTTCAATAGTGTCACACCACGCGGAAAAAAACCGTGCCCGAAGGCACGGCAAGTCTAACAGGGAGGAAGTATGCCAATTCGCAGCAAAGACCGCGAAACGGCGCGCTTTGTTGTGGCATGAAAGGATTAACAATGTATTTTGGCTGAAGAATACATGTAGGGAACGGTTTGAATGTCTGAGAGTATCTTTATTGGCGGCGGCGGTGACAGCTATGGCGCACCACAGACCCTTTTGCTGGATAAGGCAAACCGCCATGGGCTGATCGCCGGGGCGACAGGGACAGGCAAGACGGTGACTTTGCAGATCATGGCCGAAGGGTTTTCGGCTGCGGGCGTGCCGGTGTTTCTATCTGATGTGAAGGGTGACCTTTCGGGTTTGGCAGTCAGTGGATCAGCAGATTTCAAACTACATGAGCCCTTTATGTCTAGGGCCGAAACGATCGGCCTTGATCTGCAATACGACAGCTTCCCTGTCACCTTTTGGGACCTCTTTGGCGAAAAGGGCCACCCAATCCGCGCCACGGTGGCTGAAATGGGACCGTTGCTCTTGTCGCGCCTGATGGACCTGACGGATGTGCAGGAAGGCGTGCTGAACGTCGCCTTCCGCGTGGCCGACGAAGACGGCCTGCCGCTGCTGGACCTCAAAGACTTGCAAGCCCTGCTGGTCTGGGTCGGTCAGAATGCCAAGGAGCTTTCTTTGCGGTATGGCAATGTGGCGTCATCCTCGATCGGTGCGATCCAGCGACAGTTGCTGGTGTTGGAAAACCAAGGTGGCACCGCGCTTTTCGGGGAACCTGCTTTGGACCTGTCGGATATGATGCGAACCAAAGATGGCCGCGGCGAGATTAATATCCTCGCCGCGGATCAGCTGATGGGCAGCCCACGCCTTTATGCCACGTTCCTGTTGTGGCTGCTGTCCGAGCTTTTTGAAGAACTGCCAGAGGTCGGCAACCCCGACAAACCCAAGCTGGTCTTCTTTTTTGACGAAGCACACCTGTTGTTCGACGGCGCACCCAAGGCGCTGGTTGATAAGGTGGAACAGGTCGCGCGCCTGATCCGATCAAAAGGGGTGGGGGTCTATTTTGTGACCCAGAACCCCGGCGATATCCCCGAGGATGTGCTGGGGCAGTTGGGCAACCGGGTACAACACGCGCTGCGCGCCTTTACTGCCAAAGACCGTAAAGAGCTGAAAACAGCCGCCGAAACTTATCGCGACAACCCTGGCTTTGACACGGCAGAGGCCATTCAAGAGGTCGGCACGGGTGAGGCTGTGACATCTTTTCTTGATCGCAAGGGTATTCCGCAGGTGGTGGAGCGGACACTAATCCGGCCCCCATCATCGCAATTGGGGCCAATCGACGGACCAACGCGCAAAGCGATCATGGCCGCCTCGGATATGGCCGGCAAATACGATCAGACAATGGACCGCGAAAGCGCGTTCGAGATGCTGCGCAAACGGGCCGAGGCGGCGGCCAAGGCGGCAGAAGACGCCGAGGCTGAAGAAGAGCGGTTGGAAGAGAAGGAGCGCGAATTCAAAGCCGCACGGCGGTATGACGGCGGGTCTGGCTCCGGGGGCTCTACCGGATCGCGCAAGTCATCTGGCGACGGGTTTGGTGGGGCGCTGGCGTCTGTTGTGGTGAAAGAGCTGAAAGGGACGACCGGACGGCGGCTGGTACGCGGAATTTTGGGGAGTTTGTTTAAGGGGCGATGATGTGCCGCGCTTTGTTGGTGCGCAGCGAATATCAGATTCGAGCCCAACTTGCGTATTCGCGGTGGCGAACCGAACGGCGGCTTTCTTAGCCTTTGGTCAGAAACGCTGCGCGGACAGCCTCCTTCATGGCCTCCAGTGGCCCGTTCTCCGACGAGCCGCTTGCTGCCATGATCAACTTCGATGCAGGTGTCGGTCCAAAACCGAAACTATCGCCCGCGACTGACAAGCCAGAATGCAAGGAAGATCGACCCAGCAAGCCCACGGCGATTCCGGCTTCGACCGCAGCGATCACTCCAGATACGCTTTGACTGGAATAAGCGATCCGGTAAGGCCTGGCACCCGCCTCAGCGGATGCAATAGCCACGTCGCGCCACCAGCAGGCATGGTCGAACAGGGCTACAGGTATGTTGTCATATGTCGCAAAACTTCGATGCGCGGATGATACCCAGCATGTCGGATCTTCGAACAAGACCTCTTCATGTTGCTTCGGGCGTTCTACTTCGTAGATGGCAAGATCGAGCGCCCCTTTGTCCAGTGCGTCGGGAAATCCTGTGCTTAAGGCACAGGTCACATCCAGCTCGACCTGCGGATGGTGACGCGCAAAAGTCGCAACAATATCCGCAAGTTTTGTTCGGCCATGGTCGTCAGGAATGCCCACACGCAGTTTGCCGGACACCTCACGCTGTGAAATCTCCCGCAGCGCCGCGTCCAGTTGCGTCGTCACATCCTGTGCAACGGGAAGAAGCCGGCGTCCGGCCTCACTCAGCACGACCCCGCGCCCGTGACGCTCGAAAACGGGCTGTCCAAGAATTGTCTCAAGACGTTTGATCTGAAGGCTGGTGGCGGATTGTGACCTATGGATGCGCGCTGCACCATCCGTGACGCTTCCCGCCTCAGCGACGGCCAAGAAGGTGCGCAGCAGGTCGCTGTCAAGGTTTTCCATTCGTAAATCCGATGGCAGATATTTGAACTATTCGTTTTACACATGAATAGTTGACCGCAATATTGCAAGGTCAAAGGAGCTGTCCATGGCCGATCAAACCGTCATTCTAAGTCGCACACGTAAGAGGCGCGTGGTTTGGGCTCTGTGCCTTACCTTGCTTGCAGGGATCGCTGCCGTATGGCCCGACCACTCGATGAATGCTACCATGTTTGTCGGATGGGGCTTGATCGTTGTCGCCCCGATCGTCATTCCGGGCATCCTTCTTGCCGCGTGGATCATCGCCAGTGGCGCAGATGCACATATTGCAGGCGCGTTCGAAGGACGAACGCTGCGTACGGTGGTGGCTGCATCACTGATCGGGGCGATCACGCCGGTTTGCGGCGTGACGGTTTTGCCGTTGATGGCCGGGCTATTGGCGGCAGGTGTGCCGCTGGCACCGATCATGGCATTCTGGCTGTCGTCGCCGATCACTGACCCCGCCATGCTTGCCACAACGGCTGCAACCCTTGGTCTGAGCTTCGCTATCGGCAAAACTCTTGCGGCGTTCGGGCTGGGCGTTTTCGGCGGCGCGATCACCGCATTGTTCGCCAAGACGCCTTGGTCAATAAATGCGCTTCGCGACAATGGTTTGGTTCGGCAACTGAGTGCCGCCCGATGCGGTGCTGCTCAAACCTTCCAACCAAAAGTCTGGTGCACCGAGGAGCGGCGGCGGTCCTTTGCCACGCAGTTCTGGGCAACCACGCGGCTTATCCTGATCTGCCTGATCCCTGCCTTTGCAGCCGAATATGCCTTGAATGCGGCGCTCACACCGGGGGCGCTTGCCGCCTATGTCGGCGAGGATCAGTGGTGGGCCATCCCTGCCGCCGTGTTTGTTGGTGCACCAGCCTATATCGACGGCTATGCCGCCTTGCCGTTGACGCGCGGTCTGATTGAGAATGGCATGTCAGAAGGTGCCGCGATGGCCTTTCTGATTTCGGGCGGTGTGGTCAGTATTTGGGGAGCGATGGCCATTGCACCGGTGCTGAAATTGAAGCCGTTCCTGCTGTATCTGCTGCTCGCGGTGTCGGGGTCGCTGGCTGCGGGTTATGTTTTTGGGTGGCTCGTTTGAAATCTAGTGAAGGAATGAAAGCGGACGTTGGTTAAGGTCCGCAAAGTCCACAAGGCGGCTCTCCTGTCGCAACCTGCCTTAGCCTACTTATAACTTCCTGATCTTCAACGTCGCGATACGGTTTTCATCCTTCGACATCACCTCAAACCGGAAGCCGTGGAAGGAGAACACCTGCCCTTCGACAGGGATCATTTGTGCCTCGTGTATCACCAGCCCGGCGACCGTGTTCGCCTCATCATCCGGCAGGTTCCAGTCGTGGGCGCGGTTGAGATCGCGGATCGTCATGACGCCGTCGACGATATAGGCGCCATCCTCGGTCGCTGCGATTTGTTCTTCTTCGTGGGTGTCGAATTCGTCGGCGATCTCGCCTACGATCTCTTCGAGGATGTCTTCCAGAGTGATCAACCCCTGCAATGCGCCGTATTCATCGACCACCAGCGCGAAATGCGTCTTGCGCTTGAGAAAGTTGCGCATCTGATCGTCCAGCGTCGTGGTTTCGGGCACAAAGTAGGGGGGCATCGCCACTTTGGTGACGTCAAAGGCTGCAAGCCCCTGTGCATCTTCCTTGCCACCGCCTAGCAGCTTGTGCATTGCACGCAGCAAGTCTTTGGAATGGATCATGCCCACTATATTTTCCTGATCGTCGCTATAAAGCGGTAGGCGTGTGTAAGGGCTTTGCAGAATCTGGGCGAGGATATCCTGTGGGGGCAGCGCGGCATCAACCATCTCGATCCCGGAACGGTGCAGCATGATTTCTTCCACGGTACGTTCATTCAGGTCCAGCGCGCCGAGGATACGGTCGCGATCTTCTTTCTGCACAATCCCTTCGGAGTGCCCCAAGGATAGTGCGCCTGCGATTTCTTCGCGTACGGCAAGGATGTTGCTGTCAGGGTCCGTGCGCACACCGAAAACAAACAGCACACCGCGCACAAGGTACCGCACGGCGGCGACGATGGGCGAAAACATCACAACGACCAGACCAATGGGCCGCGCCACGCGAGAGGCGACAGTTTCAGGGTAGGTAATCGCCAGCGTCTTGGGCAGCACTTCCGCAAAGATCAGGACCAGCAAGGTCATGATCAGCGTGGCGACCGCCACCCCGTTTTGGCCAAAAAGCTTGGTCAACACGGCGGTGGCCAGTGATGTGGCCAGAATGTTGACCACGTTGTTGCCCAGCAAGACTGACCCGATCAGCCGTTCATTGTCTTCGGTCACGGTCAATGCGCGCTCTGCCCCTTTGGAGCCTTTATCCGCAGCCGAGCGTAGTTTGCCGCGTGATGCTGCCGTCAGCGCTGTTTCAGAGCCCGAAAAGAAGGCCGAAAGGACAAGGAGGATAAGAATGGCGCCGGAGGTGATCCAGAATGCCGCGTCAAGAGAGGTGGTTTCCATCAGGTGCTTTCAAGCAAAATCATAAGCGTTATGTCGGGTCCGCGCATCAGCTTCAAGCTTTGCCTGCTTTTGCAAGGGGATGATGGTCGAGGACAAGCTCCTTGAGCCGCTCATCCAGCACATGGGTATAGATTTCAGTGGTCGCCACATCGGCGTGGCCCAGCATCGTCTGGATCGAGCGTAGATCGGCACCGCCCGCCAGCAGATGCGTGGCAAAGGCGTGTCTTAATGTGTGCGGTGTCACCTTGGCAGGCGAGACGCCGCCAGCGCCCGCGAATTCCTTGATCAACCCAAAGAAACGGTGCCGGGTCAGGTGCCCGGATTTCCCGCGCGAAGGAAATAGGAATTTTGAGGCGGGTTTGCCATCCTTTCGTGCGGCGTCCTCTGCTTGGTCCCGGTGCTTGAGGTAGGCCGCCAACGCCGCACGTGCCGGGGGTGACAGCGGAACGAGCCGTTCCTTATCGCCCTTGCCGCGCACCAACAGCATCCTTGGATCACCACGTGCGGCAGATACAGGTAAACTGACCAATTCGGTAACCCGCATGCCGGTCGCGTAGAGCAATTCCATCAGGCAGGCGTTGCGCAGGGCCTCTTTGGGTGTGTTGCGTGCCGCGTCGAGTAGGCGGTCAACCTCTTCGACCGAGAGCGTTTTGGGCAGGCGTTGTTCGCGCCCAGGCCCTTTGATCTGGATCGCGGGGTTATCATCGCGCCAGCCTTCCTCGAACGCAAATCTGTAAAGCTGTTTGATCGCAGACAAACGCCGGGCGCGGGTGGATTTGGCCAGACCCTCGGCCTCGCAATCAATCAGGTAGCTTTCGACATGATCCTGTGATGCACCGGCGAAATGCAGACCCTTGGGCGCAAGCCAGCCTGCGAAGTCTTGTAAATCGCGCGCATAGGCCAATTGGGTATTTGTTGCGGCGTCCAGTTCTGCCGCCTGCGCTTCCAGAAAAACCTGCACCCAGCGGGCCATCGGTTGATCGTTCGGGGTCATGTCGCGCGGTCCAGTATCATCAACTGAAGGGCCGCACGCCGGGCCACATCCTCCAGCCCCACGGAGCGCAAGAGTTTCAGCGCATCGGACACCGACCGCAAATCACCCTCTGATCCGGCTTCAAACAAGGCCAGCGCGCGCAGCAAGGCTTCGCCAAGCTTGCCATCATCAACCTTGCTTTGCAGATCAGCCGGTGGTGGGGTGCTGTCAAAGGCATCCTGAATGGCTTGGGTTTGCCGCGAATTGGCAGGCAGGTTTTGTGGCGTGCCTTGGGCGATGCCGATCAAGAATGGGTCAAAGCCTGCGTCGGCCTCTTGGGCCGCGTTCGCGACGGCCTCATAATCAGGCGACAAAAGCCCGACCTCAAAGGCGATGACAGCGGGGTCACCGGATAGCGGTAACTCTTGCAAGGCAGCCCCGTAGAGCTTGGCGAATTGGATTTCTGCGCGGGCTTGGCGCATCGCCGCCCAAGCGTCAGGCAAGGTGCGCGCAACGTCGGCCGGATCGCGGGCGGTCATGGCCATATCAAACCGCTGCATGGCTGCAGCCCGATCCCAGATACCACCTGATGCGGCAGGGGTGCGGGCGGTGTAGTTCTGCAACAGCACGTTTTCAGAGACCGCACCATGGCGGGCCAACCTTTCTGTTGCTTCAAGCTGGGATTTCCATGCAGCCGTCGATTGCAGATCAGCATGTGAAAACGCAAGCGGCAGGTTAGCAGTGATCAGCGGTTCACCAATCGCGGCATGCATGCGGAACGTTAAAGGGCTGACGCGGGCAGGGGCGGCAAGGGGCGGTTCGCCTTCGTAGAGTTCTGGATCAAGAAAGCGGGATAAAAGCGCCTCTTCCTGCGGTGTGATATCGCCCAGCACGCGGTGGGTGTTGAGCGTGAGCGCGGCCGCAGACCAATCGCCATTGCGCGCAAGACAAAAAATGCGTGCCGAGAATGTCGGCGCGATGGACGGCGTGTCGCGCATGGCGTCGCAGGCATTGTCTTCGGTCCCGGTCAGCAGGGCTACGTCAAACCAGCGTCGGAACAGC
Source organism: Yoonia maricola (assembly GCF_002797915.1). GTDB lineage: Bacteria > Pseudomonadota > Alphaproteobacteria > Rhodobacterales > Rhodobacteraceae > Yoonia > Yoonia maricola. The sequence goes on along the minus strand of NZ_PGTY01000001.1, from coordinate 799,618 downwards.
GGGCCGGTATCAGGATCAGCCTGTTCGATCAGGGATTGAGCCGGTTCAAGCGCGCCAAGATCCAAGAGCTTGTCCACGCGGGCCAGAAACAGCGCGCCTTCACCACCCGCATCCAAGGGCGGGTCCGCTTCGGCCAGCATCAGCACCTTGAGAAAATCTTGCAACGCAGGCAGCGTATCGACGCGTTCGGCGCGCACAAGATCAACAAGCACGGCCTCTGCGGTGCCTGACCAGATATCGCGGGGCAAGCCTGTCACCTCGGATGGCAGCAGGCCGATGGGGTCTTTGGACGGGCGATCCAGCGGTGTGACAGTCACATTTGGGGTTGTGGCATTGCCTACGGCGGGCGGCTCAAACAATGGGGCTGTTTCCACACTGCGCGATAGCCAGTCAATTGCGGACAGGGGTTCGCCCACAGGATCACCCTGTGCACAAACCACTGTGCCAGCGCCACAAAGTACCGCAGTCGCGAGCGACTTAATTTGTTTCCAGCGTAACAGGGCGCGTGACCTCTTCTGACGGGGCGGCAAAATCAGCCGGAAAAAAGAGCGGACCGACATAGGCATAGGCCACCAGACATACCCCCGCGAGTATGATCAAAAACAATAGCGCCTTGATGAACCGCCACATGGCCTGCCCCAATCTTTACAATTCTGCCTCAATATGTGGGTTTTTCCCCACGTGTTGAAGGGATTATATATGGCCTTTCGCGCAAGATCACGGCATTCATTCATTAAATTTTGCGTTCGGCGTGCATTGGCCGAAGAGAAAGGCAGTTTTTGCATGGCCGCAGGGCAGCAATATCAGCTGAAACGGACCGTTGTACTGGTGGGGATGATGGGGTCCGGCAAGACAGCGATTGGCCGTGCCCTTGCGGCTGCTTTGGATGTGCCTTTCATGGACAGCGATGCCGCCATTGAAGAGGCAGCCGCTGCGAGTATTGCTGAAATCTTTGCACGCGATGGCGAGAAATTCTTTCGCAAACGCGAAGCAGAGGTGTTGCGCAGGCTTTTGTCCGGCCCGCCGGGGATCGTTTCGACCGGTGGCGGTGCCTTTTTGGCAGAAGCCAATCGTGATGCTATTGCCCAGATGGGTGTGGCTGTCTGGCTTGATGCCGATCTTGAAATTCTGTGGGAACGTGTCCGCCATAAAGACACGCGCCCTTTGTTGCGGACAGCGGACCCGAAGGCGACCTTGACCGGGATTTTTGAGGAACGCGCGCCGATCTACGCGCTTGCGGGCCTCAGGATTGATGTCAAAGAGACCGCCAGCATTGAACAAACCACGCTATCCGTCCTGCGCAGGCTGGCCAGCCGCCCTGATATTCTGGAGACCAAATAGATGACCACCACCGTCCATGTCGATCTGCCGGGCCGTGCCTATGACATTGAGATCGGGCCGGGTGTGCTGGATCAGGCAGGCACACGAATTGCTGCGATGGGCGGGCGCAAGCATGTCTGTATTTTGACGGACGAGACCGTGGCCGGGTTGCATCTGACACAACTGCAAACAGCTTTGTCGGGGGCTGGTGTGACGTCAGAGGCTTTGGCCTTGCCGCCGGGTGAGGCCACGAAATGCTGGGCGCAACTGGAACGGTCGGTTGAATGGCTCTTGGCGCAGAAAGTGGAACGCGGTGACGTGGTTGTGGCCTTTGGTGGTGGGGTCATCGGTGATTTGGCGGGCTTTGCGGCGGCGATCCTGCGCCGGGGGGTGCGGTTTGTGCAAATCCCGACCTCGCTTTTGGCGCAGGTTGATAGCTCTGTCGGGGGCAAGACGGGGATCAATTCGCCCAGTGGCAAGAACCTGATAGGGGCGTTTCATCAGCCAAGCCATGTGTTGGCGGATACTGCGCTTTTGGGCACGCTCACACCGCGCGATTTTTTGGCCGGATATGGCGAGGTCGTTAAATATGGGCTGTTGGGCGACGCCGGGTTCTTTGACTGGCTGGAGGCTGAGGGCCCCGCATTAGCCGCCGGTGACACGGATGCGCGGGTGCGGGCCGTCACGCGGTCTTGTCAGATGAAAGCCGATATCGTGCAACGCGATGAGACCGAGCAGGGCGATCGGGCTTTGTTGAACCTTGGCCACACGTTTTGTCATGCGCTGGAGGCCGCGACTGGTTATTCCGACCGTCTGTTGCATGGCGAGGGTGTTGCGATTGGTTGCGCGCTGGCGTTTGAGCTATCGGCGCGTCTGGGCCTTTGCAGTCAGGAGGACCCAAGCCGCGTGCGTGCCCATTTGTGCGATATGGGGATGAGGGTTGATATCCGCGATATTCCGGGCGATCTGCCCGATGCAGCGGGGCTGCTCGACCTGATGGGACAGGACAAAAAGATGCTGGACGGCAAGCTGCGGTTCATTTTGGCGCGCGGGATTGGTGAGGCGTTTATTACGTCGGATGTGCCGCGTGAGACGGTGTTGGGTGTTTTGGAGGATGCGCTTCGGATGCCCTAGGCGTCGGGCCGGCGGATTACCATTGCGGTTTTGTCTTCGGGGCTGAACCCCACCGCCTTGTAAAACCCGGTGGCCGCCCGTTTTTTGCCTGTCATGAGCATGATCTTGAAAGCATCAGCCACCCAAGCCTGTGCGATGGCGTGTTGCATCAGTTGCCTGCCGATCCCGCGTCGACGGTGGGTTGCAGCCGTGATCACATTTTCGATCAACGCGTAGGGCCGCGCACCCCATGTCACATTTGGAAGCAAGTGAAGCGTGAGCATCGCGACTAAGGCACCATGATCAAACGCGCCATAAATGGTCGTTCCAGGATGTGTGACAACGGCGTTGAACGCCGCATGATCCTGCGATGCAGGACCAAAGGTCAATTCGTTGTAAAGCGCCAGAGCATCTTCAGCATCAGCACCCGAAAGCGGCTTGATATCAAGGCCGTTCGTCATTCCGGGTCATCATCATCGCGCCCATCCAGCCGGATGCCATGCGCCTTGGCGAAGTTTAGAAACAACGGGATTTCGATCAGCGCGTAGGTCACGATGGTGAAGATCACCCAATTCGTCTCGTAAAAGACCAAGGTGAATTGCACGCCGGTCCCCCAGAACCACGCGCCTGCAATGATCAGGGCAAGGATATTCAGCGCAAAATCGATGCCCATCAGCTTGTTGAGTGTCTTTTCCTTAAGCGTAGGGAAGATGCCCAGATAAGCGACAGCCAGTATCAGGCCAACGAGGATCAGAATTTGCGCTTCGGGTGAAACGACCATGGGCTTTAGAAGGGGATTTCGTCATCCATGTCGCCGCCACCGCCGCCTGATGGTGCACCACCGCCGCCATAGCCGCCATCATTACCGCCATAACCACCGCCGGATGATCCGCCGCCATAACCGCCGCCGCCACCATAGTTACCGCCACCGCCGCCTTCGTTGCGGCTGTCGAGCATGGTCAGCGTGCCATCATAGCCGTTCAGAACAACCTCGGTCGAATACCGGTCCTGACCGGATTGGTCCTGCCATTTGCGGGTTTGCAGTTTGCCTTCGATAAAGACTTTGGAGCCTTTTTTCAGGTACTGTTCTGCGATGCGCACCAGACCTTCTTGAAAAATGGCCACTGTGTGCCATTCGGTCTTTTCCCGACGCTCGCCGGTGTTTTTGTCTTTCCACGTCTCGGATGTGGCGATGCGCAGGTTGGCGACTTTGCCGCCGTTCTGGAACGTCCGCACTTCGGGGTCTGCGCCCAGATTGCCGATAAGGATAACTTTGTTCACTGATCCGGCCATACCTGGCACCTCCCACGATTCTGCGATGCCGTTGTCCGGCTTTCGACACATGGCGTAACAAGGTTAACGAGAGGTTTCCAGAGGCAGGGTTGGCGGATTGGCAGAAAAGGCCTAAGTATGGGGGGTCGTAACGAGCGAAAGCAGTTGAACGTGCCCAGATTTGTCCTGACAGCCAGTCTGATTGCCGCCTTTGGCATCCCGCCCGCCGTGGCGGAAGAGCAGGTTTCAACCATGTCCCGCTCTGGTCTGTTGCAAAGTCAGACTTCGATCTTGGATGGGCGCGCCGCAGAACAATATCAGAATTCTGTCCGGCTACTGCCACCCCGCGGTGCGGGCTTTGTTGTGACACCTGCTTATACCGGTGATTATCGCGGCCCGTTCATCCGTTTGGCACAGGCTGCGGCGACCAGACACGGCGTGCCTGTTGGCTTGTTTCTGCGGTTGGTAGAACAGGAAAGTGGCTGGAATGCATCCGCCCGGTCCGTCAAAGGGGCGCTGGGGTTGGCGCAGTTGATGCCTGCGACCGCACGTAGCTTGGGTGTTGATCCGCTTGATCCGGCAGAGAACCTTGATGGTGGCGCACGGTATTTGCGTACGCAATACGAGACGTTTGGATCATGGCCGCTGGCTTTGGCCGCCTATAACGCAGGGCCGGGGGCCGTGACGCGCTATAGCGGCGTGCCGCCTTTCGCAGAGACCCAGAATTACGTGCAGGTGATCTGGGGGCAATGATCGCGCCCGCTGAAGGGTTCGGAGCCTCCGGCGGGAGTTTTTTGGCCAAGATGAAGGGCTATTCTGCCGCGATCTGGATGACCGGTTCCATGTTGTCCAGGTCCGCATCGCTGAGATGGCATTTGATCTGATGGTTGTCGGCCAGCATCCGCACCGGTGGCACTTCTTTTTCGCATAGGCCGTCAGGCACTTTGGACTTCCAGTTGCAGCGCGTTTGGAACGGGCAACCGCTGGGCGGGTTCATCGCCGATGGGATGTCGCCTTCGAGTACGATGTTCTTTTTTTGGACACTTGTATCGGCGATTGGCACGGCTGAAAGCAGCGCCTCTGTGTAGGGGTGGTAGGGGGGCGAGAAGACCTGATCGGTCGTGCCCAATTCCACCACATGGCCCAGATACATCACCATGACCCGGTCCGACAGGTAGCGCACGATAGACAGATCGTGGCTGATGAACAGCAGTGTCGTTTTGTGCTCGCGCTGGATTTCCATCAGCAGATCCGTGACCGCCGCCTGTACCGACACGTCAAGCGCTGAGACGGGTTCATCGGCCACAACAATTCGTGCGTCGCCGGCAAAGGCGCGGGCGATGCCGACGCGCTGCTTTTGACCACCGGACAGTTGCCGCGGCATGCGATCGGCAAAGGCGCGGGGGAGTTTGACGAGATCAAGCAGGTTCAACATCCGCTCGCGCCGTTCATAGTCATTCTCACCGATGCCGAAGATTTCAAGCGCGCGCATAATTTGGCGGCCGACCGTCATTGATGGGTTCAACGTGTCGAACGGGTTTTGGAAGACCATCTGGATGTCCGCAACCGTCTTGGTATCGCGGTTTTCAATGGCAGTGTCCCCAATCGATTTATTGTCGAGCAGGATTTCCCCTTCGGTCGCTGTTTCCAGCCCCATCAGAACCTTGGCAAAGGTCGATTTCCCACAGCCAGATTCACCCACAATCGCGAGCGTCTCGCTCTCGCGTGCTTCAAAACTGAGGGTTTCATTGGCTTTCACGACCTTCTTGTCGCCACCGCCGAACAGGGCGTTGGCCGCGACCTCATAGTATTTCTTGAGGTTGTCCATTTTCAGGACCACTTGCCCCGGCGCTGGCTTGGCCGTTTGTGGGCCCACATCAATTGGGGCGTTCCAGTCGATTTCCTTGAACTTCAGGCAGCGCGATTGGTGGCGATCGTTGCCGGGTACAGCTTCCATCGGGATAAAGCCCGCGTCGCAGCGGCCGACCTCAAAATAATCGCAGCGGGGGCCGAAGTTGCACCCCTGAGGCCGTTCGTGTGGCAGGGGGAAGTTGCCGGGGATCGCCACAAGGGGGCGCGCATTTTTGTCGGCGCCGGGCAGGGGGATCGAACGGAACAGAGCTTGGGTGTAGGGGTGCTGCATTTCGTCGAAGACGTCTTCGATGCTGCCCCGTTCCACCGCTTCGCCGGAATACATCACGCAGATACGGTCACAGGTTTCCAAGACCAGCCCGAGGTTGTGGCTGATGAATAGCATCGAGGTGCCGTATTTCTTGCCAAGGTCTTTGACTAGCTCCACAACGGCGGCTTCCACGGTCACGTCAAGCGCCGTTGTGGGCTCATCGAGGATCAACAACGATGGCTTTGACATCAACGCCATGGCAATGACGATCCGCTGTTGTTGGCCACCGGACAGCTGGTGCGGATAGCTTTGCAGCATCCGTTCCGGATCGGGTAGTTTCACGTCAGTGACCACTTCCAGCGCACGCGCATAGGCTTCTTTTTCGCCCACGCCTTCGTGGATCATGGGCACTTCCATTAGCTGTTTGCCGATTTTCATGGCCGGGTTCAGGGACGCCATTGGTTCCTGATAGATCATGGCGATTTCAGAGCCGCGAATGTCGCGCAGCTCCTCTGGCGTCATCTCGCACAGGTCGCGGCCTTTGAACTTGATGGATCCGCCAACGATGCGGCCATTCACGCCAAGGTCTTGCATGACCCCCAGCGCCACAGTGGATTTGCCGCAACCGGACTCGCCCACAAGGCCAAGCGCCTCGCCCGGCATGACGGTCGCAGAAAAATCCATCACGGCGGGGATTTCGCGCAGGCGGGTGAAGAAGGAAATCGAAAGCTTGTCGATCTCAAGGATGGGTTGGTCAGTCATCAGATTAATCCTTCAAGCTTTCTTCACGCAGGCCGTCAGCCAGCAGGTTGAGTCCTAAGACGAGGCTCAGCAAAGCGCCGGCTGGCGGCAAGGCAGGGTGTGCGAAAATCAAGAGGAGCTTACGGCCCTCGTTAATGGTCGATCCCCAGTCAGGGCTTTCAGACGAAAGACCCAAGCCGAAGAAGCCCAAGGTGCCTAGCAGGATGGTTGTATAACCAATCCGTAGGCAGAAATCGACGATCAGCGGACCCCGCGCGTTGGGCAGGATTTCCCATAGCATGATGTACCACGCGCCTTCGCCGCGGGTCTGGGCGGCGGCAACATAGTCACGTGTGCGCAGATCCAGCGTCAGACCACGCACGATACGGAACACGGTGGGCGCGTTCACGAAGACCACGGAGACAAAGACCACAAGGATGGAGATATCAAAGAGGTCCAACCATGCAGGCAGGAAGTCGATGACCGTGCCTTTCTGGTTGATGACTGACAGGTAAAGCCAGCCCAAGATACCCAACACTGGGACCAAGATCGCTGTGCGCTTGGCCGGTTGGGTGTAGTAACGCGAGTTTAGCAAGACGCCGAAGAAGATGAGCGGGAAGACGAACAGAAACGCAGCCATATAGGAGGGGATACCTGTTTCCACGATTTCCGGTGTGACCAGCAGATAGAACAGCAGGATCACGGGGAAGGCGAGGATCAGGTTCGCAACGAAGGACAGGAACGTGTCCAGCTTCCCGCCGTAGAAACCTGCCGGCAGGCCCAAAGTAATCCCGACCATGAAGGCAAAAATCGTGGCCAGCGGTGCGATCGCAATCACGAAGACGGAGCCCTGAACCACGCGGCTGAAGATATCGCGCGCAAGGTTATCGCCGCCCAGCAGGTAGTGCGGGATCAGGCCTGCGGTACCTTCCGGCACGGGTATACCGGGGCCCTTGTTCTTCAGGCCAGAGACCTGGCTAAGATAGTCATGTGTGGCGATCATGTCGAAGAGGCCGACAAAAAGGGCTGTGAAGACCCAGAACATTACTAGCCCAAAACCGATCATGCCGACGGTGCTATCAAACAGCTTGCCGTAAAGGCCCAGCTTGCGCTTGTAGATGATTGACACTGCGAAAAGCGCGATCAGCGATATCCACACTGGTAAAAACCGCTTTGTGATCTCGCCGACGATCCCAGCGGCCCCATAAGGCATAATCTGTGGGACAACGATATAGGCGATCACGATTAAGAGGATGCCGAGGAAGGTGTACTTTACCCCTGTCTCAGCCAGCCCTAGCGGACCGGTGGTTGCCGCAATCGTTCCATCAGGGTTTGATTGCAATGTTTGGGCCGGGGCAAAGAACCCCAAGATCATCTGCGCCACGATCGCAACGGCCAGCAGGGCCAGAAGTATCATAAGCACGGGGTTGAGGATGGTGCCGAGGCTGCCTGTCCATGTGAGAGCTTCCATGTCCTGATCCTCCTTTTAAGAAATGCGAATGCGTGGGTTCAGGAACACATAGCCGATGTCGGATATCAGCTGTGTCACAAGGACCACGAAGACGGAAACGATGGACACACCCAGCAACAGCTCGATGTCGTTATTGCCGGCGGCCTGCACCAACACCCAGCCGAAACCCTTGTAGTTGAACAAGGTCTCGACAATGACGACGCCGTTCAAGAGCCACGGGAATTGCAACATGATCACCGTGAAGGGTGCAATCAATGCGTTGCGGAGCGCGTGTTTCAAGACGATCTTGGGGAAGCTGACACCTTTCAGGCGGGCTGTGCGGATATATTGCGCGGTCATGACCTCGGTCATCGAGGCCCGCGTCATCCGCGCAATATAGCCCATGCCGTAAAGGGCGATGGTGATGACGGGGAGGAAGAAATTCTCGAACGTTGCGTCTTCCATGGCACCTGTTGCGGTGCCTTTGAACCACTGCATCCCGAAGGTTGCCGTTGCAAAGACCGAGATGAAGACAACGCCAGAGACGTATTCAGGCGTTGCGGTTGAAACGATAGAGACTGTGGACAGGCTGCGGTCGGTCCGTGAGCCTTCGCGCATGCCGGCGAGCACGCCGATGATCAAGGCGCCCGGGACCATGACCATCATGACCCAGAACATCAGCTTACCGGTCAGGCCAAGGCGGGTGGCGACGATGGTTCCGACCTCGTCTTTGAAAACCGTTGAATACCCCCAGTCGCCTTGCAAAATGCCGCAGAAGGTTGCTGCGTCCTCGACCGGTTGGCCTTGTGCAGCACAACGGGCGCGAACCTGTCCGTCGGTGCCTTCAATGATGTAGCCAGGCAAAACACCGAGCCATTGACCATATTTGATTGGCAAGGCCTGATTATAGCCACGATTATCAAGCCAGCTGACGACCGCTTCGTCCGACATACGAGCGTTGCCTTGGGTCTTGGCGAGTTTTTCGAGGTTCGGTGCAAGGTTCGTCAGCCAGAAAACAATGAATGTCAGGCAAAGTGCCGTGAGGAGCATGACCCCAAGGCGGCGCAGAATAAACAATCCCATAAAGGCCCCTGTTGGTGAGCAGCGTCAGGACTTTGCCTGACTATACATTACACTGCGGCCCCGGTTTGCCGGTGGTCCACATTCTATTACAAAAAAAGGCCATCCGATCATGGATGGCCTTATGTTTTTGCAGGTTAGGCAGCCAGTGCCACTTTGTACATCTGTGGCAGATAGGCGATATGCATATCCCAACCCACAAAACCCGGCTTGGAGTGGCGGTAGAGCGAACGCCAGTACGGCTGGATCGTCACACCTTCTTCGGTCATGATAGCCTGAAGCTTAGCCATCACTTCGCGACGCTCATCTGCATCGGCGATTGAGTTGGCCTCGGCCAGCAGAGCATCAAACTCTGCATTCGCAAAGCCGCTTTCGTTCCACGCTTCGCCAGAACGATACGCCAGACCCAGAATTTGCGTGTCCAGCGGGCGGTGGTTCCAGTTTGTGGAAGAGAACGGATACTTCGTCCAGTCGTTCCAGAAGGTCGAGCCTGGAATGATTGTCCGCTTTACATTGAAACCAGCGTCACGCAACTGGGCTGCAACAGCGTCAGTTGTGTTCTTGCGCCAGTCATCATCAATGGACACGATTTCCATCTCAAAGTCAGCCATGCCAGCTTCTGTCAGCAAGGCAAGCGCGCCCTCTGGATCATGTGCCATGCCGGGAACATCTGCCCATGCAGGGTGCATGGGGCCTACGTGCTGGTTGCGGGCAACCTGACCAAGGTTAGAGTAACCAAGCTCAAGACAAACCGCGTTATCGACAGCCATGGCGATGGCTTGACGCACGCGCTTGTCAGCGTAGGGCTGCATGCCGTCCACTTCGGCCAGTTGGTTCGGGCGAATGGCGATCGTCGCAGCTGATGCGATTTCAGAACGCTCCCAGCCGATCCCTTCGACGACCTCAACAAAGTCGCCAACAGTTTCGTAAAACATGTCAACTTCGTCAGCAGCCGCAGCAGCAACCCAAGCCGATGGATCTGTGCCATAGTCGATGTATTCGATCCGGTCGAGGAATGCGCCTTTGCCTTCGGCATAGCCCCACCACTCAAAACCTTCGTTACGAACCAGCACCCCTTTGACGCCCACTTCAAGGCTTTCTGGCAAGTATGGGCCCGTGCCAACCGGGTTGCCGGTCATGTTTTCCGCATCAAAATCAGCAGGCACAATCGCCGCAGGATAATCTGCCATGCCTGCGATGAGCGAGATGTCGGAGCCTGGCAAGTTCAGGCGCACGGTCAGATCATCAACGACCTCGATACCGCCTTCGACAGCCATGCCTGTGGCTTCATCGACCAGGATCGCGAAGCGGCCGGCCATCGAGTTGCCTTCCATGTTCTTGTCACACCAGCCTTCGATGTTACGGGCAACATCAGCGGCGGTGAAGTCAGAGCCATCGTTCCATTTTACACCCGGACGGACGTTCAGCGTGTATACTGTCGCGTCGTCGTTCACGTCCCAGCTGGACAGCAGCATTGGGGCAAAGGAACCGTCGTTGTTGTATTCAACAAGATACTCCAGCCAACCGTGCGAGAAGAATGCGATTTGTGTCCAGTCATAAGTGCGTGGGTCTTTCAGCGCGCGCACTTCCATTTGCATGCGGACCGTGCCGCCTTGCTGCGCGTGTCCGGCGGCCTGCGCTGGTTGTGCAGCACCGATCAGCCCGTAAGCTGCCGTCGCCGTCACACCAAGCGCGGTTGAGCGAGCGAGGAATTCGCGGCGGTCAATTTTGCCCGCCTTCGCTTCCTCGGCATACATCAACGCGGCCGGATGGATTGGTTTTTGTGAGTGCGTCATTCGTTTCTCCCTGTGACACATTTCTTTTTTTTTGCATAGGTGTAGGTGCCACCAATATTTCTATTGCCGACATCACCTTCCCCTGTCCGGATGCTATTCGGCACAATTTTCGGGCATAGGTCAACCGGACGTTTCACAATTCGAATGACAATTACGACAAGTTGATATGCCAAAAGCGACATTTGTGGCGCCAGTTTCAAAGCGCTTTGGCGTTGCCGGTGGCAAAAAGAGCCGCTTAGGAACGCGCAGAAATTGCACCCTTTTGCCTGAAGTCCCGCGGTGTCTGCCCCGATTTTTCCTGAAAACTTCGGGTGAAATACGCCGGTGACCGAAAGCCGAGATGTTGCGCGATGTCTTGTATCGGCATCTTTGTTTCTTTGAGCATCATGCAGGCTTCAAAATATATGCTATCATTCAGTAAAGATAGCGCAGAGCGCCCGCAGGTCTTGCGGCAACTTCTTGTCAGATGCGTCGGTGTCACTCCAAGCGTTTCGGCATAGCTGGCAACACTACGGCCAGAACGCATGTTTTGCGCGACCATCGCTGTGTATTGTGCCACAAGTTGCGCCGCAGCCGTCTTGCGCCGCGCATCCACATGGGCAGGATCACGGTTCTCTAACTGCCGTTCGACAAAGATACTCAGCAGCCCAAAGTGGCAATTTGCCGCGCGCAGATCCCCGTTGGGCTGCAATTCGCGTTCGATCGCCTCAATCAGACCGACCAGTTCTTTTTGAGGATCAACATCAAGCAGCCGCAGGTGGAAGGGCGCATCAGGCCAGCCTGTGACGTCAGGCAAAGTTAGGATCTGGCCAAATACGGTCGGTCCCACTTCCATCCCATACATCGTGCCGGGTGGAATATAGATCAGGTTGTTGGGGCCATACCCATTTGTTAGCCCTGCAACCGTGATCCGGCCCTGACCTTTGGTGATATGGATCAAACGCCCGCCTGCATGGCTGCGCATCGCCTCGGTCCTCCAGCGTGCGCTGGGTCCGCCATAGGTGATCGCAGCCAGCGCGAGGGCCGGTTCCTGTTTGCTCATCATATTCATCAACTTGCCTCAATGTTGATTTTTAACAAGTCTGTTCAGAAAACTGTTGGGCATCAATCCGCCGGCTCATCAGCAAAGCGCAGTGTTGCAGATAAGTCAGGGCTATCAGCGGCAATATGATGCCATTCTTTGTGTCGCGCGCGGAACCATGTGCGTTGTCGCTTTGCATATTGGCGCGAGGCGATGATGGCTGCGTCGCGTGCTTCTATCAGGGTCATCTGCCCTTTGAGATGTGCAATTAGTTCCGGCGCACCGATTGCCTTGGAGGACAGATGATCAGGGTGCCACTTTGGCAGCATGGCGCGCGCCTCATCAAGTGCGCCTTGGTCAAGCATCAGATCAAAACGCTGTTCGATGCGGCTGTTTAGCCAATCCTTTGGTGCATCAAGGGTGATGCAGGTGGCCTTGGAAAGAGGCAGCAAGGGTGGTGGTGTTGTGTCCTGCCATGCAGCGAGGCTTTTGCCTGTCGTTTGCAACACCTCCCATGCACGTTGTACCCGCATGCGATTTTGCTGATCGATGCGGCTGATGGTGTCGCTGTCCAGCGCGGCAAGTAAATCGGGCAGGCTTTGGGCATTTGCCGTCTGGCGCACGGTCGTGGGTGTCGCTGGGATATCGGCCAAGCCTTGCGTCAGAGCATTGAAGTTCAAACCGGTGCCGCCCACGATGATCGGGCGCTTGCTGCCTGTCAGGTAGGGGGTGACGTCACGCAGCCAGTGCCCGACAGAATAATCGGCATCAAAGGGGACATGTCCATAAAGCGCGTGATCAGCCGCCATCAGGTCGGCATCGTCTGGTCGTGCAGTCAGGATACGCCACCCATCAAAGACCTGCAGCGCGTCCGCGTTCACGATCACGCCGCCTTGGGTCTTTGCGATATGCAGGGCAAGTGCAGATTTCCCTGAAGCCGTCGGCCCGGCGATCAGCACCGGGCGGTCGGGCAGTAGGTACGAAGCCCCTTGCGGATCAGGCTTCATTGCGGCTGTCGGCGGCTCGCGCTGGTTTAGCGCGACCCTTGGAACGCACCTTGCTCATATTCCGGCCCATCATCGCCAAAGTCGAAATCTGCATCACCTGCAACCTGGTCCGCGCTTTCATCCACGTCCAAGAAGTTACCTTGAAGGTCCAAAGTTGTGTCGTAATCCGTGTCAAGAATCTCGAGTTCCCCGGTCAACTGCATTTCAAAGTGATCCCCGTCCGTACCCACGTCCTGTGTAAATTCGGAATTGCCCTCCAAAGTGCCAGAAACCTCGCCATCGTTGCTGTGGAAGAAGTTGCCTGCCGTTCCTTCAACCCTGCTGTTGCTAAGATTAGCAACAATCTCAATCTGGCCAATCAACGTCCCGCCATCATCACTTTCCTCTGCAATAACCGCCCCATTATAGGTGACCGAGCCTGCTGTGATCGTTTCAAAATCCTCGCTGTCGGATATCTGAGAGGCATTGTCGATAAGTGTGCCATCCTCTTGAACGATAGCTGATAGGTCTGGTTCAAGCGCAGCCTCGATCTCTGCGAAAGAGCTGAATGTTGTGTCAAATTCATTATCATCTGATGTATCGTCACATCCAGCCAGGCCAAGGGCGCCGATAAAAAGAAGTGATGTCTTGGTCGCAGAGTACATGGCAGTTCCTTTGGTCTCGTATCTGGCGCAGCATGCGCAACAGTTAAAAAAGTGTTAATTTCGTGTCGTGACCATAGGATGTGGTGTTCACGATGGTCAACGCCCAACCGACTATTTGTGGTGAATGTAGCATTGAAACTATTATCGTTTTGAGACAGGTTGCCCGACAATTGGATAGACTGCAGGGGTGGATCATGATCGCGACTGGGAAAACGGCATATAAACGTGTGATGCTTAAAATCTCGGGTGAGGCGCTGATGGGCGATACCTCATTTGGTTTGCACCCGCCCACGGTGCAGCGTGTGGCCCGCGAGGTGAAATCGGTGCATGATCTGGGCGTCGAGATTTCCATGGTCATCGGCGGCGGCAATATCTTTCGCGGATTGCAGGGCTCGGCTCAAGGGATGGAGCGGACAACCGCCGATTACATGGGCATGCTTGCGACAGTGATGAACGCGCTGGCGATGCAATCGGCGCTTGAGGAACTGGGGATACATACCCGCGTCATATCGGCCATCACGATGAATGAGGTTGCCGAACCTTACATTCGCCGTCGCGCCGTCCGACACCTTGAGAAAAAGCGGGTTTGTATTTTCGCCGCGGGCACAGGAAACCCTTACTTCACGACTGATACAGCGGCCACGTTGCGCGCCAGTGAGATGAACTGTGAGGCGATTTTCAAGGGAACGAAAGTTGACGGCGTTTATGACAAAGACCCCGCAAAACATGATGATGCGGTGCGCTATGGGACAGTTTCATACGACGAGGTGTTACAAAAACACCTTGGGGTTATGGATGCCAGCGCTATTGCGCTGGCGCGCGACAATGATCTCCCGATTATTGTGTTCTCACTTGATGAGCCGGGTGGTTTCCAAGGTATTTTGGCCGGCGAAGGCACCTATACCATTGTAAAGGATTAAACGAAGCGGCCCCGCCGCAGGTGATTTTACAAGATAAGGGGCGCTGCCGCACAAACGACCGGCGGTATTTTGAAACATGAGAAGGGGTTATGCGCAGAAACTGCACGAATAGGTAAGGTTTGCCTGTCTATACAAGGTGGTCTCTTTCGCCTAAAACGGTGAAAACCGGGCAAAGGCCCGACGAGGAAGAGCAAAGAAATAATGTCTGACGATTTTGAACTTGATACCGATGATCTGACCCGCCGCATGGAAGGTGCCATTGCCAACCTGCGTGTTGAACTGGCCTCTTTGCGTACTGGCCGTGCTTCTGGTTCGATGTTGGAGCCGGTGATGGTGGATGCCTATGGTTCCATGACGCCGATCAATCAGGTCGGTACTGTGAATGTGCCTGAACCACGTATGGTGACGATCAATGTCTGGGACAAAGGGCTTGTGGCCAAAGTCGAAAAAGCCATTCGTGAGAGCGGGTTGGGAATCAACCCTCAACTCAACGGCACGATCATTATGCTGCCGATCCCAGAGCTAAATGAAGAGCGCCGTCGCGAATTAACGAAGGTGGCGGGCCAATATGGCGAAAGCGCCCGTGTATCGATCCGCAACTTGCGCCGTGATGGTATGGACCAGATCAAAAAGGCCAAAGCCGATGGTCTGTCCGAAGACGATCAGAAATTCTGGGAAGGCGCAGTACAGGAAGTGACCGACGCCCATATCAAAATCGTTGATGAAACGATTGAGAGCAAACAAGCCGAGATCATGCAGGTCTAAGCCAAGCAGGAAAGGGCACCCATGCCCAAAGACGCAGATGCCAAGACCGCACCGGCCCACGTAGCCATTATCATGGATGGGAATGGGCGTTGGGCCCAGAAACGCGGGCGCCCCCGCCTGTTTGGTCACCATGCAGGTGCGCGCCGGGTTCGCGATATTCTAAAGGCCTGTCCCGATCTGGGCGTGAAATATCTGACGATCTTTGCGTTTTCGACAGAGAATTGGAAGCGAACCCAAACTGAAGTAGCTGGCCTGATGTCCTTGTTTCGGCGCTATCTTGAGCGCGAGGCGACAGATCTACACGAAAGCGGTGTTTGCGTGCGGTTCATTGGGGATCGCATCCGCCTTGACGACAAATTGGTCGCGCTCATGGATGAGTTGGAGCTGCGTACGGCGGATAATGATCGCGTCCATCTCACCGTCGCCCTGAACTATGGTGGTCGCGACGAGGTCACTCGCGCGGCAAAGCGTTTGGCCTTTGAGGTCTCACAAGGGCGTTTAAGTCATGATGATGTGGATGCCGAAACCCTTGCCGGGTTTCTGGACACCCATGTGCTGCCCGACCCCGATCTGGTGATCCGCACGAGCGGTGAGGCGCGGATTTCGAATTTCCTGCTTTGGCAGTCGGCTTATGCTGAATATGAATTTGTCGATACGCTCTGGCCGGATTTCACAGCCAATGAATTTGCGAAAATATTGCAAAGCTATGGCAGCCGTGATCGCCGTTTCGGGGCCGTGCGCGCCTGACGATGAATACCCCGGCACCACAACCTGCTAAATGGGATGATCTGACCGTCAGGCTGATCTCAAGTGGTGCGATGGTGTTTGTTGGTGCCATCGGCGTGATCCTTGGCGGCGTCTGGTTTCAGATGCTGGCGGTTTTTGTCACGGCGGTGATGGTGTGGGAATTGTGGATGATGATCCGCCCTGACGAGCCCACCAAGGGGATGCTCTTAACCGCATTGGTGGCCTCTGTCATGTCGGGCCAATTGGCCGGCGGCAGCCTTTGGGGCATGGTGTTGTTTTTGGTTGTTCCAGTGATTGGCGCGTCGCAGCTGAAAACCGAGATAAAGACGTTCTTCATCTTTGCTTTGGGCATTCAGCTAGCCGGCTGGGGCTTGGTTCATTTCCGCATGGATTATGGTTTCTTTTGGCTGCTGTGGCTGATGTCTGTGGTCATTGTGACGGATATCTTTGGTTATTTTGCGGGCAAAGCCTTGGGCGGACCCAAATTTTGGCCCAAGATCAGCCCCAAAAAGACGTGGAGTGGTACTGTTGCTGGGTGGATAGGGGCGGCATTGGTCGGGTTTCTATTCACGTTGTTCACAAATGCTGGCCTTTGGATCATCTTGATTTCTATGGTGCTGAGTTTTGCAGGTCAGATGGGCGATATTGCCGAAAGCGCGTTGAAGAGGCGTATGGGTGTGAAGGACAGTTCGACGCTCATTCCCGGCCATGGCGGTTTATTCGACCGGTTCGATGCGCTTTTGGGGGCGTCGCTGTTTCTGATCGTGGTTGCCGACATCTTTGATGTGCCTGGGGTTGTTTGGTGAGACGGATCACGGTTTTTGGCGCGACGGGATCCGTGGGGCAAAGTGCGCTTGATCTGGTGGCGCGCGACGCTGAAGGATATGATGTCGTAGCTCTGACAGGCGGGCGTAACGTGGTGCAATTGGCCGCTGATGCGCGACGCTTGAATGCTGATCTGGCGGTGACGTGCTATCCTGAATGCTACAAAGAATTGAAAGACTTGCTAGCCGATACGGAAGTCGAGGTCGCTGCTGGACCGGATGCAATTGCACAGGCGGCGACCCGTCCCGTGGATTGGGCGCTGTCGGCGATTGTAGGGGCTGCGGGCTTGGTGCCTGGGCTGGAGGCGCTGTCTCATGGCACAACATTGGCGCTTGCCAACAAGGAGTCGCTGGTGACCGCAGGGCCACTTTTGCTAGGGCGTGCCAAGGCGTACGGCGCAACCGTTTTGCCAGTGGATAGCGAACATTCAGCGGTGTTTCAGGCGTTAGTCGGCGAACATATGGCGGCGGTTGAGCGGGTGATTATAACCGCTAGCGGTGGTGCGTTTCGTGATTGGCCGGTAGAAAAGCTGGTGACGGCGACATTGGCGCAAGCCTCTAGTCATCCAAATTGGGATATGGGTCAGCGGATCACGATTGATAGCGCGTCGATGTTCAATAAGGCGATGGAGCTAATTGAAACCAAAGAGTTTTTCAATGTCTCGGCTGATAAGATCGAAGTGTTGATCCATCGCGAAAGCCTGATCCATGCGATGGTGGGTTTTCATGATGGTGCGCTGATGGCCCATGTGGGTCCACCGGATATGCGCCACGCGATTGGCTATGCGCTGCATTGGCCCGAACGCAAAGCCTTGCCTGTTGAACGGCTGGATCTTGCCAAGATTGGCAGCCTGACGTTTGAAGCGCCAGACGATGCGCGCTATCCCGCGCTCAGCATCGCAAAGCGGGTGATGGCAGAAGGCGGTTTGTCGGGCGCTGTGTTTAATGCCGCAAAAGAACATGCTTTGGATGGGTTTATTGCGGGTGACATTGGGTTTTTGGATATGTCAAAAGTGGTTTCAATGACGCTCGACAAAATGTCATCGCTGGGAGGGCTGCAAAATGCCCAGATCACCCTAGATAACGTACTTGAGACAGACAGGCTGGCGCGGATTTATGCCGCGGAAACCTTTAGCCAATTAGGATAACGCTTTGGACTTGACGCAATTTGTGCCGATGTTTGGCAACTTCGCCTTTATGATCGCGGCCTTCGTGGTGGCGCTTTCGGTGATCGTCGCGATCCATGAATATGGCCATTACATCGTGGGCCGCTGGTGCGGTATCCACGCGGATGTGTTTTCGCTTGGTTTTGGTCCTGTGATTTACAGTCGCGTGGACAGACGCGGGACCAAGTGGCAAATCGCAGCGCTTCCTTTGGGTGGTTACGTCAAGTTTATGGGCGATGCGACTGCGGCCAGTGTAGGTACAGACGGCACAGTCTCAGAGGCCGATATGCGCCGGACAATGCTGGGGGCACCACTGTGGGCGCGCACAGCCACTGTGGCGGCGGGGCCGATCTTTAACTTTGTGCTGGCGGTTGCGATCTTTGCAGGCTCGATCATGTATCAGGGCCGCGCGGCTGAACCGCTGACCTTTGGCGAGTTACGCCCATTGCCTGCAAGCTATGCCTCGGACCTGCGCGAAGGCGATGTCATGATCGCTGTAGAAGGGGTGCTGTTCAACGATCCCGCGCGTGACGTGCCGATCTCTGATCTGGTGCCGGTGCAAGAACGGCTGGAATATACCGTTTTGCGCGAGGATGATGAGCTAACGCTTGACGGCCCTTACTATTTTCCGGCAGCCGTCGCCAGTGTCAGCCCGCGCTCTGCCGCTGATGATGCCGATATCAAGGTTGATGACGTGATTACTGCGGTCAACGACACGCCGATTTTCGCATTTTCGCAGGTGCAAGAGGTCGTTTTGGCCGCGGAAGGCGCACCCTTGGAATTTGAGATTTGGCGCAACGGTGAAACGTTGACCAAAACGATCGCACCGCGCCGCGTTGACCTGCCAAACCCTGATGGCGGATTTGAAACCCGCTGGCTGATTGGCATCACCGGGACAATCTTCTTTAATGAAGAAACCGTCGGCGTCGGCCTGTTCGAGGCGGTCACCCTTGGGGCAGAGGGGCTTTGGGATATGCTCAAGACCTCATTGTCGGCGATGCAGCATATTTTGTTTGGCCAGATTTCAACCTGTAACCTGTCCGGCCCGGTCGGCATTGCCGAAACCAGCGGATCAATGGCAGAGCAGGGTGCGCAAAGCTTTATCTGGTTCATTGGCGCGCTGTCGGCGGCTGTTGGGCTGATCAACCTCTTCCCGATCCCTGTTTTGGATGGGGGGCATCTTATTTTTTATGCCTATGAGGCCATCACACGCCGCAAACCGAATGACCGTGCGGTACAGGTATTTATGTTTGTGGGCCTGTCACTGATCCTGTCTTTGATGACATTCACGATCCTGAATGATACGATCCTCTGCCCATAAAATAAGATCGTTACAAAGGCTGAAATAGACCTTTTGGCGTTTTGACATCGCTGACCATTGTCGATACTCAAATGATTAACGGTGGTATAAACACGGGCGGTCAAAATGAAGACAGGTTTGGGGCGCGTTATCGCGCAATGTGGTGCAACGATGCGGTCGATCTGGATGGCGGGTTGCATCGCTGTTTTGGCGGCGGGCGTGGCGCATGCACAGAATTTTGCATTCAGCAGTTTTAACATCGAAGGCAACCAGCGCGTTGCTGATGGCACGATCCTGACATTTGGGGGGTTGCAACCTGGTGCCGGGTTATCGACGGCAGAGTTGAACACCGCAGGGCAAAACATCCGTGAATCCGGCCTGTTTGAAAGCGTGGATCTGGTGCCTCAGGGCAGCACATTGCTGATCCGCGTCGTCGAATACCCCACCATCAATCGCATCAATATCGAAGGCAATAGCCGCTTGCGTGACGCGCAATTGCTGACCCTCGTGCAATCGCAATCGCGCCGGGTGTTTACGCCCGAGCAAGCAGAGGCCGACACCGCTGCAATCACCCAAGCCTATGCTGAACAAGGCCGGATCAACGCAACTGTTACGCCGCGCATCATCCCTTTGTCCGACAACCGTGTTGATTTGGTGTTTGAGGTGGTCGAATCTGCCATTACCGAGATTGAGCGCATTACATTTGTGGGCAACCGCACCTTTTCCGAAGGGCGTTTGCGCCGTGTACTTGAAACCAAAGAGGCAGGTATCTTTCGCGCCTTGGTCGGGCGCGATACGTTTTCGTCCCAGCGCGTGGCGCAAGACCGCGAAGTTCTGACCGATTTCTACCGCTCGCGTGGCTTTATCGATTTTGTCATTCAAAACGTCGATGTGTCGCTGACCCGCGAACGCGACGCCTATCTGGTGACCTACAACGTCCGCGAGGGGCAACGATACTCCATCGCGGATGTGACCGTCACAAGCGAGATCAACGGCGTCAACGCCGCCGAGTTCGAAGAGGCCGTGCGTTTGCGCAGCGGATCAACCTATTCGCCGGTGTCCGTTGACAATGACATCACACGGATTGAGCGTCTGGCAGTGCAGCGCGGGATCCGTTTTGTACAGGCCGAAGCGCAGATCAGCCGCAACCCCCGCGATCTGAGCCTGAATGTAAACTATGTGCTGGTCCCGGGCGAGCGCGTGTTTATTGAACGTATCGACATCGAAGGTAACGGCACCACGTTGGACCGTGTGATCCGCAACCAGTTCCGTTCGGTCGAAGGTGATCCGCTGAACCCGCGTGAGGTGCAGGAAAGTGCGCGTCGCATTCGTGCGCTGGGGTTCTTTCAGGGTGTCAACGTTGACACGCGTGCCGGAACAAGCGCGAACCAACGCATTATCGA
Source organism: Yoonia maricola (assembly GCF_002797915.1). Classification (GTDB taxonomy): domain Bacteria; phylum Pseudomonadota; class Alphaproteobacteria; order Rhodobacterales; family Rhodobacteraceae; genus Yoonia; species Yoonia maricola. Next base: position 778,927 of record NZ_PGTY01000001.1, on the reverse strand, counting down.
TGTTGATGTAGAGGAAGGCCCAACCGGGACGCTGTCCTTTGGTGCGAACTTTAATACGGATACAGGTGCTAGCCTGTTGGCCTCGTACAGCCAAAGCAACTTTCAGGGCCGTGGCCAAGGGCTCGACTTTAGTTTTTCGACCGCTGAGTCAAACCGAAGTGTTGGCTTCAGCTTCACTGAGCCGCAATTGTTGGGGCGCGATCTGCGTGGATCGATCAACCTGTCCTACAGCACGACAGATAATGAAAATGCGCTTTATGATACCGAAACGCTACGGATCAGTCCGGCGATGAGCTTTCCAGTCAGCGAATTGGGGCGTTTGTCCTTGTTCTATGCTCTTGAATATAATGACCTGTTTGATGTTTCCAGTTCAGCGAGTGAAGTAATCAGCCAAGAGGCGGAGCTTGGTGGTATCTGGACAAATTCGCTTGGCTATACCTATAGCTTTGACAACCGCCGCACCGGATTGAACCCGGATGTCGGGCTTGTTTTCCGCTTTGGACAAGAGTTTGGCTTTGGTGACACACAATTCATCAAGACCACTGCATTGGCTGGGGCCGAAACTGACGTGTTGAACGAAGAGGTGACGCTGCGTGCAACTTGGGAGGGTGGCTTGCTAAGCTATCAAAAAGGCAACAGCCGCGTGACGGATCGTTTCTTTTTGGGCAGCCGCTTGATGCGCGGTTTTGAGGCCGGGGGGATCGGTCCGCGGGATGCAGATACAGACGACGCATTGGGCGGCGATGCGTTCTCGGTTGTACGGCTTGAGGCAGAGTTCCCCTTGGGCCTGCCCAGTGAATATGGTATTAGCGGCGGTGCCTTTATCGATTATGGGTCGGTCTGGGATGTGGGCGAGACGTTTGGTGAGGATGTCGTTTCCAACGACTTTATTGGCCGGTCTGTCGCGGGCCTGTCGATCTTCTGGACAACGCCAATTGGGCCGTTGCGGTTCAACTTTACCGAACCGCTTGATGTGCAGGACGTCGATGAGACGCGGAACTTTGATGTGACTATTTCGACGAGCTTCTGATGGCGTTTCTACGGGCGTGTTTGATCTGGCTGATACTGGCGCTGCCGGCGTCAGCCCAACAAACATCGCCACCTGTATTGATCATTGATAGTGAGCGTTTGTTCATTGAAACGCTTTATGGACAGCGCCTTGCGTCGGAACTGGCCCAGCAGGCGTCTGAATTGCAGGCCGAAAACGACCGCATTGTTGAATCGCTGACACTCGAAGAACGCAGCCTGACCGTGCGTCGCCCCAATATGACTGCCGAAGAGTTTCGCACCGAGGCAGAGGCTTTTGACGACAAAGTGCAAGAAGTGCGTCGTGTGCGCGACGCCAAGAACGTAGAGCTGCAACTGGCCAGCGCCGGGGCAAGGACCGAATTCGAACAGCGGGTTCAGGGGATCGTCGCGAATATCATGATTGAACGTGACGCCGCCCTGGTGCTGGAGCAACGCAATGTTGTGCTGTCGGTTCGCGCTGCCAATATCACCGACGACGCCATTGTGCGCATCGATGCGGAATTGGGCGACGGTTCACAGTAGCGCAAGCTTGCCGCTTTGAGCAGGGCTTGCTACTCATAACGCTACGGCGGCCCCGGCGCGCCAATAAAAAGATAAAGGAGCCGCGCGCATGACCGAAACTGTGACCACAGCCGATATCCAATTGATTCAGAGAATCCTGCCGCACCGGTATCCGTTCTTGCTGGTCGATAAAGTGCATAGCATCAATGGCACAACCTCTGCTGTTGGTATCAAGAATGTCACCATGAATGAGCCGCATTTTCAGGGCCATTTCCCCGGAAATCCGATCATGCCCGGTGTGACAATTGTTGAGGCGATGGCACAGACCACGGCGGTGATGGTTGGTACGTCACTGGGTCTGACCGATGGCAATTTGCTGGTGTACTTCATGGCCATTGATGGCTGTAAATTCCGCCGCAAGGTCGTACCCGGTGATGTGCTTGAAATGCACGTCGAAACCACGCGCGGCAAGCCCGGTGGTAAGGTCTGGCGTTTCAAGGGTGTGGCCACGGTGGATGGCGAAATGGCTGCTGAGGCTGAATTTACGGCCATGATGGATATGCAAGACTGATGGGCGACATTCACCCCTCGGCCGTGATCGCGGATGGTGCGCGGATTGGCGCAGACTGTACCATCGGCCCGTTTTGCGTGATTGGTGCTGATGTTGTATTGGGCGAACGGGTGCATCTGAAAAGCCATGTTGTGATCGACGGTGATACGCATATTGGCGACGACACTGTGGTTTTCTCTTTCGCCGTTATCGGTGAAATACCCCAAGACCTAAAATTCGATGGTGAAAAATCGCGCCTGCGCATCGGTGCGCGTAACCGTATCCGTGAACATGTGACGATGAACACCGGCACCACTGCTGGCGGGGGCGAGACGCGTGTTGGCGATGACGGGCTGTTCATGGCTGGCTGTCATATTGCCCATGATGCGCAAATCGGTGATCGGGTGATTGTGGTCAATTCCTCTGCTGTGGCGGGCCACTGCATTATTGAGGATGACGTAATTATCGGCGGCTTGTGCGGCGTGCATCAGTTTGTGCGCATCGGGCAGGGTGCCATTATTGGCGCGGTGACAATGGTGACCAAAGATGTCGTCCCACATGGGTTGGTGCAGGCCCCACGCGGTGCCTTGGACGGGCTGAACCTTGTCGGGCTGAAACGAAAGGGTGTGGCCCGGTCCGATATTACGGCGCTGCGTGCCGCCTTTCAAATGCTCAAGGACGGCGAGGGGACATTTCAGGATCGCGCCCATCGGCTGGCGGATGAAAGCGACAGTGCCTACGTGCAACAGATGGTTGCTTTCATTCTGGGTGATACTGACCGCAATTTCCTGACACCGGGCTGATGCTGGCGCTGATTGCGGGTACGGGTGATCTGCCGCCTGCGCTTGTCGCGCGAATGGCGGTACGTCCTTTGGTTTGCGCCATGGCAGGGTTCCGCCCGGCGCTGACCCCTGATCTGACCTTTCGGATCGAACAACTGGGCAGCTTTTTGAACGCCCTGCGTGACCGCGGCGTGACAGACGTGTGTATGGCCGGTGCCGTAACCCGCCCAGCCATTGACCCCGCAGCGATTGATGATGCGACCAAACCGCTGGTGCCCCGCATTATCGGTGCTGTGGCACAGGGCGATGACGGTGCCTTGCGCACCATCATCGCGATTTTTGAGGAGGCGGGTTTCGCCGTCAAAGCTGCGCATGAGATTGCACCGGATTTGCTGCCTGATGCCGGGGTGATCACACGTCAACCCGTCACCATGGACAACCGGCAAGATGCGGTGACCGCTGAACAAGCGGTCGCAGAGATGGGCAAGGCCGACATGGGGCAGGCATGTGTTGTGCGCAACGCCCGCGTCCTGGCCCGCGAAAGGCAGGCTGGCACTGATGCGATGCTGGCGCAATTCGCGCCCAGTGATGATCCGCTTTGGGGGGCTGTGGATGGTTTGGGGTCTGTCCTTGGCAGTGCCGCTGAGTGGCTGAGCGGCACCGAGGGAGAGCCGATCGATGCGCGCGGTGCAATCCTTTTCAAAGCGCCAAAACCCGGTCAGGACCGGCGTGCTGATTTGCCCGTGATTGGGCTGCAGACAGCCAAAGCGGCGGCCGCTGCGGGGCTTGCGGGGGTCGTGATTGAGGCGGACGGGGTAATGGTCCTCGACATTGGCAATGTTGTGTCGATCTTGGATCAAGCGGGCCTCTTTCTTTGGGTGCGACCCCGAGGTGGGGCATGAAAGTCTTTGTGATCGCAGGCGAAGCCTCTGGCGACAAACTGGGGGCGGCGCTTATGGCAGGGCTCAAAACGCTGCGCCCAGATGTAACGTTTGACGGCGTTGGTGGACCTCTGATGCAGACCGAAGGATTAGACAGCCGCTTTCCGATGGAAGAACTGAGCGTCATGGGGTTGGCAGAGATTCTGCCTAAGTACCGCGCGCTTAAGGCCCGGATCAGGCAGATGGCACAGGCCATATTGGCCGATCCACCTGATGTGCTGATCACCATCGACAGCCCGGATTTTTGCCTGCGTGTGGCGCGTCTGGTGAAAGCTGCAAGTGATATCCGGACGGTGCATTATGTGGCCCCGACAGTCTGGGCCTGGCGGCCCAAGCGCGCGGAAAAGATGGCGCGCCACATTGATCATGTGCTGGCACTATTTCCGTTTGAACCGCCCTTGATGCAGGCCGCCGGAATGGCCTGCGATTTTGTAGGACATCCGGTGGTGGCAGAACCTGTCGCCAGTCAGACCGATGCGGATGCTTTGGGCAGTGGCACGGTCGTACTGGTTCTGCCGGGCAGCCGCAAAGGTGAGGTGTCGCGCCTTGCAGACCGGTTTGGCGCGGCAGCAGCGAAGATCGCCGCCGCCGTGCCGGATGCCCGGTTTGTTATTCCCACAACCCGGGGCGTGCAGGATCTGGTGCAGGCGCAGGTGGCCGGCTGGGACGTGCCGGTCACGGTACTGCCGCCTGGATCGCCTGATAAGGCTGCGTGGTTCAAGCGGGCAGATGTGGCCCTTGCGGCTTCGGGCACCGTGTCGCTGGAATTGGCGGCGAGCGGTACGCCGATGGTCATCGCTTATGATATGGCATGGCTAAGCCGGATCATCATCAGCCGGATGCTGATGGTGGACACGGTGACGCTTGTGAACCTTGTCAGCGAAACACGTGTGGTGCCGGAATTCATCGGTGCTGATTGCACACCCGGCCCGATTGCAGAGGCAGTTCTACAGGTATTGGCCGACCCACAAGCACAGCTTGCAGCCATGCGGATGACCATGGAACGCTTAGGGCAAGGCGGTGATCCACCGGGGCTACGCGCGGCGCGTGCGGTTTTGCAACGGCTTGAATAGCCGTCCGTCAAGGACGATCAGGCCAAGGGCCAGAGTGGCAAATCCTATATAGGCACGCAGCGGTAAGGCTTCTCCCAAGACAAACGCGCCCAGCACAATAGCAACCGGGGCAACCATCAGCGTGCACAGCATCAGATTGCCGCTGCCCGCCATCGCCAGCACGCGGTAATACAACATATAGGCGATCGCGGTGGCCACGATGGCGTAATAGGCAATGGCGGCCCATGTTTGCGGTTGCAGTGACAGCGTGATCGGCCCTTCAAATGCCCAGGCCACCGGGAGTGTCATGATGCTGGCTCCGGTCAGCATCCCTGCGGCAGCCACCTGCGGTTTCAGGTGGCCCAGCCTTTTACGCGCCCAGACCCCTGCGAGCGCGTAGCTGATCGTCCCACCAATAACGGCCAGTTGGCCAAGCGAGCGGATGTCGAAATCCTTGAATGCGGCCAAACCTATCGCCGTTGACACACCGATGAAGCCCAATGTAACGCCTGCAGCCTTGCGTGGCGTCAGACGTTCATCCGCAAAGAAGACTGCGGCCGCTATGACGCCAAAAATCGCCGTCGCGGCATTGAGGATTGAAGTGAGACCGGTTTCGATATGGAGCTGCCCCCATGCCATCAAGCTGAAGGGGATAACGTTGTTGAGAAGGCCCATCACAACGAACGCCGCCCAAACGCGCGGCTCTTTCGGTACGGTCAGGCGGCGGGCCAGGACATAGGCCCAAAGGATCAGCATCGCCCAACCGGTGCGGTGGGCCACAGCCGTCAGCGGCCCGATTTCATTGAGTGCGATGCGGATCGACAAAAACGACGCCCCCCAAATCAGCGAGAGCATCATCAACTCGACCCAAGCGCGGGGCGATACGGTTTTCTGGATCGGTGCCATGGGGACGACATGATCGGTTTGCACAAGCCTACGCAACCCGGATCATGCGGGAGGTCAAAGAAAAAGCCCCGCCGGGTCGGGCGGGGCTTTGTATGCCTTCAACGATATGAAAGCTTAGAAGTTGTAGGCAACTTTCACGCCGATGGCGACAGCACTGCTATCGGTAAAATCAGCTCTTGCAGTATCAGGTGTACCTGTTTCCGCGCTTGCATCGCCTGGAACGATATAGCGAATTCCCGCAGAAATTGCGTAATCGTCCAACTGGTATTCACCACCAACAGCGATCGAGTAGTTTCCGTTTGTTGGTGCCAATGGTGACACCAAATCACTGTCGCCTTCGGGCTCATATCCGACAGAAACGGACCCCGAAAAGACGTCGTTGAATCTGCGACCAACACCAAGAGTGTATCCAAAGCCGTCATCGATGTCTGTTAACGAACCGAGAGGAAATGCCTCAGGTTCAACGACAACAACACTATACTCGGCCCATCGTACCGAACCAAACAGCAGAGTGTCAGCTGCAATACCCGTTTGGAAGTCGAGGTTCACCGCCTGTGGCGTGGTCACTTCTGTATCCGCAGTACTGCCAAAATTATCGGATGTACCAAATTCATGCTCAATCTCAGAGATGTAGGTCAAGGCGACACGCAGGGCGATATCCGGAATTTCATAGGCCGCGCCAAGCGTGTAACCATAGCCAACATCACGATCCAAATCAACGCTATAGCCAGAGACGCCCGCAGGCGCAGCGCCACCATATGCTGCACCGTCAAGTGTCACGCTTGCTTCGATTGCCTGTGCTCGCACACCTCCATAGATGCTAAAATTCTCATCGAATTTATATCTAAGCAGACCGGTCAGAGCTATCGAGTCGAGAACTGCTTCTGTTCCTCCTAAAGAGACCGAGTCACCAACTGGATAGCTGATATCTGCTCCATAGGGTTCATCGATAATCAAGGCGAAAGACATTTTTTCGTCGATGTCCCTCTTGTAGCCGAACCCAACCACACCGTAATCGTCTGCTACATTACCTGTTGGTCCTCCTCCGAGTGGATCAAATGCTGCGACGTCATCGCCTTCAACAGTTGGCATGACATAGCCAAAGCTGAATTCAGCATAATTACCTTCCTCAAAGATAATACCTACTGATTGCCCCGAACGGTCAAGCCCAACCGCTTGCACCATGCTGGTTGAAAGCAGCAAAGCTGCCCCCGCTGTCATTACGTTTTTCATGTCCTCATCCCTGTCATGAATATTTTATGTGCGGTCCACCCTATGGATTGCCTAAGCTTTACGTCAATTAATGACGCCGCGTCATTTAAAAGACCGCTCCGCGGCGTCACAAAATTACAATAAGTCGGGTTATCTTGGTGTTTCGTTAATTTTTCGCGGCGCGCATCGCAAAAGCAATATTAAGGTAATTGGCGCCAAAGATCAAAAAAGCACCTATGAAAACCCAGATTTCAAGCGGTTCCTGATAGAGCAACATACCGACGATCGCGATTGTTGGCAGGCGCACAAAGTCAATGGGCATCACGATGCTTGCGGGTGCGATGCTGAGCGCTTTGGTCAGGCAGAAGTGGGCCAACAACCCCGCACATCCAATCAGGATCACCCAAGGGAGTGCTGTGCCCGAGGGTAGGGCGATGTCGCCATCATAGCCTGCGCAGACGAGCCCGAACACCGCCTGCATGACCGTTAGATAAAACAGGATTGTCGTAATCGTCTCGGTCTGGGTCAGCTTGCGGGTGAAGATCGCAGTGAGCGCAAAAAACACCGCGCAACCGGCTGCGGCCATCAGCCCAAGGCTGATATTGGCGGGGTCGGGCCGGGCTACAATAAGGATGCCAATAAAACCGATCGCCGCGCTGAGTAAACCGATGGCCGTCATCCGTTCTTTCAGGATAAGGGGTGACAGCAGGATCACCCAGATCGGCGTGGTGAACTCCAGTGCAAACACCTGCGCCAGCGGGATCATGGTGATGGCGTAAAACCACAGGTTTTGACCGGTGAAGTGAAAGATGTTGCGTATGGCGTGCAGCCCTAGTCGGCTTTGATTAATCTGGGACACTGTGCCTGTTGCCACAGCTACGCTCACGACGATGGCGATGCCGGTCAGGCTGCGAAACAGCATGATCTCGAACGTATCCAGCTCTGCGCTGACCGCCCGCCCTGCAATAGCCATCAGCGTGAAAGATGAGATCGCCCCGATCATCCAGGCGGTGGCTATGACAAGATTATTCATAGGTGCAGTTGTCATCGCGCGGCACTGTTTTGCAACCCCGGCCGTGATGTATTTGGTTGGCGCGATATCAAACGGGGGCGAAGATATTGAAATTTGCGATTGTGATGATGTTGGCAAGACAGCTTGCGGCCCCGATGCGTTCACCACCGATCTGCCTCTTGATGTGTGGAACCGCTAGCCTGCGCGCGTGGCAAAGACATTGCCATCCATCTGCGCAGCCGCGGTGATTGGCGTGCCGTCGGGCTGCGTCAGGTTGAAACCACAATCGCGTAGCATGTCAAAGACCGCTTCGTGGTCGCGCGATACTTCGATCATCACGCTGCGTGCGGCTTGCAGCACCTGGAAACCGCCGCGTAGCACGGCCAGTTCTGCCCCCTCGACATCAATTTTCAGGACTGCGGGCCAGACATTATGCGCGCGGGCATAGGCATCAAGTGTGATCGTGTTCACCTTACGCGCCTGAACCTCCAGCTTGCTGCGTTGTGTACGCGCGATATCGCTGGATGATGCAAAATCAGCCTCAAGCGAATTCATGAAGCCGCCCATGTTTTCTTCGTAAAACGTGGCCTTGCCGGTGTAGTCCGTGACAGCGGCATTGATATGAACGCATTGCATGCAGCGCGCGATATTTTTGCGTAGGAAATGCTGGTTTTGTTGCCCTGGTTCAAAAACATGTATTTGCCCGGTATGGCTGACCTGCCGCGCGAAAAACTGTGTTAGATAGCCGATATGTCCACCCACCTCGAACACGGTGTCGCTGCGGCGGATCAACTGTGCAAGCCGCCGCATGGTCTCTGTTTCACGGTGTTTGCCATAAAACCAGTAGCCCTTATGCGTATAGCTGAGCAGATGAAAAGGCAGCCCAGAGAACGGGTTAGTGATCGTCATGCGCCGGTCGATCCGGCGTAGGATGGGCAACGCGATAGATCTCAGCAGTTGGCTGGAGGCGAGCCCCTCACGAAAGGGGCGGGGTGATACTTTGGACAATGTTGGTTGCACGCTCGTTACTCATCAACTCAGGATTGTGCAACTTTCCTTTAGAGTTCTTAACAGTTCGTTAAGAGTGATAGGATTTGTGGTCCTTATCATTCCCATTCAATCGTGCCGGGTGGTTTGCTGGTGATGTCGTATGTCACCCGATTAATCCCTTGCACTTCGTTGATGATCCGCGTTGCAGTTTCGCCAAGGAACTCATGGCTGAACGGATAGTAATCGGCCGTCATCCCATCGACCGAAGTGACCGCCCGCAGCGCGCAGGCAAAATCATAGGTCCGCCCGTCGCCCATGACACCAACGGTGCGCACCGGCAGAATGGCGCAGAACGCCTGCCAGATGTCATCATAAAGACCGTGCTTGCGGATTTGGTCGATATAGACGGCATCGGCCTTGCGGAGTATTTCCAGCTTTTCGCGCGTGATCTCTCCAGGGCAGCGGATGGCAAGGCCGGGGCCGGGGAAGGGGTGGCGGCCGATGAAGGACTTGGGCAGGCCCAATTCAACACCCAAAGCGCGCACCTCGTCTTTGAAGAGTTCGCGCAGTGGTTCGACCAGTTTCAAACCCATCTTTTCGGGCAGACCGCCGACGTTGTGATGGCTTTTGATCGTGACCGACGGACCACCAGAAAAGCTCACGCTTTCAATGACATCTGGGTAGAGGGTGCCTTGGGCGAGGTATTCGGCACCTTCGATCTCATTGGCGTATTTCTGGAATATATCGATGAAGAGCTTGCCGATGATCTTGCGCTTGGTTTCGGGGTCGGACTGGCCCTCCAACTCACCCAAGAACAGCTCACTTTCGTCGGCATGGATCACCTTAAGGTTCATGTGATCGCGGAACATGCCGACGACCTCTTCCGCTTCGTTCAGGCGCAGCAGACCGTGATCAACGAAAACGCAGGTCAGTTGATCGCCGATCGCTTCATGTAGCAAAGCGGCAGCGACCGACGAATCCACGCCACCTGAAAGGGCGCAGATCACATGCGCGTCGCCGACCTGTTCCTTGATTGCTGCAATGGCCTGTTCGCGGTAGGCACCCATTGTCCAATCGCCGGAAAATCCAGCGAGACGCACGAAGTTTTCATAAAGCTTCGCGCCGTTCGGCGTGTGGTGGACCTCAGGGTGGAATTGTACGGCATAGAAATTGCGAGCGACATCGGCAGTAATGGCGTAGGGCGCGTTTGGCGACGTGCCATAAACCGCAAAACCTGGTGCGATTTCAGAGACATGATCGCCATGGCTCATCCAGACTTGTTCCTTGTCGGCCGAGAACCATCCGTCCAATAAAGGCAGCTTGCTTTCAGGCGTCACATAGGCCCGCCCAAACTCTGCGGTGCCGTGCCCGCTGGTTACTTTGCCGCCCAACTGGGTCATCATCGTCTGCTGACCATAGCAAATGCCCAGCACTGGCACGCCCATTTCAAATACCAATTGCGGGGCGCGGGGTGATCCCTCGCGCGTCACGCTGTCTGGACCGCCTGAGAGGATCACTGCTTTCGGGGCAAAATCGGTCAAAAACGCATCGGTGACGTTCTGATAGGGGTGAATTTCGCAATAGACGCTGAGTTCGCGCAAACGACGCGCGATAAGCTGCGTCACTTGGCTGCCAAAATCGATGATGAGAAGGCGTTCGTGGGTGCTGATATCCATGGCGCTTGGCGTAATAGCAGGGCCGGATTTGTGCAAGAGGGGGCGGCGATATTCGCAAGCGCATTTTTGTGCTATGATACCACCATTATTATTGGAGTTTTTTGATGCAGATATTTGAACACACATTGGCGCGGGTCGCCGTTTGGAACCTTGCAGGCTTTGGCGGCATTGATAGCGACCGCATGAAACGGCAGGCCGAAGGGCTGGCGTTGCTGGATGCGGAACTGGTGACTTTGGTTGAGGTGAACCCCGTCAGCTATATTGATGCGCTGGCCGCCGAGATTGGCACCTATGGATTACATTACGATACGACGATCGTGGCACAGCCCGGTGACCTGCATATCGGTTTTTTGCATAAGAAAGGCGTTGAGGTCACGAACGCGACTTTAGTGCCGGGCTCTGAAGGGGCCTATGCCAATGGGCGCCGTGCGGTGTCGGTTGATATCAAGATGGGTAAATTCTCGGCCCATTTGCTTGGGGTCCATCTGAAATCAGGGCGGGACAAACCGGAACAAAAACTGCGCGATACACAGTGTATCGCGATTGGAAACTACCTGACCAATCTGCGCAACACCCCTGGTTTCAAACGCAAAACGCTGCTGCTGATGGGTGACTTCAACATGATCCCCGGTCAGGATGTTAGTAATTTTCACCACTTGGGCGGTGATGACCTGATGGATTTTGTATCCTCTTGGGACCTGCAAGATCGGTTCAGCCATATCCTTGATAAGGGCCGCGCGAACCTGCTGGACGGGTTTGCGGTGTCGCGCACTTACGCCACCGATTATGTTCGCGGGTCTTTGCGTTTGTTTCCAATGCATTGGACGATGGACATGGGCCGCGAACGGTTCAAGGATGAGGTGTCGGACCACTTGCCCTTTGTGGCGAGTTTCAAGGTCTACTGACACTACATGTCGTTTTCGCGCCTCAGGGGCCGCAATTTGGGCAAGGTGAGCCGGGTTGGAGTTGTAAGAGAGACGCACCAGTCAGAGAACCTATGAGGGATGAGCCATGTCGGACGCAGCAGCACCAGTCAGAGCAGGGCGCAGAGGGCGCGGGGGTGGTGGTGCCGCGCGTAGGGCTGAGCGAACTGCTGTCAGCGTCGAGACTGCGAAGTATATTGAGCGGAACATCCCCAATTATGAGGTCCTGACCGAAGGGGCGCTCGACACGATTGAGGCGAATGCCGAGATGGTGCTGGCCGAAATCGGTGTGAACTTTGTTGATAACCCCGCGGCGCTGGAGCGCTGGAAATCTGCTGGAGCGCAGGTGGATGGTGAGCGTGTGCGCATCCCGCGCGGTCTGGCCCGCAAGCTGTGTGCGACTGCGCCGTCCGAATACACCCAGCATGCCCGCAACCCTGAACGTAATGTGGTTGTAGGCGGCAAGAACCTTGTGCTTGCCCCCGTCTATGGCCCGCCCTTTGTGCGCGATGCCGAAGGTGGCCGCCGCTACGCAACGATGGATGATTTCGAGAAATTCGTGAAGCTGGGCTATATGTCGAAATGGCTGCACCACTCCGGCGGCACAGTTTGTGAGCCTACGGATGTGGCCGTCAACAAGCGTCACCTTGATATGTTGCTGGCCCATATGGTCTATAGTGACAAACCATTTATGGGGTCTGTGACAGAACCCAGCCGCGCGCAGGACAGCCTTGAGATGTGCGAGATCCTGTTTGGCAAAGAGTTCGTGCAGGATCACACGGTGATGACCTCTTTGATCAACATCAACTCGCCGTTGACCTTTGATAGCGTAATGATGGGCGCGTTAGAGGTCTTTGCAAAGAATAACCAAGCCTCGATTATCAGCCCGTTTATTGTGGGTGGTGCGATGGCGCCGGTGTCGGTGGCGGGTACACTGACGCAGGTGTTGGCCGAAGTACTGGCCGGTGTGGCCTATAGCCAGATCGTCCGTCCAGGTGCGCCGGTGGTGATGGGGACCTTTGTGACCTCGATAGACATGAATTCCGGTGCGCCGACATTCGGGACGCCAGAGGCCAGCCATATCACCTACGGGGCAGGGCAATTGGCCCGCCGTTTGGGGTTGCCGTACCGTTCCGCAGGATCGTTCTGCGGATCGAAATTGCCGGACGCACAGGCAGCCTATGAAACGGCGAACTCCTTGAACATGGGACTGCTGGCAGGCGTCAACTTCATGCTGCACAGCTGTGGTTGGCTTGAAGGCGGGCTTGTCGCCTCGTTTGAGAAGTTCGTCATGGACGCCGATATGCTGGGCACCCTGCATCACTTCGCGCAAGGCGTGGATATGTCTGAGAACGGGCAAGCAATGGGTGCAATTGAAGAGGTGGGGCCGGGCGGGCACTACCTTGGATGCGAACATACGCAGGCAAACTTTAAGACAGCGTTCTGGCGTTCCGATTTGTTTGACTACAAGCCGTTTGAGACATGGGATGAAGAAGGCGCACGCGACACCCAGACGCTGGCAACGGCGCGGGTGGCCAAGCTGCTGGACACTTACCAACAGCCAGCGCTGGACCCAGAGATCGAGGCACGGTTGCGTGCCTATGTTGCAGAGAAAAAAGCCAGCATGCCGGATGCGTTCGGCTAGGGCCCGTGGGGAATGCCCACAGGCCCTAGACCAATCGTAGGGCGGTGGCGCGCATCAGCTGCGCTTCGCCCAATATTGCGATCAGAACCTCGACATGATGTGCAGGGCGATAATCAGCGGCATCATCGACCCGCAGTTCATTCATCCTGGCTTCAATATCAAGCAGTTGCACCAGTGCCGCGCCATGGCGGGGCAGGGTGTCGCTCTGCAATATCCGACGTAAATGGACGGAGCGGCGATAGTCATCGACCCCAAATCTAGCAGCGCGTGCAAGCAGCACAGGGCGGGTCAGCGTGGCAATCCGGGTGTAGAGATCAAGCATGTGTCAATTGTCCATTACATATGTGGCAGTACATTCAATATTACACAACCTAAACGGGTGTTGCGTAATCGCCATGAGATGAGAACGCATCGGTTAGGTTTGTTTATCTTTTGGAAAGAATGGTTGACGAGCAATTTACGCCGTTAACAGAAATGTGGCTATGCACGCACAGGTGGAATGTGCCCGACATCTTTGGATGGGGCGGTTCGTCTGTTGCGTCGGACATTTCGACAAAAGGATACGTAACCATGACAGCAGCAGAGGGGCAGACTGCCTCGCCCTATTTACCACGTTGGGTTCCGGATGCAGCCCGCCACTATCTTGTTCACACACAGACGGGTCTTTCGATCCGTGCGCTTGCGCGGGCCAGCGACTGTCACCCGTCAACAGTGCTGCGGCAGGTGCGCCGGTTTGAAGGGCGGCGTGATGATCCATTGATCGATTCGGCCTTGCGCGCGCTTTCAGCGCAGGTGTCCGCCCGCGATATTTTGAAAGAGGGGAAAGAGAAGACAATGAAAATGGAGTGTTTGAAGAGTGATCCGCACCAGCCTGTCGGCTTGTCACAGCTGCGTATAGACCAGGAAGCCAAGCGCATTTTGCGCCGCCTGTGCGAACAGGGCGCGGTTTTGGCTGTGGCGCGTGAAATGGAAACCGCCGTTGTGGTGCGCGTTACACCGGAAGGGGAGCAGGTGCGCACAGCCGTTGTGGACCGCGAGATTGCACAGGCGATGGCCCTGAAAGACTGGATCACTTGCCCTGAACCCGAGGGGCGCATAGCACGTTATTTTGTTACCAATACGGGCCGGGCCGCCTTGCGGCGTTTGACCGCGGAAGATGAAAATCGGGCCAGCGGGTTCGCCGAAAAATCCAGTGATCCGCAGGGGGATGCGGGCTGGGATATTGCTGCAATCGAAGGTGTCACACGGCCGACCTATCGTGGTTACCCGAATGAAAGCCCATTGGTGGGATTGTCGCGCCGCAAGGACCGTGACGGTAAACCTTTCCTGCCCCGTGACCTGGTTGCTGTGGGCGAACGTCTGCGCGAGGACTACGAACTGGTCGAGGTCGGCATGGCCGGCAGGGAAAGCTGGGAAAGTTTTATGAATGGTGGAACGCCCGCCGAAATGACCGAAGGACCCAAAGAGGCCGTCGCAGCATATGGTCGGATCAAAGATGCATTGGCCGAGCTTGGACCAGGCTTGGGGGATGTGGTGTTGTACTGCTGCTGTTTTCTGGAAGGGTTGGAGCAGACTGAAAAGAAAATGGGATGGTCGGCGCGTTCGGGTAAGATCGTGCTGCGCATAGCACTCCAACGCCTCAAACGCCATTATGAGGAAACGCAGGGGCGCTATGGTCCGATGATCGGGTAGCAAGCCAGGTCATGCACCGGGCGCAGTGCCGTCATGCGCGGCACTGTGAACATTGGACTTTTCGGTTTGCCGGGGCTAGGTATCCTCTAACAAGACCGGAGCCTGATATGCCCACACGCGATCTGAAAATTCCAGCACAGCGCCACCCTGAAAAGCAGCGGCGGCCTGATGCTCCGCAGCCCAAAAAGCCGGATTGGATCAGGGTAAAGGCGCCCGTGTCAGAAGGGTATAAGAAGACCCGCGACATCATGCGCGAAAACAAGCTGGTCACGGTCTGCGAGGAGGCGGGCTGCCCCAATGTCGGTGAATGCTGGAGCCAGGGCCACGCAACCATGATGATCATGGGAGAGGTCTGCACGCGGGCCTGTACGTTCTGCAACATCGCCACCGGCAAACCGCCCGAGGCTTTGGACGTGTTTGAGCCGGGCCGCGTGGCTGATGCGGTCAAGAAACTGGGGCTGAAACACGTCGTTATTACGTCAGTGGATCGTGATGATGTGGAAGACGGCGGGGCGGAACATTTTGCCCAGACTATCCGTGCCGTCCGCCGCCAGTCACCTGATACCACAATAGAGATTTTAACACCGGACTTTATTCGCTGTGATCCGGCTGTGCTGGAGGTCGTCGTCGCGGCGCGCCCTGATGTGTTCAATCACAACCTTGAAACGGTGCCGGGACTCTACCCGGAAGTGCGGCCCGGCGCGCGTTACTTCCATTCGCTACGCCTGTTGCAGCGGGTCAAGGAACTTGATCCAACGATGTTCACCAAATCCGGCATCATGGTTGGTTTGGGCGAAGACAAGCAGGCGGTGACGCAGGTAATGGAAGACATGCGTGCTGCCGACATCGATTTCCTCACGATTGGTCAGTATCTGCAGCCGACGCCGAAGCATCACAAGGTCGATCGCTTTGTGACACCAGAAGAATTCGCGACCTACGAAAAAGCCGCCTATAACAAAGGCTTCCTGATGGTGTCCGCTACGCCACTGACCCGGTCATCCTATCACGCAGGCGAAGATTTCGCGCAGCTGCGCGCTGCGCGGCAAGCCAAGTTGGGGACGGCCTGAGGCATAGGTTTCAGGTGAGATGAGGCGAGCGCCGCGAATCTTTAGCGCGAAATTTCCGAACGCCACAAGTGGGCCGTATGATGCGCTACCAACGCAGACCAGCTATCCAGCGCGGCGGCTTAAATGCGGGACAAAGTGTGATTTCGCTGCAGTTGCGCCAAGGTCTGCTTCCGTAGCGGTCAGATTAGCTCATGTCGTCTTTCAACCAAGTCACGAAAGTCCGAATAGATGGCTTTTCGAATGTTTCCGGAAGGGCCACGGCGTAGTAGGCAAACGTGGTTGGCCACACGGTCTCCAAAGCGCGTACCAACTCGCCTGAAGCCAAACCGTCCTTGACGTATATGTCATTGAGCAAAGCCAAACCTTGGCTTTCGGTCGCTGCTTTGACGGTTAGAAAGTCATTTCCATATTGCGGGCCATATTGTGCGTCTGAGGCGTTGACGTCCTGTGCTTCAAACCAGATCGACCAGTCCTTTCCGGTCGAATCCGGCAAAAGACGGAAGTGTAAACAATCTGCAGGTGCTGTTAGTGGCCCATGCTTTTCCAACAACGCTGGGCTTGCGACCAAGATAAGCTCGGGCGCGCAAAGCCATTCAGAACGAAGGCCGGGATACCTGCCAAGACCATGGCGGATTGCGAGATCAATTGGTTCAGATTTGAAATCGACCAACCGGTCGTCAGTTTCGACCGAAATCCTGATCCTGGGGTAGTTCTGTGCGAACCGCCCCACACTGGACACAAGCCTGGAATGGGCGAAGGTTGCCGATGCGCTTATCCGCACGGAGTCACGATGGGTTGAGAAATGCTCTTCATGTGCAGCTTCAATCTTGGAGAATGCAGACCCTATATCAGATTGAAGTGCAAGCCCCGCTGCCGTTAGCGTAATCCCGTGTTTGCTGCGATCAAACAGACGCGAACCGTGACGCTCTTCGACCGCCCGGATACGCTGGCTTATGGCACCAGGCGTAACCCCCAGTTCTTGCGCGGCATCCTGCATCGCGCCGGTTCGGGCAACAACATGAAAAGTATAGAGGTCTTGAATACGAATAGCCATATTTGACTTTAGTACAGCTAAAGTGAGGTGACCAGCATATCGTTCGTCAAAGCGCGGACTTGATGGCATCTGCATATCAAGTAGACGCGTTATGTCAGATACACACACCCATCCGTCACGCCAAAACTGGACCGTTGTTGTTTTTGGTTTTTTGGCACTGTCACTCGCCTTTTCCAGCCGTGCCGCCCTTGGGCTCATCATGCCTGTCTGGCAAACGGAGTTTGGCTGGACCAGCAGTTACATTTCAAGTGTGGGCGCCGCTGCTCTGGTTGTCATGGCCATTGTCGCGCCCTTCGCGGGGCGGCTCGTGGACAGACGCGGATCGCAGTTCACGCTCAACCTTGGCATGGGACTACTCGGGATCGGCTGCGCCATCGTCGCGTTAATGAATAGCAAGCTGATGTTTGTCATCGGCTTTGCCGGTTTCAGCGCAGTTGGTTTTGGCATCGTCGCCACACATGTGGTGGCCACTGCCGTCACCCGAAGTTTTTCTGAAAACCAAGGTCTGGCAACCGGTATCGGCACGTCTGGCGCAACGGGAGGGCAGTTCCTGATTGTCCCACTGATTGCTGCGTTGCTGGCTTTTGCAAGCTGGCGATGGAGTTTTGGTGCCTTGTCTCTCGCCAGCCTCGCACTCATCCCCTGTATCCGCATGAGCATGAGGGCAGATGAACCGGCAGAGGAGGAAACTGGGGTCAGCGATGTACCCTCCTCCATGAGGCAAGACTTTGTGATGATCGTCCGACAACCAGCATTCCACCTACTGTTTTGGAGCTTTCTGATCTGCGGGTTTACCACAACCGGCGTGATCGAAACGCATTTGCTCCCGTTTGCTGCCTTCTGTGGGTTTCCCCCGATCCCAAGTGCGACCGCCTACGGTTTACTGTCACTGGTGAACCTGATCGGCATGATTGCTGCGGGCTGGCTGACTGATCGCGTCAATCGTCCAGTGCTTCTGGCTTCAATCTATATGCTGCGGGCTTTAACATTTATTCTGCTTGGCAGCCTTCCTGGCACATCCATCGAAATGTTGTTCTTGTTCGCAGTTCTGTTTGGGGCAGTCGATTATTCTACCGTGCCCGTCACAGCCAGCTTGGTGGCCAGCCATGTCGGTATCAAGATGATGGGCCTCGCAATGGGTCTAATATCCGCCGGACACGCGATTGGCGGGGCGATGGGCGCATTCGCCGGCGGCTATCTGTTTACCGCGACACAAACATACGATCTTGTCTGGACCGGCTCGGTATGGCTTGCTGTGGGTGCAGGCGTGCTGGCGCTTTTCCTTAAAATTCAGCCAACAAGCAGGGCAGTTGCATAGCGGTCGTTCTTGCAGAGCGCAGCAAATGACAGGGCTGAGGCCTCTTTGACCGATGCTGCGCTCTGCAAGAACGACCGCTTCGCGATTTGCCTTGAACTCAGCGCAGTCAGTGATGGAGATGTCAAAGCATTGTGACGTTCGGCAATATGGGTTCATGACTCGTCAATAAACCGTACCTTGCCGATGAATGGCAGGTTGCGGTTGCGTTGGGCAAAGTCGATGCCATAGCCCACGACAAATTCATCGGGGATTTCGAAACCAATGTAGCTTGCTTTAAAATCAACCTCGCGCCGCGCTGGTTTATCAAGCAGCGCAATGGTTTTCATTCGCGCAGGTTTGCGGGAACCAAGAAACTTGGTGACATGGGCCAATGTGTGCCCGGTATCCACAATATCTTCGACAATCAGCACATCGCGCCCTTCAATCTGCCCGCGCAGGTCCTTGAGGATACGGACCTCGCGGGTGCTTTCCATGCCATCACCGTAAGACGACGCCTCAAGAAAATCGACCTCAACGGCCAGATCCAGCTCACGCACCAGATCGGCGATGAACACGAAGGACCCGCGCAAGAGGCCGACGACCACCAGTTTGTCGGTATCTGCAAACTCGGTTCGGATTTCGCGGGCCAGTTCCTCGATCCGTGCGGCGATGGATTTGGCACTGATCATTTCGTCAATCGCGTAATTGGGGTGCGGCATAGGGGCTCCGGTGTGGGGAAATGGGTTGATTTTCGTGCCTAAGTCTAAGACATCCTCAGCCGAAGTCACCCGCGAAAGACACCGCATGCCAAGTCATTCTGAAACCAAGTTTCTGCCCTACACAGCGCAGCAGATGTACGATCTTGTCGCGGATGTTGATAACTACCCAAAGTTTTTGCCATGGACCGCCGCTGCGCGCGTCCGCAGCATCACTGACAAAGGTGATCATCGCGAAATGCTGGCCGATCTGGTGATTTCGTTCAAGGTGTTTCGTGAGAAATTTGGCAGTCGCGTGACCCTTTGGCCTGATGCGATGAAGATTGATACTGAATACCTTGATGGTCCGATCCGCCATCTGGAAAGCCAGTGGCGTTTCAAAGATGTGGCGGGTGGCTGCGAGGTCTCTTTCGATGTCGATTTTGAGTTTAAGAGCCGTTTGTTGCAAGGTGCGGCAGGGATGTTCTTTAATGAAGCCATGCAGCGCGTGGTGCGTTCGTTTGAACGGCGCGCGACAGAGCTTTACGGGTAAGCTGACGTCTCGTTAATAATCACGCGTCGAAGCGTCCGGCGGGAGTTTTTCGGCCAAGATGAAGGGCAGGGGCGGTTATCAGAATACACCGAGCGCCCGCGCAAAGAGAGCCAGACCATGATCACGGGCCGCCCTGCGCACGCCGTCCCGACCCAAGGCACCGAATTCGATCGTTTCAGTGCTGATGTCGGCTTCGCGCGCTACTCCAAAGCAAACGCGGCCTTCGGGTTTGTGCTGTGATCCGCCCGGTCCCGCAATCCCTGTGATTGCCACCGCAATATCGGCATCGGAGTGACGCAATGCACCCGCGGCCATTTGTGCGGCAACCTCTTCTGACACCGCGCCATAGGCGTCCAATGTGGCTTGCTCGACATCCAGCATCTGCATTTTCGCGGCATTGGTATAGGTCACAAAGGCTCTGTCAAAAACGGCAGAACTGCCGGGGATATCCGTGATTGCCGCGCTCAACATGCCGCCGGTACAGCTTTCTGCGGTGGCCAGCATCACGCCCTTTGCTTTCGCGTTATTAAGCAAGTCAGCTGGGGTCATATCAACACGATATGGTAAAGGGCGGCGAGTGCGCCCACCCCGATGGCTGCAAAAAACCCGGCGATCACATCATCCAGCATCACGCCCTGGGGGCCGTGCATTCTGTCAGCCCAGCCCACTGGCCCCCATTTGGTGATGTCAAACAGACGAAATAATGCAAAGGCTGCGATCCAGCCGGGCCAAAGTGCCAGAATATCCACATCTTGCCGCGCAGCACCAAAGGCAAGCGGCAGCAAGGCGATCCACTGGCCGCAGACCTCATCAATCACAATCTCGGATGGGTCGTGATTGTCTTTGCCTTTTGTCTCGACCGCGGTGGCCCAGACGCCCAGGACGTAGGACAGCACAACCCCCGCGAAGAGGCCCCAAGGGCCGGTGAGCGTATATATGAGCCAACCTGCGGGCAGGGCCGCGAACGAGCCCCATGTGCCGGGGGCAGGGCGCATGTGGCCGACATAAAAGAAGGTGGCGATCAGGTGGCTCATGACTTGATCAACGTCACCGTGGCGAGAGAGGCGATGCCTTCCTCGCGCCCAGTGAAGCCCAACCTTTCCGATGTGGTTGCCTTGACGCTGATCCGGTCACTGTCCAACCCCATATAGGCCGCCATCACGGCCTTCATCGCGTCTTGATGTGGGCCGATCTTGGGGAATTCGCACACCAGCGTGCAATCTACGTTGCCGAGGGCGTAGCCGTCCGCCTTGGCCAACGCCACTGCATGTTCGAGGAAAATATGGCTCGCGGCCCCTTTCCACTGTGGGTCGGACGGGGGAAAGTGCTGCCCGATGTCGCCTTTGCCCAATGCACCATAGATCGCATCCGTAACCGCATGCATGCCCACATCGGCATCTGAATGCCCCTGCAAGCTGCGCGTATGGGGGATTTGTACACCGCAGAGCCAGACATGATCGCCCGGTCCAAAGCGGTGCACGTCATAGCCGTTGCCTGCGCGAATATCCATGTCCTGCCTCATCAGTTTGGCGACCCGCGCGAAATCAGCGGGCGTGGTGATTTTGATGTTGTCTTCATCGCCCGCCACGATGGCAACGTCCATCCCCCCCGCGCGTGCCAAGGCGACATCGTCGGTTTCCCGCCCGGTACTGCCAGCATGTGCCGCGAGAAGCGGAGCGAGGAGAAACCCCTGTGGGGTTTGGGCACGGTAAAGCTTGTCACGATCTTGCACCCCTTGCACAGCACCGTCTGTGCCGTACCACAGCGTATCAGTGACGGGGACAGCAGGTGCCGCACCGTCACTGTCATTCAATGCGGTCAACACGCGGTCAATCACTGCATCGGTCAGCAAAGGACGGGCCGCATCATGGATCAACACTTTGTCGATGTCGTCGTTTACCGCGGTAAGACCTGCCATCACAGATGCAGCACGGGTCGCGCCACCGATAGCGATTGTGACCGCAGGTTCGCGCGGCCAGACATCGCTATCGACGTCATCAGGGTGCAAAACCAAGACGACCTGTGCAATGGCCGGGTGCTGGGCAAACTGCCCCATTGCATAGGCGGCAACGGGCCTGCCACACAGGTTTTGCCATTGTTTGGGGGTATCACCACCTGCGCGTGTGCCGCGCCCGGCGGCGACGATGATTGCCGCTGTTGCCATCTGCATTCCGTCATTGCTTGTCTCAGGTTTAGGGTGCCTGTCACCGCAACGCAATTCGGCAGTTTTTGATGCGATATGCACAATTATTAGGCAATTGCTATTTTGTTGGGAGTTATTGCATGGAGTTTCGTTGAGAGAACAAAGAGATGGCGGTAAAACATGCGCAACGCGCAACAGATAAGCGAATGATTATTCCTTTGGCACTGACCGAATCTCTGGTTCTTGACACCGTGGCTTTGACGCCGCCCGTTGCCCTTGCGCCGCTCGCAGGGATCACGGATTTGCCGTTTCGCCAGTTGGTGGCCTCTTTTGGTGCTGGCTGGGTGGTGAGCGAAATGGTGGCCAGTCAGGAAATGGTGCAAGCCAAACCCGGCGTGCGCGAACGTGCTGAACTCGGTTACGATGAAGAAGGTACTGCGGTGCAGATCGCGGGGCGGGAAGCTTATTGGATGGCGGAGGCCGCACGCATGGCGGCGGGCAATGGTGCTGCGATCATCGATATCAACATGGGCTGCCCGGCCAAGAAGGTGACGAACGGTTATTCTGGCTCTGCCTTGTTGCGCAAGCCGGATCACGCGTTGAGCTTGATCGAGGCGGTTGTGAAGGCTGTCGATGTGCCGGTCACCCTCAAGACACGGCTGGGGTGGGATGATGAAAGTCTTAATGCTGCTGATGTGGCGAAACGGGCCGAGAATGCGGGCATCAAGCTGGTCACGATCCACGGACGCACGCGTTGTCAGTTTTACAAAGGCACTGCGGATTGGGCAGCTATCGGCAAGATCAAAGAGGTGGTGTCGATCCCCGTCATTGCGAATGGTGATATCGTCGATGCCGGGACAGCCCGCCATGCTTTGCGCCTTTCAGGCGCGGATGGCGT
The DNA here is from genome assembly GCF_002797915.1 of Yoonia maricola. Lineage (GTDB taxonomy): Bacteria > Pseudomonadota > Alphaproteobacteria > Rhodobacterales > Rhodobacteraceae > Yoonia > Yoonia maricola. The sequence continues at coordinate 756,309 of NZ_PGTY01000001.1, read as the reverse complement.
CATGATTGGACGCGGTGCGCAGGGGCGACCTTGGGTGTTGGCGCAGGTGTCTGCGGCTTTGCATGGTACAGCAGTGCCGCACATCCCGCAGGGTCATGATCTGATTGAAATGGTATGCAAACATTACGAGGCGATGTTGTCTTTTTATGGCGCAGAACTGGGTCGCAAAGTCGCCCGCAAACACTTGGGCTGGTATATGGATGATGTCGGCACCGCAGCGGGCTTGCGCAAGGCCATACTGACCCACGGCAATCCGGCAGATGTGCTGCGGGATATTCCTGATGCACTCGATATGCAGGTGGCCGCATGATTTTGGGACAAGCCCTTTGGTCATCCTTGCCGGTGCCTTCGCTGATGCTTGATGGCGATGACGTCATCACGATGAGCAATCCTGCCGCCGAAAGCTTTTTAAACATGTCTACCAAGGCATTGGTGGGCGAAAAGCTTTGGGAAAAAGTGATGATTGATGCGCCACTTGAGGCGCCCTTTGCGCGTGCGCGCAAAAACCGGACCTCGCTGTTCGTGAACGACGTGGACGTTGGTAGCGGCGAACGCGCACCGATGTTGTGCAATTTGCAGTTTGCGCCTCTACAGGGGACAGATGACACGATGATCGTGATGATCAGCCCGCGCGAGATTGCGAGCCGGATCAATCAAAACCATTCGTCCGGCAAGGCCGCAAAATCGGCGATCGGCATGGCGGAAATGCTGGCCCATGAAATTAAAAACCCATTAGCGGGTATCACAGGGGCTGCACAGCTTTTGTCTATGGGGTTGACCCCGGAAGATCAGGAAATGACCGATCTGATTGTCGAAGAAAGCCGTCGCATTGTGAAGCTGCTTGAACAGGTGGAGCAGTTCGGCAATCTGCGCAAACCGGTCCTGAAGCCCGTGAACATCCACGACGTGCTGGACCGCGCCCGCCAATCGGCCGCTGTCGGGTTTGGTGCGCATATGCTATTTATTGAGGAATATGATCCATCCTTGCCGTCAACGCTGGCTGATGGGGATCAGCTTTTGCAGGTGTTTCTCAACCTTCTCAAGAATGCATCCGAAGCGGGGGGCGAGGCCGGTTCGATCCGGCTTCGCACGTTCTATGATACCGCGCTGCGCGTGCACCGGTCGGACGGAACACAAGCGCGCCTGCCGCTGCAGGTGGAAATCATTGATGATGGCCCAGGTCTGCCGCGCGAGATTGCGGACGATATTTTTGAACCCTTCGTATCGGGCAAGGAAAATGGCACCGGGCTTGGCCTTGCCTTGGTGTCCAAGCTGATTGGCGATGCTGGCGGATGGATATCCGTGGATAGCGTGCCGGGGCGCACCGTATTTCGGATATCGCTGCCGGTGGTGCCCAAAGACTATGAAACAGGAGAAGACTGATGGACGGGACAGTACTTGTTGCCGACGACGACCGCACAATTCGCACCGTGTTGACCCAGGCGTTGACCCGCGCGGGTTGCAAGGTACACGCGACCTCTTCCATCGTGACCCTGATGCGGTGGGTGGACGAAGGCAAAGGTGATCTGGTGATCTCGGATGTTGTGATGCCGGATGGGAACGGGTTGGACCAACTGCCCAAGATCGCCGAGGCACGCCCTGGCATGCCTGTGATCGTCATTTCGGCCCAGAACACCATCATGACCGCCATTCAGGCGGCAGAGGCCGACGCCTATGACTATCTGCCCAAGCCTTTCGATCTGCCCGATCTGATGAAACGTGCCGCCCGCGCCTTAGAGGTCAAGCGCCGCGCGCCTGTGACCCGTGCCCCGGACGTGACCGCAACAGAGCAGGGTGGTGATCTGCCTCTCGTCGGGCGGACACCCGTCATGCAGAACCTTTACCGTCTTGTCGCGCGGGTGATGAACACGCAACTGCCTGTGTTGATCACTGGCGAAAGCGGGACCGGCAAGTCGTTGATCGCACGCGCCGTACATGATTTTTCTGACAGGCGGAGCCTGCCGTTCGTGGTCGTTTCGGCCGGTGATCTGGAAGGGATGGATGGGCCATCGACAGTGCTGAGCCGCGCCAAAGGTGGCTCGATCCTGTTTGATGAGGTCAGTGACCTATCAGAACAGGCGCAAGGCCGCATCGTGCGGATGTTGGATAGTCTGGGTGACAATGCGCCGCGGATCATGTCGACCTCACAGTCCGACCTGATGGCACGGATGGAGGACGGGCATTTCCGCGAAGACCTGTTTTATCGTCTGGGTGGTGTCACGGTCGATGTGCCGTCTCTGCGCGAGCGGGTTGATGATATTCCGCTGTTGGCAGAGCATTTCTTGGCCCGCGCCGAGCGCGATGGCGCGCCGCTGCGCCGTTTTGGCGATTCCGCCCTCGATCTGGTGCGCGCCTATAGTTGGCCGGGCAACGTGCGGCAGTTGGAAAACGCGGTGCGACGATTGGTGTTTACGGCTGCAGAAGAGGAAATTACCCGTGCCGAGGTTGAGATGGTGCTGGGCAACCAGCCTGCCATTGAACCGCTGCGATCTGGCGGCGAGGGCGACAAGCTGAGCGCAAGCGTGGGCAAACACCTGCGCCGTTATTTTGATCTGCACGGGGGCGTTTTGCCGCCGCCTGGACTTTATAACCGAATCCTCAAAGAGGTTGAGGCCCCTTTGATCGAGATTGCACTGGATGCGACCGGTGGAAATCAGGCGAAATGTGCTGATTTACTTGGGATAAACCGCAATACACTGCGCAAGAAGATCACAGACCTCGATATCCGCGTGACACGGCGCCGCAAGTTGATGTAAAACCGCAACAGAACCGTGGCATGGCTACGTCAGCGTAGCGCAAAGACCACAGCAATTGGCGGTACCGTGAGGGCAACCTCACCTCAATAACAGGGCTTTGCGCGTGGGGCGTACCCTTCTGGGCTTGAATATGACGCGACTAAGCCGCTGGTTCCGCCAGCGGCACGTGCGGTCTGCGTTCACATTGGGGTTGGTCGTTGCTGCACCGGTTCTGGCCTTTCTGACCTACATCGTTGTGGGTCCACTGGACCGTGGTGCAGCCTCTACCGCGCTGCGTTTAATCCTGTTGTTAAACTTCATCTATGTACTGGTGGTTGCGGCACTCGTGATGCGGCAGGTGGCGCGGATGGTGTCTGCACGGCGCGCCAGATCAGCGGGTTCACAGTTGAGTCTGCGACTGACCGGTGTTTTTGCGCTGTCGGCGCTGGTCCCCATTGTTTTGGTTGCCGTGTTTTCCATTACGCTGATTTCCATTGCCTTGGATGGGCTGTTTTCGGAACCCGTGGGCAATGTTCTGCGGACGTCATTGACCACCGCGCAAGCCTATGAAGAAGAGCACCGACAGGAACTTACCCGCGACGGCCGCGGATTGGCGGCCTATCTGAACCGGGAACGCCGCGCGAACCTGTTTATGGATGATGGTGAGGTCAGGCGCGCCTTGGGTGACGTGCAGGCGCAGGTCGAACGGGGATTGAGCGAGGCTTTCGTGATTGACGGGCTTGGCACGATCACAGCGCGCGGTGCGCGGTCTTATGAGTTTGGGTATGAGCGCCCGTCGGCACAGGATTTCACCCGTGCTGATGAAACCGGGCTGGCGATCATTCAGGACTTTGCCAACAACGAATTCCGCGCCCTGATCCCACTAAGTGCGTTTCGGGATCGTTATCTTTATGTCACCCGTCCGGTGGATGGCAACGTCCTGTCCTTGCTGGACGATACCACCGAAACCGTAGCGCAATATGAGGAATTGCAGAACGAACGCGGCCAGCTGTTGTTCCAGTTTGGTCTGCTTTATCTGGGCTTTGCGGTTATTTTGATCCTTGGGGCGATTTGGGGCGGGCTTTGGTTTGCAGAGCGGCTGTCCCGTCCTGTGGGTCGCCTCGTGTCTGCGTCGCAGATGGTGGGTTCGGGCGATCTGGACGTGCGTGTGATTGAGGATGATGGCGAAGATGAGATTTCGCAGCTGGGCCATTACTTTAACCAGATGACCAGCCGCCTGAAGGGGCAGCGTGACCAGTTGATCGAAACCAACCAACGTACAGAACAGCGGGGGCGCTTGTTCGATTCTGTGCTGACCTCGGTCACGTCGGGTGTTGTGGGCCTCGATGCCTTTGGCCGTGTGACCTTTGTGAACCCATCGGCGCGACGCCTGCTTTCGGTCGAGGATCATCCGGAGGAAAGTGCAATCTCGGTCGCGATCCCGGAATTCGCTGATCTGTTTACGCAGGTTTGCGAAACCGATGTTGAAAACGTGCAAGAGCAGATCAACCTGATCCGCAAAGGCCAACAGGAAAGCCTGCTTGTGCGCATGGCCCAGCGTCGCAATCTGGACGGTACGCTGGAAGGCTATGTTGTGGCCTTTGATGATGTCACCGATCTGGTCAGCGCACAGCGGATGGCGGCCTGGGGTGATGTGGCACGTCGCATCGCGCATGAGATCAAAAACCCGCTGACGCCGATCCAACTGTCCGCTGAACGCATCAACCGCAAGTTTCAAAAACAGGTCGGCCATGATGCCGACAAGCTGGAACAGATGACCGATGTGATCGTGCGGCAAACCAATGACCTGCGGCGCATTGTCGATGAATTTTCGAAGTTTGCGCGCATGCCGGAGCCTGAGCTGCACCTCAACGACATGACGCAACTGGTCCATGACGCGCTCTCATTGCAGATTGCCGGGCAACCGGACGTGCATTTCGCGGCGAGCATCCCCGAAGAGGCGGTGCTGGTGGATATGGACGACACGATGATTGGGCAGGCCTTGACCAATCTGCTGAAAAACGCAGGCGAGGCGACCCAAACCTATATTCAACGCCATACGCCCGAAGCGTATCGCCCGGAAATCCAGTTGCGCATGTCCTACGACGCGCGCAACGTCACGATCAAAATCTCGGACAACGGGATCGGCCTGCCACAGGACCGCGCCCGTTTGTTTGAACCCTACGTCACGACACGCGGCGAAGGGACAGGCCTTGGCCTGCCCATCGTCAAGAAGATCATTGAGGAGCACGGCGGCACACTGACCCTGACCGATGCCGATCCTTTCGCAGGCCATGACCACGCGGGGGCCTGCGCCATTATTCAACTACCCGCTGCTGCGCAATCTGCGCGGGCACCTAAAATTCCAGCATGAGGTAAACCCATGGGCGATATTCTGATTACGGACGATGAACGCGACATTCGCGAACTTATCTCAGAAATTCTGATTGATGAGGGGTATACGACACGGCTTGCGGGCACATCTGATGAATGCATGGCCCAGATCGCGGCAGAGCAGCCTGCGCTGATGATCCTCGATATCTGGTTGAAAGACAGCAATATGGACGGGATTGATATCCTCAAATCCGTCAAGCGCGATCACCCTGATGTGCCGATTGTCATCATTTCAGGCCACGGCAATATTGAAATTGCTGTCGCGGCCATCAAACAGGGGGCTTACGATTTCATCGAAAAGCCCTTTAACATCGATCAGTTGCTGGTTGTCATCCGGCGCGCGATGGAAACCTCGCGGCTGCGTCGCGAAAACGTTGAATTGAAGCGCGGTGAAGGTCACACAGCCGAGATGATAGGCGACAGTGCCGCCTTTCGCACATTGAAGTCACAGCTGGACAAGGTGACAAAATCCAATGGGCGGGTGATGCTGACAGGCCCTGCAGGCGCCGGCAAGGAAATCGCGGCGCGCTATATTCATGCCAATTCTAACCGGGCCTCTGCGCCTTTTGTGGTCGTCAACTCTGCCTCGATTGAGCCTGAACGCATGGAAGAAGTGCTTTTCGGTCGTGAAGACGGTGGACGCGGCATCGATCAGGGCTTGCTGGAAGAGGCGAACGGCGGTGTTGTCTACTTTGACGAGATTGCAGATATGCCGCTGGGAACCCAATCAAAAATCCTGCGAGTCTTGGTCGAACAGCGGTTTCAACGTGTGGGGGGCAACGACAAGGTGCAAGTCGATCTGCGCGTTATTTCCAGCACGAACCGCGATTTACCGACGGCGATTGAAATGGGAACGTTCCGTGAAGAGCTCTATCATCGCCTGAACGTCGTGCCGATTGCCGTGCCGTCACTGGAAGAACGGCGCGAGGATATACCACTATTGGCCGAACATTTCATCGAGACCTGCAACAAAGCTCAGGGTTTGCCGCTGCGCAAACTGGCTGAAGATGCGCGCGCGTTGCTGCAAACCATGCTTTGGCCGGGGAATGTGCGTCAGTTGAAAAATGTCGTGGAACGTGTTCTTATTCTTGGGGAAAATACAGGTGATATCAGGGCTAAGGAACTCCCCAATAGTGATGAGGGCGGCGGTGAGGAAGGCCGTATCGTACTGGCTGGTGGGTTGGCCACGCTGCCCTTGCGTGAGGCGCGCGAATTGTTTGAACGCGAGTATCTGCTGACCCAGATTAACCGTTTTGGTGGCAATATCAGCCGGACAGCTGCTTTCGTGGGCATGGAACGGTCGGCCTTGCACCGCAAGCTAAAGTCCTTGGGGGTTGTGACCACAAACAAGGCTGGTGGCCGCGTGGCATATGTTGAAAGCGACGACGCATGAAAGTGATCATCTGCGGCGCAGGGCAGGTTGGCTGGCAGATTGCCCGCCATTTGTCGGGCGAAAATAACGATGTCACAGTTGTTGACAACAACCCCGAACTGGTGCGGCGCGCGACAGATACCCTGGATGTGCAGGGGATCGCGGGCAACGCAAGCTATCCTGATGTACTGGACCGTGCAGGCGCGTCCGATGCTGATATGGTGATCGCGGCGACCTATTCGGATGAGGTCAACATGGTCACCTGTCAGGTGGCCCATTCGGTGTTTTCGGTCCAACGCAAGATTGCGCGATTGCGCGCGCAAAATTACCTTGATCCGTCCTATGCCGATCTTTACCGCCGCAACCACCTGCCGATTGACGTGGTAATCTCGCCCGAACGCGAAGTGGCAGAGGCAGCTTTGCAGCGATTGGCGGCCCCTGCGGCCTTTGATACCGAAAGCTTTCTGGAGGGGCGTGCGCAGCTTTTGGGTATCACAATTGATCAGGATTGCCCTGTGATCAATACGCCGCTGCGGCAATTGACGGATCTTTTTTCAACATTGCGTGCGGTTGTCGTTGGCATTCGCCGGGACGGTGCTTTGTTTGTCCCTTCGGCTGGTGATCAGGTTTTCCCCGACGACGAAATCTACGTCTTTACCGATACCGAGGATATGACACGCACGCTTGAAATTTTTGGCAAAACCCAGTCAAAACAGGAACGTATCGTGATTATCGGTGGCGGTAATGTGGGTCTTGGGGTCGCACAGGCGCTGGAGGCACGGACTGAGCGCGTGCGCGTGAAAATGATCGAAAACCGCCGTGAATGTGCAGAGCGCGCGGCAGATGCGCTGGACCGGACGATTGTGTTAAACGGTGATGGGCTTGATAGCGCGCTTTTGGAAGAGGCAAATATCACGACCGCTGATGCGGTATTGGCGGTCACGGATGATGATAAAACGAACCTGCTCGCGGCAGTGCGCGCCAAGGAAATGGGCTGTCCGATGGCGATTTCCCTGGTGAATGATCCAACGCTCATCCCGTTGATGGCACCGCTGAATATTGATGCTTATATCAACCCGCGCGCCACGACCGTCAGTTCGATCCTGCGCCATATCCGGCACGGGCGGGTGCGCGGCGTTTATTCCATCGGTGACGCAGAGGCAGAAGTGATCGAAGCACAAGTGCTTAGCACATCACCCATCGCAGGCCAGAAAGTGAAGGATATCGATTTCCCCGAAGGCACGCTGATTGGCGCAGTCTTGCAGCAGGGCAAAATCGTGCGCCCTACCGGTGAGACGCGGATTGAGGAAGGCAATGTCATCACCATCTTTGCGATGTCGGACGATGTACCCGAAGTGGAACGCCTGTTGCAGGTTTCGATAGACTTCTTCTGATGGGTTGGATCGTTCGCCTGCCATTCTTCGTGATCCTGATGGGTCTGGGTGCGATTGCGATGCTGCTGCCTGCGGGGCATGCTGTGGTGCTGGAAGATTTCAACACCATGCGGGTGTTTTTCTATGGGTTTATCTTATTTTCCGTTCTGACTTTGACAATCGGCTTAGCAACAGCTGGATATGCACCACGCAGTGTGGCGAGAAGCCAATTGATCGGACTGCTGGCAGCCTTTAGTGCTTTGCCCATCATGTTCGCAATCCCGTTTTATGTGGCGGTGAGCAACACCAGCTTTCTGCATGCGTGGTTTGAAATGGTATCAAGCTTCACCACAACCGGGGCCACGGTCTATGACACGGCGGGTCGGTTGACGCCATCACAGCACCTTTGGCGAGGGCTGGTCGGCTGGATGGGCGGGCTGTTGGTGTGGATCACGGCTGTATCCATTTTTGCACCGATGAACCTTGGCGGGTTTGAGGTGCGCGCCGCCGGAAATGCAGGCAAGGGGGCAACGGGTACATTTTCGCAGATTGCGCAAATCGCCGATCCGTCCGAGCGGTTGCTGCGCTATACGCTGACGCTGGCACCGATCTATATCGCTTTGACCGGCGCTTTGTGGATTGGTTTGGTGATCGCAGGAGAGTTTCCCTACATCGCACTGATGCACGCGATGTCGACACTTTCGACATCTGGGATCTCCGCGATTGGTGGGCTTTATTTTGCGGCCTCGCGGTTTTGGGGCGAATTACTGATCTTTTGCTTTTTTATCTTCGCGCTATCGCGGCTGACCTTCAGCAGTGGTTTGATCGGAGAGCGCGATCAAGGCTTGCGGCGTGACCCGGAATTTATCACCGCGTTGATCCTGATCGGTACAGTGACATCGCTGCTGTTTCTGCGGCATTTCATCGGGGCTGTAGATCAGGCAGAAACCGCAAACGCGCAAGAGGTGGCGTCTGCCCTTTGGGGGGCTTTGTTTACAGTCACCTCTTTTTTGACAACCACAGGGTTCGAGTCCCACTATTGGGATGGGGCAACAGACTGGTCTGGGCTCAGCACGCCGGGGCTTTTCCTGATCGGCATGGCGCTGATCGGGGGCGGTGTGGCGACCACCGCAGGCGGGGTCAAACTACTGCGGATTTATGCGCTTTACCGGCATGGGGAACGTGAGCAAGAACGTTTGCTGCATCCATCATCCATCGGGGGCGGCGGCAAAGATGCGCGACGGATTCGCAAGAAGGGCGCATATATATCGTGGATATTCTTCATGCTTTTCGCGCTCAGCATCGCCGCCGTGATGCTGATGCTGTCACTGACGGGGGTGCAATTTGAAACCGCCATGGTGTTATCTGTTGCCGCTCTGTCTACGACCGGGCCGCTGGCCTCTGTCGCCGCGGAAACGCCGATCGCTTATTCAGGTATCCCTGACGCGGCCAAGGTGATTTTAGCTTTTGCAATGGTGCTGGGCCGGTTGGAGGCATTGGCGATTATCGCGCTCTTCAATCCTGAAATCTGGCAGCGCTAAGCGCTTCATTTGAATTGTATTTTGGGGGTGGAAAGTCCCTTAAACCCGCGACATACTACGGCCAATACCTCTGGGGGGCCGGTGCGCGGCCGTAAGAATAAGAAAAAGGGTGTCGCGATGGCTGCCGATAAAGCAAATCTGCAAGATGCATTTCTCAACCATGTCCGCAAGGTCAAGGTTCCCGTAACTATTTTTTTGGTGAATGGGGTGAAATTGCAAGGCGTGATCACATGGTTTGACAGCTTTTGCGTGCTTTTGCGTCGTGATGGTCAATCACAGCTTGTCTACAAAAGCGCGATTTCCACAATCATGCCAGCACAGCCGATCAGCCTTTACGAAGGTGAAGAGTAGCATTGCTCGAACACGACCGCCCCATTACGCGGGCTTGGGTACTGCATCCCGATCTGAAAACAGACTACAGCCGCCGTGCGGCTGAACCCGCCTTGGAAGAAGGCGTGTCATTGGCCGCCGCGTTGCCGGATTTGCAAGTTGTCGGCGCGGACGTCGTGCGTCTACCACGCATTCACCCCGGCAAACTGTTTGGTAAGGGCAAGATTGAAGAACTCAAACATGTGTTCCATGATGCTGAGGTCGAATTGGTTCTGATTGATGGACCGGTGACGCCCGTTCAGCAACGAAATCTTGAAAAGGAATGGGGCGTAAAGCTCTTGGACCGCACGGGTCTGATTTTGGAGATTTTCAGTGACCGTGCGCGCACCTCTGAAGGTGTCTTGCAGGTCGAGATGGCGGCGCTTTCATATCAGCGCACGCGGCTGGTGCGCGCATGGACACACCTTGAACGTCAGCGCGGCGGATTGGGCTTTGTCGGTGGCCCCGGTGAAACCCAGATCGAAGCTGACCGCCGTGCGATTGATGAACAGCTCAACCGGTTGCGCAAGCAGCTCGCCAAAGTCGTCAAAACCCGTGAACTCCATCGCGCCTCGCGTGCAAAAGTGCCATTCCCGATTGTAGCTTTGGTTGGCTACACAAACGCGGGCAAGTCGACCCTGTTCAACCGGCTCACGGGGGCAGAGGTCTTTGCCAAAGACATGCTCTTCGCCACGCTTGATCCGACGATGCGCAAGATCGTTTTGCCGACCGGGGACGAGGTGATCATGTCCGACACCGTGGGTTTCATCAGTGATCTGCCAACCGAACTGGTCGCGGCCTTCCGCGCGACCTTGGAAGAGGTGCTGGATGCTGACCTGATCGTGCATGTGCGTGACATCAGCCATCCGCAAACCGAAGAGCAGGCGGCAGATGTGCATGCGATCCTGCAAAGCCTTGGGGTGGCAGAGGAAGCGCCGATCATTGAGGTGTGGAACAAGACCGACCTGTTGGAAGGGGACGCACGAGACGCGGTGCTGACGCAAGCGGCGCGTCTGGATGATTTATTCGCAGTCTCAGCAATCACGGGCGAGGGGATGGACCCGCTGTTGGCGGCAATCCCCGACAAGCTGAAAGACCCGCGGACGGAAGAAAAGCTGTCGCTGCCGTTCGCCGACGGCAAGAAACGCGCATGGCTGTTTGAGGCAGGTGTGGTGACAGATGAGGCGCAGACTGAAGAAGGCTATGACCTGACGGTGTTTTGGACGGCATTGCAAAAAGAGCGGTTTGTACGGTTGTAAGTAAGTGGTCCGTTATGTGGACGAAGCCGTTACTTAAGCATTTCGAACCAAGGCAAGGTTTCATAAGACGCGAAACCACCGAGTTCAACCGTTCCTACACAAAGCAAGTCCTCAAGACCAACTTGAACGCTCGCTGTGCATTAGATCAGATTGGCGAGATCATTCACCGCTTTAAGAACTTGAGGGCCGTTTGTGTGAATACCTCTGCCTGTTCGCCAAAGATGGGGCAATGGCCAGCATCGGGCAGAATCCACAGACTTGCCTCGCCGATATTGGAATAAAGCTCTACGGCGCTCGAAATCGGGTAAAGGGGATCCTGATCTCCATGCACAATGAGGCTTGGGCCCTGAATGAGGCCAAGAACGGCCGGTGTGAAATTCACATCCCAGTAGCTGGCGTGAAATCCTTGTGCGGTTTCGAATAGGCGGCGCACCTGATCATCTCCGCCAGGATGTTTTCTGCGCAGCTCATCCCAAGCCTCCTTTGGTTGCTGCTCTGGTCCCGCTTGCGCCATGAGTTGTCTTGCCACGTCAGGAAAATAGGGTGCGGTGCTGATGAGAACTGAACGAGTCACAAGCTCGGGCTTACGCGTCGCAATGTGCAAAAGCACCTGTGCCCCACCGCTCATCCCCATGGCGGGCAGTGATCCGTACCCCATCTCTTCAAGGTCCGCGATGATCAAGCGCGCGCTTTCCTCAAAAGTGAATGAATCAAGGGAAGGTGAAAGGCCATGCCCAGGCAAATCAGGCATGAGACACTTAAATCCTATCACGGCATCACCGAACACAGCGCCCCAGTCCGCGCCAATACCGGTAAACCCGTGCAGCAACAGAAGCGGCGGCCCTTCGCCGCCATATGTCCAGTTCAACCGCATTTTCAGTGTCCCGTAACCCTGTTTGTCAAAATGGTAATTGTGGACGCCAGTTACAGTCACCTAACGCGCTGCGCAACCAAGCTTCTCGGCACGGGCTAAGTAGACAATTGGGGCCTACGCCCCACTACTGTGGGCTTAGCTCCTCGGACAAAAGTTGACGTTGAAATTCGGCGCAGCGTCTTACACTTTGCGGGCGAAACGGTCATTCACCAGATGGCGTCAAAACCGTCACCCCAACCGCCGCTGCCCGCGCCAAATCAGGATCAAGCGACATCGGAATGTATTCACCGCGCCGCCATAGCTCGCCCAGATTGTCGTAGTGTCGTGACAGCGGATGCCCTGATTGCCCTGTCGAGGTGATGAACACTGAACTGTCGGGATCGGCGAAGTCGTATACCCCCCGATAGGCCCCGGCGTGGACGTTGTAAAACGGGTGTGGATCAACGCCAGAGGTTTTGGCCCGTTGCAGCGTGTGATCGCCACCGCTGGTGGATTGCCGGATATTGACCACCCATTCAAGGATCGGCGTATTGCCCAGAACGGGGTGATCATGGGTCGCTACATGCGCATCGCCCCAGCGCACGGCCTCGACCGCACCACCGTAGTTTTCGGTGATCCAGAGCAGCGCATCATCCAGCGATTGCCGGGCGATATCGGTACAGCTTTCCACCGGGGCGGATTGGATCACGTCGCACCAGATGCTCGCACCGTTGATGTCGCGTAGCACCCGTTCGATGAAGACGGGTTCGATATGGGTGAATTCCTCGGCCAGTGGTCCCAGCTCATCCCGGATCAGCCGTTGCTGGAACGCACGAACCCATGCTGCATAAATCAGCGGCTCTGGTAGGTGTTCGTTCATTTCACCGTTCCATGCCGATAGCAGGTTCAACGCAATCTGACGCTGCCGTTCAGGCGTGCCGTCAGGGGCGGCGTCGCCTGTGAACCACAGATCAGCGCCCATGAGCGTTGACAGGGTGCGGGCGGTAAAGCTGACCGTGTCCAGCTGCGCCTCGATAAAGCTGTCGCGGGTATGCACCTCGCGCGCCTGCATTAGGCGACGCCAGCGATTGACCCGTTGGGTGTCACCCCATTTATGGGTGATATGGCGGGGGAAAGGACGATCCACCGTCTTATTGTTGGTGTTGCCCAGAATGCCGCCGGGCGGATCAAGGAATTCCGGATTATCGCTGTAAGGAAAGCGCCCCTGCCAGCGGTTTTCAGGTAGGTAACCAAAGGCGGGCAGGCGGCCCTGACTTTGATGGCCCACATCGCGCGCGGGAATGGCACCGACGGTTTTCATTGAGATGCGGTTGCGATCGGCCAGCGTCAGGTTTTGTGCTGGCGCGATAAAGTCCTCACCGGCGGTGATGGCCTCTTCCACAGAGCGTGCGTGGTTCAAGTCGAACGCAGCGGACATAGTGGTGTCACGGTCGGATAGGGCGGTCCATGAAATAGCTGTGACATGCCCGGGTGGGGTAATCGTGCCAAGGTCATATTGGCCGCGCGGCATCACCGGGCCGTTCGCTGTCCAGCGCAGGCGCAATGTGACCGCTGCGCCGTCTTTGACGTTAACGATGCTATCGCGCGTCCGAAACGGCACCCAGCCGTTGGGGCTGCGGTATTCTTCAGGGTTGTCGGGGTTCACCTCTTCGACCATGATATCCACGTCATCGACCTTGGCCGTGGTCACGCCCCATCCCAAAGCATCGCTGCGCCCGCTCAGTACCAATGGCATACCGGGGATTGTCCCGCCGATGACACCGCCTGTTTCAAGCTCTAGCCGCGCAAGATACCAGATCGATGGCGCGGTCAGCCCCAGATGCGGATCATTGGCCAGCAAGGTTGATCCTGTCGTTGAGCGCGACGCGCTTGCCGCCCAAGCGTTCGACGCCCCCCGCAGCGGCGCCGGTTTGACTGGCGACAACGGATCATGGGCCAAGCGCATGTTGGGCGTATAAGGGGCCACACCCGGCACAAGGCTGGCATATTCGGGCAAGGCCGCGATACCGCTGGTCGGGTCATCGGGCAAAATGTCACGCAATCGGTCATTGTCGAGCAACAGTGATGTGCGCGCGCGCAGCACTTCATCTTCAAGGCCGGACGTCAGGTCAAGCGCCATCAGCTTGAGCACCGCAATGGAGTCAGCGGGTTGCCAAGGAGCTATTGCATGGTTGAACAGCCACATCTCTGGCGCTCCGCGGCCCAACGCGCCTTTGTTCACCTCTGCCAACCATGCGTTCACGCCACTGGAATAGGCTTCGAGATAGGCTTTCGCCTCATCCGTTTGCGCATCAACCGAGTTGACTGACAAAGTATAGAGGTCAAACCTCCGCAGCACTTCATCAATCCTGACGGTGCGTTCCCCGAACAGCTCGGACAGTCGCCCTTGGGCTGTGCGCCGCAGCATCGTCATCTGCCAAAGGCGGTCTTGCGCATGTGCATAGCCAAGGGCGAAATAGACGTCTTCGTCCGTATCGCCAAAAATATGCGGGACGTTGGCGTTGTCGCGCACGATCTCGACCGGTGCCGAGATGTCGGCCACTGCGCTCGTGGTATTGTAGTCGGGCAGAGACCTTGAGGCAAAGTAATAGGCCAGCGCTATCGCCGCCACGCTTAGAAAAATCAGGGCAGTGGCAAGTCGGACAAGCCAGCGAAAGATCAGCGCCATAGGGTCCTCGGGGTGTTAAGTCTGCCCTGTTCTAACAGGGCAGACAGTAAGGACAAGTTATCGTTCCGGGATCAGGCCGCGCGGGCTGAACCGCAAGACCAGCAACAGGATAACGCCCATGGTGAACAGGCGCATATGTGCTGCGGATTCGATCATACGGTCTTTCAGCGCGCTGCCATCCGCCAGCCCACTGCTGAGGATATTCATCAGCCCCAGCCCCAAGGGTTCAACCTGTACCCAAAGCCACCAGATCAGCATACCGCCCAGCACCGCGCCAAAGTTATTGCCGGACCCGCCGACAATGACCATGACCCAGATCAGGAAGGTAAAGCGCAAGGGCTGATAGGTGCCGGGTGTGAGTTGGCCGTCCAGTGTCGTCATCATTGCACCCGCCACGCCACATACGGCGGATCCAAGGATAAAGATTTGCAAATGGCGCCCTTTGACGTCCTTGCCCATCGCCTCGGCTGCCGTTTCATTGTCGCGGATCGCGCGCATCATACGGCCCCATGGGCTGTTCAGCGCCTTTTGGGCAAGCCAGAGGATGATCAGCAGAACGATGGTAAACAGAATGGCATACCCAATCTTTGTGTAAAGCGTCGAAGCCGTCACCGGGTCCAGCCCAAGGCTGGCGGCCCGCTCGACGAAACCGGGGTCTTGTTGCAGGTCAATCTCGTAAGGCACGGGGCGGTCCAGGCCGATCACGTTTTTGACGCCACGCGCAAGCCAGTCTTCGTTCTTCAAAACCGCAATGATGATCTCGGCAATCCCCAGCGTTGCAATCGCCAGATAGTCGGACCGCAGACCAAGGGCCGTTTTGCCAATCACCCACGCCGCGCCAGCGGCCAGCAGACCACCCACAGGCCAGCTAAGCAGGATTGGCAGGTTCAGACCGCCCAGGTTGCCGGTAGAGGCGGGGTTCACCGCCTCAACCGCCACTTTTCCGGGATCGAAGACGGCGCGGTACAGGAAGAAACCGCCAACAAGGATCACAAGCGTCGCGATCGTCTTGACCCGGCCTTCCAACCGCTTTTGCGCCTGAACGGCAGCAACAACCGTCAACGCGCCCAAGACGAGCCCGGCCATGATGCGCAGACCACCCGCCTGCCATGCCTCTGGCACGGGATCGGTCGAGACCAGTACAGTGGCCAAGCCACCAAGTGCAACAAACCCCATGACACCAATGTTAAAGAGCCCGGCAAAGCCCCATTGCAGGTTCACACCCAACGCCATGATCGCCGAAATCAGCCCCATGTTCAGGATCAGCAAGGCCGAGTTCCAGCCTTGGATCATGCCCGTTCCTATCAGAAGGACGGCGACAAGCCCAAAAAGGGCGGTATCTCTGACTTGGGTGCTCATACCGATTGTCCTTTGAACAGGCCGGTGGGTTTGAACAGCAGCACGATGATCAAGATCGCAAAGCTGACGGCGAATTTATAGTCGGTAGAAAGAAGCTGGACGAGGCCATCGGGCTCAAGGCTTTCGGGCATCAGATAGGTCAGCACTTTCTTCCATGCGTAGGTGATGGTGACCTCGCTGAAAGCGATCACAAAGCCACCGGCGATGGCTCCCAATGGGTTACCAAGACCACCGACAATAGCGGCCGCAAAGATCGGTAGCAGCAGTTGGAAATAGGTGAATGCCTTGAAGGATTTATCAAGACCGTAAAGGACGCCAGCAGTGGTCGCGAGGGCTGCAACGATCATCCATGTGACCTTGACCACCCAATCGGGGTTGATCCCTGATAGCAGTGCCAAGTCTTCATTGTCGGAAAACGCCCGCATGGATTTGCCAGTGCGGGTTTTGTTGAGAAACCAGAACAAAAGTGCCATCGCAATGAGCGCTACAACCACAGTAATCACCTGTGTTGTCCTGATCGCCAGACCTTCGCGCAGCCCGGTCAGGTCGCGGAATTCGCGCGCCGTAATAATGAACCTTTCGCCATCGGCAAAGCGGATGTCATCCACCCCAATATAAAACCGCACGATCCCGTTCATTACGAACATCACACCCATGGACACGATCACAAGGATCACCGGAGAGGCCTTTTGCTGGCGATAGAATTGGTAAACCAGCCAATCAATCAACAAGACCAGTACGATCGTTGCTCCGATCCCAAAGGGCAGGGCGAGCAGCGCCGTCGGCAGTGGCCCGAATGACACCCCCATGGCGATCAAAAGCGCCGTCATCTTGATCGTGACGGCTGTGCCAAAAGCCATCGTATCGCCATGGGCGAAGTTTGAGAAACGCAGGATACCGTAAATCATCGTGACACCCAGCGCGCCAATGGCAAGCTGCGCGCCATAGGCAAGGCCCGGGACAAAGACAAAGTTCGCGAATGCGACAAGGGCGTTGAGGAAGTCCATTTCGTTACTCCGTACAGACCAAGCCGTGCATGCGATGTTCTGAGTTCCAGAGCATGCACCACAAGCTTCCTTCGCGTTTTTGTGGGGCCGCATCTGTGACCATTACGCGTGCTTCGTTTACTATTGCGGCTTCGCTGGGGTGCAGAGCGGGCGAGCCATCCGCGATGAAAACACCCGGCTGTGTTTCGACCCATATCGCCATATTGGTAGGGATGATGCGACCGTCGTAGGTCTTGCCGAAAAGATCTTCTCCGGGTTCAAACCATGTGCTGTATTCCATGACATCTTGTGCCTTGCTTGCGGTCGGAACTGATGTCGCGATGAACGCCGATATCAGCAAAGTTAACGATAGGGCTCTATACTGGAAAACCGGTAGTTTCATTGTGATACCTCGCAGGTGCCCGTAAGGCGCGCGCCAGTGCTGGTATCAGCATAGACGGCAGAGCCATCGCCTTGCATTACCATCATAATGTCTGATCCGCCTGCGCCTTCTGCCCAAAACCCGCGTATGTTATCCATCATGATGGGTTCTGCCGGGAACTGCGCGTCACCCATTTGCACGGTTGTCACCCGGCGCTGGGTCGGCTCGTTAGGGTTCATGGGTGGGGCGAATTGCGAGCGCTCAATCTCGAATCTTACAAGCGTGCCTGACAGGTCGCAGGACACAACCTCCGCCATTGCAGGCCCGGCCATTACGGCGCAGAGGACGGCGGGCACCTTCATCCGCCCAAGAAACTCCGCCGAACTTGTTCATCGGCCAGCAGCTCTTTACCCGTGCCTGTATGCGCATTGCGCCCTTGCACTAAAACATAGGCTTTATCTGCAATTTCAAGCGCTTGTCGCGCGTTTTGTTCCACCATGAGGATCGGGATACCGGTGCGTGCCACCTCAATAATGCGGTCAAACAACTCGTCCATGACGATCGGCGAGACACCCGCCGTCGGTTCATCCAGCATCAGCACTTTGGGTTGTGTCATCAGCGCGCGGCCCACGGCGACTTGCTGGCGTTGTCCGCCTGAAAGTTCACCCGCCGCTTGATTGCGTTTGTCCTTGAGAATGGGAAACAAATCATAGACTTGCGCCATGGTATCGCGGAAGTCATCGCGGCGAATGAAGGCGCCCATCTCTAGGTTCTCTTCCACCGTCATCGACGTGAAGATGTTCGAGGTTTGTGGCACAAACCCCATCCCCTTCACCACGCGCTGTTGCGGCGACAGCTGGGTGATATCCTCGCCATCCAGCCGCACAGCACCTTCGTTGACGTTCAGCATCCCGAACACGGCTTTCATCGCTGTGGATTTGCCAGCGCCATTGGGGCCAACAATCACGGCAATCTCGCCTTTTTCGGCGGCAATAGTGCAGGAATGCAGAATATCGGGGCCTTTGCCATACCCACCGGTCATGGCGTCCCCGATCAAAAACGGGTCGCTCACGGGGTGATATACTCTTCCAAGAATGGCGCATAGGTCAGCAGCGTATCACGCATCAGCGCTTGCTCGGTCCCGTCGGCATGGTTGACGTAGATATAATAAAACGTCGCGGCAGAGCCCAGAATGGCCCCGAAGAGGACAGTTAGAAGAAATTTCATGTCGCACTTACCTTATCTTTGTTTTTCAACCCGGTGCCGAGGTAAGCCTCGATCACCTGTTCATTGGCCTTGATTTCCGCCAAGGTCCCTTCGGCCAAAACGTGGCCTTCCGCCATGCAGATCACGGGATCGCAAAGGCGGCCGATGAAATCCATGTCGTGTTCGATGACTACAAATGTGTAGTTGCGTTCTTTGTTCAGGCGGATGATCGCGTCGCCGATGGTATTGAGCAGGGTGCGGTTCACGCCCGCGCCGACCTCATCTAGAAAGACGATCTTGGCGTCGACCATCATGGTCCGTCCCAGTTCGAGCAGTTTTTTCTGTCCCCCGGACAGGTTGCCTGCCTTTTCTTCTTTCAGATGGTCAATCGTTAGAAATTCGATGACCTCGTCAGCTTTGGCCTGCAGCGCGCGTTCTTCATCAGCGATCCGCTTGCGGCCGAACCATGTGTTCCACAGCGCCTCGCCCGATTGCCCGCCGGGGACCATCATCAGGTTTTCGCGCACGGTCATGGATGAAAATTCATGTGCGATCTGAAAGGTCCGCAGCAGTCCTTTGTGAAACAACTTATGCGGGGGCAGGCCGGTGATGTCTTCGCCCTGCATGGTTACGCGTCCGGATGTTGGTTTAAGAACGCCTGCTATCACATTGAAAAGCGTTGTTTTTCCGGCGCCGTTAGGGCCAATCAGGCCCGTAATTGTGCCTTCTTCAATGGTCATCGTCGCACCATCGACGGCCCGAAAGCCCCCAAAGGTTTTGACCACATCTTCAACGATGATCATTCAGTTTCCCCTTACGCGCAGGTCTTTGGACCTGTCTTGTTTTGCAAAACGGCGCGGGACAAACCCGCGCCGTTTCGTTGTCATATCACCATATTAACGGTAGTTAATCGTGGAGTATACGCCATCAGCAAATTCGATTTCCTGATAGTTACCTGCGCTTTCACCGGGGCCGATCAGTTCCACGGCGGATGCACCAACATAGTCGATGTCCTCGCCAGCTGCGAGCAGTTCAAGACCTTTGGCCAATTCGCCGGGCATGATTTCCACGCCGGGTGCATTTGCGACGTCAAAGACGTGGTCTTTGAAATCAGCCGAGTCAGCCGAGCCTGCCGCCTGCATCGCCAACATGATCAGCGCCGCCGCGTCATAGCTTTCAGGTGAAAACGCACCTGTACCATCGAAACCGGCAGCTTCAGCCAGTTCAACATACATGCCCGCACCTGCGTTATCGGTGCCGGGGTAGGCGCCGAAAGAACCATCCAGCTCGGATCCGAAGTTGTCATTCAGAACCGCACCAACCATGCCATCTGGCAGGTAGAATGTGTCGAACGCGCCACTATCAAGGCTGGAACGGATGATGCCGGACCCACCTTGATCCACGTAACCTGCAACAACCAGCACTTCACCACCGGCAGAGGCCAGTGCGCCGACTTCAGCAGAATAGTCTGCTTTGCCGTCTTCGTGTGCCGCAGAGATTGTCACAGTGCCGCCTGCTTCTTCAAAAGCTGCCTGGAACGCGTCAGCAAGGCCTTTGCCGTAGTCGTTGTTGGTGTATGTCAAAGCCACTTCGCTGACACCACGATCCTGCAGGATCTCTGTGATGATCACACCTTGGCGCGCGTCAGATGGGGCTGTGCGGAAGAACAGGTCGTCATCGTCAGCCGTGGACAGGCCGGGGGATGTGGCGGATGGCGAAATCATCGCAACACCGTTTGGACGTGCCACGTTTTGCAGGATCGCACCTGTCACGCCGGAACAGTCAGCGCCCATGATGGCATCCACTTCGTCGGATGTGACCAGACGTTCGGCTGCCGCAGTCGCTGCACCTGCGTCAATGCATGTGCTGTCACCGCGTACGGATGTGACGGTTGCGCCATCCAGCAGCGCGCCGGATGCGGTCACTTCTGCCATGGCAAGCTCTGCGCCAGCGCCCATCGCGGGTGTGATGGATTCAAGTGGGCCTGTGAAGCCAAGGATGACGCCGATCTTGACGTCCTCAGCATGGGCGGTGCCAGCCATCATAGCGACGGCAGATGTCGCCAAAAGTAGTTTCTTCATATCGTTCTCCCAAGTTGGATTTTTTATCCTGCGCGCCAATCTAGCAGGGCGTTTCCAAAAGGAAAGTCAGAAACCCGGGTCATTGTCCCTTTGTGCCCTTTCCGATCAGGCGATTGGCCCGCACTATTCATGTTCGTGGGAATAGCCTTCCACCGTCATATCTACAGCATCCCAATTCTGGGCCAGCAGATCATCCTCGGTGATCCAGAACTGTACCACGCCTTTGTCGCCCCACACCCAATGCGCTAGCTGGTCGGAATGCAGTTGCAACAGCAAATGGTGATGGGTGTGATCTGATACAGCGGTCTGTATTTCGCTGCCGAGGCCAAACATCTGGTGCCATCGGCCCTTGGACGCGATGCGGTATTTGGTATCGATGTCTTCGCGCACCTTCATTGGCAGTGTGGCATAAACGTCGGGGCTTTCGTTTGCGGCTGCTACCAGGGTTGCTGTCGCGGCCTCTTGAAGGGTCAACATCTCGCCTTGGGTGAATTGGTAAAAAGGTTTGAACGGGGCGGTTTGCCCGCCAATATCGCGCACCTGCGCGAAGTGGCGTTCAAGCTCAGCGATATCGGCAGGTGTCATCCGGTCCCAAGGTTCGTGCGAGACGGCCCAGATACTGACCTCATCCACGAAGGCTGAGAAGGCATCTTGTTGGTGCAGAAGTATATCAAGAGCGGGCTGATAGACGTCACCATGCTGTTTGACGCGTTTGTCCATCTGCGCGACAGTCTTGATGATGTCATCGCGGGCCAATCGGATTGACATGGTAAAGCGGTGTGCGGTGTCCCAGAAGTAGGCGCGCGCGAATTCCGGCACCTTTTTGTGATAATTCTTGGGGCTGAGGTCTTCTGTGGCCTGAAAGGGCAACAGTTCGGCCATCAGTTCCTGCGCGTCATCGTCCCGGTTTTGTTCGGTCAGTGGCAAAAGAACGAACTCAACTGGCCAACGCGGGAAGGTATCGGGTGCGTTCTCGCGGGCATGGCCCTTGACGTAATAGCCCCATTCGGGCCCATCATAGATGGGCACCAGATCTTTGGGTGGCTCGGTTGCCGTGTTCCCGATCTGAGGCAGGTATATAACCTTCCCCTGACGCGGTCCATTGCTTGCCGTTGTCATAAAGAAAGCCATCGCCCCGGTCGTTGGCATCCCCTTGGGCAAAAGAGGATCAGGCACAGTACCAAGATCGATCTGGGCCATATGATGCATCGCGCGGCCCAGATCATCGCGAGGCCACGGCGTGTCGCCAAGCGTCGGAAGCCCGCCAAGCCAGCTTGTCCCGCCAACCTCAACGTCCAGATCAAAGCGCTGCATGCGGACTATGGCAACGCCTGGTGTGCGCACAAAGGTCTTGCCGCGTAAATCGCGGCGATCGATTTCTGCGGCTAGACGATCAACATCATCGGGCTGCAATGGAGCCAGCCCGTTGGCAGCGACGATTTTATCAACATTAGCGCGAAAGGCTTCCCCGGTTTTGAAGCCCGCAAGGCGTGAAAAGACGATATAGAGTTCATCATCCTTGATCTCTGCTGGGTCGTCCAATGGATCAATACGTGGTTTGGGCCGTGTCTGCACTTCAGGGGGCGGCGCCGCCGGTTTTGAGGGCTGTTGTGGCCGTCTTGTCGAAGGTTGGTTAGATTGTGCTGCCTGGGCCGTGCTTTGAAACATGCCCAGCGCGTAGGCTGCCGCTATCACGACAGCAAGAAGGCTTAACGCGGTCCAGCGAAGATCAACGTCTTGGGTCACTTCGGCATAGAGCGTCAAACCAATGGTCAAAACGCCGAAAACCTGCACCAGTATTTTGAGAGATCGGAATACCATTGCGCCCAATCAAACCGATAGCCGGGCAGCATGGCTGCCGCGTTCGCGGTAAGGTGTTGTGTCATAATGCGACCGATAGCATTTGGAGAAATGCGAAGGCGACGCAAAACCACAGGCAAGGGCGACGTTGATCACAGTCATATCTGTCTGCATCAGCAGGTTGCGGGCCTTCTGCAGGCGCAACTCCATGTAATACCGTTTTGGGCTGCGCGACAGATAGCGGCGAAACAGCCGCTCAAGCTGACGGGTGGACATCCCCACATCTTTGGCAAGGATCGCCGGGCTGATCGGATCTTCGATGTTTTGTTCCATCATCTGGATCACACGGCTTAACTTGGGGTGGCGCACGCCGATCCGGGTGGGAATGGACAGGCGCTGCGTGTCCTGATCCGTGCGGATTGAAGAATAGATCAGAATATCAGCCACGGCGTTGGCAAGGTCTTCGCCGTGGTCATCGGCGATCAGTTTGATCATCAGATCGATCGAGGCTGTCCCGCCGGCGGTCGTGATCCGGTTGCCATCGACGACAAAGACGGATTTGGTCAGTTCAACTTCTTCAAACTCTTCCGCAAAGCTATCCTGATTTTCCCAATGGATCGTGGCCTTCTTGCCATCCAGCAAACCGGCCCGTGCCATTGTATAGCCTGCGGTGCAAAGCCCTGCGATGGTCACACCGCGCCGCGATTCGCGTCTGATCCAGTTGAGCGTGCGTTTCGTGGTGGCTTTTTGCACATCCACACCGCCGCAGAGCATGATCGTGTCGTCGCGATCAAGTTCACTCAGGTCACCATCGACCCGGAATGTGCAGCCGTTTGAACAATTCGCCTCGCCACCGTCTTCGCTGATAATTGACCATGTATAAAGTTCTTTTCCCGCCGTCCGATTGGCAATGCGCAGGCTTTCGACAGCGGCTGCAAAGCAAAGCATTGTAAAGTTATCCATCAGAACAAAAACAAACCGGCGGGGTTTGCCTTCGTGGTCAACTTCGACAACTTGGGGTTCGTTCTGCATCGCCATTATCCGTGGTCACATGGGGCAAAAAGAACCTCATCAGGTTTGCCTGCCGTCGACAAGTGAAAAGTCGCTTCACAGGTTGATCGCTTGTGCACCTGCAAATCGCCATTTTCCCATTGGCGCAGGGCACGCTGCGCGCTATACGCAAGGCCTGATAACGCTAACCCAACTGCTATATGGAGCAAGATGATGACTGACTGGCAAAAATCTGACTGGCGCAAAAAGCCCCGGATCCAGATGCCTGAGTATACCGACGAAAGCGCGCTGAACGCGGTTGAAGGTCGTCTTGCCAGCTATCCACCCTTGGTTTTTGCCGGTGAAGCGCGCAAGTTGAAGGCCGAATTGGGGGCCGTCAGCCGCGGCGAGGCGTTTTTGCTGCAAGGTGGTGATTGTGCCGAAAGCTTTGCCGAGTTTAACGCTGACACCATCCGCGACACCTTCAAGGTGATGCTGCAAATGGCGATGGTTCTGACCTATGGCGCAAAAGTGCCTGTGGTGAAGGTGGGTCGCATGGCAGGGCAGATGGCCAAGCCACGTTCGGCTCCGACCGAGACGATGGATGGTGTGGAATTACCCAGCTACCGTGGTGATATCATCAACGGGTTCGATTTCACTGCTGACAGCCGCATTCCTGATCCAGAGCGTATGACCCAAGCCTATATGCAGGCAGCGGCGACGCTGAACCTGCTGCGTGCCTTCTCAACCGGTGGTTTCGCCAATGTGCATGAGGTCCATAAGTGGACCCTTGGCTTTACCGACCAAAATGAGGTCAAGAAATACAGCGATATGGCGGGCCGTATCAGCGATACGCTTGATTTCATGGAAGCGGCCGGTTTGACCACGGAAACCAACCACGAATTGCAGACGGTTGATTTCTACACCAGCCACGAAGCTTTGCTGCTGGAGTACGAAGAGGCGCTGTGCCGTTTGGATTCGACCTCTGGCAAATGGTTGGCCGGGTCCGGTCACATGATCTGGATTGGTGACCGCACGCGTCAGCCTGACGGGGCGCATGTGGAATTCTGTAAAGGTGTGCAAAACCCCATCGGCCTGAAGTGCGGCCCGTCGATGACATCTGGTCATCTCAAGGCGCTAATGGCTTCGCTGAACCCAGCGAACGAGGCAGGCCGTCTGACCTTAATCGCGCGCTTTGGCGCGGGGTCCGTGGGTGAGCATCTGCCACGTTTGATCAAAGCCGTGGAAGAAGAAGGTGCCAATGTGGTTTGGACCTGTGACGCCATGCATGGCAACACCATCAAGTCATCGACGGGTTACAAAACCCGTCCTTTCGACAGCGTGCTGCGTGAAGTGAAAGAATTCTTCGCAATCCACAATGCCGAAGGCACAGTACCGGGTGGCGTGCATTTTGAGATGACGGGCAAAGACGTGACCGAATGCACCGGCGGTGTGCGGGCTGTGACAGACGAAGACCTGTCCAGCCGCTATCATACGGCCTGCGATCCGCGCCTGAACGCATCACAATCACTGGAGCTTGCCTTCCTTGTGGCCGAAGAGCTTTCGGCCCGCAGAGACACGATAGCGCAAGCCAAAGCGGGCTGATCAGCCGTTATTGACCACCAGTTTCAGGGCCGGGCGTGCAGCGTCTGGCCCTTTTGCATGGGCACGCGGCACCAATTGTGCCGTGGCAAGCTGTACGCCAATCGGTTCGTGCCGGATGCGCGCGCCTTGCGGGATTTCAAAGCGGCGGGGCCGTGCGCCGCCATCCTGATCGGTTACTAAAGCGCCCAGCATTCGGGTGCTGTTATTGTCCCTGTCACGCAGCGGTAAAAGTAGCATCGTACCGTTTAACGCAGGGCGCATCAGCGTACCGGGCGACGAAAGCGGGATACTGACAATCGCAGGACCGGCGAAGGCAGCTTCGATCAGTTGTTGCGCTTGCTCGCGCGACCCAGACTGGAACAGCGTGCCCAAAGGCATCCCGCGGGCATCCATCTTGAGCAAGTCATGCAGGCGCTGTCCTGCAACGCGAAAACGGGCCATTCCGGGTGCCACGCGTTGCAGGATAAAGGCGTGGGGCAGGGCCTCATCGATTTTGCTGGGCGCAATGTCTGTCCGGGCTGGCAACTGCCGGGCGTTGCGCAATGTCTGCCAATAGGCCTCAAGATGACGCAAGATCGGATCATCGTGACCCGGCATTTGCACCTGCCGCCGTTCCTTTGATTGATCGCTGATATCCATACCGGTGTCCTCGTATCTTGCCCCATATCAGGGACGATGTGATGTGTTGCTTTAACGAGTTTTTAACAAACTCTATCGCGTTAACCATTTAACAAAGTGTTAAGTGGTTAACGGATCGAATGCCGCGGCCCCTTGCTCCACCCTTGGGATTGGCTTTAGGTGCAGATGCAATAAGACCAAAGACGGAACGACCCCGATGACCCATTCAATGACAGCTTTCGCCAGCCGGACCGGCACCCTTGGTGCCACCTCTTGGAGTTGGGAAATGCGCGGGGTGAACGCCCGTGGCCTTGATATCCGCCTGCGTCTGCCCGAAGGCATCGAAGGGCTGGAGCCTGCCTTGCGCGGCGCCCTGACCAAAGCCTTGGCGCGGGGCAATGTGACCGTCAATCTACGCCTGAACCGCGAAGAGGTTGCGGGCGGTCTGGCCGTGGATGAAGCCCATCTTGATGAAGTCCTTAAGGCATTGGATCTGGTGCAGGAGCGGGCCTTTGCGATGGGTGTCACCTTGGGCCAGCCGACAGCGGCCGATGTGTTGGCCCAGCGCGGCGTGCTGACCACCGCAAAGGCGGAGGATGATGTAAATGAGCTGGCGGCGGCATTGATTGCCGATGTTGCCCCGCTGGTTGCTGATTTTGTCGCCATGCGTGCCGGTGAGGGGGCGTCGCTTGGGGCAGTTGTGGCACAACAACTTGATCAGATTGCGCAGTTGACAGAAGCCGCTGCAACGGCTGCGGCAGCGCGCGCGCCGCAGGTCAGGGAAAACCTGACTGCCGCCTTACGGCGCGTGATGGAAGATGCGGCCGAGATTGAAGAAGGGCGCGTGGCACAGGAACTCGCATTGCTGGCGGTCAAATCAGATGTGACAGAAGAGATCGATCGCCTCAAATCTCATGTCGCTGCTGCGCGGGATCTTTTGGCACAGGATAAACCCGCAGGTCGCAAATTTGATTTTCTTGCACAGGAATTTAACCGCGAGGCAAATACGCTTTGTGCCAAAGCACAAGCACCTGCGCTGACGGCCATTGGCCTTGACCTCAAGGCTGTCATCGACCAGATGCGCGAGCAAATTCAAAATGTGGAGTAGCGCATGACCAGACGCGGCCTTTTGATTATTCTATCCTCACCGTCGGGGGCTGGGAAATCCACCTTGGCGGGTCGTTTGCGGGCATGGGATACAACGTTGCAGTTTTCAGTCTCGGCCACCACCCGCGCCCCGCGCGAAGGCGAGGAAGACGGGAAGGACTATTTCTTTGTTTCAGTCCCCAGCTTTCAAGATCAGGTCGCCGAAGGCGGGATGCTGGAACATGCCCGCGTCTTCGGGAACTACTATGGATCGCCCAAAGCCCCTGTGCAGACAGCCATCGAAAGCGGGCGTGATGTGCTTTTTGATATTGATTGGCAGGGTGCGCAGCAGATCAGCAACTCTGCCTTACAGGAACATGTGCTGTCGATCTTTATCCTGCCGCCGTCGATCGCCGAATTGCATCGCCGTTTGGTGAAACGAGGTCAGGATGCTCCGGATGTGATCGAAGGGCGCATGCAAAAAAGCTGGGATGAAATCAGCCATTGGGATGGTTATGATTATGTCCTCGTCAATGATGATCTGGATACCACCGAAGACCGGCTGAAGACGATCATCAGCGCGGAACGTTTGCGCCGGTCGCAGCAGCCGCAGCTGGTTGATCATGTCCGCGCTTTGCAATCACAATTCGGAGACAGAACATGAGCCTTTATGCACTCGGAGATATCGTACCAAAGGTTGCCGATAGCGCATGGGTGGCACCCGGATGCTATGTTGTGGGCGATGTTGTGCTAGAGGCGCAAACCTCGGTTTGGTTTGGCAGCACGCTGCGCGGCGACAACGAACAGATCACGGTTGGCGCAGGCAGCAATGTGCAGGAAAATGCGGTGCTGCATACCGATATGGGGTTTCCGCTGACCATTGGCGCGGGCTGTACAATTGGGCATAAGGCAATGCTGCATGGGTGCATCATTGGTGAAAACAGTTTGATCGGCATGGGGGCCACCGTATTGAACGGGGCCGTCATCGGTCAGAATTGCCTGATCGGGGCCGGGGCACTGATCACCGAAGGCAAGGTGATCCCGGATGGGTCACTGGTCATGGGCGCACCGGGCAAGGTTGTGCGCAACCTTGATACAGCAGCAATTGATGGGCTACGCCTGTCGGCTCTCCATTATCAGGAAAACGCCGCGCGATTTGCCCGTGACTTGAAACCATCAACCTAGCCGTCGTTTGCGATGGGCGACATCATCAGAAGGTCAAAATCAAGATCGGGTGCATGCGCGCGCACCTCCTTGCGGATCATGTTTCCATTGGGCAAATCTTCTGCGATGGCGCGATAACGCCCGGTATATTTCAGTTCGGCCAAGCGAATGGCGATATCAATCACATCAAAGCCGTCCGCAACAAGCGGGGATAGCACCATTATTGGGGAAACCTCTGTGAACATTGGCGCAGTCAGAGCACCGAAATCACTGAACTGAAAGTTTTCATAAGAGACGGCGGTGCGGCCTTGCGCGTTCCACCGCGCCAGATCCCCAATGATCAAAATTATTTCATTGGGTCGAACATTTTGATCCAAACCCAATCGTCTTGCCTGTAGCAGCAGTCTGTCGCTCATGTTCCTCAAATGCCCTAAACTGTTTACCTTTGTGCAGACGCACGGTCTATCTTTCCGCGCCTGCGAAATAAATCTCAATGCAGTTGCACTAATGCTCTCTCTGGTTGAAGTTCAATATAATTGGGGCTGGAAATTTCATAAACTGTTAGGACATTTTGTCTCAGCCTTTCACAAATGCTGGAAAAGGCATAATGAAACCTGATGACCGCAGAACGTATCGCATCTGTTATTGCCGCTTTGCCTTTGCCCGTCTTGTTGATCGGGCCGGATGAAAGGGTGCGGGCGGCCAACCGGTTAGTTGACCCGATCCTTGGAACAGATCTAATCGAAAAGCACTATATCACAGCGGTGCGTCAGCCAGCTGTCATAGCTGCTATAGCTGAAACGCGCCGTAGCCTGAAACCGGGTATCGCCCGCTATACCGGTCGCGACGGTTCTCGCGATACGATCTACCGCGTCAGCTTGGCTGCTGCCGATGGTGACGTGCTGCTGACCTTTGAAGATCAGACAGCAACCGAAGAAGCAGGGCAGATGCGGCGTGATTTTGTTGCAAATGTCAGCCATGAGTTGCGCACCCCGTTGACCGCACTATTGGGTTTCATCGAAACGCTCAGCGGTGCGGCGAGGGACGATCCTGCCGCGCGCGACCGTTTCCTGGGCATCATGGCACATGAGGCCAACCGGATGACGCGGCTTGTCGATGATCTGATGTCGCTAAGCCGGGTGGAAGAGGATGAGCGCGTGCGCCCGCGTGAACATGTGGATCTGGGCGCGCTGCTATCATCGGTGATCAAAGGGTTGGAACCGCAGGCCAATGCCGCGGGTGTCAATGTCACGCTTGATCTGGTCGCATCCGATGAAATGGTGCCGGGCGATGCAGGTCAGCTGGTGCAGGTCTTTACGAACCTTGTCGAGAACGCGATCAAATACGGCGCCTTTGGCAGAGAGGTAACAGTACAATTGCTACCGCGCGAAATGAACCAACGGTTGCGCGGGGATGCGGTGCAGGTCAGCGTCACAGACCGGGGCGACGGGATTGCAGAACACCATATCGCCCGCCTGACCGAACGGTTCTACCGGGTGGATAACCACCGGTCCCGCGAAGTGGGAGGGACGGGGCTGGGTCTGGCCATCGTCAAACATATCATCAACCGTCACCGGGGCAGGCTGCTGATCGAAAGCGAGGAAGGGCAGGGTACAAAAGTATCGGTCTTTCTGCCCAGCCAGCCTGTGTCATAAAACTTTTACAATACTGTCACAAAAGGTTTGAGCACGCGGCCTACTTGGGCCGTGATGGTGGGGCGGCTCGCGCCCTACCGATGTTTGACTGACAGGAGTAAACGGATGTCTTTCATGAAGCTGACCGCGACGACAGCGGCCATTGCCCTTACTGCCACAACTTCTTTTGCACGTGACAACGTGCAGGTTGCCGGGTCTTCCACGGTGTTGCCTTACGCGGCCATCGTTGCCGAAGTCTTTGGCGAAAACTTTGACTACCCGACGCCAGTTGTGGAATCAGGTGGGTCGTCCGCTGGTCTGAAGCGTTTTTGTGAGGGTGTTGGCGCCAACACAATCGACATCGCCAACGCATCCCGTGCGATCCGTCCGACAGAAGTAGAAGTTTGCGCCGCCAACGGTGTGACTGACATCATCGAAGTCCGCATCGGCTATGACGGCATCGTTTTTGCCTCTGACATCAACGGGAACTCTTTCGAATTTACGCCAGAAGACTGGTACAAGGCGCTGGCGAATGAGCACTTCATCGATGGTGAGTTGGTTGCGAACACGTTCGAGACTTGGGACCAAGTGAACCCGGATTTCCCCGCACAACCGATCCAGGCCTTCATCCCCGGCACCAAGCACGGCACACGTGAAGTCTTTGAAGAAAAAGTAATCCTGGCGGGTTGTGAAGAAGGTGGTTTCTTTCAGGCAATGCTGGATGCTGGCGTTGACGAAGACACAGCCGAAGGCAAATGCATGGCGATCCGCACGGATGGTCGTTCGGTGGATATCGACGGCGACTACACCGAAACTTTGGCCCGGATTGAGGCCGACACAAATGGTATCGGCGTCTTTGGTCTGTCGTTCTATGAAAACAACACGGACAAGCTGCAGGTTGCGACAATGAACGGAATTGTCCCAACAACCGAAAGCATCGCGGCGGCTGAATATCCGGTGTCGCGTCCGCTGTACTTCTACATCAAGGCTGCCCACATCGAGGTGATCCCCGGCCTGAAGGACTATGCAGAGTTCTTTGTTTCTGATGATATCGCGGGCCCAGATGGCCCGCTCGCCGAATACGGTCTGGTCTCTGACCCAGAGCTGTTGAAGGTTCAGGAAACTGTTTCGAATGAAATCGTGATGGGTTCCGGCTCTTAATCTCGACGAAGACCTCGGGGGCATCTATGGATGCCCTCGAAACACCTCTGGCAATGGAAAACATCCCATGCAATCGCTGACGACCCCGCTTCTTTTGATCTTCGCGCTGGCCGTCATCGGCTATTTTCTGGCGAAATCACGCGCCCTGCACGTGGCGGGCGGTGATATCCGCACACTTGTTTCGCTACCCAATCAGCACGCTTTGAATACGGCCCTGTCCACGATTGTTCCGCCTG
Organism: Yoonia maricola; assembly: GCF_002797915.1. Taxonomy (GTDB): domain Bacteria; phylum Pseudomonadota; class Alphaproteobacteria; order Rhodobacterales; family Rhodobacteraceae; genus Yoonia; species Yoonia maricola. The sequence goes on along the minus strand of NZ_PGTY01000001.1, from coordinate 725,416 downwards.
CTGCTGCTGTTCTTTTATTCGCACTCTACGCCCGCCTGACAGGGGGAGAGCCGAACTGGTTCTTTTCATTGGTCATTCTGGGGCTGGGTGTCACGGGCTGTGCCCTGTCACTGATCGGGATCAAGACCGACAGCCGCGCGCGCACCTATGCTGAGCGTTGGATTTTGGGGCTGCTGATCTTTGCCTCCAGCATCGCGATCCTGACGACGATTGGCATCGTCTTTTCGATGCTCTTCGAGACCTTCAATTTCTTCGGCCAATATGATTGGCGCGATTTCTTCTTCTCACTCAGCTGGTCGCCGAATTTCCGTGGCAACTCTGATCTGGGGATCATCCCGCTGTTGTGGGGTACGCTCTACGTCAGCTTTATCGCGCTCCTGTTTGCGGTGCCAATAGGCCTTTTCGCGGCGATCTACCTGTCTGAATATGCAGGTCCGCGTCTGCGCTCGATTGCCAAGCCCGCGATTGAGGTTTTGGCGGGGATCCCGACGATCGTTTACGGGCTTTTCGCCCTGATCACCGTCGGCCCACTCTTGCGTGATGTCTTTGCCGAACCGATGGGGCTGGGTCAAAGTGCGTCCTCTGTCATGACCGCTGGTCTAGTGATGGGAATCATGCTGATCCCATTTGTTAGTTCGCTGTCTGACGACATCATTAATGCGGTCCCACAGGCCATGCGTGATGGGTCACTGGGCCTGGGCGCCACACCCTCCGAAACCATTCGCCAAGTCGTGATCCCCGCGGCCTTACCCGGCATCGTTGGCGCGGTCCTCTTGGCAGCCTCGCGCGCGATTGGGGAAACCATGATCGTTGTCTTGGGGGCAGGGGCCGCCGCCCGATTATCCCTGAACCCGTTTGAGGCTATGACGACCGTTACCGTGAAAATCGTCAGCCAATTGACCGGCGATACCGATTTTGCCAGCCCTGAAACGCTGGTGGCCTTTGCCCTTGGTTTGACCTTGTTTGTCATCACCCTCGGCCTGAATGTGTTCGCCCTCTACATCGTGCGCAAATACCGGGAGCAGTACGAATGAAAACCTCCCTTCTGGCGAGCGACGCACGCACCAAGAAACGCAATGCAGCAGAGGCGCGGTTCAAGGCCTACGGTCTGTCAGCTATCGTTGTAGCTATGTTGGCCCTTGCGATCTTGCTGACCTCGGTGCTGACCAACGGGTTAAGCTCTTTCCAGCAAACCTTCATCGCCTTGCCTGTCGAACTCTCCGCAGAACGCGTTGACAAGCAGGGTAATCGCGATCCGGCAGAGATGGCGAAGACCACCACGATTGGCTATGCGCCATTGCTGCGTGACGCGATTGTGGCAGAGGTAGAACGCCAAGGGCTGACGACTGAGATGTCAGACAAAGACCTCGGCGACATGATTTCGAAAGAGGCGGCAGCGACGGTGCGTAACCGTGTCCTCGCAAACCCTGATTTGGTGGGCGAAACGGTCACGTTTGATTTGCTGGCCGCTGGCCGGATTGATGGCTATTTCAAAGGCCGCGTGACGCTGGAAAGTGCCGCCTTGGATGGCAACACATCGCCCGAGGCGCTGATGATCGCCCAAGAACTGGCCGACGCGGGCGTGATCGAGACCAAGTTCAATTGGAACTTCTTTACCGCCCCCGATGCATCGGTGCAGCGACCAGAGGCGGCAGGGCTAGGCGTCGCGATCCTTGGCTCGCTTTATATGATGCTGGTGGTGTTGTTCCTTGCGCTGCCCATCGGCGTGGCCTCATCCATCTATCTGGAAGAATTCGCGCCAAAGAACCGGATCACGGATATTATTGAGGTGAATATCTCAAATCTCGCTGCCGTACCGTCGATTGTTTATGGTATCCTCGGCCTTGCGATTTTCATTAACTTTATGGAATTCAACCAATCATCGCCCTTGGTCGGTGGTCTGGTGCTGACCTTGATGACCTTGCCCACGATTATTATCTCAACGCGCGCGGCGCTGAAATCTGTGCCCCCATCCATCCGTGATGCGGCTTTGGGTGTGGGCGCATCAAAGATGCAATCGGTGTTCCACCATGTGCTGCCCTTGGCGGCACCCGGTATCCTGACAGGCACAATCATCGGATTGGCACAGGCCTTGGGGGAAACAGCACCTTTGCTGCTGATCGGCATGGTGGCATTCGTGCGCGAATATCCGGCGGCCTATACGCCGGAGGCTGGGTTGTTTGGTGAGGCATCAACAGCGCTGCCGGTGCAGGTGTTTAACTGGACACAACGCTCTGATCCGGCCTTTGTCGAACGTGCCTCAGGCGCGATCATTACATTGCTGGTGTTTTTGCTTATTATGAACGCGGTCGCAATTTACCTGCGTCGCCGCTTTGAACGGCGCTGGTAGGAGGGCTGACAAATGGAAGATATGGTACATGTGGATCGCGCGATGAGCACTGAGCAAGACATCAAAATCTCCGCCAAGGGCGTGCAGGTGCATTACGCTGACACCCACGCCATCAGGGATGTGGACGTCGATATCGACGACAAGACGGTGACGGCGTTCATCGGCCCATCGGGGTGCGGTAAATCCACTTTCTTACGTTGTATCAATAGGATGAACGACACAATTGATATCGCGCGGGTCACCGGTGACATTCGGATTGATGGCGAGGATATCTATGATCCCAAGGTCGATCCGGTGCAATTGCGTGCCAAAGTGGGCATGGTGTTTCAAAAGCCAAACCCCTTCCCGAAATCGATCTATGACAACGTCGCCTATGGCCCCAAAATCCACGGATTGGCCCGCAACAAGGCTGATCTGGACGAGATTGTTGAGAAATCGCTGCGCAAAGCCGCCCTTTGGGATGAAGCCAAGGATCGTCTGACAGCACCCGGTACCGGGCTTTCAGGCGGCCAGCAGCAACGCCTGTGCATTGCGCGCGCGATTGCGACAGCGCCGGAAGTCCTGCTTATGGACGAGCCATGCTCGGCGCTTGACCCGATTGCAACGGCACAGGTCGAGGAGTTGATTGACGAGCTGCGCCGAAGTTTTTCTGTCGTCATTGTCACACACTCCATGCAGCAGGCGGCGCGTGTCAGCCAAAAGACGGCGTTCTTCCATCTGGGCAACCTTGTGGAATACGACGACACCGACAAGATTTTCACCAACCCGCAGGACCCGCGCACGGAAAGCTATATTTCCGGCCGGATCGGGTAAGGAGCAGTGGTAATGAACGAACATATTTCGTCGGCCTATGACCGTGATCTTGAAGGGATCACAACCCTGATCATGAAGATGGGTGGCCTTGTGGAAGAGGCGATCTTGAAAGCGGCCAAATCGCTGGCCGATCGCGACGTTGAACTGGCTGAGGAAGTGCGCGAAGGTGACAAAGTTATCGATGCCATCGAAATCCAGATCAACGAAGAGGCTGCACGCACGATTGCCCTGCGTGCCCCTGTTTCCAAGGACTTACGGTCCGTTCTTACAGTCCTGCGTCTGGCCGCGTCGCTAGAACGGATTGGCGACTATGCCAAGAACATCGCCAAACGCACCAGCGTGTTGGTCGAAATGAACCCGGTAAACGGGTCCGACGCCGCCCTGCGCCGCATGGCGCGCGAGGTAGAGCAGATGTTGAAAGACACGCTCGACAGCTACATTCGCGGTGACGCTGATCTGGCCGAAGATGTGCGGCAGCGCGATCAGGAAGTGGACCAGATGTATAATGCGTTGTTCCGCGAATTCCTGACATTCATGATGGAAGACCCGCGCAACATCACCGCCTGTATGCACCTGCATTTCATGGCAAAGAACATTGAACGCATGGGCGATCTGACCACCAACATGGCCGAACAGGTGATCTATCAGGTCACCGGTGAGATGCCGGATGAGGCCCGCCCAAAGGGTGACAAAACCGCATATGTGACAGACCCGAGCTAAGAAAATGGCACAACAACCCCATGTTCTGATTGTTGAAGATGAGGCCGCCCAGCGTGAAGTACTGGCCTATAACCTGGAAGCCGAAGGGTTCCGGGTGACCCGCGCCGAAAATGGTGATGAAGGGCTCTTATGCGTGGATGAAGACGCACCCGATGTGATCGTGCTGGATTGGATGATGCCGAACTTGTCCGGGATCGAGGTGTGTCGCCGCCTGAAGATCAAGCACGAAACACGCAGCATTCCGATTATCATGCTGTCGGCCCGCTCTGAAGAGGTGGATAAGGTACGTGGTCTGGAAACGGGTGCGGATGATTATGTGGTCAAACCCTATTCAGTATCGGAACTTATGGCGCGTGTGCGCACGCAGTTGCGCCGGGTCCGCCCGGCGACGGTGGGGCAGGTGCTGACCTTTGATGACATTGTGCTGGACGCTGAAACCTACCGCGTCACCCGTGATGAAACCCCGCTGAAACTGGGCCCTACAGAATTCCGCCTGCTATCGACCTTTATGGAAAAGCCGGGTCGTGTCTGGTCACGCGATATGCTTCTGGACCGGGTTTGGGGGCGCGATATCTACGTTGATACGCGCACTGTCGATGTTCATGTCGGCCGTCTGCGCAAGGTGCTGACGCAGAATGGCGGCAGTGACCCTGTGCGTACCGTGCGCGGGGCGGGCTACGCGCTGGGTTAGGCGGCCCACGGCCCGTGGTGACCTGATCCGCCATCTATGCGCGCAAACCCATGTGCTCCAAAGAAATCACGTTGTCCTTGGATCATATTCGCGGTGCCACGCCCTGTCCTCATGGCATCAAAATACGCCAAACCGGACGACAAGGCAGGCAGCGCCAGCCCATGCAACGCCGCCTGTGCCACGACCTGTCGCAATGCACCATGGGTCTGTTTCAAGGTATCTGCAAACCGTGGCGCCATCATTAGATTGCGTTCAGGGTTTTCCCGCAAGGCCGTTGCCATGTCGTCCAACATCGCAGAGCGGATGATACAGCCTTCGCGCCAGACCTCGGCAATGGCGGGCAGGGGCAGCGCCCAGTCGAATGCGTCAGATGCCTTTGCGATCATGTCAAAGCCCTGCGCATAGCACAGTATCTTGCCCGCGATCAGCGCATCTTCGATGGTCGACAGCGGTAGCACATCATGGGCGATATGATGCGGGGCTGAACCAAAGAGGACTTCGGCCGCGGCCCTTGCCTCGCGCTGTGACGACAGATTGCGCGCGACGACCGCGGCCTCAATCGCCGGAATGGGGGCCGCCAGATGCTGCGCCTCGATCACCGTCCACCGCCCGGTGCCTTTTTGACCCGCGGCATCAACAATAACGTCCAGCATTGGGCGCCCTGTGGCGGGGTCCTGCGTTGCGGCAACCTTACCAGATATTTCAATGAGATAGCTGCGAAGAGCGCCGTTGTCCCAATTTGCAAAGGTTTCTGCGATCGCGTCTGACGTCATTGCCAGACCATCGCGCATGATCCCGTAAACTTCCGCGATCATCTGCATATCGGCGTATTCAATCCCGTTGTGCACGGCCTTGACGAAGTGACCTGCACCTTGTTCGCCCATCCAAGTGGCACAAGATATGCCTTTGTGCTTGGCGGCAATTGCGGTCAGGATATGCTCCACACGATCCCAAGACTCGCGCTTGCCGCCGCCCATGATGGATGGACCAAACCGCGCACCTTCCTCACCCCCTGACACACCTATCCCCAGAAATGGAAGATCGCCTGCCTCGGCGCTGCGGCGGTTGGTGTCATGAAAATTGGCATTGCCTGCATCGATAATCAGGTCATCGGCATCCAGAAGGGGGCGCAGAGCGGCAATTTGGTCATCAACAGGCTGTCCTGCAGGCACCATCAGGATAATGGCGCGGGGCGATTTGATGGCAGCGACGAATGCTTCAAGCGTTTGTGTTGGCGTAATCCGCCGAGCAAGATCACCGGCGCCTTCATGGAAAGCATCGGTTTTTGCGCTTGTCCGGTTCCAGACGGCGATGTCAAACCCGTTGTCCGCGATGTTCAATGCAAGGGCCGCGCCCATTGTGCCCAGGCCGATGAGGCCAATTTCTGCTGTGCTCATGTCGCGGGGTCCTTTTCATAACTGTGATGAAGGACAGATAGGCGCTTCAAAACCAAATGAAAACGGCTTGTGCGGGATATGGCGCGATAGCGACCCGGTTTCTAGACGGCTATTTGGGGCGCTACGTATTGGACGGCAATGAATATGACGTAAGCAATCATCATGACAGTTCCGACCGGTTTGGTGATTTTACCAATCGTCAGCATCCAGAGTGCGAATAATACTGCCACGGCAACCGTGACCCACAGCTCCATCCCCAAGAGGACGGGATCAACATCAAGCGGTTTGATCGCAGCCGTTAGTGCGATGATCGACAGGATGTTAAACGTGTTAGACCCGATAATATTGCCAAGGATAAGACCGACCGACTGTTTGCGTGCCGCGGCGATGCAGGTGGACAGCTCTGGCAGCGAGGTGCCGAAGGCCACGACAGTCATGCCGATCACGGCTTCAGGCACGCCGATGGCTGTCCCGGTCTGGACTGCGCCTTTGACCAGCAGTTCTGACCCAACGGCCAGGGCAGCAACCCCCCCCAACAGGATGATCGCCGCACTTTTCATGGTGGTGATCCCGGCGCCGTCGTCATCGTCGTCATCTTCTTCCACAACGATGTTGTCGGTTCTGTATTGATAGACAACAAAAGTGACCAGGATCGCAAACATGATCAGGCCGAACACTTGGGTAAAGCTGTCCGAGATCATGCCATAAACCATAATGGCTGTCGCCAGCAGCATCATAGCGAGGTCTTTGAACAGGTGCTTGGGGTCTGCTGTGACCTTGAACACAAAAGCTGTGGCACCCAATACCAGCAGGATATTGGCGACGTTAGAGCCAAGGACATTGCCCAATGAAATGCCGGGGTAGCCTTGCAGGTTGGCATTTACGGATGTGAAAAGCTCAGGCACCGAGGTGCCGAATGACACAATCGTTGCGCCGATAAAGAGCGGCGAAAGCCCTGTACGTTCGGCGACGAAAACGGCCGCATCGACCGTCCAGTCACCACCTTTAATCAGTAAATAAAGGCCAAATGCCATCGCACCAGCGGCCAGCACAAAAAGCTCGTAGGTGGTGAGTTCAATCAACGCATATTTCCTGATTGGTTTCGGGCTGCGGCGTGCGGGCTGGGATAGCGTAGATAGTGGCGGAGTGTAATAACCATTATTGCAACTCTCATGTCCGATCTTGTTCAAACACAGCTTGCGCCGTCTGCAGTGACTTAGCGTGTCGCACAAGGGTTTAAAGGTTTTACACCGTCGCATTCCAAAAAAGGAAAAGGGAGCGTGGTTTTCACCACACTCCCTATTGTTGTTTTCTGAAACGGGGGCTTACTGTGCCGCGACCTTTCGGCGGGTCATCTGCGCAATAAGATAAAGTGCTACAGCTCCGCCAATCCCGATCAGGTCGGAAATCCAACCGCCCTCGATCATGAACAGGGCGACCACCAGCAGTCCGATGCGAATGGGCCAGGCGGCACGGTCACCGACCCACCAACCCTGCACACCCGATGACAGCAGGAAGACCCCAAAGACAGCAGTGATGCCCGCCCGGATCACCTCAAACCATGTGCCATCCATCAGGATCGCTCCGTTGTAGAAAAACATGAACGGCACGATGAAGGCCGAGATACCGATCTTGAACGATGCCACCGACGTTGCCATCGGGTTCGACCCCGATATGCCTGCGGCGGCATAACTGGCCAAAGCCACAGGCGGCGTGATGGCCGAAACGACGGCGAAGTAGAACACAAAGAAGTGGGCAGTCAGCATCGGGATGCCTAGTTGCACAAGGCCCGGTGCGACGACAGAGGCCGCGACCGCATAGGCCGCTGTTGTTGGCATACCCATGCCCAGCAAGATCGCGATACACATCGCAAAGAAGAGGGCAAGCAATTGGTTGGCTTCTGCAATGTTCAACAGCACGGATGAGAACCGCGCGCCGACACCAGTCAGTGAGATCACACCAACGATGATACCTGCACAGGCACAGACCGCGATGATCTGGATCGACATGATGCCAGCGAGTTCGAACGCCTTCGTGACCGATCCCAACCCCATACGATAGGGTGTGAACCAGCTTACAACTGCGGCCGAGGCTGTCGCTAGTGTCCCCGCGCGGATCACCGAATATCCCATGAAGAGCGCGCCGATCAGAATGATAATGGGAAGGAAAAGAAAGACGCGGCGCACCATGTCTTTGAACTTTGGCAGCTCGTCCTCGCGCATGCCGCGCATACCCAGCTTGGCGGCCTCAAAATCCACCATGAAGTAGATTGAGACGAAGTAAAGGATCGCCGGAATGATCGCGGCTACAGCGATGTCGGTGTACGGAATGCCGGTAATCTCGGCCATGATAAAGGCACCAGCGCCCATGATAGGTGGCATGATTTGACCACCTGTCGATGCTGCAGCCTCGACCGCGCCAGATGTTGTCGGCTTGTAGCCAACCTTTTTCATCAGCGGGATTGTCAGTGATCCAGTCGCCACCACGTTACCCGCCGAAGTGCCATTGATCATACCCATCAGACCGGACGCAAAGATCGCTACTTTCGCCGGACCACCGCGTGCGCGGCCCGCACAGGCGAAGGCGAAATTCACGAAGTAATCACCAACTTTGGAGGCCTGCAAGAAGGCTGCAAAGATGATGAAGAGGATAATGTAGGTTGATGACACAGCAGTCGTCGGCCCGAGGATACCAGCATCAGTATAGACTTGGCTAAAGAAGCGCTGCCATGTGATATCCGGCGCGTTCAGGAAGCCGGGCAGCAGGTCACCGACGAAAACGTATAACAGAAACACCCCAGCGATGATAATCAGCGCCATCCCTGCCACGCGGCGGGTCAGTTCCATGATCAGTGCGGTGCCTGCCACAGCGGCAAGGCTCATCCCGATAGGGGCAAAGGGCGTACCTGTTGAATTTCGCATCAGGGTGCCAAAGATCGTGATCAGATAGATCGCCACTGCGACGCCGCATACGCCAAGCACCAGATCAGCAGGTGCGATCGTGCCGCGCACGCGCGGGCGCAGCCAGCCCAGCACGATCCCTGCGATGGTTGCTGCGATCAGGGGATACCCATAGTGGTAGATTTCGGCATTGCGGATACCCTCATCGATCCCGTTCCACATCACACCGCCTCGAATGTCAGCGGCAAAGCCGACAGCGGTGTAGCAGGCATAAATGGCCGGGAGCAGGGCAAGGTAGGCAAAAAAGTCCAACGGTCCGGCGTTATCGTGATCACTGTCGGGAAACGCGCGTGCGGAATAGAGGGTAAACCCAAGGATCAGCGCGCCAGCGATGTGAACGATACGGAAGTTCCATGTCTCCAGCGGGAAAACCGGCAAAAGCGGAATATCAATGCCGGTCCAACTGCGGATTGACCAACCGTTCAGTGCGGCCATGTGAAACAGCGCATAAAAAGCCGACATGCCAGCGATGATCAGATAAGTGCGCCCGGTAAAGATGCGGCGATTATGCTCAACCGGTTCCTCGTCAACACCTTCCGCAAGGACGGGGCCCTCTGTCTGGTCGTCTTTTTGGGTATCGGTGGTCATGGTGTGGTCCTCGCATGCGGCCAGAATGCCCTGACGGGCTTTCAGCGTGCATCAATCATATCGAAAAAATCAAGTATACCGAGGCCGCTTGTGATGAGCGGCCTCGGCCCAATCAAAGATTAGTTACCAAAGATTTGGTCAGCAGGGATATCTGCGCCTGCGTTCTCGATGAACCACTCAGCCGCACCGGGGTGCCACGGCAGAACACCGGCGTTCTTGTCATAGTTTTCTGGCAGTGTGGAACGGGCAGCACGGTGGATGTTCACCATACGCTCGTTGTCGGACATCACGACATCCACGGCTGCTTTGACGAAGGATGCAGGCAGATCGCAGTTTGCAATCGCAAAGTTCCACATAGAAACGGAGCGCGCATCGCTTTCCAGCGTTGTGTAGGTGTCGGCAGCGATCTCAAACGCAGCGACAGGGAAGGCGGCCTGAATAGTCGCTTGCTCTTCTTCGGTGAACTCAATGATGTTCACGTCCGTTTGTACTTCCAACTGAGATACAGCAGGCACCGGTACACCAGCAGCAAATGCGATCACGTCAAGCAGGCCGTCCTGCAATTGACCACCAAGGTCGCTCCAACCGCCGTTACGACGCTCAAAGTTCACGCCGAGCTCTTCCATCATGCGTGGAAAATATGTGTCCGATGTGGAACCAGCAGGACCAAATCCGATACGTGCGCCATCAGGGATTTCATCGATGGATGTGATGCCTGATGAGGACAAAGCCGTGACCGAGAACGGTGTCTGGTACATCGGGAACATTGCGCAAGCATTGGTCATTTGCAGACCGGGCGCGATTGGGTTTGTACCGGCAATGGATTCAGCCGCTGGACCCATTGTTGTCATGCCGAACTGCGCGTCGCCAGTGTGGACCAGCGCCATGTTCTGCATTGGGCCGCCGGTGACTTCACCGCCACCTGTCAGGCCCAGTTCTTCTGCAACCAGGTTCGCCCAGCCAGACCCATAAGCGAAATATGTACCACCTTGTGATGCTGTACCAACCGTAAAGCTTTCGGGCCAATCGGCTGTGTGGCCATCGGCGAATGCTGTTGTGGCCGTCAGGGCTGTTGTCGCGATAAGTGCTGCGAGTTTCATTTGGATCGTCCTCCACTAGAATTATCTGATCTCTTCTGGATCAGGTCGTGACTGTATGCACTGCACGAGCAGTTAGCACAGATCGTGGGTACTTCCACTGACGGCCTGTGGCAAAACAAGAAGAGTTAACAAATGTTTGCGCAAACATGCGGTATTCTGATCATGCTATGTGTCGAATAGGGGGCAAATGGCGGATTGCGTGGGTTGAAAAGGGGACAGATCATGCCTCGTTCTCGGCGTCAGCCTTGGAAATCCCATGCTTTTGCATCTTTTCATAAAGCGCTTTGCGGGACAGACCCAAAGCTTCATAGGTATGTTTCAGACTGCCATTTTGCGCAGTAAGGGCCGCAAGAATAAGCGATCTTTCATACGCAGCCATCTTTTGGGCCAAGGTATCCACCACAGGTTCGGATGTGTGGCCGGCAGTCGGGTCAAGCCCCAGCACAAACCGATCCGCTGCATTGCGTAACTCGCGCACATTGCCTGGCCAGTCTTGGGTCGCCATCGCCGACAGAACCTCTGCCGGTATATCAGGCAGCTGTTTGGAATAGCGCGCCGCAGCCTGTGCCGCCAGATTGATGAAGAGCGACGGGATATCGTCGCGTCGATCACTGAGAGGCGGAACATGAAGCGTCACAACATTCAGACGGTAAAGCAGGTCGGCGCGGAAATGACCTGCCTCGACCGCTACCCCAAGATCTGTTTTCGCCGCTGCGATAATGCGGATATCGAGCGTAACAGGATCATTCGCCCCAAGCCGCGTGATCTGCCGCTCTTGAATAGCGTGCAATAGCTTGGCCTGCACTGTGACAGGCAGGCTGTCGATCTCATCCAGAAAGACGGTTCCTTGTCGCGCAAACTCAAACTTGCCAAAGCGTGCGCGCATCGCACCCGGAAAGGCGCCGGCTTCATGTCCGAAAAGCTCGCTTTCGACCAGTTCCACGGGCAGGGCGGCACAATTGATATGCACAAAGGGATGTGGGCTGCGCGCCGATAGATCATGGAGCGCATGGGCCGTGACATCTTTGCCGACACCGGTGTCGCCCGTGATCAGCACATCGGCATCGGTCGCAGCAATTGTACGCACTTCCTTGCGCAAAGCGACCATGGCGTCGGAACGCCCGATCAAACGCGCCTCAAGCTTGTCGCGCCCTCCCACCTCGCGCTTCAACGCCCGATTCTCAATCGTCAGCCTGCGCTTTTCGAGGGCGCGTTGAATGGTGGTGATCAGACGGGACGGCGCAAACGGTTTTTCGATGAAATCATATGCGCCTTCGCGCATGGATTGGACCGCAAGGTTCACATCACCATGGCCTGTCACAAGAATGACCGGGAACTCCGGGTCGACCTCCAGCGCTTTGCGCATCAACCACAATCCGTCATGCCCCGGCATACGGATGTCCGTGACCAGAATACCAGGAAAGCCGCGGCTGATCTGGGCCAGTGCGCGTTCTGCCTTGTCAAGGATCGTTGCCGGGATATCGGCGAGCATCAGTGACTGGCTGGTCGCGTGCCGCAGCTCTTCTTCATCATCGACGAACAGGACTGTTTGCTTCATTGGGCCGCGACCTCAATCGGTTTGGCAGGCTGCAGGCGGACAGTAAAAACAGCGCCCCCACCGGGGTGATTTTCAGCGGACAGCGTACCGCCAAAATCGCTGACGATATTGTAGGAAATCGATAGCCCAAGACCAAGGCCCTTGCCGGGTGCTTTCGTGGTAAAGAAAGGGTCGAAAATATGCGCAACCTGTTTGTCTGCGATCCCTGATCCTGTATCACGAACGCGCAAAGTGGTGCCTTCAACTTCTATCCGGACGATGCGATCAGGCTCATCCTCCATCGCATCAAGTGCATTATTGATGAGGTTCACGATCACCTGTTGCAGGCGTACATGACCGCCATTGATCCAGATATCTGTCTTGGGTGGGTTATATGCAATCGCTCCTCCCTCTGCGGCCAAGCGCACATCAACTACGGCAATCGCGTCATGTATCACGGCGTTCAACAGTAAGGGGCCTGTCGCTTGCTGCGGTTTGCGGGCAAAATTGCGTAGATGAGCGGAGATGGTTGCCATACGGTCAGCCATTTTTGAAATGCGTAAGATGTTATCGCGGGCCTCTGACATACGGTCACGATCCAGAAAGGCAGTGGCGTTATCGGCATAGGATTTCACCGCTGCCAGTGGTTGATTGAACTCGTGGCTCAATGCTGCCGACATTTGTCCAAGCGCGGACAGCTTGCCGGCCTGGATCAGATCTGTTTGTGTTTGTTTCAGATCTGCCAATGCAGTCTGCAAATCTGCCGTCCGTTCGGTCACGGCGGTTTCAAGACGGCGTTTTGCATCTTGCTCCTTTGCAAATGCCTCTGCCAGCCCCGCCTGTTTCAGAAGATAGGCCAGAAGGGCGGCAAGGACCAACCCTGCTGTTAGCCCAGCAATCAGCAGGGTGTTGAGTGCGTTCAACGTCGCAGGGCGCCTTGGCGAGAGGGCGGACATCGTCCAATCCAGATCAGTGAGCCGCTGTGATGTGCGGACAAAACGTTCATCCGGCGTACCCTGAATATCGACCTGCTGCGCGTCGGCATTCAAAGGCGTCGCTGTCATTGGCAACAGATCAATCCGGTCGATCGGGTATTGGAGGTTTTGGGCAATCAACCGCAGTGTTCCGTCGCTGAGCGGCCGGATCGCGCGAAAATGCCAATCCGGGCGTGACGACATAAAGACAAAATCGTTGCGGTCCGTGACCATGAATTCGCTATCCGCCCCGCGCCAGATGCTTTCAAAAGCAGCAATGTTGAACTTGATCGCCAAGACGCCGACGATACGTTCGCCGTCTTCGACTGGTGCGGCATAGAAATACCCCCGTTCCCCGCTCGTCGTGCCATAGACTGAAAAGCTTGACAGATCGCCGTTCAGGGCTTGGGTAAAGTAGCTTTGGTAATTGAAGTTGCGGCCCAGATAGCTGCCACTTTCCAAATAAGTTGCCGCAGCAATAGTGCGGCCGGATATATCCATCAGATAGACATCGGATGCTTTCACTGTGGCGGCTGTCTGGCGCAGATCCTCGTTGACCTGCGCGAGCACAGTTTGATCGCCGGGGTCATTGAGCAACTCGGTCAGTTCTGACCGTTCAGCAATCAAGGCGGGCAGGGGGGCATACCGTTCAAGCGCGGCGCGCAGGCCTTCGACCGCCAATTTGAGGGGAACTGCATTTTGCGCGGCTTGCTGGCGCATGTAATGCCGTTCGAGTGCAGGAAAAGACAATGCGCCCGCCATCACCGTGATAACAGCGATGGCTATGATTAGTCCAAAGATGCGGCGGCGCGAAAATTGCATTTGCCAATTATGAGGCAGAGCCGTGTGGATGCACAATCTCAAAATTAGCGCGGAGCACTGAAGGGCCTGAAAAATGCAACCGGTTGCAAAAAAATGAAACCGAGCTAGACTGAGTCGTGCTAGGGGGAGATAACGTTGCATTCATTGCTGCCGATCATTTCACGAAACCACATGAGACAGCGCCGCCTGCTTTGGCGGGTGGCGGGTGGTTTTGGTGTGGTCCCCCACATCCACAATATGAAAGACCTGACCGCTGCTTGGATTGGGTCAATCGCCTCATCAGAGGCCCCGGCATCATAACGCGTGCGCCGGGCACGTTCCTTGGGAGGAAAACTATGAAGAAGATCCTTTTGGCCGCTGGCCTATCCACGCTCATGATGGGCACCACAGCAATGGCAGAAATGCAAATCGGTGTGTCCGTTGCACGCTTTGACGACAACGGTCTGACTGTGATGCGCAACGGCATGACAGCCTTTGACGATGCCAGCGACGACGTCAGCCTGCAAATGGAAGATGCAACAGATGATGTGGCCAAGCAATTGGACCAAATCAACAACTTCATCGCCTCTGGCGTCGATGCCATCATCGTCAATGCCGTTGACACAAACGCAACCGAGGCAATGTCAAACGCAGCTGCTGCCGCAGGCGTGCCATTGGTCTATGTCAACCGCCAGCCCATCAACATGGACACACTGCCAGACGGTCAGGCCTTTGTTGCATCCAACGAGATTGAATCAGGTACCTTGGCTGCATTCCAGATGTGTCGTCAGCTGCGCGCTGAAGGCAAGTCCGGCGGTGCGCGGGTCTATGTCTTGGTCGGTCAGCTGTCCAACCAAGCGGCTGTGCAACGTACGAAGGATTTCCATGACGTGATCGGTATGGATATGTGTAACTTCATCACAATCATTGACGAGCAGACAGCAAACTGGTCCCGCGACGAAGCCAACGACCTGATGACAAACTGGTTGTCCTCTGGTGACGAATTTGACGCGGTTTTTGGTAACAACGACGAAATGGCGCTGGGTGCTATTCAGGCAATGAAAGCGGCTGGCATTTCCATGGACGACGTGGTTGTCGGTGGTGTTGACGCGACATCCGACGCGCTGTTGGCAATGTCAGTGGGCGATATGGACGTTACGGTGTTCCAGGACCTCGCAGGTCAGGGTGCCGGGTCCATCCAAACGGCCATGGCGCTGGCAAATGGTGAAGAAGTCGACAAAACAGTCTTCATTCCGTTCAAGCTGGTCACACCAGAAAATCTGGCTGACTTCCAGTAAGCCTTTGATCAGAAAATAGAGTGACGGGGCAGTATGCGTTGCCCCGTTTCCTACATGGCACCAAGAGGGAGCTGACCGATGTCAGACGCAAGCGAAGGTACAGGCGGCCTCACATTCGATAAATCCAAACGAAGCTGGCCCAATGAGTTGAATGTCTTTGGCGCGTTGATCCTGATCATCGTTGCCTTTGAAATCCTTGGTGCCATCTTTATGCAGCAAAGCCTGTTGTTTGACACGCGCGACCGCTTTGACAGCATTTTTAATGAAGCGCGTTTGCGGATCATCATCATTCAAGTTGCCATCATCGGGATTATTGCCATTGGCGTGACCCAGGTCATCATCACCGCTGGTATTGATCTGTCATCAGGCTCTGTCGTGGGGGCTACGGCCATGATCGCGATGAGCTTCGCACAGGTGGCAACAGTGAACGGTGCGGCGAACCCCAAGGCGATTTTTGGCGAATGGGCGCTTGATTTGCCGTGGATCATCCCGGTGTTTGTTGGTCTTGGTTGTGGTTTCATCGCGGGCTTTATTAACGGTGTTTTGGTGGCCTATGCCCGCATTCCGCCCTTCATTGCGACACTTGGCATGATGCTTTTTGCGCGCGGTGTGGCGCAGTGGTGGTCGCTGGGCAACCCTGTGTCTTTCCCAACCGAGGGCTACGCCAAAATCGGGGCAGGGATGATGCCAGTGATCATTTTTCTTTCATTGGCAGTGCTGTTCCATTTCATCATGAATTACACCGTCTACGGTAAACACACTTACGCCATCGGATCGAATGAGCAAGCCGCCCGGATGTCAGGCATCAATGTGCCACGCCACCTTGTGCTGGTCTATGTCATCGCAGGTATGCTGGCTGGTTTGGCGGCTGTGATCCTGACATCGAAGAACCTGACAGCGCAATCTGGCATGGGCTTGTCTTATGAGCTGGAAGCGATTGCGATGGCTGTGATTGGTGGTGTTTCGCTCTTCGGTGGACGCGGTTCGATCATCGGTACTGTGATTGGCGCGCTGATCATCGGTGTCATCACCTCGGGCTTTACCTTTCTGCGCCTTGGGGCGTTCTATCAGGAAATGGTGCTTGGCATGATCATTGTCGGTGCGGTCGCACTTGACCAATGGCAACAACAACGTGCTGCGGCGCGGGCATAGGGGGTACCAATGTCAGATATCATTCTGGAAACCAAAGGCCTGACGAAACACTATGGCGGTGTGCATGCGCTTGAGGATGCGGACTTTGTACTGAGGCACGGCGAGCACGTCGCGATCATGGGGGACAATGGGGCGGGGAAGTCGACCTTTGTGCGACAGATCACGGGGGTGGAACAGCGGACACGAGGCACCGTTTTGTTTGACCAGCAAGAGGTGAATTTTTCAGGGCCCTTGGATGCGCGAGAAGCGGGCATTGAAACGGTGTTTCAGACATTGGCCCTGGCTGATGACCTGAACGTGCCGGACAACTTGTTTTTGGGGCGTGAGAAGACCAAGTTTGATTGGCTCGGCCCGTTCCGCTTGCTTGACTACAAGGGTATGCGCGATGACACATTGGCCGGACTGGTGAAAACAGGGGTCAAAATCCCCAATATTAAAAACACCATCGCCAATATGTCCGGCGGTCAGCGCCAATGCGTGGCTATTGCCCGCACGGCAACCTTTGCCAGCAAGCTGACCATCATGGACGAACCAACCGCTGCACTTGGCGTACAGGAAACCGAACAGGTAGAAAACATCGTCCGCACGCTGAAAGAGCAGGGCGAAAGCCTGATCCTTGTCTCGCACAATATGCGGCAGGTCTTTGATCTGGTCGATCGGATCATCGTCTTCCGCAGGGGCCGTATTGTGGCCAACCTCAATAAAGAGGATACAGACGGGCAAGACGTCGTTGCCTATATCACCGGCGCCAAAACCGGAGCAGAATATGAAGGTGCCGCCTGACCGACAAAAACCGAAGTTCTTTGATCTGGCAGTGCCGTTCTTTTTGCCTATATGGCGCAGGGTCCTGACCGCTGTGGTCCCAATTCTGTGGGCTATGGTTGAATTGGCAAACGGACAGGCCTTCTGGGCCTTGATATTCTTTGCCCTTGGTATCATGGCAATATGGAAGTTCTACACAGCCGATTGGGCGGCTGTTGCCGCACAGGCGGAAGAGGAGGGCCGCTAAGGTGGCGGTGACGCTGAAAGACGTTGCAGAACGTGCCGGGGTGTCCCGCTCTGCCGTGTCGCGTACCTATACCGAAGGGGCGTCGGTGTCTGAAAAGACCCGTGCGAAGGTTGAAAAAGCGGCGAACGCCTTGGGCTATAGCCCCAATGCGCTGGCCTCATCGCTGACAACCGGGCGGACCAAGCTGATTGGGCTGGTGTCCAACAACTTTCACAACCCGATTTTTCTGGAGGTCTTTGATCTTTTCACTAAAGGCCTGCAAGCGCGGGGCTTGCGGCCTTTGCTGGTCAACCTGACGGATGAGGTAAACCCTGAAAATTCCATCCGCATGCTACGCGCCTATTCGGTGGACGGTGTGATCGTGGCCTCATCTACCCTGCCTGCGACCTTTGCCGAAGGGTTCAAAGATGCCGGCGTGCCGGTCGTGCATTCCTTTGGGCGCCAGTCAGCCAGCCCCAAAGTGAACGTGCTGGGCATCGACAATATCGAGGCAGGGCGGATGGCGGCGCAAACACTGATTGATCGTGGGTATAAACGGGTGGCGTTCCTTGGCGGTCCAAAGTCCGCAACATCGACCCAGGACCGTTTCGCCGGGTTTGCCGAAGTGATGCGTGCGTCAGGGCGCGATATGACGGTCAGCTATGCCAACAATTACTCTTTCGAGGCAGGGCGGGCCGAGATGCAGCGCCTGTTACAGGAGGTGCCCGCCGAGGCGTATTTTTGCGGTGATGATGTGCTGTCGATTGGCGCGCTGTCGGCGATTGATGACGCAGGCCTTGCTGTGCCGCAAGATATTGGAATCATTGGCTTGAACGACATGGAGATGGCGGGTTGGGAAAACATCAACCTGACCACGATCCGCAATCCGATCAAGCAAATCATCAGCTCTTCGATTGAGCTGATCGAGGCGTCGCTGAAGGATGACAGCCGCTACCCGGAGGCACGGCTGTTCGCGTGTTCGATTGTCGAAAGGGGCACCTTACGCCCCCTCCTGTAAGGTGGGTTTAAACCCACCTTACCTGAACATCGGTGGGCGCGCGTCCAGCCACTTGCCCTCGGCTTTGCCAGACTCAGCAACCGCATAAACCGCGGCCATCGACCGCAATCCATCCTCAGCCCGTGGATAAAGGTTCGCGGCCGGATCCATCGTGCGACCCTCCTTGCGTGCGCTGATGGCTTCGGCCAGATCGGTGTAGATATTGGCAAAGGCCAGCGGCATCCCTTCGGCATGCCCGATAGTGACGCGCGTGGTGCGATCGCCCTCGGGTGACAGGTTTGCTTCGCCACGTTCGATAATCTGCAAACGCTCACCCAGCGGCATGTAATAGAGCTGGTTGGGGTGTTCCTGTGACCAGCGCAAGCCGCCGGTTTCGCCAAATACCTGAATACCCAAACCATGCTGGCGCCCAATCGCGACAGAGCTTGTCCACAGCCGCCCTACGGCCCCGCCATCCATGCGGAAATTCACCATTGCGTCGTCTTCCAAGGTGCGTACATCAATGCAAGATACTGTATCTGCTGATAATTTCGTCACTTCCTGTCCGGTGACGAAACTCGCCATATGCATCGCGTGAATGCCGCAATCTGCGAACTGTGCCGAGATACCGGCCTGTGCGGGATCATAGCGCCAGCGCACGCGGGGGTTATCGGCGTCGGTCGCATCGGCATGGTGACCATGGGCAAATTCGGCGTTGACCAGACGAACCTTGCCGATGTCGCCGCGAGCGATCATTGCCTTCATATGGCGGACCAGCGAATAGCCAGTGTAGCCATAGTTCACAGCGCAGATATTACCGGTTTTCTTGGCAATCTCGACGATCTCTTCGCCTTCTTCGACGGTCATGGTCATTGGCTTTTCGCAAAGCACGTGAAAGCCGTTTTCAAGGAAGGCTTTGGTGATTTCAAAATGCGTCGCATTTGGCGTCGCGACGGTCACCAGATCAACGCGATCATCGCGTTTCTTTTCGCCTTCAAGCATGTCCTGCCAACCGCCATAGGCCCGATCTCCAAGGCCGAGCCGTTTGCCATAGTCGATGCCGTATTCGGGTCGGTGGTCCAGCGCGCCTGCGCTGAACTCAAAAAGGCTATCCAGCCCAGCACCCAGCCTATGTGCCGGTCCGATTTGGCTGCCTTCGCCGCCACCAATCATACCCCATTGGAGTTTTGTCATCGTGTATGTCTTTCAAAGGAGGCTCAAAAGCCGATTGATTCCAGATAATTGCGGTTGCTTTCAGCATCTTCCAACGGCGTGCCGGGCAGGGATGGATCGCAATCTTGTTCAACTGTGCACCAGCCCTTGAAGCCAGCGTCCAGCAGGACTTGGCGGACCACCGGGAAATCCACGTCGCCTTGGCCGAGATTGCAGAAAATACCCTGACCGCAGGCCTTGTAGAAATCCGTGCGTTTGGCGACAACATCGGCCTTCACCACCGGGTCGATATCTTTGAAGTGCATGTAGCTGATCCGATCGATGTGCCGTTTCATAAAAGCCACGGGATCGTACCCCGCATAAGAATGGTGGCCAGTGTCGAAGCAAATTTTGAGGATGCTGGCGTCAACCTCATCCAAGAGCCGCTCTAACTCTGGCTCAAAGTCGATGAAGCCAGCGGCATGAGCATGTATTCCGACGGTCAGCCCGTAGTCCTCGGTTCCCATCTTGGCGATCGTGGCGATGCGATCACGAAAGGCGCTCCACTCGGCGGTGTCCATCTGCTCGGCCTCATCTGCGCGGCCTGCGGTGGGTGCGCGGCGCGGCGAGATGCTGTCGATCAACACCAGATGTTTGGCACCATGGGCGACTAAGGCCTCGCAGGTCCGTTTGGAGGCATCAACAACTTCATCCCATTTCGCGGCATCATGGAAGGGCCGAAAGACGACACCGCCGATAATGCTGAGGTCATTCTTGGCCAGTTCATCACGCAGGATTGCGGGGTCTTCCGGCATATAGCCAATAGGCCCAAGTTCGATCCCCTTATAACCTGCGCCCGCGCATTGGCTCAGGACCGATTGCCAAGTGGGATAGGCGGGATCAGAGGCGAATTCGATACCCCAGGAACAAGGCGCATTGCCGATTTGGATCATGTTTTTGGTCTTTCTTAGGTGTAGTCCGCGACCTTGACCCAGGCGTTCTTTGCACTGGATTCAAGGGCGGCAGTGACGATGCGGTTGACCTCTAGCCCTTCGGCAAAGGTTGGCCAGATGTTGGTTTTGGTCGCGATGGCGGTCAGGAAATCCTTGGCCTCGATGATAATTTGATCCTGATAGCCCGTGCCATGGCCGGGGCCTTGGCAGAAGGGCAGATAGTCGGGGTGAGTGGGACCGGTGAGAATTTTGCGAAAACCGCGTTCGGCTTCCGGGCCATCCATCGTGTAAAGGTGCAGGGCGTTCTGATCTTCCTGATCGAAACGGATGGCACCTTTTGTGCCATGAATTTCATAGGCATAGCCCATCTTGCGCCCTGTGGCGACCCGGCTGAAGAACAGGTGACCCTGCGCGCCATTTTCAAAGCGACACATCATTTGTGCTTGGTCATCATTCGTCACTGTCTCGGCGCCGCGCTTGGCATGCACCGTTTCAACCTGCGCACAGAGCGCCGTGATTGGTCCGATCAGTGCCCGTGCGCCGTTGATCATATGCGGCGCAAGGTCGCCCATCGTCCCGTTGGCCACACCTTGGGTGCGCCATGTGCCGGGCAGTGCAGGGTCGGCGAGGAAATCTTCAGTATGTTCGCCACGAAACCAGGTAATATCGCCGATCCGCCCTTCGGCGATGAGTTGGCGCGCGTATTGCGAGGCGGGGGTGCGGATGTAGTTGAAGCCGACCATATTGATCGCACCGCTGGCGTTTGCCGCATCCGTCATGGCGATTGAATCAGCCAAGCTCGCGCCAAGGGGTTTCTCGCAGAACACAGGTTTACCAAGCGCAAGGGCGGCGCAGGCGATGTTTCGATGTGTGTTTTGCGGTGAGGCGATCACGATGGCCTCGACCTTGGGGTCGTTCACCAGCATCTGCCAATTAGCTGTCCCACGCGCAAAGCCGAAGGCGCTTTTGTACCGTGCAGCCGAAGCTTCTGACGACGCGCAGACCATCTCCAACCGGGGCCGGAGTGCGGTATCAAACAGCGTTGCGACCGACCCATAGGCTGCTGCATGTGCTTTGCCCATGTAGCCGCCACCGACAATCCCGATGCCAATCTCTGCCATTGCTGGTGCTCCTCCCAAAAACCGGTTGCAACCGGTTGCAATTTTGGTATCGTTCTTTTAGGCCACAGGTCAATATGCAATCGTGACCAAAGTACAATTCGTACGCACTGCCGGGGGGAATATCATGAGGCAAGCTGTCGAAACAGTGACGCTGACTACGGCGCAGGCCATTGTGCGCTATCTGTCAAACCAATGGATTGTTGCCAATGGGGTGGAAACCCGCGTTTGCGGTGGCGGCTTTGGTATTTTCGGGCATGGCAATGTAACCTGCCTGGGCGAGGCTCTTTATGAACATCGTGCTGAACTGCCGCTTTATCGTGGGCAGAATGAGCAGGGGATGGGCTTCGCAGCAGCGGCCTATGCCAAAGCGTACAAGCGTCACCGTTTCATGTTCTGTACAGCCTCCGCTGGTCCCGGCACGGCAAATCTTTTGACCTCTGCCGCATTGGCCCATGCCAACCGTTTGCCTATGCTGATGCTATGTGGTGATGCGTTTCTGACGCGCCTGCCTGACCCGGTGTTGCAACAGTTGGAACATTTCGGCAATCCCACTTTCGGTGTGAATGACGCATTCAAGGCCGTCAGCCGCTATTGGGATCGGATCACGCATCCGGCACAAGTGATCCAGTCCTTGCCGGCCGCTTTGGCGACCATGCTGGATCCGGCTGATTGCGGCCCAGCCTTTATCGGCTTGCCGCAGGATGTGCAGGGGTGGACCTATGACTACCCTGTCAGTTTCTTTGAAAAACGTGTTCACCGTGTCCGGCGTCAGGCGCCTGATGAATATGAGGTTGCGCAGGCCGTTGCATTGCTCAAAGACGCCAAACGCCCAATGATTATCGCCGGCGGTGGTGTGCAGTATTCCGGGGCGGTTGCTGAATTGACCGCCTTTGCAGAGGCGACGGGGATCCCTGTCGTCGAAACCATCGCGGGGCGCGCGAATATGGTCCATGATCATCCGCTCAATATCGGGCCGATTGGTGTGACCGGTTCGGACTCCGCAAATGTGATTGCGGAAGAGGCCGATGTGATCCTTGCCGTCGGCACACGCTTGCAGGACTTCACCACCGGGTCCTGGACCGCATTTGCGCATGACGCCAAGATTATCGGTCTGAATGCGGCGCGCCATGACGCGGCCAAGCATCTGTCAACGACTGTTGTGGGCGATGCGCGGCTGGGGCTGGTGGCTTTGACTGCTGATTTAGCAAAATATCAAGCACCCGAAGGCTGGACCGCGAAGGCGACAGCAGAGCGCGCCAAATGGAACGATTACGTGGCCGAGAATACCCGCGTGGGCAATGGCCCTGCATCCTATGCCCAAGCGATCGGTGAGGTGAACCGGCTTTGTGACCCGCGCGACCGCGTGGTTGCGGCGGCGGGTGGTCTGCCTGCTGAAGTGACGGCCAATTGGAAAACACTGGATATCGGCACTGTTGACGTCGAATTTGGGTTTTCTTGCATGGGTTACGAGATTGCGGGCGGTTGGGGTGCGCGCATTGCGCAGGCGCAGATGGAGCCTGAACAGGATACCATCGTCTTTACCGGAGATGGATCGTATCTTTTGATGAACTCCGATATATACTCCTCTGTTATAACAGAGAAAAAGATGATCGTTATGGTGCTGGACAATGGTGGCTTTGCTGTCATCAACAAATTGCAAAACAACACCGGCAACGAAAGCTTTAATAACCTGATCGCGGATACACCAACAGCCACCACCAAAGTGGGCGTCGATTTTGAGGCCCACGCCAAGTCAATGGGTGCAGCAGCGGAAACGGTAAGTTCACCCGCTGAACTGGAGGCGGCATTCCTGCGCGCCAAAGCGGCGGACCGCACCTATGTTATTTGCATGAAGGTTGATCCTTACGAGGGCTGGACCACCGAAGGTCATGCATGGTGGGAAGTGGGAACGCCGCATGTCACAGGATCTGACAAGGTCCGCGCAGCGCATCTGGATTGGGAATCCACACGCCACAAGCAGCGTAAGGGTGTGTAATGCGCAGGTTTACCGCTGATACCGCCGAGGCAGGCGTCATTTCTCAGGAATTGATGCACGGCAAAGGCGCTGTGTTGATCACTGGCCTGTTTTCAGATGTGCAGATCGCTGAAGCACGCCAGATCATACACGCGCATTCGGAAGAGGCTGACAAGGTCACGCATTTTCAAGGGCAAGCTGAGGAGGATGGCCGCCTCGCGCTGCAACGAAGGGTTTGGAACCTGTTGGCAAAGGGTGATGTGTTCTCTGATATGGCAGCCCATCCTGTGATCATGAAGGTTTTACGGGGCTTTCTGGGAACCGAATTCATCATGGGCTCGATTGCCGCGAACCGTATTCTGCCCGGTGGGCCGGGGCAGGAACCGCATGTCGATTACCCGTATTGGGATATGTACAATGCCGAGACCCATCCTATCGGGTTGAACGCATCTTTTCCAATGAATGCACAAGTGTCCATCCTGCTGGATCCGTTTACCGCAGAGACCGGAGCGACAGCCTATGTGCCGGGATCGCAGAAAGAATTGCGCTATCCCACGGAAGCGGACGACTTCTATGGCAAATGTGAACGTATGTTGGGCGCGCCGGGCGATGTTGCCTTGTTCTTTGGCGCAGCATGGCATTGTGCGATGCCCAATACCTCTGACATTGATCGCAGCGCGGTTTTGATCAATTACGCGCCCAAATGGCTGACCCCGATTGAGGAAATGCATCAGGCTTTGCCGCCCGGTTTTGTAGAGGCGGCCTCGGACGATATGCGCCAACTTTTGGGTCTGAATTACCCGCACCCGCAATCCTTCGATGCCGCAGAGGCCCGCAACACAATAGGCCGCAAATGAACGCGCTTCTGGATGGGATACGGCAAAACAACTTTGTTGTTGTGGGGCGGGCAGGGATCGACCTTTATACCGATCCCGGTGTGGCGACCGAGGATGCAGAGACGGTGAACGTCGGTCTTGGTGGATCATCCGCCAATATTGCGGCGGGCATTTGTAAACTGGGAGGTCAGGCGTCGCTGGTAACGCGTGTGTCGGATGACAGTATCGGCAGCTACTGTATCGGACAGCTTAAGCGTTATGGCGTTGGTACGGATTATGTCACGCCTGTGGGCGGTGAGTATCGCAATTCGCTGGCGCTCTACGAAAGCCGGGTAGAAGGGCACCGCAATGTGATCTACCGCAATGGTGCCGCTGATTTTCAGATGGATGCCGATGATGTGGCAGCGGTTGATTATGGCAAGTTTGGTGCGCTGATCACCGCAGGTACGGTCTTTGCTGCTGAACCTTCGCGCAGTGCCACTTTTGACGCCTTTGATCGCGCCAAGGCCGTGGGCCTGCCGATTATCTTTGACGTGGATTACCGCCCTTATTCGTGGCCATCGCCAAAGGTTGCTGAAAAGGTGCTGAGCCGGGCCGCCGCTGCGTCTGATATGATTGTCGGCAATGACGAAGAATTCGGTTTTATGGCAGGTGGCATCGACAAGGGTCTCGCCAAAGCCAAAGCGCTTGCCGAGGATACGGCCACCGTTGTTGTCTATAAGATGGGTGAGAAGGGCGCTGTGACTTTTGCCGGTGATAAGGAAATCCGCACGGGTATTTGGCCAGTCGATGCGCTGAAACCCACCGGTGCTGGCGACAGCTTTATGGCAGGCATGGTCACAGGTCTGGCCGAGGGCCAAAGCCTGCATGATGCGATACTGCGTGGCTCTGCCTGCGCGTCCATTACCGTATCCCGCCCCGGTTGCGCACCCGCGATGGCTGATACATCGACACTGACCCAATTCATGGCCGACCATCCTGGCCCGACAGACGCTTAAAGGAACACGCCTATGCATATCCCGCCGTTTGATAACCAGAACAAGCCGATCGTCGATGTAGATGATCCAACTGTTCCGCTGAATTACTTCAACATAGTGAAGATGACGAAAGGACAGGCGTTTGAATATGCGGTACCGGGATACGAGACTTGCATCGTGCCAGCGACCGGGACCGTTGATATTGAGATTGAAGGGTTCAAGGCAGATGGGATCGGCGACCGGACCGAGGACGTTTGGGATGGTGAGCCGGAAGGGGTTTATGTGCCCGTGGGGGCCAAGGCGGTGATGGTCTGCACGTCAGATGAGGCAGAGGTGTTTGTTTGCGGCGCGCGCTATGACAAGGTGCTTGAAGCTTTTGCCGTGCGTAAGGATGAGCTGGATCTGGTGCAATACGGGTCTGACGACACCAAAACTCACCGTAAGATCAAGCATATCCTTGGCACAAAATATCACGACAAGGTTGGCCGTTTGCTGGTGTCTGAGTTGTTTACCGTGGGCGAGGGCGGCTGGTCCGGTTTCCCGTCGCATAAACACGACACCGACCGTCTGCCTGACGAAACGCGGCATGATGAGACCTATAACTTCCGCTTCAAGCCGAACCATGGTTCTGGCGTGCAAATGCTCCAGCGCGAGGATGGCAAGGCGGGGGATGCCTATCACATCGTTGATGGGTCCACGATCTGCCTCGATAGCGGCTATCACCCCTGTGCGGTGTTGCCGGGCTATCAGATGTATTATTTCACCATTCTGGGTGGTTTGTCGCAGCGTAGCCTGATCCAGTACTTCCAGCCGTCACATGCCTATCAGATCGAAACCATACCGGGCATCAAAGACATGATTGCCAAGTTCAAATGACCCTTGTGACGTTAAAAGACGTGCTGCAACCTGCGTTGCAGCAAGGTTACGCCGTGGGCGGGTTGGTCTGTCTGGGCTGGGAAGACATGCGTGCCTATGTGGCGGCGGCGGAGGCTGAAAACTGCCCGGTGATCCTGCAAGCGGGGCCAGGGTGCCGGGCGCATACGCCTTTGCCCGTTTTGGGCAAGATGTTCCGGCATTTGGCGGAAGAGGCGTCAGTGCCTGTCGTAGCGCATCTGGATCATGGTTACACCTATGATGAATGCGCGGAAGCGTTGGATTCCGGATTCACATCATTGATGTTTGACGGGTCGCGCAAGCCGTTGGCTGACAACATTAAGGAAACGCTGCAAATATCTGAATTAGCACATAATACGGGGATTTCCTGTGAAGGCGAAATTGGGTTTGTTGGCTATGCCGGCGGCGAGGGTTCGGCGGGAACTGATCCGATGGAAGCCGCTGAATTTGCACGCGAAACGGGCGTTGATGCGATGGCCATTTCCGTCGGGAACGTGCATTTGCAGCAAGACAAGGAAGGTGGATTGGATGAGCCGCGGATTGCGGCTATTCAAGCGGTCACGGATGTGCCGTTGGTCATTCACGGTGGCTCGGGCGTCCCTGTCTTGCAACGTAAGGTGTTGGCCCAGAATACAAATATCTGCAAGTTTAACATCGGGACCGAGCTGCGCATGGCCTTTGGTGCGGCAATGCGGGACGCGGTCAACCGGGACCCTGATCGGTTTGATCGCGTGGCGATCCTGAAAGAAACACATGATCCTGTGATGGCGGCTGCATGCAGCGTGCTGCGCAATCTGAAAGGGTAGGGCATTGATTAATATCGGTATTTTAGGCTGTGGCAGGATCGGTCAGGTCCATGGTGCGACGCTGCGCGGCATGACAAACGCGCGCGCTGCCGCTGTCGCGGATGCGATGCCCGAAGCGGCTGCCGCCTTGGCGACCGCAACCGGTGCCAAAGTGATGGACGCAGACGCATTGATCAACGATCCGGGCATTGACGCGATCATCATCGGCACGCCGACGACAACGCATTATGATCTGATCCATGCGGCCGCCGCGGCAGGTAAGGCGATTTTTTGCGAAAAACCCATCGATCTGTCGGTTGCGCGCATCAAGGACTGTCTTGCCGTGGTCGCAGATGCGGGCGTCCCCTTCATGACGGCGTTCAATCGGCGCTTTGACCCTAATTTCGCGCATCTCCAGCGACAGATCGCGGATCAAGCCATTGGAAACGTAGAACTTGTCACCATCCTGTCGCGTGATCCGGCACCACCGCCAATTGGCTATGTCAAAACCTCTGGCGGGATTTTCCGCGATATGATGATCCATGATCTGGATATGGCCCGGTTTTTACTGGGCGAAGAGCCGGTTGAGCTGTCGGCGGCAGCGTCCTGCCTTGTTGACCCAGACATCGGGCAGGCGGGTGATTTTGATACGGCTGTCGTGACGCTGAAAACCGCCAGTGGCAAGATTTGTCAAATCTCAAACTCGCGCCGGGCGACATATGGCTATGATCAACGTATTGAGGTCCATGGCAGTGCCGGAATGTTGCGTGCCGATAATATGCTTGCGCATACCGTAGAGCTTTCAAACGCGGATGGCATGAGCAAGGCGGCGACACAGCCGTTTTTCCTTGAACGCTATGCGGCGGCCTATCGCGCTGAAATGGAACATTTCGTGGCCGCGCTTGAAAGTGGTGCGGCAGTCACACCAACGGGCGAGGATGGGTTGAAAGCGCAGGTGCTGGCGGATGCGGCAGATGCAGCCGCGCGGGACGGTCTGAGGAAGATGCTTTAGGGCCAGTGGTTCTGCGCTTTTCGAATGAAAGGCGAATGCGACACTGCGTCTGAGCGCAACAGGCCCTGATCATCAAAGTCGCCGTCTGCGTTGAATGTCATCCGCGGCAAGTCGTCATATTTGGCGATGGTCTGGGCATGGCGGGTCAATTCTGTGCCCAGACGTGTTTCAAGGCCGCTCTGCGCGTCGCCGCGATGATAGCCGTGCACGCCGTGGATGATCTTAGGCGCAAGCACATCCAGACCCAGATACCGTAGAGTATAGGCTAGGGGCCAAAGATGCAGCGCAACATCGCCTTCCTTGCCGTTATAGGCGCTTTCCGCAGCGTCAGAACCTGTGGTAACACAAAACAAGGCTGACTTGCCCTGACATTGACCAGTGTCGAACCGTGCAGCTGTGCTGTGCAGCGCGCCGTTGGCCAAGACGCGCTCGCACCAACCCTTGATCATCGCGGGGGGTGCAAACCACCATAAAGGAAAATGAAAGATCAGCCTGTCTGCAGCCCTGATCCTCGCGATTTCATCGTTGACGATTTGCGGTAGCGTTCCGTTATGTGCGGCGGCCTCTTGCGTTTTCAGGACATCAAAAGGCATGCCTGCATGTACTGATGGATAATGGCCCGCTGCTTCCGCCGGATCAAAACCCATCGCATAAAGGTCGGAGACCGTAACTTTCTGCCCAAGCGACATGCAAGCCTCACGCGTTGTGGCGGCCCAGTCTGCGGTAAAGGACTTTGGGTCAGGGTGGGCGAGGATGACATGCGTTGTGGTCATGGCGTCGGTTTTGCGGCTTTTACAATGGGTTGCAGGCCTGATCATAGATGGTCAGAACGCGTTGCACACTGCCTTTCAACAATGCGGCTGCTGTTGGGTCTTGCGCGCCAGACATAACCCCCGGCCACGCCATCGGCAGATACTGCGAGATCAGGGTTTCCGGGATCGGCTTATCGGCAAGACGGGCAATCAAGTCTTGCACCAGCGCCTCTGCCTCACTGGTG
Organism: Yoonia maricola; assembly: GCF_002797915.1. Lineage (GTDB taxonomy): Bacteria > Pseudomonadota > Alphaproteobacteria > Rhodobacterales > Rhodobacteraceae > Yoonia > Yoonia maricola. The sequence continues at coordinate 696,348 of NZ_PGTY01000001.1, read as the reverse complement.
GCCCAGTAATACCGGATGCGATCCGAATAGCTAAAATGCCTTTGCAGGCGCTGGTTATCGGCGCTGCCGTGGTAATAGCCTTGCCAGTGTTCAGGATGCGCGATCATCAGGTTTTCCATACCGGATTGCAACGATGCAACGCCCGTGAGTTCCTGCGCGATAGCGTCCAACCCATAGAGCGCCTCGCGCAAGGCGAAGGTCAACCATGGGCCAACCTTGAGGATCGCAAAGCCGTCATTGACCAAGGCTGCAAGGGCCTCTGGTGATTGGTAGTCGGTTGAATGGGCCTCATAGATCAGCCCCATGTTCTTGCGGGCCTGTGATAGTGGTGCGGCAGCTACGGGCGCGTAGGGCACGACATTTTCATGTCCGAACTCCACCCCCGGCTGGACGACCAAACTGACGATCCGATCAATGGCCTTGCCAAGCCCTGCTGATCGAAAAGCCTCTTTATGCAGACCGACCGTTGTTGCCGCATCTGTGGGTGATGTCAGGGTTAGTGTCTCGACATGCTCTGTTGCGCCGCCCGGCACCGGCACTTCAGTTCCGATGACATAAACGATGTTTTGGCCTGCGGCGTGATCTTCGGCAACGGTGGCCAGGCTGGCCGCACGGGTGGTGATCACCTCTTCAGAAAGGGGCGCAGTATCATCGGCGCAGGCCATGCTTGTATCAAGGTGGATCTTGCCGAAACCGGCGGCGGCATAGGCTGCAACCATGGCCTTGGCTTTGTCCATCGCTTGCGCAGCGGGCAAATGTCGCCATGGATTTGGGCCCAAATGATCGCCGCCGAGGATCAGATTATTGGTGTCAAAGCCCTCGGATTGAGCCGACTGGTGCACGCGGGCGTGAAAGTCCGCCGGCGTCATCCCTGTATAGCCGCCGTCCTGATTTACTTGATTACACGTGGCCTCGATCAACACAGGACGGTCACTCTTTGCCCCCTGTGCCAGCGTTGCGGCGAGCACGATGGGGTGAGCAGAACAGATCGCCGCGATTCCCTTTGGGTTTCCAAAGTCATGGGCGGTAATCAGGTCGCTCAGATAAGATGTCTGCATGGTGCTGCTCCACTTTCGATACATTCAAAATATCAATAATGATCATTTTATTGATTGACAATGATCATTACTGATTAATAACTTGATCGTATTCGAAGGATTCTGCATGAAAACCGACCGCGCTACCGCCATTCGTCAAACGCTGTTCTCGAACGGGCATATGTCTATTCCCGAGATTGCTGAGGCTGTCGGCGCGTCCGAACCAACCGTGCGCCGTGATCTGGCCGCACTTGAGCTTGATGGCGCGATCACCCGCACGCATGGCGGTGCGCAGATCGCCGATGCCTCCGCAACCGAGATTGAGTTTGAAAGCCGGGAGCAGATAAACTTGGAAGCCAAGCGTGCGATTGGCGAGGCCGCATATGCGCAATTGCGGCCGGGATCAGTTGTATTCTTGGATGCAGGAACAACAGTGCTGCAACTGGCACGGCTTATCCGGCTGCGGCCTATGGCGCTGAGCGTCTTTACCAATTGTCTTCCCGTGGCCCAGATGCTGATGCCCTTGCAAGAGGTGTCAGTCGCCCTTTTGGGTGGCACATTGCGGATGCAGAACGCGTCAATGGTCGGACCACTTGCCGAGGCTGCGCTGGATCAGCTGTGGTTTGATCAATTGTTCTTGGGTGCGACTGCGATTGCGCCTGATCTGTCGATCTATTCGACAAACGAAAACGAAGCGCGGTTGAACCGTCTCATGTTGGGCCGCGCCGAGCAGTCCATTGTCCTGACCGACAGCAGTAAGCTTGGGGCCCGCGCAACCCACCGGGTCATGCCCTTGGACAGTCGCATGTCGATCATTACTGACGCCGGTGCTGCCACTGATTGGACAGCAAAAATCGCTGAGACAGGCGCAGGCCTTTCCATCGTGGACCCGAAATGATGGATCAGGTTGTAGGCATTGACGCAGGCGGCACGAAGACGTTGATAATAGCTGTGGATGCCGCCGCGAATGTGCAGGGTGTTGTGCGTACCAAAGGTTTTGATCCGACCCAGACATCTGATGCCAGACAACAGCTCAGGGCCATATTGGACGACGTCCCGATCAATGACGCGGTGACGCTTGGGCTACCATACTATCAGGAAATCCCCGAAATAACTGCTTCACAAGATAGCATCGTCCAAGACCTTTTGGGCGCGCAGGCCTGCATCATGAATGACGTGGCTCTCGCGCAATTTGCCGCTTTCGCGGGCGGAGAGGGCGTGTTGATCCTTGCAGGAACCGGCTCAATGGCGTGGGCGCAAGGCCCGCTGGGCACGTCGCGGGCAGGCGGGTTTGGTGATCTTTTTGGCGACGAAGGATCAGCTTATTGGATTGGGTGCCGTGCGCTTGCCTTTGCGTCGCGTCAGATCGATGGGCGGGACGCGGATACCGGTTTTGCCAAATCCCTTTGCGTTCAAATTGATATCGCATTGGAAGAGCTGATGGCATGGGCCTATACGACCGAAAACCGCCGCGCGCATATCGCAGGTATCGCGGGCGCGGTGTCCCAACTTGCCCGACAAAACGATGCGACAGCCCTGGCTATCCTGCGGCAGGCGGCCCGTGAACTGGTTGCAATCGGCGTTGCTGCGGCAGGCGCTGCTGGGCTGTCTGACACATTTGTGTGGTCTTACGCGGGCGGTGTCTTATCCGACGATACGGTTTTGTCATTTGTGAGTGAGGGTATTGGACACCCGCCCAAAACGCCGCTGTTACCACCCGTAGGTGGAGCTGCCTTCGATGCCGCACGTCGTGTCGGTTGGCAGGTGGACGATGCATGGGTCGCGACATTGGCCAAAAATCTGGCGGCAGAGGACGTTTCATGAGCGGCCTCAACTTAAACTGAAAGGGCTTTTTATGCCATCGATTACCGAACAGGTTATGCGTGATCAATTTGACTATTTGGCTGATGCCATCGCACAGCCCTTGCCCGATATTGGGGGGCGTACGCTGGTCTTTCTTGGCTGTGGGACGTCATACTATCTGGCACAAATACTTGCGGCGGCCGCAAACTTGGCCGGACGGCCCGCGATTGCCGCGCCAAGTGCTGAATGGATACAACGGCCCACCGCCTATCTGGCTGATCTGACCGGTGCGATGGTCATTGGCCTGTCGCGGTCAGGCATGACAACCGAAACCGTCAATGCCATGCGCATGGCGCGCGCAGGTGGGCTTGGGACGCTGGGTATATCCTGCGCGGCTGACAGTGATATTTTAGGTGCGGCTGAACACAGCATCTATCTACCCACTGATCCGCGCGAAGGCATTGTCATGACTGTGTCAGCAAGCCTGATGCTTTTGGCTGGGCTGCGGCTGCTCGGGCAGAGCGTCACCGCCAAAGACCTTATCGTAGGCAAAGAGGTCATGCAGGCGATGCAAGACAGTGCGGGCCTACTGAAACAAGGCCAACACCTTGTCTATCTGGGTGCTGGGCCATTCTTTGGTTTGGCAAATGAAGGTGCGTTAAAGGTGCAGGAAATGAGCCTGAGCTATGCGCAGGCCTTTCATCCACTGGAATACCGCCATGGCCCTATTTCATTGATCGATGAGGCGTCGTTGGTGACGATCATTTATGCGCCCGACAGCGCGCCGGAAGAGGCCCTTGTCGCCAAAGACGTGCAGGCCAAAGGGGCGCGTGTCATCGGGTTGGGTGGTCCGGGTGATCTGACTATTCCCATTCCTGACCGTGGGCCCGTCTCGGCGCTGATCGCCTTGCCCGCACTACAATTAATGGGCGAGATGGTCGCCCTGCGCAAAAACCTGAACACTGAAACGCCCAGACACCTGTCAAAGGTTGTCATGCTGAGCGAGGGATAAAAAATGGCAAAGATTACACTGGTTGGCGCGGGTTCTACGGTTTTTGCGCAGAATATTCTGGGTGATGTCCTGTCCAATCCTGAATTATCCGACAGTGAGATCGCACTGTTTGATATTGATGCAGAACGGCTTGCTACATCGGAAATCATGACCCGCCGTATCGGGTCGACACTTGGTTTGACAGATTTACGCGTGAACGCCACGACAGACCGCCGGGCTGCTTTGCAAGACTCGGATTTTGTTATTCTGATGATGCAGATCGGGGGCTATAAGCCGTCGACAGTGACGGATTTCGATGTGCCCAAGCAGTTCGGCCTGCGCCAGACCATCGCTGACACATTGGGCATTGGCGGCATCTTCCGCGCTTTGCGCACAATCCCTGTTGTGTTCGATATCGCGCGCGACATGGCAGAGCTTTGCCCCAACGCCTTGATGATGAACTACGTCAATCCCATGGCGATGATCACATGGGCGATGCAGGAGAAATACCCGGATATCGCCTATGTCGGCCTCTGCCACTCTGTTCAGGAAACATCGACCCATCTGGCCGAGGTGCTGGGTGAGGACATTACCCAGATTGATTATCGCGCCGCCGGGATTAACCATGTGTCGTTCTTTTCAGAGTTCACCAAACGTCTGCCCAACGGCGAGATCAAGGACCTTTACCCCCGGTTGCGCGAGATGGCGGCTGCGGGTGATGCGCCCAAGGGCGACAAGGTCCGTTTTGAGGTGATGAAACACTTTGGTCATTTCGTTACCGAAAGCAGTGAACATTTCAGCGAATACACCCCATGGTTCATCAAGCAGGCCCGCCCCGAGTTGGCGGCCCAATTTGAAGTGCCCCTTGATGAATATATCACGCGTTGTGAAGATCAGATCAGCGAGTGGGAAACGCTGAAAGCCGAACTTGAGGATGAAAGCCGCCCGCTGGAGGTCGAACAATCCAATGAATATGCCGCAGGCATCATTCACGGGATGGTCACCGGCACTAATCACCTGATCTATGGCAACGTGCGCAACAATGGGTTGATCGAAAACCTGCCTCATAATGCCGCCGTGGAAGTGGCTTGCCATGTTGACCGCAATGGCATTCAACCTATCAAATTTGGCAAGGTGAAACCGCAGCTTGCCGCGCTGATGCGCTGGCAGATCAACGTGCAGGAAGCCACCGTTGAGGCAGCTTTGACCAGCAAGCGCGAGCATATTTACCACGCCGCCATGCTTGATCCGCACACAGCGGCAGAGCTTTCACTGGATGAAATCCGCCAGCTTTGTGATGCGATGATCGATGCGCATGGCAATTACCTTCCGGCATATCACTGAGGCGCGCGGTATGGCTGATGTTTCCATCACTGCTTTGGACAAAACCTATGGCACGTTTGACGTGCTCCATGGCGTCAGTTTTGACGTGGCGGATGGGGAATTCATCGCATTGGTCGGCCCATCGGGCTGCGGCAAGTCCACCCTGCTGCGGATGATTGCGGGGCTGGAAGATATCACCGGCGGCAGTATCGCCATCGGCGGGCGGGTGATGAATGATGTAGCCCCCAAGGAACGCGATATCGCGATGGTTTTTCAGAACTATGCGCTTTATCCGCATATGACGGTCGCGCAGAATATGGGCTTTTCGTTGCGGCTGCATGGCGCGCCGAAAGCGAAAATCGCCGAACGGGTCGCCAAGGCTGCTGATGTGTTGGGGCTGATCGATTATCTTGACCGGATGCCAGGCCAACTGTCAGGTGGGCAGCGCCAGCGCGTGGCGATGGGCCGTGCCATCGTGCGCCAGCCGCAGGTGTTCTTGTTTGATGAACCGCTGTCAAACCTTGATGCCGCACTGCGTGTCCAGATGCGCGCCGAAATTCGCAATCTACATGATCGCCTTGGGTCTACCTCAATTTTCGTAACCCATGATCAGATCGAAGCGATGACAATGGCTGATCGCATCGCAGTACTGCGCGATGGCTGTCTGGAACAGGTTGGGCGGCCGCTGGATATTTATGACTATCCCGCAAATGCCTTTGTCGCAGGCTTCATAGGCTCGCCCGCAATGAATATCGTGCCAGCACATGCGGCAGAGCATCATGTCACCTTTGGCTCCGACGTGCGGGTCCCCGTTAACAATAGCTACACTGGCCCGGTGCAATGGGGCATCCGGCCAGAGCACTTTGAGCTGGTGCCCGCAGAGACGCCAGACGCTATTGCGGCCGTCGCGCAGCGTGTTGAAAGTACCGGAAGTGATGAATTTGTGATGACCGCAGTTGGTGATGTGCGCTTTGACGCGCAGCTTGCCAATCGTCCCGGCGTGAAACAGGGCGATCAGATCTGGCTGCGGCCCGATCCTGCAAAATCGCATCTTTTCGATGTGCAAAGCGGGGTGCGCCTGACATGACCTTGGCTTTGGCAGATTTCCAACCGGCGCCTCAGGTCATCAGGCCGCAAACCACTGTGACCGGGCCGGCCATGCCGTTTATTGATGCCCACAACCATCTGGGGCCTTTCGGCGGCAGTTGGAGCGAAAAAGAGCCTGCCGCGTTCTTTGATCATCTGTCGGGCACGGGCTGTGTTCACTATGTCGATCTGGATGGCGGCTGGGGCGAAGATGTGCTTGATGACCGTCTGCGGCGGTTCAAAGCCTATGATCCTGATCGCTACCGTGTGTTCGGTGGGGTGGATTGGGCGCTATGGCCTGAGGAGGGATCTGCCTTTCCTGAAAAGGCCGCAGCCCGGTTGGAGGCTCAAGCGACACGCGGCGCCGAAGGTTTGAAAATTTGGAAACCTTTCGGTTTGACTGTCACCGATGATCAGGGGCAACGGGTCGGTGTTGATGACCCACGGCTTGCGCCGATCTGGGAAACGGCTGGTCGTTTGGGACTGCCTGTGCTGGTGCATGTGGCAGACCCGGTTGCGTTTTTTGATCCCGTCACACCGCAGAACGAACGCTGGGAAGAGTTGAGCAATCACCCAGAATGGTCATTCCCATTGCCCGACTACCCACCGTTTGAAACCATTATTGCGGGCTTTGCCAATCTTGTAAGCCGTCATCCCAATACGACGTTCATTGGCGCACATGTGGCCTGCTACGCCGAAAACCTCGCGTGGGTGTCGGCACTAATAGATGCATGTCCCAACCTCTATATCGATTTTTCCGCGCGGGTCGCAGAATTGGGCCGGGTCCCGCGTGCTGCAAGGGCGCTGTTTCTGCGCCATGCGGACCGGATCTTGTTTGGGATCGACAGCGGGCCGGACAAGGCCACTTACGCGATCTATGCCAGATTTCTGGAAACGGCGGATGAGTATTTTAGCTACTCGGCCGATCCCGTGCCGGGGCAGGGGCGTTGGATGATCTACGGATTGAACCTGCCCACTGACGTTCAACGCAGAATTTACCACGACAATGCCGCACAGCTTTTTGGGTTGAAGACGGCAGCACACCAATCGGGGCCTAGCAGCCACAAAGCAGCTAAAACAGAGAGGGTACTATGAGACTTATTACATCCACAGCCATCGCGCTGGCCGTTGCCGCCACAACGGCACAGGCCGAAACCGAAATTTCCTTTGCACTCTGGGGCAGCCCGCAAGAGGCAGCGGTCTGGGCATCAATCGCAGAAGCGTTTGAAGCGGCTCATCCGGATATCACCGTCAATATCGAGGTATCAGACTGGGACGGGTATTGGGAAAAGCTCCGCGTGCAAGTTGCGGGCGGCACACCGCCGGATGTTTTTGCTATGGATGCGCCCCTTTATCCCGATTGGCAGTTGCGCAACGTTCTGCTGGACCTGCAGCCCTATATAGACGCGGACCCATCTGTTCTGGATGGTGTCTTTCCTGTGACGTTGGAGGCCTATCAGACCGATACGGGTCTGTTCGGCGTGCCGCGGGATTTCCAGACCATTGTTCTCTATTACAACAAGGATATGTTTGACGCTGCAGGCGTAGATTATCCCGATGATAGCTGGACGTGGGACGATTTTCGTACGGCCGCCGCCGCACTGACGCTGGACAAGGACGGTGATGGCACGACCGATCAATGGGGGGCATGGGCCGAGGTCTATGATATGGAGCCGTTCTGGGGGCCGGTCATCTGGTCGCACGGCGGCGAGGTGGTTGACCCGGCATCGGGACAAACCTTGATCAACAGCCCCGAAGCCATGGCAGGCTTTGAGTTCATCCAGCAGGTCTGGCTTGAAGATCAATCGATGCCAACCGAAGAACAGCTTTCCCAATATGGATGGGATGGTTTGTTGTCAGGCATCGCCGCAATGGGCTTTTCGGGCCACTGGTCTGTCCCCGAGTACGCCGAAGCCGGTCTGAACTTTGATGTGGCCCCTGTGCCAATGGGACCTGCGGGGCGGGTCACTGGTGTGAACTCTGCCGGGTTCGTGATTTCAAGCGATACAGAGGCACCGGATGCCGCATGGGAGTTTGTCAAATACGCAATCTCGGAGGAAGGGCAATCGCAACTGGCCAATATCGGCCTTGCCGTTCCTATCCTCGAGGATGTTGCGCAAAGCGATGCTTATCTGGAGCAACCTGTTCAGATCAATCACGCGCTCTTTGTCGAGGCGCTTGAGTACGCGCATATGAAGCCTGTTTTCCGCGGCTATGAGGAATGGTCCGGCGCAGTTGGCGATTCTCTCAACCTGGCATGGACAGGTGAAGAAAGCCTGGCTGACGCTTTGGATGAAGCGGTCGCACTGGGTGACGACGCCCTTGCGCGGAACAACTAAGTCCGATGGGTAACCTCCGACCTATGGGGCTTGAACGGTGGTGGGTGCTGGTTTTTCTGGCACCCACGCTGGTCGGTCTGTTTGTCGGGGCCTTCGGATCCATTTTTGCCTCTGTCGGCATCAGTTTTACCGACTGGGACCTGCTGACCCCACCAACACCGGCTGGGTTCAGCAATTATGCAGGGTTGCCAGATGATCGTCTGTTCATGCGGTCGTTGGTCAACACACTTGCCTTTGCCGGTCTATACGTACCACTCACGGTTGCGATCAGTTTGTTCGTGGCCATCGGATTGAACAGATCCATTCCAGGCCTGTCTTTCTTTCGCGTCGCATTCTTTTTGCCCACAGTATCCAGCCCCACGGCAGTCGGGCTGCTGTGGACCTGGATCTATGCGCAAGACAACGGCGTGTTGAACAACATGATTACGGCGATGGGGGGCGACCCGGTCAGATGGCTGAGCCGGGACGTTGCCCTTTACTCGGTCGTGATCGTGAACGTCTGGGGGGCCATTGGCGGTGGGATGATTATCTTTCTTGCCGGGCTGCAGGCCATTCCCAAGGACTACTACGAAGTCGCAGCGCTTGACGGGGCAACAGCCTGGCAGCGTTTGTGGTTTATCACCTTGCCTGCACTTGCGCCGTCGATGTTCTTTCAGATGGTGCTGACAACGATCAACGCGTTTCAGGCCTTTGATTATATCTATATTCTGACCCGCACCGGCAACGGCAATTCCACCATGCCAACACTGGTCTTTTCGATCTACCGCAACGGCTTTCGGTTTTTCCGCATGGGCGATGCAGCCGCACAGGCCGTTGTGCTGTCTGCGATGATTATGGTGCTGACAGTCATCTATTTCCGGCTTCAGAAAAAATGGGGAGGCCAGCCATGAAACGCGACACAGCTGCGGATATGTTGGCTTTTGCGCTGCTTTTGTTCGGGGCGCTGTGCATGATCGGGCCGTTTATATGGATGATAGCCACCAGTCTCAAACCCGTCGCAGAGCAATACGACGGGCGCCTGATCCCTATAACGCCCACGTCAGAGAATTACCCTCGGCTGTTTGAGATTATTCCAATGCATCTGCTGCTCTGGAACAGCTTCAAGATCGCGGCTATCGCGACATTCGGTCAGCTTTTGACTTGTTCGATGGCCGGTTTCATCTTTGCCGTTGTGCGTTTTCCGTTTCGCAATGTGATCTTTGTTATTCTGTTAGTCACACTGATGGTGCCCGGTCAGGTCACAGCGATACCGCAGTTCGTCATTTTTAAGTTTTTGGGTCTCTATGGCACGCAAGCCCCGCTTTACCTGCCAGCCTTTCTGGGTGGGGCGTTTGGGACGTTCCTGATGCGGCAGTATTTTCTGACCATTCCCATTGAGCTGGCAGAGGCGGCGCGCATCGATGGTGCGTCACTGGCGCGGATCTTTTTCACGATCTATCTGCCTTTGGCCAAACCCGCACTTGCGGCCTTTGCGATCTTTGCCTTCATGTTTTCGTGGAACGATCTGTTTAACGCCTTGATTTACCTGCCATCCAACCTCGAAAAGACGACGTTGACCGTTGGCTTGGCGCTGTTTCAGACGCAGTATTCGGGTCAATGGCCCTTGATGATGGCCGCATCGCTGATTTCAGTTGCGCCGATTATCATTGTGTTTTTCCTGGCTCAGCGGCACTTTATTTCGGGCATCAGCATGAGCGGGTTGAAGTAACGGTTTAAGGTTGCGAGATCATCTAGCGCCGCACCGGAAGGCGGACTTTAAGTTAAGAATCTCAGAACGATGGCGCTGAACCGTTTGCTGCTCTAGGCTGTTAAATTTTGTGATTTGGGAAATGCTTCGTGTCATTCTGAACGTTATTGGTCCATGCGCACGGTCAGCTGCTCGCCTGGTTTTCCGTTACAGAATGCAATGCAGTTTTCGGCGAACATTTGAACCAGACCTCGTTTCGGTCCGTGTGCAAACCCCAACGATAGGGTCACGCCGTTTGTCCCACCGGAGATTGGAAGACAACAAATGTTACTGCCAGCATATGTTGCCGTATCCCGTGGTTTCATGTTCAACAACGAGACGCCAACTCCTGAAGCCACAAGGGATCGGACCATTTCGGTTGAATTGGCGGTTGCGACGATGCGGAGGTCTTTGCCGCCTTTTTCAAGAACGTCGTAGTAATATTCGCGTGCTGCGGGACGGTCCAATAGGATCAATGGCTCGTTCACGATTTGAGACACGCTCACTGTTTTGTTTTCCGCAAGCGGATGATTGGCCGGACATAAACAATACGTGGGTGCAAAGAGAAGCGGTTGGGTCTCGATCTGGGGATTGGGCAGGTCTTCGACAAATAGGATCATATCGAACTTGCCGTCCAGCAACCCCATTTTGACAGCGTCGTTATCGCCTTCGGTAAATGTGAGCGCCACATCCGGATGAGTAGATAAAATCTGCGCTGCAAGCGTTGGAAGGAAGGCCGGAGCGATCGGCGCGTTGTATCCGATGGCCAGGTTGCCAGAGAGACTGGCTTGCAGATCCGATACATCGCTCAGCAATGTATGATACCGTTCCAACAGGTCATCAATGCGGCGTCCAACGTCACGGCCCGCCGCCGTTGGGAATATGCCCTTCGCTCGCGCCCGGGTGACGAGCGCCATTCCAAAGGCCTTTTCAGCTTGGTCCAATGCGGCGGCGATGGCCGAGGGTGTCACATTCACGGCTTCGGCAGCCCCGGTGATGCTGCCGTTTTGCAACGCGGCTTGAACATAGCGCATGGCGCGGAGGGACAAAGTCATTTGGATATCTCATTTTTATTGAGGTATTATCTCAATAAAAACAATTTTTCAAAGGAGGGCACCTTTGACACTGTAAATTTGATCATAAATCGGAGCGCATGCTATGAAATCCAGAACCAAAGTTGTCGTCATCGGCGGCGGGATCGCCGGCTGTTCGACCCTCTATCATCTCACGCAAGAAGGGTGGTCCGATGTTGTTTTGGTGGAACGTGATGAGCTGACCTCGGGGACCACATGGCATTCGGCGGCGCAGGTGACGAACTTTGGCATGACCCAAACAATGGTTGGTCTTAAGTCTCACTCCATTGAACTTTACAAGAAATTGCGGGACGATCCGGAATACCCCATCGGGTATCATCATGGCGACGGCGGAATACGCTTAGCGAACACCGAAGAGCAAATGCAGGGTTATCGCCATTTCGCGTCCATGGCGCGGGGTATGGGGGTCGAATACGAAGTCATAGACGCGGCAGAATGCGCGCGTCGCCATCCGTTGATTTCTACGGACAACTTGCTAGGCGGACTGTGGGATGGACAGGACGGTGATGTCGATCCCGCCCAACTCTGTCAGGCGCTGGCCTTTCACGCCCGTAAAATGGGGGCAGAAGTCTACCGCAAAACTGGCGTCACGGGGCTGACACAACGCAAGGATGACACATGGACTGTCCATACCGAAAACGGCGATATTGATTGTGATATCGTTGTAAACGCAGGCGGATACCGTGTGAACGAGATCGGCGCGATGATGGGCGTCCAGCACCCCGTTGCGTCGATGGAGCACCAATATTTCGTCACTGAAGATATCCCGGCCATCGCGGAGGCGGGACATCGGATGCCGCTGCTGCGATGCCCGATTTCCGACTATTATAGCCGTCAGGAAAAAGGTGGTCTTCTTGTCGGGTTCTATGAACAGGACTGTCGGACATGGGGTATGGACGGGATCAGCCCGAACTTTTCCAATGACCTTTGCCCCGACGATCTAGATCGTGTCATGGATGTGCTTGAAGGCGCATTTGCGCGGATGCCCGCACTAGCAGAGGTTGGCATAAAGCGCATTGTGAATGGTCCGATTACCTACACGATCGACGGGGCGCCCTTGGTTGGCCCGATACCAGGCAAACGCAACGCCTTTTGCATCATTGGACTGCGCGCAGGGCTGGGCGAAGGGGGCGGCCATGGATGGTTGCTGGCGCAGCAAATCGTGCATGGCGAAGCCTGCTATGACACCTGGGTCATTGATCCGCGACGGTTCACAGGGCATGCGACTGTTGAGTTAACAGCGCTCAAGGCGATAGAAGACTATCAAAACGAATTCCGCTTCCATTTCCCGCACGAACATCGCCCCGCCGGACGCAATGCAAAGACAACACCGCTCACCCCGATTTTAGCTGCAGAGGGCGCTGAATTTACAGTGGTGAATGGGTGGGAACGTATTGACTACATCAAGCCTTCCCCTGATTTCCATCCCTCACTTAGTTTCAACTTTGATGAAACTTTCGATCTTGTTGCAGCTGATGTTGCCAATGTCGCAACGAATGTCGGGTTGACCGAGGTCAACGGGTTTAATCGGATTGAAATCACTGGGACGGAACGCCACGCGTTTTTGGATCGCATGATGTGCGGGACGGTCACGAAACGTGATGGGCGCGTCGGGCTGGGGTATCTGCTGAACGAAAGGGGCTGCGTCAAAGGCGAGGCCACGGTTGCCAATCTCCCCGCCTCTGACCGCGGGCCAGCGCGGGTGTGGTATGGATCTGCTGCGGCGTCAGAATATCACGACATGGATTGGCTGACCTCACATCTGAACCCGGATGAAGACGTACAACTGCGCAGTCTGACCAACGAACAGACGATCCTGGTCTTGGCAGGGCCAAAGTCCCGGGCGGTCCTTTCTGATTGCGCACGCGGAGATTGGTCGGCCAAATCGTTTCCGTGGTTGTCTGTCCGGGAATGCACCATCGGTTTCGCACCAGCCATCGTCATGGGTATCAGCTTTTCAGGTGAATTGGCTTATGAAATTCATGTCCCGAATGCCTCGCTTTGTGCAGTCTATTCGGCATTGAGAGAGGCGGGTAAGGCACATGGGTTGAAGCTCTTTGGTGCGCGGGCTGTGGACTCGATGCGCATGGAAAAGGGGTTCTTGCACTGGAAAGCGGATCTTATTACAGAATTCGACCCGTTCGAGACCGGTCTTTCTAGATTTGTGAAGACTGAGAAAGATGACTTCATCGGCAAGGCCGCGCTACTCCAGCGTCAAGCCGAAGGGCCAAAGCGTAATTTGGTGACACTGAAGATTGATGCGGTTCATGCACCGGCACATCCAGGTGCGTCGCTCATGCAAGGCGACAAAGTCGTCGGAACAATTACATCCGGCGAATATGGCCACCGTGTTGCGATGAATCTCGCTTATGCGTTTGTCGATGCCGATTTCGCCGGCACTGGTTCAACACTGCAACTCGACCTGTGCGGCGAAGCCGTCACGGCAATGGTTATTGATCCATCCCCATACGATGCAACCTTCGAACGGATGCAAAGCTAACGAACAGCCTCAACCACCACCAAAAAGCAGGCATCCGTACGCTTGTTGTGAAACCACACTGTTTCCTGCGATTTATGAATGCATGTACGTTCCAGTTGTGCGCTTGCGGCGAATGTACGGAAAGCGGGCTCCAACCGCGGCATCGCGGGCAGGTGGTGAATGCCTGCTAAGCCGAGAGAATATAACCTGACGCATGGCCCGAAGAGTGGGTATGGGGCGGGGTCGTCCTACAGTTTGACGTATTGTAGCCCCACGGGATCTGCTATGACCGCGGCATTCGCGCATCTTGTAGATTACAGTAGTTGAAGGAAATGATGTCCACCAAATTATTGATATTGGCTTTGGCGACTATTTGTTGCCTAACCGGCTGCGCGCGCCAATCACAAACGGGCAGGGCGCCCGCATCTGCATCTGATATCAATTGCATGGCGCGAGCGATGTATTTTGAATCTAACCGCTCTAGTCGGGATGGAATGATCGCGGTCGGAAGTGTTGTGATGAACCGTGTGCAGTCTGACGATTTCCCGAACACAGTATGCGCTGTCGTCAGTCAGAAGAACCAGTTTGCACCGGGCGTGATAAGCAAATCCTTCGACGGGCAGGGGCAAACACTGGCCGAGGCATCAGCGCGTGCCGTACTGGCTGGCGAGTTGCACCCGAACATCGGGGGCGCAAGATTTTTTCACGCCGCATGGTATGACGCCAATTTCAACAATATCCACTATGTCCTGACGACTGGTGGGAACGCTTTTTATGAGAAGCGGCGACCTGAGAATGTGACCTCGCCAAACCCGTTGCCTCAGGTTGAAGGCATCACAGGCTATGGCGTATGAATACCATAACGGTGTTGTGCGCGAAGCCCAACGGCTGAAGCGATCGACAACTGCCATCACAACAAGTGGCTCAGGCGGGTAGGAGATTAACGCCGAAACGCCCAAGCAGGATCAAGACCCGCCGCCTCAAACTTACGTCGCAGGACAGGAGGGTCTTGGGCTTTTCGATCTTTTTCGCTCGCCTCGCGATGAAGGTGAGCGCCAAGGAGACCAAAGCCAAGCAATCGCAATCTCAACGGCGTTTGCGACGTCCGTTGTTGCTCCGATCCCCATGACGATACTCCATTGCTGCTTGATCAACAGAGAAGTATGACACTTCTACTTTGCAGATGTGAGACATTCTAACTTTTGCAGCTACAACATTTAGTCGCATAATCAGTATTATGTAATATATTTTAAAGTCAAAACTGACATCACCTTACTTAATCGAGTGAAACTTCGCGCCTGAAGGTCTTGGGAACTCGTGCTTTTTCTTGATCTATGCCATATTTGATCAATTGGCGCCCAATATAGCTACCAGGCGGACACAAGCCATCATGACGTGCGGCTGAGAGTTTCTTGATTGGCGCCCACATGTGGATCGTGTGGCTGTCCGCCGTCAAATACTGCAGTGTCTTCATTGGCCGCTTAAACAGGACGCGTCGTTCTTTGAATGGCACAGGATACAGAACGTCAAGGCTTTTGGCGTGTGTATACTCGCCTGTCGCGCGCGCAAATGCCGTGATCCCAATGGGCCCCCAGATGCCCCAAGGCAGCTCACCCACATGCATTGGGTCGCCGGCTGCAGCGCGTGCTTTCATCTCTGCCTGAAAACGGCCCGAGATCCACGCAGGCTGTGGGTACTCATCGGTCATGAAATCAAGCATTTCGTGCAGGATCAATGACGTGGGCGGCAAGCGTAGGATCGCACCGTTGATGCGCCACGCCTTGGCGTTTCGATACTTCTCGTAGCCAAAAATATAGGGATCTTCAAAATCGAGCGGTTTGAGGCAAAAAACATCCGTGTCGATGTAGATGATCTCGGGGATGGTCTTGATCATATGAAACCGGAACAGGTCGGAAAAAAGTGCAACGCTTTGCGACCGGCTGTGCAAGACAAAGTCGTCAGTGGCAACAATTTCACGACCGTCGCGGACTTTAACGCCATCGGGTACGTTTTTGACTTCGCCATAGGTGAACAACAGCACTTCATGGCCGTGTTCGACAAAGGATTTCAGGCACAATTGTTCAAGCCAGGTCAAAGATCCACCGATCCAGAGTGCACCAATTGTTGGAAGCTTTGACATGCATAGACCTGCGGCTGGTTGCTGCGCTTTGTGTTTTAGCTGCTACTGCTTGTCAAGCAGATGGCAGTAGCTTGTGCTATGGTCGTCTTAGGTTTGCTGGGCTAAAGAACAAACCAGCTTGTCGAATACAGCGATACCATGAGGCACAATGCAAAAACAAACACTGACGACGGCAGAGCGCCTTTGTGCGGCATATGATCTGAACTTTGCAGATGTCTTTTCACAACAGTTCCGGATTGAAAGGCAACCTTGTAGGCCCCTGCCCGGGTTCAGCCATCACAACTTTGGCAAATGGGCATTAGCGACGGCAGCTGGTTTGCCGTGCGCAGTTAGTGACACGCAAGAAAGCGATACGCGCATCGCCTTGCTTGGGATCGCGGTTGATTGCGATGGCGCCGTCGTTACAACGCGGCATTTGACCAAACAGGTTTCGGCTGATGCCGCCATCTCTTACCTGAATGCATGTGCGGGTCGGTTTATATTTCTAATCACGACACCAAAGTTTACGCGCCTCTATGTCGATGCTGCTGCCAGTCTTGGGGCGGTTTATGATCTCAAAGACAAGAGCATTGCCGCGACCTTGAACCTTGTTTTAACACGCGACACAATCATCAACGATGATTACCCGCTAACTAAGCTTGCAATGGCATCTAAAGCCCGGTTTGCGTTTGGGCATACGGCCGACAAATATGTCAAACGAGTGCTCCCAAACCACTATCTGGATATGGACACGTTGGCACAGCATCGGTTCTGGGACGGTGCGCAGGATATCATCGATATCAAACCCGCCGATGAAGCCCGCGCGCTTGATGAGATTGCAGAGAGACTGGCACAGATCATGGCGAGCCTTTCCAATCACTTTCCAGATACCAAATTGCCAATCACGGGTGGTCTGGATAGCCGCGTTTTGTTGGCGTGCGCCAAACCGATTGTAAGCCAACTGTCGCTGTACTCACATGCTGAAAATATGATGAGCCGAAAGGACACGCGGATCGCTGGCAGGTTAGCAAGTATCATGGGACAGCCGATGGCCGTCTATGATCCAACAAGAAATCCGGATGTTGCCATCGATGACGAATCCCGGCTTACGATGCTTAGTAATGCTGGCCGCATTGCAAATGCCGAGGGAGACATTGAGACACCCATCCCATCGGTCCGCCTAAGTACTCTCAATGCAGTACCAGAAGGCGGCGTCGTTGTGCGCGGGAACGTGGGCGGGCTGATGCGTGCAATGCCGTGGCGTCGTGAGATCGCCCGGTACAAAAATGGCAAACCTCTTCGCGTACAGTCTGGTTTACGCTTAATGATGCTGACCGACAGCGAGACGCTGAATGCACTGCCTCCGTCGGATCGCATGAAACTTACAGAGGCCTATGAAAACTGGTACTCGGCATTCTCTGGCACGGCCGCAGAGCGCGCCTATGATTTGCAGTTTGTCGAGCAATTCATTTCCCACGGGCAAGGAAACCATTTCTACTCATTTACCCACAACTTCTATCTTCACGCCTATTGCGACCGAAAATTCATTACGCGGATAATATCTTTACCGCCCGATCGCCGCGCCGAGCTTCGCTACACAGAAGCGATCATATCTGCTCGGGCGCCGGAACTTTGTGCGATGAAGTATACACGTAAAAATGTGACCATGCGGTTGAAGGAAAATAGAGCTGAAGACCCAAACTGGTTCTTATCTTAGGGGCCCGATTCAAGGCCCGCGCTCCCTAGCGTTTATGATAACTGACCTGAAAAACAAAAGCCCCTGACATCTATGACCTCATGCTATCGACTTGCATATCGCTGCGTGCCGCCTTGATCCACGCCCCAGCATGACAGCGGAGGTCTTGCCGGACACCAACGGTCTTATCTTGATCAGTTGTATGCCGAATGCGCGATCGATGGCCAAAGGCTGGTATGCCAGTTCAAATTCTGCAAGCGCTTAGCATGCGTCAGGCCCCTGCCCCAAGTCCCGATATCGTTACGACACACTTGAATGATCACGTCAATCAAGCCATCACGGGGGCGGCCTAGGGAGAATGACCACAACAATGAACGACGATGACGCTGAACTGGACACGCCCGATGACGAGGTCCCGCCGAGCATCGCAGAGCCGCTTTGGTTTGCTGAACTGTCGCCGGGTGGGACTGGCGAAGGCTTCTTTGAAAAGACGTCGCGTCATGCGCTGATGTTCGTGCGACGCGCGCGCCCGGTATTGTTTGTGTCATTTGATAACCTGTCAAACGTCGGGGATAAAAGCCCGGAGCGCGGGCCTTGGGCGTATAAATTTGCGCGCGATTTGTCTGTTTCGCACCTTGGCGTCATGGCTTACGGCAAGATGTGGTATCGCGATGCAGATTTGATCTCCCGTATGCAAAAGCTGCGTGATGAAGGTTTCTTTGAGCCCTATGATCGTGTCGTGTTTTCAGGCTCTTCCATGGGTGCATTCGCAGCACTTGTTTTTGCCTCTTTGGTGCCAGGCGCACATGTTCTGGCGTTTAATCCACAATCAACACTCGATCCCGCGCTGGTCCCTTGGGAAGAGCGCTATTGGACAGGCCGTCGGCAGGACTGGACCCTGCCCCTTGGTGATGCGCGCGATGCGCTGTCAGAGGCTGGCCCAGTGAGTGTGTTCTACGACCCCTATTTCACGCCGGACCGTCGCCATTTCGAACGGATCGTCGGGCCCAACGTGACGGGCTACAAATGCTGGTTTTCGAGCCATAAATCCGCGGTGTTCCTACGCAAGATTGATGCACTCAAACCGATTATGACGGCGGGTTTGCTGGATGAAGTTACGCCGGATATGTTTTATCATCACTACCGCAGGCGCCGCGAATTGCGCTGGTACGCGGGGGCTTTGGCAGATTACTATACACAAAAAGGACGTGAAGACATGGCCCACCGGGCGATGAAAAACTTTCGCCAGCTCAAACGTGCGCGGACTGCCGAAGGCAGAGACCCAGAATGACTGATCAGATTTATACAATTGTGACCACGATGAAGAACGAAGGCCCGTTCATTCTGGAATGGATTGCTTATCATCGGTCGATTGGCTTCACTGACTTTACCGTCTTCACAAACGACTGCGATGATGGAACCGACAAGATCATCATCCGCCTTGAGGAACTGGGCGTCGCCACCCATGTGGTCAACCGGCTGAAACCCGGTCAAAGCCCACAACGCAAGGCGCTGCGCCGTACGCAGTGGCATGACAAAACGCAAGAGGCCGATTGGCTGATGTGCGCGGATGTCGATGAGTTTCTGATGATCAGAGTGGGTGACGGCCATATTGATGATCTGATGGCAGCCGTCGGCGATGTGGATGCGATATCCTTTTGCTGGAAGCTGTTCGGACATGGGCAGATCGAAGGGTTTGAACCGGGCTTTGTGACCGAGCAATTCCTATGGGCGGCTCCCGAAGACAGCTATCCCAATCAGCGCGCGTCAGGCATGAAGACAATGATGCGCAACAACGATAAATTTGTGCGCCTTAAAATCCATCGCCCTCTTGTGGCCGATGACCCCAAAGACCTGCGCTGGGTTGATGCCGGCGGTCAGCAGATGCCGGCGCGATACCTGCGATCGAAATGGTCTGCCCATCGTGGATTCTCGCATCAATATGCGCGGTTGCATCACTATGCTGTACGCTCAATCGACAGTTTTCTGGTCAAGCGTGACCGCGGGCGCACAAACCATATCAACGCAGATCAAGGCATTGATTACTGGCAATCGATGAACACGAACCACGCATATGATGATACAATCCTTGCCCGGCTGCCTGCCGCACGGGCTGAATACGACAGGTTGATCGCCGATCCTGTTCTGGCACAGCTTCATGCCGCTGCATGTGATTGGCATATCGCCAAGATCAAAGAGCTGAAAGCGCGCGAAGGTTGGCCGGAATTCCGCGCGCAGATCGCGGGTATTGATCATGGTGCGGCATGGCGCGAAAACCGCACTGATGACTGAACCCTATACAGTTTTGCATGGTGGCTTTCACAAGACGGCCTCGACCTTTTTGCAAAAGTCCTTACAGCGCAACAAAGGAAGACTGAAAAAGGGCGGCGTATATTATGTGCCCCACCGGGACTTGCGCAAGAAATTCACGGTGCCGTGCCAACAGAATGCCTATCAAGCTATTGGTGTCAAACGCAAAACAGTGATCAGTGACGCCGAGCTGCAAAAAATGACAAGCGCGTTCTTTCAGCCGGTTCTCCGGGATAAGCCACAACGGCTTGTTCTTTCCGATGAAAACCTTGCCGGGCATTGTGGGAACTGCGTGAAGACAGGACAGCTTTATAGGTATCGTGGCGCCTTCATGGCG
The DNA here is from genome assembly GCF_002797915.1 of Yoonia maricola. GTDB lineage: Bacteria > Pseudomonadota > Alphaproteobacteria > Rhodobacterales > Rhodobacteraceae > Yoonia > Yoonia maricola. The sequence goes on along the minus strand of NZ_PGTY01000001.1, from coordinate 676,008 downwards.
TCCTTCGCGAAATCAACCCCCTACCCTGTGCGTGAAATATATCTTTCCGTACGCAACTACGCCGATTTCTTCGCCGCGGCATATGTCGAATATTTCCGCTCACTTCAGGAAGATAGTTCGCAGATCACCACCACACAAATCATGCGTACGCGTCTTTTCAATCATATGCCCGGCTGGAACGGTGTGATCAACGTGGTGTCGCGGCATTTTCCGGATGCGCAGATTTATGTCTGGCGGTTTGAGGATTTTGTGGCCGATGAAACGATGGCACCCGCCCTGCTACAACGACTGATTGGTCACACGGTTGACGTGCAAACATTCGATGCGCCGCGCGGCAATAGCAAAAGGCAATCCGCGTCGGCCCGCGCTATGGCTGAGCTAGAACTGCTCGCGGTGACCGAAGGGCTGCCCAGTCTGGTGGCGCAGCGTCAGGACATTCAAAACCGCTATCCACGCAACGCTCAGAATGGGCGGTTTGATCCGTGGATGCCATGGGAACGTGCGCATCTGGACAGGCTATATGTCGATGACATCGAAAGGCTTGGCACGAACAAGGCGGTTACCCTTCTTGATCCGGCTATGTTGCATGGCGCAAACACACTGCCGTGACGAGATAAAATCCATTTTGACCAATTGTTTAAAGCTGCTAGAGACGTGCCATGACTTGTTCCATCCTGATCCTGAATGGCCCCAATCTGAACCTGCTTGGCACACGCCAGCCCGAGGTTTATGGCCCAACGACCCTTGCTGATATTGAGGCACTTTGTCAGGCAAAGGCCACCGATCTGGGGATCGATCTGACGTTTGCACAAAGCAATCACGAAGGTGAACTTGTCGATATGTTGCACGATGCGCGTGGCATACATGCCGGGATTGTCCTGAATGCCGGCGCCTATACCCATACATCCGTGGCGTTGATGGACGCGATTTCCAGCATTATGGTGCCAGTGATTGAACTGCATCTATCGAATATCCACGCACGCGAGGCGTTCCGGCAAAAATCCTATATCGCGCCGGTTGCCGTCGGCCAGATTTGCGGCTTTGGTGCTGCAGGATATCCATTGGCGATGGATGCCCTGCTGTCTTATATCGGAGAGGCTGCATGACCTCTCTTGTGGCGCATCTTGAGCAACTGACGAATGCGAGTACGGTTGAAGATCTATGGGATATCCACACCCGCCAGATGGAAACCTACGGCTTTGATCGGCTGATGTATGGGTTTACGCGTTACCGCACCTCAACAGGTCTGGGTGATCCGCAGGATTGGGTGCTTTTATCGACGCAGAACCCTGAATACATGAAGGTTTTTTTCGATGAAGGCCTTTATTATCATGCTCCGATGATCCGTTGGGCATTGGCCAATGACGGTGCTTGTAGCTGGCGCTGGATGATGGATATGAACCGTGTTGAAAACCTGACGCAAAGCGAATTGCGCGTCATGGAATTCAACAAATCAATGGGTGTAACGGCGGGGTACACAATCAGCTTCCGCTCAATATCAGAGCGGACAAAAGGGGCTATCGCCTTGACGGCCAAAGCCGATCTTACGCAAGATGCGGTAGAGCAGACTTGGGCCAAGCATGGTGACGAAATCATCGTGATGAATAACGTCATGCACCTCAAGCTGCTGACCCTGCCCTATTCTGGCGACCGTAGCCTGACCAAGCGCCAGCGCGAGGTTCTGCAGTGGGTCGGCGATGGGAAGACAACGCAAGACATCGCCCTGCTCTTGGGCCTGACGCCTGCAACGGTAGAAAAGCACTTGCGTCTGGCCCGAGAAGCGCTTGACGTTGAAACCACTGCGCAAGCCGTGCTGAAGGCGGCCTTCTATAACCAGATGTTTGTCGTGGATCAGAATGCTGTCTGAGTAATCATGTTGCGTGTGACTTGGCGTCAAATTTTCTAATGTTTGTCCAAATGGTCAGGTTTCCCATACTTTCATATCTCCGCGTTAAATGAGACCTTACCCATGTTCCGTGAGTGGTGGCCTTAGGCCTGGGAACGTGGGGTGATATTCCTTGTAATTACAAGGCTCTGTAACCTTATTCCGGGAAACCGGGTGTTGGCGTGGCAGTTTTTTGTCACGTCAACACAAGCGATACGAAGCTGGCTCCTCGTCCCGAAATTGGACCAGCAGATCATCGTGTGATGTTAGTTGTGTGTTTGACTGATGTTGCTCTTTTCTCCCCTGAAAAGGGAAAACGGCCCGCGCGTGTGTATATTGCGGGCCGTTTTCTTATTTTTCCGATAAAGTTCTGTTTACGCAAAATCGAACAGTAAATATTCAAAATATTCCGGAGAGAGGTCGAGCGGGTTATCATAAGACGTGGTGACCGGTCCATCCGCACCGTATTCTGTTAAGCGCGCAGCCCAGTTTTCGCTATTTGGATCATGCAAGCCTTCACTATCAAATTCCAAAAAGGCCGTAAGAACACCGGCATCGAAGATCTCAAAGGTCGCACCGCTGTCATCGAATTCGATACCTTTGAAGCTGACGTTCCCATTGTCATCATAAACGGTTTGCTGAGTGTCCCAATTCTTGAAGTTGAACGTATCTTGCTGGATCGTTGACACCCGTTGTCCCGCATCGAACTCCTCAAACTTTTCGCCGCCGTCGTCAAAGGTTGTTGTCCGTTGGGTTATTTGGCCATTCTGATCGTACTCGGTCAAAATTTCGTCCCATGACTTGATGTCATCTACATCAGCCTGAGCCATAAAGTATTTTTGACCCGCATCGAAGACCTCAAGCTTGTGCAAGCCATTGTCGAAAACAGTCTCGCGAATGTCGATCTCGCCGTTTTCATCGTAGCTGGTGTAAATCTCCTGCCACGTTTTCGCGCCCCCATCCGGCGCAGGCACACCGTCGAAGCCGACGTTATCAAACTGCGTCGTCGATGCGCGGACGCCGTTGTCAAACTCTTCGAATTTGGTCACCCCATTGTCGAAAACAGTCTCGCGGGTGTCGATCTCGCCGTTTTCATCGTAGCTGGTGTAAATCTCCTGCCACGTTTTCGCGCCCCCATCCGGCGCAGGCACACCGTCGAAGCCGACGTTATCAAACTGCGTCGTCGATGCGCGGACGCCGTTGTCAAACTCTTCGAATTTGGTCACCCCATTGTCGAAAACAGTCTCGCGGGTGTCGATCTCGCCGTTTTCATCGTAGCTGGTGTAAATCTCCTGCCACGTTTTCGCGCCCCCATCCGGCGCAGGCACACCGTCGAAGCCGACGTTATCAAACTGCGTCGTCGATGCGCGGACGCCGTTGTCAAACTCTTCGAATTTGGTCACCCCATCGTCGAAAATGGTCTCGCGGGTGTCGATCTCGCCGTTTTCATCATAGCTGGTGTAAATCTCCTGCCACGTTTTCGCGCCCCCATCCGGCGCGGGCACACCATCAAAGCCGACGTTATCAAACTGCGTCATCGATGTGCGGATGCCGTTGTCAAACTCTTCGAATTTGGTCACCCCATCGTCGAAAATGGTCTCGCGCTCGGAGATCGCGCCACCAAAGTCAAATAAAGTGGTGATGGTCTCCCAGCTGAAGACGTCAGCTATGTCATCGCGCTCGGATGAGATGCGGACACCATCCGAAAAGTCAGTCATTTGCACCACGCCGTTGTCGTAAACGACATTCTCTGAAATGCGTGCGCCGTTGCCGTCGAATGTGGTGTCAATAAAATCCCAATTCTTGGTTTGGGAATAATCATAGCGTGTTTCGCTCACCCCTTGCAGGAAGATATCAAGCGAAATGAGACCGTTGTCCAACTTGGTCGTCCGCGTGGCGATGTTACCTTCCGCATCATGGGTGAGTGTAATTTCTGCCCACGGCTTTGCGCCATCGCCGAAGAACCCATCTTGCAAAAGGGTCTGCGTGCGGATGCCATTTTCAAAGCTTTCCGTCACTCGTAGATCGTCGGCGTAAACCGTACCGATAGAGGTGGGTTGGCCACTCATATCATATTCGGTGAAACGATTTGTGAAACCTACGGTTTCAATGGTGCCTAGATTGATGTCACGCACAAGAATGCCATTTTCGAATGTGGCGATTACCTCATTGCCAATGTCGAAAAGAGTGCGCGTTGACACGACCAGCCCGGTATCGGTGTCAACTGTGGTTTGAATACTTTCCCATGAAAATTCGTCGTTGGTGTCAAATATGGTGGATTGCTGGAGTGTCATAGTAATCCTCTGGTTGAATACTCATACCATTCATTTACTATTACGACGCGCCCGTTAACCAAAATATTCGAAACAGTTTAATGCTGAAAAAGAAACAGCCCGCAGGCTGTGCCGACGGGCTGTTTGTGTGCATTTGTCAGTAATTTAGCCGTTCAGCTTGGCCACTTCTGCGGCGAAATCTTCTTCGACTTTTTCGATGCCTTCGCCGACTTCAAGGCGGACAAAGCCAGTGACCTCAACGCCCGCTTCTTCGGCTGCTTTCGCAACGGTTAGGTCAGGGTTCACAACGAACTGCTGGTTCAGCAATGTGACTTCGGCCATGTATTTCTTCATCCGGCCAACGATCATCTTTTCGATCACAGCTTCTGGCTTGCCGCTTTCGCGGGCGATGTCCATCTGGACCTGCTTTTCTTTCTCAACAACAGCCGGATCAAGATCAGCCTCAGACAGGGATGCAGGGTTAGCAGCGGCGATGTGCATTGCAACCTGACGGCCGAATGCTTCGTTATCGCCGGTCATCGCGACCAGAACACCGATGTTACCCATGCCGGGCGCGGCTGCGTTGTGCACATAGTTCACAACGGACTCACCTTCGAGGGCAACCATACGGCGCACGGACATGTTTTCACCAATCACGGCGACCGCATCAGTCACAGTCTGTTCGACTGTCTTGCCGCCCATGTCTGCGGCTTTCAGGCCGTCGATGTCAGAACAGCCCAAGGCGACATCAGCGATGCCAGCAACCATTTTCTGGAAGTCAGCGTTCTTGGCGACAAAGTCAGTTTCAGAGTTCACTTCGACCGCAACACCTTTGCCGTCCTTGACAGCCACGGCCACGAGGCCCTCAGCAGCCGTGCGGCCAGATTTCTTTGCAGCCTTTGCGAGGCCCTTGGTGCGCAGCCAGTCAACGGCGGCTTCCATGTTGCCATCGTTTTCTGTCAGCGCCTTTTTCGCGTCCATCATGCCTGCGCCTGTGCTGTCGCGCAGCTCTTTCACCATTGCAGCGGTGATTGCCATGTTACTTCTCCTTTGGAGGTATTTCGGGGGTGCGGGCGGGGCGCGTGGCCCCTGCCCTATAACTTACTCGGCGGGTGCTGCTTCAGCAGGTGCGTCTTCTGCAACTACTTCTTCTGCCAGCTCTTCCATCTCGCCCATGTCGATGCCAGCGGCACCCATCTGTGCGGTCATGCCGTCAAGGGCGGCGCGTGCAGCCAAATCAGTGTAAAGCGCGATGGCGCGTGCGGCGTCATCATTGCCGGGGATCACATAGTCAACGCCTGCGGGTGAGCAGTTGGTGTCGACGATTGCCACAACCGGGATGCCCAGCTTGTTGGCTTCGGCGATGGCCAGATCTTCTTTGTTGCAGTCGATGACGAACAGCAGGTCAGGAACACCGCCCATTTCGCGAATGCCGCCCAAGGATGCTTGCAGTTTGCCCTGCTCACGCTCCATGCCCAAACGCTCTTTCTTGGTCAGGCCGGCGAAACCGTTTGCAGAGGCTTCATCGATTGCCTTCAGACGATTGATAGACTGCGAAACTGTCTGCCAGTTGGTCAGCGTGCCGCCCAACCAACGGTGGTTCATGTAGAACTGCGCAGATTTTTCTGCCGCTTCCATGATCGGCTTGGCTGCCTGACGCTTGGTGCCAACGAACAGTACGCGGCCGCCTTTGGCCACTGTATCACGCACAACCTGCAGCGCCTGGTCCAGCATTGGAACAGTTTGCGTCAGATCCATGATGTGGATGCCGTTGCGTGATCCGTAAATATATTGATCCATCTTTGGGTTCCAGCGCGCTGTCTGGTGGCCAAAGTGTACGCCTGCTTCAAGCAGCTGACGCATGGAGAACTCGGGTAAGCCCATGTCGTTTTTCCTTTTCCGGTTTCAAGCCTCAGCGGGGGATCAGCGTTTTGCCAACCGGTGGATCCTTTGGGATGTCTCCCCATCGGACCCGCCCCCGCTTGCGGGATTTAGTGCGCGCCGTATATGAGAGGTTTTGCGCCTGCGCAAGCGTTGTATTGTGTGTTTTGACGGCTTTTTGGGGCCAAAACTAACCCCTTGTTACAAAAACGCCCGTGCGATGAACCAATAGACACCAATGGTCGCGATAAAGATGGAGGCTGGTACCGCAACAATCTGGCGGTAGGCATCAACATTGTCGCGCAACTGGATTGCCGCCAAGCAGAGTATCGCCATTGCCGGCATCGTTATTGCCAGCAGCAATGGCGCGTTCTCCAACACTCCAAGCGGTGCTGCAAGCAAGCCAGAGATGCCATCGGTGTTTGTGACCAGCAGACCCAGACCGACAAGGAACAAGACACCGTAGATCACCAATCCCCGGGCAACCTCATTCTCACCCCGGTCGATCCGCAAGGCTTGCCAGACGAACAGGAACATCACTGCGATTACAGCAAGTTGTCCGACCTCAACCCCGACATTAAAACCGATGAGTGCCGCGACAAATGTATCCTCCGGCAACCCGAATTCGGCCAAAACCGATGCAAAGCCGAGCCCGTGCAGCAAACCGAAGATAAAGATGACAAAGGGGCGCCATGGGCTGATCCCCTTCATGAATATGTTTTCAATCGCGACATAAGCGATAGAGAGTGCGATCAGAGGTTCGACGATATCGATAAATGCAATATCATATGTGCTTTGCGTGAAATCATCGATGAATTGCGTATACCCAAGCGCCGCAAGCGCCAGTGTGATGGTATGCGCCACCGTAAAGAGCGACACTTGCAAAATCAGTGGCCGGAAACGTGCTGCCAAAAAGAAAAGACCCAGCACAAATAGGATGTGATCGAGCCCCTTGGGCACGATATGATCAAAGCCTACAGGGATATAATTGACAAAGGTTGCAAACCAGCTGGCCTGCCCGCCACCGGAAATCGATATCGGAGCGGACAGCGCCCCTGCTTCAAGGTAGCCGTCATAGGGGAGCGGAACATCCATCTGCCGCAGTACCAAGACACCAAATTCAGGTGCCCAGCCCATTTGCACGGTTTCGGCCCCGTCCGGCAAAGCGGCGCTAAATGAGAACACCGAAAAGCGTACGACCTCAACATCACCAATAGGACCGACACTGACCGATGTCAGCGCAAGCGTTAGCGGTGCGCCGTCAGCCGTCAGCGTGATACCTTGCGCCATTTGCGGCCAAAACGCCTCAAACCGTGCGGCAAGTGTTTCGGGTGGCAGTGCGCGCAGCTCATCATAGGTGGCCGCTTGCGTGCTTTCGTTGGTGTCCGCGGTCTCGGTCAGGTCGATGCCTGCGATAAAGGTTTCAAGGTTTGCACTGATCTCAAACGAGACCTCATTATCGATCACGCGCATATCCGCGATTGAGGGAAACACCTCATGCGCCTGCGCCATTGACAGGGTTGTGATCCACAACAGAACTGCGGTTGACAACACGCGCAGAAAGGCCACCCTTAGATCAACGACAAAGGAAGTTTTCATGCGCGTTCTAGCCCTCATTTTCAGCCTTATTGCAGCGCCTGTAGTGGCTCATGAATTCTGGATAGAACCGACCGCTTATCAGGTTAGCGCGGACACTAACTTGGAGGCAAACATTGTCAATGGGCAGGAATTCACAGGTGCTAAACTGGCTTATCTGCCGCAACGATTTGTCAATTTTGTTCTCTTTGCAGGCGAGGCTTCGGCCCGTGTTGAAGGCCGCCCCGGCGATATGCCAGCCTTGCAACAAGCGCCTGTGGCCGACGGGCTGAATATCGCAGCCTATCAGGCAACCAATTCTGTTGTTTCTTATGAAACTTGGGAAGAATTTCAGACCTTCGTGACCCATAAAGACTTTGGCGATGTGCGCAGCTTGCACGATGCACGCGGGCTGCCCGACAACGGCTTTACCGAAGTCTATTCCCGCCACGCCAAAACGCTGATTGGTGTCGGTGATAGTCAGGGGGCAGATCGCCGCGTTGGATTGGAAACCGAGATTGTGGCCCTCACGAACCCCTATACCGACACTCTGGATGGTGGGTTTAGCGTGCAGGTATACTACCGTAATGACCTGCGCCCCGACACGCAAGTCGAGGTCTTTGAGAAAGCCCCCGACAGCCGCGTGACGATATCCCTATACCGTACCGATGCTGATGGGATCGCCACCTTTCCGGTGAAGCCGGGCTATTCTTATATGGTGGACGCAGTGGTCCTGCGGGAACCAAGCGAAAGGCTGGCCGCACAATCTGGCGCAGTTTGGGAAACGCTTTGGGCCAATTTGACCTTTGGAGTGCCTGAGTAAGGCTTGCCCTTGTCCTTTTGCTGGGCCAGAAGGCTGGCATGACCCGGACCCCTGATATTATTTGCATCGGCTCTGTGCTGTGGGACGTTATAGGACGATCCGCAAGCCATATGCGCGTTGGGTCTGATGTGCCGGGGCGGATTACGCGGCTTCCTGGTGGTGTTGCAATGAATATCGCGATGACCCTGCGCCGCTTTGGCATGTCCCCTGCCCTGCTTACGGCCATTGGCCGTGATGCTGCGGGCGAAGAGCTGATCGGTGAAGCCGCGCGTATGGGTATGATCTGTGATCATGTTTACAGGTCAGAGGATTTGCCGACAGACGTATATATGGCCGTTGAGGGTGCGAATGGGTTGGTAGCCGCCATTGCTGATGCGCATTCGTTAGAGGCTGCAGGTGAAAAGATTTTGCGCCCCTTGGCTGATGGCACATTGGGGTCAGAGGCGACCCCATTTGCAGGGCCTGTCGCACTCGATGGCAACCTGACCGAAGAACTGCTGCAAATGATCGCGGCCTCACCGCTTTTTGCGGCGTCTGACTTACGGGTGGCCCCTGCCTCACCGGGTAAGGCAGAGCGGCTATTGGCGCTGTTGGGTCATCCGTCTGCCACGCTTTACGTCAACCTCGAAGAGGCCGGTTTGTTGTGTCAGACGACCTTTCCCAATTCGGACGATGCCGCACGCGCACTCATCGCGCGCGGGGCGCATCGGGTTCTGGTCACTGACGGGGGGAGTTCTGCATCCGAAGGCACTGCCGCTGATATCATCACACAGATCCCACCTGCCGTGATGGTCACACGCGTGACTGGCGCAGGTGATACCTTCATGGCTGCCCATATCGCATCAGAGGTGCAAGGGTTGGATCGCGCGGCGGCGTTGACCCGTGCGCTTCATGCTGCTGCCACTTATGTTTCCGGAGAGACACCCCTATGATCGCTATCCACTACAGCGCTGAGGTCGCGCAGGCGCGCAAGACAGGTGCACCTATCGTGGCCCTCGAAAGCACGATTATCACCCATGGGATGCCGTTTCCGCAAAATGTCGAAACGGCCAGACTGGTAGAGGCGGATGTACGCACAGCAGGTGCCACACCTGCAACCATCGCAGTGCTGGATGGTGCATTGCATGTGGGGCTTGAGGCGGATCAGCTGGAGGTATTGGGTCAGGCGCAAAACGTGGCCAAGCTGTCGCGTGCGGATATGGCTGCCTGCATGGCGACGGGCGGCACAGGGGCCACAACGGTGGCGGCGACAATGATTGCGGCGCATCTGGCGGGTATTCACGTCTTTGCGACAGGTGGTATTGGTGGTGTGCATCGCGGTGCAGAAGACAGTTTTGATGTCTCGGCAGATTTGCATGAGCTGGCACAAACGCCCGTGACCGTTGTGGGTGCGGGTGCAAAAGCGATTCTTGACCTGCCCAAGACGTTTGAAGTTTTGGAAACGCTGGGCGTGCCGGTCATTGCCTACAGGCAGGATGTGCTGCCTGCGTTCTGGTCAGCCACATCTGAAATTCCCGCCCCCTTGCGGATGGATCACGCCACCGATATCGCCAAAGCCCAACAATTGCGGACTGAGATGGGTCTGCAAGGTGGGCAGTTGGTCGCCAATCCAATCCCCACCGAGGCACAAATCCCGGCAGATGAGCTCAAACCCGTTATTGCGCAGGCTTTGCAAGAGGCGGAAACCCAAGGCATCAGCGCCAAGGCGGTCACGCCATTCCTGCTTGGGCGTATTTTTGAACTGACCGAGGGCCGGTCTTTGACCGCCAATATCGCCTTGGTGCGTAATAACGCGCGTCTGGCTGCCCAAATAGCCATCGCTATGGCGAAATAGCGCAACCATTGCCGCCGCATAGCTTGCTGTAGCGCACACCACGACATAAGTGTGCATCAAGTAATTGTGAGACGGTGATGAAGATCGATCCAAAAGTAAATGACGCCAAGCGCCGGGTTAAGCCCGGTATCATCGCACGGCTGCGTGGTAATTTTCTGGCAGGTCTGATCATTGTAGCACCTATCGGGCTGACCATCTGGCTGATCTGGACAGTCGTGGGCTGGGTCGACAGTTGGGTTTGGCCCTTTATCCCCGATGCCTATCAACCGACGGCCCTACTGAATGACATCCTGGGTCGTGAACCTGGCAATGAGATTGAAATCAACGTGCGCGGTGTAGGCGTTGTCATTTTTCTGGTGTTTACGATGCTTGTGGGCTGGATCGGCAAAGGCTTGATCGGGCGGTCTTTTATCGGGATTGGTGAGCGTCTGGTAGACCGCACACCTGTTGTGCGTTCCATTTATAACGCTGCCAAACAAATCGCCGAAACCGTATTCTCGCAACGCGAAACATCTTTCGATAAGGCCTGTCTGGTGGAATACCCCCGCAGGGGTATATGGGCCATCGCCTTTATCTCAATCAATGCCAAGGGCGAGATTGACGCAAAGCTTAACGATGGCGAACCTTTTGTAACGGTGTTCTTACCTACAACGCCTAACCCAACGTCGGGGTTTTTGTTGTTTTTGCCGCAACGCGATGTGCAAGAACTTGATATGACGGTGGAAGACGCAGCAAAGCTCGTGATCTCGGCTGGTCTTGTTTATCCCAACGGCAAAGACGCCGTTGAGATCACAAACCCGACCGCATAACGCATGATCACCCCTGCGCTTACGGGCTTTTCAACCGCTGCAGCTTTTATCCTCGCGATTGGTCCGCAAAATACCTTCGTTTTGCGTCAAGGGCTTGCACGCTCTCATGTCTTTTGGCTTTGCCTGTTTTGTGCCCTATCTGATGCCATTTTGATTACGGCGGGTGTGGCGGGCTTTGGCTTTATTGTGCAAATGTTCCCAGCATTGCCCGTGGTCATGACCTGGGGTGGCGCTGCGTTTTTGGTTGTCTATGGGTTCATGCGGTTTTGGGCGGCGTGGAAAAACATCTATGCCGTGGAAATCACCGGGCAATCTGTCGGGCTGTGGGCGGCGCTTATGACCTGTGCCGCGTTCACATGGCTGAACCCACATGTCTATCTTGATACGCTTGTCTTGATCGGGGCGATTTCAACCGAATTTCCCTTGCTCAGCCAAAAAATTGCCTTTGCTGTAGGAGCGATATTGCCGTCATTCCTGTTTTTCTTTGCCTTGGGCTATGGCGCACGGTTGTTGGCCCCAGTGATGCAATCAGCCCGCGCGTGGCGCATCCTTGATATCATCATCGGCCTTGTCATGTGGGCGCTCGCTGCCAAATTGCTTAGCTGAACATCGCGGTCAGGTTGACGGAGCTACGCTTGCCAAGGTCTTGCTTGTGATTTTTCAGGAAGGTGTCACAGGCTGCCTCGCCTGCCTCTTTCAGGCGCTGGATGATCACGGCTGTGGGGATGGTTTTGGTCGCCACGTTCAGATTATTCATCAGCGCATCATCGGCAATCATATGGACAAGCACATCCTTCATGGTGCCGCGCTTGATCGCCCCTTCAGCAAGCAGCCGTTTGACAAACTCAATCGCGCGCAGTTCGCGCAAGAGAGAGCTGTTAAAGCTGATCTCATTCACCCTATTCTCAATCGACTGACTGTCGATGGGCAGGTCTTCGCGGTAAAGCGGGTTGATGTTCACGATCAGAATATCGTCGGGCAAGCCATTGGTAAACAAGGGATATAGCGCAGGGTTTCCGCTATATCCGCCATCCCAGAATGCCTCGACCTTGCCGGTGGCGGGGTCTTCAAATTCGACCGCCTGAAACAGGCTCGGCAAACAGGCAGAGGCCATAATCACCTGCGGCATGATCTCTTCCCCGGTGAACACGCGGATTTTGCCTGAACGAACGTTGGTTGCACAGATATGTAAGGCCGGACCGTCCGTTGCGCAGACGGCATCATAATGAAATTTCTGCACGATGCTGGCCAATGGGTTCTGCATCGCCGGGCCGTAAACATATGGGGACAACATGCGCGTCGTTATGTCGAATGCAGTGTAGACGGGCGAGTATTTCAATGCCTTCGCCCAAACCTCTGCCGTGGGTGTGGCCGCGCTGATCCACGGCGCGAACGCTGGATCGGTGACGCCGCCGATTTGCGCCCAAAGCCATTCAAGATTTTCAAGCGCACCGTCCCGGCCATTCGCCACCCAGCCGGATTTCAACGCCGCTGCATTCAACGCACCCGCAGAGGTGCCTGAAATCGCGGCAATCTCGATGTCATCCTCATGCAGCAAACGATACAGCACCCCCCACGTAAACGCGCCATGCGCGCCACCGCCCTGAAGTGCGAGGTTGATCTGTTTCACAGCGCGGTCCAACCACCGTCAACGCTGATGGTGGTGCCGGTGATCTGGGCTGCCGCATCAGAACATAAGAAGGCAACCGTGCCGCCCAATTGTTCGACAGTGGCGAATTCCTTGGACGGTTGGCGTTCCAACATGACGTTCTTGATCACGTCTTCGCGCGACATGTCATATTCTTTCATGGTATCAGGGATTTGTGCCTCGACCAACGGGGTCAGGACATAACCGGGGCAAACAGCGTTGCAGGTGATTGGCTCTTGCGCGGTTTCCAGGCCGATGGTCTTGGTCAGGCCCACGATACCGTGCTTGGCTGCGACATAGGCTGATTTATAGGGCGATGCCGTCAACCCATGAGCTGATGCAATATTCACGATCCGGCCATAGCCGCGTTCGCGCATGCCCGTGACTGCGGCGGCGGTTGTATGAAAGGCCGAGCTAAGATTGATGGCAATGATCGCATCCCACTTAGCTGTCGGGAATTCCTGCACCGGGGCTACGTGTTGAATGCCAGCGTTGTTGACCAAAATATCGCATCCACCTGCCTCAACCACCAAACGGTGGCAATCATCTGCTTTCGACATATCAGCGGCCACATATTTCGCTTCAACACCCGTCACTTTGGCAATTTCGGCGGCCAGCGTATGATCTTCCTCGCGGTCGGTGAATGAGTTCAGCACCACATTGGCGCCCGCCTTGGCCAATTCGCGCGCAACTCCAAGGCCGATGCCCGAGTTTGATCCGGTAATAACGGCGGTTTTTCCTGATAATGACATGGTGCGGCTCCGATTCTGATGCGTTGCGACTCACTTTATATGCTGCAACTGCGAAAGCCACGATACGGTTCCGTGAGCCATAAAAAAAACGCCCGCACAAGGCGGGCGTAAAGTTATTGAGGCAGGTTTCATACAGGCAAGAAACCTATCGAGCAGTACCCTTGTTATAAGCAATCCCTCGCCCGCCTCCAAGCTAAAAGTTTGAAAAGGTTGAAAACCCTCTTTACGGTTTGGTCATAAATAAGAAAGCAGCAGTGAGGGGCCCTAGAAAATGACACGTCTATTTGCCAAAAGAACATCCGCGATCGCGACCGCACTGGCCGTAACCTTGGCTACAAAAATGGCGGTGGCAGAACCACAGCACGGCATAGCTATGTATGGTGACCCTGCCCTACCACCTGATTTTGTGTCCCTACCCTATGCCAACCCTGACGCCCCCAAGGGCGGTCGGATTGTCACCGCAGAGGTCGGCAGCTTTGACAGCCTCAACCCGTTCATCCGCAAAGGATCGGTTCCATGGCAGCTGAGATACTTCTTGGGCGAAAGCTTTATGGGCCGGTCATTGGACGAACCCTTCTCGCTTTATGGTGTTTTGGCCGAATCGGTCGAGACCGGACCGAACCGCGAATGGGTGGAATTCACACTGCATGAAGAGGCCGCATTCTCGGACGGGAGCCCCGTCACCATCGAAGATGTGATGTGGTCGTATGAAACATTGGGTACCGTGGGCCATCCCCGCTATCTGGGCTTCTGGTCCAAGGTTGAAAGCCTTGAACAAGTTGGCGACCGCATAGTGCGTTTCACCTTCAACGTCGAAGATCGCGAACTTGCCTTGCTTGCAGGCCTGCGCCCAATCCTGAAAAAGGATCAATGGGACGGCGTTGATTTTGCCGAAAGTACGACCGAGATCGTACCGATCACGTCTTCGCCCTACATCATTGATGATTTTGATCCCGGTCGCTTTGTATCGCTGCGCCGGAACCCGGAATACTGGGGCGCTGATGTGCCGTTTCGCGTTGGCACCAACAACCTTGATGAGGTCCGTTTGGAATTTTTCGGCGATGAAACCGCCGCGTTTGAGGCATTCAAGGTGAGCGAAGTGAACGCCACCCGCGAATTTAACGTGGTTCGCTGGGACACCCGCTATGATTTTCCTGCCGTGCAAAGCGGTGATATCGTCAAGGAAGTGATTGAACATCAACGCCCGTCCGGCATGACAGGCTTTGCAATCAATACGCGCCGCGAACATCTTGCCGATTGGCGCGTGCGAGATGCGTTGATCCATGCGTTCAACTTTGAGTTTATCAATGAAACGATGACCGGGTCGGCGCAGCCGCGCATTGCCTCTTATTGGTCGAATTCACCCTTGGCGATGGACAGCGGCCCGGCCACGGGCCGTGTCGCTGAATTCCTGGCGCCTTTCGCCGATGATCTGATCCCCGGCACCCTTGAAGGCTATGCCCTGCCCGTCAGCAACGGATCAGAACGCAACCGCGCAGGCACGGCCAAGGCGTTTGAGATGTTCGAGGCCGCAGGTTGGACCATTCAGGATGGTGCCTTGCGCGATGCCGACGGCAATGACTTTGAACTGGAAATTTTGCTCGACCAAGGTTCAACGGAGATGCAGTCGATCATTGACCTTTATATGGAGTCGCTGTCGCGCATCGGGATCACGCCTGTAGTGACAGTCGCTGATAGCGCCCAGTTTAAGGAACGTACTGACGCCTATGAATTTGACATGGCTTATTATCGGCGCGCTTTGTCGCTGTCGCCCGGCAACGAGCAGTACGACTATTACGGGTCAGACAGTGCCGACCAAGTCGGTGGGCGCAACCTAATGGGCGTTCAGTCCGCCGCCGCGGATGCCATGATTAACCACATGCTGACATCAGACAGTCAGGATGACTTTGTCGCGGCTGTCAAAGCACTGGACCGGGTGCTCACCGCGGGGCGCTATGTCATCCCGATCTATCAGTGGAATATCAGCCGGATTGCGCAGGTCAAAGAGCTGAAGCACCCCGACTATATTCCTATCTTTGGCGATTGGCCCGGTTGGCAACCCGATGTGTGGTGGTACGAGGAATAGCCGGTTTGATCCGCACTGTCGTAGAGTTGTTACATTCGGCGACTAGGCGGGCATGACGCAATATGAAGGCCCAAGATGAATATCCTTGTTCTGTGCACCGGCAACTCTGCCCGTTCCATCCTGCTTGAATCCATCCTCACCCATCGTTCCGAAGGCCGCATCAAAGCGTGGTCGGCAGGATCAAAGCCAGCAGGTAAAGTGCATCCACAATCTCTTGTCCTTTTGGCCGAGAAGGGGTTTCCGACAGATGGTCTGACATCACAAAGCTGGGATGACTACACCGCCCCAAATGCGCCAGTGATGGATGCCGTCATCACCGTTTGCGGATCGGCGGCCGCCGAGGAATGCCCCTATTGGCCGGGCGCCCCTTTGCGCGCGCATTGGGGGGTTGAAGATCCAGCCGCCGCAGCCCCGCAAGAGCAACCTGCCGCTTTTGCCGAGACTTATGCGCTTTTGTCTGCGAAAGCGGCTGCATTTCTTGCACTTCCGTTTGAAGAAATGACACAAGAGGATTTGCAGTCAGTCTTCAATCGGATCGGGTCTTAATGATGCAAAAGCTATTGGCCGAGGGGCTGGGCACGGCATTTCTGCTGATTGGTGTTGTAGGGTCCGGCATCATGGGTGCCGCTCTTGCCGACGGGAATGTAGCGATTGCATTGCTGGCCAATGCGATTGCGACGGGCTGTATTCTTTATGTGATCATCACAACACTGGGTCCGATATCTGGCGCGCATTTCAACCCAGCTGTGACACTCGCCTTTTTGTTGCGTAAAGAAATCAGCATGGGCGAGGCGATCCCTTATGTGATCGTGCAGATCGTTGGTGGTATCTTGGGTGTTTGGGCCGCACATATCATGTTCGACCTCAGCATTTTGCAGACCTCTACAACGGACCGTACAGGCGTGGCGCAATGGTTCTCGGAAATCCTTGCCACTTTCGGCCTGCTTTTTGTGATCTTTGGCGGCATCAAAAACCGACCCGATGCGGTACCGACCCTCGTCGCTCTCTACATCACGGGCGCTTACTGGTTCACGTCATCGACCAGTTTTGCGAACCCGGCTGTCACTATCGCGCGGGGGTTTAGTGATACATTCGCAGGCATCAACCCGGCACATATCCCGATGTTTATCATCATGCAGATTGTGGGCGTTGGTCTTGCAGCACTGATCTTGCCGCGCTTGTTCCCGAAAGACTAGTTCAGTGATGTGACCCAAAGGATCGTTGCATCCTCAGCGCTGATTGATACCACGTTATGCCCCATTGAGGCGTCGTAATACGCGCTGTCACCGCGCTTCAGATCGAACGGTTCATAAAATTCGGTATAGAGCCGGATTTGCCCGGTCAGCACGTAAAGAAATTCTTCGCCGTCATGGCGCACCCAACCTTCAAAATCCTCAACATTGCGCGCGCGGACGCGGGTTCGATAGGGTAGCATTTTTTTGCCGGTCAATGTTTCCGCCAAAAGCGCGTGTTCATAGGTGGTCGTGACTTTTTCAGCCTCTTCACCGTTACGCGTCACCGCCATGCGCCCGTTCACCTGCCCCTTGGATGGCGGCGTGAACAGTTGCGGGACAGAGATTTCCAAACCCACCGCCAGTTTCTTGAGCGCATCATAGGTCGGCGACATCTGCCCGTTTTCAATCTTGGACAGGGTCGAGCGCGCCAACCCAGCCTGCTGTGCGGCCTGTTCCAGCGTCCAGTCGCGGGCTTTGCGCAGTTCGCGCACCCGTGCACCCAGATCAAGCGGTTGCGCCACACCGCTTTCGCCACTTTCATGCGCGATGCGGATCAGGTTCTTGGGATCAGTCTCTGCCATAAACGTGTCATAAGCAGCGCTTTGACATCTTGCAACCGGGCTATGGGCGCTGCGCTTTATTGCAGGTTTCCCCTTCGCTCAGACGTGATAGACGAAAGGGAACACAGTATCGCACATGGGAGAGCCGCATATGGTCAAGCTTGATATTATTTCCGACCCAATCTGCCCGTGGTGCTATATCGGCAAGACCAACCTTGATAAGGCGCTTGCGCAGTTTCCCGATCATCCCTTTACCATCGAATGGCACCCGTTTCAGTTGAACCCCGATATGCCCGTCGAAGGCATGGACCGACGCGCCTATCTGGAAGGCAAGTTTGGCGGCAAGGAAGGGGCAGTGAAAGCCTATGCGCCGGTGGTGGAACATGCCGAAAGTTCTGGCGCGCATATCAACTTTGATGCCATCAAAAAGACCCCCAACACCATCGATGCGCACCGCCTGATCCATTGGGCGGGGATCGAACAACGGCAATCTTTTGTCGTTGACCTGCTGTTTAAAGCCTACTTCGTCGATGGCCGCGATATTGGCGATCATGAGGTGTTGGCCGATATTGCCGACACCGCTGAAATGGATGCGGCGATGGTAACGAAACTCTTGGCTTCAAATTCGGACACGGATGATATCCGCGCCCGTGACAAGCATAGTCGCGAGATGGGTGTAAACTCGGTCCCGACATTTATTGTGGCCCAGCAACATGCCGTGCCCGGCGCGCAACCACCCGAAATGTGGGTTGATGTGATCAAAGACATCATGGACCAGATCGCAGCCGCTGAATGAGCGCGAAAAAACCTCTCAAGCCGCTGCCTCAAGCCGAATTTATCGCGCTGATGGCGATGGTCGCGGCAACGATATCTTTTTCAATCGACGCGATGTTGCCGGCCTTGCCCGATATGGGCGCGGCCTTGTCGCCAGATAACCTCAATCAGGCGCAGTTGATCATCACCAGCTTTGTGCTGGGCATGGGGATCGGGACCCTGTTTA
The DNA here is from genome assembly GCF_002797915.1 of Yoonia maricola. Taxonomy (GTDB): domain Bacteria; phylum Pseudomonadota; class Alphaproteobacteria; order Rhodobacterales; family Rhodobacteraceae; genus Yoonia; species Yoonia maricola. The sequence goes on along the minus strand of NZ_PGTY01000001.1, from coordinate 657,647 downwards.
CCGGCCCTCTTTCCGATGCCTATGGCCGCAAGCCTGTGATGATCGGTGGAGCAGTCGTTTATATTCTGGCCAGCGCGGTGGCATGGCAGGCCCAAACGCTTGAGGTGATGCTGGTCGCCCGTTTGGTGCAGGGGCTGGGCGCAGCCGGGCCTCGCGTGGTCGCGCTCGCCGTGGTGCGTGATCTTTATGCTGGGCCAGATATGGCGCGCATCCTGTCCTTTATCATGATCGTCTTCGCCCTTGTCCCCGCCCTAGCCCCGACAATTGGGCATTACATCATCGTCCAATTTGGCTGGCATGCGATTTTTATCGCCTTCATGCTGTTTTCAATGATCACAACCGTTTGGATGTTGCTGCGACAACCTGAAACGCTCACCCCGGACAAACGGCGCCCGTTGAGTATCACCGCCCTTTCCGGTGCTGTGGTCGAGATGTTCATGCATCGCACGGCGCGCCTGTCTATTCTGGTTCAAACGCTGACATTTGGCATGTTGTTCAGCATGTTATCGTCAACGCAACAGGTGTTTGATGAAACCTATGGTCAAGGTGATGTGTTTCACCTTTGGTTTGGCGGTATCGCAGTACTTGCCGCATCAGCAGGGTTTGTGAATGCAAAGCTTGTCGTGCGGTTAGGTATGCGGGCGATTATTCGCGCGATGTATATCGGACAGATCGGGGTGACCGCAGGCTTGATTGGCCTGCTGCTATTGGATGTCCCCAATGTGATCGGTCTTGCAGCCTATGCGTTCTGGGTGATGTGCAACTTTTTTCAGGCGGGTTTGACGATTGGGAACCTCAATGCGCTTGGGATGGAAGAAATGGGGCATATCGCAGGTCTGGCGGCCTCTGTGATGGCTGCTGTTGCGACGATTGGCGCTGTGATCATCGCGGTGCCGATTGCCTTGCAGTTTGATGGCACACCCCTGCCCAATGCAATTGGCACATTAATCCTTGCAATATTGGCCCTGTGGTTGACCACAATGATCAAACGGCCGGGTGAGGCTTGATCCACAGGCCCTAGCCAGCCTTTTTCTTTTCTGCTGCCAGCTTTTGCGCAAGATCGCGCGCAATGTTGAACGCGCCTTGGATCTTGTCACGTTCCTTGGCCCAGTCGCGACGTACGACGATCTTGTTGTCCTTGACCTTGGCCAGTCCGTCCTGCGCCTCAATAAACTCCACCAACCCTTTGGGAGAGGCGAATTTATCATTGTGGAATTGGATCGTTGCGCCCTTTGGCCCCGCATCGAGCTTGGCAATCCCGGCCCGCTTGCACATCGCCTTGATGCGCACAACCAGCATCAAGGTATTCACCTCGCGCGGCAGTTTGCCAAAGCGGTCAATCAACTCGGCGGCGAAGCCTTCCAATTCAACCTTCGTCGTCAGTTCCGACAAGCGTCGATAAAGCCCCAATCGCACATCCAGATCAGGCACATAGTCTTCGGGGATTAGCACGGGCACGCCGAGATTGATCTGCGGCGCCCATTGCCCGTCATCAATGATCCCTTCCGCCTGACCAGAGCGGATGGCGGCGATCTGATCTTCCAGCATTTGCTGGTACAGTTCATACCCCACTTCGCGCATCTGGCCAGACTGTTCTTCACCCAGCAGGTTGCCGGCGCCGCGAATATCCAAATCCTGAGATGCGAGGGTAAACCCAGCCCCCAGCGTATCAATCGACCCCAGCACGCGCAGACGTTTCTGCGCCGTATCTGTCAGTTTCTGACGTGGTTTCGTCGTCAGATAGGCATAGGCACGGGTCTTTGACCGGCCCACCCTGCCCCTGATCTGATATAGCTGGCTGAGGCCGAACATATCTGCGCGCCAGACGATCATCGTGTTCGCGGTTGGGATATCGAGGCCGCTTTCAACAATGGTTGTGGCCAGTAGCAGATCGTATTTACCGTCATAAAAGGCGTTCATACGGTCATCAAGTTCGCCCGCAGCCATCTGGCCCGTCGCAGATATGTAAGATACCTCAGGCACCTCGCGTTTGAGGAAGTCTTCCATCTCGGCCATGTCGCTGATCCGCGGCACGACCAAGAACGACTGCCCACCGCGATAGTGTTCGCGCAAAAGCGCTTCGCGTACCGTGATCGTGTCGAATTCGCTGACATAGGTGCGGATGGCCAACCGATCGATGGGCGGCGTGCCGATGATCGACAGATCGCGCACCCCGGACAGCGATAGTTGCAAGGTGCGTGGTATGGGCGTCGCAGTCAGCGTCAGCACATGCACATCGGTACGCAATTGTTTCAACCGCTCCTTATGCTGAACACCAAATTTCTGTTCTTCATCAATGACTAACAAGCCAAGGTTCTTGAACCGTACACTTTTGGCCAGCAGCGCATGAGTACCAACAACAATGTCCACCGTGCCCTTTGTCAGCCCCTCGCGGGTCAGGTTGGCATCCGTGGTCGACACAAACCGCGACAGCGGGCGTACGTTCACAGGAAAACCCCGGAACCTTTCGGCGAAGTTCTGATAGTGCTGGCGTGCCAGCAGCGTCGTTGGCGCGATGATCGCGACCTGCACCCCTGAAAGTGCCGCAATAAAGGCCGCTCTGATCGCAACTTCGGTTTTGCCAAAGCCAACGTCGCCGCAGATCAGACGATCCATTGGTTTGCCTGATCCCAAGTCAGTCAGAACGTCTTCAATCGCGGCGAGCTGATCATCGGTCTCAACATAAGGAAACCGCGCCAAAAACTGGTCCCACAGCCCATCGGGCGGATCAAGCGCAGGTGCGGTACGCAGTTCGCGTTCCGCCGCGACCCGGATCAGCCTTTCGGCAATCTGCCGGATGCGTTCTTTGAGTTTCGCTTTTTTGGCCTGCCATGCACCGCCGCCCAGCTTATCCAGTAACCCGGTTTCATGCCCGTATTTGGACAGCAGCTCAATATTCTCAACCGGTAGATAAAGCTTTGAATCTTCGGCATATTCCAGCAGCAAGCACTCATGCGCCGCACCGAGGGCCGTGACGACCTCCATGCCCGTATAGCGCCCAACGCCGTGGTCGACATGGACCACCAGATCACCTGGGCTGAGGCTGTTCGCTTCGGATAGGAAATTCTCGGCGCGCCGTTTGCGTTTGGTCTGCCTGATCAACCGGTCGCCCAGCACATCCTGTTCGGAAATCACCGTCAGACCGGGCGCTTCAAACCCATGATCCAGCGCCCAAACCGCGAGATGCAATCCACGTTTGCCGACGCGGCTGAAGTCCGTCACAGTGATGGCCTCCGCGACACCCTCGTCTTCGATCAGCCCTTCCAGACGCTCGCGCGCACCTTCAGAGTAGGACGCAATGACCACGGGACCGCTATCCATCTTGGTCTTCATATGATCGGCCAACGCACTGAAAAGGCTGATTTTTTCCTGCTGACGTTCTGGCGAGAAATTCCGCCCGATGCGCCCACCAGCATCAATAACGCCGGGTCCGGTGGCTTGCTTGAGAGGTGAAAACTGCATCACGCGGCGATCCGCAATGGCCGCCTCCCAGGATGCATCATCCATATAGAGTAATTCCGGCGGGGCTGGCTTATAAACGCTATCCATCCGCCGCTTTTGGGACAACGCATGCATCCGCGTGCCATATTGGTCGGCGATACTGTCCCAACGGGCGACACGCATTGGGGTCATCTGATCATCAAGGGTGACCGTCGCCTTGGGCAGATAGTCAAACAGCGTTTCTAGATCGTCTTGGAAGAAGCCCAGCCAATGCTCAACACCGGCATGTTTGCGCCCGGCTGAAACCGCCTCATAAAGCGGATCATCGGTGCCCGCGGCCCCGAACTCTAAACGGTAGTTCTGCCGAAACCGGGTGATTGCCTGCTCATCAAGGATCACTTCGGACACTGGTGCGAGTTCAACCTCGGTCAGTTTTTCGGTGGTCCGTTGGGTTGCCGGATCAAAGCGGCGCGCCCCGTCCAACACATCACCAAAAAGATCCAATCGGACCGGGCCAGATTGCCCCGGTGGATAGATATCAATGATACCGCCGCGCACGGCATAATCGCCAGGCTCCATCACCGTAGGGCTTTGGGTAAAGCCCATGCGGACAAGGAACTGGCGCAACGCGTCTTCATCCATCCGTTTGCCAACCGTTGCCTTGAACGCGGCCTCGCGCAGCAGGCTGCGCGCAGGCACGCGTTGTGTCGCGGCAGACAGCGTGGTCAAGATGATGAACTGTTCGGGCATGCCATGCACCAGCGCAGCCAATGTCGCCATACGCGCTGCCGAAATATCGGTGTTGGGCGATACCCGATCGTAGGGTAGGCAATCCCATGCAGGAAAGACGAAAACAGGTATGTTAGGGGCAAAAAACGTAAGCGCCGCCTGCATCGCGGCCAGCCGCTTGTCATCACGCGCGAGATGCAAAACGGGTGTCCCCTTGCCCATTTCAGCAAGGATCAGTTGTGCGTCATACCCTTCGGGCGCGCCGCTGACGGTGATGTGGTTGGGATCTGGCATGCCGCTGACCTACCCTGCGCGCTTGTGGTGTCAACCGGTTAGAACAGCACTTGCGATGAAATTGCGTAATACATGCCGTACATCGCGGTAAAGAACAGCGCGATCATCGCAATCACCTGCGTCCAGAGCCGCACCAGAAATAGCCGTCTGACAAGGGGCCGTCCCGTCAAAGGGGCCGCGTCAAGCTGTCGGGCCAATCGCAGATTGAGGATAACAACCAGTGTCAACGGTGCGGCCAACATGAAAAGTCCTTGCCCTAGCTCCAACCCATAGACAAAGCCTACAACACCCAAGGAACAGAGAAAAAAGCCAATCAACCCCGCTATTGCAGCGCCAAAAACACGATCTGTCCAGATAATCCGGCGCACATTGATATCGACCAGCGCCTCAAGGTCGGCCAATTCCGCCTCGGCGCATTTGCGCGCCCGAAACAGCATATCGAACGGGATCCCAATCAGCCAATTTCCGGCAATTGACCAGGTTACGATGACAACAAGCCAATACCAAAAGCTGGTGAATGTCTGTAGTTCAATGAGGCGCAAAATGGCCAGCGTCCAGTCCAAGGGGTATTCCAATGCTCGTTGTCGTGTTTGGCGGAACCTAGCGTCCCGTTGGCGGCTTGCCCAGCCTTGTGATGCCGCAAAATCCATGCCACCAATCAAGCATCACGAAAAGAGGCCGCCGCTCATGAAACCCACTATCGCCCCCTACCCCGCGACACGGCTACGCCGGATGCGGCAAAGCCCGGCTTTGCGCGCGCTGGCCCGCCAGAATACGCTGACTGTGGATGATCTGATATGGCCAGTTTTTGTGATGGACGGCAAAGACACTGAGACGCCTGTGGCCTCCATGCCCGGCGTTGTGCGCCGCACGGTTGACCGCGTCGCACTGGCTGCGAAAGAGGCGCAATCGCTGGGTATTCCTGCGATTTGTCTCTTTCCCTACACCAGTATGGACGCCCGCACCGAAGATTGCGCGATGGCGTGGGATTCGGGCAATCTGACCAATCAAGCAATTCGCGCGATCAAGGACGTCGCCCCAGATATCGCTGTGATGACCGATATCGCGCTCGACCCCTATAACATCAACGGCCATGACGGGTTTGTTGAAAACGGGGAAATCGTGAATGACCGCACAGTTGATGCGCTTGTAAAGATGGCGCTTGCACAGGCCGAGGCTGGCGCGGATATCCTTGGGCCGTCCGATATGATGGACGGGCGCATTGGCGCGATCCGCGCAGCGTTAGAGGCAGACGGTCATCAGAACGTCGCCATCCTCAGCTATACGGCCAAATACGCCTCTGCTTTCTATGGGCCCTTCCGTGATGCCGTTGGTGCTTCGTCTGCGCTGACGGGTGATAAGAACACCTACCAAATGGACCCCGGCAATAGTGATGAGGCCTTACGGCTTGTAGAGCGCGACCTGTCCGAAGGGGCCGACATGATCATGGTCAAACCCGGCATGCCCTATCTGGATATATGCCGCCGGGTGAAGGACAGCTTTGGCGTACCCACCTATGCCTATCAGGTGAGTGGCGAATATGCGATGCTGCAGGCAGCGGCCCAGAACGGATGGCTGGATGGAGAAAAGGTGATGATGGAAAGCCTGCTGGCTTTCAAGCGCGCAGGTTGCGATGGGATACTCACCTATTTTGCGCCTGAGGCTGCAAAGTTAATGCAGACCTAACGCCGTTCCTATTGCGATCCGCACATCAGCTATTCTTCCACCGTGATTGTTACCACTTCGCTCATCACTGGTGGATCATGAGGGACGTGCGTCCAATCACCTAACAGCAACTGTAGGGTATGGGTGCCTGCGGGCAGATCCTTTGTCACCTGTGTTTGCCCACCGCCAAAGTGCACAACCTGATCGGTCGCTGGCAACCCGGACTCCATATCCAACGTGCCAGGGTCCGTATCGATCAAAAGGTGATGATGGCCAGTATTCTCAACTTCAACATCTGCGGGGGCCACGCCCATGCCTTCAAGCCCAAAAACGATTGTGACGGGGTTGCTGACAACGGCGCCGTCGGCAGGTGATATGATATAGACTCTGGCATCTTCAGGTGCTGCGCTGCGGTGTCCGTCAGCGAATGCAGCTACGCCGGCGAAACAGATGCTTGCGGCGACCATTAGTGTATTCTTCATTGTTTCCTCCATTCGAATGATCAAAAGATCAGTAGAAAAGGTAGCTCAAGCACACGATCCGGCAACTCGCTCGGTGTTTACCTTCCTGCGTGACACATCGTCTGCGCTGCCTTATAACACTGTACATAAGGGGCGAAAAACGTCTCCATCACAGGCAAATAGGCGGATATATCATGAAACATCTTTCAAGGCGCAGCTTCGCGCTGGGTAGTTTGGCAGCATCGTCGCTTGCTGCATGCAGCAACGGCATCGGCAGCCCCGGTGCGGCCACGATTGACGCGCGCGTTGACACCACGCTGGAAGGCATGTTCGCAGAGTTCCCCGGAACACGCGACCTGGCGTCACGCGCTGCCGGGACCTTGGTTATGCCACTGGTGACCGAAGTCGGGCTTGGGCTGGGTGGTTCCTTTGGGCGTGGCGCGTTGCGTGTGGGCTCATCGACGGTCGATTACTACTCAGCCACATCTGGCAGTGCCGGTTTGCAAATCGGTGCGCAGCAATTCAGCCATGTGCTGTTTTTCATGACGCCCGAAGCATTGCTGGAGTTCCGTCGTGGGCCCGGCTGGGCTGCGGGCGCGGATATTGAATATGCGTTCCGGGATCAAAGCGAGATGCTGCGCGCGGAAACAACAACGTCGCTTGCGCCAGTGATCGCGGTCGTGTTTGCGCAGACCGGTCTGCGCTTAGGTGCGACGCTGGAAGGCACCAAATACACGCGCATCATTCCTTAAGCACGTAGTCGCGTTCCGACGGGGTCAAACGGTGGCTCCGTCAGAACGACGCCGCGATGCGGCTTGCCAAGGATCATGACGTCAACAGTGGTGCCCGGTTTGACATTCCTGAGGTAGCCGAGCGCGAGTGATTTTTCGACACTGTAGCCGTAGGTACCTGATGTTACTCGCCCGATAGGAGTACCATCAGGCAGAAAGATTGGCTCGCCACCGGTGGCATCAGCGGTCGCGATGTCGTGCACCTCAATCAAGGACAGTACTTCGCGTGGGGCATTATCTTTGATCTTCAGGTATTTGTCTTTGTTCAAAAAATCCTTATCAATCTTAATCAATCGGTCCAAGCCAACTTCTTGTGGCCAGTATTCCGGTGAATATTCACGGCTCCAACTGCCATAGCCTTTCTCGATGCGCAAAGACATCAACGCGCGCGACCCGACCGGCCCTGCGCCCATCTCTTTACCGGCCTCAACCAAGGCATTGTAAAGCTGCAATTGGTCGGCTTGCGCGCAATGCAACTCCCACCCAAGATCGCCGGTGAATGAGACGCGCAAAGCAACCACCTGAACACCTGCGACAGTGATGCGCTGCGAACGCATGAAAGGAAAAGCCTCGGTGCTTAGGTCCGCATTGGTCAGGCCTGCCAACAAGGCGCGCGATTGCGGGCCGGCCACGTTAAAGCCGCACATTGTGTCAGTGTGACTTTCAAAGGTAGTCCCTTCTGGCAATGGGACCTCTTTCCAGAACCGCTGATGATATCGTTCAGCGGCACCGCCACCGATGATCATGAATTCATCATCAGCCAGTCGGGTTACGGTAAAATCCCCCGCGATCCCGCCGTTCACACCAATCAGTGGGGTCAGGCAGGACCGTCCGACCGCCTTGGGCATGTTGTTTGCGAAGACAGCGTTCAGCCAATGCGCAGCACCTGGACCCTTCACCACGTATTTGGCAAAGTTTGAAATATCAATGATCCCAGTCGATTGGCGCAACATGCGGGCCTCTTGCCCCACGGGTTCAAACCAGTTTTGGCGTGTGAAGCCGTTGGTATCCGCCATACCCGGCGTATCAGCAAACCATAACGGATGCTCCCAGCCATAGTTCAACCCAAAGACAGCACCCATTGCTTTTTGAATTTCATAGACGGGCCGCGTTCGCACGGGCCGCCCCGCTGATCGTTCTTCGTTGGGAAAGTGGATGGCAAAGCGTTTGGCATATTGGTCGCCCACCCGCGCCTTGGTGAACTTTGCATCGGCCCAAGGGCCAAACCGTGCCACATCCCAAGCGAACATGTCATAGTCGCTTTCTCCATTGATGATCCACTGGGCAGCCATCAAGCCCATGCCGCCAGATTGGCTGAACCCCGGAATAATGCCGTTGCAGCAAAAGTAGTTTTGCAAATCGGGGTGCGGGCCATAAAGCACGTTGCTATCCGGTGACCATATCATCGGGCCGTTGATGACCCGCTTGATCCCCGCTTCACCCACTGCTGGCACACGGTCTATGGCGCGCATCATATTGTCCTCAATACGCTCCAGATCATCAGCGAACAACTCATGACCAAAACCCTGCGGCGTGCCATCTTCGGCCCAGAAGCGCACATCCTTTTCGTAGGCGCCCACCAATAGCCCCTGCCCTTCTTGGCGCAGGTAGTATTCTCCATCACGGTCCGCGACTGATGGTAAACGGCGGTCCATCGCCGCAATTTCAGCAATCGTTTCGGTGACGAAATACTGATGTTCTGTCGGCAAAAGCGGCAGTTCAATCCCTGCCAGCTTGGCCACTTCGCGCCCCCAGAGGCCCGCAGCATTGATCACCCATTCGGTCTTGATAGCGCCCTTTGGTGTTTCGACGATCCAAGAACCATCAGCCTGCGGAACAGTCGCGGTCACCGGCGTAAATCGGTAAATCTCTGCTCCTTTCTGGCGCGCGCCAATGGCGTAGGCATTCGTTACACCAGATGGGTCCACGTTGCCGCCATCAGGTTCAAACATGATGCAGCGGACGCCGTCATAATCCACCAATGGATGCAGACGCTCTGCCTCTGCCCGATCAACCTCGTAGAAATTCATCCCATAAAACTTGGCCTTCGCGGCTTGCAGCCTCAGCTGATGCTCGCGTTCTTCGGTCTGCGCCAAGTAAAGCGAGCCGGGTTGGAAAACGCCGCAAGACTGTCCTGTCTCATCCTCCAACGTGTTATAAAGGTTCATGGTATAGTGCTGGATGCGGCTGATATTGGTACTGTCATGCAGCCCATGAATGTTGGCTGCTGCGTGCCATGTTGATCCCGATGTCAACTCATCTCGCTCCAGCAGCACCACATCCGTCCACCCTAGTTTCGCCAGATGATACAGGATAGAACAGCCGATCAGCCCACCTCCGATGACAACGGCTTGGGCATGGGTGCGCATTCAGGAAACCTTTCGTTTGATGACCTCTTGAGCGTCTGCAATGGTGCGTCAAAGCGATAGCCATTCACCGACACGGCATGTCGTTTTCTGAACCGACTGTGGCTTTTTCAGCGCCATATTGGTCTGAGCAAGACAGGAGTGAAGTCCATGAAAACCACTACCCAAGCCCTGATTATCGGCGGCGGCGTTGTCGGCGCATCGGTCCTTTATCACCTGACCAAATTGGGTTGGTCTGACGTCATGCTTGTGGAACGGTCCGAGCTGACGTCAGGGTCGACTTGGCACGCCGCGGGCGGGTTTCACACGCTGAATGGCGATACGAATATGGCGGCTTTGCAGGGCTATACCATCAAGCTGTATCGCGAGTTGGAAGAGATCACGGGCATGTCTTGCGGCCTGCACCATGTCGGTGGTGTGACCTTGGCCGACAATCAGGACCGGTTCGACATGCTGGTCGCAGAACGCGCCAAGCACCGCTATATGGGGTTGGAGACCGAAATTGTTGGTCCCGAAGACATCGCCAAGATCGCCCCAATCACCAACCTCGATGGTATTGTCGGCGGGCTCTATGACCCACTTGATGGGCATCTGGACCCATCCGGCACGACCCACGCCTATGCCAAGGCCGCGCGCATGGGCGGGGCCACGATTGAACTGCACACCAAGGTGATCGAGACAAACCAGCGCGCCGATGGCACCTGGGATGTGGTGACAGACAAAGGCACCATCCATGCCGAACATGTGGTCAATGCCGCAGGGCTTTGGGCGCGGGAAGTGGCCGCGATGGCAGGCAGCTACGTGCCGCTGCATCCGATGGAACATCAGTATATCGTCACGGATGATCTACCCGAGATTTATGAGCGCGCCGCCGAGCATCCGCATGTGATGGACCCAGCAGGTGAAAGTTATCTGCGGCAAGAAGGGCGCGGGTTGTGTATTGGGTTTTACGAACAACCCTGTGAACCATGGGCGGTTGACGGGACACCTTGGGAGTTCGGGCATGAGTTGCTGCCTGACAACCTCGACAAAATCGCTGACTCGATTGATTTCGCATACAGGCGCTTTCCCGTGTTGGAGCGTGCGGGTGTGAAATCTGTCATCCACGGCCCCTTTACCTTTGCCCCTGACGGCAACCCATTGGTCGGACCCGTTCCCGGTTTGCAAAACTACTGGTCTGCTTGTGGCGTCATGGCGGGCTTTAGCCAAGGTGGCGGCGTCGGCCTGATGCTGGCGCAATGGATGGTTGAAGGCGAATGCGAGCGTGACGTGACGGCAATGGATGTGGGGCGCTATGGCAAATGGATCACGCCGGGATATACCCGGCCCAAGGTGATCGAGAACTACCAGAACCGATTTTCCGTCAGCTATCCCAATGAAGAACTGCCCGCCGCGCGACCGCATCGCACCACGCCGATGTACGATATCTTCAGCGATCTGGGCGCCGTCTGGGGACATCAGTTTGGCCTCGAGGTGGCGAATTACTTCGCCCAGAACGGCGAGCCAGAGTATGAAACACCCACCTTCCGCCGCTCCAACGCCTTTGCTGCGACCGCACGCGAGGTAAAAGCGGTGCGCAGCGGTGTTGGCATCAATGAGGTGCAGAATTTCGGCAAATTCGCCGTCACAGGCACAGGCGCACGCGCATGGCTTGACCGGATTATGGCGGGCCGGATCCCGCCGCCGGGGCGCATGTCGCTCACGCCGATGTTGTCGCCCAAAGGACGGCTTTGGGGGGATTTCACGGTGTCTTGTCTTGCGGAGGATATATTTCAGATCACCGCCAGCTATGGCGCGCAGGAGATACACCACCGATGGTTCATGCAGAACGCCCACCCCGACGCACAGGTCGAAAACATCTCTGACAGGCGCACAGGGTTCCAAATTGCGGGACCCAAGGCGCGTGATCTGCTCGCCGCTTGCACCCGCGATAATGTGACGGACCTTAAATTCATGGATGTGCGCCGTATGACAATCGGTCAGGTGGCCTGCATCGTGCAACGGGTCAGCTATACTGGCGATCTGGGGTATGAGATTTACTGCGATGCAATGGACCAGCGCCAACTATGGTGGTCGCTTTGGCATGCGGGGCAATCGCTCGAGATCACACCGTTCGGCATGCGCGCGATGATGTCCTTGCGGCTGGACCGCTTTTTTGGCTCTTGGCTGTCAGAGTTTTCACCTGACTATACAGCGGCGGAAACCGGCATGGATCGCTTCATCAGTTTCAAGAAGAACGTCGATTTCATCGGACGGGCCGCGGCTGAGGCAGAACGCGCCAATCCCCCTGCCCGCACCACTGTCGTGTTCGAAGTGGACGCAGATGATGCAGATGTTGTGGCCTATGAGCCAGTGTTCATCGACGGCATTGTGCAGGGTTTTTGTACCTCCGGCGGATATGCGCATCATACAGGAAAATCCATCGCGCTGGCCTTGGTGCCGCGCGCCTTGGCGACCAGTGATCTGGAAGTCGAGATTGAGATCATGGGCCAATTGCGCAAAGCCAAACGCATCACGACGCCTTTGTTTGAACCTGATGGAGCGGTGATGCGCGGATGATCCCAATCCTGATCCTTGCTGCAGGGCAATCGTCACGCATGGGCACGCGCGACAAGATGCTTGAGGATGTCGATGGTGTCCCACTTTTGCGCAGGCAAGTGCGCATGGCCTCTGCGGCGGGAGAACCGGTCTATGTGGCGCTACACCAAAAAGCCGATTCAAGGCACGACACGATTGCTGACCTTGACGTTAGAATCCTAACCGTTCCGCAAGCCGATGAGGGCATGTCCGGCACGATGCGCGGCGCCGTGGCGCAATTGCCGAAGGCACCTGCCTTTATGATCCTGCTTGGTGATCTGGTCGCTTTGGAAACATCTGATTTGAAGGCTGTTCTGGACGCGCGCGCAACGCATCCCGCCCATGTCATCTGGCGCGGCACGACGCAGGATGGCAAACCGGGGCATCCGATCATCTTTGATGCGTCCTTGCGCCCGGACTTTGCGGATCTGTCTGGTGACGGCGGTGGTGAAAGCCTTGTCAAACAATTGCACGACAGAACCCATCTCGTGCCCCTGCCCGGCAATCGCGCGCGCCTTGATCTGGACACGCCCGAAGACTGGGCGGCCTGGCGCGCGTCTAAGGTTTGAACAACAGCTTGGCTTCGCGGCGGCTGAGGGTGCGGCGGGCTGCACCATAGGCGGCAACCCCTTCGGCCGTTTCAAGCTGGGGGAACAGCATGAAAAGCTCTTCGCGCTGTTCGGCATCAAACCCTTTGAGTGTAAGGTCAGCCGGTTGAAAGCTTTCGCTCCACGCCCCGTTTGACAAGACAATCTCGTGATTTTGGCACATGATATGAATGTAGGTGACATAGGGCTGACCTGTGACCTCAACCCCGTCCATCGTCAGCATGTGGCGCGCGGCGACCAGAACCTCCGATTGGCCAAAATACAGCTCTGCCGGATGCGATACGATCAGCATACGGTGGCTGGGCGAAACCAGCATATCACGGTCGGGCATATTGTTGCCAAGCGCGCCCGCCCGGATCTTGATCGGGCGCAACTGTGGTGCGGCATTGAGTTCTGCAAAATCAATACGTTTTGTGCCAACCCAGCTGACCGTCTGGATGCCGTTGTCACGCGTCAGAACCCGGTCACCCGAACGCAGCCTTTCAACAGGCACTTCGCCCTTTGGCGTAGCAATCGCTGTTCCGGGTGTAAAGCAGGGCACAACCCTGTCAATTTCGGAAAAAGTGATCGTGTTGCCATCTGTAAATGTGACGATACCCGCATCAGGGTTCGCCTTATCAAAAGTGACGTAATCGATATCGTCCTTGATGAGGGTCAGCAGGTTGAGTCCTGCATCATCAACAACGGACGTGCTTGTACCTGCCTCGATTATCGCGAGGTCTGTCTTGGAACCGGTCACAGCCTGTCCGTTCCGGAAATGTGATGTATCATCGCACTACTCTGTCATATTCGTCGGGCCGCCAATCAAGACGGTCGATATTCACTCATAAACCAGACCTGCTAACAGGTCTTTCGCTGGGTCCGGCATCTGGCGTTGAATACCATGCCGCCAACGCGTCCACCTGCCTGTCAATCGAACACGCGTTTTGCAAGCAAAAACCCACGTCACTTGCCGTAAGTTATTTTCTATGCCCTCATTTAGGATCAAAAACGGCTGAAATATGCTTATTTTGCAGCAACCGTGAGAGTGCAGAGCGCCTTCTAAAAGAAAACGCGTTGGTGCCGATGGAGAGACTCGAACTCTCACGATATTGCTATCGGGGGATTTTGAATCCCCTGCGTCTACCATTCCGCCACATCGGCAACCGCGCTTGTCCTAATCCGCCAGTCCGGGCGCGTCAATCGCGATTTGATGCAAAGATGATGCGGGATACAGCCTATTGATCAGAACGCATGCTTGACGCATGGCCATACACATGGCCTAAGCAAACAAAACACACGGGCAAAGCATGTTACGCAGGCTATACGACTGGACAATTTCATTGGCACAATCCCCGCACGCCTTGTGGGCGCTTGCGATTGTGTCTTTTGTGGAATCTTCGTTTTTTCCGATCCCTCCCGATGTCTTGATGATCCCGATGATTATCGCCCGGCCTTCACGCGCCTTCGTGATTGCTGGGATTGCAACTTTAGCGTCCGTCGCGGGCGCGCTACTCGGCTATTACATCGGGGCTGCTTTGATGGAAACGGTCGGCCAGCCGATCCTTGAGATTTACGGCAAGGCAGACAGTTTTGAAGAAATGTCAGCCGTGTTCAACGAATATGGCGCCTGGGCTGTGGTTGTCGCTGGTGTTACTTTCCTGCCGTTCAAGGTAATCACGATTGCATCGGGGGTAACAGGATTGCCCCTGTCGGTGTTTATTGTCTCATCCATCTTTGCGCGCGCCCTGCGGTTTTTCCTTGTTGCAGCGCTTTTGTGGAAGTTCGGCGCACCTATCCGCGATTTCATCGAAAAGCGACTTGGGTTGATGTTCATTCTATTTTGCGTGCTGCTGATCGGCGGATTTGCTATGATTGGGTTGTTATGACCCGCAATCTAATGCTCTTGCTGTCTGCTGGTGGCTCTGCGGCCCTTCTGGCCGGGGCTTTCCTGTTTCAGGCTTTGGGCTATCCGCCCTGTGCGATGTGCCTTTGGCAACGCTGGCCGCATGCGGCGGCTATTGTGATTGGGCTTATTGCATTGAAAATACCCGGTCGGTTCATGCCTGCGCTGGGGGTCCTGGCCGCGGCAACGACCGCGGGCCTTGGCGTTTTTCACACCGGCGTGGAGCGCGGGTTTTGGGAAGGGCCAAGCACCTGCACCGGCAGTGGTACCCTGAATGGCTTGAGCGGCGCTGACCTGCTGGCCGTGACTGGGCCGCGCGTGGTGATGTGCGACCAGGTCAGTTGGGAATTGTTCACGCTCTCAATGGCCAGCTGGAACGCTATCGCGTCCTTCGGTCTGATGATCGGTTGGATCATCGCCGTGCGCCTTAGCGCCGGGTCGACAGCAACAGGTTCGTCTCGGACCGTGTGACGCCCTGCATCCGGCGGATGGTGAAAAGCACCTGATCAAAATGTTCAAGCGTATCTGTCCCGATTTCTGCAATCAGATCCCAAGTGCCATTGGTTGAATGAACCGCCTGCACCTGCGGCATCCGACGCAACGCCATCATGGTCTTTTCCGCCCCACGACCCGCGATTTCCAGCATCATCAGCCCGCGCACCGGATCAGGCCGCACGTCAGAGCGCGTCAGCACTGTGAACCCTGCGATCTCGCCCCCTTGCACAAGCCGATCAAGGCGCACCCGGACCGTGCTGCGTGTCACGCCAAGCTGGTCAGCGAGGTCGGATAGTGACGCGCGCCCATTGCGTTTGAGCGCCGCAATCAAGTGACCGTCCATATTGTCCATATGTATTGCTCGCTTCGGTTAATTCACGACCATTTTGCACAATTTGCCAGCTTAACCTACCCTCTGTTTTGCACAACACTCTGCCCATGACACAAAAACACTGCATACTTGTTGGCGCGCCTGTCGATTGCGGCAAACGTCGCCAGGGCTGCCTTATGGGGCCTGATGCCTATCGCACGGCGGGAATCGCCGAGGCGATTGCCAAACTGGGTCACACAGTTGAGGACCTTGGCAATCTTGCGCCCCGGAACGTGACCGTTGCGGCCCCGCGCAATGCGTTAGTCCATAAGCTGGCTGAGAATGTAGGCTGGGCGCAAACCCTGATGGAAGCCGCGCAAGAGACAGCGCAACGTGGGATGCCAATTTTTCTTGGCGGCGATCATGCATTGGCCGCCGGCACTGTCGCTGGTATGGCGGCCCATGCACAAGCGGAAGGCCGCCCCTTCTTTGCACTTTGGTTGGACGCGCATAGCGATATTCACACGCCTGACACCACCGACAGCGGCAATCTGCATGGTACGCCCGTGGGCTATGTGACCGGGCGCGCCGGTTTCGACGCCTACCCCGCACTGCCTGCCAAAGTGGAAACGCAAAACATCTGCATGATCGGCTTGCGCTCTGTAGATGCCGCAGAACATGCAATCCTGTCGGATGCGGATGTCATGCTGGTTGACATGCGCCGTATCGATGAAGAAGGTATCAGCACGCCACTGAAGGCTTTCCTTGAACGTGTGGAAGCCGTGAACGGCATGCTTCACGTCTCACTCGATGTGGATTTCCTTGACCCTTCTATCGCCCCTGCCGTTGGTACAACAGTCCCTGGCGGTGCAACCGTACGCGAAGGTCATTTGGTGATGGAGATCCTTTCAGACAGTGATTTGGTGACCTCGCTCGACCTTGTTGAACTCAACCCATTCCTTGATGACCGCGGCAAAACTGCGAACCTCATGGTCGATCTGACCGCCTCACTCCTTGGTCGCCGCGTGTTCGACCGCCCAACAAGGGATAAACAATGAGCCTGAAAGCATCCAAACTGGCCATGGTGCCATTCGTCAGCGTCGATAACATGATGCGGCTCGTGCATCACGTGGGGATCGAGACGTTTCTGGCTGATCTGGCGCGGGAAATCGAGGCGGATTTCGCGCGCTGGGACTTGTTCGACAAGACACCGCGCCTTGGTAGCCATTCCGATGTGGGGGTCATTGAACTGATGCCGACCTCTGACGGTGAACTTTATGGGTTCAAATATGTCAACGGTCACCCCAAGAACATGAAAGAGGGCCTGCAAACGGTCACGGCCTTTGGCGTGCTGTCCGATGTGGACAGTGGTTATCCAGTGCTATTCTCGGAAATGACGATCCTCACGGCATTGCGCACCGGTGCCATGTCGGCGGTCGCGACCAAACACCTTGCCGCGCCAGATGCCAAGACAATGGCAATGATCGGCAATGGCGCGCAATCTGAATTCCAGTGTCTGGCGATCAAGGCCGTCTGCGGGATCGAGACTATCCGCCTTTACGATATCGACAATGCCGCGACCGAGAAATGCATGAAAAACCTTGCAGGTTTGGGCTTTCAGATTACTCCCTGCAGCACACCGGAAGAGGCCATTGAAGGCGCTGATGTGATCACCGTGGCCACAGCCGACAAAGACATGCAGACAATCCTGACCGACAACATGGTTGGCGCGGGCGTCCATATCAATGCGATTGGTGGCGATTGTCCGGGAAAGACGGAACTGCACCGCGATATCGTAGCGCGGTCGTCCATTTTCGTGGAATACCCGCCGCAAACGCGGGTCGAGGGCGAAATTCAGCAGATGGCGGACGATCATCCGGTTACAGAACTCTGGCAGGTCATCACCAGTGCACAGGCGGGACGGCAATCGGCCGGCGAAGTCACACTGTTTGACGGTGTCGGCTTTGCGATCGAAGACTTCAGTGCCCTGCGTTACGTACACCAGAAGATTAAGGAAACGCCTTTCTATATTGATCTTGATCTCATCGCAGACCCTGATGATCCACGCGATCTATTTGGGATGATCAAGCGGGCCCGTTAGCGGGCGTGTGCAGATACACACGTAACCGTTTGCCAAAGCAGGCGGTTGGGTTATTTTGCAGTGTGGAAGATAAAGGTGCCTTATGCAAAAAAAACTGATAATAATTTTGGCTTTACTGATCCTTGCAGCCTGCAACGCTCCCACGCGTGACATTCCTTTGATTCCGCAGCCGACAGCCGGTCAGTTTTAGATCATTCCGCGCCTGCAACGTAGAACATCACTTTCCTGTTTATAAACAATACGTTAAATTACGACGTAGCAAACATTGCAAAGGCAAGTGGATCCGTCGTTGCGCCCTATATCAAGTGTCTGATAGGGTGCTTACAACCAGATATAGCAGTTAAAAATCCAACAGGCGGATCACGTGAGCGACACCCCAGAAACACCTGAAAACGAAGAAGAAATGCCGCCAATGCGCCCCGCGTATGACGGCCCTTCCGTTACCATCGAACACGAACTGAGAACCAGTTACCTTGATTACGCGATGAGCGTGATCGTATCGCGCGCCATTCCGGATCTCCGCGATGGCCTGAAACCTGTCCACCGTCGCATCATCTATTCGATGTATGAAAAAGGTATTACGTCCGACAAATCCTATCGCAAATCCGCGAAATCCGTAGGCGATGTCATGGGCTCTTATCACCCGCATGGTGACGGCGCGATTTACGACGCGCTGGTGCGGATGGCGCAGGATTTCTCCATGTCGTTGCCTCTGATTGACGGGCAAGGCAACTTTGGCTCCATGGATGGCGATGGTGCTGCGGCGATGCGCTATACCGAGTCGCGCCTTGATAAGGTTGCAGCCTACATGACCAACGATTTGTCGAAAGACACCGTTGATTTCATGGACAATTACGATGGCAAAGAACGCGAACCATCGGTTCTGCCATCCCGCTTTCCGAACATGCTGGTGAATGGCGCTGGCGGTATCGCCGTCGGTATGGCGACCAATATTCCGCCGCACAACTTGGGCGAAGTGATTGATGCCACGTTGGCTCTGATCGACAGCCCCGATATGTCGATTGAAGAGTTGATCGAATATATCCCTGCCCCTGATTTCCCGACAGGCGGGATCATTCTGGGCCGCTCTGGCGCGCGTAAGGCTTATCTTGAAGGTCGCGGTTCCGTGATTGTACGCGCCAAGACCACCGTCGAAGAACTGCGCAAGGATCGCTATGCCATCGTCATAAATGAGATCCCCTATCAAGTGAACAAGGCCGCGATGATCGACAAAATCGCGGAAGCCGCACGCGACAAGAAGATCGAAGGTATCGCCCACGTCCAGGACGAATCCGACCGTAACGGTGTGCGCGTGGTGGTCGAATTGAAACGCGATGCGACTGCTGAGGTCGTGCTGAACCAGCTTTTCCGCTTCACCCCGATGCAAACCTACTTTGGCTGCAACATGCTGGCCCTGAACGGGGGCAAGCCAGAGCAATTGACGCTTTACGCTTTCCTCAATTCTTTCATCACATTCCGCGAAGAGGTGGTTGCCCGCCGCACTGCGTTTGAGTTGCGCAAAGCACGCGAACGCAGCCATATCCTGTGTGGTCTGGCCGTCGCCGTCACCAATATCGACGAAGTTGTTGCGACCATCCGCTCCTCTGCCGATGCATCAGAGGCCCGCGAAAGCCTGATGGCACGGCGTTGGCCTGCGGCGGAAATCCTAGAGTATATCAAGCTGATTGATGACCCGACCCATACCGCAAATGAGGATGGCACCTATAACCTGTCTGAAACGCAAGCCCGTGCAATTTTGGAACTGCGCCTCCAGCGTCTGACCCAAATTGGCGTGAAAGAAGTCACCGACGAACTTCAAGAATTAGCCGGTAAGATACGGGAATACCTTGAAATTCTAGGATCTCGCGAGCGGATCATGCAGATCATCCGCGATGAGTTGCATGAAGTGCGCGAGCTTTTTGCCGTGCCACGCCGTACCGAAATCGTTGACTGGTCCGGCGACATGGAAGACGAGGACCTGATCGAAAAAGAGGACATGGTCGTGACCGTAACCTCCGGCGGCTACATCAAGCGTACTGCACTGGCCGATTTCCGTGCGCAGCGCCGTGGTGGCAAGGGGCTGTCGTCAATGGCGACGAAAGAAGAGGACGTGGTCACCACCCTCTTTGTCGCCAACACCCATACGCAGCTGCTGTTCTTCACGACGGACGGCATGGTCTATAAGCTGAAAACATGGCGCCTGCCGTTGGGCAGCCGGACGGCCAAGGGCAAGGCGATTGTGAACATCCTGCCCATCCCGCAGGGTGTTTCGATTGCAGCAATCATGCCGGTCGACCGACCCGAGGAAGAATGGGACGACCTGCAAGTTGTCTTCGCAACATCCGCTGGGACCGTGCGTCGCAATAAGCTGTCGGATTTCACCAACGTCATGCGCAACGGCAAGATCGCGATGAAATTCGAAGATGAACATGCCGAGACGACACTGATCAACGCGCGCATCGCATCGAACGATGACGATGTGATGCTGGTCACCGATAGTGGCCGCGCTATCCGTTTCCCTGCCACCGATGTACGTGTGTTCAACTCGCGCAGCTCAGTCGGTGTGCGTGGCATCAAACTGCAAGGCGACGACAAGGTCGTGTCCATGTCAATTATCCGCCACTTCAAGGCGGAGGCGGAAGAACGCGCGGCGTATCTGAAAATGCGCCGTGCGATGGCTGGTTTGGCTGATGACGCAGAGGTTGATGACGAGGAAGAGGCAGTGGCTGGTGCCATCAGTCAGGAACGTTACGCCGAAATGTCGGCCGTTGAAAACCTGATCCTGACGATTACCGCGCAAGGGTCTGGCAAGTTATCGTCCAGCCATGACTACCCCGTGCGCGGGCGCGGCGGTATGGGTGTTGCCGCCATGGACAAGGCAATGCGCGGCGGGCCGTTGGTGTCATCATTCCCGGTTGAGCTGTCCGATCAAATTATGCTCGTGACTTCAACGGGGCAGTCGATCCGCGTACCGATTGAGGGCATCTCTTTCCGTTCACGCGGTGCAGGTGGTGTGAAAGTCTTTGACACCGGCAAGGGTGAAACGGTGGTGAGCGTGGCTTGGATCGCCGATCAGGGTGATGATGAGGATGGCCCGGCGGAAGCTGAATAAGCCTGGGCCCAAACGTCACTTCGCGTTTTCAGACAATAATTTGGATGTGTCCAATCTGCGACAGCGCAACTTTTTAGTGTGCCGTGCATTGCTGCGTCGCAGCACGTCAACTACCATATATTTAATTAATTATCTTAAGGGTTAGTCTTATGAAAACACAACTTTTGGCAATTGCCGCCCTATCTGCAGCCGCAGCAACACCAGCCACAGCGCAACAGATCAACGGCGCAACCATCTCTGCTGCGTTTCAAAGCATCGAAGGTGACTTCACCGGTGATTTTGACGCTACAAGCTTTGCTGCCGGTCTGGATTTCGGCATTACGCCCAGCTTTGCGATCGGCGGTAGCATCGAAAACATCTCGTTCGACGAGTTTGATGACGATATCTTCGTAGCGACTGCACGTGGAATGTATACAACTCCGGCAGGCAGTGCTTTTGGTGCTTACTATTCTATTGATGAGACCGGAGACTTTGAAACAACTCTTTACGGTGTCGAAGGTGCATTCAAATCCGCAACAACCTCATTTGAAGCCTACTGGGGCGTGGCAGACAGTGATGTCTTTGGAGATCTCGATGTGCTGAGCGCGGGAGGTTTTTCGTTTGAATTTGCTGTTGGCGCGGGTGTTTCTTTGGGATTGGATTACCAGGCCTATAAAGTCGAAGACTTTTTGACAGAGATCAACACGGGGGAAATTACTGACGCGACTATCGGGGATATAGCGTTGACAGCGCGTTATAGCTTTATCGAAGGTGCATCAGTTTATGCCAAGGCTGGGCGCATTAGCGCGTCGGGTGACAGCGATGAAGAGTTTACCCGCATCCTGAGCGTTGATGACAGCGAATATATTACAATCGGTGCTCAGTACGACTTTGAAGGTGGTGCGCTTTTCGATGCACGTACCTTGGCCAGCTACGGTGGCTAAAAACACCCTTTAACAAGCAATATATAAGGCCCGCGACATTTCGCGGGCCTTTTCTTTTGGCTGACCGCAGACTAAGTCAGCGCCATGATACAGACACTTAATATCATCGGCGGCGGCATGGCCGGATCAGAGGCGGCATGGCAAGCGGCTAACGCTGGTATACAGGTCGTCATCCACGAAATGCGCCCCAAGGTGGAAACCTTCGCCCACCGCACTGGCAATCTGGGCGAGATGGTGTGTTCCAACTCCTTCCGCTCTGATGATCATGAACAGAACGCCGTGGGCCTTTTGCATTGGGAGATGATGCAAGCCAATGGTTTGATCATGCAAACCGCCTATCAGCACAGGCTGCCTGCCGGCGGTGCTTTAGCGGTGGATCGTGACCCGTTTGCCGAAAGCGTGACGGCAGCGTTGAAAGCGCATCCCAATATTTCCGTTTCATATGAGGAAATCACCGCACTGCCAGACGATGACAATTGGATCATTGCGACCGGCCCGCTGACCTCTGGCGCTTTGGCCGAGGCTATTGCGGCTGAAACCGGCGCCGAGGCGCTTGCCTTTTTCGATGCCATTGCCCCCATCGTCTATCACGACAGCATTAATATGGATGTGGCATGGATGCAGTCGCGCTATGACAAAGGTGAGACCGAAGAAGAACGCACGGCCTACCTCAATTGCCCGATGACCAAAGACCAGTATGAGGCGTTTATCGACGCGCTCTTGATGGCAGAGAAAACAGAGTTCAAAGAAGGCGAAACAGCCGGTTATTTCGATGGGTGCCTGCCTATCGAGGTCATGGCCGAACGTGGTCGCGAGACCCTGCGCTTTGGCCCGATGAAGCCCGTTGGGCTGACCAATGCGAACGATCCCGAAAACAAACCCTATGCCGTGGTCCAACTGCGACGGGATAACGCATTGGGGACGCTCTATAATATCGTGGGCTTTCAAACCAAGATGAAGTATGGCGCGCAGAAGGCTGTTTTCAAAACAATTCCGGGCCTTGAGAATGCGGAGTTCGCGCGTCTTGGTGGTATCCACCGCAATACATTCATCAATTCGCCCACGTTGCTTGATGCGCAAATGCGCTTGCGCAGCCGCCCCAATATTCGCTTTGCGGGGCAGATCACTGGCGTCGAAGGCTATGTCGAAAGCGCTGCCATGGGCCTGCTTGCGGGCCGCATGGCCGTTGCCGAAATAACCGGACAGGCGCTGCCCTCTGTCCCGAACACCACGGCGATGGGTGCGCTTGTGACACATATCACTGGCGGGGCCGAGGCAAAGACGTTCCAGCCTATGAATGTGAATTTCGGCCTGTTTCCCGCGTTGGATGGGGTCAAAGGGGGCCGCCGCAATCGCAAAGACCGCTATAAAGCCTATACGGATCGGGCCAAGGCCGATTGGCAGGCGTGGTTGGGGCAGACGGCACTGGACGCGGCCTGACCGCTGCTTCTAAACTGGCCCCATGACTAAGAAAAAAGACGTCCTGCGCCCTGCCCTTTGGACCCGGCGTCCCGTGCAAGAAACCATCGCCGTCTATGCCGATTGGGCCGATAGCTATGATGAAGATGTTGCGGCGCGTGGATACCGGACGCCAGATCGGCTTGCCTCTGCTCTTGCCGCATACGCATCGCGGGATCTGCCTGTTCTTGACTTCGGCTGCGGGACCGGGATCGGGGGTGCCGCTTTGCGCCGCGCCGGGTTTGAAGCAATCGATGGCACTGATATCACGGCCCAAATGCTGGAAAAGGCTGCCGCAAGCGGCATCTACCGCGAAACATGGCACAGTAGCCCCGATGATATGGGCTTTGCTGCGGGTAAATATCCTATTATCGTCGCACTTGGCGTCGTTAGCTTGGGCGCTGCTCCAGCAGACACGCTGGGCCCTCTTATCGGTAAGCTGAATGCGGGTGGGCTGTTAGCGCTATCGTTCAATGACCCCACATTGCAAGATCAGTCCTACGCCGAAGCGCTCGACACAGCAGTCAATGCTGGCCGCGTCACGGTGATTTTTCGTGAACATGGACCCCATCTGGATGACATCGGTATGGGCTCTGACGTGATCATCCTGCGCCGCTTGTGATCACCCGCTTTGCGCCTTCGCCCACCGGCCCCTTGCATCTAGGGCATGCTTATTCGGCGCTGACCGTGTGGAAGGTCGCGCGCGATTTGGGTGGTACCGCTTTGCTGCGGATTGAAGATACTGACAGCACGCGGGCGCGGCCCGTGCAGGAGGCAGGTATCTACGATGATCTTGTCTGGCTGGGCCTGGATTGGCCTGCTCCTGTGCGCCGTCAGTCGGACCATGTGGGTGATTATGATGCCGTGCTGGGGCGGTTGGCACAGGCGGGGCTCACCTATCCTTGCGGCTGTACGCGCCGGCATATCATCAATGCAGGGGCGGTGCCGGGGGCTGATGGTATGGTCTATCCGGGCACATGCAGGGATCGCGACATGGCCAATGCAAAGCCCGGCGACGGCATACGGCTGAACATGCGCAAGGCCTTGGCGCAAGTTGATTGCCCGTTGGCTTATATTGAGATTGGTGCAAGCACGGCACAGACCACACAGATCACCCATAAAAAACTGACCGATGACATCGGCGACCCGATCTTGCGCCGTAAAGACACCCGTGATCCGGCTTATCACCTTGCCTGTGTCCATGACGACGCGCTGCAGGGTATTACCCATGTTGTGCGCGGCACTGATTTGCAGGATCTGACACCTTTGCATGTTTTGCTACAACGGCTGTTGGGTTACGATACGCCGCTTTATTACCATCACAGGCTGATTACGGATGAGAGCGGTAAGCGACTGGCAAAGATAGATAAATCAAAGGCACTTGCGAAATACCGTGCGGAAGGTCTCACGCCCCAAGATATCAAACATATGATTAGCTTCACCGATTAGATGTCGCGCATCGGGGCCATGATCTCCAGCTCTTTGCCGTCCTCCACTTGCGTATAAAAACATGTCCGCCGCCCGGTGTGACATGCAGCACCCGTCTGGTTCACGGTCACAAGCAGGCAATCACGGTCACAATCGACGCGGAAATCAACCAGCTCTTGCGTATGCCCGCTGGTGGCCCCTTTGATCCAGAATTCTTGCCGGGATCGCGACCAATAGGTGACCTTTCCGGTCGCCAGCGTCTGTTCCACCGCTTGCGCATTCATCCACGCCATCATCAACACCTCACCGGTCGTGGCATCCTGCGCAATCGCGGGGATCAGGCCTGCGTCATTATAGGTCAGCGTTGTGGGATCGAAGAGCATGTCAAAAACCTTTGCAAGTCGGGCAGTCGGGACTATCTAAAGAGGCACCGGGAAAAGGGCAACGCGATGTCAGCCGAAAACGATCTGATCAAACTCTACTCAGAGCGCATTCTCGCGCTCGCTGCTGATATGCCGCGCACCACGCGGTTGGACAATCCGATGACCACGGCCAAAAAACGCGCGCCGCTGTGCGGATCGACCGTAACAGTTGATGTCAATTTGGCTGATGGCGTGATCACGGATTACGGACAGGACGTGAGGGCCTGCGCCTTGGGTCAAGCTGCGGCGGCCATTGTTGGCGCGCATATCGTTGGGCTGACGGTGGAACAGGTGCAATCGGGGCGCGATGCGCTTTATGCAATGTTGAAGTCAGATGGGCCGGTGCCACCTGCCCCTTTTAGCGATCTGGAAGTTTTGCAACCGGCCAAGGATTACAAGAACCGCCACGCCTCGATCATGCTGGCGTTCGACGCCACACTTGACGCGTTGCATGCCCAACAGGCCAGCGCATAAAAAAACCGCCGCACATCCGGGAAGATGGCGGCGGCAGGTTTGAAACGTATCCAACCCGGTCCAGTGTTCCTTTGGGGAGAGGCAAAACCCCCACTTGGGACGTCAGACAGGCAGGTCATCGTGCATTGCATTCTTGGGACAGGGCAATGTGATAGACCGGGACGGTACGTTTCGGCAGGTCAGATCGGCCCGGGCAAAGCCAATCCGAAAACAAGCATGACCATCAAGGCGGCCACACCCAAAGCATCCATCACAATCGTGTCGCGTGAGCGTGCGATAACGGATTTGATTTCTTCTGCCATGATTGTGTTCCCTTAATGTTCTGTTAGCACTTTGTTCTCATATCACTCATGCGATGTAAAGAACTTTTATAGAACATTTGTGAACATTTCGGGTCGAATTGACTTAACCTACTGATATTAAAAGAATCGCCTTATCCTGCTCCATCAACCACAACAGTGTTCTGGCGGCCTTTCCCCGATCTGTTTCCAGCGTCGGGTCGTCATTCAGCAGCCGCCGCGCATCTGTTTGTGCCACGGCCATCTGACCCGCCTGTCGTTCCAGATCCGCAATCCGAAACCGCGGGATGCCAGATTGTGCCGTGCCAATTACATCACCTGCACCGCGCATGGCGAGGTCTTCTTCGGAAATGCGGAACCCATCCTCGGTCTCACGCAGAATTTCGAGCCTGCGGCGCCCTGTTTCACCCAATGGGGCCTGATAAATCAACAAGCAGGTCGATGCCGCCGCCCCACGCCCCACCCTGCCCCGTAATTGGTGCAGTTGGGCAAGCCCGAAACGATCCGCATGTTCGATCATCATGATAGAGGCATTTGGCACATTCACCCCCACCTCAATCACTGTGGTTGCGACCAGCACCTTGGTTTCGCCTGCCACAAAGCGCGCCATGGCTGCGTCTTTCTCTGCGGGTGGCATCTGTCCGTGGACCAGCCCGACGACGCCTTCGCCCATGACGGCGCGCAAACGCTTGAACCGTTCTTCGGCGGCCGTCATATCCACCACTTCGCTTTCTTCGACCAGTGGGCAAACCCAATAGGCTTGCCGCCCTTCGGTCACCGCATGGTGCAACTTCTCAACCACCTCATCCATGCGCGCAGATGATACCAACGCCGTCTGCACAGGCGTGCGTCCGGGTGGTTTTTCATCCAAAACAGACACATCCATATCGCCATATTGCGCCAGGGCGAGCGAGCGCGGGATGGGCGTTGCCGTCATGACAAGTACATCAACCGCCTGCCCTTTGGCACCCAATTCCATCCGTTGCGAGACACCGAACCGGTGCTGTTCATCAATCACGGCAAGCCGCAAGTCATTAAAGACGATATCTTTTTGGAAAACAGCATGGGTGCCGACAAGGATATTGATTCGCCCTTCGGCGAGTGCCGCCAATTTCGTGGTGCGCGCGGTGCCTTTGTCGCGCCCAGTCAGGATCTCCAACACAACACCGGCGCTTTCGGCCAACGGCTGTAGCCCGTCCAGATGCTGACGCGCCAAAATCTCGGTTGGGGCCATCATGACGCCCTGACCACCTGCCTCGACCACGCCCAAAAGTGCCATGAAAGCCACCAAGGTCTTGCCTGAGCCAACATCACCTTGCAGCAGGCGGTTCATGCGAAGAGGGGCGGCAAGATCGCCCGCAATCTCTGAAATCGCCCGCGTCTGGGCATTTGTCGGTTTATAAGGCAAGGCCGCCAGCACCTGATCCGAAAGCACCCGCGTCGGCACCGATGCGATCCCCTTGGTTCGGCGGGTCGCGGCACGAGCCAAAGCAAGGGTCAACTGATGTGCCAACAGTTCATCATACGCCAGACGTTCGCGTGCCGGGGCATGTGGTGACAGATCTGACGTGGCTTGCGGGTGATGGACGGCCTGCATCGCCGCGGTCCAACACGGCCAGTTTTCGCGGGCCTTCAAGGCGGGATCAATCCACTCAGCCAAATCGGGCATCAACCCCAAGGCAGAGCGCGTAGCTTTCCACATCGCTTTTTGCGTAATCCCGGCATGAAGCGGATACACCGGTTCGAACGCCGGGATATCCTCGGCCTCGGCCACCGGAAGTACGTGATCGGGATGCACGATCTGTGCGATCCCGTCGAAGATTTCTACCTTGCCTGATACCAGACGTCGCTGCCCGGTAGGCAACAGTTTTTGCAAGTAATCGCCGCGCGCGTGAAAAAACACCAGTTGGAAAGAGGTCTCGGCATCCTCAACATGCACCCGATATGGGCGGCCCCGCGTGCGTGGCGGATGATGCTCCCCAACCATCACCTCGACCGTCGCCACACTGGGGGCTACCACTTCGCGGATGCTGGCGCGGCGATGCCGGTCCACGCCCGACAGCGGGAGTGTCATCAGGATATCGAGGGGTTTGGCAATGCCCACCCCCTCAAGCGTCTGGGCCGATTTGGGGCCGATCCCGTCAAGCTTGGTCAACGCACCAAATAATGGAAACAGGATCTCCGGGCGCCCGCTCATGCGTCGCCGATCAAGGCAAGCCAGGCCTCCTCATCCATGGTTTCAATCCCCAGATCGGTCGCTTTCTTTGCCTTCGATCCGGCACCGGGGCCTGCGACCAGAATATCGGTCTTGGCGCTGACAGAACCGGATACTTTTGCGCCCAGGCCCTCAGCGCGTGCCTTAGCTTCGGCGCGCGTCATCCGCTCAAGACTGCCGGTGAACACCACGGTTTTGCCTGCCACCGGGCTGTCCGTCGCCCGCGCTGCGGCGTCCTGTACCTGCAAGGCGGCGATCAGGCGGTCGATCGATGCGCGCTCTGCCTCTTGCTGCATGGTTGTGACCAGCGATGTGGCCATGACCGCGCCAACGCCATCGATGCTGTTCAACTCTTCCCAAGCGTCACCCTCGCCCATCTGTGCGGTGGTCAAAGCATCCTCGAATGCATCCCATGATGTGTAGTGGTTGGCCAAAAGCGCCGCCGAGTTTTCGCCCACATGGCGGATACCCAGCGAAAAGATCACGCGGGCCAGCGGGATATTTCTTTTCTCGTCAATCGCATCAAACAAGTTGGCCGCACTCTTTTCGCCCCAACCTTCGCGATTCTTGAGTTGTTGCAGGCCCGTGCCAAAACGGTCGCGCAGCGTGAAGATATCGGCAGGTGTTGCGATCCAGCCATCCGCATAGAGCTGTTCAACCTGTTTTGCGCCCAACCCTTCAATGTCAAAAGCCGCGCGCGACACGAAATGCTTTAGCTTTTCAACGGCTTGCGCAGGGCAGATAATGCCGCCGGTGCACCTGCGTACGGCGTCCCCTTCCTCGCGGATCGCGTCAGAGCCGCATTCGGGGCATTGTTTTGGCATCTCATAGGGTGTTGCGTCATAAGGTCTGCGCGCCAAATCGACATCGCTGATTTTCGGGATCACATCGCCCGCGCGGTACACCTGTACCCAGTCACCCACACGAATATCGCGGCCTTCGCGAATGGGGGCGCCGTTCCCGTCACGCCCGGCAATATAGTCTTCATTGTGCAAGGTCGCATTCGACACCACAACACCGCCGACAGTGACCGGACGCAAGCGTGCCACGGGGGACAAGGCACCTGTCCGCCCGACCTGAATGTCGATGGCCTCCAATAGCGTCCACGCCAATTCTGCCGGGAATTTATGTGCGATGGCCCAACGTGGCGTGGTCGACCGAAAACCAAGGCGGCGTTGCAGTGCAAGATCATCCACCTTGTAGACGACACCATCAATATCATAGCCAAGCGCTGCGCGTTGTGCCTCAATATCTTTATAATGGGCGATCATCGCCATTGGGCCATCGCAGGTCTGGGTTAATGGGTTGGTCGCAAACCCCAGCGCCTTTAGGCGGGCGATGGCACCAGATTGTGTTTCCGCCAAAGGCGCTGAAACCTCGCCCCAGGCATAGGCAAAAAACCGCAGCGGCCGCGATTTGGTGATCTTAGCATCCAGCTGGCGCAAAGATCCTGCGGCTGCATTGCGCGGGTTTGCAAAAGCCTTGCCGCCATTTTCGATTTGCCGCTCGTTCAATGCAGCAAAATCATCATGGCTCATATAGACCTCGCCCCGCACTTCAAGAACATCGGGCGCGCCCGTGATCTGATGCGGAATATCCGCGATGGTCAGGGCATTTACAGTGACGTTTTCGCCGATTTCGCCGTCGCCTCGGGTTGCCGCTTGCACCAATGTGCCGTTCTCATACCGCAGTGACAGCGACAGCCCATCAATCTTTGGCTCTGCGGTATAGGCTAGCGGCGCATCCGGTGCAAAACCCAGATATTTGCGGATGCGCTGATCAAACTCGCCCACATCGTCATCATCAAAGGCGTTGCCCAAAGACAGCATCCGCACCGCGTGCTGCACCTTGCCAAAACCATCCACAACAGCCCCACCCACCACATCGCTGGGGCTATCTTTGCGTTTCAGGTCAGGAAATCGCGCCTCAATAGCCGTATTGCGCCGCTTGAGCGCATCATAAGCAGCATCGCTGATTTCTGGCGCATCATCGCGGTGATAGGCGGTGTTCGCTGCCGTCAGTTGCGCGGCCAACCATGCCAGTTCATCTTTCGCTTGGGACCGGGAAAGGTCGGCGACAGCTATGTCGCCAGTATCCGGACCCGGCACTGCGCTGTTCTCAACCATATTGGCACCCTGTATCCTGACAACCCACTCAAGCGGGATTTACGTCATAATTAGGCGGGTGGCACAATGGCGTCCAGCGTCGCGTTTCACTTTTACCAATCCAGCGGTTGGATCAATCAGGCGCCAATCGCGATGGGTTCTTGTACGGCACCCGGCTCCGGATCGCGCAGAACATACCCGCGGCCCCAAACCGTTTCGATATAGTTGTCGCCCATCGTTGCCTCGCTCAGCTTTTTGCGTAGCTTGCAGATGAACACATCGATAATCTTCAACTCAGGTTCATCCATGCCACCATAGAGATGGTTCAAGAACATCTCTTTCGTCAGGGTTGTGCCTTTGCGCAAGCTCAGAAGTTCGAGCATCTGATATTCTTTGCCTGTCAGATGCACTGTGCTGCCTTCAACCTCCACCGTTTTAGCGTCAAGATTTACTGCAATCTGACCGGTCTTGATAATTGATTGCGCATGTCCTTTAGACCTGCGGATAATCGCATGGATACGCGCCACGAGTTCTTCGCGGTGGAAGGGTTTTGTCAGATAGTCATCTGCGCCAAAACCAAAGCCTTTTAGCTTGCTTTCTGTCCCATCGTCCCCCGAAAGGATCAATATAGGCGTATCAATACGGCTGAGGCGCAGCTGGCGCAGCACCTCATGACCGTTCATGTCAGGCAGGTTGATGTCGAGCAGGATGAGGTCGTAGTCATACAGTTTCGCAAGATCGATCCCCTCTTCCCCCATATCAGTTGCATAGACGTTCAGGTTGGCATGGGTCAGCATCAGTTCGATGCTTTTGGATGTCGTCGGGTCGTCTTCAACAAGTAGGACTCGCATTACAATGCTCCGCTCTGAGTTCGGTGCGTTAACCTAACCGTGGAAAGGTTAATTACACGTTACCCCCAACGCACTTATGCAACTTACTACCTATGGTTGTCTATAGCGTTGTAAGGCTGTGGCTTTCAGCGCAACCTCACCGTGTTGATCGACCGCAGTCTCCCATTCCGAAAACTCTTCATCCGACAGCGCATAGCGTTCCAACGCCTCTTTGCGCAGGATCAACCCAGCGGTCACGGCCCGCACAACAGCAGCCTTGCGCGAGGCCACCCAGCGCCGCGTCTTTTCGCTGGGCAGGTCCGCCCGCGTCATGATTGTTCCATCTGGCAAGGTCACCGATCTTGGTCCTTCGACTTTTCGTAAGTACATCTTTGCACCCCTTTCTTTCACTCCGAGGGTAAATATGGGGTGAAGGACTTAATGTATGGTGTAACTGCCCCTTGAGAGTGTGTTGCATTTTCCTATATTTCAAAGCGAAACCGCCGCTTCTGGAAAAGCCCCATGTCACTTGATTCGCCGCTGAACTCTCTCGGCTTTGCAAAATCACCTGCGCAAACCCGCGTCGTCGTCGCCATGTCAGGTGGCGTTGACAGTTCTGTGGTGGCGGCAAAGCTGGCTGAGGAAGGTTATGATGTGGTTGGTGTCACGCTACAGCTTTACGATCATGGCGCGGCTCTAGCCAAGAAAGGCGCCTGTTGTGCTGGTCGTGATATTCACGATGCGCGCCGTGTGGCCGAAGACATGGGCTTTCCGCATTATGTGTTAGATTACGAAAACACCTTCCGCGAAGCGGTGATGGATGAATTCGCAGATAGCTATCTGGGTGGGGCCACCCCTGTGCCCTGCATTCGCTGCAATGAGCGGGTCAAATTCAAAGACCTGCTGGAAACCGCCAAAGACCTTGATGCCGATTGCATGGCCACTGGCCACTATATCCAACGCATGATGGGGGCTGAGGGCGCGGAACTGCATTCTGCGGCTGACCCTAGCAAAGACCAAAGCTATTTCCTGTTCTCAACCACGCAGGAGCAGTTGGACTATTTGCGCTTCCCATTGGGCCATCATGCATCTAAGGAAGAAACCCGCGCGCTGGCCGCCAAATACGGGCTGAGCGTGGCGGACAAGCCTGACAGTCAGGATATCTGCTTTGTGCCCAACGGCGATTATGCCGCCGTGATCGAGAAACTGCGTCCCGGTGCTGCAGAACCTGGTGACATCGTTGATACAGATGGCAACGTGCTGGGCACGCATAAAGGCGTGATCCACTATACGATTGGACAACGGCGCGGTCTGGGCATCGGCGGCTTGGCCGATCCGCTTTATGTGGTCAGGCTGGATGTGGATGCAAAACAAGTCATTGTCGGGCCCAAAGACCTGCTGGCCACCCGACGCGTACCGATTCGCGAGATTAACTGGATCGGGGGCGGCAATCTGATGGATATGGGCGAACGCCAGATCGCTGTACGGGTCCGCTCAACCCGGCCGCCGACGGATGCTGTTCTGCGGCCAATCTCTGAAACGGAAGCGGAGGTTGAACTTCTGGTGGCTGAACAAGGCGTGTCCCCCGGACAGGCCTGCGTGTTTTACGACCCTGACAGCACACGGGTGCTGGGTGGCGGATGGATCTGGCGCGGCGCTTGAAAATACTTCCTTTACTAAAGTTGATATAGCAAAGCGTCGTACTTTTCTTTAAAGCGCGTCCAGACGGCAAGTATTGCCAGTTTATCGATGATTAGCAGGTTTCAAGATGCCGACCAGTTTTACCGTTTTTGGCCTCGGCGTTCTTGCCGATATCGATACGACAGAAGGCAATTCACTCGCCGAAAATGCAAATGCGCTGGTTGGTGCGACATTTGGTGGCTCGGGCAATGCATTGCTCAATTCCGCAGTGACTTTCGCCCCTGGGACTGGCGGTTTTGCTGGCGGTTCCAGCACATCCTACGACCAGGACAACAACCCGAATGAAAACTTCACCATTGATGGGGGCGCTGATCAGGTCTTTGATGCTGCTGTCATCTATAATGCGACAGTCACTTACGTGGACGGCACCACCGATACGATTACCGCGGTTATCTTTCAAGACGTTGACGGCAACACCTATTGGGCTCCCGAAATTAACCAAACGGTCGGGCAAAACGCCGATCAAGACGTGCTTGAGTTTGCAGCAATACGCTCGCTCACACTCGACAGCCTGTCTGGAGACTCGTTTGCAGGTCTATCGGGCAATCGGGAAGCATGGGACTTTGTGACCTGCTATGTGGCAAGCACCATGATTGAAACCGAAACAGGTGCCAAGCCGATCGAGGCGCTGACGGTCGGTGATTTGGTTCTGACACGGGACCGCGGATTACAGACCATTCGCTGGATCGGGCAAAGCACTGTCGCCGCTGATGGCAAACTGGCACCGGTCAGGATATCTGCGGGGTCTTTGGGGCAGAACGCCCCTGCCCGCGACCTTTTGGTATCGCGCCAACACCGTATGCTGGTGTCATCTGCCGTTTGTGAGCGTATGTTTGGCAACCGCGAGATTCTGGTCCCTGCCATCAAACTGACGGGCCTGCCGGGCGTCTTTGTCGATGAAGCGCCCAGCGAAGTGACCTATTACCACCTGATGACGGATCAACACGATATCGTCTATGCCGAAGGCGTGCCAAGCGAGACGCTGCTTTCAGGACCACAGGCCATGGAAGCCCTGCCAAAACAAGCGCTGGATGAACTCTTGGCGATTTTTCCAAATATCCTGACCGAAGCGCCAGAACCGGCCCGCCAGATCGAGCGGAGTAAGCGGATAGAACGGTTGATCATACGCCACCAGCGCAATGATATCCCGCTGGCGATACGATACGGCTAAGTCAACGATCAAACGTCAAATAGCGATGCCTGCTACGTCACGCATCTTTGGGCCGCTGATGAGCTGCGTTTGGGTCAAGTGTTTTGGCGGGTTAGTATGATCGACAAAAAAACTGGTATGTGCCGTATCAGTTGCCATGGCCCTTCCACAACGAACGACCGCTTTTGCAATGAAGGTCACATATCTGTGTGACCCCTAGCTTTCGTACGCCGGGTTGCCCCATTTGGTTGCAATACACATGATATCCCGATCCCGGAGACCCAAGATGAACATCACACGTCGCAACCTTTTCACTATCGCCCTCACCGTCCCGGTCGCTGCGGCGCTTACCCCGCGTGCTATGGCCGCAACCCCCGAAGTCTATAACGACGGTGGCATCGCCGTTGATGGCTCTGATGTGGTGGCTTACTTCACCGACGGTACGCCTGTCGCCGGTGATGCGGCTATTACGCATGACCACATGGGCGTAACATGGCGCTTTGCATCCGAAGCTAACCGCGATCTATTTGCTGCAGACCCAACCGCCTACGCCCCGCAATACGGCGGCTATTGTGCCTATGCCGTCAGCCAAGGTTACACCGCGTCGACAACACCAGAGGCATGGAGCATCGTGGACGGTAAGTTATACCTGAACTACTCCACAGGCGTGCGCCGCCGGTGGGAGCGTGATATCCCCGGTCACATTGCGGCAGGCGACGCCAACTGGCCTGCTGTTTTGTCGTAGATCACGCAGGACTGCAAAGGTGTTGCAATGACCAAGCTGACGCTTTTCGCGGAGGACATTTGGATCGCCGATAGCGGTGAACTCTCCGTCATGGGTTTTCGTTACCCGACGCGCTGCGCAGTGATGCGGTTGTCTGGCGACGCCCTGCTGGTTTGGTCGCCTGCGGCCCTGAGCCCGCCCCTGCGCGCGCAGATTGATGCCATTGGCCGCGTCACACATCTGATAGCGCCAAATATGTTGCATCATATGTTTCTAGGTGATTGGCAGACCGCTTACCCGCAGGCGCAGCTCTTTGGTCTTGCAGCACTCTCTCACAAACGCCCTGACCTGCGCTTTGATGGTGTGCTGGATGATGTGCCGAACCAGGCTTGGGCCGATCAAATCGATCAAATTGTTGTCGCAAACAAGCTGACCGACGAGGTTGTGTTCTTTCACCACGCCAGCGGCACTGTCATTTTTGCCGATCTCATTCAACAGTTCCCCCATGACTGTCACAAAGGCTGGCGCGGCATGATAGCGCGGCTTGATCTGATGGTTGGCGACGTCCCCAATGTGCCACGAAAGTTCCGGCTAGGGTTTCGGGCCAAGACCAAAGCGCGGGCATCCATCACGAAAATACTGCAATGGCCGATCAAGCGGATATTGCTGGCACATGGTGCACCTGTCACCGACGACGGGCACAGGGTGCTGAAACGCACCTTCCGCTGGTTGATCCGGTAAAGCACACAAAAACCACTGGAAAACACCTACTTGTGCGGCTACCCACAGCACTATGATTTATGCATCTGCATCTGACTGGCGCAACGCCCCGCAGAAACGTGTTCTGCTTTTTGCCATGTCCGGCTTGGGCAAGACCTATCTATCGACCATGCTACGCAGCACAGGTGACTGGTTTCATTACTCGGTCGATTACAGGATCGGCACGCGGTATATGGGCGAAAAGATCGCGGATAACGCCAAACGTGAGGCGATGAAGGTGCCTTTCTTACGCGATTTGTTGCGCTCCAACTCAATCTACATCGGGTCAAACATCTCTTTCGATGATCTCAAGCCGATGTCGTCCTACCTTGGCAAGCCGGGAGATACATCGCTTGGTGGTTTGGCATGGGATGAATACACCCGCCGTCAGGATGAGTTTCAGGCGGCTGAGATTGCCGCCCTGCATGACACCACCTATTTCATCGACCGATCCGTCGAACTCTACCAATATCCGCATTTCATCTGTGATACCGGCGGATCGATTTGCGAATGGGTCGATGCCAACGACCCCAAAGATCCGATCCTAACTGATCTGGCCGCAAATACGCTGATGGTCTGGATCGAAGGGACCGAAGCGCATACCGCCGAATTGATCCGACGCTTCGATCTGGAACCCAAGCCGATGTCCTATGATCCGGGTTTTCTGTTGGCGACATGGCGCGCCTATTTGGCAGAGTTTAATGTGGCCCCTGACCGCGTGAACCCCGATGATTTCATACGCTGGGCCTTTGCCAAGGCGCTGGCCCATCGTCAGCCCCGCTATAAGGCGATGGCGGATAAATGGGGTATTACCGTCCCTCACAAAGCTGTGGAACAAGTCAAAGATACGGAGGGCTTTGTTGGCATGATCGCCGACGCCCTTGAGATGCGCAGCTAGGCCGCTTATCTCTGCCCTCTTATCTTGGATGTGACCAATGCCTATTAAACTGCCCGCCGCCCTGCCCGCCTATGACGTTCTGTCGAACGAAGGCGTGATGGTGCTTGATGAAGATACCGCCGCCCGTCAGGATATCCGCCCCCTACGGATTGCTTTGCTGAACCTGATGCCCAAGAAAATTCAGACAGAGAACCAGTTCGCGCGTCTGATCGGGGCGACCCCCTTGCAGATTGAGCTGTCCTTGGTGCGCATGTCCGAACATCAGACCAAGAACACGGCGGCCGCGCATATGGAAGAGTTTTATCGCCCCTTCTCCGACGTTAAGGGCGAGAAATTCGATGGGCTGATCATCACCGGTGCGCCGATTGAGCATCTACCGTTTGAAGACGTCACCTATTGGGATGAGCTGACCGAGGTTTTTGATTGGACTCAAACGCACGTGCATTCCACCTTTGGCGTGTGCTGGGGCGGCATGGCTATGATCAACTACTTCCATGGCGTCAAAAAGCACATGCTGGATCACAAGGCGTTCGGCTGTTTTCGGCACCGGAACACTGCCCCCGCCTCGCCTTATCTGCGCGGGTTCTCTGACGATTGCGTGATCCCTGTAAGTCGCTGGACTGAGATGCGGCAGGACGAGATTGACAAGGCGGGCCTGACAACACTGATCACCAGCGATGATGCGGGGCCTGCCCTGGTAGAAGATCGCGCGCATCGCGCGCTCTATATCTTCAATCATTTCGAATACGACAGTGGCACGCTCAAGCAGGAATATGACCGCGATATCAGCAATGGAACGCCGATTAACGTCCCAATGAACTACTATCCGGGGGATGACCCATCACAAAACCCTCAGAACAGGTGGAGAAGTCACGCGCATCTTCTATATGGAAACTGGATTAACGAGATTTACCAAACCACCCATTTTGAGATGGATAAAATTGGCACTTAAAGCACTCACCGTCGTTATTGGACTTGGCGCGCTGGCCACAGGGCTGACCGCGCAATACCGCGCTTCGCAGGCCGAGACCGCCTTTCCGCCACTTGGCCAATTTGTCGAAGTGACCGGCGGGCAGGTTCACTATGTGCAAGAAGGTAGCGGGCCGCATCTAATTCTGCTGCATGGCGCCGGCGGAAACCTACGCGAATTCACCTTCGATTTAATGGGACGCCTGTCCGACCGCTACACCGTCACGGCCTTTGACCGGCCCGGATTAGGATACACTGACCGCGTGCCCGGCGTTGCCAAGGGTCTAACTGCGACAGAAGGCGACAGCCCGCAAGCGCAAGCGGCAATGTTGCGTGAAGCCGCCGCAAAGATAGGGATCACCGATCCGATTGTTGCGGGGCATAGCTTTGGCGGAATCGTGTCCTACGCTTGGGCCGTTGCCGGACTAGACGAAGATAGCCCCATAAATGCAAAGGCAATAGTGTCTTTTGCGGGTGTAACCATGCCGTGGCCCGGCGGTCTGGACAAGTATTACACCGTGAACGGCAGCGCTTTTGGCGGGGTCGTGACGATCCCTGCGATTTCGGCCTTTGTGCCGCAATCGTTGATCGACGACAGCATCAACGCGACCTTCGCCCCCCAAAGTCCACCCGAGGGCTATGAAGAGTACATCGGCGCCGGCCTGACGCTGCGCCCGGCCAGCATGCGCGCCAATGCGCGGCAAGTGAACACATCACGTCCACATGTGGTCACGCTTTCCAAACGCTATCCAGAACTGACTTTGCCGATTGAAATCGTCCATGGGGAAGAGGACAAAACAGTCCCGATCCATATCCACGCCGAGGAAGTGGAAAAAATCGTGCCTCAGGTGAACACCACCCGCTTGCCCGGCGTCGGCCATATGCCCCATCATGCTGATCCGCAGGCGGCGGTCGATGCGATTGATCGTGCGGCGGCGCGGGCGGGCCTGGCCCCCTAAACGCCATATGAATTGCGCTTTGATCCAATAGCCCCCATATATCATCCAAGACATTCGGGAGAGTTTTCATGGATTTACCCTTTGATGGCGGGATCAGCCGCTATTTTGACGAAGACGCCCCGGATGATGTACGCACGGCAGTGGCAGCAGCAGGTAAAGGTGACATCCCGAACGCTGACTATCCCTACGACAGCCGCTGGAAACGTCGCGAATACGAAGACGCGCTAGCTGCGCTACAGATCGAACTTGTCCGCATGCAAGCCTGGGTACGCGATACCGGGCAGCGCGTCGCGATTGTCTTTGAAGGCCGTGATGCCGCCGGAAAAGGTGGCACAATCAAAAGGTTGCGGGAAAATCTTAATCCGCGCGGCGCAAAGCTTGTAGCCCTGTCAAAGCCAACTGATGTTGAAGCAGCGCAGTGGTACTTCCAACGCTACATCGCACACCTGCCTGCAAAGGGTGAAATCACGCTCTTTGACCGTAGTTGGTATAATCGCGGCGTTGTGGAACATGTCTTCGGCTTTTGCACGCCCGAACAACGCGAACGCTGGTTCGCACAAACACCCGAATTTGAGGACATGCTGGTCAACGAAGGGATCAAGCTGATCAAGATTTGGCTGAACGTTGGCCGGGCGACCCAACTCAAACGCTTTCTGGATCGTGAAAAAGACCCCCTGAAGCAATGGAAACTCAGTTGGATCGACGTTGAGGGCTTGAGCAAGTGGAATGAATACACTGACGCCATTGGTGAGACGCTGGAACGCACCCATACCAACCACGCACCTTGGGCGATCGTACGTTCAGACGACAAACGCCGGGCACGTGTACAGGTGATCCGTCATGTGCTTAGCCAATTGGCCTATGATCGCCAAGATCCAAAGGCGCTTGCCCCGATAGATGGCAAAGTCGTGGGAGGCCCCGACCTCTGGCATGCCTAAACGCGGTTATCATCATGGCAATCTGCGCGAGGCGCTGATTAACGGCTGTCTGACGCTAATCGAAAAGCGCGGGCCGACAGGTTTTACCCTGTCCGAAGCGGCGCGCGAGGCTGGGGTGACACCCGCCGCCGTCTATCGCCACTTTGAGGGTCGTGAAGATCTGATCGCGGCGGCTGCGCATCAGGGGTACGAGATGTTTGGCGACCTGATGGAACATGCCTATGGTGATGGACAACCCTCTGCCCTCGCGGCATTTGAGGCCACCGGTCGCGCCTATCTGGCCTTTGCCCGCAAATATCCCGGGTATTACATCGCGATGTTCGAATCCGGTATTTCAATCAACCGCACGCCAGAACTGCATGCCGTGGCCACCCATGCCATGGGCGTACTGGAAAAAGCGGCCGAGGAACTGTCCCAACATATCCCCGCCGAAAAACGCCCGCCGCCGCAGATGTTTAGCGCCCATATCTGGGCCATGTCGCACGGGGTGGTCGAGCTTTTTGCCCGCTCAAACCCCGGCACGCAGAGTCCGTTTCCGCCCGAAGACTTACTTGAGTCCGGGATCGGGATTTATCTACGCGGGTTGGGTTTAATCGCACCAGACAGCTAAAGAGAGTCCAGATGGATAGCCGATTTGCAGTGTTCTTTTTCATTTTAGGCGGTACCGACACCTATCTGAATGACTGCCCCACGGATTGCTTTCAGCAAACCGAGGCACCTGAGCGGGTCCATATCCAATACGGTGACACCTATTTTCAGGAAAACGACATCGGCGAAGAGATATTCATCAGCTACGACATGCCCAAGCGTTACGGCGCTGTGCAACCCACCTTTGGAGCTAGCCTGACAACCGATGATGATTTCTGGATTGGTGCAGGCGGTAAATGGTCCACCGAAAGGATTAGCGACAGTCCTATCTTTATCGAATTGTCCCTCATGCCGGGCATATACTTCAGCGGGGACGGCCCAGATCTGGGGTTTCCACTGCAATGGCGCGGGTCACTGGGCGCAGGCATCAATTTTGGCGATACAGGCAGCCTATCGGTGTTCTTCGATCACCGGTCCAACGCGAATGCGACCGAAACCAACCCCGGCATCGAGACCTTGGGTGTCAGGTTGTCCTATGTACTCGACTAGGGCCTGAAAAAAAGGGCGGCCCACCCGGACCGCCCTTTCGCAATTCTGAAACCAGCAGTTAACGCTTGGAGAACTGGAAGCTACGACGCGCCTTGCGCTTACCGTACTTCTTACGCTCAACCACACGGCTGTCGCGTGTCAGGAAGCCAGCAGCCTTCAACGCAGCGCGCAGGGATGGATCATAAAGCTGAAGCGCCTTGGAAACACCGTGCTTGACCGCACCAGCCTGACCTGACAGGCCACCACCAGCAACAGTCGCCATGACATCGAACTGATCGACAACACCGGCAACCTGAAACGGTTGACGTAGGATCATCTGCAGAACGGGACGGGCAAAGTACTTGTCCATGTCCTTGCCGTTCACGGTGACCTTACCGGAACCCGGCTTGATCCAAACGCGGGCAACAGCGTCCTTACGTTTACCAGTCGCGTAGGACCGGCCCAGTTCATCACGCACGGGCTCGCGTGTGATAACAGTTTCAACCACAGCCTCTGGTGCAGCTTCCACACCTTCAGCGACTTGGCCCAGCTCTTCGAGCGAGTTTACTTGATCGGCCATTATGCAGTCCTCGTGTTCTTTTTGTTCATGGATGCGACATCCAGAACTTCAGGCTTTTGGGCGTCCATGCCATGCTCTGTGCCTGCGAAGACGCGCAGGTGAGTCATTTGCTGGCGCGACAGCTTGCCACCGGGCAGCATGCGCTGGACGGCTTTCATGATGACGCGCTCTGGGTGCGCACCTTCAAGGATGTCAGCCTTGGTTTTTTCTTTGATCCCACCGGGGTGACCGGTGTGCCAGTAATATTTCTCGTCACGCTTATTGCCGGTCATCTGGACCTTCTCAGCGTTGATGACGATCACGTTGTCGCCCATATCCATGTGCGGCGTGAAGGATGGCTTGTGCTTGCCGCGCAAGCGCATTGCGATGATCGAAGCAAGACGGCCCAGAACAACGCCTTCAGCGTCGATCAGGATCCATTTCTTGTCGATATCCGCAGGAGTTGCGGTAAAGGTTTTCATATTACACCAAAAGTTGGGGGTGGTTTGTGCCACCTGTCATGCGATTGGGGCGTTATAAAGGGGTGCCAGACACAGTCAAGCGCCACAAACTCAAATAAAATACGTAAAAACAGATGCTTACAATTTAGGTATTAATTTACCCCATCAATTTTCCAGCGTTGGGGTCGGATTTGCCAGCAAGGTGTTCATATCCTCCAGCGCCTGCAAATACCGCTCTTCCGACACACATGTTGTTACCGCCAAACGCACGGCATTGGGCGCGCGCTGATCCGACAGCACAAATTCATCCGCCGGGCGTACCGATATCCCCTTGCGTTCGCAAGCCAATGCAAAGCTAGAGGCGCGCCAGCCCGGCGGCAATTGCAACCACAGAAACGGCGCGTCTTCGCGCCAACGCACGTCCCATCCTCCCAGCCGGTTCACCGCCTGCCGCACACGCGCGGCCGTAT
The DNA here is from genome assembly GCF_002797915.1 of Yoonia maricola. Lineage (GTDB taxonomy): Bacteria > Pseudomonadota > Alphaproteobacteria > Rhodobacterales > Rhodobacteraceae > Yoonia > Yoonia maricola. The sequence goes on along the minus strand of NZ_PGTY01000001.1, from coordinate 615,954 downwards.
GGGCGACGACCTTATCTCTGACACGCCCGGCGTCACCGGATGTCAGAAGATCAGCGCAAACATCCAGCATCGGTTGCGAGATACCATGGAAGGAACTTTGCGCGACCTGCCTCAGTTCTTTGAACCGATTGACTGGTGCCACAGAATATCCAAACCGCAAAGCCCCGCTGACGCCCTTGGTCAAGGAAGATACGAAATACGACTGTTTGGGCAATATCGCCCGATAGGCAGGTACTTCTGTCGGGGCGATGCAGTGGCAATCATCCTCGATGATCGTCAGCCCAAAGCGTTCAGCAAGTGCTGCAATCTCTTTTTTGCGCGCATAGCTGGTCTTGGTCGCGGTTGGGCTATGTACCTCTGGCGACGTCAACAAGACCTGACCACCATGGGTCCGGTAAGCCTCTGCCAGTGCCGCAGGAATGATCCCCTCGTTATCCATCGCAATACCGACAACCTGCGCCCGTAACAAACGCGCGGCATGACGAACGCCTGCATAGGCAAGTTCCTCGGTCAGGATCACGGGGTGTGCGCCGTGCAATTCGGCCTGCAACGACAAGATCACGCAGTTCTGTGCCCCATTGCCCAGAACCACATGATGGGCATCTAATGCCCCGGTCCGTACCGGGCCAATCCAATTGACCACAGCTTCGCGAGCTTCGATATCCGTGATCGGCGTCGGGTAGTTGATATGCCTGCGCCTGTGCGACTGCCCCAGTCGGATCAGCGCGTCATCGATCAACAGCCCCTGCCCCACATCCGGCACGCGGCTGCTGCGAAAATCAGCGGTGCTTTCATCAACCAGATGGACCAGAGGCGGCTCAAGCGTTTGCGGTTTGCGGGTATGGCCGGACACGTAAGTACCACGACCCACTTCCGCGATGAGCCGGCCCTCATCCGTCAGCAGCCCATAGGCACGCGCCACAGTACCAGGTGTCACACCCACACGGTAAGCCAGATCGCGCACCGTCGGCAGTTTCGATCCCACCGCCAGATCACCTGATGCAATCCCATCGCGTATGGCTTGGGCCAGCGCCTTATACTTCGACTTTCCGGTCATTGAGACATCAGGCTGCCAAATTGTATCCGGTACAATCATTTCATAGACCTGTTACAACTCACTTTGTATCAATAAATTGTAGCATGATGCTACATTGTGTCAATACAATACAAAGGAGTTGTCCTATGTCACACGCGCTCCATTCCGCGGATTTGAATGTTTTGAATGCCCAAACCAAGCTGCCTTTGGTCGCTGGTCTCGCAGTCAAGCTCGCCGTGCGTGTCACGACATGGGAAACCCGCCGCAAGACCCGCCGATCACTCAAAGAGCTTGAACCGCATACGCTCCACGACATCGGTTTGGACCGCCTCTCTGCCCAAGCAGAAGCTACCAAACCGTTTTGGCAGGACTAAACCCCTCCTGCCTCTTCCTCACTGGGCCGGACATGCTCCGGCCCTTTTTTCATGAAGGTGGAATAGAATACGTCAGTGACGCACGCGCCACCGGGGCCGATTGGCCTTCACTATAGATCATCGCATCACCCACAGCCAAAACGCGTCCCAACTTATGCAGCCGGGTTTCACAGATCAAATCGGCACCTGCGGCCGGTTTGCGCATAAAATCAATGCTGCAATTGGTCGTTACCGCCAAGGCAACAGGTCCGATCCGCGCAAGGATCGCCAGATACATGCCTACATCAGCCAAAGCAAACATGGATGGACCAGACACCGTGCCACCGGGGCGTAAGTGATGTTCAGCAACTTGAAGACGGACTGTCACACCATCCTCGCGCAACCGCTCAATCACAAAATCATCACCCAACTGCGGAAATTCACGCGCAACAAAGTCCTGTAACGCCGCAATATCCATCTTTGGTTCCATATTCCTTCGCTCCCGCTTAGTCTGCACACAGATCAACATGAGAGCCTGACCATGACAATCCTTCTCAGAGACGACGCAGCGTCGGTCGCAACCCTGACCATGAACGCGCCAGAGCGGCTGAATGCCCTGTCCGATGACATGCTGGCGGCCCTGCACGGCGCCTTGGACGATATCGCCCAAGATACAACAATCCACGCCGTCGTCCTGCGCGGGACCGGTAAAGCCTTTTGTGCCGGTCATGATCTCAAGCAAATGCAGGCAGGCCGCAAGACGGGTGATGGCGGTACCGCCTACTTCAAAGACCTTTTCGCACGCTGTGCTGCGATGATGCAGCGCATCCAATCCATACCGCAACCTGTCATCGCACAGGTCCACGGCATCGCGACCGCCGCTGGCTGCCAACTGGTTGCAAGCTGTGATCTGGCCATTGCTGATGATGAAACACGCTTTGGCGTGAATGGTGTGAACATCGGCCTGTTTTGTTCAACACCCATGGTGGCGCTCACCCGCAATATCCACCGCAAAGCTGCGTTCGAGATGCTGACGACCGGTCGCTTCATCAGTGCGCGCGAGGCACAGGAACTGGGGTTGATCAACCGCAGTGTCCACTCAGACGCGCTGTCGCGTGAAACGGCCGAAATGGCCCATAGCATCGCCAGTAAACTTGCCTCAGCTGTCAAAACAGGCAAACAAGCCTTCTATGCGCAAGCACAGATGACCACCGCCGAAGCCTATGCCTACGCAGGCGATGTCATGGTTCAAAACATGTTGGTGGCCGATACAAACGAAGGCATCAACGCATTCTTAGAGAAGCGCAACCCTGACTGGACCTGATCTTTCTTCGTCCAATCAAACTTCCGCCGGAGGCAATCCCGGCCTTACAACCCGTAAATGCCCCTGAATTTATCCTCAAGATAATCCAAAAGCGGCCCCTCATCAGGCACAGCCACCGTCGCATGCGCAATCGTCTCAACCGGCGTGCGTAACCCACCAAACTGCTGCAAGTTCTCTCGCAACCAACCTGTGGCCTTCGATGTATCGCCCTGCGCCAGATCGTCATCCAACCCCGGCACCGCGTCGCGCAATGCGACATGCAAACAGCCCGCATAGACATTCCCCAGCGTATAGGTCGGGAAATATCCAAACAGCCCTTCGGACCAATGCACATCCTGCAATACACCATTTGAGGGCTTATCAATGGCATAGCCAAAATCGGCAGCGAAACGGTCGTTCCAAGCCGCCTCAAGATCATTGACCGCCAGATCGCCGGACATCAATGCGCGCTCCAGGTCAAAACGCAGCAGCACGTGCAAGTTATACTGCACCTCATCTGCTTCGGTCCGAATAAACCCATCGCTGACGCGGTTCACAGTGGCATAGAAAGCATCCTCATCAGCAATGCCGAAATCACCAAACTGATCGCGCATTTGCCCGTAAAGCCATCCGGTAAACGCGCGGCTGCGCCCCAGTTGGTTCTCGTAAATCCGGCTTTGGCTTTCATGCACACCCATCGATACACCACGCCCCAGCGGGGTCAGCAGATGTGCTGCATCAATTCCCTGCTCATAAGCCGCGTGACCGACCTCATGAATAGTCGAATAGAAACAATTGAACGGGTCTGTCAGGCTTGTGCGCGTCGTAATCCGCACATCAAGGCCAGAACCCGAAGAAAATGGATGCACAGCCTTATCAATGCGCCCATGACCCACGTCATACCCAAAGGCCAGCGCCAGCTTTTCCGAAAGGGCAAGCTGTGCCACCTCATCAAAATCACCCGAAAGGGTCTGCGGCGCGGGTTGGTCCAGAATGGCAGATCGCAGTGCCACCAAACGCGGGCGCAGGGCCGCGAACATCGCACCCAGACTTGCACCGGTGGCACCCGATTCATAATCATCCAGCAAAGCATCATACGGGTCGGCGTTGCCCGCAACAGCACTTGCCTCTTCTCGGCGTAATGCGACGACCTTCTGCAATATGGGCAGAAAGGCCGCGACATCTTCATCAGCGCGCGCTTGGGCCCAGACGCGGTGCGCCAATGATGTGGTCTTGGCCAGTTCAGCGGCCAGGGTGGCAGGCACCTTTGCGGTCCGTTCAAAATCGCGCTTGATATGGCGCAGGTTGGCCGCCGCCACATCATCAAGGGCCTCTGCGGTCTGCAGCCAGTCACCCACACGCGGGTCAATCCGGCGCGCGTGCAAGATATTGGCCATTGCCCCATGTTCTTCGGCACGTTGCGGGGTCGCACCCTGTGGCATCATCGTTTCCTGATCCCAGCCAAGGCGGCCTGCAATCTGGCCAAGCGCTTCGGTTTCGCGTTGGAACTGCATCAGTTCGTCATATGCCGTCATAGGATCAGGCCCCTTTGATTGTTTGTGCGATGGGATATTGCGCCACAAAGCGCGCACGCAGAATAAGCGCCCAGAGGACGACCGCTACCAGTTGATGCACAATCGCAATCTGCCAAGGGGCAGAGTACATCACGGTCACAATCCCGATCACCACTTGCAAGATCATGACAGCCATCACCGCATTAAAGACGAAACGCGTATTTTCATTGGCCGACCGACGGGCGCGCATCCAAACAAAGACGGTGAAAGCAAAAAGCGCATAACCAACCATGCGGTGCATAAATTGAACCAGCCCCGCATCTTCAAAGAAGTTCCGCCAAAGGGGGCTAAGCGACAAAGGCTCCGGCGGCAGAAAGCCACCGGCCATCAGCGGCCAATCGGGGAACGCGCGGCCTGCGTCAATGCCGGCCACCAATGCGCCAAGAATGATTTGGAGGAAGGCGAGACCAATCAGCACGCTGCCCAGCCGGGCTAAACCTGCATCCCCACCTCGGCGGGCTTGTAACAGATCCGCCTGACTGCGCCCTAGCTGGTAGACATACCAAGCAATGAAAGCAAAGATCACGAAGGCCAGCCCAAGATGGGTCGCAAGCCTGTATGAGGCCACGTCCAGCATCCCCTCTTCAAGGCCAGAGGACACCATCCACCAGCCGATGAACCCTTGCAGGCCGCCCAAGGCCCCAATAAACAAAAGCTTTGGCGTCCAGCCTGTCGGGATTTTGCGCATTGCAGCGAAGGCGACAAACCCGGCGGCCCAGACCAAGCCGATAAAACGACCCAGCTGCCTGTGCCCCCATTCCCACCAATAGATCACCTTGAACTCGGCCAATGTCATGCCGCGGTTCTGAATCTGATATTCGGGGATCATGCGGTATTTGTCGAACTCTGCCGTCCATTCCACCTCTGACATAGGTGGCATCGCACCGGTCACAGGCTTCCATTCGGTGATGGACAGGCCACTGTCGGTCAGCCGGGTCAGACCACCCACGACGATCATGACAACGACCAGCGCGAAAAGCGTCATAAGCCAAGCACGGATCAAGCCGCGTGCACCCTGCCCTGCACGGTCAATCCCGCCCGGGGCTGCGACTTGTTTGGGCGTGTCGCCGACATCTTCAAAAATACTGCGTTTGGTCGCCATCTTTGGTCTCCGCTCGGATCTTGCCAGATACTTAGAACTCAGCGCAGTGATCCGCAAGCGTCAGGGTGCCACAGCGCGGTCGGGTAAGGTGGATCATGATCCACCTTACGCAAACTCACCCGCGCTCTTTCCATCGCACCATCTGGCGCATCATCCCATGCAGCATCTGCACATCCGCCCGTGTCATCGGCATCCGTGACCACATGTTGCGCAGGTTCAGCTTCATGTTCTCGGCCTTGTGTGCGGGATAAAAGAACCCCGCCTCCTCCAGTCGCCCTTCATAATGATCACTGAGTTTTTCAATCTCGATCTGCTCTGCCCAATCACCAACAGCATCAACGCGCGCCGCATCAACATCAACCGCCTCACGCCGCCATTCATAGCCCGTCAGCAAGACACATTGCGCCAGATTGAGCGACGGAAATTCCGGGTTCACAGGGACCGAGATAATCGCATTCGCCCGCGCGATATCATCGTTTTCCATACCCGCACGTTCGGGGCCAAACATCACGGCGACCTTCTGCCCCTGGGCCACACGCTGGCGCGCATCCTGCATGGCGGCTTCGGGCGATAGCACCAGTTTCGTCAGCCCGCGTGGGCGCGCAGTGGTCGCATAGACATAGTCACAATCTGCAATCGCTCCGCCGGTATCATCAAAAATCTGCGCCTCATCCAACAGGCGCCCCGCCCCGCTGGCCATTGCGACTGCCTTTTGGTTTGGCCAGCCATCGCGCGGCGCGATGATCCGCATCCGGTCCAGACCAAAATTCCACATGCCGCGCGCCGCAGCCCCGATGTTCTCGCCCATCTGCGGGCGGATCAGGACGAATGCAGGTTGCAGGTCGGTGCTGATGGGCATGAGGTTTCCTTTCTCAAACGTGCAGCCTGATACGCCGCCCCGTTTCGCAAGACAAGAACCCCAAGACCCATAGCCATTCCGCATTTTCCTCGCTAAACCTGCGTGACACTTCAAAACTATCGGAACGCCCATATGTCGGACGCACAAGATCACCCCCAAATCTACCTGATCAGCCCGTCTGAATTTGATCTGTCGACCTTTCCAGCACAGCTGGCCGCCTGCCTGGATAGTACCGAGGTCGGCTGCGTCCGTCTTGCTCTGGCCTCTACTGACGAAGGGCGGATCGCGAAGGCGGCTGATGCCCTGCGCGAGGTCACGCATGAACGCGATGTGGCACTGGTGATCGAGGCCCATGTGCAGCTGGTCGAACGTCTGGGGTTGGACGGGGTGCATTTGACGGATGGTGCCAGATCTGTGCGGCAAGTACGCAAATCACTTGGCGATGATGCAATCGTTGGCAGCCATTGTACCAATTCGCGTCATGATGGCATGACTGCGGGTGAATTGGGTGCCGATTACGTCAGTTTTGGCCCCGTTGGGAAGACCGCGTTGGGCGATGGTCGACAGGCCGAACTGGACCTCTTTGAATGGTGGTCAATGATGATCGAAGTGCCTGTCGTTGCCGAAGGTGCGCTTGATGCCGATCTTGTTCGCGCGCTATCGCCACATACCGACTTTTTCGGCATTGGCGATGAGATATGGACCACCGAAAACCCCGCTGCGACCTTGGGTAATCTACGTCGCGCGATGCTGGGCTAGACCTACGCGCACCTGATCTTCCAAGGCCTTTGCCAATGTCTTACGATCGGCAAAATCGGCCACTTGAACAGGCGCATGATACGTCACGTGCACCCCGCCCTGCCGCTTGGCCGCCAGCGTGGTCATCAGATGCGGGCCAAAGGCCATGTCACCCCACCACCCATAAAACCGCGGATCAGCGCCGGAAGGCGCTCTGTAGACAACCGAAACCGCCTGCATCTGCAAACTGTCGCGCAAGGCAGGATCGAAGAAAGCCGCGAATAGCGCCGGCTTGAAACCCAGCACCTGCAAACCATCGGTCGATGTTCCTTCGGGAAAGAACAGAAGCCTGTGTCCGGCGGCCAACCGTTGGCGAAATACGGTGATCTGGTGGCGCAACGCGCTGCGGTCGCGTTGGATAAAAACCGTACCTGTTGCGCGTGCCAGCCAGCCAATACCGGGCCAATCTGCCACTTCAGATTTGGACACAAAATAGATACGTTTGCGGGCATTGAGCGCAAAGATGTCCAGCCATGACGCGTGGTTCGCCACAACTGCACCCGCGCCGCTAAGCGGTTGACCATCGCTGCTGTAGCGCATGCCCAAAATAACAAAGGCCGTGCGACAGACGACTTGCGTGATGTATGGCGTAACCGGACGGCGCATGCCGCATAAGGGCCGTTCAAAAAGGCGCATCAAAAGCAATACCAGCAAGCCACCAAAGACCAATATGATCAGTGGTATTGCACGCATGATAGCACGCAGCCAACCGGCCAATCCCGGCGGATCAGCGGGGGGCATTATCGCGCCGTGCCACGTTTTATCCATCGGCAGCACCCATGGTCAGCATGCGGCGTTGCAAACCTGATATCGCATCGCTTTCCAAGATCAGACAGACATCAACGGTGTTGAAATCATGATCAACAAATGCCCCATCGCCAACGGTGCCGCCCAACCGCAAATAGGCTTTGATCAAGGCAGGCATTTGCCGCACTGCGCTTACGCGGTCCAGACGATCTGCCTGAATGATATTCATCGAAAGCGCCGTTGGCCCGATTGCCTTGACCCGTAACGCCTCACGCGCCAGATGACGATGATGCAGCAGGCTCAGCGGTTCTGTCAAAGCCGCAACGTCGGTGCCGTGAAAAGAAGCCACACCAAACAACAGATCAATCTTGCGGGCTTGCGCATAGTCCGCCAGCCCCGCCCACAGATGCATCATTGCAGGCCCGCCCCGGTAGTCTGGGTGCAGGCACGACCGGCCCAATTCCAGCAACCGCTTTCCACTGTTATAGAGCGGCGTCAGATCATATTCCTCAGCGCAGTAAAACCGGCCAGCGGCCTGCGCCATGCCAGCAGTCATGACACGGTAAACACCTATCACCTGATCAGCACCGGCACGCGCTTTATCCAACAGAATAATGTGATCGGCGTGGCGATCAAACACATCTTGTTCCAATTGCGCGGTATGATCCACTAGTGGGCCATCACCCCCAAGCTCGGCCACGAAGACATCATAGCGCAGGCGTAGTGCGGCGTTGATCTCATCATCCGTCCGCGCGATCTGCGTGGCAAACTTTGGTGTCGCCTGCGTCATAACGTCTGCACTATCTCTCATCCGGCCCGTATCTGCAGACAAATTAACCATTTAGCAACCATTTCACGCGACGTAATGAAAAGACGCGCACAAACTTCACTTGCAGCACTCAGCCTTAGGTTGTACTTCATTCATGAACCAGTAAGAGTAGAACACGTTTACCATCGATGACGACTTTACCCTCTTCCCTAAAATTCACGGTGATTTTGCCACCAATATTCGATTGCACCTGTCCGGTGCCCCAATCAGGCCGCTCAGGATGGCGGACCAGCATGCCGGGCTCCAGTATCGCATTCATGTCAGACATTTCTTCTCTTTCACAACGGAGGCTGCACCATGCAACCTGATCTCGCAGCGCTTGTTGGCTCTCGCATTTGCCACGACCTTATCAGCCCAATTGGGGCAATCGGCAATGGAGTCGAGCTTTTGTCGCTGACGGATGGCGATACCGGTGCCGAAATGGATCTGATCAACGAAAGCGTGCAGAACGCCAGCGCACGTATCCGGTATTTTCGTATTGCTTACGGGGCCGCCAGCGAAGAGCAGATGGTTAACCGCAGCGAAGTGTTATCCATTCTTGCAGCAACCGCGCGCGGTGGGCGGATCAATTATATCTGGAAGATCGATGGCGATCAGCCACGCAGGCTGGTGCGCTGCGCCTTGTTGATGTTGCAGGCCATCGAAGCGTCACTGCCCTTGGGCGGTGATGTCCATATCACCCAAGAGGATGACACATGGGTGATGCGCGGCGAAGGCCCGCGATTGTCGGTGGACAGGGAGCTGTGGAACAACCTCTTGTCCCCGCAAATTGGCTTCATCTACACAGCAGCACATGTGCAATTTGCACTGCTACCCGGCGTTCTGGCCGAGGCGGGTCGGACCTTGCAGTTCAAACACGAAGCCAATCACATCGTCGTACGGTTTTAAGATCGGACAGTGCCGTCACCGGTCACTAGATATTTGAAACTAGTCAGTTGCGCTGCCCCAACCGGCCCGCGCGCATGGAGCTTACCCGTGGCAATGCCAATCTCGGCTCCCATGCCAAATTCTCCGCCGTCTGCGAATTGGGTTGAGGCGTTGCGCATCAGGATCGCACTATCCAGTTCTTTGAAGAAATGTGCCGCCGCCTGATCATCAGCCGTCACAATCGCGTCGGTATGGTTCGATCCATAGGTGCGGATATGCGCAATCGCTTCATCCACACCATCCACCAGTTTGGCGGCACAGATCATATCAAGGAATTCCTTCCCGAAATCATCGGCTTGCGCCTGTGTCGTGCCGTCGATCTTGGCCAGTTCGCCATCTGCGCGCACCTCCACACCCGCTTTCAGCAAGGCATCAACCAACATGGACCCATGCTGCGTGTAAAAGCGCCAGTCGATCAGCAAACACTCCATCGCGCCACATATTCCAGTGCGGCGCGTCTTGGCGTTCAACACAACCTCCAGCGCCATCGCAGGATCAGCGGTCGCACCCACGTAGATGTGACAAATGCCTTCAAGGTGAGCGAAGACAGGCACCCGCGCCTCGCGCTGCACCAATCCAACCAGGCCTTTGCCACCACGCGGTACGATGACATCAATATGGTCCGTCGCGGTCAGCATCGCCGACACTGCCGCACGGTCGCGGGTTGGGACAAGCTGGATCGAAGCCGCAGGCAAACCCGCTTGCTTTAGCCCGGTTTGCAAACACTGGTGAATGGCGGTCGAGGAATTGAAGCCTTCTGATCCACCCCGCAAAATCACTGCATTGCCAGACTGCAGGCACAAGGCACCCGCATCCGCGGTGACATTGGGGCGGCTTTCATAGATCACCCCGATCACACCCAAAGGCGTGCGAACGCGCTGAATATGCAGGCCTGTGGGCATGTCCCATTCAGTCATCACCTCGCCCACCGGATCAGCTTGCGCGGCCACATCGCGCAGCCCATCTGCCATCGCGCGAATGCGTGGTTCATCCAACATCAGACGGTCCATCATGGCAGGGCTAAGACCCTTTTTCTCGCCAAATACCTGATCTTCGGCATTGGCATCCATAATCGCCATCCGGTTTTCCCAGATTGCATCGGCAGCGCCAATCAGAGCCGCATATTTGCGCTCTGACCCGGCGGTCGCCAGCACGGCTGATGCCGCGCGTGCGTCGGCGCCGATTTGTGCCATCATAGGCCCGATTGCGTCATGATCATTCATGATTTTATCCTCTTACAGCACCATATCGTCGCGGTGCACCAATGCAGCCCGACCTTCATAGCCCAGAACTTCTACAATGTCAGCCGATCGGCGGCCCATAATCTGGCGTGCCTCTGCACTGGTATAGCGGATCAGGCCTTGCCCCATCTGCATACCATCCACATCAATAATTGCCACCAGATCACCCCGGCCAAAGCTGCCGTTAATCTGTGTGACACCGGCAGGCAGCAGGCTTTTACCGCGCTTCAGCGCATCCCCTGCGCCAGCATCGACCGTCACGGTTCCACGCGGCTTCATTGCTGAAATCCAGCGTTTGCGCGCCGCTTGCGGGTCTGTCTGGGCGGTAAACCAAGTCGCTTTGGCACCGTTTTCCAGCTTGCCCAATGGATGGGACGCCGTACCAAGGGCTATCGCCATAGCACATCCCGCTTCGGTCGCGATCCGGGCGGCCATAACCTTGGTGATCATGCCACCTTTGGAAAGACCAGAGCCTGCGTCACCGGCCATCGCCTCAACCTCAGGTGTGATTTTTTCAATAATTTCAATATGCTTTGCAGATTTATTAATTTTGGGATTGGCGGTATAAAGCCCATCAACATCCGACAAAAGGATTAACTGGTCGGCGCCAACCGTCACCGCAACCTGCGCCGCAAGACGGTCATTATCACCGTAACGGATTTCATCGGTCGCAATCGTGTCATTCTCATTCACGATGGGCGTCACGCCAAGCGCCAACATCGTCTCCATCGTGGCACGACTGTTGAGATAGCGGCGGCGATCTTGCGAATCTTCAAGTGTCACAAGCACTTGGCCGGTAACGATGCCATGCGGTGTGAGCGCCTCTTCATAAGCGCGCGCCAGCCGGATCTGCCCGACAGCGGCGGCGGCTTGCGATTGCTCCAGCGCCAACGGGGCGAGCGGCAGGCCAAGAATACCACGTCCCAAGGCGATGGACCCAGATGAGACGATAATCACATCTGTCCCGCGGCCCCTGATCTGGGCAACATCACTGGCCAGCGATGTCAGCCACTCCTGCCGTAAAGCACCGGTTTCAGCGTCCACCAACAGGGCAGAGCCGATCTTGATCACAAGGCGCTTGGCCTCACTCAAGGCTGCCATGGTGTATCCTCGCCCTGTTCCTCCTCCGCTGCTTTGCGATGGCGCAGGCGATTGTCGTCAATCTCGACGCGCAAGGCGCGCAACACGTCAGGAATACCTTCGCGGCTGACGCCGGACATCATCATGACAGGACCGTTAGCGACTTCGGCAATTTCATCACGCAGGAATGCGCGTTCTTCATCGTCCAGCGTGTCAATCTTGTTGAGCACCGTAATCCGCGGTTTCTCGGCCAGTTCGCCGCCATATGCCTCCAGCTCACCGATGATTGTGGTCAAATCACCTGCTGGATCACCAGAGGTGCCATCAATGAGATGCAAAAGCACCGCACAACGCTCGACATGACCCAAAAACATGTCGCCAAGGCCGCGCCCTTCGCTCGCCCCTGCGATCAGGCCGGGAATATCGGCTACGACAAATTCAACGTCATCAACGCCCACGACACCAAGGTTTGGGATCAGCGTTGTAAAAGGATAGTCAGCAACCTTGGGCCGCGCATTCGACGTAGCAGCAAGGAACGTGGATTTGCCCGCATTTGGCATACCGAGCAATCCCACGTCCGCGATCAGCTTCAATCGCAACCAGATCGTGCGCTCAATCGCTTCTTGCCCCGGATTGGACCGGCGCGGTGCCTGATTGGTGGCCGTCTTGAACCGCAGGTTACCCCAACCGCCATTACCACCTTTAGCGATGACGATTTTCTGACCAACCTCTGTCAAATCAGCGATAACCGTCTCTTCGTCTTCATCAATGATTTCGGTGCCGACAGGGACCCGCAGCACTTTGCTTTCACCGTCTTTGCCGGTGCGCTGGCTGCCCATGCCGTGCTGGCCGTTGCCTGCGAAGAAATGCTGCTGATAGCGAAAATCGATCAGCGTGTTCAGCCCCTCAACGGCCTCAACCACCACGTCACCCCCGCGGCCCCCGTCACCCCCATCGGGGCCACCGTATTCCATAAACTTCTCGCGCCGAAACGAGATGCAGCCACCGCCACCGGCACCAGACCGGATATAGACCTTTGCAAGATCGAGGAATTTCATGGTTTTGGCTTTCTGCGGCTGTTTGACAGCGCGATAAACTACTGTGGCGCGGTTCTCAAGCGGTCCCATGTGGCGCGGCTCAGGCGGTGTTGCTGTATCAATGTGGGGATACCGCGCGCGAGGCTGGCCTCGTAATGCGTTTGCCAATGTGTAAAGCCACATTTCCGCAAAACAGCCGCAGAGGCCGGATTGTCAATCCAGGTCGACGCGCGCACTTCTGTCCAGTCATAGGTCTTGAAACCAAACGCGATCACATCCATCGCGGCTTTGGTCGCGATACCCCGGCCCGACCAGCCAGATGCGTACATGTAACCAAGCCCTTTTGGCGAAAGCCCGATGGTTCCAATCAGCTTTTCAGCCAAAAAAACAGCCCAAACGAAACCCTCACCGTCATACGGCGCTATACGTCCCATTGTGAAAGCCTCGTTTGGTGGCCAAGGCCAATTCCCCAACTGACGCACAACAGACCAGTCAGACGCGATGGCGTGCACCGCGTCAAAGTCATTGGGGTTAAGGGGGCGGTATGCCAGACTAACCATCATGCAATGTCACGATCCGTCATCACTGACGGAAACGTCATGACCCTTGTTTCAGCGTATAGGTCCATGTGGGAACGGTGGCACCGCGCGAAACCGAAAATGCCTCTGCATCGCCCAGATAATCAAAACCACAATTGGTCAGTACGCGGGCCGATCCCGGGTTATCCTGAAACACCTCTGCAAAAATCCGGTCGGATTTATGAGGGTTCGCCGCGATCAAGGTCCGCACTGCTTCGGTAGCGAAACCTGTGTTCCAGAACGCGGGTGCGATCCAATAGAAAATCTCTGACTGTGCACGGTCCATCCGCTCAAGGCTGATCAACCCCAAGGCCTCTGCATGGCCATGGGCCGAACCGTCAATGACCCACACATCCTCGGACCGGTCAGCAGCGCTTGCCCGTTCGATCATCGCCTCGACTGAGCCGGGGGGAAGTGGGTGCGGCATCGCACGTGTGCCACGTGCCACCCGATCGTCGCCTGCGTACATAGCAATTAGGCCCGCATCGGACTTGCGGCAGGGCCGCAAGACAAAGCGATCTGCTTCGATCATTTCCTGAACGATAATATCCTCGTGGCGCATTGCTTTCCCTCCTCGAAAACAAGTCCGTGTTAGCCGACCTTTAAAACGACATGGTGGCAAAACTATGAATAAAAAAGGGGACCGGCTCTCACCGATCCCCAAAACTTTGTTACCTTGGATTTATCGGCTTATTCAGCGGCCTCCGCCACTGGGAGAACCGAAATAAAGGTGCGGCCTTTCAGGCCTTTATGAAATTTGACAGCGCCATCGACTGTCGCAAAAATCGTGTGATCCTTGCCCATGCCAACGCCCATGCCCGGCCACATCTTGGTGCCACGCTGGCGCATGATGATGTTGCCCGGAACGACAGTTTCGCCACCGAACTTCTTGACGCCAAGACGACGACCAGCTGAGTCGCGTCCGTTACGGGATGAACCGCCTGCTTTTTTATGTGCCATTTGGTCTCTCCTTAGCCTTTAGCGAGCTCAACCGCTTGCGCGATCCAGCCTTCACGTTCGATACGGCCTTTAAACGACAGTTTCTCGTCCATAGCAGCCACATCGGCTTCCGTCCATGCTGCGATCTGGGCAAATGTTGTTACGCCAGCTTCATGCAGCTTTTTCTCGAGTGCCGGACCAACGCCAGACAGTTTTTTCAGATCATCTGCGCCAGCAGCCGCTTTCGGCTCTGCTATTGCTTTCGGTGCAGCTTTTGCTTTTGGTTCAGCCTTGGCCTTTGGTGCTGCCTTTGGCTTTTCAGCCTTCGGTGTGGATGCGCGTTCAGCCGCTGCAGCCGCTTTCTTCGATGTCGGAGCGCCATTCGCACCGGTCACATATGCAGTACCCGCACCAGAAACAGCAGCCATGACGCCAGACTTATCAGCACCTTTTTCAAGGATCTCAGCAATGCGCACCAATGTCAGTTGCTGACGGTGGCCTTTTGTACGCTGAGAGCCGTGCTTACGACGGCGCTTGACGAAGTTGATCGTTTTTTCGCCTTTGATCTGGTCAATCACCTCAGCCTGGACGCCTGCGCCTGCAACTGTTGGTGTGCCGACAGTAGAGCCGACCATCAGAATTTCGTTGAATTGAACTTTGTCGCCTGCTTTCGCCGCAAGCTTTTCGACACGAAGCACGTCGCCAGAGGCCACTTTGTACTGCTTGCCGCCGGTTTTGAGAACCGCAAACATATGGTATTCCTTTATCTTTCGCGTCTCTGAGGCCCCGGAAACATCCGGCGTTTGGTACCTGTGGACTGCGTGCCCGTGGGCATAATTTCGCATATTACCCTACAAGAGCCTTGCAGAGATGGTGCTATATCTGACCAATGCAGCCATAAGTCAACATAAAAAGAAGGTAAAAACCCATGCGCTGGCCATTGATCACCATTCTTCTGACCGCCGCCTGTTCGCAAGAGGCCAACCATCTCGGTAGCCCGTTTTTGTGGCCAATGACAGGGGCCAGCACCGTTATCGGCAATGCCGCCTATGAAAAACGGCGCGGCGAGGTCGAACTTATTGTTAAATCCAACTACGAGGAGATCAAAACAGACATCCGCGCCGGGGGTGGGCCTGTTCTGACCAAATCGATGGACGCGGCGGGCATAGCCGAGCGTGACCGCCCCGCCCGCATTATTCAGCTGCAATCCGACATGGGACTCTATCAAACGACGCCGGGCGCACTTGTGACAGCGCTTATGGTCTATGGTGGCTAGAAGTCAGCCAGCAAGCTGTCACGCCGCGCGACAAGATCCCAAAACGCCTTGGACTTGGAGATGTCATCCGCCACATCCACGGGAATACCACGCGCGATCATCCGATCATAAAGCGTCTGCGGATAACCAGCCGTAACCGGCGGCACGCTGACCATCGCGTTGATATCGGCGGCCACGCCTGCAGCCTCTGGCGGGCAGCCCCGTGTCGGGTCACCGCTGACCTCGCGGCCCTCTGCCTCGAGTTTGGTGACCGCCGCAAAATAGATCGTGCACTCTGCAGAGAGCAATTGTGCTTGCCGCGGATCATCAGCAGGCAGATCCGGTTGCGGCGCTATTGGGGCGGTTTGATCGCAACCCACTAGCAGACCAATGGCAAGAATGGCGTATTTTAAGGAAGGCAAGGCAAGTTATCCTCGTTGATTGAGATTAGCCCCAGAATACGCCGCCGCACGCCAATGCCAAGGCGTAATCATCACAACTCTTGGCTGATCATGAAGCGCGATGACGCCAGCCCAAGCCCACGCGAGATATCGTCAAACATGCCATCAAAGGCCACAAAAAGCGCGTCACTCATGTCTTGGCCAGCTTGCGTTTTGGAAAAATCGACATAGGCTTCCAGCTCTTCATCGGAAAGCGGCTGATAGGCCATCAGCAGGAACGAATAGACCCACTCTGTCGTCTCATTGCGTACGTCCGGTTCCTGCGCCCAGACGTCTTGCAGTGCGGTGTCCGCGGTTACGCCCTCTGGCATGGCACCACCATCAATCAGGCCGGTATAGAACGCATAACTGGAGTTCAAAGCGCCCACGACATTGGCCTCAATCAGATCATTCACTTCAACGAATTCAGCCACCATCTGATAGCGCGGGGTCTGATCCATCATCGCAATTGCAGCATTTTCCTTGCTGGCCTGTTCCACAGCCTCATCCAACAAGGCGCGGCGCGCGCTGACCTCCAGGCCGACGATCTTTTCTCCCGGTGCAGATGTGAAAAACGCCAGCATAGCGTCGATGTCGTCACCTGCCACAGCCTCGCCAAAAGCGCCGCGTACCTCTTCATACATGGTCTGGGTGTCGTAAATCGCAGACACGGCCATCGCCCATTGATCGTTCGGGCCATTTGGCAACATATCAACGGCCAAAGTCTCGCCGTACGCCAGCCCTTCAAGGCGCATGATCTCAATCAGCTCTGGCATGCCGAGGGCCTCTAGCAACGTGTCAACCTTGGCATCCTCAGCGGGTTGCGCCCACAACGGGACAGCGACAATTGAAACGGCAAAGACAAGCGGTGCAGCAAAGCGGATCATGACGGGCCTCTTTCGCGATATCTAGCATGTAGTTATGCACCCTGCCCCCGCTTTGCCAAGGGCACGCACGGAAATGTCAGAGCGCCAAGAATTGGGCCTTGCACAGCTTCGCCGCGCGCAGTACCACGCCGCCACCGCGGAGAGGTGCCGGAGTGGTCGAACGGGGCGGTCTCGAAAACCGTTGTGGGTGCAAGCCTACCCAGGGTTCGAATCCCTGTCTCTCCGCCACCATTACTATCGTTGCATTTCGACGATCTTGAAATGTACCGACCATAACTCACCGCCGTCATTGAACCCGTTTGAGAACCCAATACTGCTGCAAGGGCGTCTCAATTGATAACGGGGGTTTTCGCAGGCGCTTCAGATGACTGCGATGCGCCCATTTTACCGGAATTCTTCAGTGCCGCGAATGTCCGGAAACTATCTTTGCTAGCTGCACTGCGGCACTTTCATATTGGTCGTTTGTTGGAGTGCCAGGCATGCGTCTGCAAAGCGGCAGCTTCGTGATCTTCCTGAAAAAAACCGAGTTCAGCCGCAACATCCACAAAAATGGCCCAACAAAACTTCTCTACAGTCCCGCAGACGCAATCCACCCAGGTGGTGCGCTGTAATAGACCGTTCGAGCACATCAGATCGCGCTGCGGCGGTCCAACAACTTGAAGGTCGCCAAGATCGTCACGAAGGCCATCGTGTAAAGTGCAACCAGCGCCAACGAACTGTAAATATCCGTAGTGTGCCAGCTGTGACCATCGAGGCTTTCTACAACCGCATCTTCGGCGAAGACAGCTTTGCTCAGGAATTCGACCACAATTGCGCCGTACATCATGACCGGCAAGATCAGAAAATGATGGCTGCGCCCTGTGAGCCCGACCGCTTTGTCGGTTCGGTTCAGATACAGCGCGAAGGCTTGCAGGATCGTGTAAACACAGAGGTGCCAGCCCATGAAATTCACAAACGGCACACCAAAATACGCGCCACCGTCTTCCCAAACCCATGTCTGGCCAAGAGTTGCCCGCGCAGGGTCCATCGACACATCCCACATGACCATCACAAACGTGGCCAGCATCGGAACAGAAAACAGACGTGCGCCGCTTAACCCGTCTTTGTAGTGGTCCAAAAGAACATGGGCGATGTGCCAAGAGAAATAACACACCGCAAAATAAGCTGGCATAATCAGCAAGGGTACCAGCCAGAGTTTCGGTCCAAGCACATCTGTGTAATGGTAATTTCCAAACGGGAAACCGGTGAGAATGCTGAGCGTTTCATAAGACCAGCTAATAGCGAAGGCGAATAGAAAAAAGACGGCCATCGTCTTCGCGCCATAGCGTGAAATACCATGCCCAAAGGAAAATACGCTCATCAACAGCACACAGATAAAAGGCGCAAGCATCCCGATCATGCTGTCATCTGCGCTGTAGCCAATAAATAAATTGGCGATCGCAAATATGGCGACCATAGCCCAGCCTACACGAGAGCGGGATTCTTCATTGATGGTATTTGAAGTAATGGTTTGGAGGTTCATTGGATTACCTTTCCTATTTCGCGTGAACTTTGGTGCTGCAGGACATGCCGCAGCGAGCGATCTCAATGGGGCATAGACTGGTTGAAAGGAGCGAAGTTCATTCTCAACATTCAGGTCATTCGACCGGATACAATTGACCTCGAATATCTCCGAAGTATGTTTGGCCGGACGTATGAATATTGTAGTATAACTCCCGCTGATAGGCGATGTGTGCGAGGCCAGCGACAGTCACCACTTTGTCGGTAGGAACCGCCAACGTGATAGGGCATCCAGCCGTAAAAGCCGCGACAAGGCCGTGGTCATGCTCCATGGCTGCAACGATATCTTCATTGGTGATTTCCAACGACACTTCACCGTCCGCAAACACTTCAGCAAGATCATTTTCAAGGCCGAAATCGACGATGATCGGCCCCAATTGCCCCGGGCGACCACAATGTATGTGGAACATCACAATGTCTTCGGGGTTGACCCCTTCGATCGCGATATGGGCATAGGCGGTGCTGAGGTCCCGCGAGAAAGCCAAGGTTCCATGGCCGCGTGATGGCCGCTCATCCCGGTCAACAGAGGGTGTCGTGGACTTGAACATATCCGGAGCGAAACGCGGTGTGTCCCGCTCTTCGCCGCCCTCTTGGTGTGGTGACACCCATGTTTCAAAGATTGGTCCTATCTCCGCGCCCGCACTTGGATTGAGGGTAATCCCGCTGACTGGCGGCACCTCTTGGGCGGTGGCCACACCAGAAGCAAAAAGAAATGGCAAAAGAAAAAGGCGCATATTGCCCTCCGATTCGTTGCGTTCGGATAAGCTTTAGCCTATTGGGTATACCCTACAGTCAAGCACCAATATGAGGCCGCCCTATGATGATTGGTGAACTTGCAAAGCGATCTGGCCTGTCGAAAGATGGTTTGCGTCATTATGAGACGCTTGGCCTCATTCACTCCACTCCGGTGGCTGCTGGAACGCGGACCTATCGCATTTATGACGAAACGACGTTGGAAAGGCTGTCTCTCATCTCTCTCGCCAAGCGCCTGGGTTTCAAATTAAGGGAGCTCACTGAGCCGTTGGATCGGCTATTTTCCGATACAGTTTCGCGAGAGGAACGCGCCCAGATCATTTCTGAAAAAGTGGCAGAAGTGGACATCAAGATTGAAGAACTCAAATCTGCGCGCAACCTGCTCGCTGCGTTCGTAGACACGCCGGATAAAGACTTCATGGATGCGATGCTGAAAGATATGGGGCTATGGCTGGAGTGAAAATTGTGGATAACGCTATTGGTTCTTTCCACAAACAGGCATCGTCGCAAACGTTCGCTGAGCTGACCGTGACGCTGCCCCTGCGGCCGTCTGCTTCGCCCCGCTTATGCGCCATTCACGTCCGATGATCCGGCAGATAGCTCTGCAAACAAAGGGTGCCCAAACAAAAAAGGCGAACCCCGTAAGGCCCGCCCTCTTCACTGCTCTTGATCCGGTTACATCAGGTTCTGTACGTTGATACCAAAGGTCACCGCACCAATCACTTCACCCGTGGCTGGATCCGAGATGGCGAGAGACGCCTGAGATTGGTAGAACCCTGTGCTGTCGTCAAATTCGATCTCGCTGATATGCAATGCGTCAGGTCCAACGGAATAGGTCTGCTGCCACTTCGCCTCGTCACCCTGCCAATAGTCGGATGTCTCAACGCTTTGGGCAACGTTCAAGCCTTTGTTGTCCATGATGAACACTTCAGTCACAAAGCCTGCTGTTGCGTCTTGCTGTTCCAGTAGCCAGTTCGACACGGGCGCTGTCAAAAGTCTTTCAATCATCGGGCCGCCGCCCGCGCCTGCCTCTGCACGCCATTCCTGATCAAGTGCGATGACGTCGTCTTCGGACAGGCCATCATGCTGTGCATTCTGCGCCTTGATTGCTTCGATCAAAGCAGGCTCTGTCAACCAACCAACCAATTCATCACGCGCATATGCCTCGAGTGGGACGCGGTAAACATCGTCCTGCCCTGGGGTCGCAATCAAATAGAGCGTGATTGTGTTATTCATGCCAACAGACAGCTTTTGCGACAAGGCAGCCGCAGTGCCAACCATCTCTGCCGAAGGGTTTTCGCCCGCAATAGCGGCATCAAATATCCCGCGTTCCGCATTCCAAAGTGCGAATGTATTTTGCAAACTGTCACGCACCGCATCTGTCGGGGGTGGGTTGATCCCGGCGGCAGGGAAACCATCGCGTAGCGCAACAAGTGTTTGTTGGAACAGGTCGACTGTTTCTTGCAGCTGGTCAGATACTTCAGCTTGAGCCGTTCCTGTCGCCAATTCGCACATCTGGCGTGTCATGCGATAGGCCAACGCGCGTTGGCGAATAGCAAAGTTCAAAACAGTTGCATCGCTTTGCAGAAGTTGCTGCGGATCGGAATACTGCCCTGAGATGACAGAGGCGAGTTGCTCCGTCTGGTCAAACAGATTCGCAAAACCAGCGCTAATGACTTCTGCATCCGCTGCCGATGCCGCACCGGAGGCCAGATTGGTGGCGGCCGCATCCATCGGTTCCCACAAAGCTGCGGTTTCGCTTAATGCAGTCAGCGTACGCGCACGCTGTTCCGCGCCAGGCATACCCAACGCCGGGTTGCCGTTCACCAAACCATCAATGATATTGTCAAAATCAGCGCTTGAACGGGCCAGTTCGGACTGTGCTTCGGTTACATCAATATTACCGTTCACACGGCAGCTTGCAGAGGCGACCAATTCAGTCAATGAGCGCAAGTTTGCGGAACGGCTGACACGGGCTTTGCCACCATTATAAAGCCCAGCATCATTTGACTGAGCGACTGCCATATCGGCATCAAAAAAACCAACAGTTGGTGCAGATGCAACGGCAAGGGCGACGCAGAATGCTTTTGAAAGGGAACGCGCTGCCTGCTTGGGCAGATGTGGGGCGTGAGGCGGGGCTATCTGTTCAGTTTTCATACCATGATTCCTATCATGCATTTCTTGCTAAGCCGTGTCTTGGGTCTATGCCGGTGCACGTCAGGATCACACGAAAGACGCCGATTAACGTCAAAGCCTGATCAACCCAATTTGGGCAAAACAAATGAGTGAATAATTTACGGGTCGTCGGGGTGGTCGGACAAAGATACGCTCACAATAAGACGCAACAGAACTTGAAACGAATAACAGAGATGCGTTTTGACTTACGACTTTCGTGCAATGCTTCGCTGCGATTAACTTACGCAGCACATTGCTCAACTCACTCTTTACAGGTCCGACTTTTTGTTTGGGCGATACCTGTTCGAAAACAGGTATCGCCCAGTCTTCTTAGCTCTCGACAGATTTGGAAATCCAAACCTCGACGCGGCGGTTAATACCCCGGCCACGCTCTGAGACGTTACAAGCTGATGGTGCAATTTCACCATAGCCCGCTGTCGTCATCGTGACGTTGGGCAGCTCACCTGCGATAGAACGCATTTCGTCCATAACTGCGGCCGCGCGTTGTTCAGCGAGGCGCTGGTTGGCATCAAAGGCACCCACATCGTCGGTAAAGCCGACAAAGCGAATTTCTGTACCGTCCGGCGCACGATCCAGATACGCGATCAAGCGCTGCATATCCAAACGGCCACGCTCATCAAGCCGGGAAGACCCTGTGCGGAAGCGGAACGTTGTCGACAAGCGATCATACTCATCCATTTCGCTTAGCATGTCGCCGATGATTTCACCCTCGAAGCCGATATCAAAGCGTGACATCTCGGCAACCAGATTGGCACGGCGTGCGTCACCTTCCGCTTGGCTGCGGCGTAGGATGCCAAGATCGATAAAGCCTGACTTACCGATAACGGCATCAGCTTCGTTCGACATTACGAAATCAATGAACTGCTGCGTCGACGCGTTCAGATTGTCAGCACGGTTGTACAAATACATCCGGCGGCTGAGCGTATATTCCTCGGTCTTGGCAGAGAACGCATCAGGTGTCGTTGCAAGGCCGCATTCATTGACAATGGTCAACGGCTTTGCGCCACGCTGGAACGCATAGCCAAGGTAGCCGATTGCGTTGCGGTCCTGGAAAATCGTGTTCGACAAGACCTGATCGTCGGCGGCTATGCCTTGCGGAAGGAACGCAGGCCGTTCTTCTCCATAAAGATAATCCATAAAGTATTCATAGCTTGCCGAACCCGACGGTTGGGAGATGACGTTGATCGGCTTATCGACGCCGCCAACTTGGGACCAGTTTGTGATCTGACCAGAAAAAATCCCCGCCAACTGATCTTGATCGAGTTGGTTTACCGGGTTGTCGGCATGGGTCACAACAACCATGCTATCCACAGCGACGATGTGTTCTTGGTTCGGGCTAACCATGCTACCTGCACCGTCATCACGTAACGCGCGGGCTTCATCTACTGTGATGCGCCGCGCGGACATGCCAATGTTGGCTTCACCTGCCAGCAGCGCCTCGAACGCATCGTTGTCGTCGGTCGAAGATACCAGATAAGCGCCGATCTCGTCACCGAAACCGCCGTCACTGATCAATTTCGCCACTGTCTCACCTGCTGATGCGTTCGTCAGTTCCGCGTCGGCATCAAGTGCGGAGGCAAAACCTGTCATCAGCAAAGGCATCATACCTTGACCAATCGTGTTGGATCCGACGATTGTCACGTCAGCCGTGATATCTTCGAATGTTGGGCATGCCGCCCCTTCACAAACCATACTGCTGGCCGCGATGCGCAGCTCGCCCAATGCGGTACGCACGACGTATGTGTCGTCACGAAAATCGACAAAATCGCCGGTCACGTTGATCGTGCCGTCAGTTGACCGCAGCGTGATTTCTTGCGCAACACTCATGGACGGCAGCAGCAGCCCAGTTGCCAGCGCCATCACGGCTGCCGATGTCTTCAGTTGTTTCTTGAGATTGAACGCCACTGCTTTCTCTCCTACCTAAATTAACAATAAGTCTGAACCGCTACCAACGACCCAAAAAATTTCTTGGATGCTGGCATGTTACACCAGCTTCCTTTGCACTTGGAAACAAAGCGGGTAAATTGGCGAAAATTGTGTCCAAATATTGTTTCTTTCTAAGGCATTTCTTGACGCTGACACAGGTTAAGCGGCCTGTAGATGCAATGCTTTGTCAGCCTGCGGCAAGCTGCAATTGCGGCTATCGCGTTGTTTTAATGGTTAATACTTGAAAGACCGGAACAACAAATGGCCGTGGGGCGATAACACTGCATCGCCCCTCTTTGTCTCGATCCTGCTTTTGTCAGCGGTACGCCGACACATTTGTCTCCGAAACACGCATCAGACTCCGACTGTCCATCCGGCCGTACGAGTCGTTTATTGAGCCTGCCGCCTAGTCGCCATCGGCAACCCCTTCGGCCCGCTTGCGCGCGCGTCGCGTCCTGTAGCTAGGCAACAAGACCAAAAGCCCCGCCAATACCAATAGGCCCAAGGTCATCGGCCGTTCGATGATAAAATCGAGCCCGCGATAGAGCTGCATGGAACGCGCAAAGTTGTCCTCCAACATCGTGCCAAGGATGAAGCCAATCAGCAGCGGCGCCAATGGATAGTCTGCAAAGCGCAAGATCGTCGCCATCACCCCAAGGCCAACCAGTAACAGCAACTCAGTTGAATTGTTTTGTCCGATGTAGGCCCCCATCAAGGTGAAAAACAGGATGAAGGGGATCAGGTAATTGCGCGGAATTGACAGGATCTTGGCGATATATGGGATCAGCGGTAGGTTAAGTACCAAAAGCACCAGATTGCCAATAAACATAGAGATGATCACGGCCCAGAAAATTTCGGGCGTGTCTGTCATAAGGCGTGGCCCCGGTGTCACGTTCAGCGCAATGAGCGCCCCTAAAAGGATAGCGGTCGTGCCAGAACCAGGGATGCCAAGTGTCAGCAAGGGCACGAACGACCCCGTGCAAGCCGCGTTATTCGCCGTCTCAGGCGCGGCCAATCCCTTCACAGATCCTTTGCCAAACTCCTCTTGCTCTTCTCCTTTGGCAATGTTGCGTTCCACCGCATAACCCAGGAAGGACGCAATCGTCGCCCCTGCCCCCGGCAACACGCCAATAAAGAAACCCTGTACCGACTGTCGCCCGATCACAGGGATCATGGCTTTGCCTTCTTCACGTGAGAACCGCAGGTTGGTGATCTTGTTACTGCCGCCTTCGGCGTTGCTGGCCCCGCGCGCGGGGTTAAGAACAAGGAACATCGCTTCGGGCAGTGCAAACATCGCCATTGCGAGAGTGATGAAGCTGATCCCTGACTGCAAGTCCATCAGACCCATGGTAAAGCGGGGCATGTTGAACAGTGCCCCCTCACCCACAGTGGCAAGGATCAGACCAAGGATGGTCATCATCAATGCCTTGGCGACTTGACCGGTGCCTGCAAAAGCCGCGATGGCAGAAAGACCTACCACCATAAGAGCAAAATACTCCGCCGAATGGAAAAGAAGCGCGACGGATGACAAAGCAGGCGCAAAGATCATCAAGAGGATTGCACCAATCGTGCCGCCTGCGAAACTGGCCACCGCCGCGATGGTCAAGGCCTTACCCGCTTGGCCCTTGCGCGCCATCGGGTAGCCGTCAAAGCTGGTTGCCACCGTTCCCGCAACACCGGGTGCGTTAAGAAGGATTGACGAGGTCGATCCGCCAAAGATAGCGCCATAGTAGACGCCTGCCAAAAGGATCAGTGCCGCCGCCGGATCACCAAGCGTAATCGCCACGGGGATCATAATCGCGATGATCGACATTGGCCCCAGCCCGGGCAACATCCCAATGAACGTGCCGATCAAACAACCGGCGACAACCATCAGAATATTCTGGATCGAGAATGCGGCCTCAAGGCCGATAAAAATGCCTTCAAGCATGACTTACATCCCCATAAAAAACGGAAAAGGACGCAAGAAGATGCCAAGCACCTCTTGCACCAGATACCAGACAAAACCGGTAGCTAAAGCGGCAACGGGTATCATGATGTGGAACTTACGTTCGCCAAGGATCGTGCTGCCAACGACGAGAAACGTGGTAGTCGAGATCAGGAACCCGGCGGGTCGCAGCATCAGAGCGTAAAGAACCATCAGGCCCAGAAGCATGAGCGCTTGGCCAATCTTGTAATCACCCAACCGACGGTAATTGATCTCGGTTGCACTGGGCGCGTCATCTTTGTCTTCGGCCTTTTCAACACCAAGCAGCACGATCATCCCAACGATAGTCCCTAGCACAGCCAACACCTTGGGAAAGGTCGAGGGCCAAACCGGGTTGCGTTGCATGAACGGGGGCAGAAGCTGATCCATCGTAAAAAATGCGGCATAACCGTAAATGCAGCAAAATGTGACAAAGATCAGCGCGATCCAACGATCCAGCGCCATGAACTTCCCTCCCCGAAAATTCTATATATGTGTGGCCGCCCCGCAGATTTGCGGGACGGTCCGTTTTGTAAGCTTTGACCTTAAAGGAAGCCCAGTGTCCGCATCAGATCACCGATTTCCTGTTCCTGCGCTTCAAGGAAAGCCTCGAAATCGTCGCCGTTGTTGTAGATGTTCACCCAACCGTTGCGGGCACGCACCTCTTCCCACTCGGGCGTGTCATACATGGCTGCAATCGCGGCCTGCATTTTGGCCACTTGATCATCAGCTAGACCGGGGGCTGCAAAGAAACCACGCCAGTTAACGAATGTGGTATCAAGGCCCTGTTCCATCATGGTGGGGGCATCTGCGAAGGCAGGCACGCGCTCTGGTGAGGTGACGCCAAGAATGCGCACTTCGCCCTGTTCGGCCAAAGTCACAGCTTCGGAGAAGCCGGTAGAAAGCGCTTTGATTTCCCCAGATAACAGACCTGCCATTGCGGCACCGCCAGCATCATAAGGAATATAGTTAAACGCTGTTGGATCTTCGCCCGCCGCCTGCATCACGGAAGCCGCAACAAGGTGATCCAGACCACCGGGTACAGAGCCACCGCCAACAGCAAAGCTCAGGCCATCTTCACGGTAGGCTGCCAGCAGGTCATCCATTGATTGAATGTCGCTGTCTGTGTTCACAACAATCGCTGCATAGTCACCGATGGTGCCAGCAACCAATGTCAGATCACGGAAGCTTTGCGGAAACACACCTGTCAGCGACCGGATCACGATTGGCGTTGAGTTCACCATCATGGTGTTCTGTAGCGAATCCGCGTTTTCAATCAGGTGGGCAATCGCCACACCGCCGCCGCCGCCGGACATATTTTCATAAGATGCGTTGCCGACAATGCCTGCGCCTGTCAGCGCTTCGCCTGTACCACGTGCTGTACCATCCCATCCGCCACCGGCGCCGCCGGGGATCAGAAAGTTAATCTCGTCCATCACCTGATGGCCATCCGCCGCAGCGGGGTTTGCAAAAGCCAGTGTGGCTGCCGCAGCAGCCATCACGACCCGGCGGGTCATGTTCATTCTCATTGGTAGTCCTCCCATTTGACAGGCGAGGATTCCCCGCCCATTCTGCACTACCGCACGCCAAGCTGACACGGGCCTGACACGGGGCTACATGCGCGAGGGAGTAACAGATCGATGCGCTTTCTGCTCGTTGAGGATAACATAGAATTGGCCGAAGCCATCATCGCGCGCCTTTCGCTGGATGGGCATGCCGTTGATCATGCAAAAACGCTGGCCGCGGCGGATGAATGGTTGGCCGTTGCCGAATACGACCTGATGCTCCTCGATGTGATGCTCCCCGATGGCGACGGACGCGCGTTTTTGCGTAAGACACGCACAACGGAACGGGTGCCGGTGATCGTCCTGACGGCGCGTAGTCAGGTGTCGGACCGCGTTGATACGTTGGATCTGGGGGCCGATGATTACATTACAAAACCCTTTGATTTTGCTGAGTTAGAGGCCAGATGTCGTGCCGTGCTACGCAGACGCGGCACACCGACGCCCGCCTTGATTCCCTTGGGCGGTGCATTATTCGACCCATCGGGCGGCACATTGAGCCATGATGGTGAGACCAAGCCACTGCGTAACCGCGAACTGCGCTTGTTAGAGGTCTTTGCCCGCAACAAGGGAAAAATCCTGTCAAAAACCCAGCTTCTTGATCGTCTGTTTTCGCAAGACGCTGAAGTCAGCGAAAACGCCATCGAGGTTTATGTGGCCCGCCTGCGCAAACGCCTTTCCGCTGCAGGGGTTGAGATCGAAACAGTCCGCGGCGTCGGCTACCGCATGACATGGGCATGAGCAGTACGACCACAGTTCCGGTCTTCTGGCGTTCGATCGGGCAGCGTCTGACGATCCTGCTGGCAGGTATTGCAGCGGTTTTAGCGATATTATCATGGTGGATGATCACCAGCTTTGCCCGCGAAGCGGCTGAACGGACGCAGGATAACGTGCTGGTCGCCTCGGCCACCACAATCGCCGAAGCCCTCCGCAGCGAACAAGGCACGATCCTGCTGGAACTGCCCTACTCTGCTTTTGCGATGTTGGACGCGATTGGTGAAGACCGCGTCTTTTACCGCGTTGCCGCAGGTGCGCAGACACTGACGGGTTATGAGGACCTGATCCCACCCAGCAACCCGGAACGCCCCGGTGATGTTGCCGTGGGGACGATCGACTATCGCGGTGATCAGCTGCGCACAGTCACGGTAATGCGCACCGTTTTGGCAGACCAGAACCCCGTTCCCGTGCTGGTGACAGTTGCGCAAACCCGCACTGGCGTGCAGGCCATTGGATCGGGCCTGTCGCAAACTGCCGCTGTTCTTTCGGTCGCCCTTTTCATACTCGCGGTTGGTTTGGGCACCTTTGCAGCAGGCAACGCGCTGCAACCGCTTAACAGCTTTGCCCAAGCGGTGACGCGACGCGGACCGTCTGATTTACGGCCTCTGCGGCGCAAGGTACCAGACGAGCTGTCGCCACTCCTAGTTGCCCTCAACCGACTGATGGAACGTTTAGGCCAATCCATTCGCAGGTCTGAAGAATTTATCGCGGAAGCAGCACACCGTGTCCGTACACCACTGGCCACTGTACGTGCGCAGGCGGAACTGGCGCTGCATACGGTTGAGAAGGACGAAGAAAAGCAAATGCTGCGCCGGATCATCCGCGCGGTCGACGAAAGCTCGCGCTCAGCCAGTCAACTGTTGGATCATGCGACCGTCAGTTTTCGGGCCGACGCATTGGCGCAAGAGGTTGTCGACCTTGCTGATCTTGCCGAAAAGGTGACCGATGGCCTCGCTCCTACGGCCGAGATGAAAGATATCACCCTCACATTGGATGCGGATGGGCCTGCATCCGTGCGTGGTGATGCCATTTTGCTGGAAAGTGCGCTGCGCAATGTGGTCGATAACTCGGTCAAGTATTCGCCCGCCGAAACACAAATCACTGTCACGCTTGCACCGGCTGACAATGCGCATTGGCGATTAACCGTGCGCGACGAAGGACGCGGGTTTTCTGACGCTTCATTGCCGGAACTGACAGCGCGCTTCAAACGCGGTACAAACGTTGATCAGATTGTGGGGTCTGGCTTGGGCCTGACCATTGCCGAAGACGTTCTTGTCGCCCATGGCGGTCACCTTAAACTTTCCACCCCCGATGATGGAGCAGGCGCATGCGTTTCACTGATCTTGCCTGCCGCTTAATTGCAGCATCATATCTGGCAATTTTCGCAAGCTGTTTGAATGCGTTAGAGCTGGAAGACCGACAACGCTATCCCGGCACCGGCGACACGATGATCAAGGTCATTTCCACCGGCGACCTGGCGGTATTTGAACCGTTCATCCTGCAATTTCAAGCCGAAAACCCGGCGATTGGTATTGATTACTACGTCACCTCAAGCGCCGTGCTGCACACGGCCATCAAAGAGGGGGACGTCTTTGACATCGCTATGTCATCTGCGATGGACCTGCAGTTTCAACTGGCAAATGACGGTGCAGCACAACGCTTTACCTCGCCCATCACCGAAAGCCTGCCGGGCTGGGCACGTTGGCGCAATCAGGTCTTTGCCTTTACCGCAGAACCCGCCGTCGCGGTGATTTCGCGCGCACGTTTTGCGGGTCTGGAGCGCCCCAAGACCCGGCAAGAACTAATCGGATTGCTCCGGCAAAACCCAACGGCGTTTGAAGATGCCATCGGCACCTACGACGTGCGCACCAGCGGTCTGGGATATCTGTTTGCCACGCAGGAGGCGCGTAATTCCGATACGTTCTGGCGGCTTTTTGAATTGATGGGGCGGCGCGGTACTGAACTTTATTGTTGCTCTGCGCAGATGATCGATGACGTGGCTTCAGGCCGCCTGACATTGGCTTATAACGTGTTGGGGTCTTATACCGCAGAACGGATCGCCCGCGATGACCGGCTCGAAATTCTGACGTTAGAGGATTATGAAACGGTCATGTTGCGCACCGCACTGATCCCCGCAACAGCGACCGAGGTTGAGGCGGCGGGGCTGTTTCTTGACCGGCTCTTGCAGGAAGGGATGCGCGAAACCTCATCTGTCTGGGCCCTGCCCCCATTGCGGGCCGCAGATACACCCGAAGCACGCGCTTACGGCCCCATTCGGCTTGGGCCTGGCCTTTTGGTCTATCTTGACAAACTGAATCGCGACGCCTTTTTAGGTGCCTGGAGCGATGCCATCGTGCAGCCATAGACGTGCCCTAGCGCGCCAGCACCAGTTCAGCCTTCAACCCACCCAGCGTTTCGCTTACCCCCAGTCGCAGCACACCGCCATGGGTCCGTGCAATATCGGCAACAATCGACAGTCCGAGACCCACGCCGCTGCCCTTGTCCTGATTGCGCGCCGGATCAAGGCGCACAAAGGGACTCAGCGCTTCATCATGACGTTCGGGCGGAATACCGGGCCCATCATCCTCAACCCAGAAACGCAGGGCGCGGTCGGTCACGCTCACCCCGATCTCGGCCTGCGTGCCATAGCGCAACGCATTGCCCAACAGGTTGTCCATTGCGCGCCTGATCGCCAGCGGGCG
This sequence comes from Yoonia maricola, assembly GCF_002797915.1. Taxonomy (GTDB): domain Bacteria; phylum Pseudomonadota; class Alphaproteobacteria; order Rhodobacterales; family Rhodobacteraceae; genus Yoonia; species Yoonia maricola. Next base: position 585,527 of record NZ_PGTY01000001.1, on the reverse strand, counting down.
CAACCCAACGGGATCATCAGGCCCCTCAATCGCGCCAAGGGTCACATTTTGATCCATACGCTTTGCATCGTCCAATACGGCGTGGATAATGCTGGACGGTGTTGTCGGTTCCAGACTATCGCCTGCATCAGTGCGCGCAAAATCCAGAAACGCATCCAAAAGCCGCTCCATATCGTCAACGTCATGGATCAGTGGCGCGGCCTCTTGTGGGTCGAGCATTGACAGCCCCAGACGCAGCCGCGTCAGCGGTGTCCGCAAATCGTGACTGACACCCGATAACATCATGGTGCGGCTTTGGGTCTGACGTTCAAGACGGTTGCGCATATCCAGAAAGGCCATGCCGGCCGCCCGCACCTCAACCGCGCCTGTCGGCGTGAAAGGCGTGATGCGGCCTTTCCCGTAATCGGCCGCAGCCCGCGCCATGCGCTTGATCGGACGCAGCTGGTTGCGCAGAAACACATAAGCAATGGCTGTCATCAGCCCGCCCAGAACCACCATGATCACGATCAACTGATGCGGGTTCGAGGCCGAAACGCGGCGGCGGTTCAGTTCCATTTTCATCGGCCCGTGGCGGGTGTTGGCCCAAACCACAACGCGGCGACGATCCGCCAAGGAAACAGCAAGAATACCTGGCACCTCATCGCGTAAGGTGGCAATTACGGTTTCACCCGTCAGATCAACAAATGGCTTGATGTCTGCGACAACTGCGTCACCTGCGGGCAACGTCGTCGCAATTTCCAAGGGCCCGCCAATCTGTGCGACCGCCGCAAGCGCCGCTTGTAAGTTCGGTTGGGCATTCGCGGTATCGACCAAAAATCGCAATTCAATGTTCACGGCACTTGTCATCGACCGGGTGACGCCTTCAAAGTGGCGCTGGATAAACACAACCGAGACAAGCAATTGCAACAGCAAGATGGGCAATACCAAAATAAGCCCCGCACGTGCGTAAATGCCGCGCGGCATATATTTCTTGAGCCAACCAAAGAACATAGAGGCAAGCTAGCGGCCCTTGCAGCAAACGGAAAGCGATTGTGACAGTAGAATTTGCACCAACTGCAGGAAAACCGTTTAGGCTGGCTCCTGATCTGGCGCTGGTGCTTGCACCAAATCCTTCGCCAATGACCTATTTGGGGACCAACACCTATCTGCTGGGACACGATGAACTGGCAATAATAGACCCCGGCCCCGATGACCCGGCACATATGGCGGCTCTGACGCGCGCCATAGGCGGGCGTACCGTGTCGCATATCTTGCTGACGCATAGCCATCTGGATCACTCCCCGCTGGCCTCTGGTTTATCGGCGCTGACAGGTGCACCTATCTATGCCTTCGGCGACAGCCGCGATGGGCGTAGCGCTGTCATGGCACAATTGGCAGAAAACGGATTGGCGGGCGGGGGTGAAGGTATTGATCACGATTTCAAGCCAGATCATCATTTGAAAGATAGTGACGTGCTTGTGGGTGACTGGGGCCAGATCGCGGCGATCCACACGCCCGGCCATATTGGCAATCACCTGTGCTTTGCGTGGTGCGATGTCATGTTTACCGGTGATCACGTGATGGGATGGGCAAGTTCTTTGGTGTCACCACCCGATGGCGATCTGACCGATTTCATGACATCTTGTGCGCGGCTGCAATCCTTTGACGCAGCGGTTTATTATCCCGGTCACGGTGCCCCCATAACGGACCCGCAAGCACGGCTTGCCTGGCTGATCGATCACCGGAACTGCCGCGAGGCGCAGATCCTTGCCGTTCTTGCAGTACAGGCCGCCAGCGCATCTGAAATCGCCGCGATCATCTATGATGATGTAGCCCCCGCGCTCCGCCTGCCCGCAGAACGCAACGTTTTCGCGCATCTGGTGGATCTGCATGAGAGAGGTAAAGTCACAGCGTCCCCTCTTCTTTCCGCTGTTGCTACTTTTGCGCAATCATAAGGCCTTTTTGCGCCGGGGCAGAAGTTTCGCACAAACTAAGAAAATGTCTCTGGACCTCTCGGAATCGCGTTGCTATATGGGCGCGAGTGTTCCGACGTAGCTCAGCGGTAGAGCAGTTGACTGTTAATCAATTGGTCGTAGGTTCGATCCCTACCGTCGGAGCCAAATTTACCTTAAATGCTACGCGCTCCTGTATCGACGGGTATGATGCCTGAATGGCACCTGCAGCGCGCCTTACGCTCACCTATAGACACATCAGAAATCCTGCCACATATCATCGGCCTGTTGGGCGCGCCCGCCGCCAGCAGCAGCCAAAGCTGGTCGTGTTGCATAATCTGACATAGCGCTTTCTTGGACAGCGGGTTGAGGGATAAATTCACTGATGTTATCGGCCTCAGGTGCCGCCGCTACTTTCGCTTCGTCCAATTGGAACCGCTTCACCAGTTTTTCAAGCTCTGTTGCTTCGCCATTTAACGCATGGCTGCTTGCGGTCGCTTCCTCCACCATTGCGGCGTTTTGTTGCGTGACTTTGTCGAGCTGGGTCACACCAATGTTGATCTCACCAATGCCGATTGATTGTTCTTCTGCGCCAGACGCAATTTCAGTGACAAGATCGGATATATGATTGATGTGGCTGGCTATCTTGGTCAGCACCTCACCGGCCTGCCCGACCAGACTAACACCACGTTCAACCTGACTGGAACTTTCACCAATCAAGGCTTTGATCTGCTTTGCGGCATCGGATGAACGTTGCGCCAAAGCACGCACCTCAGAGGCGACAACCGCGAAACCACGACCGGCCTCGCCTGCACGCGCCGCCTCAACACCTGCGTTCAGCGCAAGTAGGTTTGTTTGAAAAGCAATATCGTCAATCACACCGATAATTTGAGATATCTCCTGAGATGACCCCTCAATCTCGGTCATGGCGCGGACGGTGTCTTGCACGACAGGTTCGCTTTCGTCAGCATCTTGCCGGGCGCTGGACACGACGTCTTTGACCTGACGTGCCCCATCTGCCGCTGATTTGACACTTGCTGTCATTTCGTCGAGCGCTGCGGCGGTCTGCTCTAGTGTCGCTGCCTGATTTTCCGTCCGACGCGATAGATCATCCGATGATTTACTCATGCCATCCGAACGTTGCCTGATCGCCCCGGACCGGATGACGACGGACCCAATCGTTTCATTCAGATTACGCATTGTACGGTTATAATCCTGCCGCAGTTGATCGTATTCGCCCTCAAACGGTGTGGTGATCTGATGTGTCAGGTCACCATCCGCAAGCTTGGTCAAGGCGATACTTAACCGGTTGACCACCTGGACATGCTTGGCTTGTAGCGCCTGCCGTTCTTCCTCGGCCTGGTCTGATGCCATCAGCTTTTCCCGGAACATATCAAGCCCTTGAAATAGCGTTCCAATTTCATCGCCACGCATCTGATCAGTAAGATCAATATCATATGATTTGTTCGAAACCTGCATCACCGCACTACCCAGCCGCGCAAGTGGGCGCACAACCGAACGCGCTGTCATCCAGCCAAGAACTGCGGCTATCCCCGCAATAAGAATAGTGACGAAGATCATCTTATTGCGCGCGGCAACCACCGGCGCAAAGGCCTCCGCAACACCAAGTTCGCCCACAACCGCCCATTGGCGGCCCAAAACATCAATACGCTTACCCTGGGCAAGCACTTGGCCACCGTAACTCCCTTTTACACCTTCCAGTTCGATGTAACCCTGAGCCAAAACTGCCTGTACTTGCGCATAAGTCCCAACATCCGCCAAAATTGACTTGCCATCTTCAAAACGTGACGTGGTACGGGTCAGGTTGTCATAGCCAACTGCATAGATTTCACCGGTGGTCCCCAACCCCGTCGGATTGTTGAAAATCGCGTCAATCTGATCTGACGGTATCTGCGCCGCGGCAACGCCAATGATGTCGCCTAACTGATTGACAATAGGCGTGGATAGAAAGGCAGCGGGCGCGCCTGCGCTGGGCGCATAGGTTTCAAAATCCGCAAAATAAACCTCGCCCGCGGCACCATCGCGCGCTTGCGCAAATGCATCGCCCAAACCAGAGTTTGCATAGGGGCCAACCGCAAAATTGGTTGCAAAATCCGCTTCTTTTGCAACGGAATAAACCATGTCACCTTCAAGATTGAACAGGAAGATATCGTAGTAACCCGCCGTATTTTTGATCTGGCGAAAATACGGATGAAATTGCCCGTGCTGAAAGTGATACGGTACTGATTCAGGTGCTTGATCCAATTGATCGCGCTGCCCCAATGGATTGGGGTTATTCGTAATATAAGCATCCTGCAGGCCATCGCTATCGATCATCAGATTGTAGGAGCTTGAGAAACTGCTCGCGGCGGCCTGAAGGGTTGGGTCCGTCCCAAATGAATTAACACCCTGACGCATATTTTCAAACCATGCCAAAAGCGCGTCACCCCGACTTTCTGTAAGGATTTGCAAACCTTTGCGGGTTTCAGATCGCACGTTTTCGCGAAAGTCGAAGTATCCGACGGTTGCGATACTAACGCTAGCCGAAACGCAAAGCGCCGCGATGATCACCGGCAGTTTTCGTGACAATGCCACAGACGCAAAGAACCCCATACTGACCTCAACCTCTCAAAATGCAGTTTGAGCCCTTATGACTATGGCAACTTAAAATCCGCTTAAGTTCAATTTGCACAAGCTAAGCCAGACAAACCATTGGATTATCAAATCAGCACGATAGGTCCTGTTGGCGTTTGCAGGATAGTTTCAGCAATCAATGAGCAGCATACTTGCGACGATAAAAAAAGACCGGAGTCGGGATGGCAGGCCACTACTATGCACCAAAGGGCGGACACCCCGGCCAAGACCAGCTTTTGACTGATCGTGCCGTCTTTACGGATGCTTATGCCGTGATACCGAAGGGCACGATGCGTGACATTGTAACAAGCTTTCTGCCGTTTTGGGACAACACGCGTCTTTGGGTCATCGCAAGGCCGCTTAGCGGCTTTGCAGAGAGTTTTTCACATTACATCATGGATGTAGCCCCAGGCGGCGGGTCTGACCGCCCTGATACTGATGCAACAGCGCAGGCGGTGGTTTTTGTCGTTGATGGAAGTGCTACTCTTACCATCGGCGGCACATCGCATGTGCTTGAACCGGGCGGCTATGCCTATCTTCCACCCGCAACCGATTGGACGTTGCATAATCGCTCTGATACGCCGCTATGCTTTCACTGGATTCGCAAAGCCTATGTGCCGGTGCCGGGGTTAGACGCCCCGGATGTCATTATCACAAACGAAAACAGTGTTGCACCAACCGTTATGCCCGACACCGACGGCAAATGGGCAACCACACGGTTTGTCGATCCTGCTGACCTGCGCCATGATATGCAGGTCACTGTCGTCACCTTTGAGCCGGGTGCCGTTATTCCATTCATGGAAACACATGTCATGGAACACGGTCTTTATGTGTTGGAAGGCAAGGCTGTCTACAGGCTCAATCAAGACTGGGTCGAGGTTGAGGCGGGCGACTACATGTGGTTACGCGCCTTTTGCCCGCAGGCCTGCTATGCGGGCGGCCCGGGCAAGTTCCGCTACCTGCTTTACAAGGACGTGAACCGGCATATGCCGCTGGGGCCGTTCCAAAGATGATGCATTTGCGAGGCAAAATAACAGGCATTGTCTGTTTTTTGAGCAATTCCAGCGCGAGCAGCTCTTTCGCACATGCAGCATGTACCCACCTTGCATCGGTCCTGTTAGGTCCGAACGCAGTCACACAACAAGGGACAACAGTATGATTTTTGACAAGAAACTATGCGTGCTTGCGGCAACGCTTCTGGCGACGCCTGCATTGGCGGAAACAGATATGCCATTTGCGCTGGATTGGAAGTTTGAGGGGCCATCGGCACCTTATTTCCACGCGCTTGATGAGGGATATTTTGCCGATGCGGGCCTGACCGTGACGATCAGCGAAGGGGCCGGTTCGCTGGACGCCATCCCAAAGGTCGCAACAGGTGCTTTTCCTGTAGGTTTTGCCGACATCAATTCGCTGATGCGCTTTCTTGACCAAAACCCCGGCGCCCCGGTCACGGCTGTTATGATGGTCTATGACAAACCACCTTTCGCCGTTGTCGGCCGCAAGTCGCTGGGCGTTGAGGCCCCTTCTGACCTAGAAGGCAAGGTCCTTGGCGCACCACCGCCAGATGGCGCTTGGGCGCAGTTCCCGATCTTCGCCGCAGAGACCGGCATTGATGCAGATGCAATCACGGTTGAACCTGTCGGTTTTCCAACACGCGAACCTATGCTGGCCGAAGGCAATGTCGCGGCGATAACCGGCTTTTCGTTCTCGTCCACGCTAAACCTCAAGCGTTTGGGCATCCCAGAGGATGACATTTCAGTTCTGTTGATGGCCGATCACGGTGTTGATCTTTATGGCAACGCGATCATCGTGAACACAGAGTTTGCAGAGGCCAACCCGGAACTGGTCACAGGCTTCCTTGGCGCTGTCGCAATGGGCTGGAAAGATGCCATTACAACGCCAGACGCGGCAATCGAAGCGCTGATGGCGCGCAATCCTGCCGCCGATGCAGCCCTCGAAACAGAGCGTTTGCAGATGGCAATCGATGCGAATGTGCTGACCGACTATGTGATGACAAACGGCATGGGTGGCATCGATGACGCCCGTATGATGAACGCAATTGAACAGACAAAATCTGTTTACGAGTTCACCAATGAACCTGACGCATCCATCTACTTTGACGGCAGCTATCTGCCTGCCGCTGAACTGTTGATGCTGCAATAACACGCAACGCTCGGGCCGCAGCGGTTGCTGCGGCCCGACGTATAAGGGCAAAGGCCATCGAAAACCTTATCGAAATCAAAGGCGTCAAACACGCCTATCAAACCGCCTCTGGCCCGCTTGAGGTTTTGGACGGCTTGGAACTTGCCGTGCCAGAAGGCACTTTTGCTGCTGTCGTCGGCCCTTCGGGCTGCGGGAAATCCACCCTCACACGGCTGGTTGCCGGGCTGATGACGCCTGACGCAGGCGAAGTGTGGTTGCATGGCGAACGTGTGAAAGGGCCGCGCAAGACTGTTGGTATGGCCTTTCAAAACCCGGTGCTGCTGGAGTGGCGCACGATTCTGGATAATGTGATCCTCCCGCTTGAAATCGTCGCCCCGCGGATGCCGCGTGCGGATCGGATTAAGCGCGCGATGGAACTACTTGAAATGGTTGGGCTTATCGGTTTTGAAGACAAGCGGCCCTCTGAACTGTCAGGCGGGATGCGCCAACGCGCATCGCTCTGCCGGTCGCTTGTGCATAAACCCGACGTCTTGATCATGGATGAACCTTTTGGCGCGCTGGATGCCTTCACCCGTGAAGACCTGTGGCAAACCATGCGCGATCTGCGGCAAGCCGAACCATTCACGGCTGTTTTGATCACCCACGACCTGCGCGAAAGCGTATTTCTGGGCGATCAGGTCATCGTGCTGTCGGGGCGCCCTGCCCGCACACAGTTTGTGCTGGATGTGGACCTGCCCGAAGACCGCACCCTTGATGTCCTGTTTACACCGAAGGCCGCCGATATGCTCCATGTCTTGCGCGACCAGATTAAGATTGCCCAAGGCCGAGAAGTGGAAACGCACTGATGTTTAGCAAAATCGCCACGCCGGTCATCGCCATCATCATCTTTTTGGGGCTTTGGGAACTGCTTGTCTGGGTAAATGGATGGCCCAACTTCAAGATGGCCTCACCCTCGGACTTACCCCCGGCCTTTTGGAAATACCGAGACCTGTTTTTTGAAATGGGCTGGCAGACACTGTGGCGCACAGTTGTTGGGCTGTTCATCGCCGTCATCGTTGGCACTGCCATTGGCATGGTCATCGGATTTTCGCGGATCGCACGCGATGCGCTCTATCCGCTCCTCATTGGCTTCAATGCGATCCCGAAGGCGACGCTTGTGCCGGTGATTTCGCTGCTGTTCATCGGGCAGCATGATTTCAACACTGTCCTGATGGCCTTTATGATTTCGTTCTTTCCCATCGCCGTGTCGGTTGGCATTGGCCTGTCAACGCTGGAACCCGAGTATCGGGACATCCTGCGCGCGCTTGGCGCGTCGCGCTATACGATCTTTGTGAAAATAGCGCTGCCCAAGACGCTGCCGGAATTTTTCGGTGCACTTAAAGTATCGGCCACGCTGGCCTTTATCGGCACCAATCTGGTCGAGATCGTGAGCCCGCATGGCCGTGGCCTTGGCGCGCTGTTCAAATCAGGCGAAACCAACGGGGACTACCCGCTGATGTTCGCGGTCTTGATCGCGCTCGCCTTCCTTGGGATCGTTTTGTATTACGCTGTGATCTTTCTGGAACGTATCTTTGCTGGCTGGGCCGACCGCGAGGCGACTTAACCTTCAATAATAAAGGGGGTTTCGAACCAATGCTCTTGCAGGTTCGCGCCCTCACCTATGCGGTCCACCACAGCAAAAAGTCCCGGCGTATGAAGTGGGGTCAACACCCCATGCCATGTGCCGCGGGCATAGTTCACGCCCTGCCCCGGCGCGGTTATGAACGCAAGCGGTGGGCCGGGCGCGTCGCCCACATCCGGGGCGACAATGACGACAAAGGGATCAAAGCTCATTGGAAGAAAGGCCTGACTGCCCAGCGGATGCCGTTCCATCGTATCAAGCGTAATCGGCAACGGACGCGGCTGCGCATGGAAAAGGCTGATACCTGCCTTGCCATCCATGACATCAACCTGCGCCCGGTCATGATACCGCCCGCAAAGCCCTTGGTTGATAATCTTGTCAGGTTCACCAGACACGTCCAACACGTCACCGAAAGGTGCGAACGCTGCCTTTGTTAGCGGTTCAAGCTGCAAAACCTGCCCCATCAGGCCATCTTCTCGATCAAACGCAGCTCGGCGATGCGTTCTACCTGACGGCAAGCCTCGGCAAATTCGGTGTCGCGGTCGTTTTCGATGCGCGCGTGAAACGCAGCCAGGATAGAGGCTTTGTCATTGTCTTTCACCGCAATGATAAACGGAAATCCGTGTTTCGCGACGTATTGCGCGTTAAGGGTCTGGAAGGTCTCGCGCTCATCATCGGTCAAAAGATCAAGACCTGCACCCGTCTGCTCTGCCTTGCTTTCGGCGGTCAGCTTGCCTGCGGCGGCCAGCTTGCCAGCCAGATCAGGGTGCGCGCGCAAGACGCCAAGGCGCTGATCATCAGAGGCGGATCGAAACACGCGGGCAAGTGCGCTGTGTACGCCTTGGGCGGTGTCGTGCGTTAGACCTAAAGCCAAGCCATGCGCGCCTTCCGCAATCCACGGGCTATGTTCAAAGATACCACCAAATTCTGTGACAAAAGCCGCGCGATCCATCTCCGAAGGCCGCATCTGCGTGGTCACAGGATGCACCTGTGCCCAATGCTCTGCGATCTCAAGCCGTGTCGCGAACCAGACGTCGTCATGCGACTTCATATAGTCAATCACCCGCGCCAAAGCCGCCGCACGCCCCGGACGCCCCATCAAGCGGCAATGCAGGCCAATCGATAGCATCTTGGGCGCACCCACCTGCCCTTCGGCATAAAGATAGTCAAAACTGTCGCGCAGATAGCTTTCGAACTGATCACCATTGGTAAAACCCGCCTGAATGGCGAAACGCATGTCATTGCAGTCCATCGTGTAAGGCACGATCAGCTGATCGGTGCGCCCAAAGCGCATCCAATAGGGCAGATCATCAGCATAGCTATCAGCGACATAGGCAAACTGCCCTGTCTCCGCAGCCAGACGCACCGTATTGTTGGAACAACGACCTGTGTACCAACCGCGCGGGCCCACACCTGTGACTTCGGTATGCAAGCGAATGGCCTCAGCCATCTGCGCGCGCTCCACATTCTCGGGCATGTCCTTGTGTTCGACCCACTTCAGACCGTGACTGGCAATTTCCCAACCAACAGCTTTCATCGCCGCAACCTGTTCCGGGGCACGGGCCAAGGCGGTGGCGACCCCGTAAACAGTCACAGGCAAAGCGGCCATCAAACGATGCAGGCGCCAGAACCCAGCACGTGATCCGTATTCATAAAGCGATTCCATATTCCAATGGCGCTGCCCCGGCCAAGGTGCTGCACCTGTGATCTCGGACAAGAAAGCCTCTGACGCATGATCGCCGTGTAAGATATTGTTTTCCCCGCCTTCTTCATAGTTCAGCACAATCTGAACAGCGATCTTGGCACCATTCGGCCACTGGGCGGCGGGGGGATTGGCACCGTATCCGGTCATATCACGAGGGTAGCGGGTCACGCGGGGGGATTCCTTTTTGAAGTGTTCACCCTTTTATAAAGCAAAGAATGCACCGTGTTCTTCAAAAAACATGCGAAAGTGCATCTTGTGTGATCGCTTTGCGATCCAGATATCTTTCTGGCACTAAGCAGCCAGCAAGACAAAGGAGCAACCTCATGAGCGGCTATCTGACAACACATGTTCTGGACACTGCGCGCGGTTGTCCTGCACAGGGCCTCAAGATTGAGCTCTTTGCCATCAAAGGCGAAAGCCGGACGCATGTGAAGACCCTTGTGACAAATGGTGACGGACGCACGGATGAACAAATCCTCCCTGCAGATCGCTTTGCAATCGGCACGTATGAATTGGTGTTTCACGCAGGAGCCTATCTTGATGCAAGTGGCACACCGGCTGAGGACCCGCGTTTCCTTGATCTGATCCCGATCCGCTTTGGCATGTCAGAGGCCACGCATTACCATGTGCCTTTGCTGCTTTCACCCTTTGGCTATTCCACCTATCGGGGTTCCTGATCGCCGCGCACCACAGCGCTGATCCGGTCGATCACGAAATCCATGAAAAGCCGCGTCTTGGGGTCTTGCCGCCTGCGGTGGGTAAAGAGGCATGCCATCTGAATGGGAACAGGCGGTGTTTGCGTTGCAACGGGCAAAAGGCGTCCGGCTTTCAAATGCTCGGCCACCTCAAACACTGGCTTGAGCGCGATGCCGTTCCCGCCCAACGCCCAATCCGTCAGCACATCGCCGTCATCGGATTCATAGCGCCCCTGCACGCGAAACCTCTTGGGGCCATCGGGCGTCATCAGGCGCCACTGAAACTCGGTCGCACCCGGAAACCGCAGATTTAGACATTCGTGTTTATCAGCAATCAGATCAGCGCCAGAGGCCGGGTTGCCCCGCGCCCCGATATAATCGGGTGAAGCACACAGGATACGTTCCACATCCGCAATTTTGCGCATCTGCAGATTGCTGTCCTCTGGCTCACCCAGAAAAAACGCTAGATCAAGCCCCTCGGTTGTCAGATCCACGGTGCGATCAGTCAAGCGCAGACGCAGCGTAATCTGCGGATAAAGCCTAAGAAATGCCGGCACATGCGGCGCAATTAATCGCCGCCCCACGCCCAAGGGCGCTGCGACAAACAGCGAACCCCTTGGGTTTTCGGTGATATCGACCACCTGTGTTTCGGCATATGCCACGGTTTCCAAAATCGCGCAGGCACCACCGTAAAAGGCCCGTCCCTGTTCGGTCGGGGTCAGGCTTCGGGTGGTGCGTTGGAACAGGCGTACGTTCAGATGCGCTTCCAACTGTGAAACGCGCGCAGATGTCACAGCCGGTGAAATCCGTAGATCGCGGGCGGCAGCAGACATATTGCCCAACTCGTAGACACGGACGAAGGTACGGATATTATCGAGATAGGACATTTGCTTGGTTTTTTTGATACTGTTTGACGCCTAGAAGCAATAGCAGAACAATTGGCCCTCGCATAGGATAGGGCAAAAGACACACCAACCGGGAACGCGTCATGTATGATCTTGCTATTTTATGGGATTGGATCGCTTTTTCCGTGCGTTGGCTACACGTCATCACCGCGATGGCGTGGATTGGCGCTTCGTTCTATTTCATCGCGCTCGATTTGATGCTGAAACCTGCGGAACACATGCCTGAAGGGGCCTCTGGCGAAGAATGGGAAGTCCACGGTGGCGGGTTTTATCACACCACCAAATATATGGTTGCGCCCGCACAGATGCCCGAACATCTGACGTGGCATAAATGGCAAAGCTACGCGACATGGCTGTCAGGTGCCGCGCTTTTGATGATCGTCTATTGGGTGGGCGGTGAACTCTATCTGCTGGATCCGACGAAAGCTGATCTTTCGCTTTGGCAGGGTATCCTGATCTCTGGCGGGTCGCTGACGATTGGCTGGCTGCTTTATGACGCCATGTGCAAATCAAAACTGAGCGAGCAACCGACCCTTCTGATGCTCCTCCTGTTTGTGATCCTTGTGGTGATGTCATGGGGGTATAACCAGATTTTCACCGGCCGCGCCGCATTACTGCATCTGGGTGCTTTCACGGCAACCATCATGACGGCCAATGTGTTCTTCCAGATCATGCCCAACCAGCGGATCGTTGTGGCCGATCTTAAAGCCGGCCGCACGCCAGATGCCAAATACGGGAAAATCGCCAAGGTGCGGTCGACCCATAACAACTATCTTACGCTGCCGGTCGTGTTCCTGATGCTGTCGAACCACTACCCGCTCGCCTTTGGCACCGAATACGCCTGGATCATCGCAAGTCTGATTTTTCTCACGGGCGTCACGATCCGGCATTATTTCAACACGATGCACAAAACCGGCAAAGGGCCACATTGGACATGGGCCGTGACAGTGCTGCTTATGCTGTTGATCGCGTGGCTGTCCACAGTACGCACCGGCGATACATGGCAAGAAGCAGAAGCGCGGGCACTGACGCCCTACGAGCAGAGGTTTGCATCTGTGCCCAGCTTTGATGCGGCCTATGACACCGTGATCGGAAGCTGTTCCATGTGCCACGCGCGCGAACCCGTTTGGGGAAACATGCAATGGGCACCCAAAGGGGTCTACCTTGAGACCCGCAGCGATGTAGCCCGCCACGCAAGCGCTATCTATCTGCAGGCAGGCGTCAGCCACGCCATGCCGCCACCCAATGCTGTGCAGATGGACGCAGACGCCCGTTCAACACTTGTGACCTGGGTACGCGAGGTCCGAAATGGGGAGTAAGCATTCAACAGTTTACGACCGCGCTGCACAATCCTAACCTGTTCAGTAAAGGTATCCACCCTCCAGCTTGGCAATACTGCGACGCTAGGCGGCGCTGCACAAGGTATGAACGCCGATGAAAGTAACTGTCTTTAGCACGAAACCCTATGACGAAGCGTTTCTGAACGCGGCCAACAACAACACGCACGCGCTTACATTTCTCGATGTCCGCCTGTCGCATCAGACAGCGGCGCTGGCGCAAGGCAGTGAAGCGGTTTGCGCCTTCGTCAATGATGACCTCTGCGCTGACGTGATCACACAACTTGCACAGGCCGGTACGCGGCTGGTCGCATTACGCTCGGCCGGTTTCAACCACATTGATCTTGGGGCAGCACAGAATGCCGGCATCACAGTGGCCCGCGTGCCGGCCTACTCGCCACATGCTGTGGCCGAACATACCATAGCGCTGATCCTCACACTGAACCGGCGACTACACCGCGCCTACAACCGTGTGCGCGACGGCAATTTCTCGCTTGATGGTTTGTTGGGGTTCGATCTTTACGGCAAGACCGTCGGGATCATCGGCACCGGAAAAATAGGAGAGATTGTCGCCCAGATCCTGAAGGGTTTTGGATGCGATATGATTGCTTTTGATCCTTATAAAAACCCAACCTGCGTCGATCTGGGCGTACGTTATGTTGATCTTGGTGAACTCTTGGCCATGAGCGATGTAATCACCCTGCAATGCCCGCTGACACCGCAGACACATCACCTGATCGACGCAGACGCAATCGCGCAGATGAAACCGGGGGTAATGTTGATCAACACAAGCCGCGGCGCCGTTGTGGATGCATCCGCTTTGATTGCTGGGCTCAAGAATGGAGCAGTGGGCAGCGTTGGTCTGGATGTCTACGAAGAAGAGGCTGATCTGTTTTTTGAAGACTTCTCACAAACCTTCATCCGTGACGATGTGTTTGCGCGCCTTCTGACCTTCCCAAACGTACTGATCACTGGCCATCAGGGGTTCTTTACCCGCGAAGCATTGACGGCAATCGCCGAAACCACAATCGCCAATATCACAGCATTCGAACGCGACGGGGCACCCCTCCATGAGGTGCCGATACCGGGCAGCATATAACGGGCGTGTTCATGCCCCAAAATGGCTCCGATAGTCGGTGAGTGGGCAAACTCCTGCAGCACGCAGTCCAATCTCTTCGGGATTGGCATGCATCGTTAGCGCTCCAACACATCCCAACCAACTCGACACGACTGATCTTCATTTTTTGCCAGACATAACGATAAGAAAACGTACACCGTCAGCCTCAATACTTCGCGGACCATAACGAGATTTAGTAACGGCGGGCGATCTTCAATCTCGGTAGGTAGGGCTGGTTCGCTGTCCGTATAGTGATATCCTGGTGTGTAGCCGTGCAAGACTATGATTTTGGAATGCCGCCTAGCTCCTCAAAGACTGCATCCACAGCAAGAGCGGCCGCCCCATTGTGATCTAAAAGAACGGAATGCGTAGAAAACGATGTCACTTTCTTGTCGATGTCTCTCCATGCCTCAATGATATCAATCAATGGTTTTTCCGAAAAGAAAGCTTCTATCATCCAAGGGATCAGTGGGACGATGTTTGTACCTACTGCCGTCACAAATGAAGGCAAATCGGCACTGGGTCCATTAATGGCCTCTTCAAATTTGCGGTCAAACTCATCTTCGATCCGCGCAAAAAGCACTTAGCCTGCTGCTCCGGTCCATTCCACCTACTCGGTATATATCCATATCGATGAACTCACCGGGATTATCATGGGTCTCGCCAATGACGACGATCAGCAGGTCATCATCAGTTTCTTCACGTTGGGGGCCTCCGAAAAACCGTCGGAGCCAATACGAAATTCACCGAAAATGCGATTGATCATCCGCTTAATAATGTTCACGGGCACCGTTCTCTAATCAATTATTTATGGCGGGTCCAATAGGGTCGCGAAGCCAACATTCATATGAATTCTTTAAATCAGTCGGTCAGGTAACACTGTGCGGAAAGACAATCCCAGACCAAACTATTAAATATCTAATCTTAAATAGGCACATTACACAAAGCCGAGAATACACCTCGAAGAAACCACCAAGCAAGCCAATAGATATGGCCAGAAACGGCGTGACTCAGTCAATCAATTAATAGTAGTGCACCTTGCCCTCCGCCATCCATTGATCAATCTGGTCAATATAGGGAACAAGCTTAGGCCGCTTGACCCGCCCCGTCCGGCGATACCCCGGTGGTTCAGAATAAGCCAACATCTTCCGAAGGCTATGAAGGTTGATCCCAAAATCGCGAGCAACCCACCGCCCGCTCAAACCATCCCGAAAATGAGCGCGGTGCACCTTCAAATATAACTTCCACGGTGAAAACCCTCACCCCTGACATCAGATAGAAGGGCAAAAGTAGACGCCCATTACGCCGCCTGCGGCATCACAACCACCACGCTGGGCATGGACGAGCATTACTCCGCCGTTCTCAAGTTTTTTAGGGCAAGATTTGCTCAAAAATTCTTATTTTTTGGAAATGAGCCGTGCAAGAAGCGGATCTACAGGGCACATATTTTGCCAATAGTATAAATTTGATCGCCCTAAGAAAAAAATGTCAATTTTATGGCGGTCATTGGAAACTCTGTGGCTATGCCCTTCTCACAACAGATTCCGCCGTCTGCCTGCCCTTAAGGAAATGTTTTCCAATAATGATGTGAAATTGCGTTTCTTCCCCCTCGCCGCAATGTCCCCTGATCAGTACAGTTTGCCGAGTCGCGATCCGAGGTTTGCGGCTTCAGAAAATTTCACTGCTGTAACTAACATCGAAGCAATACCAGTCGATGCAGTGGTTGTGGCGAGGATGTCAAAGGTTGTGCCAGGCGTGTTGGCTGTCTGGACGGAAGGATAGGTTTATGAGGAAAACGACGTTATGGGCAGGAGCTGGCCTTGGACAGTTAGCCCTTGGGATTGCTACTATTTCGATGGGTGTCGCAACACCACAGTTCGCACAAGCGCAGGCTGTACCAGGTGCCCCAACCAACCCCGCAGCGAACTGTACCTGGAACTGGGATTATTGGTTGATTGAAGACGGCTATGTTGCAAACCAAATTCCAACAAACTATAATCCGGCAAAGAATTTTCTGACAACAGGCGCGAATACGCCCGCTATTTTTAATTTTGCGACAACCGATCTGGGGACCAACCAGTGGTATACTCCGTCGGTTGCGGGTACCAGTGTAGGCACGCTCGACGACGGTGATTTCCCAACAGAGTCGACTTCGCCCGAAGACTCCGAGCGTTTCTCTGGCGTCGGTTATTTCATCGGCGAACCGGGTACCACGAAAACGATCACATTTACGGATACGGGGCGCAATGACGGGCATGTCTTTGCTGTCTTTAATTCTAACAATGAACAAATTGTCCGTTTTCCTGGACGCGATCAGGGTCCGGGGTCTGAAACGGCCCCTGCTTACTACGCAGGTCCTCCCGGTGGGACCTCAACAGATTTTGAGGCTGATGGTGGTGTCAATGTTGGAACCGCATGGAGTATCACACTTTCATTTACGGTCCCGAATGATGGTGAATACTATCTCCACTATATTGCCACCGATGAAAATAACCTGATCGAATTTGCTACAAATAACGCGTGTCAGCTCCCCGAGCTGACGACGACACAGTCGGCTGATATCTCGGATACCATCAATGATGATGGCACGGTTGATGTTACCTACACCGTCACGTTGACAAACTCTGGTGAGTTGAACTTCGACGATGTTGATCTGACGGCACTTCTGGCAGACGCCGCCCAGCTGGGCACCAACTTGTCGGATGTGACGGTTGACAACGCATCGGCTGGCATAGCGAATGCTGGCTTTGACGGGACGGCAGCGAATGATGACCTGATTACCGGCACCACACCGCTGGACACGGGTGAGACGCTGACAGTCACTTACACTGTGCAAATTAATGCGGATGCAGTGGGCGCACTGCCGACCTCAGTAACGTCCACGGGTACTTTGCCAAACGGCGATACCGTTACGGATGTGTCTGACAACGACACGGCCGACGAAAACGAAGGCACAGACGGTGCCGAGATTGATGCAACTGAAGCCAACGGCAGCAATACAACTGTTGTTGCGTTACCGACAACACCAACCGCCGCGGACGATACACCAGCCCCCGCTGCGCCGGAAACAGACGTCGTTGTTGACGTACTGGGCAACGATACTGATCTGGGGACCGATGGCACGGGCGACGAAGTCCCGCTTGATGCTGAAACGGTCTCGCTTGTGGTACCAGCAGGCACAGACCCGGCTAATGTGACGACCGTTGACGGGGACGTCACGCAGTTGGTCGTGCCCGACGAAGGCACATGGACAGTAAACCCAACCACGGGCGCAATTACCTTCGCCCCGGAAGACGGGTTTATCGGCGATCCGACACCTGTGGACTATACGGTAGAGGACGACAACGGGAATTTGTCTAACGAAGCAACCGTCACGGTGACCTATACGGATCCCGGGCCTGAAATTGAGTTGGTTCAGACTGTTACTGGGATTTCGGACACCAATGGCGACGGTATTTTTGGGAATGCCGGCGATACGATCCTTTATGAATATACGGCCGAAAACACAGGTGATACAGGGCTCGCTGATCTTGTCATCGACGACAACGGGCTGGGTGATCTGAACCCCGCAGGCGTGTCATTTGATGACAGCGGCATTGAAAACATCACACTGGCGCCAGATGATGGTCCTGTTGTCGTGGCAACGGCCGAATACATCATTCAGGACGGCGATACAGGTGATCTGGAAACGCAGCCCACGATTACATCGACGGCCGTAGCGCTTGATGACGCGGGTGATGTGGTTGTTGATGGTGGCGACACCGTGCCGCTGTTTGACGAAAACGATGATCAACTTGATCCGGTGACTGACGATAGCGACACCGGATCCGAACCTGAAATTCCACAAGGCGGTGCAGATGGATCAACGGCTGTCCCGACAGCCGTGGACACACCGTCCACCACAGATACCGACGGCACAGCTGGCAACGACGCCGATGAAGCCACAGTGGTCACGCTGCCAGTCATCGCGCCGGAGATTTCTGTTGAAACCTCAAATGGCGACGCGCCGATTGCGGATGGCGGGACGGATACGCAGCCTCCGTCGGTCGCGGGTGTGGAACAGACGATCACCTACACCATCACGAACGATGGCTTTGAAACGCTGACTTTGGATGATCCCGTGCTGGAGGCCGGATCAACCACCAATATCACCAATGGTGATGACGGTGTGGTCTTTGGTGATCTAAGTGCGACGTCTCTGGAGCCTGGTGAAACCGCTACATTCACAGTCACTTATACCCCTGAGTTGGATGGTGCTTATGATTTCGACATCGTTGTTCCTAACAATGACGCGCAGGATGATGAGGATGAAAGCGACTACAACATTGCTGTCGCAGGCAACTCTGAGGGTGCGCCGGAAATCGATGTGACCTCATCTGTCAGCGGGGCAATGCCTGACGGTGGTGAAGATGATGTGGGTGAACCCATTGTCGGCGAAGAGCAGACGATTACCTACACGGTGACAAACGACGGTACAGATACGTTGACTTTGGAAAACCCAACGATCTCGGGTGAGACAAATCTGGATGGTCCTGTAACTGTGGTGAACCCGGATGTTCTGGTCCTTGAGCCGGGTGAGACGACAACGTTTACCGTGACGTTCACACCGCTTGAGGAAGGTGAGTTTGGCTTTGATATCGTGCTGCCGAATGATGATGCGGATGAGGCACCATACGATATCGCGGTGATCGGCTCTGCGTCGGTCTTTGATCAGGAAGCGCTGGAGCGTGTTCTGTCTGAAGATCTGCAGAACACAACCGAGCTGATCTCGCGCAGTGCGTCTGACATCTCGCGGCGGGCGGCAGACCGTCTGTCGGGGCATGCTTGTGGTCAGCAAATCAGCGATAAGCTGAGTGATCATCCGATCCGCTTTGCCAACGATAAGTTCTTCATTGACGAAGCAAATCAGCGTATCCTTGATGAGATCGCACATCTTCTGAACCAGTGTGTGTCTGCGAATTTCATCGTTGCAGGTCACACAGATTCCGATGAAAGCGACGCCTATAACCTTGTCCTCAGCCAAAATCGTGTGGATGCCGTTCAAGATGCATTGGTCGCCCGCGGTATTAGCGCAGATCGCCTACAGGCGCAGGGCTTCGGTGAATCCCGTCCAATCGCAACCAATGCCACCGAAGAAGGTCAGGCCCTGAACCGTCGTGTTGAGTTCATCCTTGTGGGTGGTGACGATGTTGCGACGGGTACCGGACGTTGTGGCGAAGACAGCCAGACCATCCGGACACTGGATGGCGCAGCCGGCAACGCCGGTGGCAGCCTGACAGGTCGTTATGGCTCTGAGGGTTACAACTGTGTCACTGGTGCCTATCAGACGCTCTGGGCTGACCTCAGCGTGATCCACACAGAGGACGCCAGTACGACAGGCCGGCTCAGCTTTGGCGGCTCGCGTGATCGTCAGGCCAATGGACGTCTGTTTGGTCAGTTCATCGAAGGCTATGTGTCCAAAACGGATGTTGTTGATGAGGACGTCACCGGTGAAATCACAGGTGTCGGCGTGCATGGGGGCCTTTACGGTGCAAACCGGTCCGAAGGCGGGCTGCTGCTCAGCTATTACGGCAGTGCTGCGGTCGGGCGTCACTTCTTTGACGTGGTCGCGGGGACTGAAGTTGACGGTCACTATACCTACGGTGGCGTGTTCATCGGTGGCGCTGTGGGCGGCGAGCGTGTCTATGAGACACTGACGCTGGCACCGCGTGTTGGTGTTGATCTGGCCTATGCGGTCGCTGTCGGATCCGAGATCTCAATTGACGATGTCGATCTAGATATCGACCCTGGTCGTTACGGGCGTATCTTTGTCGAAACTGACCTGACCCGTTCGGTTCAGAACGGCGAGGTCGAACTGACACCACGTCTGTTCTGCGCGATCTCCGGTGACGAAGATGCGGATTGCGGATACGGTGCATCGCTGTCCTATGCGACACTTGCAGACGACGCGCAGGCGGTCTGGGACGTGATGCTGGGCTATGACCGGATTGGGGACACGCACACAACATCCCTGAACCTAGCGCATACAACACCGGTCTTTGATGAGTGGGGCGTGAGCCGGTCTTCCGTCGGCGCAAACATCAACGGCTCTGTCGACGCCGCACAGACCGTCGAGTTCCGCTGGTAAGCGCAACAAAAACAACAAAAGGCCAGCGGGAAAACGCTGGCCTTTTTCTTGGGTAGTTTTCGAGATTGCATTTTCAGGGCGGTGATGACGCTTTGTGTGTCACTGATGAAACAACACGCTAAGGCCGACTTGCCTCATCCGAATATACGCTAGCGCCCGTTCACGCGCTTGGTTGATTGTGACAATACCTGCCCCGCCCGATCCAAAGTCAGTGCGCAACAGTGCGCCCTCGTTATTTTTGAACCCTTTGACAACCACCAGATACAATCCGTTGCCATCTCCATGCCGCCCCGCGCCAAGGTTCTCGACCAGTTTCTTTGTAAGCTTACCGGACAGGGCCATACAAAATACTACATTCACCACCACTCAAGCAGCGAATATAGGCAGCATCGAAAAACGACACCAACTCGAAAGTTCAGAATACCCAACAGCACATGGTCGAAAGGCTAGACGGGGCGACTTAATCAGGCTGTCAAAAATGGTGAATGGCGGACAGACAGGGATTCGAACCCTGGAGACGGTCTCCCGCCTACACACTTTCCAGGCGTGCGCCTTCGACCACTCGGCCACCTGTCCGTGGCGGCGGTTTAGCCTCATCCCCCACCCTTTTGCAAGCCCTTGATACATATGTTTGTGAGGCCCCTTTACGGCAGGCCCATCAGCACCTTACAACTGAGGCTTTGATGATAAGAGGCCGCCCAGCACATGCTGCACGATCCGCCGAAACACGGCAAAGCTGAACGGCCAGGCGAGACGGCGCGCCTGCAGACGGGTGCGCTTTTGATCATCGCCTTTGCGGTCGTGCTTTTCCTTCTGGTGCAGGCGCGTTTTGTACTGATTTCATTGGCCACGGCGATTATTCTGTTCAGCCTGACCAGCGACGTGATCAACTTTATCGCGCGCCAGCGGATCGGGCCGTTTCGAATACCAAACACATTGGCGAGTATAGCCGCGATGGTGCTGATTGCGGCAGCACTGCTTACGCTGACCTCGATCTTGCTGGCACAAGTGAACACGGTGCTTGTCACGACGCTGTCCTATGCAGAGCGCGCACCTTCTGCCGTAGCCTCGCTTTTTGCGTTTCTGGGCGAGGATAGTCAGCTCGCCGTCTTTAACGCCCTGCGGTCCGTCGATGTTTCAAACTATCTGCGCGGTGCCGCCAGCCAAGCCAGCGGGGTGACGCAGGCCACGGTTTTGATTATCCTGTTCGTGGGTTTTCTTTTTGCCGAACGTATCTGGTTTCAAACCAAGCTTCTCAGCCTTGTCGGGGATGAAACGCAGGCAGAACGGGTGGGCAAGATCATCCAATCCATTATTCACCGGGTGAACTATTACTTGCTCGTCAAGACGGTGATCAGTGCCATCACAGGGGCGATGGTGTTTGTACTTGCGCAGGCCTTCAGCCTTGAATTGGCGACATCACTTGGGATCATCACTTTCGTGCTGAATTTCATCCCCAATATCGGCTCTATCGTGGCCACCGCCCTGATCGCGCTGGTCGCACATGTTGAGATCGGTGATCCGACCATCACGTTGGTGATCTTTGCGATTGCGGGCGTCATACAGTTCGTGAACGGCAGCATCATCGATCCGATGCTGATGGGGCGCGCGCTGCGCTTGTCATCCTTTGGCATCATCCTGTCGCTGGCGTTCTGGGGGGCCGTCTGGGGCATTCCGGGCATGTTTTTGTCAGTGCCGATCATGGTGATGCTGCTGGTCGTGTGCAGTCATGTGCCCAACCTGCGGCCCTTTGCAGTGCTTTTGTCACGCGAAGGTCTGCCGGAATCCGAAAAGATGCTGGATCAACCGATTGAGCGGGATTTGTTTGGGCAGGACCTGCGACGCGACTAGGGTCAGACCCTACCGGTTTGCGCGCGGTGCGGGTGGTGGTTTGTTTGCCACAGGCTGACGCGCAAAATAGGTCACATCTTCAGTGTAATACTGATAGCTATCGGCGTTATTGATCGCGCGGCGCGTATCATCGCGCGCCATACGTGAACACTCAACACGCGAATAGCAATGATCCTCGGTCTGGGCCACGGTCGTAAAATGCGACACTTCGTGGATGATTGTCCCCTCGAGCGTTCCATTATTTGACCGGCGTTCGCCGGGACGCAGGGCTGTCAGGGGTGGCAGATTAAAGAACGACGGACACAAATGCATCAAATAGGGCTCTCCTGCATAGACCCAAGCGTAATTGCCACCATCACAGCCATCATCGGCAATGCTGTCGCATTGCGCCGTCACCCTGCCCCTGCGCAATGCTGAGACGATTGATTTCAGGCTCGCCCGCACCTCTTCGGCATTGTCGTTGGAGTATGTGCCGAACCAGCGCGCATACTCCGGCGTATCACCCACGGCGACCGCCGCTTTCAGCGTCAGCTCCTTGGCTGTCCCCAAAGCATCATCAACGATCGTGGATTGCGCCGCCGTGCAGCCGGGATAGTCCTGCGCCAAGGCAGGCTGGACCAGGCACATCGCCCCCACCACTGTAATCGTCAAGTGCCGCAAAATTCACTCCAAATGCAGATAGACGCGCCGGTTCTGGCGGCCTTTCTTTTCGATCTTGCCAATGCGCACGCGCCCAATCTCTTCGGTATTGGCGACATGGGTGCCACCGCAAGGTTGCAGATCAGCAGTTTCTTCCCCCACGCCGATCCGCACCAGACGGATTTCACCGCTGCCGCGGGGCGGTTGTACTGACATCGTTTTAACCAGATCAGGCTGCGCATCAAGTTCCGCATCCGTGATCCATTCTTCAGTCACATTCATATTGCAGGCAATCAGGCGGTTCAGATCCTCTTCCAATGCCGCCTTATCCTCTGGCGCGTCGGGCATATCAAAATCCAAACGCCCCTTCTCGGCCCCGATTGCGCCGCCCGATACGGGCAACGGGATCACAACAGAGAGCAGATGAAGTGCTGTATGCATCCGCATATGCCGATAGCGCCGCTCCCAGTTTAGCGCCTGCCTGACGTCTTGGCCCACTGCTGGCATCCCTGCAGGTTCCGCCGGAACAAGGACCACGGTCTCGTCGGCGCCCTTTACGGTCGTAGCAATCTCAATCTCGCCCCCCTTCCAGCGCAGCATGCCGCTGTCACCGGGCTGCCCGCCAGACGTGGGATAAAAGACTGATCCGTCCAACACGATCCCGCCTTCCGATGTGATATCGGTCACCTTGCCCGCCGCCTCGCGGGCGTAGGCATCTTTGCGAAACAACAGTTCGGTCATGTTGGTATCGGGTCCTTCAACACTTCGGGGTTGCGCAGCCAAATATCACGTTGAGCGAATGGAATCTCAATCCCAGCCGCAGCAAATTCTTTGGCAATCGCATGATTCATCTCAGACTTTGTGACCAGAACGTAGTTCACATCACGCAGGATCGCCCGAATTTCAAAATCAAGGGAATCTGCACCAAAGCCTTGAAACAGTACGGCAGGCGGCGGCGTCATGACCACCAGCGGATGCGCCTCGGCAATGCCTTGCAAAATCTCGGTCACTTTATCGACATCCGTGCCATAGGCCACCCCAACCGGTACGATGACACGGCCAACCAGATTGCCGCGGGTCCAGTTTGTTACCTGCCCACTGACCAAATCGGCATTGGGGATGATCACATCGGTCCTGTCAAACGTCTCAATCCGGGTTGAGCGCACGGAAATCGCACGCACATAGCCCATTTGCCCGCCTACTTCGATCCAGTCGCCTTCGCTAACCGGGCGTTCGATCAACAAGATGATGCCGGAAACAAAGTTAGAGACAATGTTTTGCAAACCAAAACCAATCCCGACCGACAATGCACCGGCCACAATGGCAAGGTTCGACAGATCAATCCCCGCACTTGTAATCGCAACAATGGCAGCAAGGATGATGCCGACATAGCCAAAGCCTGCCACAATCGCGTTCTGCCCTCCCAGATCAAGTCGGGTGCGCGGCAGCACGGATTTACGCAGTGTACCTTGGATCAGCCGCGTCAGGATATACCCCAAGGCAAAGACGACCGCAAAGGTGACGAAATCAGTCGGCGATATCCGCGAATCTCCGACGGCAAACCCTTCGCGAAAACGGGTCCAAAGCTCTGTCAGGTCTGAAACACGCGCCCCCCAGATCAGCGCGAAGATGGGCAGACTTGTCAGGATGAGAGCGAAGCTAATGAAGACAGGAATAAGAGCGTAAATGCCGCGAAAGTCCTCTTCGTTTTCGGGTTTCTGGATCAAATCGTGCACGATACGCTGCAACAAAAACAAAACACCAATCAGCGCGACCGATAGAATGGCCGGCCCCAGCAGCGCGCTGGCAGCAGCAGTATAGCCAACCGCCGCCAATAGCGGGGCCGCAATGGCAACCAATGTAATAGCCTGCCCCAAATAACCGCGCATACGCCCAGCAGAGACCATAACGACCTCACGCTCTTGCGGCTTTGTCGCTATCGCCCGGCCAAGTTGCCAAAACAGGACCCCAAGCGCCAAAAGGATAGGAAACGCAAATGCGGCATTGGCATCCTTTGTCATATCCATTGTTTCCAGGCCACTCCCGACAAGCGTTTGAAGCGCCAGAATCCACGCAATACTAACACTCAGCACGCGTCCTCTGGCGCATGTGTTTGGATCATAGCCAAGGTACCCTTCGATCTCACCTACCGGGAAAAGCAGGCGTGACAACCACCAGCCCAAGATCACAAAAAGACCGGCAACCGGTATCGCGTCGATCACAGCATTGCCGCGCAGTCCGAAGATATCGAAAGATTGCAGCGCCTCTGTCAAAACAAAGACGCCAATCAGTGGTACAAGCAGCTGGATTGCAGAGAAAAAGAACAAAAGAAGCGGGCGCCAGCGCCCATGCCCCTGTGCAAATCTATTCTGCCAGCGTGTCACAAGACGCCGCCCTGCCCCCAACAAAGCAACCGCCACAACAGCCAGCGCCAAAACCCGCGGTAACGCCTGCCCCAACTGCCCGGACTGTTGCTTGACTGACAGACCTGCCGCCACCTCGACCCCGATCAGGCGCGTCAATTCAAAAAGCGCCGTAATCGCACCAACCACATGGGTTGGATTCAGCGGGGATGAGCCGCGTACTGTTAATTCGTCTCTTTGCTGTTGCAAGGATCGCGCGTCAAATTCACCGATCAACCCATTGGCGCGCGCATGGGCCTCTTGCGCTAAAAGGCCGGGCGCTTGCAAAGCGGTGCGTTGCGCGATCAGTTCCGCACGCCGGGCGGCCACATCTGCCGCCTCCTCGCCGCTTTCGGGAACCGTGCCCAACGCTGCCAATTGCGAATCGACAGTCGCCAGACGGCCCGCGTTCAGGTTGGATCGCGCCAGAAATTCATCACGCCAGACAACAAGTTCGGCGCGCAACCTACTGATTGCGAACAAAGATGCATCATCACGCGCTGCAAGGACCTCGGCCCGTTGGGCAAGGCGTTCGAACACCGCCTCGTCCATTTCCGAGGCCTGCTCTTGCGCATAGACCACCATTGGGCTGCCCACGAAAAGCAGACAGAGCAAACAGAATGCGATGCCTTGGCGGATCATACGTCCTCGAACACCACAGGCACATCAGCTTTGGTTTCAATCCATTCCGGCACAGGCAAACCCTTTTCACGCAGGAAGGACGGGTTGAAGATCTTGGATTGATAACGCGTGCCATAGTCACACAAGATCGTCACAATCGTATGCCCCGGCCCCATATCGCGGGCCAGCCGGATGGCGCCCGCAATGTTGATACCGGTCGAGCCTCCCATGCACAGCCCTTCATTCTGAAGCAGGTCAAAGACAATTGGCAAAGCCTCGGAATCCGGAATTTTATAGGCAAAGTCGGGGGTGAACCCTTCAAGGTTCGCCGTAATACGCCCCTGCCCGATCCCTTCGGTGATGGAATTGCCCGCCGGTGGCACTTCATCTGTATAAAGCTTGTAAAGACCAGACCCATCAGGGTCGGACAAGCCGACCTTGACGCCCTTGGGCTGCAAGACCTGACCGACGCCCGCAAGCGTCCCACCAGACCCGCAAGCGCAGGTGAAGCCATCGACTTTGCCGTCCGTTTGTTCCCAAATTTCGGGGCCCGTCGTTTCAATATGGGCTTGTCGATTGGCGGTATTGTCAAACTGGTTGGCCCAGATCGCACCATTGGGTTCAATATCATTCAGCGCGGCGGCAAGACGGCCCGAATATTTCACATAGTTGTTTGGGTTCGCGTAAGGCACTGCTGGAACTTCTACCAATTGCGCGCCTGCAACGCGGATCATGTCCTTCTTTTCCTGGCTCTGTGTTTCAGGAATGACGATCACTGTTTTGAACCCCATTGAAGCCCCAACCAGCGCCAGACCAATGCCGGTATTGCCTGCCGTCCCCTCAACAATCGTGCCACCGGGCCGCAGATCACCGCGCGCGATGGCGTCCTTGATCATGAAAAGTGCTGCTCGGTCCTTGACCGATTGACCGGGGTTCAGGAATTCCGCCTTGCCCAGAATGGTGCAACCTGTGGCTTCAGATGCAGCGCGTAGTTTGATCAGGGGTGTGTTACCAACGGCATCTGCAAGATCGGTCTTAATTGTCATGGCGCGGCCCTTTCATTCACTTGATATCTGTGTAGGACCGCGACCGTCCAACATCAAGCAAATGCGCGCAGACGCTCTTTGTGGCGACACAACCAATACAGCAGGTAGAGCGCCGGACCTGTGGCAATCTCTCCTGTGTCGGCAAGATTAAGCGCTTCCCCAAGAGACATCGGGTGCAACCGCAAATCCTCTGCCTCCTCCTCAAGCCCACCGCCATAGGTCTTCAGGTCAGGCAGATCACACAAGCCAACATAGGTATAGAAGTAATCAGTCGTGGCCCCCGGCGAGACATAGAAGGACCCTGCAGGTTCCAGACGTGCCAGCTCAAGCCCTGCCTCTTCCTTGCATTCGCGCAAGGCAGCCTCTTGCGGCGTTTCACGCGCATCAACAATGCCTGCGACAGGCTCTAACATCCAAGGGTTTGGATCATGGCGCAAACGCGGACCAACGCGGGCCTGCTCGACCAACAGCACCCGGTCCCTGACCGCATCATAGGGCAGAACAATAGCCGCATCGATGCCGAAGAACGCTTCGCGCCGTAAGGTGTCTGAAACACTGCCGTCAAACTGGCGATGACGTAAATCGAGGGCCTGAAACAGGAAGAAACCACCCTGCGGCGGCTGTGCCTTTTCAATTGCAAAATCAGCAGGCCTTGCGGCATACCGCCGGGTTGCAGGTGCCGGTTTTGCGCGATGCTTGCTCCAGGCGCGCGCCTCTACCATTGGCCACATGGCCCGCACCGCAGCTGGTGTGGGCGGTGGGTTGCGCGAAAAAAGCTCGGTCGCAGCCAGAATTGCGGGGGCAAGGTGGTTTTCTTCCCACATGCGCAATGACCACGACCCGCCGCCTGCGATGACATCATCCGGCGGCAGATAGCAGGACACGGACCGCATCCCAGCCTCGGTCCGGACATCAACCGTATCCAACAGATAGCCAAATGCACCCTCATAAAGATCAAGACGGGCTATCTGCGCTTCATCTAGGTTTTCGTAAACGACACCCTGTGCCGCGAAACGGTCATCTTTTGCAATGAAAGGGACCACATTCCCTTCCACGGGAAAGACACCATATCCATGCAACTGCGCCGCAACACTGTTTTGCGGTGCCACACCTGACACAGCCGTCATTAGGTCGCGCGACTGTAACGTCCCATAAACGAAAAGGTCCATGTCCTAAGGAAAACGCTGGCCGAAATATTCCGTGATCCAGGCACAGACAACACCACCGATCAAAAGTGTGGCGATAAGGGGAATATCAGCAAACATGATCGCAAAATCGATCATCTGATTAAAGACGTCGATAACGGCCTCCATCGTGCCGCCATTATAGCGATTGGCCAACGCGTTGATGATCATTTGATTGAATGAAATTGCGAACACTGCACAAAAGGCGATTGCGGCACCACATGTCAGGCCGATACCAATGGCTGGGTTATACCCATGCCCAGCACGGCTGCCGCAAACGCGCCATCCAATCACCAAGCTGATCCCGCTAACCACAGGAAGCCAAAAATCAGGCGAGTTCGATTCTGGGAACAAAGGGATTGATAGCCCGGCGAGGTACCACCCGAACAAACCAAAAATAACTGCACCAGCAAGACGTCCGGCTGTTGGCATGTCATTGCGTCCTTTTATTGACGCGCGCGACCTAACTCTTAGCCTGGCCGCGACACGGTAATCTGCGTTACATCGCAGTTTCGGCTATCAAAAGTCGCGGCACAAGAGGTCAGATAAAAATCCCACATCCGTTTAAATCGCGCATCAAAGCCCAAAGCAGCAACTTGGTCCCATTTTTCGTTGAATGTTTCGTGCCAACGACGCAAAGTCAAACCATAACTAGCCCCGAATTCAATAGAGCTATTTACATTTAATCCTGCTTTTTCAACCTCTTGACGCAGTATTTTCGGGCTAGGCAACATCCCACCAGGGAAGATGTACTTCTGAATAAAATCGACACCTTTCCGGTAACCTTCCCACCGTTCCTCTTTCACCGTGATGATCTGAAGTGTTGCGTGTTTGCCCGGTTTCAGCCGCTCGCGCACGGTTTCAAAGTAGGCAGGCCAATATTGCTCGCCCACCGCTTCGAACATTTCGATACTGGCGATCCCGTCATAGATGCCTTTTTCATCGCGATAGTCCTGCATCTTGATTTCAACCATATCGGACAGCCCTGCTTTTGCCATACGCGCCACAGCATAATCATGCTGTTCTTGGCTGATCGTCAGCCCGGTCACTTTAATCCCCCGCTCTTTCGCGGCGTATTCGGCAAAGCCACCCCAGCCACAGCCAATTTCCAGCACATGATCACCTTTTTTGGCGCCCATCTGATCAACCATGCTGGCGTATTTGGCGATTTGCGCGCTTTCCGTACTTTCTTGCCCGGTTTCAAACATCGCGGAAGAATAGGTCATCGTATCATCCAGCCACAGGCCGTAAAACTCATTACCCAGATCGTAGTGATAGCTGATGTTCTTGCGTGCCTGCGACTTGGAATTGCGTTGCATCCAGAACCGGACCCGTTCGTAAAACTGGATAAGCTTTTGGGCGGGAAACCCGTCATAGATGTGATCGGCCTCATCATGCATGAAATCCATCACGGCCATCAGATCAGGCGTGGTCCACCAGCCGTCCATATAGGCCTCGGAAAACCCCATATCGCCTTCACGTACGGTGCGCGAAAACAGATCATCATTGTGGACATAGACCTCCGCAACATAGCCCGGCTCTGGCCCTTCGGCTCTGAAATGGCGCCCATCTGACAAAATGATATCAACACGGCCCTTTTGCAGGTCTTTGACCTGATCAAAAACGCGCGCAAAATAACGCGGCAGCCCGTTTTGGCCTTCTGTACTGGTTAAAATCATCTTACGTCCTGTCGTATTAGGTGACCGTTCATCGTCACTTGGCTTAAGCCCAAGTTAACCTTTGATACGGCGAAGTCACGGAAAACGTTTAAAAATAGTTAGCCTGACCTCGCGGAAATCAGAACCCGCGGTTCTGATACGCGTCCAGCGCACGTTTGCGTCCGATATCTGCGGGGACAATTGGATCAGGATAGCGATCATCCGAAGCCATGCCCCAATGCAATGGGATCATATCATAATATGACAGTGCTGTCGCGCTGGGTGTTTTTGTGCATTCAGCGATCCAACGTTTCACATAGGCACGGTCTTTATCGAACTTATCAAGCTGGGTCACCGGATTGAATACTCGGAAATAGGGTGTGGCATCGGGCCCAGAGCCTGCCGACCACTGCCACCCCATCGCGTTGCTGCATGGGTCCCAATCGATCAGGCAATCCGCAAACCAATCCAGACCGATCTTCCAGTGACACAAAAGATGCTTTGTCAAATAAGACGCCACGATCATACGGCCCCGATTATGCATGGTCCCGGTCACATACATTTCGCGCATCGCTGCATCAACAAAGCGGATGCCCGTGCGGCCCTGTTTCCAGGCTTTCACTTCCACGCGTCGCACATCGGTGTTCCATGGAAAGGAATCCCAGTCTTCTTTCCAGTTCTCGGTGGTAATACGCGGTGTGTGATATGCCAAGTGATACGCAAACTCACGCCAGACCAGTTCTTTCAAAAAGGTTTCGGCATCCGCCTTTCCGTCATTCAGGGCCTGCCAACCAGAATGCCAGCATTTACGCGGACTGATCTCGCCGTATGTCAGGTTTTCAGACAGGCCAGAGGTGCCAGCCACACCAGGCAGATCACGGTTCTTGACGTAGTTTGCAACATTGTCGGCAATGAAGGCATCCAGCCTGTGTGACGCAGCTGTTTCACCAACGGTGCAATGGCTTCTAAGGATATCCGCACCCCGGTTCATCGCAGCATCCATCTGCCAGTCCGCAATGTCGTCAGACGCGGGCCAGCTTTGGGGTGCCGGTATGCTGGCCGGTGCCGGCAGGGCTGCGGACACATCATTGTCCCGCACGGACTTCCACATCGGGGTGTAGACTTTGTAAAACCCACCCGTTTGTGTCTCAACCATCCAAGGTTCAAACAACACGTGCCCTTTGAAACTCTCAGCGGTGACGCCATCATCCTTCAAAGCCGCCTTCAGCTTTGTATCACGTGCCCGGCTTTGCGGGTCATATAGGCGTGACCAATAGACTGCCCCTGCCCCAGTGTTCTTGATCAGCGCGCGCAGTACCGCCAGCGCATCGCCGCGGCGCAGGATCAACCGACTGCCCTTGTCACCCAATGACCGGGCCAAATCAGCAACAGAAAGGCCCAAACGCATCTTGGGGGCCGCACCCATGCTTTCCGTCAATTCATCGTGGATGAACACCGGTATCACAGGGTGACCCGCCGCGCAGGCTGCTGTCAGCGCCTCATGATCGCTAAGGCGCAGATCGCGCCGAAACCACATTATAATCGGGGATTTACTCATCAGACCTCCATGCAGGACGTCGCGCCCGCTTATAGAACCTGATCTAGCGCCGCCATCAGCGCGTCAACCTCCGAAGCTGTCGTGTAATGCACGAAACTGACGCGCAGCACGCCCTTTGACAGATCGACACCAACAGCTTCAAGAGGGCGTTGGGCATAGAAATCGCCCCCACCTGCCATGATGCCATGCGGGGCCAACCGGGCTGCGGCGTCTTCGGCATCGGTTTCCAACGCCATCGCCACAGTGGGCGCCCGGCGCGACGCGTCCGCAGGACCGACAAGCCGTACCGAATTTTTCGCGGATACATAATCCAGCAAGGGCTGCAAAACCGCCACTTCATGCGCACGCATCAGATCATGCGATTTGCGCGCCGCATTGGCGCCTTTCCCACCGCCATGATGGGCAGAGAGCGCTTCAAAGTAGTCAGCCATTCCGGCACTTGCCGCGACCTGCGCGTGATCAGGGCCCGCAGGTGTGAACCGCTTGTAAAGGCTGCCCCCATTGAAGTGATGCCCTTGATTGGGCAATGCCATGCCCCAGTCTTCGCGGATCACCATAATCCCTTGGTGCGGACCATAAGTCTTATAGGCGCTAAAAAGGTATACGTCACAGCCCAATGTGCCCACATCAGGAAACCCATGTGGGGCGTAAGACACGCCATCAACAACCGTGCGCGCGCCTGCCGCCTTGGCCAGCTTGCAGATCGCGGCTACGTCATTGATGGCCCCGACAACGTTGGAACAATGCGGAAAGACGACTAATGCGACATCCCGCTCTAGCAGTTTGGTCAAATCCTCAAGATGCAGCTCACCTGTTTCAGCATCGATCTGCCACTCAAGGATCGGCACACCCTCCTGCGCCAACCGCCGCCACGGACCACTATTGGCCTCATGATCCTGATTGGTGACGACAATGGACTGTCCCGGTTTGCGCCACTGACGCACCGCCTGCGCCAGCACATAAGTGTTTTGTGTGGTCGATGGGCCGAACGACACTTCATCGGTCTTCACCCCAAGCATGTCGGCCAAACGCGCACGCGCCTCATCCATCTCTTCGCCGCCTACGCGTGAGGCGTCGTAAGGGGCATAAGGCTGCACCTTCCTTTGGGTATAAAACCGATGCAACCGGTCGATCACCGGACGGCAGGTATACGACCCG
The DNA here is from genome assembly GCF_002797915.1 of Yoonia maricola. Classification (GTDB taxonomy): domain Bacteria; phylum Pseudomonadota; class Alphaproteobacteria; order Rhodobacterales; family Rhodobacteraceae; genus Yoonia; species Yoonia maricola. Next base: position 553,175 of record NZ_PGTY01000001.1, on the reverse strand, counting down.
CCTGCATTTTCAAAGAAAGCCTGACCTTGCAAGGAAGGCTCATCAAAGGCGGGAAATTGGGCGCGGACCCATGCGATATCTAAAGTCATGGCATCAGGATCAAGAAAAAGGCCCCGGTGCGCAAGCACCGGGGCCTTTGTTTTCGTTGTCACGTATAATTACTCGGCAGGCGTTGCCGCAGCGGCCTGAATCTCACCATGGGTCGTTGGCACCCCGGCAGCTTCACGGCGGCCGTCATTGTAGATCGCCTTGATCAACGCAAAGCACATCAAGACCATCACAATTGAGAACGGCAGCGCGCCGATGACCATCGCGGTTTGGATCGCTCCGGTCCCGCCTGATATCAGCAATCCAGCCACAACCAGTCCAAGCGCTGCACCCCAGAACAAGATATGCGGACGCGCCTTTGGCCCTTCGTCACCAGCCGCGTTGATCGTGTTCACGATCAAAACAGCCGAGTCAGCCGAAGTGACAAGGAAGGTCATCAGCAAGACAACGATCATGGCGGCCATCCCCCAGGCCAAAACCTGACTGATGGGTGACAACATGAACTCGGTCATCGCAAAGATCTTGTCACCGTTGGCTGCATCAAGGATTAACCCGCCGGCATTGCCGTTTAGCTCAAGATCAACGGCTGTGCCGCCCGCCCATGCAAACCAGACAAAGCACATCAGCGATGGCACGATCATCGCACCCAGCACGAACTCTCGGATTGTCCGGCCACGTGAAATGCGCGCAAGGAACAAGCCAACGAATGGTGCAAAAGCAATCCACCATGCCCAGTAGAACACAGGCCACCAGCCCTGCCACTGCGCCAGCAAGAATGCCTCAGAACCTTCGACACCATCAGATTTGTAGACGTTGAAGCTCAATCCCGGTAACGCAACCAGATAGTCCCAAATGCCTACGAAGAAAGCTGTTGCGCCAAACCATGTCGCACCAAACAGGATGAAGAAGCTCAGCAAGGCAATCGACAAGACCATGTTGATGTTCGACAGCCATTTGATGCCCTTACCCACGCCCGACAAAGCCGAGAGGGTCGACGCACCCATGATGACCAAAAGCGCGACGATGATGCCCAGCGTCGTAGCGGACCCATCTTCCAGCGCCAGCCCCCCGATCCCGATCCGTGTCAGACCGGCAACGAACTGCTCAACCCCGAAGCCAAGGGTTTGTGCCACACCAAGGATGGTCGCCACAACAGCCACAATATCGATGATATGACCCAAAGTGCCCGACAGCGCCTTGCCAAACAATGGCGTCAACGCCGACCGGATCGTCAATGGCAGCCCACGGCGATAGCTAAAGAATGCCAGTGCAAGGCCGGCCACGGCATAACATGCCCAAGCGCCCAATCCCCAGTGTAGATAAGACCACACATAAGCAGTGCGCACGTTGTCAGCTTCCAGCGCTGTTGTAACACCTTGAATAACAGAAGGGTTGTTTTTGAAATGCGCGACCGGTTCAGCCACGGCCCATGTCAGCATGCCGACACCGATACCGGCACCAAACATCATCGAGAACCAAGAGAAGTTCGAAAATTCCGGCTTCTCACCCGGCTGCCCAAGGTTCATACGACCCGCGGTCGGCCAAAGAGCAAGGCCAAGACAAACAATGACAAAGAATGTCACCGTCCAGATGTACCATGATGCAAAGTTATTGAGGATCACAGCGTTCCAAGCGCCCAATACTTCGCCAGCCCATTCCGGCCAGACAATCGCCCAGACAACGAGCACGCTGATGATGATCTTACTGATAACCGTCACATTGACGCTGAACCCTCGATAAAAACCGACATCGGCGGTCTTAATCGGGAGTTCCGATAAAGGAGGTTTAGGTGCCATGATTATTTCCCTGTTGACTATTATTGTCCAACCATCTTGACGGGTTGGTGCCACATATTAACCCGAAAATGCGCCACATTGTCACGTTGAAACGACGCTGCAAGCGCACGGTCTACCGCGCAACCGCAGCATTTACAGGTGTTTTGCTATCAAGGCGCGGGCCGCGTCCAGCACGACATGCCAAATCGGATTGCCTCTGTTTGGCACGAAAAAGGCCGCCCATAAATGGGCGGCCTCAAGACATAACATCTTTTATAATCAGCCATTCACATCAACAACAACACGCCCCTTCACCTGCCCTTGCAGGATATCCCGACCCAACTGCGGCAAATCGTTCAGGGTCGCGGGTTGGATCATCGCCTCCAATTTGTCCATCGGCAGGTCCTTTGCGATCCGGGCCCAGGCGCGCACGCGGTTGTCATAAGGTTGCATCACACTGTCGATCCCAAGCAAGTTCACGCCCCGCAACAAAAACGGAATGACCGACGCAGGCAGACCCGCACCACCCGCCAGGCCCACGGCGGAAACAGAGGCACCATATTTCATCTGGCCCAGCACACGGGCCAGCATCTCACCTCCAACGGCATCAACACAGCCACCCCATGTTTCAGCCTCAAGCGGACGGCGTGTAATTTCATTGATCTCATCGCGCGCGACGATCCGGCCCGCGCCAAGTGACTTAAGGTAATCACCCGTCTCAGGGCGGCCCGTCACCGCCGCAACCTCATAGCCGAGGTTCGCCAGAATTGCGGTCGCGACCGAGCCCACACCACCGGCTGCACCTGTTACAAGAACCGGTCCATCCTTGATGCCGTGATCCTCCAGCGCCATCACAGCCAGCATCGCAGTAAAACCAGCCGTTCCCACAGCCATAGCCTGCCGTGTGTCCAAACCATCCGGCAAGGGCACCAACCAATCAGCCCTTACACGCGCCTTTTGGCTATAGCCACCCCAATAGGCCTCTCCGACACGCCAGCCAGTCAGAACCACTTTGTCGCCCGCCTTATAGCGTGGATCGTCAGAGGCCTCTACCGTACCGGCCATATCGATACCCGGCACATGGGGATAATTGCGCACCAATCCACCGCCCGGACCAATGCACAGCCCATCTTTATAGTTGACGGTAGAATATGCGACGGCAACGGTCACATCGCCTTCTGGCAGTTGATCCAGCGACAATTCCTGCACCGATGCGCTGGTTTTGCCGTCGTCGTCTTTTTCAACCATCAAAGCCTTAAACATTCATTTTCCTCTCATTCGGGGCGCACGGCCCTGTCTTTCTTCGTCCAATCAAACTTCCGCCGGAGGCTCCGACGGCACGTCTGGAACTATATCCAAAAATTCTCGTGGACCGTCGCGGTCATTGGTCCATCCTGTGTCTGCACCTCAACCCGCGTGCCCTCATCCCAATGGGTCATACGCACCATACCGATGGCAACATTGGTATGATAGTCCGGCGATTTCGCCGCAGATGTAACCTGCCCGATCCGCTTGCCTTTCGCCACGATTGGCCAGATCTGATCGCAAGCCGGTATCTCGCCATCAATGGCTATCGCGCGGATCTGCTGGGTCGGCCCCTCCTTGGCAACGCGCAAAAGCGCGTCGCGGCCCACGCAACCAATCGCCGTCTGGGTCGAACAAAACCGCCCCAACCCACATTCATGCGGCGTGTTCTCGCGGGTCATATCGTTTCCGTAAGACAGCAAACCCGCCTCGATCCGCTCGATCAGGTTCGGGCAACCGGCATAGACATCCAGATCCCGGCCCGCCTCCATAAGCGCGTTCCACAGCGGCATCCCGTTTTTGGTACCATCAACGTAAATCTCATAACCGCCCTGTTTGGAGTATCCCGAACGGGCCACCGCCATGCTGACACCCTGAAAATCGAACCAACCAAAACGGAAGAACTTGATCGCACGGACCGCATCACCAAAAACACGCGCCATCAGATCGTCGGCCAGCGGACCTTGCACCGCAAGCGGCGAGATATCGGGCTCATCCACCAACACATCCAAACGATACCCATAGGCCAGGGCTTTTACCCAAAATAGCAAGTCACTATCAGCAATCGAAATCCACCAGCGATCTTCCGAGAGCTTCAATGCGACGGGATCATTCAACATGCCCCCTGTCTCATCAACGATCGGCACATAGTAACACTGCCCCGGCATCATGCCCCGCAGATCACGCGGCGTCAGCATTTGCATCAGGCGGGCCGCATCAGGGCCGCGCAGTTCCACTTGCCGTTCGACCGCCACATCCCAGACCTGCACAGCGGTCTTGAGGTGGCGATAGTCCTCTTCGACGCTGCGAAAAACCGTGGGCAGCAGCATATGGTTATAGACAGTATAGCCTTTCACACCCGCAGCTTCGACGCCGTCAGTGAAAGGGGTACGCCGAATGCGGCGGGAAGGTGCAATCACAGCCATGGTCAGTCCTCAGGCATGAAAGGCAGGTCAGTGTCGTTGGGTTTCTGCCCTGCAGCGGTCAACATCGCATGGACCTGGCCGCGATGGTGGGTTTGGTGGTTGAAAAGCTGCATGACGCAAAGCCCGATGGGCTTGGACATCTCGTGCTTGGAAAGCCCAGAATACCATGTCAGATCGCCAACAAGATCAACGGCGTGCAGGCTTTGCGCCCATAGGCTGATGCGCGCATCTATCCGAAACCGCTCTGCCGCCCACGCAGCAGGGGTTGGCGTCATTTCTTTGTGATCTTCAGCAGGAACATCAGGGCCAGCCCCACCATCAAATCGGCTCATCCACAGCGTATCGCCCCACAAAAGATGATTGAGTGTGGCCATGATTGACCCAAAGAAGGCACCACGGTCTTTGTCCAGCTCTGCGCGATCCATCTGCGAAATCATCTCGCGCAGACCATTGTTTTGCCACGCATTGTAGCGCGCCATGGTCTGACAATACTCTGGCGTGATCACGGCTTGGGCCCTTTCCAGTCAATCGGGCAAATCTCGGCTGATTTTCCGCCAAAATCCCAAACGCGGCCATAGTCACGCACCCGCGACTTTGTTCCGGCCGCCGCGATAATATCCGGACCCATCCAGTATTTGGAGTTGCTGATCATGACAGGATGATCGGGGCTAGCGCCCTTCATCATCTCAATCTCACCTTGGATCTTGCGCCCGATGTAGATGCCACGCTTAGTGCCTTCGCGCACGATCTCGACCTTCTCGCGCTCTGCCCCGATGATCTCGGAGACCAGCATAGTGAAAAGGCCTGTTGTCCCGCCAGCCGCACCACTGAAAATCTGCAAAATGCCGTTATAGGCCTTTTGAGTGGAGCGTTCGTCGACATAAGCCGCCACCTTCCAGTTTCCCTCGGCCATCCGGCCCGGAATATCAACCAGCAGCCCGACGTTCAGCCCGGAAAGGTCTTCGCCCTCAAAATGTCCCTCATCAATGGCAATCGCCATCCATGCGTGGCAATGGCCTTCGGTCGGGGGGTGCGCGCCAAGGCTGACGACACAGGGGCAGAAGACGGTGCAAGAGCAATTCAAGAACAGCTCGCCCTTAATCGCCCATTCCGTCGGCTTCATCTTGCGACGCAGCGGGTTACTTTCCATCCGCTGGTCAATGCGTTGCGAGATCGGCAGGCGATCAGCAGGTGCGCGTTTCTTTTCAGCCATTTCTCGTCCCTTTCTAAAAGACAGCCAAACCCAGACCAGCAGCGATAAGCACCACGCCGGTCGGCTTGATCACACGGTGCCCGATGTCGGGCAGTTTTTCGAATACCATCAACAGCGTCGCCAGCCCCATCCAGGCCAAGCTCATCACGCCACCAACAAAGCCGAGAGCCATGAAGCCCCAGCAACACACCACACAAAATGCGCCTAAACGCAGCCCCATACGCAAACCACCAATGAAACCGGTTTTCCAATGGCCCAGGAAGTACGTCATAGGCGCATGGCACACACCATGGCAGACTTCCTTCACGCGGCTGAATTGGAAAGCACCAACAACGATCAGCAAAATCGCTGATAACCAGACTGGCGCGATGCCAAGCATATTGATCACACCACCAAAAAGCAATGCAAGCTGGACTGCGGTGATCACAGCGGCAAATCCGACCCAGACGATAAAGTAACCCAGCAGTACACCAACCCACCCGGCGCGCGTCCCATCGGCACTAACCATCAGCCGCTCATAAGTGGTCAACGTGGGTGCCAAAGTGGGCAGCATCATCGCCGCCATCATGATCGCCCACATTGCAAAAAGCGGACCAAAGCGCGCCATCGGCATATCCATCGGCATACGCGGGTCCATATCCGCCATCGCCTGCCCCATAGGCCCCGGACGTCCCAACAGATCAAGGTCCATGTCCATCGCCATGACATACATCATCCACCACGCGAAAAGGATCGCGGCGAAAAACATTAGCCAAAGTGATGATCGCACCAGATGCGGCAAATGACGCCCTCCCAAACGGTCAACTGCGACTCAAGACTTGCACAATCATATGTCAGACGTTTAATTGTCTGACAAATGAAAATTGATCCAAAAAACCCCGCTGATCTGTCAGCCCAGATTGCCAAAGCCATCCGCGATGCAATTATCTGTGGTGACCTGCCGGTTGACGAACGCTTGCCGTCCGAAGCGGAACTGGCCGAACAATTTGATGTGTCGCGGCCGACGGTACGAGAAGCGCTGAAAAGACTGGCCGCACAATCCCTGATCCGCACACAACGCGGGGCAACCGGTGGGGCTTTTGTGAACCGGCTAAAATTTGAAGATGCCTACGGGCAGCAGATCACGACATCGACGCTTTTGTTGTCAATGAATGAGATCAGCTTTGCGACCGCTTGCGAAGCGCGCTACGCGCTAGAGCGGGCCTGCGCACCCCTGTCAGCAACACGTCGCACTGCCGACCACCTTGCTACCATGCGGGCCGAGGCGCACAGGCAAAACCAGCCCGGGCTCACGGATGAGGCTTTTTGCGCGTCGGACGTTGCATTTCATCGCGCATTGGTTGATGCGGCGGGCAATCCGGTGTTGTCCTATCAGCTGGCAGGTGCTGTGGAAGCAATGCAACCCTTGATGAATATGATCACCTTCAGCGCGCGATCACGGGAAAAGATCGTATCTCTGCATACCAGTATTGCGGATGCGATTGAGGCACAGGATGCCAGTGCCGCCGATGAAAGTCTGGCCGCACTCGCCCAATATACGCAAAAGTTGGCACAGGATGTAATCGCCGAACGGCAGGCCGAGCGCAGCTAACGCGAGGTGGATCATGATCCACCTTACCCAAGCTGCGCGATGCCGCTTGACCTTGGGAACTGCGCGCGTAACACAGCGTTGTGACCGCGCTGCGGCGATTACGCCAATGCGCTTTGACGTACGCCGCGATAAGATAGCGGTGGCATCACCTCACATATCGCTTCAGGAGGCACTCATGAAAGCAGTGATATTCGGATCAACCACCCTCGCTGCCGCCGCCGCGATCGGCATCTATGCATGGCAGTCGCAGAACGCCACACCCGATCCATGCGGCGACACGGCCGTCGCTGGCAGCACCATTGGCGGCCCGTTTGAACTGGTCTCAGAAACAGGCGAAACCGTCACAGATTCCGATGTCATCACCAAACCGACTTTAGTCTATTTCGGCTATACATTCTGCCCCGATGTCTGCCCGCTCGACAGCGCGCGTAACGCGCAAGCAGCTTATATACTGGAAGATCAGGGGCTTGATCTGGGCACTGTCTTTATATCAGTCGATCCACAGCGAGACACAGTAGAGGTGGTGCGCGATTTTACGGATAATTTCCATGAGGACATGATCGGGCTGACAGGCACGCCTGAGCAAGTCAAAGCGGCCAGCCAGGCCTATAAAACCTACTACCGGGTCCAAGAGGGTGATCCAGAGTATTATCTGGTCGATCACTCTACCCAGACCTACCTGATGTTCCCCGAAACAGGCTTCAAAACTTTCTTCCGGCGCGATAGCACGCCCGAACAAATCGCTGAAGTTTCTGCCTGCTTTATAAACCAACTCAGCTAGGATTTCTTGCACCATTTGATCTGGCGCAATAAAACCGATGGATTGTTCTGGCACTCAAGCGTTATGGAACACATCGATCACCTGCGCCGCATGGGTCTGTTTGACGCCCGCGTGCCCCGCTACACCAGCTATCCGCCCGCAACGGCCTTCTGCCCGCAGACGGAAGAGACATTTCAAGTCAGTTGCCTCAAGTCGCTGGACCCGGCGACACCGGTGTCGGTCTATATCCACATACCCTTTTGTGAGCGGCTTTGCTGGTTTTGTGCCTGCCGCACACAAGGAACGACGACGCTGAAACCGGTCGCCAACTATCTGCGGGTAGTGAAAGAAGAACTGGCACTTTTGCGCGCCACATTGCCTGCTGGCGTGCGCATGGGGCAAATGCATTGGGGCGGCGGAACGCCAACAATCCTGCCCCCTGATATGATCCGGGACCTTGCGCAGGCGATCCAGGATGTGATCCCCCCTGCCCCCGATTTCAGCTTTTCAGTCGAGATTGATCCGACGCTGGTTGACGACGACAAAATCGCGGTGCTTGCAGATGTGGGCATGACCCGCGCCAGTATTGGCATTCAGGATTTTGCAGTTGATGTGCAACAAGCGATCGGGCGCGAGCAAAGCTTTGCAACCACCCTTGCCTGCGTTGATAGCCTGCGGGCCGCTGGTATCACCTCGTTAAACGCTGATCTGGTCTATGGTTTACCGCATCAAACGCCTGCAAAGCTTGCCAACACCATCGCCAAGGTCCACGCGCTGGACCCTGACCGCATCGCCCTGTTCGGCTATGCCCATGTGCCAACGTTTTCCAAACGACAAAAGTTGATCCCGGATGATGCGCTGCCCGGCGAAGAACAGCGCTACCATCTTGCCCAGCAAGCCGCTGTGGCTTTTACCAGCAGCGGCTATCAGGCGATTGGCATCGATCATTTCGGCAAACCGGGCGATAACCTGACGATAGCCGCCAACAGCGGCCATCTGCGCCGCAACTTCCAGGGTTATACCGATGACACCTGCCCCACACTTGTCGGGATCGGCGCGTCTTCGATTTCGCAATTTGCACAAGGCTACGTTCAGAATGCGGCGGCCACAGCCGCCTATGTTGAAAGAGTTGAGGCAGGGAAGCTACCCGGCCATCGCGGGTATCAGATGACAGCCAAAGACCGGCTGCGCGCAGCTGCGATCAATATGCTGATGTGCGATTTTGAGATTGATCTGCAGAAACTTGATGCCCATGCCGATGCACGCGACCTCTTGCCGATCCACAACGCTATCCTCGAAGAGTTTGCCGGATATGTTACTGCGACAGGCCAGGGCCTGCGGATCACGCCGGCGGGGCGACCGCTGACACGGATCGTCGCGCAACGCTATGACAGCTTTGGCGATATCGCCGCGCAGTATTCGCAAGCGTCCTGAACCGTCAGCATTGATCTTGTAGGCGACCGCCCCACGTTTCGGCGGGCAAACAAGAAAGCTTCGCCATGGACATTCTCAACATCATTTTCGCAATACTCAGCATAGGGCTGGGTTGCTTTGGATGGCTGATGCCACGCTATACGCTTGGCGCGCTTGACCTTCAGATGGGCGAAACCACGATGGGCGCATCGGAAGTACGCGCCTCGGTCGGCTGCTTGTTTGTCGGCATGGGTCTTGGTGCGCTGTGGTTGGGGACACCAGAGGCCTATGTGATGTTGGGTTTTTGCTGGTGTGGGGCCGCAACGGGACGTTTGACCTCGATTATCATCGATGGCGCATCACAAAAGAAATGGATCTATTTCATTGTTGAAGCCGCCGTTGGTGTTCCTGCGATCCTACTGAACCTATGACACCAGCCCCTTGCGGCAGTGCCGGACCTTGCTTATATCTACGCTGTCCCTCGGGACTATGGACATAAACGCGCTCGTAATAAGCGGATCGGACCCGGGGGCGGTACCCGGCGGCTCCACCAAACACCCTTCATTTGGGGGCCATGGGGCCGAAATAGGATCGACGAACGTCTAAAGGTGTTAGCTTTGTCTCGGTGAGTTACCACCGTTATCGGTACAAATTGTATAGTTGCAAATGACAACAATGCACCGATGGCAGTCGCAGCGTAAGCTGTGCCTAATATCGAACCTTAACTCCTTAGGTTTTGCGACCTAGGGCGGGGTTCGCAGGTACCTGGCAACAGAAACCTGCACTTTCTCTCCCGCGGCAATCTTGTGGCTTGCAATAAAACCTTGCTCTGCGCACGATAAGCTGATGTTGCGGCTTACTTTTGTATCTCTTTTATCGGTGTTCCCCGTCATGTCACAGGCATGCGACACCGCACTTATCCTTACGATAGATGTCTCCAACTCGATTGATATGGCAGAGTATCGGCTACAGACAGATGGGCTGGCCGACGCACTACGCGACGCCGAGATTATCGAGACGATGGTGGCCGGCGAAAATTATCTGGCTGTGGTGCAATGGTCCGGTGTCGATAAACAGACAATTTCCATCCCATGGACCCAGATGCGCACTGCGTTGGATGTTGAAGCATTTGCACAAAAGGCACGCCTAATGGAACGGGCCTTTGTACTGTCCGATACCGCCCCAGCCGAGGCGATCTATTTTTCGCTGGGGCTGTTTGATCAAGTGACGGGCTGCAACCGCAATGTCATAGATGTCTCGGGCGATGGCACACCCAATGGCGGGTCTGATGTACGTGCGGCCCGTAACGCAGCAGAGCGCGCCGGGGTCACCATAAATGGCATCGCGATCGAATCGATGGGTTTGGCAATCACAAACTTTTTCCGGGGTGCGGTCATCACCCGCGACGGCTTTGTCATGACGGCCCGGACCCACCGCGAATACCCCCAAACCATCCGCGCCAAAATCCTGCGCGAGATCAGCCGTATTTTCGGCTAAGCAAATCGCGTTGCGGTATCGGTTGGTTTGTCACGTATGTTTCGTGATGATACCGCACAATTGGATGCAGGGATGCTACTTTACGATGCCTTGTATCGATGGGCGCGTGATGGACAAGGTGAAGGTCACGATACATGACTGGCGAATTAATCCGCGTCTTTGGACGCATCGGGCTTTTGTCCTTTGGTGGGCCTGCGGCTCAAATCGCGTTGATGCACAAGGAACTGGTCGAACAACGTCAATGGCTGCGTGAAGATCAGTTCCTGCGCGCCTTGTCCTTTTGCATGCTGCTACCGGGACCAGAGGCGATGCAGCTGGCCACATATGCAGGGTGGAAGCGGCACGGGATTATAGGCGGGCTGATCGGTGGTTGGCTATTCGTGCTGCCGGGTGCTGTTGTGATCATGGCGCTGGCACTGGCCTATGGATCTTACGGTAACATGGCCATCGTGCAGGCCCTGTTTCTTGGAGTGAAGGCGACGGTGGTGATCATCGTGATCGAGGCATTGATCAAGATCGCCAAGCGCGCGCTGATCAAACCCGCACATATGATCCTCGCGACCTTCGCTTTCATCGCGCTCTTCCTTTTCGCCTTACCCTTTCCATTGGTTATCCTTTTGGCAGCGATCATCGGCGCTTTGGGCCAACCGGGAGAGGCCGCAGCCCGTAAGGTTCAATCGGGTACGATGCGGCAAAGCATGAGGATTATCCTGATTGGCGCGGCGATCTGGGCCGCGCCCTTTGGGATAATCGCGCTTTCGGGCAACACATTTCTGCAAGAGATCGGAGTGTTCTTTTCAACCCTCGCAGTCGTCACATTCGGCGGCGCTTACGCTGTCTTGGCCTATATGACACAAGAAGTCGTTGTGTCCTACGCATGGCTGACCACCCCGCAAATGATGGACGCGCTGGGGTTGGCGGAAACCACACCCGGTCCGCTTATCCTGGTGACACAATTCGTCGCCATGATTGCAGGATTGGCCGAGGGCGGCGTATCTTTGGCGCTGCTGGCTGGTGCACTGACACTCTGGGTGACGTTTGTGCCTTGCTTTATCTGGATCTTTGCCGGTGCGCCGCTGATCGATTGGCTGGACGGGCGGCCGCGCCTGCGCGGTGCGCTGGCCGCCATCACGGCAGCGGTAGTAGGTGTCATCGCCAACCTGTCACTGTGGTTCGCCCTGCATGTTTTTTTTGCCGAGGTCAGCAACATATCTGCGGGACCGATCCAAACGATCTGGCCAAATCTGATGACACTGCAACCTTTGGCCCTTGGACTTGCCGGTATTACCGGCGTACTTGTGCTATGGCGGCATTGGCCCCTGCCTCTTGTCCTGCTTGTTTCAGCAGCACTCAGCCTGAGCGTATCCGCCACAACCGGCATGATCTGACACGCCCCCTTTCAACCGGCATCGAATCCCTTATGGTAGTCCTACCAATCGGGGAGATTTGGATTGTGACCAGTACGATTGATTATGGGAATCTGATGCACCGCGCCATGCGTGGGCTTATTCAGGAAGTCTTGACCGATGTACAAAAAAATGGGCTTCCCGGTCAGCACCACTTTTTTGTGACCTTCGATACGATGCACCCCGATGTCGAGATCGCCGATTGGCTCTCTGACCGTTACCCCGGTGAAATGACCGTGGTGATCCAGCATTGGTTTGATAATCTGGACGTCACGAATGAAGGGTTTACGATCACCCTGAACTTTGGCGACAACCCCGAGACATTGTATATCCCCTATGATGCTATCAAAACCTTTGTCGACCCATCCGTCGAATTCGGCCTGCGGTTTGAAACACAGGACGAAGATGACGACACCGTATTGGCCAACGACGAAGAGGCGCCAATGGACGAAATGGTCGAACCGGATGAACCTGAAGATGACGGCCCGAAAGAAGCCGAAGTCGTCAGCCTGGATCAATTCCGCAAGTAAACGCCCAACACTTCATCATATCAAAGGTAAGACATGGCTGAACCAGCTTTCTTGACAGTGCGGTTGCCGCTCAAGATCGGCCCGCTAGAACGGCTAGAGTTCTGGGAAGAACCCCTTGAAGAGCGCTTTGAGGCCACCGGTGAGGGAGAGGTCTCGGGAGGCGGCACCATGATGGACGCAGACGGGGAGATACAGTTTTGCGACCTTGAAATCGCATTGCCGGACCTGTCAGAGGCGCACTTGACCGCGCTGCAAGCAATTCTGACAGAGCTTGGAGCACCTAAAAACACACAGTTCCTCAATGACGATGGTGAGGTGCTCAAGCAGTTTGGCACCGTAAGCGTGGTTGGCGTGGGCTTGGACGGAACAGGGCTGCCAGACAGCGCATATGAGGACTTTGACCCCGACGCATTCAGCGAAGAGATCGTCGCGGCCCTTGGTGAGGGCTATAGCTATGGTGGCAGCAACGCAGGCGAACGCTACACGTTCTTCTACTACCATGGTGCCGATGGTGCCGCGATAGAAGCGACCTTGCGTGGAATCGCCGGCGGCAAACCGATTGGTCAAGGCGCGCAGTTCGTGCATCTCGCATAAGGATTGCGATATTGCGAATTGGACCCCTGCTGCATATAGGTCTTATGACTTAGCCACAGGGGATCATCATGACTGATACACGCACAGAAACCGACAGCTTTGGCCCATTGGAGGTCCCCAGCGACCGGTACTGGGGTGCCCAAACCCAGCGGTCGATCATGAATTTCCCCATCGGGTGGGAAAAACAACCCGTCGCGATCGTGCGCGGGTTGGGCGTGATCAAACAAGCCTGTGCAATGGCCAACAAAGAGCGCGGCAAACTGGACGCCGATCGCGCTGACGCGATTATTGCCGCCGCCGCAGAGGTGGTTGCGGGCAAGCTTGATGATCACTTTCCGCTTGTTGTCTGGCAGACTGGGTCTGGCACGCAATCGAACATGAACGCCAACGAGGTCATCTCGAACCGCGCAATTGAGATGCTGGGTGGCACGATCGGGTCAAAAGACCCGGTGCATCCGAATGATCACTGCAACATGGGGCAGTCCTCGAACGACACCTTCCCCACCGCGATGCATATCGCGGTTGCAATGACCGCGCATGACGTCCTGCTGCCCGGCTTGGCAAAACTGCATGCCGCCCTTGAGCAAAAGCAGGCAGAGTTTAACGACATCATCAAGATTGGCCGTACCCATACAATGGATGCGACACCGCTGACCTTGGGACAGGAATTCTCTGGCTATACCCATCAGGTTGCTATGGGGATCCGCCGCATCAAAGCCGCCCTACCCGCCATTTATGAACTGGCTCAGGGCGGCACAGCGGTTGGCACCGGGCTGAATACACCTCAAGGCTGGGGCGAAACTGTTGCGGCCAATATGGCGCAGATCACCGGTCTGCCTTTCGTGACTGCCCCGAACAAGTTCGAAGCACTCGCAGCCCATGACGCATTAGTCGAAATGTCCGGCGCGTTGAAGACCGTCGCTGCCAGCCTTTACAAGATCGCGGCAGACATCCGCATGCTGGGTTCTGGCCCGCGTTGTGGTCTGGGCGAGTTGATGTTGCCGGAAAACGAACCCGGTTCCTCGATAATGCCAGGCAAGGTGAACCCAACACAGGTTGAAGCGCTCACGCAGGTCTGTGCCCATGTGATGGGCAATGATGCGGCAGTCGGTTTCGCCGGTTCGCAGGGGCATTTTGAACTGAACGTAATGAAGCCAATGATGGCCTATAACGTGTTGCAATCTATGCAGCTTTTGGGTGATGCCTCTGTGACATTCACAGATAACTGCGTGCTTGGTATTAAGGCCGATGAGACCCGGATCGAAAAGCTGATGCGGGAATCACTGATGCTCGTCACAGCCCTCGCCCCCACCATCGGTTATGACAACGCCACGACCGTGGCCAAGACAGCGCATAAAAATGGCACAACACTGAAAGAAGAGGCGATCAAGCTGGGCTTTGTGGATGAGGCGACTTTTGACAAGGTCGTACGCCCAGAGGAGATGATCGGCCCCAAATGAAGCCGGCTAACCTGAACCAAGCGCGCAAAGCCAGAACAAGGGCCGATGCGAAAGCCAAGGCGGATGCGAATGCCGTCCGCTTTGGCCGCACCAAAGCTGAAAAGGTGCTTGATGCGGCGCGAGATAAACAAGCCAGTGATCGGCTTGCGCAGCTCAAGTTCGAAGACGACTGATGGCACACCGTCGCCCCGTCAAAAGATCACTCACTTTGCGCGGGCACCGTACCAGTGTGTCGCTGGAAGATATTTTTTGGGACGCGTTCCGCGATTGCGCAACGGCAGATGGCGAAACGATCAATGGGCTTGCTGCTAAAATAGATGAAGCCCGAGGTGATCTCGGGCTTGCTTCTGCGATACGTATCTTTGTGCTTGAACGTGCGCTGCGCGGCGATCACTTGTCAGAGTAAAGTGCACCACGTAAATTTGACAGCTGTTCACTTGCGTTGATCTCGGTATCGCTAAGCTTGGCTGGCTTCACCGCTTTGGCCGTACGCGCCTTCTTGTCAAACAACTTCGCGATGTCATTACCGCCCAATTGCCTTTTGGCTGTGGGGGATGCTGATTTCTGGTCTGCCTTACGCTTGAAAAGTCCGGTCAGACCCTTCTTCGAGGAACCTGGAAGTGAAATTGTCATTAACTGCGGTCTCCATCTGGGGGCCAACTTAAGTTGTTAATATTGGTATGACACAAATCAGGCAACCATGCAATTCTGCCATTTTTCGTTAAACGTTACATACACCACTTAACTTTCTGTTTTTAAAGGATTTCACGCAATTGAGCGGGAAAACGCCAGAACATAATGGCCACATTTGCGTTTCCAAGCACAGCCATTTTGGCGACAAATGCCCATTCTGTACGCATTTTCGAAACAGAATCAGATCAGCGGGGTCGGATTCGCAGCCAAATTCCGTCTTTTGCGCGTACGGTCAGATGCGCCACGGGAACCGGTTCGCGCCCCTCAACCGGTTCAAAAATGAAAGTGGTAAGCAATCGCGCCAGCAGAACCACGCCCTCAATCTGGGCAAAGCCTGCACCTGTGCAAATCCGCGGTCCGGCCGAGAACGGCAGATAAGCATCGCGCGCGCAACTCTTGCCATTCTCCGTGGCCCACCGCCCCGGATCAAACCCATCGGGATTGTCCCACAGGCGGGTGTGTCGATGCAGATGCCAGGGCGACAAGACAACCTGCGCCCCAGGTGCAACATCCCGCCCCCGAAACGTCTGTGCCTCTGTCGCCTCGCGCACCATCATAGGCACGGGCGGGTAAAGGCGCAGCGTTTCGCGAAACACATCGCGTGTGTGTTTCAGATCGGACAGTTCAGCAAATGCGCCGCTAAACGATGCCGCCTCTTGCGCAACAGCGCTGTGCCATTGGGGGTGGGTCGCCAACAGGTAAAGCGCCCAAGCCAACGCAGAGGCGCTGGTTTCATGGCCCGCCAGAAAGAAAATCGCGACCTGATCAACCATTTCATCAAGCGTGAAGGTTTCGCCTGTCACGGGGTCTTTGGTCGTCAGTATCTTGGTGGCAAGATCGTCGGGCGCATCACCTGCCGCGATCAGATCTAAACGCTTTTGCGTCAATTGCGTGATCAGTTTGCGAATTTTCTGCGCCGTCGCACGGGTATCTGACCTAAAAAATCGCGGCATCCATGCCGGTCCGCGCACAAAGGCAGCAAGGTTCAAGATCGGCTGGCTGCGTTGATAAGCGCGGAATGCCTCAAACACCTCTTGCGCCACCTTATCTTCAATCGGGATCGAAAACAGAGTGCGAAAGATCACGTCCGCCGCAATATGGCTTGTGATCGCTTCAATTTCTTGCGGGGTGCCGTCAGCATTCTTGGCCAACCGGGCCACGCCAGCATCACCCGCAGCACAGATGCCCGCATAGGTATCGCGCAACCGCCCACCGGCAAAGGCCGGATCAATGATCCGGCGCTGTCGTTTCCAGACCTCCCCATTGGTCAGAAAAACACTGTTGCCTAGCAAGGGGCGCAGCCCCGCAGCAATGCGACCCGATTTGGGGAAAACGTCCGGCGTTTCAGTCAGAACCTGTTTGATCAGGGCGGGATCATTCACCAGATAGCTGCGAAAGAACGGCGTGCGGAACTCGGCCATCCACGCGCGATAAAGCTTGGCGGGCTGGGCCGACAGAATATCTTTGCGAAACAGGCGCATGTATTGCCACAGTGACACGTTTTCAGGCCGTGACGCCGGTTTCGGTGGTCTCGCCGTCATGGCATCAGCGACGTATATTTCGACACTGGCACATGAATGCGCGACCCCGAAGGTTGACGTCCCGCATAGCGATCAGCCAACAACACAGGGCCAGCCGTGATCTGGAAATAATCATAGTCTTTAGGCTGATCAAAAGCACAAAGATACTGAAAATGCAGTCTGAAGAAGCGCCACCGCAGGGCATTCCACCGTGCAGACGACAGGCTCTGCGTGAAGGCCGCCGAGATGACCAAGGGCCAGCGCTTACCCTCTGGCGCAACACCCGTCACGGTCACAGGATCACAAAGCGCAAAGCAGCAGCCATCGCCCGGTGCGGATACATCGACCCAGGTGATCTGGTCGCAGGTCGACAGATAGGCCAGATCACTGCGCAACTGCCGCGCACGCGGCAGGAAAGACACCATCGGTACGACCTGCCCCAATGACAGAAACGCAAGCTTTGGCCCGTCGGGCCGCACATGTCCGGCCCGAACAAGATCAGCAATGATAGACACCGCCAGATGCGCGCCAGAGGAATGACCGACGATCAGAACCTCGTCACCGTCCATCGCCAGCGCCTCAGAGATGATGGCCTCAAAGGCTTTCATGCGTTCTTGCAGTTGCGGCGGCGTCTCGCCTCGCAATTTTGCCGAAAACGCGTAGTCATGCATCAGATAATAGGCAAACAGCTTGTTATCCCGCGCCTTGAACCAACGCAGAAGAACCACCACGATGCCGACAAAAAGCGCCCAGCCGATCATCCAGGCGACCCAATCGACGGCATTAAAAAAGCCCCCTTCGGTTACACCGATCAGCGCCAGCGCACCAAGGATCAAGTTCTGCGCCCAACCACCAATCAGCGAACCGGCAATAAGTGCGGCAATCAACTGCCCCAGCAGCATGACAATCGGATAAAGTGCTGCAATCACTGGTCCTTTGCGCATCCACATGAGGCGGCGAAACGTGCCGGTGCTGATGTAGATCCATGCCGTTTGCGCCAACTGCCAATACGTTGCCGGGATCGATTGCGCCATACTCTCGCGCACGATATCGGCCCAGACCAGCACATCAACCTGCGACAGCACAGATTGCCCATCAATCCGGGCCCCAACGGTCCAGCGAAAGGTATCGTCAGATGTATCGGCCTTCACCCCGATCTCGTACCCACTGATATCAGCCTGTGCCGCCCCTTCGCTGCGGTAAAGCTCACGATAGCGGCGCGGCGGCATGGGGTCATAGCCTGGAATATGGAATACACGCCGTTTACTGACCGGCCTTGACTGCACGCTCATTACTGCCCCTTGCGAATGCTTTGGGCGTCACGTTAACCGATTAAGGCCAGCGCTGGAAAGCGCTCAAGCAACCAATAACTGAATGCGGCAAATTGACCAGTCATCATCATCAGGCCAACAGTCCACAAAAGCAGGCCCGACACTTTTTCGATCCGATCCATATGGCGCTTCATCCATCCCATCACGCCTTTCAAGCGCGGGAAAAAGGCGGCAACCAACAAGAATGGGATACCAAGACCCAAGGCGTAGACCGCGAGCAGAACCGTACCGCGCGACACATTGGCCTCTGACGCTGCAAGGCTCAGGATCGCGCCAAGAATTGGGCCAAGGCAGGGCGTCCAGCCAAAAGCGAACGCCAGCCCCAGAAGATAGGCGCCAAAGGCCGATCCACCCTTATCGCCAGCATCAACGCGCAACTCGCGGTCCAGAAAGCCAATACGGAACACTCCGACAAAATGCGCGCCAAGGATCATGATCAGCCCACCCGCCACGACAATGAACCAATCCTGCACCTGCAACATCATCCGCCCCATTGTGGAAAACGCCAGTCCAAGAAGCAGAAAGATTGTGGATAGGCCAAGGACAAAGAACACGGCAGAGACAAACACGCGTTTGCGCGCGGTCTTGGTTTCTTCCATCTCACTGACTGACACACCGCCCATATAGGCAAGATAAGGCGGGACGACAGGCAATACACAGGGGCTTAGAAACGACAGAATACCGGCCAGCATCGCAATCAGCATTGCGGGCAGAAGTGCTGCATCAAAGATCAGGGCTGTATCAAGCATTCAGGTTGTCCTTTGCACCCTTCCTATGGCAGCCACGGCCATAGGTCACGGGCCATGATGTCACAACTTGGTGGACAAAATGTAACATCGCACCTAGGTCCATCGCATGACCTATGACGCTGATCTTGATGCCAAAGGGCTGCTATGCCCCCTGCCCGTTCTCAAAGCGCGCAAACGTTTGCAGGCACTGACCTCTGGTCAGGTTTTGCGCATGCTGGCGGATGATCCTGCGGCGGTGGTTGACGTGCCGCATTTTTGCGCGGAAGCCGGGCATGAATTGATCGGAACGCAAGAGGCGTCCGATGGCCAGCTTTACTTCATTAAAAAGGCCTGATCGAGGATCATATCCAGCCCCATGTCACCGCGAAAGCCGAGCGATTTGGCAAGGCTTGTATCAAATAGCGTGGGCCAAGTACCAACGATATCGATAATCCGTTGATCGGGCTTCATCTCGATCAGGTCAGCCGTGCTATCGCCTGCCCGCGCGCGCAATGCGGCGATCATGTCTGCGACCTGAACACGCAGACCCGGCACGTTGACGGCACCAAACATCGGCCAATCATCTTTTGCGACAGATTGTGCATGGCATAAGGCCGCGACTGCTGCATCAGGCGAGGCGACCCAAAGCGCCATGTCAGGATCAACAGGACAAATCGCAGGCATACCGCGCAACGGCTCACGAATAATCGCGGACGCAAAGGAAGATGCGGCAGCATTTGGTTTGCCCGGGCGTACTGTCACTGTGGGCAAGCGCAACGTTCTGGCATCGACCCAGCCGCGCCTGCGATAATCTGCCATCACCAATTCGGCCATCGCCTTGGTCACACCATAGGTGTTTTGCGGTTGGATTTCTGTGGCTTCGGTCAGCGGTTCTGTAGCGTCACAACCATAAACTGCTAAAGACGATGTACCGATGACGGGCACGCCCGGCACCACAGTTTTTGCCGCCTCAAGGATCGCGTTTGTACCGCCAAGGTTCACCTGCATACCAAGGTCATAACCCGCCTCGGCCTGCCCGCTGACGATAGCAGCAAGATGGTAGATCAGCACGGTATCATCCGGCATCGCGGTAAGCACAGCCGATCTGTCGGCGATATCGATGGCGTGAAAGCTGGTATTTGGCAGCGCCGGCACGAATGTGTTTGGCCGATCCCAAAGGTGGATTTCCGGCGCATCCAAAAACCGACCATCCGGCAGGCTCACACCATTTTCTGCGATGCGTTTGGCGAGGGCCGCGCCAAGAAAGCCGCAGCCCCCGGTAATAACAACGCAACCCGCCACTAGCGGCCCAACGACCACCAGCCTTTGCGTTTCGGCTTATCCGCCACAGGCGCGGCCTCGGTTGTAGGTTCCGGCGCGGGTGCTGGTTCAGATGCAGCGGGTGGTGCTTCGGCGACAACCTCCGCCGCCTCTTCAACCTTGGCTGCGTCCGCCTTGGGCTTGGCACGGCTACGGCGCTTGGGCTTTGGCTTTTCCTCAGCGGCAGGCGCAGGCGCTTCGGCCTCTGCCTGAACCGCAGGTGCGTCTTCCACAGGATCGGCTTTCTTGCGTCGGGTCCGCTTTTTCGGCGCAGGTTTTTCTTCCGCAACCTCTTCGGCAAGCTGTTCGTCAGCAGGGGCTGCCTCCTCAGCTGCAGGTTCGGCTTTCTTACGACGTGTCCGCGTGCGCTTTGGTTTTTCTTCCGGCGCAGGTGCCTCTTCCGTCACCTCCGCAGCAGTGACTTCTACAGCAGCCTCTTGCGGCTCCGCATCAGTTTTGGCGTCTTCCGTGTCAGCCGTTTGGTTCTGGTTGTCCCCATTTTGGTTCTCACCATTGCCACCGCCACCACGACGACGACGACGGCGACGACGCTTGCGTTTAGGCCGTTCTTCGCCTTCCGCAGCCTCGGCCGGGGCCTCATTCGCATCAACGATAATTCCGGCGTTTTCATCCTCATCATCGTCCATCATCACGGCAGAGGTCACTACGGGGGCCGCATCAGGGACCATCCGTGTCGCCGTCTTGAACTTATCAATCGCATAATCCGGGGACACCAGCGTCGGGTCGCATTCGATCCGCACAGACATGCCGTATCGCGCTTCGATATCGGCGATATGCTCGCGCTTGCCGTTCATCAGGAAGTTGGCAATCGTGATCGGTGCTTTGATCAGCACCTCTTTCGATCTTCCGCGCACGCCCTCTTCTTCCAAAGCACGCAGGATGGACAAGGAAACGTTGTCGTCCGACCGCAAGAGCCCGGTGCCATGGCAATGCGAACACATCTGTGTCGTGGCTTCCAACATGCCCGGGCGCAGACGCTGACGCGACATTTCCATCAGACCAAAGCCCGAGATACGGCCCACCTGAATACGGGCGCGATCTGTCTTGAGTTTTTCCTTGAAACGCTTCTCAACAGCCGCGTTATTGCGACGCTCATCCATATCGATAAAGTCGATCACGATTAGACCCGCAAGGTCACGCAAGCGCAACTGGCGTGCCACTTCATCAGCGGCTTCAAGGTTGGTCTTCGTCGCCGTCTGCTCAATCGAACCTTCTTTCGTCGCGCGGCCAGAGTTGACGTCGATCGCCACCAGCGCCTCGGTGATCCCGATCACGATATAACCACCTGATGGCAGCTGCACCGTCGGGTTGAACATCCCGTTCAGATAACCCTCGACCTGATAACGCGCGTAAAGCGGCAGTTGTTCGGTGTAGAATTTCACGTTCTTGGCGTGGGACGGCATGATCATTTTCATGAAGTCCTTAGCGGTACGATAGCCCGCCTCGCCTGCGACGATCACCTCATCAATTTCTTTAGAGTAAAGATCACGGATCGAGCGTTTGATCAGATCACCTTCTTCGTAGATTTTGGCCGGGGCCGTCGATTTTAGCGTCAATTCGCGGATTTGTTCCCACATGCGTTGCAGGTATTCATAATCGCGCTTGATCTCGGCCTTGGTGCGCTGCGACCCAGCGGTGCGGATGATCAGACCTGCGCCTTCCGGCACGGTCATGGAGTTCGCGATCTCTTTCAGTTTTTTGCGGTCGGCGGCATTGGTGATCTTGCGGCTGATACCACCGCCACGCGCGGTGTTTGGCATCAACACGCAATAGCGACCAGCCAATGACAGGTACGTCGTCAGCGCAGCACCTTTGTTGCCACGCTCCTCTTTCACCACTTGGATCAGCAGGATCTGACGGACGTTGATGACTTCCTGGATTTTGTACCGCTTGGGGCGCGGCTTGCGCACAGGGCGCACATCGTCTGAGTCGTCTTCTTCTGCGACACTTTCGATGGTGTCGTCTTTTGACTTGGGATCGGCCTTTGGCTGATCATCTTCGTCATCTTCATCTTCACCAGCGGCAGGCGTGTCTACAGGCGTCTCAGCGACCAGCTCCATGGGCGAGCTGCCCTCTTCGCTATCGTCAAGATCAATGGTTTCCATACCGGCGATATCGCCAGAGGTTTCATCCTCAGGCGTCTCAACCTCGGCCGTTACAACCGCGTCATCGCCCGCAACCTCGGCTGCTTTTGCCTTGCTGCGGCGGCGACGTTTTGGTTTTGGCTGTTCGTCTTCCGCGTCTGCTTCGGCCTTGAGGCTTTCGGCATAGGCTTTTTCTTCGGCGATCAGAGCTTCGCGGTCAGCGACCGGGATTTGATAATAATCGGGGTGGATTTCCGAAAAAGCCAGGAACCCATGGCGATTGCCGCCATAGTCAACAAACGCTGCCTGCAGCGATGGTTCTACACGTGTTACCTTGGCTAGGTAGATGTTGCCGGCAAGCTGACGCTTGAACTGGCTTTCGAAATCAAATTCTTCGACTTTGTTTCCGTCGACCACAACAACGCGGGTTTCTTCCGCGTGTGTGGCATCTATTAGCATTTTCTTTGGCATTTTGTCCGTTCGCACATAACCGCGGGGGCGCCCCTGGGGGCGCTGTTGTCCGTGTTACATGTCTGATTAAGGCGATCTGCGCGCGGGCCGTGCCAGCGCCCCTTGGGGCGGCTGCATTGTGCCTCATGTTCTGCGCGCTTTGCATCGCGTTTCTTCTCCGACCTCACCCAGTGGCGAAGCCCATTCATGGCCCGGTCGGTGGTATCACACGATCCGTGGCGTTCTCCTGATCCCGAGGGATCAAATCAGCTGTTAGCCTTGATATACACTCAAAAGCGCAACAGAGAAACTCTATCGGCTGTCACCGCGCAACTGCTGCGCGAGCATCCGTACCCAATACATAAGGGAGGAAGGGGTTGCATTACAATGGCAATTTCATCTGATGTGCGGATCAGAGCTTGCGACCACACCAGTCAAACCCGCTCTGGCACGGCGCCTACAATTTGACCTTCTATAGCGGTGACGGTTATGCCAATCCAATGTTACAGGATAAAAACCGATGAAATCGCCATTGATTAAAGGGATCGTCATTGGATTAACTGCGGTTGTCGCACTCGGTGCCGCTTTCGGACCTGCCATCGTTGGCGGGGTTTTGCCCGATCCCAACGACCCCAATGCGACCAGCAATTTCTGGATTGGGGTCGCTGCGGCTGCAATGGTAAGCGTTCTGGCGGCACGGATGATTGTATCGTTACTGAAGGATTTGCCCGGCCGCCGAGAAGATCAACAAGAGCGCGCAGAAGCTCGCCTTAAGAAAATTACCCTCGGTTTGAATGTCGCGCTCTTTGCAATCCCAATCACGATGCTGGCAGTCGCATACGTTGTCTACGTCTGACAACGTTGCAGCCCATCAAAACGACGCACCCAAAGCCCTACAAATAATCAGACCGCTGCAAGCCATACTTGGCCATCTTCTCGTTCAGCGTCCGGCGTGGCAGACAAAGCTCTTCCATCACTGACACGATTGATCCTTTGTGGCGACGCATGGTGTTGTCGATCAGCATCCGTTCAAAGGCTTCAACGAACTCCTTCAGCGGCTTGCCTTCGGTTGTCATCGCAGGCTTCATTTCTTCGGTATCAGCCATCAACAGCGACGCGATTGACCCGGTCCCGCGGCGATTCTGCAGCACAGCCCGTTCGGCCACATTGATTAATTGGCGCACATTGCCCGGCCATGGTGCTTGCAGCAATTGCGCGGCCTCTTGCGCGCTGACCTCAGGCGCATCACAACCGTATTCATCGGCAAACTGTTCACCCAGACGGGTAAAGAGCGTTAGAATATCTTCACCACGCTGGCGCAAAGGCGGCACCGTGATACGCAAGGCGGCAAGACGGTAAAACAAATCCGGCCGCAGCACGCTTTCGCAGGTTTGATCCTGCTCTTGCAGATTGCAAATCGCCACAATCCGCGTCTCTGCAGGGGTGCCCTGGTTATTGATGGCCGTCAGCAAACGCGCTTGCAGCGAATGGCTCAGCGCTTCGATATCCTCAAGCACCAGCGTGCCGCCACGCGCTTCCTCCATCGCTGGGATCGGCTCATCATCATTGGTCGGACCAAAGATGATACGGCTCAGGGTTTCTTCGTCATAGGCTGAACAGCTGAGCAGGACAAATTTCTTGCTGGCACGCGCACCCACAGCATGCAGCGCATGAGCGACCAACGTTTTCCCGGTCCCGGTCTCACCTTCGACAAGCACATGACCATCAGCCTGCCCCAGATCAAGGATATCTTCTTTCAAGCGTTCCATAGGGGGCGACTGGCCGATCAGCTTCTTGATCAAGGCAGAGCCATCCGACAGTTCCTTGCGCAACGCACGATTATCAAGGGTCAGACGGCGGGCGGATGTGGCCTTTTTGGCCAGTTCGGTCATACGATCGGGGTTGAAGGGTTTTTCCAGAAAATCAAATGCCCCAACGCGCATCGCTTCAACCGCCATAGGCACGTCACCGTGACCGGTAATCATGATGACCGGTAAAGAGCTATCAACGCCTTTCAGCTTTTTGAGAAACTGCATCCCGTCCATGCCGGGCATCTTGATGTCGCTCACAACGATGCCGGGATAGTCGTTACCCAATCCTTTGAGCGCATCCTCCGCGGAGGCGAAGGTCTCGGTATCGAAACCGGACAGCGCCAACCACTGTGAAATCGACTGACGCATATCCTTTTCGTCATCAACAATTGCAATCTTCATGGCCTTACTCATGTTCGTCTTCCTTACTCTGCCGCGGCGACATCCTGCTTTATGGTTGGCAGTTGCACCTCGAATATAGCCCCGCCATCAACCGCATTGCGTGCAGTCAGGCGCCCGCCCAAATCGTTCACGATGCCCGAAGAGATAGCAAGCCCAAGACCGACGCCATCACCAGGTTGTTTCGTTGTGTAAAATGGTTCGAATAGATCATCTAGGTTTTCGATGCCTTCACCGTTGTCACGAATCTGAATGCTGACTGTGTCACCGGCGGCCAGCAAAATCTCTATGGTTGGATTGGCAGCCGTCTTTGTCGCGTCCAATGCATTGCGCAAGAGGTTGATAATGACCTGTTCCAGCCGCAGCCTATCACCCATGATCATCACCGGCTCATTGGGTAATGTACGGACAATATTGACGTCGCGCGTTTTCAATTGTGGCTCCATCAGTGCAAGTGCCGTGGACACCGCAGCCCTTGTATCTACAGGCTCAAACGCCTCTGAGCCCTTGCGCGCGTAAGACTTCAACTGGCGCGTAATGGCACCCATCCGCTCTAACAGGTCATCAATGCGCTGGAAGGATGACAGCGCCTCTTCTGGTCGGTCGCGTTGCAACAGCAACCGCGCGCCAGCAAGGTAGGTTTTCATTGCAGCGAGAGGCTGGTTCAACTCGTGGCTGACGGCGGCCGACATCTCGCCCAAAGCCGCCAGTTTCGATGATTGCGCGATGGTCTGTTCGGCCACTTCGAGGGTCTTTTCGACCTTTTCACGTTCGGCGATTTCCCGCTGTAGCCTGCGGTTCAATGCGCGAAGCTCTGCTGACTCGCGTTGAAAGAACACCAGACGCGACGCGGTACGCCGCGATGTCGTCCAAAAGAGAAGCGCCAGAAGGATTGCGAATCCCATCACCTCTAGCGCCAGAATCCCGTTCACCCGCTCACGCACGGAAGCATAGGTGGTAAAATTCACCATGCGCCAGCCTTGATGTGGCACCCGCATTTCCTTGCGCAATACGGCCTCACCCCGCAAATAGGCATCCGCTGGCAGTGCGGCCCAGCCTTGGGTTGCGCGGATCGCGCGCTCAATTGCGGATGGGGCGGATTGACGGGCCAGCGCGTCTTCCTCGACCAGACCACGCCAACGGGGTTCGGTTGCCATGATGATCGTGCCTTCGCTATCCATCACGAGCACAGCGTCAGACACACCCGCCCAGCCGCGCTCCAGCCGCTGTCCGTCCACCTCCACCATGATGACACCAAGCAAGTTGTCCCCTACCTCGATCCGGCGGGAATAGACGTATGAATACGCACCGTCGTCATTCAGGTAGGTGGTGTAAACGGTCTGGTTGATACGCAGGGCATCCACGAAATAAGGGGTATTGCGATGAACCGCGCCGATTTCATTTCGGTCCGTCGCCGCAACCGCCCGCCCGTCCCGGTCAAGCAAGGTTAGCGACGCCGCCCCGATTTCATCAACAAAAGACAGCAACCGCGCGGTTGATTGTGAATAGTTGTTGCCTTCCAAAGCGTTGATCAGTTCTGGATCACGCGACAGCAGCTGCGGCACAACCGAGTTACGCTGCAATTCATTCATCAAGTTGGTCACATAGAGCGCCAAGCGCACTTCTGAACGATTACTGATCGTCTCGGTAAACCGCTGGGTCAGAAGTTGATTTGAGACATAAATGACAATGACCGCAAGAAGGCTGATCACAAGCACAGCAAGGCGCAAGTACCACCTGCCCCGGCTCTTGTTTCTAGATCTCTTTGCAAACCCCATCATGCGGATAGTCTAGGCGGACAGTGAATTTGCGGCAAGCAAGCAGATCAGGCCTGCGCGAACTGCCCGACTAACCCGCGGAAAAGCGCCTGCCCGTCAGTGCCGCCGTGGCCTTCGTCAACGGCACGTTCCGGGTGCGGCATCATGCCAAGGACACGACGGTTCTCAGACAGGACACCCGCAATGTCCGCAACAGACCCGTTCGGGTTATCACCATAGCTAAAAGCGATGCGGTCCTCTGATGTGAGCGTTGCCAGCGTGGCGTCATCAACCGTGTAGTTGCCATCGTGATGGGCGACAGGATAGCCTACCAGATCGCCCGCATTATAGCCTTCAGTGAACGCCGAGGCGGAAGTTTCCACCTTCAGATCAACTGTTTTGCAGATGAACTTAAGGTTTGCATTGCGCATCAAAGCACCGGGCAAAAGGCCCGTTTCCGTCAAAACCTGAAACCCGTTGCATACACCAAGGACATACCCGCCGCGATTTGCGTGGGCTACAACTGCCTTGCAAATGGGGGATTGAGCGGCAATCGCACCACAGCGCAGATAATCCCCAAAGGAAAATCCGCCCGGCACGGCAACCAGATCAACGCCATCGGGCAGACTTGCATCCTTGTGCCAGACCATGCTGACATCAGCGCCAGCCGCTCTCAGCGCCACAGCCATATCGCGATCGCAGTTTGATCCGGGAAAGACAATGACGGCGGCGCGCATCACAGCACCTCCACGCGGTAGCTTTCAATCACTGTATTGGCGAGCAGCTTTTCACACATCTCACCAATTGTGGCCTCTGACGTGCCATCGGCCAGATCCAGTTCAATCACCTTGCCCTGTCTGACACCTTCAACCCCATCAAAACCAAGGCTGCCAAGGGCATGGCGTACAGCCTCCCCCTGTGGGTCCAGAACACCGTTTTTCAACATCACATGTACACGGGCTTTCATAGGGTCGTCGTCCTTTAGTTGATCAAGGTGGGTTTGGCAGCCGCGTGTGTTACATTGGATGGCATGACACCCAGACGCTTGGCCACTTCGGTATAGGCGTCGGTCAGATTGCCCAGATCGCGGCGGAACACGTCTTTGTCCAGCTTCTGACCTGTTTCGATGTCCCACAAACGGCAACTATCGGGACTAATCTCATCGGCCAAAATTAAGCGCTGGAAGTCATTGTCCCAGACGCGGCCAATCTCGATCTTGAAATCGACCAGTTTGATGCCAACGCCATACATAACACCGGACATCCAGTCGTTCACGCGCAGCGCGAGGCTGACGATATCGTCCATTTCCTGCTGCGAGGCCCATCCGAATGCAATGATGTATTCCTCGGGAACCAGCGGGTCACCAAGGCTGTCGTCTTTATAGGAAAACTCGACAACCGGGCGCGGTAAGGCGGTGCCCTCTTCCATGCCCATACGCTTTGCCATGGTGCCGGCGGCAAAATTGCGCACGATCACCTCAAGCGGAATAATCTCGGCCTGACGGATCAACTGCTCGCGCATGTTCAGGCGTTTGATAAAATGCGTAGGGACTCCCAGGTTGCCAAGGCCGGTCATGAAGAACTCCGACAGACGGTTATTCAACACGCCCTTGCCTTCAATGACTTCTTTCTTCTCGGCGTTGAAAGCGGTCGCATCATCCTTGAAATACTGGACAAAAGTACCTGGCTCAGGGCCTTCATACAGAACTTTTGCCTTGCCTTCGTAAATCTTCTTACGGCGTGCCATGCTGACCCCTTGCCCCGTGCGCGCAACCCCAATCGGACTGCTTATATGCGCGTCATAGTGCAAGCCCCCCTTGCGGGCAAGCACCGGGATGGGCATATCATAAACAACAGATGTTCCAATCAAGAGGCCGAACCCATGAGCACCTTTGACGATCGCGAAAATGCGTTTGAAAACAAATTCGCCCACGATGCAGAAATGCAGTTCAAAGCGGACGCAAGACGTAACAAATTGCTTGGGCTTTGGGCAGCAGAACTATTGGGCAAATCAGGCAGCGATGCAGAAGATTACGCCAAAGAAGTGGTCAAGTCCGACTTCGAAGAGGCAGGCCACGAAGACGTTTATCGTAAGGTTTCTGGCGACTTGGGCAATAAAGCCGATGAGGCCACGATCCGCGCCAAGATGGCTGAACTGATGGCAGAAGCCAAAGCGCAACTGATGGACGAAGTCTAGGACGACATATACCTGACAGGTAAAGCAATCAAAACCGCGCTCATCAAGCGCGGTTTATCACTTTTTTGCATAATGAACATGTAAGGTTTGCAATTGCACAAGACGTCGAGACGTGAGAACCGACGCCCATATTTATGACCATCAGGAACCAGCCATGACCAATGCCCTTTCAACCCTGCTTGAAACACGCGATTGGTTGATGGCGGACGGTGCCACAGGCACGAACCTGTTTAACATGGGTCTGATGTCTGGTGACGCACCCGAGATGTGGAACGTCGATGAAACCTCCAAGATCATCGCCCTTTACAAAGGGGCGGCTGATGCAGGAAGCGATATTTTCCTGACGAACAGTTTTGGCGCGAACGCATCACGGCTCAAGCTGCACAGCGCTGAAGGGCGTGTGATAGAGCTGAATAAAGCGGCAGCTGAACTGGGGCGCGAGGTCGCTGATGCGTCCGGTCGGTCTATTGTGGTGGCAGGCTCTGTCGGACCAACGGGCGAGATCATGGCCCCCATGGGCAGCCTGACCCACGAAATCGCGGTTGAAATGTTTCACGAACAGGCCGAGGGCCTCAAGGCGGGCGGCGCAGATGTGCTCTGGGTTGAAACGATCAGCGCAGCCGAAGAATTTGCCGCCGCCGCCGAAGCATTCGCATTGGCCGACATGCCTTGGTGCGGCACAATGAGCTTTGACACCGCAGGCCGCACTATGATGGGGCTGACCTCTGCCGATATGGTCAAGAAGGTGAGCAAGCTGGCGCATCAGCCACTTGGATTTGGCGCAAACTGCGGCGTGGGCGCATCTGATTTGCTGCGTACCGTTCTGGGGTTTGCCGCTGGTGGTCCAACGCTGCCGATCATCGCAAAGGGCAATGCGGGTATCCCAAAGTATCACGATGGTCATATCCATTATGATGGCACCCCTGCCCTGATGGCCGATTATGCTGTGCTCGCGCGCGACTGCGGGGCCAGAATTATCGGCGGGTGCTGTGGCACAACGCCCGAACATTTGCGCGCCATGCGCGATGCACTGGAAACCCGACCCAAAGGTGCCGCACCCACGCTCGATACTATTGCAGCAGCGCTCGGCGGCTTTTCCTCTGCATCCGACGGCACAGATGGTGCAGGCCCCGAAGCATCCCCGCGCCGTGGCAGACGGCGGCGCTCTTAGGGTCCTGACCTTAAAGTCAGTTGGATAGGCCCTTGCCAACAGGCCCAAGTTCAAAAAAGCGCAAGCTGATCACCCGGTGCCGCTGGTTTTGCAAAAAGATCGATACGCAAAGGCGGCAGTGACCTGTCCAAACCAAGCCTCTTTGTGGCCAGCTTGAACCGCTGTTGCATCATCGCAGCCCATTCGCCCTGCCCGACCATCCGTTTGCCGAAATCAGGATCGTAATCCTTGCCGCCATGCAATTCGCGCACCCGACCCATGACGCGCGCGGCCCGGTCGGGATAGTGTTCCGCCAACCAATCCCGAAACAACCCTGCGACCTCTCGCGGCAGACGCAGCATGATGGATGAAGCCGCGACGGCCCCTGCCTCTTTCGCGGCTGCCAGTATTGCCTCTAATTCATGATCGGTCAGCGCGGGCACCACCGGCGATACCATAACCCGCACAGGTATGCCTGCATCCGTCAAGCGCCGGATCGTGCGCAAACGGGCCGCGGGCATCGGCACCCGCGGTTCCATCGCGCGCGCGGTTGCGCAATCAAGCGTCGTGATTGAAATGCCAACGCGCACAAGGCCTTTCGCGGCCATCGGCGTCAGAATGTCAATATCTCGTTCAATCAATGTCCCCTTGGTGACGATCGCAACCGGATGGTTGAAATCACGCAGCACCTCCAACACCTCACGCATGATCTTGCGTGTTTTCTCGATCGGCTGATAGGGGTCTGTATTGGTGCCAAGCGCAATCATCTTTGGCGCATAGCGCGGATTTGACAGCTCTTTACGCAGCTGTGCCGCTGCATTCGGACGCGCAATCAGTTTCGTTTCAAAATCCAAACCCGGCGACAGCCCCAGGAACGCATGACTTGGGCGCGCATAGCAATAGATGCACCCATGCTCGCACCCGCGGTAAGGATTGATTGATCGATCAAAAGACAGATCAGGGGATGTGTTTTTGGAGATAACAGACCGGGCCATCTCGTCTGTCACTTCGGTGCGCAAGACGGGCAGTTCATCCTCTCGCTCCCAGCCGTCGTCAACGGCCTCTGCCCGCAGAATATCAAAACGCACGTCGGGGTTAGAGGCCGCCGCCCGCCCCGGCGTGCGGTACGGTTTCTGAAGTGGCAAATCATCCATAAACTTTATTAGAACAATTCAGGAACACAAGCAACGACAGGTCGGTCATGATCGTGGACGTGTCGGAAAATAACAGGTAGTTTGGGACAATTCAGCGCACTACTGCTTTTACAACTACTGCAAAGGCTTGGCCCATGTCCGACGAAGAAGATGACATCATCCTGTCCGAACTGAATGACGAAGACCTCGTCGCACAGATGTTTGACGACCTTTATGACGGGATGAAGGAAGAGATCGAAGAAGGTGTGAACATCCTTCTGGAACGCGATTGGGCCCCTTATCGTATCCTGACCGAGGCACTTGTTGGAGGCATGACCATTGTGGGCCATGACTTCCGCGACGGTATCCTCTTTGTGCCTGAGGTCCTACTCGCGGCCAATGCGATGAAGGGCGGCATGTCGATCCTCAAACCGCTACTGGCCGAAACCGGTGCGCCACGCGTTGGTAAGATGGTCATCGGTACCGTGAAAGGCGATATCCACGACATCGGCAAGAACCTTGTCTCAATGATGATGGAAGGTGCCGGTTTCGAAGTCGTCGATCTGGGGATCAACAACGCGGTCGAGGCTTATCTTGAAGCGTTGGAAACCGAACAGCCCGATATCCTTGGCATGTCTGCCCTGCTGACCACAACAATGCCCTACATGAAGGTCGTCATCGACACGATGGTCGAAAAAGGCTTGCGCGATGATTATGTCGTCCTTGTTGGTGGTGCGCCGCTGAACGAAGAGTTCGGCAAAGCCATTGGTGCCGATGCCTACTGCCGTGACGCGGCTGTTGCGGTTGAGACGGCTAAAACCTTTATGGCGCGCAAACATAACCAAGGTGCCGCAGCCGTTTGACCTTCAACAAGTGGCGTGGCGTTCTTATCTGATAATTTCAGGAGGATAACATGCCAATTGAACGACTGATCTTTCTTATTGTATTGGTGATCGCCGCAGCGGCGGCCACCATTGCTGTCGTGTTTGCTGTGCTTGGCACATCGTTGACGTCATCGGCGGTGGGCTTTTCCGTTCTCAGTCTTCTTGCCCTTTGTGCGTCTTTCGCATGGCGCAAGATCAGCACCCGCAAGCACGACCAGCCATGACCACCGACGCGACCCTGACGACCGAAGGGGTTGCGCCAAAAGGTGAAGGCCGTGTGCTGCTGATCGCCTGCGGTGCATTGGCCCGCGAAATTCTTGCGATCAAAACGGCCAATACTTTGGACCATCTTGATCTACAGTGCCTGCCAGCGATCCTGCACAACCATCCCGAACGGATTGTACCTGCTGTGCGTGACGCCGTCGCCAAGCATCGTGACGCCTATGATCAGCTTTTCGTGGTTTACGCTGATTGCGGCACAGGGGGTCAGCTGCAGGCTGCCTGCGCAGACATGGGCATTCAGATGGTCGCCGGCCCGCATTGCTATTCCTTTTTTGAGGGCAATGACATCTTTGCAGCGCACGATGAGATAACAGCCTTTTATCTGACGGATTTTCTGGTACGCCAGTTTGATGCTTTCGTCTGGGAGCCATTGGGGCTTGGGCGTCACCCCGACCTGCGGGATATGTATTTCGGAAGCTACGAAAAGTTGGTCTATCAGGCGCAGACCGACGACCCTGACCTGACTGAGAAGGCGCAAGATTGCGCCGCACGACTTGGCCTTGCGTTTGAACGGCGGTTCACTGGTTACGGCGATCTGAAAAAGGCACTGACGACAATTACTTGAAAAGGAATTACGAAGCCGACGCCGCCGTTTCGCGAATACGTTCTACCATCGCACGCAACCCGTTTGAGCGTTGCGCCGACAGGTGATCATTCAACCCTAACCGGCCCAACTCAGCCGCTGCATCAATCTTGCCGATCTCACTAACTGGTTGGTTGTCATAAAGCGCCACCAGCACCGCAATCAGCCCGCGCACAATCATGGCGTCGCTTTCGCCGCGAAAGGTGAACACATCGCCTTCAATCTTGGGTACGAGCCACACTTGGCTGGCGCAGCCGTCCACCTTGGTTGCAGGGACGCGCAAAGCGTCTTCGAGCGGGTCCATCGCCTTGCCCATGTCAATCACATGGCGATAGCGGTCTTCCCAATCGTCAAGGAATTCAAAGG
Organism: Yoonia maricola; assembly: GCF_002797915.1. GTDB lineage: Bacteria > Pseudomonadota > Alphaproteobacteria > Rhodobacterales > Rhodobacteraceae > Yoonia > Yoonia maricola. The sequence goes on along the minus strand of NZ_PGTY01000001.1, from coordinate 519,730 downwards.
TCTCGACAAGCTCTTCAAAGTCAGGATTAGCCATGGGATGTCCTAGGATTTTGCGCCTATTAAGGATGTAGGTCCCCTGCCCGCCAACGTCCAGATCAAAGCGCGACAGTCACAACCTTTTGGCCTTTCACAGCCAGTCCGACCTGTCCTTCGCAAAGCTGTAGCGCATCCTTGCCAAAGACCTCGCGCCGCCAGCCTTTCAACGCGGCCACATCCCGTTGACCGCTGGCCAACGCATCCAGATCGGCAGAGGTGGCGATCAGCTTGGGTGCGACTTCTGCATCATCCGTCTTGGCCTTCAGCAACACACGCAGCATATCGGCCAAGGCAGGGTTCACCTGCATTTTGGCGCGCGTGTTATCGACTTTGGGCATATCTTCGGGTCGGACAGCCATACCGGCCTTGATCGCCGCCAGAATACCAGCCGCGATGTCCCCCTTGCGCGCCTCGCGCAGTAACAAGCGAGAGCGTCCAAGATCTTTTTCAGACTGGGGTTTCGTTGATGCCAGTTCGACCAGCGCATCATCTTTGAACACACGGTTGCGCGGCACGTTACGTTCTTGCGCATAGGTTTCGCGAAACCGCGCCAATTCACGCACCATCGCCAGAAATTTGCCCGACTGCGTGCGGGTTTTGACCCGCTTCCATGCATTATCCGGGTCCGCCTGATAGGTTGCGGGGTCTTCCAATACCGCCATTTCTTCGGCGACCCATTTACTGCGGCCCGACTTGGCCAAACGATCTGACAGGTATTCATAGATATCACGCAGATGGGTGACATCCGCCACGGCATATTTAGCCTGCGCATCCGTCAGCGGGCGGCGCGACCAATCGGTAAAACGAGAGGATTTATCCAAATCTGACTTGGTGATCTTACGCACCAGCGTTTCATAGCCAACCTGTTCACCAAACCCGCAGACCATCGCGGCCACCTGCGTGTCAAACAGCGGTTCCGGAATGACACCCGCATCAACATAGAAAATCTCAAGATCCTGACGTGCCGCGTGAAAGACTTTCACAACGCCGTGGTCTTTGAAAAGATCGTAAAGCGGCTCCAACGACAACCCATCAACCAGCGGGTCGACCAGGACAGCATCCGCACCGTTTTCATCCTGGTAGGCCAGCTGCACAAGGCAAAGCTTGGAGTAATAAGTCCGCTCGCGTAGAAATTCTGTATCGACAGTCACATAGGCCCGTTTCGCGGCCTCTTGGCAGAATGCGGCCAAGTCTTCGGTCGTAGTGATTTTCTTCATGTCAGTCCGTCAGTATTCAAGAGCGTGTTAAGCGGTCTCGTACTGATAGGCGATTGCTGCAGCGATGGAAAGCGCAGCCTCAGGCGGGCAAAATCACCGGGGTCCGATCACCGCAAGCAAAACGCGCAAGCACAGCAGGATAAAGCGCATGCTCCAGCGGCAAAAGCCGGTCGGCAAGCGTCTGTGGCGTGTCATCCGGCTGCACCTTGATGCGCGCTTGCCCTAAAATCGGCCCATCATCCAAGGCAGCAGTGACCTCATGCACGGTGCAGCCATGCTCTGCATCACCTGCTTCAAGCGCGCGCGCATGGGTGTGCAACCCCTTGTATTTCGGCAAAAGCGAGGGGTGAATATTCAGCATCCGCCCATCCCATTTCTCCATAAACTGCGGCGACAAAATCCGCATAAAACCTGCAAGGCAGATGATATCCGGGCGCGCCGTCTCCAGGGCTTTTTGTAAAGCCGCTTCAAACCCGGTACGGTCTACCCCATAAGTCTCATGATCGATCGCCATTGTCGGAATATGCAAACCGCGGGCTTTGGCCAGCCCTCCGGCCTGCGGATTGTTCGACAGGACCAAAACAGGCCGGGCGGGATGATCACCGCACATGGATTGCGCCAAGGCGACCATATTTGATCCCCCGCCCGATATCAGGATCGCAACCCGTTTGGTCACAAAAGCGCACCTGTATAGCTGACGCCTTCGCCGCCCGTCACCATGCCCAATTGATGCACCGTTTCGCCTGCATCGGTCAAAACCGCGGACAGCACATCGGCTTGTGTTGCGTCGACCGCCAGCACCATCCCGATGCCTGCGTTGAATGTCTTCAGCAGCTCTGCTTCGGCCATGCCACCAGTCTTTGCCAACCAGCGAAACACCGGTGGTAGCTCCCAAGCATCCAGATCAACCTGCGCGCCCAAACCCTTGGGCAGAACCCGCGGCAAGTTTTCGGTGAGACCACCGCCGGTGATATGGGCCAGTGCATGCACACCGCCAGCGCGTACGGCAGCCAGCGCTTGTTTCACATATAAACGTGTCGGTGCCAGCAGGGCTGTGCCCAACGTACCGTCGGTAAAGGGCGCATCGTCTGCCCAAGCAAGGCCGGAAACATCCACGATGCGGCGCACAAGCGAATACCCGTTTGAATGCACCCCGTCAGATGCCAACCCAAGCAAGACATCGCCTTCTTGTACGCCTGCGGGCAGTTCCGTCCCGCGTTCCATCGCACCCACGGCAAAGCCGGCCAGATCGAAATCACCGGCGTGATACATGCCCGGCATTTCAGCCGTTTCACCACCGATCAGCGCGCAGCCAGAGGCCGCGCACCCCGCAGCAATACCTTCAATGATGCGGGTCGCCTGATCTAGTTCCAGCTTGCCGGTCGCAAAATAATCCAGGAAAAACAAAGGCTCTGCCCCTTGGCACACCAGATCGTTCACGCACATGGCAACCAGATCAATGCCGATCGTATCTACATTGCCTGTATCGATCGCGATCCGCAGCTTGGTGCCCACACCATCGGTTGCCGCCACCAGAACCGGATCAGTATAGCCTGCCCCCTTAAGATCGAACAGCGCACCAAAGCCGCCCAACCCCGCCATCACACCGGGGCGCGCCGTGCGCTTGGCCGCAGGCTTGATCCGTTCAACCAGCGTGTTGCCCGCATCAATATCGACACCTGCATCAGCATAAGTCAGGCCGTTCTCTTTGGTCATCGGGCAGCTCCTGTCGTGTTTGGCGTTCGTTACCGCATCGCTTTGCCAAAGGGAACAGGAATTGGAACGTGGTATCATTCCTCGCTTGACGCAACACACCGGTCTGATAATGCGATTGTCATCAAGGGGGCCTGTAGCTCAACTGGTTAGAGCAGAGCGCTCATAACGCTTTGGTTGCGGGTTCAAGTCCTGCCGGGCCTACCAACCTCTCCTTCTGTCATAATGGCTTGTAATCTTCTCATGTGTGGGGTGAAATCCAAAACCAGTGTTTATTTTGAGAGAGCATTTATGGTTAAGCAGAAAATTCTATGTGTCGGGGGCGCGGGCTTTATTGGTAGCCATATGTCCCACAAACTTGCAAATTCGGACAACTATTCGGTGGCACAAGCCGATATCTGGAGTGCCAAGCTCAAGATCCGGTTTGAGAACAAACCATTTGCCTTCCATCACATAGACATCAGTTCAGATGACGATGAACTCAGCGCCCTCGTGGCGGATCATGATATCATTTTCAATCTCGCCTCAAAAGCGTCGCCCCGGCTCTACGTTCAGGACCCGCTGGCAGTTGCAAAACTCAATTTGTTTGATGGCTCCAAGGTGATTGATGCCTGCGTCAAACATCGCAAAAAACTCGTTCATTTTTCGACGTCAGAGGTCTATGGCAAAGCGCTCGGCTCCACAGAGCCGTTTAGCGAAGATCTATCTAACTGCGTGACAGGTCCGATCAGAAACCATCGCTGGATCTATTCCACAACGAAACAACTGCTGGACCGAATGATATTCGCACATGGGCGCCAAAGCGGACTCAAATTTACCATTGTGCGCCCCTTCAACGTGGTTGGCCCGCTGATTGACCATGTGATGGTTGGCCCAGATGATGGCGCGCCACGGGTTTTCTCTTACTTCATGTCGGCGCTGATGAACGGAGAACCGTTGCGCCTTGTCGACGGCGGCAAGGCACTTAGAACCTTTATCCATGTGGATGACTTGGTGAATGCGCTGATCGCTATTCTGGACAATCCGGCCAAATCCAATGGTGAAATCTTCAATATTGGCACGCCCCAGAACGAGATCAGGATCGCTGATCTCGCAACACTGATGCGCGATATCTTTGCAGCAAATTTCGAGATGAGCAGCGTCCGTTCTGATATCGTCACGGTGGACGGGCAAGAGTTTTATGGCGAAGGCTTTGAAGATACCGAGCGGCGGATGCCAAACATCGACAAGATCAAGGGGTTGGGCTGGACACCAAGGATTATGCTCAAAGACCTGCTGGAAGATACGATGCGCTACACTTGGGAAAACCGGCACCGGCTGACCCAAGAAGCCATGGACGCGATGGAGTGAACAACGCCGCCCGCCCCCCGGTTTCGGTCATTGTGCCGGTTTTCCGCCACCAACCCTATCTGGAACCCGCATTACACAGTATTCTGGCGCTGGACTATCCCAAGCTGGAAATCATCATTCAGGATGATGCGTCACCAGATGATGCGTTCGACGTCGTCAAGCGCGTGACAGATGCCTATGACGGGCCTCACAGCATCAAGATTGGGAAGAACGACCAGAATCTTTCCATGGCGAATTTCAACGTTTTAATGCGCAAGGCCACCGCCGATTACATTGTCGCCGCACATGATGATGACATCCAATATCCCAACCGTATCTCTTTGATCATGGAAGCATTTCTTGCTCATGACGTCAGCATGGTAACGTCAAATGCGCGGCGCATAACAGCGGCAGGCGATGTCATCGGCCTTGATCGCGACAATGCCACCGACGCATTCTTTAATGCAGAAGAATTTGCGGCGACTGGTTGGACGCAGATGGTTTATGGTCCGGCGCTCAGTTGGCACCGCGAGGTATTCGACCAGTTCGGCCCCATTGATATCCGCGGCACCGCGAGGGCGTCCGACTGGATTATTCCCTATCGTGCATCACTCTTGAAAGGCGTACGCTACCTCAAGACACCGACATTCGACCGGCGGGTTCACGCAGCCAGCCGCGGGGCCATAGGACGCAACACCGATGATAATGATATTTTCGCTGTCGAAAACAATTCAGAGTCGGTCACGCAATTGATTTACATGCTGGAAACCACCAGCGATGCTCGCGACCTCAAGCGCATCACGCCGGCAGAACATGATCGGCTTGCTGCCAGCATTCAGGGATTAATCTTGAAGAAATGCAAGTTGCTCGCACGATCAAGGAACCGGCTGCATATGAAGAAACTTCGCGCCACGTGGATTAGCCATGCCAGCGGCCCTATAACAACCTCGGACGTACCGAACCTTGGCGCGGCCAGCCCGCAATTGACAATGCTAACTCCTGGGCGACTCACCAAAATGAGGGGAAAACTGGGCAGTCGGCGCGGGATCGTGAAGGCTCTAAAAGGGCCGCCTTGGTATGTGGTCGCGCTGAGAAAACCTTTTCAGGTGCGCTACTGGTTGCAAGTACGAAGCCTACAACGAGAATTCCGTACAAACAGCCGAGAAGCACCAGAAGCCAAAAGGTAGAATCGCCGACATGAGTCTTTTTGTATACAAATGCATACAGGGCTTTCCGTCGCGTCCATGATAGGCTATCTCAAAGTCAGATTCCCTTCGCCACGGAGACACGCATGTCCAAGATCAAGGTAGAAAACCCCATCGTCGAACTCGACGGTGATGAGATGACCCGCATCATGTGGCAGTTCATCAAAGACAAACTGATTCTGCCCTATCTGGACATTGATCTGCTTTACTATGACCTCGCGATGGAGGTCCGGGATGAGACGAACGACCAGATCACGATCGACGCCGCCGAAAAGATCAAGGAAATCGGCGTTGGCGTGAAATGCGCGACAATCACCCCCGATGAACAGCGGGTTGAAGAGTTCGGCCTCAAACAGATGTGGCGCTCGCCCAATGGCACGATCCGCAACATCCTTGGCGGCGTAGTATTTCGTGCGCCCATTATCTGCAAAAACGTACCCCGGCTTGTGCCCGGCTGGACCGATCCGATTGTGATCGGGCGGCATGCCTTTGGCGATCAATACAAGGCGACCGATTTCCTGATGCCGGGCCCCGGCAAACTGACGATGAAATTCGTCGGTGAAGATGGCACCGTGATCGAGAAAGAGGTCTTTGACAGCCCCGCCGCTGGTGTGGCGATGGGGATGTATAACCTTGATGCATCAATCATCGACTTCGCACGCGCGTCGTTCAACTATGGGCTGAACCTTGGCTGGCCTGTCTATCTGTCCACCAAGAACACAATCCTCAAGGCCTATGACGGGCGGTTCAAGGACCTGTTCCAGCAGGTCTTTGACGAAGAATTCAAAGACAAGTTCGACGAAGCCGGGATCGAATACCAGCACCGGCTGATCGATGACATGGTCGCATCAGCAATGAAATGGTCGGGCAAATTTGTCTGGGCCTGCAAGAACTATGACGGCGACGTGCAGTCCGATACGGTTGCACAAGGGTTCGGATCGCTTGGCTTAATGACCAGCCAGTTGATGACACCAGACGGCAAGATTGTAGAGGCCGAAGCGGCCCACGGCACCGTCACCCGTCACTACCGGCAGCATCAAGAGGGTCAGGCGACGTCCACCAACTCCATCGCTTCGATTTTTGCATGGACCGGCGGGCTCAAGCATCGCGCAAAGCTGGATGATAACGCGCAGTTGATGACATTTGCCGATACATTGGAAAAGGTGATCGTGGATACTGTGGAAAGCGGTTTCATGACCAAAGACCTTGCCCTGCTGGTTGGGCCCGATCAGGGGTGGCTGACGACGATGGGCTTTCTTGAGAAGATCGATGAGAACCTCAATAAGGCCATCTAAAGTGCGGTTGTTGATCCTGACACAGTAGAAAGAGGCAGCGCGCCATAAACCTAACAGCGCGGTAGGGTGTTGGTGAAAATGCAGATGAGGAAAAGGGCAGCGGTCGCTGCCCCAGAAGCCTTCTTACTGATAAGGGGGCCGGCTGCGCAATGTCGGCCGAGCCGGATTCATATGATTAGGGCTACTCTTCAGCGGTAAAAACGCCGACTTCCAAAAGCTCCGTTGAGCTACTATCGTGTTCAATCAGAACCGATCCAACGACCTCGGACCCATCCGAGCCGACAATCAAACCTGTATAATCACCATCAGTCGCGCTATCTTCGCTGGTAGCTGTTCCGCTAAACGCGCCATCGGAAATCGTGGATGTCTCAAAAAGGATATCCTCATAGCTACCTGACGCGTCTATACGTTCTCTATTGAAAATGCTGCCAGATATGGCGCTAGAATCTGCAAAACTTGCGGTAAGCTCGACGTCGCCTTCAATTATGGCCGTTGTCGTGTTGGTCGTACCTTCAACCCGAAACAGCAAGGCCCCGTAGTTGCCAGTGTATGTTATATCGCCCGATGTTGGCACCAAGGTTGAGCCAATTCTGAAGACATCGGCGGTAGCGGCATTCGCATCGGAGAAATCCACACCAAAGACTTGCGCTTGCCCTGACCCGCTCTCTGTTTCACCAAATATCGCGTAGTCTGGTCCACTAGATCCCCCGCTTGAAACTACCCTACGGGTAAAAACCCCAAACCCCTCAATCTCAAAATCATTTTCGCCGTCCGCAAAAAAGGTGAATGAGTTAGCATCATTCGATGCAATAAAGTTACCAAACTCACCGATCCTACCCGTCAAGCCAGCCTCGTTCAGCCCTTGTGACGCGCTCGTGGCGCCAACAGGCGTATCCCCGCCGCCACTGCCACCACCGTCCGAGGATGATGAGCCTCCGCAGGCGCTAATCATAACAAAAAGCCCAAGGGCCAGTGGTAACTTCTTGAGGGTCATTAATCGTGCTCCAAAACCAAGGGTTGTATTTCGTATAAGCTCTTAACCGACAACACACATCCTAAAAACACCAAACGCCGCACTTTTATTTACCCCGATGAAATCCGATACTTCGGGTCGGGTCCGATAAAGGCCCGTTGTCCATGATGGGGTTCCTTGAAAGCATAGATGAAAACCTGAATAAGGCGATTTAAGGCCACGTATTGCCCACAGGTCAGCGGCGTACCGCCTCACGTCTGCCATAGTTGAGTGTTTGTTAACCGTTCACACACCTGACCACCGCAGTGATTGGACCACACTTTGACAAACGACATCTTCACCGATCTCACAAAACCCGGTCGGCGCGCAGTTTGGGCCACCGGGGTCTTTGCTGCGTTGCAGGTCGCGTTTTCACTGGTTCACGTGTACCAAAACGGTGTGATCACCCGGTTCCTCGATGGTAGCGCCGATATCGGCGCATTAGAGCAAAGTGATACAATCGTCGGCTATACCGCAATCGCATTTATGGCGACCTTGTTGATTGCCATTATAATCAATGGTCGTTTTATATATCTGGCAAGCCGCAACGCGGCCGCGATCCATTTTGACCCCGACGCAATTAAACCCGGATGGGCGGTTGGCTGGTATTTCGTGCCATTTGCCAACCTGTGGATGCCATTTACAGCAATGAAACAAACATGGGCACGCCTGATCCCATCCGAAGGCGGGACACCATTGTTGCTTCCGCTTTGGTGGTTCTCTTGGATCGGTATGAATTTTTACGATGGTTTTACCTCAAACCAATCAACGCCCAATGCCCTGCCAGACTATATTGCGTATAATCAGAGCGTCATCATCTCAGGCTTTCTCTGGCTCATTCCATCGGCATTTTTTATCACCATCATCCGCAGGTTGGCTCAGGCTGAACACAATCCGGCAGAGGTTTTTGCCTAGAAGCCAAGCAATCGCACAGTTGGCTGTGAACTGTCGCGTCGCATAAGAACAGGACAGACCTAATAACAAAGGGGCAGCAAAAGCTGCCCCTTCAATTATTGCGTGCAAGCCAAGCCGACGACATGCACCAAGAGCATTATTCCACTTCTTGTTCTGCGACAAAGCCGCCGCCGCCAACAAGGCGTTCACCGTTGCCTTCATCGTCAAAGCCCGACAGGTCAAACTCGGCAAGACCGGCTACTTCTGCGGCATCTACGCCGAAGAAAGCCCCACCGACTTGCGCTGTCCCGCTGCATGACGTGACAGCTTCGCCGCAGGATACACCGGTATTCGATGTTTCAAAACCATTTCCCACGATGTCCACGTCATCAAATTCAACACCAAAAGATGCGCCATCATATGTTCCGATTTCCAATTCACCGCCCAACGACATGTCGCTAAAGCTCGCTTCGATGGATACGTCACCAAAAACCTGAACGGGTTGTCCATCGGCCAGAATTGGCTCATCGTTGCTATCCAAACGTGTTGCCGCGCCAAGGAAATCTCCTTGATAAAAGACGCTACCCCCGTCTGGTGTTGCGCCCAAAGCAACCAGATCATCGGGATTGGTCTCAAGACCAGCAATAACATGGCCGAAACCGACTAATTCTTCTTCATCAGTAAATTCGAAGAATTGCACGAGGGCTACATTCTCTTTAGCACGCGCATCAGCCGGGATAGGAAAGAAAGGCAGTTCGGACAGATCAATGCTCTCGGTCGACTCATCCTCGACAACTTGCGCGATATCAACTTCAACCTCTTCTCCGGCATAAGTAACTGCCAGCGTGAAATCGAATTCCTCAGGACCTGTCCGTGTGAGTGTCACTGTTTCATCGGTGACCTGAACTGCTGGTGCAGAACCGCCCTCAGGTGCGATGACACGCAGCAGGCTCAATGTGACAACCGCACTTTCACCTACCTCCAGGTCGTCAACCTGATCAAGCACCTCTTCGAATGCACCCTCAAGCCCACCTTCGCTTGCAAAGGGCAGGCCGTTACGGGCTTCTTCCGTGCTCGTGGTGCCCAGATTGAGAGAGTTGCGGGTGACGTCGCTATCACTCCCTCCGCTGCTGCAAGCAGCGGTAAGGGCCAGCCCCATGCCGATAAGCCCAAATTTCCGGTAAGTACGAATCATGTCAATCTCCAAATTAGTTAATAGAATATTAATCACCTCGAAATAGGCCCGGAGTGTGGCCCATCTTCCGTTAAAAATTTTGTATATAAGGCTTATTTGTGACGGGACGTGTGATTAGTCGTGTGAGTGAGATGCACGCTCAGCGAAAGGGTGATAAAGAAATGGTAGGCACAATACCGACTTTAACGTCATCAGCTTGAGTAAGATTTTTGTCCTGCGTAATCGGGGAACCGATCGGTCCATTGCCACTCACTGTCATCATTGACCACAATATGAATGGTATCCACATTCGTTGGTTCTGTGACCATTCCCCCAAGCCCGCTACATCAGCACGCATTTAGGGCTAGCCATTGCTGCGTTGCCGCGCTATCCGCGCGGCAACTTACCCTTAAAGGCTGATCCCATGGATATCCGCAATATTGCGATCATCGCACACGTTGACCACGGCAAGACGACACTTGTTGATGAACTTCTCAAACAGTCCGGCGTATTCCGGGATAATGAGGCCGTGTCCGAACGCGCAATGGATAGCAATGATATCGAACGCGAGCGCGGGATCACCATTCTGGCGAAATGTACGTCCGTTGAGTGGAAAGGCACGCGTATCAATATCGTTGACACCCCCGGCCACGCTGACTTCGGCGGCGAGGTTGAGCGGATCTTGTCGATGGTGGACGGTGTTGTGCTGCTGGTGGATGCCGCCGAAGGGCCGATGCCACAAACAAAATTCGTGACATCCAAGGCACTGGCCTTGGGTCTGCGCCCTATCGTGGTGGTCAACAAGGTCGACAAACCCGATGGGGAGCCTGACCGCGCCGTGGATGAAGTGTTTGACCTCTTCGCCGCTCTGGAAGCCTCTGATGATCAGCTCGACTTCCCCTCAATGTTCGCCTCTGGCCGCGCAGGCTGGTGCGATGCCGCGCTTGATGGCCCACGCGAGAACCTGGATGCGCTATTCGATCTGATCGTCGACCACGTGCCCACACCAAAACAAATCACCCGCAAGGATGAACCGTTCCAGATGCTGGCAACCACCCTGTCCGCCGACCCATTCATCGGGCGCATCCTGACAGGCCGTGTTGAGGCTGGCACGCTGAAGGCCGGTGACACAATCAAGGCCCTGTCCCGCGAGGGAGAGAAGATCGAACAGTTCAGGGTTTCCAAAATCCTTGCCTTCCGGGGCCTGATGCAACAGCCAATCGATGTGGCAGAGGCCGGTGACATCGTCACAATCGCAGGTATGACCAAAGCGACGGTTGCTGACACTCTCTGTGACCCGGCTATTGAAACACCAATCCCCGCACAACCGATTGACCCGCCCACGATCACCGTAACCTTTGGCATCAACGACAGCCCGCTGGCGGGCCGTGATGGTAAAAAGGTACAATCCCGTGTCATCCGTGAACGCCTGATGAAAGAAGCTGAGGTCAATGTCGCAATCAAAATCGCCGACACCCCCGGTGGTGACGCGTTTGAAGTCTCGGGTCGTGGCGAATTGCAAATGGGTGTTCTGATCGAAAACATGCGCCGCGAAGGGTTTGAGCTGTCCATCTCGCGCCCGCAGGTCATCTTCACAGAAGAAGACGGGCAGCGCATGGAGCCGGTTGAGGAAGTGACCATTGACGTGGACGACGAATACACTGGCGTCGTGGTTGAAAAGCTAACCGGCCCCCGCAAAGGCGAACTGGTCGAGATGAAGCCCGCTGGCGCTGGCAAGACACGCATCATCGCACATGTCCCGTCGCGTGGCCTCATCGGCTATCACGGTGAATTCCTGACAGACACCCGCGGCTCTGGCGTACTAAACCGCCTGTTCCACGGTCAGACAGCCTATAAAGGCAAGATCGACGGACGCCGCCAAGGTGTTCTGATCTCAATGGAAAATGGCACATCGGTTGCCTTCGCCCTGTGGAACCTCGAAGACCGCGGCAAGATGTTCATCGGCGCGCAGGAAGCCGTCTATACAGGCATGATCATCGGCGAACATAGCCGCGAGAATGATCTGGAAGTGAACCCGCTCAAGGGTAAAAAACTGACAAACGTCCGCGCCTCTGGCACCGACGAAGCGGTGCGCCTGACGACGCCCGTGACGATGTCGCTGGAACAGGCGATTGCCTATATTGACGACGATGAACTGGTTGAGGTCACACCCAACGCGATCCGCCTGCGCAAGCGCTATCTGGACCCGCATGAGCGCAAACGGCAAGCGCGCGCCAGTTAAGCCAGACAGAATCTCCCAAGATTTTGGCCCGGATTCTTAGAAAAATCCGGGTCATACAGGCAAGATCTTATCGCCAACATGCAGCCTACCGGGCGTGGCGACGCTGGCATACCAGCCGCCATGCCCACGCATCGCGTTATAACCGCCGGGCCCCAGCTCTTTTTCCATGCGGGAACAGGGCGGGCACGGCCCATGGATTTCTAACACAACATCGCCGACACGCAGCAGGCCTTTGCGCAAAGCCAGCAGGTTTAATCCCGACACAACAAGATTGCGGCGTAACACCTCTGGCTTGATAACATCATGACCTGACAGGGCCGCGACAACAGGTAAATGTTCCGCTTGGATCAAGGTCACAGCACGCTTACCGGCACGCCCATGATCACCAACCAAGCCAGTGTCTATGACATCGACGCTTTGAACGATATCGATGGGCGCATAGCGTTCTGCCCGCAGCCCTATCCAGTCTAACCGTCCGGCCCGCGCATGGCGGGCCATCATTTCGCCAAGCTGACCTTTCAATCGATCTCTTCAACGATGCTCAGTTCACGTTGGCTGGCCCCTTTGGCAAAGCCAAGCGCCTCTTGATACGCATCCGAGTAATAGCAATCGTGGGCTGCCTGCAGGCTGGGAAAGCGCGCCACAACGTTGCGCGGCCGATCAGGCCCTTCCAACTGCTCATATGCGCCACCGCGGGCCAAAAAGACGCCGCCGTGATCTGCAATCGCGCCCGTCGCCCGCTTGGCGTATTCGCCGTAGGCGGCTTCATCCGTCACCGTCACATGTGCAATCCAAAGTGCGCTCATTTTACTCCCTCCAAAACAGCTTTGGCCGCCGCGATCGCGGCCTCTGCGTTCTCAGCGGATGCACCGCCACCCTGCGCCATATCAGGGCGACCACCGCCACCCTTGCCGCCCAACTCAGGCGTCACAGCGCGCAAGACATCCACCGCAGAGACCCGATCTGTCAGGTCACTTGTCACCCCAGCAGCGACGGCAGCCTTACCGCCTGCATCCGCAATCAGAACAACCACGCCAGAGCCGATCTTTTCCTTGAACTGATCAACAAGCGACGGAAGATCTTTGCCAGACACGCCTGACATTACCTGTCCCATAAAGCAGATACCGTTCACATCCACCTGCACCGCGTCACTGCCGGCGCCGCCGCCCATGGCCACCTCACGGCGCAATTGCGCCACTTCATTTGCAAGCGCCTTACGCTCATCCATCAAAGCTTTCACGCGTTCAGCGACCTCAGCCGCAGGCGCCTTTAGCACCGCTGCCGCCTGCCCCAGGCGCGCATCCTGTTCGCGCAGATAATCCAGCGCCGCCTGACCGGTCAGCGCCTCAATCCGGCGGACACCGGCGCTTGACGCGCTATCGCCCAAAGTGACAAAGGCCCCGATCTCGCCCAATTGCGATACATGTGTGCCGCCGCAAAGCTCCAACGAATATGTATTGCCATCTGTGCCCTTGCCAGAGCCATCCTGCCAGCCCATCGATACAACGCGTACCTCATCACCGTATTTTTCACCAAAAAGCGCCTGTGCGCCCATGGCGCGGGCATCATCAGGTGTCATGATCCGGGTTTCAACCGTGCTATTTTGACGAATAATCGCATTCACATCACGTTCGACCTGTGCCAGTTCATCCTCGGACAGAGCCTTGGTATGGCTGAAATCAAAGCGCAAACGATCTGGTGCATTCAGCGACCCACGCTGCGCGATATGATCGCCCAACACTTCGCGAAGCGCCTCGTTCAACAAATGCGTGGCAGAGTGATTTGCCTGAATGCCACTGCGGCGTGCCGCATCGACAGAAAGTTCAGCACCCTGCCCTTTGCCGATGTGGCCTTCCATGACCTTTGCGATATGAACATAAACACCGGCAATCTTCTTGGTGTCCGAAATAGCGGCCTTGCCGGTCTCTGTTATCAGCATACCCGCGTCGCCAACCTGACCACCCGCTTCGGCATAGAATGGTGTCTGGTTCAGCACAATTTGAACGGTGCCCTCCGCCTGATCAACCGTGGCCCCATCAACAACCAATGCCGCAATCTGTCCTTCAGCACTCAGCGTATCGTATCCCAGAAAATCCGTCGTACCGCTTTCATCAGCGATATCAAACCAAACAGCACTCTCAGCCGCATCCCCGATGCCAGACCACGCCGCGCGGGCCTTCGCTTTCTGTTCTGCCATGGCCGCATCAAACCCATCGGTATCAACCGCCCGTCCCTTTTCACGCAGGGCGTCCTGCGTCAGATCAAGGGGGAAGCCGTATGTATCATAAAGCTTGAAGGCCGCCTTGCCGGGCAGTGCCGCATCCGCTGGCAAACCGGCCAGTTCTTCATCCAAGAGTTTCAAACCACGATCCAGCGTTTGCTTAAAGCGGACCTCTTCGTTCAAAAGCGTCTCTTCAATCAGGCGCTGACCCTGACCCAACTCAGGATAAGCGGCCCCCATCTGCTGCACCAGCGCAGGCACCAAACGGTGCATGACCGGGTCTTTACTACCCAACAGATGCGCATGGCGCATGGCCCGGCGCATGATGCGGCGCAGCACGTAACCGCGCCCTTCGTTGGAGGGCAGAACACCCTCAGCAATCAGGAAAGAAGTCGATCGCAGATGATCCGCAATCACCCGGTGGTGGGTATTGCCCGGACCGTCGGGGTCGCTTGATGTCACATCGGCCGACGCCTCAATCAAGGCACGCATCACATCGATATCATAGTTGTCATGCTTGCCTTGCAACAGCGCCGCGATCCGTTCCAGCCCCATGCCTGTGTCAATCGACTGCATCTTAAGCGGTGTCATAGTGCCATCCGCGAACTGTTCGTTCTGCATGAACACGATATTCCAAATCTCAATAAACCGATCGCCATCTTCCTCGGGTGATCCCGGCAGACCACCCCAGATATGATCGCCATGATCATAGAAGATCTCGGTACATGGGCCGCAAGGGCCAGTGGGCCCCATGCGCCAGAAATTATCGTCGGTCGCAATGCGGATGATCCGGTCATCCGGCAGACCGGCGACTTTTTTCCAGATATCAGCCGCTTCATCGTCGGTGTGATAGACCGTTACCAGCAAACGGTCCTTATCGATGCCAAAGTCCTGCGTCAGCAATTCCCATGCAAAAGCAATGGCTTCTGCCTTGAAGTAATCACCAAAGCTAAAGTTACCCAGCATCTCGAAAAACGTATGGTGGCGCGCGGTATAACCGACATTGTCCAGATCATTATGCTTGCCGCCGGCGCGCACACATTTCTGGCTGGTGGTCGCACGCGCGTAGTCGCGGGTTTCAACCCCGGTAAACAGGTTCTTGAACTGCACCATGCCCGAATTGGCAAACATCATCGTGGGGTCGTTGCGCGGCACAAGCGGGCTAGAGGTCACAACCTCATGGCCTTGTTTGCCAAAGTAATTCAGAAAGGTCGAACGGATGTCAGCAAGACTTGTCATAGCGTGCTTTCAGGCAAGGTTTTCTGTTGAACCGCAGAAATAGCCCCGCACCAGCACACTGTCCACAGACAAACACCCCCTGAATTTCCTCATGCCATCAAACGGATCAAACAAGGCATTGCAAAAACGAAAAAGGGCACCGTATTTTACGGCACCCTTTTCCGGATATTCTCTACCAACCACTTACGGCGGATACATTTTCAGCAGTTGCAGTCTGCAACCTTAAACTTCGACCAAGTCGTCGTCGCCGTCATCGTTGACGCCTTCCGGCAGATCAAAATCCAACCCATGCGCCGCACGGATTTTATCTTCAATCTCCAGCGCGATGTTCTGGTTTTCACGCAGGAAAATCTTGGAATTCTCACGCCCCTGCCCGATCCGCTCGTCGCCATAACTGAACCAAGCACCAGATTTTTCGACCACACCGGCCTTCACACCCAGATCAAGCAATTCACCCATCTTCGAGATGCCTTCGCCATACATGATGTCGAATTCCACCTGTTTGAACGGCGGCGCCACCTTGTTCTTTACTACCTTCACACGAGTGGCGTTCCCCACAACCTCGTCACGATCCTTAATCGCACCGATCCGGCGGATATCCAGACGGACAGAGGCGTAGAATTTCAGCGCATTACCACCAGTCGTGGTTTCAGGAGAGCCAAACATCACACCAATCTTCATCCGGATCTGGTTGATGAAAATCACCATGCAGCCTGAACGGTTGATCGAACCTGTCAGCTTGCGCATCGCCTGGGACATCAAGCGCGCATGCACACCGACAGAGCTGTCGCCCATATCGCCTTCCAATTCGGACTTTGGCGTCAAGGCAGCTACCGAATCCACGATCACCATGTTCACCGCACCGGACCGCACCAGCGTGTCGACAATTTCCAACGCTTGCTCACCGGTATCAGGCTGCGAAATCAGCAGTTCATCCAGATTCACGCCCAGTTTCTTCGCATATTGCGGGTCCAGCGCGTGTTCCGCATCGACAAAGGCGCAAACCCCGCCTTTTTTCTGCTCTTCCGCAATCGCGTGCAGGGTCAACGTGGTTTTACCCGACGATTCAGGACCATAAATCTCTATCACGCGGCCCTTGGGCAATCCACCAATCCCCAGTGCGATATCCAAACCCAGCGAACCGGTCGATGTCGCCTCGATATCGGCCATCTGATTCTGACCGCCGAGCTTCATGATAGAGCCTTTACCGAACTGCCGTTCGATCTGCGCCAGCGCGCTTTCCAGCGCTTTTTCTTTATCCGCGGTCTTCTTGTCAGTCATTTTGAGGAGTTCTGCCGTTGCCATGTGTCCTGTCCTTATTTCACGCCGTCCAAAGGGCGGCAATCACTGCTTTTGTTCTCATTGTGTTCTCATTGTTAATGAGATCAAAAGCAGAACATTGCAACATAAATTTTCATCACTCACCCTCATCCAAAGGTGGTTAAGGAAAGGTTTATGGCCTAGCATTAGCTGCGAAACAGACGAAAGACAGCGAATAAATGCTTGTTTTCTGGAAAGAAAATCTGGTGCTGATGGCAGTGCCCAAGACAGGGTCCACCGCATTGGAAGGCGCGCTGGCCCCGCGTGCGTCACTGGTGCTACGCGATCCGCCAGAGCTGAAACATGCGCCATGCTACCGCTATAAACGATTCCTTAAACCGATGTTCAAGCAGGTCGGCGGGCAAAACCCCGAATTGATGGCCATCGTGCGCAACCCGATTGACTGGCTGGGCAGCTGGTATCGGTATCGCACCCGCGCCGATCTGATCGGGCATGAAAACAGTACACGTGACGTCAGTTTTGACGATTTTGTGCTGGAGTACTGCAAGGGTACGCCCGCCCCGTTTGCAAACGTCGGCTCACAAAACAAGTTTCTGCGGATCAACGATGGCGAGATGGGCGCGCAACATCTGTTTCAATATGAGCAATGGGACAAGGTGATCGGGTATCTGGAAGAGCGGCTAGCGGTGCAGATCATGCTGAAGCAAAAGAATGTGTCGCCGAAGATGGAGTTGACTTTGTCGGCAGAGGTGGAGGCAAAGTTGCGGGATAAACGGGCGGCGGAGTTTGCGGTGTGGGAGATGTCGAAGTCATGATAACTAATGCCTAAAGAGCGCCATGAGCCCAAATTGACCTTTCCAATGATTTTCTCCATAGGCTTTCCCATGTAGTTTGTTCCAGCCAGTAGCCCGCAGGAGAACGTCGGTATGAAATCTAAGCACTTAGTTCTGGCAGGCGACTCGATCTTTGATAACGACGGTTACGTTCTGGGTGAAGCTGGTGTGATTGAACAATTGCGCTGTACGCTTCCTGCAGCATGCTCGGCATCCAAAGTCGCTGTTGATGGTGATTGTATTAGGCATGTTAAAGACCAGATCGCAGACTTGCCTTCAAACGCGACCGACTTGATCGTTAGCGTTGGCGGAAACGACGCGCGCTACCATTCTGCGCTTCTTTCAAAAATACAACATATCAATGACTTAGACACCCTTCTATGCGGTCCTTTGGCTGAATTCACTTCTGACTATAGGCTTATGCTTGATGCTGCGAAAGCAACCGGTTTAAAGGTTTATGTGTGTACAATTTACACTGCTGTACCGTTTGAAGATCCTATCTGGCGGCAGTTTGCTCCGCTCGCTATCGGCAAATTCAACGAAGTCATAGTAGCACAAGCAAGCGCTCAAGGAATTCCGGTGCTCTCATTGCAAGAAGTGTGCACCGATACCAACGACTTTTCGATAGTATCGCCGATTGAGCCATCCAACCAAGGCGGGCAAAAGATCGTGAACCATATTGTCGAAATCGTATTGGGGTAAGGTCAGCTTCATTCGCAAAGCCGACATCTACCTTCCGCTCAAAGTCCTTTTCACCGCATCCTGCCAGCCCGCATACCGCCGCTCCCGCGTTACCTCATCCATCTGCGGTTCAAACCGCTGATCCAGCGCCCAATTGGCCGCAAAACCGGCCTGATCGGGATAAACACCAGCCCGGCTGCCCGCCAGCCACGCCACACCCAAAGCCGTTGTCTCCAACACCGTTGGCCGGTCCACCGGCGCGCCAATGATATCGGACAGGAACTGCATCGACCAATCCGATGCGCTCATGCCCCCATCAACCCGCAAAATGCCATCTGTATCAGAGGCTTGCCAATCGCTCTTCATCGCCTCTAACAAATCACGCGTCTGAAAACCGACACTTTCAAGCGCCGCCTTCGCGAGCTCTGCCGGGCCGGAGTTGCGGGTTAAGCCGTAGATTGCTCCGCGTGCCTCCGCATCCCAGTAAGGCGCGCCAAGGCCTGTAAAAGCCGGCACCATATAGAGTTCCTGCGCTGCATCAGCAGTCTCTGCCAAGGGCTGTGTTTCCTTGGCGTCACGGATGATCTTCAATCCGTCGCGCAGCCATTGCACAACCGCGCCAGCGATAAAGATCGACCCTTCCAGCGCATAGGTCGGCTTGCCGTCAAACTGATAGGCAATCGTGCCCAACAGCCGCTTTTTGCTTTCCACCAGCGTGTCGCCGGTGTTGAGCAATGCAAAACATCCTGTGCCATAGGTCGATTTCAACATCCCCGGCGCGAAGCAGGCCTGCCCGATTGTGGCCGCTTGCTGGTCGCCCGCAACGCCAAGAATCGGAAGCTCTGTGCCAAAGAGATCCGCGCGGGTCACCCCAAAGTCTGCCGCGCAATCCAATACCTCTGGCAGCATAGACATAGGGATACCGAAACGCTCACAAATCGTTGTACTCCACCGCCCGTTGCGGATGTCGTAAAGCATTGTTCTGGCGGCATTTGTGGCGTCGGTCACATGGCGCTTGCCGCCCGTGAGCTTCCAGATCAGATAGCAGTCGACAGTCCCGAAAAGCAGCTCGCCAGCTTCGGCGCGCGCCCGCGCACCCTCAACCTTGTCGAGGATGTAGTTCACCTTCGTCCCTGAGAAATAAGGATCCGCCAGAAGCCCTGTTTTCTGTGTGATGGTCGCCTCAAACCCTTCCTTACGCAGTTCCTCGCAAAAGGGTGCTGTTCGCCTGTCCTGCCAGACAATCGCATTGTGGATCGGCTCACCCGTGTTCTTATCCCAAACCAGTGTCGTCTCACGTTGGTTGGTAATCCCTATCGCGGCGATCTCGGCGGCGGTAATCCCTGCCTTCTCAATCGCACCTCGGCAGGTCGAGGCAACCGATGACCATATGTCGGATGGATCATGCTCCACCCATCCTGACCGCGGGAAATGCTGGGTAAACTCCTCCTGCGCGGTCGCCTTGATCTGCATGTCAGCGTCAAAGATGATCGCGCGGCTTGATGTCGTGCCTTGGTCGATAGCCAGAATGTAAGTCATGGTGTCCCCCCGTTTGTCGTTTTGTTTCAAGCCGCCATAAAGGCGTCAAGGGTAGCAACTTGATCAGAGGTCAGGCGCAAACCCAGCTTGGAGCGTCGCCAAACGACATCTTCGGCGCTGAGAGCATATTCCTTGGCCATCAGCCATTTCACCTCGGCCTCGGTCAATGTGCCCCCAAAATCGCGCCCAAGATCGGCGGCAGATTTGGCGTCGCCCAAGACTGTCCGCGCCTCTGTCCCATAACCTTTGATCAGACGCAGCGCCCAGTTTGCATCCACGAATGGATACGCCGCCTGCAAGTCCGCAACCAGTTGATCGCGTTCCTTCACCCTGAAGTCCCCACCGGGCAATGGTGCATCTGCCGTCCAGGGTGCGCCTCCGCCCACCAGTGGCTCAAGCCTCTTCAACGCATTCTCGGCCAATTTGCGATAGGTCGTGATCTTGCCACCGAAGATATTCAAGAGCGGCGCGCCATTCTCATCCAAAGACAGCACATAATCACGGGTCGCCGCAGTCGCCGACTTTGCCCCGTCATCATAGAGCGGGCGAACACCTGAATAAGTCCAGACGATATCATCGCGGGTGACTGATTTTTCGAAATATTGGGACGCGAAGGCACAAAGATAATCCTGTTCCTCATCGGTCGCATAGGGCTGTTCTGACAGGTTCTCATGCTCGGCATCAGTTGTCCCGATCAGTGTGAAATCTGTCTCATAGGGAATAGCAAAGATAATCCGGCCATCCTCACCTTGAAAGAAGTAGCTCTTGTCGTGATCAAAAAGCTTCTTGGTCACGATATGGCTGCCCCGGACCAGCCTCACACCCTCTGATGTGTTCAGCCGGGCCACATCGCGCACGATGTTTTCCACCCATGGGCCACCGGCATTAACCAGTGCGCGGGCGGTATGCGTATGCTGAACACCGCCATGCGCAGTGACAATCTGCCAAACACCATCAACACGGGTCGCACTCACCACTTTGGTGCGGGTCATGATCGTGGCACCGCGTTCGTCTGCATCACGGGCATTGAGAACCACCAGACGCGAGTCTTCGATCCAGCAGTCAGAGTATTCATAGGCTTTCTTGAATTTACCTTTCAGCGGCTCACCAGTCTCGCGCTTGGTCAGATCGACCACATGGGTGCCGGGCAGGATTTTTCGCCCGCCCAGATTGTCATACATGAACAGTCCTAGGCGGATCAGCCACGCTGGTCGCCGGCCCTTCATCCATGGCATGACCGTCGAGAGCAGTTTCGATGTTGGCGTATCGTTCTCGAACCGCATGTCGGCGTGATAAGGCAGAACAAAACGCATTGGCCAAGAGATGTGGGGCATGTTCTTGAGCAATACTTCGCGCTCAACCAAAGCTTTCTTGACCAAACCAAACTCAAAAAACTCCAGATAGCGCAAGCCACCATGAAACAGCTTCGTCGATGCTGAAGAGGTCGCCGAACCAAGATCATTCATCTCGGCCAACCCAACTTTCAGCCCACGCCCTGCCGCATCGCGCGCGATGCCGCAGCCATTGATCCCGCCGCCAATGATAAAGATGTCAAAGTCCGCGTCCATGTCGTTCCCCATTAATTTGCGGATGGTTTAGACGCATGGTGGGCAGGCGCAAGTCGCAACGTTTTTGCTGTTCGCGCCTTCACATACGAAAATGAACCGAAACGGTTGAATATCATATTTTCATATTATTCAAGTTGCACTGTGTTCGTTTAATTTCATAAACGAATATATGGATACCGAAACCCGCCTTGCCCACATCCGCGCCCTCGCCCAGACCGAAGGCAAGGTCTTGGCGACCGACCTGGCCACCAAATTAGGCGTTGCCGTGCAAACCATCCGCCGTGACCTGCGCCAGCTTTGTGCTGCGGGGTTGTTAGAGCGCATCCACGGCGGTGCCGTCCTGCCCTCTGGCGTTAGCAACATCGGCTATGGCGACAGACGCGCGCTGAACCGCGATATCAAAATCAGGATCGCACGGCGCACGGCCCAGCTGATCCCCGATAACGCCTCGCTGTTCCTCAACATTGGAACAACGACAGAGGCAGTGGCCCACGCCCTGCACGCCCACCGTAACCTGATGGTGGTGACCAATAACCTGAACGTAGCGAACATCTTAGCGCAAAACCCCAGCTGCGATGTGGTGGTGGCAGGCGGCAGTCTGCGGCGGTCAGACGGCGGGCTGGTGGGCGATCTTGCCGCCCTGGCGATTGATCGGTTCAAGGTCGATTTCGCCGTGATTGGCGCCTCGGCCATCGACCTCAGCGGCGATCTGCTGGATTTCGACCCCGAGGAAGTACGGGTCAGCCAACAGGTGATCAAAGCGGCACGGGCAACGATCCTTGTCGCCGACAGCACGAAGTTCACGCGCAAAGCCCCGGTCAAGATCGCGTCACTGGCGCAGGTGGATCACTTCGTGACCGACCGGGTGACGTCAGAGGCGCTGATCAATCGGTGCAGCGATTGGGAGACGCAAATCTGCTCAACCGCTTAATGTATGGCCGTCCTTGTTTGCAAACGATCAGTTTTTAAACACCTCATATAGAACGTGAACCGCGTCTTTTCCAATTTCGAACAGCGGACCACATCAGAAGACATGTTAGGCTTAAAAACGCTAGAATTACGACCAACTCAGCCACCAGAGTGATGTGATACAGGAGTTCGGCAAAAGTGTCATAATCTGTGTATCGCTGTGGCACGGGGAAAAAGAACAGGATGAACTTCGCTGCCGAATTGTCAGTAATTATCCCAAGATGAAACAGCCAGAAAAGCATTTTGGTGACACGCGGGTATTGCATCGCACCCACGTAAGTTTGCATCCAGATGACCCCAGACATAAACGCCATGACGGCACCAAGACGAATTGCAAGCCACCAGTCCTTCGCAACATCATACGAAGAGAAAGGGGTTTGCACGTCCAAAGGATCACCCGAAGTTACCTGGTCGCCCAAAAAACCAATACTACCGAAAAACGCGTAAACGATTGCGACAATTGCAAATAACGCGGCTGGTTGCAAATGCTTAAGGTGTGCGACCGCCGGACCAACCATCAAACAAATCAAAAGAAGCCATGATAAATCCAAGTGCTATTTTCCTCGCTGCAATGTATCGGCTTGCAGGGCCGTATGGCTTCTGAATCAACGCCTTCAACTTTGCGCATTAAATGATAGCCGTCATCGCCTACCAATCAGCTATATCGACGACCACACAACTTAAACAGCGCCCTTAAACCCCGTCGCCACCACAAACTTCTCTGAACTATCCGACCGCGACGCGGGCGGCTTCACATTCGCCACCTTCGTAAACCTTGCCTTCAGTAGTTTCTGCAAATCCCCTTCGGCCCCGCCAGCCAGCACCTTGGCAACAAAAGTCCCACCCTCTTCCAGCACATCGAACGCAAAGTAAGCCGCCGCTTCGCAAAGGGCGATGATCCGCAAGTGATCGGTCTGTTTATGACCAGAGGCGGAGGCGGCCATATCCGACATCACCACATCGGCTTTGCCGCCCAGCCAGTCCTTCACTTTCAGATCAGCGTCATCTTCCATGAAATCCAACTGGTGAATCTCTGCCCCAGCCACAGGCTCCACCTCTTGCAGGTCAACACCCAGCACATACCCTTGCGCCTTGCTTGTCCGCTCACCCAGTGTATTCGCGCGTTTGACCGCAACTTGCAGCCATCCCCCCGGCGCACAGCCCAGATCGACAATGCGCGCGCCCGGCACCAGAAAGCGATATTTATCGTCCAGTTCCAATATCTTATAGGCTGCACGGCCCCGATACCCTTCGGTCTGCGCCCGCTTCACGTATGGGTCGTTCAGCTGCCGCTGCAACCATTGGGTCGAGCTCAGCTTGCGCCCGCGTGCGGTTTTCACCTTCACGGTCAAATCGCGCTGTCCGCGCCCGGATGTGTTCTTTTTGGTGGGTTTCTTGGCCATAGCCCCGCCTATCGCCTAAAACGGCGTATCTTCCAAGACCCCATGCGCCGACATCTGCGCATAAAGCAGGCCCTCGCGCAGTCCACGATCCGCGACAGACAAACGGTCCGTTGGCCAAAGCCGCATCAGCGCCTGCAAGATGGCGGAACCCGACATGATCAGCGCTTGCCGGTCCTTGCCGATGCGCGGATCAGCGCGGCGCCCAGCGGGGCCCAGCGTGAGGTAATCGCGGATCACCGTATCAATCTGGTCAGACGTCATACGCAACCCATCGACTTTGGTGCGGTCATAGCGTTTCAGACCCAAATGGCTCGACGCCACTGTGGTTACGGTGCCGCTCGTGCCGATGATCTGAAAGCCCTCGCGCGCCTGTGCAGCGGCATAGGGTGAAAACTCTTCAAGGTTCTCTTCAAAGAACCAGCTCATCAGGGCAAACCGGGCTGCATCATCCTCAACATCCGAAAACTGATCGCGCAGGGTGGCCACACCTAAAGGTACTGAAATCCAGTCGACCACTTTAGCCGCAGCAAACGGCCCCGGATCAGACTTGAACCCCGCATGCAAACGCATGATCGCACGCGGCCGTTCACGTTTCGGCACATGTGTCAAATCGATCCAGACCAGTTCCGTTGACCCCCCTCCGATATCAACGACCAACAATTGTTCGGTATTCACGCTGACCAGTGGCGCACAGGAAATGACAGCCAACCGCGCCTCTTCTTCAGGCTTGATAATCTCGAGCTTCAGCCCGGTATCCCGACGTACTTGTGCAACAAAATTTGCACCATTCAAAGCACGCCGACAGGCCTCGGTCGCGACAAGGCGCATATGCGACACGCCGTGGCGCTTTAGCTTTTCGCGACAAATGCGCATGGCAGAGATCGTCCGATTCATCGACGCGCGCGACAACCGGCCTGTGTTTTCCAGCCCCGCGCCCAGTTGCACGGACTTGGAAAAACTATCAACCACATGAAACTGACTGCCCTTGGGTTGGGCGATCAGCATGCGGCAACTGTTCGTGCCCAAATCCAGTGCGGCATAAAGGTCCGCCGGATCAGGCTGTTTTGGCGCGGGGGTCTCGACCGCTTTCGGGAACGCGCCCGCACCTTTGGGACGCTTGGGCGCCATCACTACGCCCTCCTATGTCGTGTTATAGTCAAGCTAGGCGCGGAAACCTCTTTGCACAAGCCTTGTGATGCGACCCCACAAAACCTTTATGCAGATAATGATGATAGAAGGCACTATTTTGGCGGGGCGCATCAGGTTAGCAATCAGCACGGTCGCTGTGAGCATATGCCATGTCGAAAACCGACATTGAGCGGCAAAGCGCGGTGATAGAACGGATGAAAGAAGATTTAAGGGAATCACTTATGGCTGACGTCACCATTGTCTACTGGCGCGATATGCCAGCCCAGGTCATCGTTGGTCGCGGGCGCCGGGGTGTTAAGCTCCCCCTGCCCGAACGGTTTGAACAGGCAATAGACCGTGCCGCCATGAAATCAGGCGCAGCCGAGTCTGACGATTACATGGCAGGCTTTCGCAAGGCAGACCCCATTCCCGTCGATGGCAGCGACCAAGAAGCCGCAGAGGCCACCGTCGCCAAGATCGACGCCGACTACGATGTCGAACGGATCAAAACGCTTATCGCCAATGATGGTTGGGCTTGAAGGCCCTGCCCCCTTCCCCTTTTCATGCCCTTCGGAGGTCATTCATGTCATTGCTTTCATTCCGCAAAACCAAAGACACTGCGGACACAACAACGAACCCTCAGATAGAGGCGTTCCTGCAAGACTACTCCATCGAAGTGATGCCGCGCACCGCTGAAAAAGTTGATAACTTCCGCGAATTGCTGCCCGCAGGTACCCGAGTTTACATCGCGCATATCGAAGGCACCCCGATCGAAGACATGGTCGCGACGGCAAAACGCCTTGCCGCCGACGGCTACGCTGTTATGCCGCATTTCCCAGCACGCATCATTAAAAACGGGACAACGCTCGCTGACTGGATTGCCCGCTATCAAGGTGAAGCAGGCGTCGATCAAGCGCTTTTGCTCGCCGGTGGCGTGACACAGCCGCACGGCGACTTCCATTCCTCGATGCAGCTTTTGGAAAGCGGCCTCTTCGACAAAGCAGGTTTCAAACGCCTGCATGTCGCAGGCCACCCCGAAGGCAACCGTGACATTGACAAAGACGGTTCGGACAAACTGGTTATGGAAGCACTGCACTGGAAGCAGCGTTTCAACGATACCACTGACGCCGAAATGGCGCTGGCCACGCAATTCGCCTTTGAGGCCAAACCCATTATCGCATGGGCCGATGCGATCAAGGACGCAGGCATCACATTGCCAATCCATATCGGAATCGCAGGGCCCGCCAAACTGCAAACCATGATCAAATTCGCCATCGCCTGCGGCGTCGGTCCCTCACTCAAGGTCCTGCAAAAACGCGCCAAGGATGTCAGCAAGCTCTTGTTGCCGTTCGAACCCACGGACGTGCTGACAGATCTGGCGGCCCACAAGGCCGCACATCCTGACTTCAACATCACAAACGTTCACTTCTTCCCGCTTGGCGGCATCAAGACCAACGCCAACTGGGCCATCGCACATGGCGGCGCCTCTGCCGTCCCTGCCTCTCACCTCAAGGACCAGCCTCAATGACACGCACGATTGTCGAATCCAAAACAAAGACTGCCATTATCGGG
The DNA here is from genome assembly GCF_002797915.1 of Yoonia maricola. Lineage (GTDB taxonomy): Bacteria > Pseudomonadota > Alphaproteobacteria > Rhodobacterales > Rhodobacteraceae > Yoonia > Yoonia maricola. Next base: position 493,179 of record NZ_PGTY01000001.1, on the reverse strand, counting down.
TTCGACCAACCCTTTTGCGTGATCGGTGAACGGATCAACCCGACAGGGCGCAAAATCCTCGCTGAAGAGCTGGAACGCGGTGACTTTTCACGCGTTGAAGCAGACGCGCTGGCGCAGGTCGCGGCGGGTGCGAACATCCTCGACATCAATTCCGGCGCTGTTTTCTCGAACAAAATGGCCGAAGACCCACGCTATGCCGACAATAACTTTGTCGAGCCGCCGCTGATGAAGGAAATGGTCCAGCGTGTGCAGGCCATCACAGATATCCCACTTTGCATCGACAGTTCCGTGCCGGGGGCCTTGGAAAATGGTCTGGCAGCCGCCGAAGGTCGCCCCCTGCTGAACTCCGTCACCGGCGAGGAAGAACGCCTTGAACTCGTTCTGCCGTTGGTCAAAAAATATAATGTGCCAGTCGTGGCCATCTCAAACGACGATACCGGTATTTCTGAGGACCCAGACGTGCGCTTTGCCGTCGCAAAAAAGATCGTTGAACGCGCCGCAGATTTCGGCATCCCCGCTCATGACATTGTGGTCGATCCGCTTGTCATGCCCATCGGCGCAATGGGCACTGCCGGACTACAAGTCTTTACCCTCGTCCGTCGTCTGCGCGAAGAACTGGGTGTGAACACGACCTGCGGCGCCTCAAACATCAGCTTTGGCCTGCCCAACCGCCACGGCATCAACAACGCCTTCCTGCCTATGGCAATGACGGCTGGCATGACCTCGGCCATCATGAACCCGGTGGCCCTGCCCATAGGCCCCAAAAAGATCGCTGAAAAGAAGGCCGAAGTCGAAGCTGCCGGCGTGGTGTTACCCGAAGGCATGGATGACGAAGCTTTTGTTAAGTTGTTCGGTATGGGCTCCACCAAACCACGCGCAGGCAAGGAAATGGAAGCGATCCGCGCGGCCAACTTCCTGACTGATAATGACGCATCCGGCAACGAATGGATCAAGTTCAACCGCGTCGCCCCAAAAGCGGGCGAAGGGCGCGCGCGGACAGGACGCCGCCGTCGCGGCTAGATCCCAGATTTTTCGAAAATCTGACCCACAATCTTGCAAGATTTTGACTACCTCGACACCCGCCCTGCAAGACCACGCAGGGCGGTGTTCAACACCACCATATCCCCGCCAACGCCAAGAAACGTCACACCTTTCTTGGCGTATTCATCAAATCGGGTTTCGTCAAAGGTGATGATCCCGGCAACCTTCCCAGCCGCAACGGTTCGCGCAATCAGATGATCAATGGCCTGTTCCACCTCAGGATGATCCGGCTGATCAGGATAACCCATATCGGCGGATAGGTCTGCCGGCCCGACAAACACCCCATCCACACCCTCGGTCGCGGCAATTGCATCAATGTTCGCGACCGCTGCGGTACTCTCTGCCTGCACCAGCAGACAGACTTGCTCATTCGCGTCTTGCGCATAATCTGCAACTGTCCCAAACCCCGTTGCCCGCGCCAGCACAGCCCCCATCCCACGATTACCCTGCGGTGGATAACGCATGGCACGCGCCATATCTTGCGCCATCCCAGCATCATCAATCATTGGCACAAGCACCGTCTGACAACCCAGATCAAGCACCTGCTTGACCATCCAAGCCTCGGCGTTGGGTATGCGCACAACCGCTGGTGTGCCGCTGACCGCAAGGGCTTGCAACTGTGGCAAGATATCCGACACTGTGTTCGGCCCGTGTTCGCCATCAATCAAGCACCAGTCAAACCCCGCATTCCCCGCCATTTCCGCCAAAATGCCTGTACCGGATGTCAGCCAAATTCCATGCTGCAACTGCCCTGCTAGCAGGGCTTTTTTGAGTATATTTTCCGGCGTTTGCATCGCATTCCTCCACATCGAAAACACATCGATGCGAACACATTGGCGCGGTACACGCAACGCGTTAAGCTGGAAATAAGCGCGTTATCGATAATACAGCGATTGTCCGTTGTGGAAAATCTGGACCTTCTCAGGTTTCGCTGTGAACTTCAGCTCTTTGCCGCGAATGTCGGTGTGAATACCCGGCAGTTTTGCAATCACAGTATCTGTGTCCTTGCTGCTGCTGGGTGGTTCAAAATACATCTGCGTGACCTCACCCAAGGCTTCGACAATCGATACCGTATCCTTGAATACATAAGCGTCATCGTCGGTCAGCACCATGTCTTCGGGTCGCACACCGATGTTGACCTTCAGCCCTATGTCAGAGGCCTCTGTCGGCACCATAGATTGTGCCGTACCACCATCATCCAGTTTGACCGTGGTGAGCGCACCCGTCTCGACAATTTCACCCGACAACAGGTTCATGGCTGGAGAGCCAATGAACTGAGCGACAAATTCATTCTCAGGGCGTTCGTAAAGCTCGAGTGGTGAGCCAACCTGCGCGATACCCTTATTTGCCAGAACCACGATGCGTGTGGCCAGTGTCATCGCCTCGACCTGATCGTGGGTGACGTAGATCATTGTGCTTTCCGGCATCGATTCCTTCAACTGCGCAATCTCGATCCGGGTGGCGACGCGCAAAGCCGCGTCGAGATTTGAGAGCGGTTCATCAAAAAGATACACCTTCGGGTCCCGCACAATCGACCGGCCAATCGCCACACGCTGGCGCTGACCACCTGACAGGGCCTTTGGCAGACGATCAAGATATTCGTCCAGTTGCAGAATTTTGGCGGCCCGGTTCACGGCCTCATCGATTTCAGCGGGGGATTTCTTCGCCAGCTTCAAAGCGAACGACATATTGTCGCGCACCGTCATATGCGGATAAAGCGCATAGGACTGGAACACCATGGCGATGCCACGCTGCGCGGGCGGCACGTCGTTCACGAGCGTGCCGTCAATCTCCAACGTCCCGCCTGTGATCTTTTCCAACCCCGCGATCATCCTCAAAAGCGTGGACTTACCGCAACCCGATGGCCCAACAAAAACGATCAATTCACCCTGTTTGATGTCGAGGTTGATGTTCTTGAGAACATCCACCGTGCCCCCATAGGTTTTGGCGACGTCCTTTAGTAACAGATCAGCCATGTCTCACTCCCCTTGAAATTATGACTTGAGCGCGAGGCAAACCTGCCATGGCCCAAGGTGCAGTCTTCCGTCTGCGGATGTATGTGCGCTGCCCAACTCGGCACCAATCGGTGTCCAGCTTCCCTTGGGCAGGTCAAAATCAGATGGTGTTTCACTGACATTGAAAGCACAAAAGATGGTCTGTGCCCCCTCAGTGCGGGTGAAATAAACGACATCGCCATTGGCCTGTACCCCGTCATGATCGCCCACGCTTAATGCAGGGTGCGTATGACGGAACGAAATCGCCTTGCGATAGTGATGTAACAGCGCACCGGGCTCATCCTCTTGCGCGGCGGCAGACATATGCAAATGCTCTGCGGCAACGGGCAACCAAGGCTTGTTGGTCGTGAAACCGCCGTTTTGGTTGCTCGCTTCCCACACCATTGGCGTGCGACAGCCATCGCGGCCTTTGAACTCTGGCCAGAACTCGATGCCGTAAGGGTCCTGCAGGTCTTCAAAGGCAACATCGGCCTCAGGCAACCCCAGCTCTTCCCCTTGATACAGGCAAACCGAGCCACGCAAACACATGATCAGGGTCGCAAACATGCGCTGTGCCGCAGGCGGTAAATCCCAGCGCGAGGCATGGCGCATGACATCATGGTTCGAGAATGCCCAGCACGCCCAGCCATCAGCGGCGACATCATCCACTCGCGCCATCACCTCTTTGATGCGTGCGGCGGTTGGTTGATCTTTGGACAGGAATTCAAAAGCATAGCACATCTGCATCAGATCATCGCCGGCGGTGTATTCGCCCATGATCTCCAGCCCCTTTTGAGCGTCACCCACCTCACCCACAGCGGCTGCACCATAGGGTTCCATGACCGCGCGGAGCTTGCGCAGGAATGCGAGGTTTTCTGGCTGGTTCTTGGAATAAAGATGTTCTTGGTGGTTATAGGGATTCACCGATGGCGCAATCGTCGCGTTCCGCTTTTCAGGCGGCAAGGCGGGGTTGTCGCGCAACTGCTTGTCATGGGTGTAGAAATTGATCGTATCCAGACGAAACCCATCACAGCCGCGGTTCAACCAAAAGCGTGCCACATCCAACAACGCCTCTTGCACCTGTGGTTCGTGGAAGTTCAGGTCAGGCTGGGATACAAGGAAGTTGTGCAGATAGTATTGCTCGCGCCGCGCGTCCCACTGCCAGGCTGATCCACCAAAGATCGACAGCCAGTTGTTGGGCGGCGTGCCATCGGGTTTCGGATCAGCCCAGACATACCAATTGGCCTTGTCATTGGTGCGGCTCGCACGGCTTTCGCCAAACCACGCGTGCTGATCGCTGGTGTGGCTCAGGACCAAGTCAATCATGACCCGGATGCCCAACCTGTGTGCCGTCTCAACCACCGCATCAAAATCAGCCAAAGAGCCAAACATCGGATCAACATCGCAGTAATCGCTGACGTCATACCCAAAGTCCTTCATCGGCGACATGAAGAAAGGCGAAATCCAGATCGCATCGACACCAAGCGAAGCAATGTACGGCAAGCGCTGGACGATCCCCAAAAGATCACCCACGCCGTCACCATTGCTGTCTTGAAAGCTGCGCGGATAGATCTGATAGATCACCGCACCACGCCACCAGTCTTTATTAATGGCCATCTCTGTATTTTTGGCGAGCGCCGTTGTCATCGTCGTAAATCCTAGGTTGGTTGCAACCTCAAAGGCGCGCTTTGAAGCTGCGGGTTACTTATTTCACCGAACCGGCCAACAGGCCGCGCACCAGATACTTTTGCATTGCAAAGAAAACCGCCAGCGGCACTGCGATAGATACGAAAGCCGAGGTCGCAAGTATCTCCCAGTCGCCACCGCGCGTGCCCAACAGTTCAACAATCTGCTTGGTCATCACTGTTGTCTGACCAGAGGCATCAATCAGAAACACCAGCGCCACCAACAGGTCATTCCACGTCCACAGGAACTGGAAGATCGCAAAAGAGGCCAGTGCCGGAAAGCTGAGCGGGAGGATGATCTTGGTAAAGATCTGGAAATCCGTTGCCCCATCCACCTTTGCGTTCTCAATGATATCACGCGGCAGTCCGACCATATAATTGCGCAAGAGGTAAATCGCCAAGGGCAGACCAAAACCGGTATGTGCAAGCCAGACCCCCAGATAGCCCTTCCCGATCCCAATCGCATTGTGCAGCGAAAGCAGCGGAATAAGCGCCAATTGCAGGGGCACGACCAACAGGCCCACGATGATCGCAATCAAAATCGCCCTGCCCGGAAAATCCATCCATGCCAGCGCATAGGCAGCAAAGGCCGCAATCAGAATGGGAATAATCGTCGCCGGTATCACCACTGTCAGCGTATTGAAGAACGCCTTGGCCATCCCTTCAGAGTTGTTTTCGTCAAAGAGAACGAAGTTATAATTCTCTAGCGTAAAGTCCGGTGGTGTGACCACATCAAGGAAGACGCGCTGCGCCCGGCCGCTGATCTGGTCGTCATTGCCTTCCCAGATATAAGCGCCGTCCGCTTGCAAAGTTAAGGTTTCACCATCACCCAGGTCAGCAGCCACGCCCGGTTCAAACTCACCCAACCGCCGGCTTGATGTGCCCCAGGCGTTCAACTCGCCCGCAAAGCCGGCGCCATCGAAGATGTTACCTTCCACCATGAAACGCCCGTTCCCCAAATCCACCCGATTATCATCGGGGTCAGCGACGCGGATTTGCATGGTCTGCTCTGCAGGGAACAGTGCTGACCACCATCCAGAGGCGGTGATTTGGTCACCTGTCCGGAAAGATGAAATCAGCAAACCAAGCGTTGGGAACAGCCAAAGCGCGACCAAAAGCACCACGGAAATGTTCAATGCCCAAACGACTGCGGGCTTTCTTCCTGCCATCGCATCCATCACTGCATCTCCTTACGCGCGTTGTAGACGTTCCAGACCAGGATCGGCGTCACCATCAACATGATGATCATGGCGCTGGCTGATCCCATCCCCCAATCGTTCGCACGGAACAGCTTGTCGTACATATAATTGGCCAAAACTTGCGTTTCCCACTGGCCATTGGTCATCGCAAACACGATGTCAAAGACCTTGAGCGTGGCAATCGTGATCGTCGTCCAGACCACCACGATGGTCGACATGATCTGCGGGATCTTGATTTTGAAGAAAATCTGGAACGGGTTCGCACCGTCAATGATCGCAGCCTCGACCGTTTCTTCCGGGATACCGCGCAAGGCGGCAGAAAGGATGACCATGGCGAAACCGGTTTGGATCCAGATCAGAACCGCCATCAGAAAGAAGTTGTTCCAGAACGGAATTTGCAACCATTGCCGCGGCGCATCACCCCCGAATGTCAGGTAAAGATGATTGAGGATACCGATCTGCGCCACATCTTCGGGACGGGCCTCGTAGATCAGTTTAAAGATCACGGCAGCACCGACAAAGGAAATCGCCATCGGCATAAAGACGATGGATTTGGCGATATTGCCCCAGCTGAGGCGGTCGGTCAGTTGGGCCGCCAACAAGCCAAAACCAGTCGCGGCGGCAGGCACGACAACCAGCCAAAGCACATTGTTGCGCAAAGCCTCCATGAACTTGGGCTCGGCAAACATCCGGGTGTAATTGTCGAAGCCAACGAAGGCGTATTCATTGCCCGGCAAACGCTCAAGAAAACTCAGGCGCAGGGTCGCGAAGACAGGGTATGCAAGGTAAAGCCCCAGCGCCAACAGGGCGGGCATCAGGAACAACCAAGGCCGGATCTGGTTGGCGCGGTTGATGTTGCGGCCAGCGTTGGGCCCTTCGGCCCTGAACAAAACCTTATCAAGAAACAGGTTCGCCCCATAAAAGTAGCCAACACAACCGCCGACCCCGATGATGATCGTGATTAATCCTTGTAGTGCCGGATTCATAGCGCCCTCCCCTTCGCGATGTATCTCTTACGGGCGTATGCCGCACCGTGGGTCAGTTCGGACGATCACCCGTCCGAACCACTGTTATATGAGATCAAATCTCAGGCGGCGCTTACTTCAGCGCGTCCCAGCTATCCTGAATGGCACCGGTGACATCTTCAGCGGATGCACCGCCGACAAAATCCACCATGCCGGTCCAGAACGTGCCCGCACCAATCGCACCCGGCATCAAGTCTGATGCGTCAAAGCGGAAGGTTGTGGCATTCAGAAGGATTTCACCCTGACCACGCAGGATGTCATCACCATAGGCTTCAAGGTTCACGCCAGAGTGTGGCGTCAGGAAACCAGTCTGCGCCATCATCACCTCGTGGGCAATGGGCTGCTGCAGGAACTCCATGAAGGCCATTGTTGCGTCAGAGGCATTTGTGACAGCCATCAACGTACCACCACCCAGAACCGGATTACCGAGGTCTTTTTCTGCAAAGGAGGGGAAGTAGAAGAAGTCTGCATCTTCACCCGGCACAACATCATCCGGGAAGAATGCTGTCGCAAAGGACGCCTGACGGTGCATGTAGCATTGTGGCGGCGATGAGAAGAGACCGGTTGGGCTGTCACGGAAATCAGTAGACCCAACGGCGGCAGAACCACCAGCAACCATATCGTCATTCTTGGCAAACATGCCGAATGTCTCAACCGCTTCGATCACGCGCGGATCGTTGAATGCGATCTCATTGGACACCCAGCCATCATAGACCTCGGGCGCTTGTGTGCGCAGCATGATGTCCTCAACCCAGTCGGTCGCGGGCCACCCCGTTGCCGCACCGGAACCCAGACCAATGCACCAAGGTGTTTCACCATCTTCGATGATCTGTTCCGACAATGCGATCAGGTCTTCCATTGTCTCAGGCACTTCATAGCCCGCATCTTCGAAGTTTTCTGGCGAATACCACACCAGCGATTTGACGTTCACGTTGTAGAAGAACCCGTAAAACTGATCATCGCCACTTGCGTCAGCATAGGTACCCAGATCAACCCAGGACTGGCCGGCGGCATAGTTGTCAGCCACCCAAGCGCCCATGTCATCGCCAAGCGGTGTCAGCAACCCCTGTGACGCCATTGTAGCCGCCAGGCCAGGCTGCGGGAACACGGCAACATTGGGGGCAGAGCCTGCTTCGGCATCAATCACGATCTGCTGCTCAAAACTATCAGACCCCGTGTAAGTGACGTTCGCTCCGGTTGCATCGCTGAAATAGGCCAGCATGGAACGGAAGATACCGTCCTCAGGCGACAGCCAAGGCCCAAAGATCGTGACATTCTGACCTGACAGATCCGGTGCAGTCGCGACCCATTCATTGTAGCTGTCCCAGCTAAAATCGCCCTCACCCGGCGTGAACGGAAGATGGCCGTCGGCACTTGCCGTGCCTGCGGTCAAGGCAACCGCTGCCACAGTGGCATACAGTTTCGTTTTCATTGATTTTCCTCCCAATCGCGCCGCGGTGGCGCGTCACTTTCGTTTGCACTTACGTGCATGTGTTTCTTCCCGCGCCAAGGAATCATCTACCCAAAGCGCTTTGAGTGACGGTACAGTCAGCGAAGTTAGCGTCGCTGTCAATACGGCTATGTTAGCGCTAAATATTTTCTTGGAATTCCCTAAAATCATGGTACTCAACTGTGGTTATTCGTGCGACGACCGTGTCGCGGGGATGCAGAAATTTCGTCTTACAGCGCTTTGGAAACACAGCTGAGTCCATGAATTTAAAAGAACTCTCGCAGAATCTCGGTCTTAGCCAAACCACCGTCAGCCGCGCTTTGAATGGTTATCCCGAGGTCAGCCCGGCCACACGCCGCCGCGTGGAAGAGGCCGCACGCACTTTCAACTACAGCCCCTCAACACGGGCCAAGGGGCTGGCCACAGGCAAAGCACTGGCGATCGGCCATGTGATCCCGATATCCAGCAAACACGAGATGGTTAATCCGATTTTTGGCGATTTTATCGCCGGTGCGGGCGAAACCTATGCGCGTCATGGCTATGAAATGATCCTCTCTATCGTTGATGACGCCAGCGAACGGCGCATCTACGAAGGGCTTAAGTCACGGCGTGCTGTGGATGGTGTCGTCGTACACGGGCCGCGCATGGACGATCCACGCATCGCCTTGTTGCAATCGCTGGATCTGCCTTTTGCGGTACATGGGCGCGCCTCTGGATATGACCAGCCCTATGCGTGGCTTGATGTGAACAACCGCCGGGCATTTGAGCGGGCAACAGATTTCCTGTTTGATCTTGGCCACCGCCGGATTGCCTTAATCAACGGACTGGAAGGGATGGATTTCGCGCACCGCAGACGCGAAGGGTACGCCGCCTCGCTGATGGCACATGATGGCGCACCTGATCCCGATCTGATGCGCTCTGGCGAAATGACGGAGGTGTTCGGCTACACATGCACGCGCGACATGCTGGCCCGCGACAATCCACCAACGGCAGTCTTATGTTCGTCGCTGATCTCGGCCTTGGGCGTGCGGCGCGCGATTGAGGAAAAGGGGTACGTCATGGGCAAGGATGTCTCTGTCGTCACGCATGACGATGCGCTGTCGTATCTGCAAAACGGTGGCGATGTGCCGATCTTTACGGCGACCCGGTCATCCGTGCGCGATGCGGGGCAGCAATTGGCCGAGATGCTTCTGGCGGCAATCGCGAACCCGCTCATGCCTCCGCAAACACGACTGCTTGAAGCGGAATTGATGGTCGGGTCATCCACCGGCCCTGCCCCCCGAAAGGACTGATCATGGATTTCAAACGATCCGACTTCCCCGAAAACTTTCTTTTTGGGGCTGCAACCGCTGCCTATCAGATTGAAGGGCATCAATTTGGTGGCGCAGGTCCGACACATTGGGATACATTCGCTGCTGGTCCCGGCAATGTGGTCCGCGCCGAAGATGGCGCAGTGGCCTGCGATCACTATCACCGCTTCGCCGAAGATCTCGATCTGCTCAAAGATGCCGGCATGGATGCCTATCGTTTCTCCACATCATGGGCGCGGGTAATGCCCGATGGGCGCACCCCCAACCCCGAAGGCCTTGATTTTTATGACCGTCTGGTTGACGCGATGCTGGAACGTGACTTGCAGCCCTTCCAAACGCTCTATCACTGGGAACTGCCTGCTGCGCTGGCCGATCAGGGCGGCTGGATGAACCGGGATACCTGCAACTATTTTGGTGATTTTACAGATGTGATCACCGACCGGATTGGCGACCGTGTTGCGGCGATTGCCACCATTAACGAACCATGGTGCATCTCATATCTGTCGCATTTCCTCGGCCATCACGCACCGGGGCTTAAGGATATTCGGGCGACGGCCCGCGCGATGCACCATATCAACCTGGCCCACGGTATCGCCATGACACGGCTGCGTGCAAAGGGCATGCAGAACTGCGGGATCGTACTGAACTTTGATCATACCGAACCGCAGGACAGTTCTGCAGCGGCGGCACAGGCCGCCACGACATGGGACGCCATCATGAACCGGTGGTTCATCGAAGCGATCACCAAAGGCATCTACCCGTCTGAGGCATTGACAGGGCTTGCCCCCCACATGCCCAAAGGCTGGGAAGATGACATGGCTGAGATCAGTCAGCCCATCGACTATCTTGGTGTGAATTACTACACCCGGCATAAAATAATGGCCAATAAAGCAGCCGTGTGGCCGCATTTGATGTCCGAGGAAGGCCCCGGCGACAAAACGCAAATGGGATGGGAGATTTACCCCGATGGCCTCCGCACGTTCCTAACCCGGCTGTCGCGCGATTACATCGGAGATATGCCCATTTATGTAACTGAAAACGGCATGGCTTGGGATGATCAGGTTGAAAACGGGGCAGTCTATGATCCCGAACGGATGAAATTCGTCTCGGATCATATGCTTGCCACCCAACAGGCCATTGCAGAGGGCGCAAATGTGCAGGGGTTCTTTTATTGGTCGCTTCTGGACAACTACGAATGGGCCTTTGGCTATGAAAAGCGGTTCGGGATGATCCATGTCGATTTTGAAACCTTGAAGCGGACGCCTAAAGCATCTTATCACGCGCTCAAATCGGCGATCGCGCAGTAAGGACGGCAATGGGACATCCTGACAACATATATTCCCTGGTCGCCGATATCGGCGGAACCAACACGCGTGTGGCCTTGGCTGATGGGCAGCGCATTGTCAGCGGCACGATCCGGCGCTATCGCAACACCGCGTTTGCAGGGCTCGAATCCGTTCTGACACGTTATATCGCCGATGAAGGGGGCGTTGATCCTATTGCTGCATGTGTCGCCGTTGCAGGCCCCGTGCGCGATGGCCGGGCGACGATGACCAACCTTGATTGGACCATTGACAAAGACACGCTCGCGCGGGCGACCAAGGCGGAAACGGTTGCGATCCTGAATGATCTGCAGGCGCAGGGATACGCGCTGGGACATATCGACGATGCCAATATCCGATGTATTCTGCCCGGCCCGACCGGTGATGCGAAAGCGACGAAATTAGTTGTCGGCATAGGCACCGGGTTCAATGCCGCGCCGGTCTATGACCTCGAACATGGTCGCATTGTCACCCCTTCCGAAAGCGGGCACGCAAACCTGCCGATCCGCAATGAATTGGAACTGCGGCTGTGCCAATTTGTGTCAACGGCACATGGATTTCCCGCCGTCGAAGACGTGCTATCGGGACGCGGGCTGGAACGCGTCTATGCGTTTCTGGGTCAAGAAGCTGGCGATCCGCGCGAATGCGCGGCAAAAGACATCATGGCGGCCTGCGCAGACGGATCAGACCAGCGCGCCGCGGCGGCTGCACAACTGTTCACCCGCATATTGGGCACCGTCTGCGGAAACCTGTCGTTGATCCAACTGCCGTTCGGCGGCGTTTATTTGGCAGGCGGTGTCGCGCGCGCCTTTGCCCCTCACCTCAATCACTTTGGTTTCGCAGAGGCCTTTCGCGATAAGGGCCGCTTTGCGGGGTTCATGGGCAATTTCGCCGTTCACGTCATCGAAGATGACTATGCCGCACTGACCGGGTCTGCGGCACATCTGGCCGGGTTAAGCTAACCCATCAGGCTGTCGCCACCTTGTCAGTCGGTGCAAGCAATTGATCCTGCACTGTATCTGTCAAATCCTTCAGCGAAAACGGCTTGGGCAAGAAGGCGGCCCCAACAACCTCTGGTTGGCCATCATCAAAGGCATCTTCAGGATAGCCTGATACGAAAACGACCTTTGTGTCAGGACGTGACTGTAGCGCCTGACGTACCCAAGTTGGCCCATCAAGGCCCGGCATAATCACGTCAGTGACAAAAATATCGACGTGCAAATCTTCGTTCTCCAGCATCTCCAGCGCAGCCTCTGCATGATCGGCTTCAAGCACGGTATAGCCCCGCAAACGTAGTGCGCGTGTTGCAAACGCCCTCACAGGGGCTTCGTCTTCAACCAGCAGAACAACGCCCTCGGCACTTGTTTTGATACGGGGCGATGTGACGACTGTCGGCTTTGGCACTGGGCTTTCCTTTGCCATATGGCGTGGGAAAAACAGTGAAAACGTCGTACCTTCGCCCACCACGGTATCCACGAAAATGAACCCGCCCGTCTGCTTGACGATACCATAAGCCGTCGACAGACCCAGCCCCGTCCCCTCACCGGTGCGTTTGGTGGTAAAGAAAGGCTCAAATATCTTGCCCAGCTTGTCGGCTGAAATACCCTGCCCTTTGTCGATCACCTTCACGAGGACATATTCACCCGCAGGCACAGTCGCCCGGTCACGGTGCATTGCCTTGGTTAGTTTCGTATTCTTGGTCAACACACGGATTTCGCCCGCGCCCTGCATGGCGTCGCGTGCATTGACCACAAGGTTCATCAACACCTGTTCCAACTGGCGTTTATCTGCCTTGATATGCGCCAATTGCGGGTCATGATCGAGCGTGAGGGTCACCTTTTCACCAACCAAACGGTTCAACAGATGGGTCAGGTCCGACAGCGTGTCGCGCAGATCAATCGTTTCCAGTTGCAGGTTCTGCTTGCGCGAAAAAGCAAGCAGTTGCCCCACAAGGCTGGCGGCACGGTTGGTATTCTGATGAATCTGGATCAAGTCACCATAGTCCTGATCATGTTCGTCATGATTACAGAGCAATAGTTCACAGTGGCCGGAAATTGCCGTAAGCAGATTATTGAAATCATGCGCGACACCACCTGCCAATTGCCCAATCGCCTGCATCTTTTGGCTTTGGACAAACTGTAATTCCAACGACCGCAATTCGGTCACATCGTTCAACACAGCGATCAGATGCAAATCATCGGGCGCGCCGGCCGTGTTCAGTGTCACCTGCACAAAGGTATCTTGTTTTTTGCCACGTCCATTCAAAAACTGCGACACATTTCCCGAATGCCCGCTGAGCGCCTCCGACAGCCAGTCATTGATAGGACGCCCCGGATCATTCAGCACATCTGCCAAATGTCGTCCTTTGGTCGATGTGATGTTCAGCAATTGGCGGGCTTCGCGGTTTGCCCCAAGAAGAGCACCATCCTGTGCCACCTTCAACAACGGCACCGGCAAATCCTCAATCGCGTCCCACCCGGCCTCCAACTGCGGTGGCATCAGCGATGCGCCAGCACCCGGCAGCAGATAGATATCCCGCGTATCGTCTTTCCCTTCAATAATCGCCACCACAACAGGAATAGGACCATCCATACCACGTAAACTGTGCACCTGCCCGCTGCGCAGCGGCAAATCTTCGAATGCTTCGTCCAAGGATCGAACAGGAAAGCCAACGCGGGCGCGAAACAGATCCGTCATACCAAGAACACGACCATCCGAGGCAACCGTCATCATCGGAAAAGCACGGTGGTGCCGGTATTTTCCTCCAACGGCACCGCTGTAGCTGAGGTCATCAAGCCACCACATATGGCAGTCATCACCCATAATCAGCAAACGCAGCCGAAAGTGCCCACCGCGCGTGACGATATCTTCGGTCTGCGCCCCGGTTTCTTGCCCTTGCGAAACGACCTGAGACAAAACGCTGGCGGGGTTGGCCAACATCACCTCAAACACAGCTGCAAGGCTCCGGCCCTGCGCCTCACCAAAACGGTCTTTGGCGCCAGCATTGGCAAATTGAACAACGCCTGCCCGATCGGTCACAAAACCAACGCCGACATCATGTGCGATCATGCGTCTTGCGGTTTCCCACACACGCATGTTGTGCTGCTCGGCTCCGAAACCAGATGTTTTCAAGAACCCCGCAAGACAGATCAAAATACCGCCACAGATGGTAAAACCATACTGCATGGAAGCCAGTGGCAGGAAAACCGCGATCGCCATACATAGCACACCGGCAGACAATAGATGCAAGATCGAAGGGGTCTTATGAGGTACCGAAGAAGATTGCATTTCAAATGATTGGTCAAATGGCACTAACAACACCTCACTACACGCAGGCGGACCTTAATTGCTTCTTTCTTAACGTCCGTTAAACACAGATATCAAAGTTTTGAAAACAATTCTAGGTTGCATTACGGATACATAAGGACGCAGGTATAAAACCCATCACCATGCGCATCTGGCAAGCGTTGGTTGTCTCGCACGATCTGCCAACCGGGGTTTCGAAAACAGAAGCTTTGCACAATATTTCGGTTTTCGTCCGCAAGTACGGAACAGGTCGCATAAACCAAGATGCCACCTGATGCGACTGATTGCGCAGCCCCGTGCAGTGCCTCGGCCTGCGATTGCATCAACCCGTGCAAAATATCAGCGTTCAAACGCCATTTTGCATCGGGCGTGCGCCGCCAAGTCCCGCTTCCGCTGCAAGGCGCATCGCAAAAGACGACATCAAATTTGGGGTGATCGGCCAAGGCATGCGTCGGCAAAATCGTGATCTTCACCCCTGCCCGTTTAGCGCGCGTCGGTAGGTCGCGCAGGCGTTGCGGCGCGATATCATGGGCAAATACGGTTGCATCATGGATATCGGCAAAGGCCAGCGCCTTGCCCCCGCCGCCGGCACAATAATCCAGCACCCGCGCGTCAGTCGGAACCGGCGTGTTGCGCACCGCCTCCTGCGAGGCTGCATCCTGAAGCTCAACCAGCCCTGTCAAATAAGCTGCGCTGGTTTTTATACGGCGCGGGTTTGTCGTCACACGCAGGCATCCCGGCGCCGTAGGATACGCAACGACACCAATTGTATCCTGTGCCAAAGCCTGCGTCGCTTGAGCGACCGTCGCCTTATTGCCGTTTACACGTAAAAACACCGCGGCGCGGCCTTGTTGGGTGATCGCAGCAGCCTCGGCCTGATCGCCCAAACTGTACTGCCACAGCGGCCAAAGCCACTCTGGCACATCACAACGCGCAGCATCTGACAACTGTAAAGGTACGGCAAGCGCATCGTGTTCCTCTGCACTCAGGGGCGCGGCTGCGTGGCCATCACCGGAAAATAACGCTGCGATATCCCAGCCCTCACGCAGCGCCAAACGCTGCATGAGACTGCGCCCGGACCCATCGCCCAAAGACCGTTTTGCGCGCAACACATCAAACACATGGTCGCGGACAGCAGCGCGATCCTTTGATCCGGCATAGCGGCTGCCCCGCGCCCAAGCGGTCAGCGCCTGTTCGGCTGCCGCCCCGCCTTGAATTTCATCAAGCACCGCAATTGCGGCCGCCACACGCGCGCCCGGTGTCATGGCCTAGCCGACCCGGTAATTCGGGCTTTCGCGGGTGATCTGCACGTCATGGACGTGGCTTTCTTTCAGGCCAGCACCGGTGATCTTTACGAAGTTGCAGTTCTTGCGCATCTCATCGACGGTCGCACAGCCCGTGTAGCCCATCGCCGCACGCAAACCGCCAACTAGCTGGTGCACAACAGCATGGGCCGAGCCTTTGTAAGGCACCTGCCCCTCAATCCCTTCAGGCACCAATTTGTCACTGGCGGCTTCTTTCTGGAAATACCGATCAGCCGACCCGCTGGCCATCGCCCCAAGGCTGCCCATGCCACGGTAGGATTTGAACGACCGGCCCTGATACAAGATCACCTCACCGGGGCTTTCATCGGTGCCCGCGATCATCGAGCCGACCATGGCACAGGACGCACCCGCCGCAATCGCCTTGGCGAAATCGCCGGAAAACTTGATACCGCCATCCGCAATCACTGGCACATCACCTGCACCAGCGGCGCAATCCATAATAGCCGTCAGCTGCGGCACGCCCACACCAGCGACCATGCGGGTGGTACAGATGGAACCCGGCCCAATGCCCACTTTCACCGCATCCGCACCCGCACCGATCAGTGCCTTGGCCGCTTCACCCGTTGCGATGTTACCCGCCACGATCTGTACTTCGTTCGACAGCTTCTTGGCCCGCTCAACCGCTTTGGCCACACCTTCGGAATGGCCATGAGCGGTATCAATCACAATCATATCGACACCGGCATCCACCAGTGCTTCGGCACGCTCAAAACCGCTGTCACCCACCCCAGAAGCCGCGGCAGCACGCAAACGGCCCAGACCATCCTTACACGCCATCGGGTTCAAAACAGCCTGCTCGCTATCCTTGAGGGTCAAAAGACCGGTCAGCTTGCCGTCACCGTCCGTGATCAGCAGCTTTTCAATCCGGCGGGCCTGCATCAGAGACCGCGCTTCATCAAGATCCGCAGGCTCTTGCAGCATGGCCAGATTATCGGTGGTCATCATCACGCTGACAGGCGTGTTGTCATCCTGCGCAAAACGCATATCGCGATTGGTGACAATTCCCACGACCTTGCCATCCGGGCCAACCACAGGAAAACCAGTGATCCGGTAACGATCCATCAAAGCTTTGGCATCGGCTAGCGTTTGATCAGCCCGCAAGGTGACGGGGTTGTAAACCGTGCCCGAAACAAAACGTTTCACCCGGCGGATTTCCTTGGCCTGTTCTTCGATATTGAGGTTCTTGTGCACCACACCAATGCCACCAGCCTGCGCCATTGCGATGGCCATACGACCCTCGGTGACGGTGTCCATCGCGCTGGACAAAAGCGGGATGTTCATTGCAATTGATTTGGTGACGCGTGTGCTGGTATCGGCCGTTGATGGCAGCACACTGGATGCCCCGGGCACCAGCAGAACATCATCAAAGGTGAGTGCCTCGCGAATCTCCATCAACCAGTCTCCTTTGTCGTGGTATCGTTGGCACGTCGCTATCGCATGGATGCGGGGTAACGGAAAGGGGTAACTGTGGCAGCAGCAGAACACCAAGTCCTTGACGAAGCGTGATTGGCCGGCTTGCGGACGAAGCTCTGTTGGAGTTCCCGTGTCGAATGACCGGTTCAGCGCCTTGCTTGCTTGAAAAGCGGGCTTTCTCGGCGCAGGGTTTGGCAAGGCCATAGAAACTTCAGAATTGAGCAACCATTGGCATGATCCTCTATACATCTGAATTTTGCCCGTTCTGTCATTCATGCCGCTTGGTGTTAGAGCTGAAAGCACTCGAACATGACGCCATTCCACTTGACCTGGAACACAAAGCAGCTTTCCCTGAAAAGCTTTCCCCTTATCGACATGTCCCAGTCCTGGTGCATCAACGGCATCGGATCTTTGAGAGCGCAATCATTAATGAATACCTAGAGGAGGTTTTCCCCGAAAATTCGTTATTGCCTAGCGACCCTGCAGAGAAAGCAAATGTTCGTTTTTGGGTCGATTTTGTACACGCGAGATTGGTTTCAGCCTATTTCAATCTCATGAACAGCGATGACCCCGCTCAGTGGCCTGAGCTGAACCACAAGCTTGGCAATTGGTTCCGCTTCATCGAGACAAGGGCCTTCAGGAAAATCTGGGTTTCTGGTGAGAGCATCAGTCTCGCGGATGTCAGCCTTTATCCGTGGATCGAAAGATTTATATCGGCAGAACGCTATCGCGGTGGATCTATTCCAGATGACTGTTCGAACATCCGAGCATGGGTCGAGGCGATGAAGGCGACCCCAGCTGTTGCAGCATGTGCAAAGACCGAACGACAATACATAGCGTTCTTTGATCGTTATTGGACGCCTATTCAAGCAGGTAACTGACATTCGCCGTACCGCAGAAAACAGGTAGTTTGGGCCCCAAGCAGACCTCTAATCGTCATAACGTAATGCCGCTGCTCATAGTTATTATGACGGATACGGGCCTTTCTATTGCGCGTGCAGAAGATACATTCGTGCCAAGACAAAACAGGCGCGCATCATGTCCAACGATCCACTTGTAATTTTTACCCCATCGGGGAAACGCGGCAACTTTCCAGTTGGTACCCCTGTCCTGACAGCGGCGCGGCAGCTAGGCGTTGATCTCGATAGTGTCTGTGGTGGGCGCGGCATTTGTTCGAAATGCCAAATCACGCCATCCTATGGAGAATTCTCAAAGCATGGCGTGACGGTGGCGGATACGGCGCTGTCCGAATGGAACAGCGTAGAACAACGATATGACGACAAACGCGGGCTGAAGAAGGGCCGCCGCCTTGGCTGCCAAGCCACGATCCAAAGCGACGTTGTGATTGATGTGCCTGCCGAAAGCCAAGTGCACAAGCAAGTCGTGCGCAAACGGGCAGAAGCGCGCGATATTGTCATGAACCCCTCGACCAAGCTGTACTATGTCGAAGTGGCTGAACCGGACATGCACGACCCCTCAGGTGACTTGGAACGGCTGATTACCGCCCTGCGCCGCGACTGGGACCTGCCCGATCTCGAGGCTGATCTTGGTGTTCTCAAAACGCTGCAAAGCGCGTTGCGTAAGGGCGAATGGAAAGTCACCGTCGCCGTCCACCTCGGTGACGCGGTTTTCAGCCCACGCATTATTCACATCTGGCCGGGGTTCTACGAGGGCACGCTTTATGGCCTCGCCGTGGATCTGGGGTCCACTACCATCGCCGCCCACCTGTGTGATCTGCAATCGGGTGAGGTTGTGGCGTCCTCCGGCATCATGAACCCGCAAATCCGCTTTGGCGAAGATCTGATGAGCCGGGTCAGCTATGGCATGATGAACCCGACCGGATCGGACGAGATGACAACGGCTGTGCGGGAAGGGATGAACGCACTTTTCGTGCAAATTGCATCCGAGGCAGAAATCGACCGCGACCTGATTGTTGATGCCGTCTTCGTCTGCAACCCGGTGATGCACCATCTTTTCCTTGGCATCGACGCCTATGAGCTGGGCCAAGCCCCCTTCGCGCTCGCTACGTCTGAGGCTATCTCGCTGCGCGCGTCCGAATTGGACCTGAACCTGCACCCCGCGTCCCGTGTCTACCTGTTGCCTTGCATCGCAGGCCACGTCGGTGCTGATGCGGCGGCGGTGGCGCTTTCTGAAGCCCCCGACAAATCTGAAGACCTTGTGCTTGTCGTGGATGTGGGGACCAACGCGGAAATCCTGCTGGGCAACAAAGAAAAGGTGCTCGCCTGTTCGTCCCCCACCGGCCCCGCCTTTGAGGGCGCGCAGATCACCAGCGGACAGCGCGCGGCCCCCGGCGCGATTGAGCATGTTGAAATCGATCCGGTCACGAAACGGCCCCGCTTTCAGGTTATCGGATCAGAGCTCTGGTCCGACCAAGACGGGTTTGACGCCGCCATCGCGCAAACCGGCATCACCGGCATCTGTGGATCCGGTATCATAGAAGTGATTGCAGAGATGCGCATGGCCGGTATCGTCGACGGCCCCGGCCTGATCGGATCGGCCGAACAGACCGGATCACCCAATTGCTTTCAGGACGGACGCACGAATTCCTACCTGCTCTACGACGGTACTGAAAATGGCGGGCCAAAGATCACTGTTACAAACACCGACATTCGGCAAATCCAAATGGCCAAGGCGGCGCTGTATTCTGGCGCGCGCCTGCTCATGGACAAATTCGGTGTCGACAAGGTGGACCGCGTGGTTCTGGCGGGCGCTTTCGGCGCACACATCAGCCCTAAACACGCGATGGTGCTGGGCATGATCCCCGACGCACCGTTGGATAAGGTAACAAGCGCGGGCAACGCCGCTGGCACGGGCGCACGGATCGCCCTGCTCAACACCGAAGCACGGCACGAAATCGAAGAGACGGTTCACAACATCCACAAGATCGAAACTGCGATTGAACCGCGGTTTCAGGAACACTTCGTCAACGCCTCAAACATCCCCAACGCGGTAGAACCATTCCCGATCTTGGAAAGCATCGTGACGATCCCGCAGGTCAATCACAACACAGGCGGCGGGGACAGCGGGCGCAGACGCAGACGCGCGCGGTAGGGATGCTTTGTACATACAGGGTATGTACAGGTTCTGTACGCAAAACATACATTGACGCAAGCCCGCCCCAAGCGTATCTGACCGGGACAAGCGGGTATGGTGAAAAGGTATCACGAAAGCTTCCCAAGCTTCAGTTACGGGTTCGATTCCCGTTACCCGCTCCATGGGCATTTATAGCCAGAACATGCCCGTTAGCCCTGCCACACCAATCGAAAAGCTCAACGGCAAAACAGCGTTGGCCATCAGGTGCCAAGAGCTATTTTCCGACCCGAAAGCCTTGCGGATCTGGACAAAAACGAAAGAACTGATGAAGAACACCAGAAAAAAGATAATGGCAGCATAACCCGCCTTGGCCAGCGGCACGAAAAGTGCTGTCCCGGTCATCAACTTGACGGCCCCCGCGCCCGATCCACCAAGTGCAAACATCACAAGTCCAAAGACGAAAACACCCACTGCAAGACCCATTTGCCAATAAAGCGTTGTGCGATCCCCTGAAACGACCAAAAGTGCAGCAAACAGCAAGAATGGCAATAAAGTCAACCAGTTGGGGATACGCCCGGTTTTGATTTCCAGCACCATAGCCACAACCAAAACGGCGCCCATCGCCAGCGGTATCATATCGACAGTCATTGCTTTGATCCTTCATGCGGTCTGCGCTGCTTATGGCAAAACCGCGCGCTCAAGACACCCCGTGGCTTTGCAAAAAGTCCACAAGTGCGGCAGTTGAGCCATCTTTGCCATCCGCACTCTCTTTGCCCTCTACGACAGGCTGCAGGGCGGTGGCGAGTTCCTTACCCAGTTCAACACCCCATTGGTCATAGGAATTGATGCCCAGCACGACACCTTCGACAAACACCCGATGCTCATAAAGCGCCACGATCTGCCCCAGCACCTCTGGCGTCATTTGCGGATAAGCAATCGTCACCGAAGGCCTGTTACCTTTGAACACCCGGTGGCGTGCCTGCCGCTCCAGCTCTGCCCCGTCAAATTTATCTGCAACCTTGCTGCGGGCTTCATCCAACGTGCGTCCCCGCATCAAGGCCTCAGACTGCGCCAGACAATTGGCGACCAGCAACTGATGTTGATGATGTAGATCATCCTCATGCCCACGCGCGGCGACCAGAAATTCGCATGGGATCACCCGCGTACCCTGATGGATCAGTTGATAGAAAGCATGCTGACCATTGGTGCCTGGTTCGCCCCAGACAACTGGGCCGCTCGGCACATCCAAATCAGCGCCATCCATACTGACGCCCTTGCCGTTGCTTTCCATCTCTAGCTGTTGAAGATAGGCCGGTAAGCGGCTGAGAAGATTATCATAAGGTAGAACAGCGCGCGTCGCATAACCGCAAATCTGATTGTGCCAAATACCCACAAGGGCCAACATTGCAGGCAGGTTGTCTTGCCATGCGGCGGCCTGAAAATGTCGGTCCATCGCCTGCGCCCCGCGCAAAAACGCACGGAAGGCAACTGGCCCAATCGCAATCATCAAAGACAGGCCAATTGGCCCCCACATGGAATAGCGCCCGCCGACCCAATCCTCGAACCCGAACACGCGCGCGGGATCGATACCAAAGGCCGCCGTTTTATCCTCCGCCGTAGAAAGCGCTGCAAACTGCGCACCTGTGTCTGTCACGGTCTGGCCCATCCAGGCCTGCGCCGTGCGTGCATTGGTCATTGTTTCAATCGTCGTAAATGTCTTGGAGGCCACAATCACCAAGGTCGTCGCCGGATCACAGGCGCGCAGAACGCCCGCAATATCTGCCGGGTCCACATTGCTCACGAAATGGCAGCGCGGTCCGTCATGGTAAGGTGCAAGAGATTGCACCGCCATCGCAGGACCCAAATCAGACCCACCAATCCCGATGTTCACGACATCCGTGATCTTCCCACCCTGCCCGGCAAAACGGCCCTCACGCACGTCAGTGGCAAAGCCTTCCATACGCGCCAGCGTATCCAGAACTCCGGGCATCACGTCTTGGCCGTCCACTATCACCGGACCACCATCGAGATTGCGCAACGCCGTGTGCAACACAGCACGCCCTTCGGTTTCATTGATCGGCGCACCCGCAAACATCGCATCGCGTTTTTGCGCAACCCCCGCCTGCTCCAACAGATCAATGAGCAGCGCACGTCCTGTGGCATCGATATTCGTTTTGGCGTAGTCCAGCCGCATATCACCGGTTTGCGCGGTGAATTCATCCGCGCGGCCCGCATCAACAAGCGTTTCAAAACGCCGATCCGAAACCTGCGCATGATGCGCGCGTAGTTCATTCCACATGCTTTAACGCTCCGCCCAATGCACTGTTGTATCTGAAAGGATCGCGGCGACAGGCGCCTCTTGCGGCGGCAAATGGCGCGCGCGCTCCAATGCCTCGCGCTTTTCACCACCAATGATCACCAGATGGCGGCTCATCGCGGATTTTAGAACCTTGGCAGACAGGGTAATGCGCGGTTCCGGCGCACCGGGTGCACGCATCGCCACCAACAGGTCATCGCCTTTCAGGGCGTGATCCAATTGATCTGCTCCGGGAAAGATCGAAGCGGTATGCATATCCGCCCCCATCCCCAGCAACATTACAGAGATCGGCAACTCAGAAACCAGCCCCTGCGCCAATTCAGGCAGCTTTTCTTCAGGCGTTTCGGCGTCTGCATAAAGCGGCACATAGGTCGCCGCCGCCGCCCGGCTGGTCAGCAACCGGTCACGCAACAAACGGGTATTGGATCGGTCAGAAGTTTCCGGCACCCAGCGTTCGTCGGTCAGCATCACATGCACCCGCGCCCAATCCAGATCGGCCGCACACAGGCTGTCAAAGATCGGCCCCGGCGTCGTGCCGCCCGGCACGGCAAGGGACGCATGATCATGCATCAAAAGGCATGTCTTCAGCTCACTGGCCAGCGTATCGGCCAGATCCATCATCATCATTTCAGAGTCGGGATACTCAACAAGTTTCATGCACGCAGTCCTTCTTTATTGGGTCGGGACAGGCTGACAGCCCTAGCCCTTGATATCGCGCCATCGGCGGCCATCACGATGCAAGAGCATCATCGCATCTTCTGGCCCGGCAGAGCCAGCATCATAGTGCTTTGGTACATCATTGCGCGCTTCCCAGCCTTCGATCAACGGATCAGTCCAGGCCCATGCGGCCTCGACCTCATCCCCGCGCATGAACAGAGTCTGATTGCCGCGGATCACATCCATGATCAGACGTTCATAAGCATCGGTGACATCTTCGGCATCGTCGCCCAGGGCTTCCGCAAAGGTCATGTCCAGCGGCACATCGATCAGGCGCATACCACCCGGCCCGGGTTCTTTGATCGTGACTTGCAAATCCATGCCCTCATTGGGCTGCAGGCGAATGGATAGAATATTCCGATGCCGGGCCTCGTCACCTTCAAAAATAGTGTGGCCAAGGTCTTTGAAAACAACGGCGATTTCAGACGAGCGCGCCTTCATCCGCTTACCGGTACGTAGATAGAACGGGACACCGGCCCACCGCCAATTGGCGATATGGCAGCGCATCGCGATAAAGCTTTCGGTAAAGCTGCGGGGATTTTCCGCATCGTCACGATAGCCGGGACCATCGGGACCTTCATCATATTGACCACGCACAATATGGTGATGATCAATGGGCTGCAACGCCCTGATAACCTTTAGTTTTTCATCGCGGACAGCGTCAGATTCAAACTGGCTCGGCGGTTCCATCGCGATCAGGCATAACAGCTGCATCAGGTGGTTTTGCACCATATCACGCATCGCACCCGATTTGTCATAATAGGCGCCGCGCCCACCGACACCGACGGTTTCGGCCACCGTGATCTGGATGTGATCGACGTAGTGGTTGTTCCAAAGAGGCTCAAACAGCACATTGCCAAAACGCACAGCCATCAGGTTTTGCACCGTCTCTTTGCCCAGGTAGTGGTCAATGCGGTAAATTTGGCGCTCGTGGAAATGCGCGGCCAACGTTTCATTCAGTGCACGCGCGCTTTCCAGATCACGGCCAAAGGGTTTCTCAACCACAATGCGACTTTTCTTATTCGCAATCTTGTTGGTGTGGAGCCGCTCGGCCAGATCGCCAAAAAGCGAAGGTGCTACCGAAAAGTAAAACGCCTGCACAACATCTTGCCGGACGAACTGGGCCAGATCATACCAGCCGCCTTCACCCTTTGCATCAATCGCAACATATTCAAGTTGTTGAAGAAAGGACTGCAAGCCTTTTTTATTATTGGATTCTTCGCCACCGAACTCTGCCACCGCCTCTGCGATCATGTCGCGGTAACCTGTTGTATCCAGTTCTGATCGCGCCGCGCCGATAATGCGTGACCCTGCAGGCATTTGCCCGGACAAGAACCGTCGGAACAGACCGGGTAAAATCTTGCGCCGGGCCAGATCACCGGTGCCGCCAAAAATCACAAGATCGAACTCATCGACCGGGATGACGCGAGAGACCATAGTAAACTCCCCTATGGATGATGCGTTAGCGCTAACGCAGCTTTCCTACCCCGGCAGCACACACAAGTCTAGCGCCGCTGGTGTATTACGCATCCAGTTCCGCATCCCAATACAGAAAATCAAGCCAGCTTTCATGCAGATGGTTCGGTGGGAATTTCCGCCCCACGTTGTGCAGCTGCTCTGGCACAGGCCGGCGGGGCGGCTTTTGCAGGCTCATCCCACATTGCTTCAGCGACCGTGACCCTTTGCGCAGGTTACATGGCGAACAGGCCGCCACCACGTTTTCCCAACTGGTAATGCCGCCGCTGGCGCGCGGCACGACATGGTCAAAGGTCAGATCGCCCCGTGCACCGCAATATTGACAGCAAAACTCATCGCGCAAGAACAGGTTAAAGCGTGTGAAAGCGACCTGCTTTTGCGGTTTGATATAGTCCTTGAGCACCACAACCGACGGTATCTTGATAATCGTTGAGGGGCTACGCACCACCTCATCATACTCACTCACAATATCGACACGATCCAGCCAGGCGGCCTTCACAGCCTCCTGCCACGGCCAAAGCGAGAGCGGATAATATGAAAGCGGACGATAATCCGCATTCAGTACTAACGCCGGATAATGCTTGAGCGCGCTTGGCGCGCGCACAAAGTCAGTTCTGAATTCTGTCTGCGTCATAGGTCACACCCTAGATAGGCTGTGCGGGAGCAGTCAAAGCGGCAGTCCCGCATCCGTCTTATGGTGGACTATATATCGCGTCAGAAATGTGACAACCCCCAGAATATGCGACAAAAACCGCCCCAACGTGCGGTTCAGGCAGCCAGTTGCCCGTCCGACATCATCACCTGCGCGCGACCACGCGCCTTGGCGCGCAAAAGTGCGGCTTCTGCCTGCTGCATCAGCTTGGCCAACGGTGTGTCGCCATCTGCCAAAGCGACGCCAACAGAAACGGTCACCTCGAATAATGTTTTGCCGGTCGTCACCTGAATGCCCTGTGCCAGACGTTCAGCCACCGCGCGCCCGGCATCCAGCGGTGTGCCGGGCAGATAAACCGCAATCGTCGCCCCATCAATACGGCCCACCACATCAGTTTCGCGCGTCACTTCACGCAGGCGGATGGCCAGTGCCATCAGGCATAGATCGCCCGCATGATGGTCATGTTTGGCGTTGATCTGCCCCAGCCCGTCAATATCCAGCATCAAAAGCGTTCCGGTTTGCTGCAACTTACGCTCTGTGTGGCGAATAAAATGCGGGCGTTGTAGCAGGCCGGTCATTTGATCCGTTTCATTGGCCTTGATCAACTGCACCCGCAAACGCCCCATATCGGCCATGATCCCGGTCGCCACCGCATAAAGCGGCAGGCCGATCATCACCATTCCGCCGATATATCTTGCAGCATCACCATGAAAAGCATTGTCCGTGATCACGTCATGGGCAAAGACCGTACCAATGACACCAAGCGCCAGAATGGCATAGCGGATGAACCAGCCCAGCCGATCCTTCGGACCCAAAAGTGAAACGATAGGGCTGTGCATCTTTAGACCTGTACTGCCAAAAGGGCCCAATCACCCTCGGCCCAAGTATCACGTGCAATTTGTAAGGAACACTTAACAGAAGACAAAAACACATCCTCTCATCAGCTCAGACCCAGCCTATCACGCATAAAAGCCAGTGCAACCGACAGGCCATCTGGCGCGATCCCATGCCCCGTGCCCTTCATGACATGGGCGTAAACCTCTTTCCAACCTGCCTCTTGCAGCGCCTCAGCCGCTTGCGGCAGCGATTGCGGTGGCACCACATCATCAGCATCCCCATGGATCAGCAAAACCGGCGGGCGGCTTTGTGTTTCGTCAGCCAAAAGTTCCGGCTCCAGCAAACGGCCAGAGAAGGCAACGATCCCGGCAACCGCATCCTCGCGGCGCGGCACCGCATGCAGCGCCATCATCGTGCCTTGTGAAAAGCCCAGCACCATCACCTGTTCAGGCAAAAGGTCTTCATCGACCATCACACCATCAAGAAACGCATCCAGATCGGCGGCTGCGCGATCAAGGCCTAGCTTGCTTTCTTCCTCGCTTGATCCATCAATCCACGGGATCGGAAACCACTGGCGGCCCATCGGCGCACCCGCACATTCCTCTGGCGCATCAGGCGAGATAAACAGCGTATCGGGCATATGTTCACCCAAAGGATCAGCCAGACCAATCAGATCAGCGGCATTCGCGCCATAGCCATGCAGAAACACCACACAAGAGCGTGTTTCGCCCGATACAGGTGCGCGCCGCTGGGCGTCCAAAGCTCGTGTCATCTAATGCCTTCCCGTTGTTTGTGATGCTTGTAGTAGGCCCACATGATCCGGGCTGCAACCGATCGCCAAGGCGACCAGTCCTCTGCCATCACACGCAAGTCCTTTTCCTTGGGTCGTTCCGGCAGTTCAAAGATCAGTTTCGCAGCTTCCTGCAACGCCAGATCACCCGGAGCAAACACATCGGCACGACCTAAAGAGAACATCGCATAAATCTCGGCTGTCCAAGCGCCAATACCCGGCACGGCGGTAAGTGTCTTGATCACCTCGCAGGCCGGTACATACCGCAGCCCGTCATAATCAACCTCCGCCAGCGCCAAGGCATGCGCATATCTGGCCTTCTGGCGGCTCAGGCCAAGCGCGCGTAAGTCTTCTTCGCTGGACTGTGCCACCGCTGCGGGTGTCACCATCCCGGCCTCTCGCAGCCGCCTCCAGATCGCGTTTGCCGATGCAACGCTGACTTGCTGGCTCACGATCGCACTCAGCAGTTCGGCAAACCCGTCAGGTTTCAAGCGCAACGGCAAAGGCGGCAATCCATCCATCGCCTGCGCAAATCGCGGGTCTGCCGCGCAAAGCCACGCCGCCCCTTCTGCCACACAGATATCAGAGCGAATAATCCGCTCTTTCAAAGCGCATGCACCCAAGCCAATGCGCCTGTGATGGTATTGACCACCGGCCAATCGCCCTGCGGGGGCCGGGCGATCATCAAAACAGGAAGGCCCAACAATCCCGCCGCCGTCACTTTGGTGCGGCTTGATGTGCCGCCAGCATTCTTGACGACCAAGAAATCAACGGCAAGATCCTGAAACAGCGCAATCTCATCCTCGACCGAAAAAGGTGGTCTTCCGATCAAATATTGCCCACCGGGAAAGGGAAACGGGTCTACCGGCGGATCAATCTGGCGGCAAATCACCTCGCGCCCTTCCAAGTTCGCAAAACGCTCCAGTGTCTGCCGACCGGTTCCCAGAAACACGACCGACCCGTGCGGGATGTAATCCACGGCCTCTGTCTCGGAGCTGATCTCAACCCAGCGGTCACGGGGCTCTGGGGTCCAGGGCGCGCGCAGAAACTGCACGTAAGGCACCCTCTGTGCACTGCAAAGCTGCGCCGTACGCGTTGTGATCCGCTGCGCATAAGGATGCGTTGCATCCAGCACGGCCGTGATCCCCGCCTTTTGCAGATAGTCCAGAAACCCGGCCTCCCCGCCAAAGCCGCCAATACGTGTTGGCAAAGGTTGCTCATCAGGGTTCCGCGTTGCCCCTGCAAGTGAGATCACAGCATCCTGCCCTTGCAAGCGCTCTGCAATCTGGCGCGCCTCGCCTGTACCGCCCAACACCAGCAGCGTCATGCGCCTGCTCTCGCGATGATAGCACCCTTGCGGTCAATAATGACGATATCGAATGCGATGTCAGGCGATCCAAAGCGGGCCTGCACCTGCGCCAACGCCTGCCCTGCAACTTTCTCAGCCAGCGCCGACCCGGCAATCTCATAGGCTTCCAACGCAGTGTTCGCCTCAGCAACACGCATATCGCCAGAAAGATCTGCCAACCCGGCGAAATCCACCTGACTACGCTTCGAATGCAAATCGACAGCCCCCTGTGCCAGTTTCGTCATTTTACCAATTCCCCCTCCAATAGTGACGCGCCCCACCGGACGCTTAACCAAATACTTCAACATACCCCCCGCAAAATCCCCCATATCCAGCATGGCATGATCCGGCAGATCATAAAGCGCCTGCACGGCTTTCTCAGATGTCGCCCCGGTGCAGCCTGCCACATGAGGCAGCTTTTCTGCGCGCGCGACATCAATGCCCCGGTGGATAGATGCAATCCAGGCAGCACAGCTGAACGGACGCACAACACCGGTGGTGCCAAGAATAGATAGCCCACCTTCAATCCCCAATCGCGGGTTCCACGTCTTCAGGGCAAGCGCCCGCCCGCCAGGCACGGACACCTCAACCCTGATATCCGGCGGCTGGCCGAACCTATCGGCCATCTCTTGAACGACCGCCGTAATCATCTCACGCGGGACCGGGTTGATCGCAGGTTCACCCACCGCAATGGGCAGACCAGCCTTGGTGACTGTCCCCACACCCTCACCGGCTGCAAAGACAACACCCCCCAAGGACACCGTAACAGTGACCACAATCAACGCCCCATGGGTGACATCGGGATCGTCACCGGCATCCTTGGTAATACCGACGCGCGCAAAACCCGCGCCCGCCTCAGTCAATACAAGCGGAAACACCGGTGTCTCGCCTTTCGGTAGTGTAATGCCTACCTCTTGCGGGAACGCCCCACCCCAAAGCCGCATCAACGCCGCCTTGGTCGCCGCCGTCGCACAGGCACCTGTGGTCCAGCCTCGGCGCAATTCTGGTGTGGTCTCGTTCGTCATTGCGCGCGAAGATAGGCAGGCAAGCACGTGACGGCAATCACCAATACGAGGTCGTTTGTCACCTTTCCAAGACGCGCAATCAGCGGCATAAAGATAGGTATGAATAATGATGTCCCCCTCCCGACCCACACATGGCCTGAGTTGGAACCCGGCTGGGTCTGGTTATGTGGCGCCGGTCCAGGCGATCCGGGGCTTTTGACGCTGCACGCGGTCAACGCGTTGCGGCAGGCCGACGTCGTGATCTATGATGCGCTGGTGCAGGAAGACATTCTCGCATGGGCTCCGCAGGCAGAGCATATCTATGCAGGCAAACGGGGCGGCAAGCCGTCGGCCAAACAACGTGATATCTCACTGCGGTTGGTTGATCTGGCACGCGAGGGCAAACGGGTCCTGCGGCTGAAAGGCGGCGATCCCTTCGTTTTCGGACGCGGTGGCGAAGAGGCGCAAACGCTCGTCCAACATGGCATTCCCATCCGCATCATCCCCGGCATTTCTGCAGGCATCGGCGGTCTGGCCTATGCAGGCATCCCTGTCACCCACCGCGACGTGAACCAATCGGTGACCTTTGTGACCGGACACGACCAATCCGGTAACACACCCAGCTCACTGGACTGGCAAAGTATCTCGAAAGGCAGCCAGGTCATCGTGATCTATATGGGCATGAAACATATCGCCCAAATCGCTACACAATTGATGGCGGCAGGGCGCAGCCCGTTAGAACCCGCAGCGGTGGTGACAACAGCAACAACAGATGACCAGCAGGTGCTTGAAACAACACTTGGCACAATCGTAGATGACATCGCCACCGCCAACCTCGCCCCGCCCGCAATTATCTGCATCGGGCAATCGGTACTCATGCGGCAAGTGCTGGACTGGCAAAACATGGCTGCAGGGCAAGCACCGCGCAATCTCGATCCGCTTGGTCGCGGACGTCCCGCCGAATCTGCCTGATCAAATGGCCGGCCACCTCTTTCTTCGTCCAATCAAACTTCCGCCGGAGGCAGACCACCGCCTCCGTCAGCGATGAGCTTTATTATTGCAGCCCCTGCATCCGGCAGCGGCAAGACCACACTTACCCTTGGCCTGCTGCGCGCGCTTAAAAGACGCAAAGTGCCCGTCAGAGCCGCCAAGTCGGGGCCGGATTACATTGACCCGCGCTTTCACGAAGCCGCCTGCGGCCAGCCCTGCCTGAATCTCGACGCCTGGGCGATGACGCCAGAACGGATCAAGACACGTAGCGCAGATGGCGCGCCATTGATCATTGAAGGGGCCATGGGCCTTTTTGACGGCGCACCGCCAGACGGCAAAGGGGCCACAGCCGATCTCGCCCGCATTCTGAACCTTCCCGTGATCCTGGTCATTGACGCAGGCAAAATGGCAGACTCAATCGCACCGCTGGCAAAAGGGTTCATGCAACATGATCCAGACGTGCAGATCGCCGGGATCATCCTCAACAATGTCGGCTCGGCGCGACACGAAGCGATGCTGCGCCGCGCGCTGGGCGATACACCCATCTTTGGTGCTATCCCGCGCGCGCCCGCACTCAATCAACCATCCAGACATCTGGGTCTGGTGCAGGCGCAGGAACGGCCAGACCTCGATCGCTATCTGGATCGCGCGGCAGCGCTGATCAATGATCATTGTGACATGCCCGCGCTAGAAGCCCTGCTTAAACCGCTGCCGTCCCAGCCTTCATACAAAAAGCGAACACCACCAGCGCAGAGCATCGCTATCGCCCATGACGCAGCCTTCGCCTTCAGCTACCCGCATTTGGTGCAAGACTGGCACGACGCCGGTGCCAGCATCCGCTTCTTTTCGCCGCTTGCCGATGCGCCAGCGCCGCAAGCCGATTTGATCTACCTACCCGGCGGCTACCCCGAACTACACGCTGGAAAGCTTGCCGCAAACGCAATCTTTCTCGCCTCCCTGCAAAACAGCAAAGCCCAGATTTATGGTGAGTGCGGCGGCTATATGACCTTGGGCGAGACCCTGACTGACACAGAGGGCATCACGCACAAAATGGCGGGGCTCCTGCGGTTGGACACATCATTCGCCACACGCAAGCTGCACCTCGGCTACCGCGACCTCATTGCCGGTACAGGCCCCTTTGCGGGTGCATGGAAAGGCCATGAATTTCACTACGCCACAACCCTGCGGGCCGAAGGCACCCCTCTTTTCCAAACCCATGACGCAGAAGGCACTGCACTTCCCCCCATGGGTTTGATCCAAGACAAGGTCAGCGGAAGCTTTGCCCATATTATCGACTGTGCATAAGCAATCCTTGCACCCACGTCAGAGCAGGCGTACCGATACAGAATGATTGATGTTGATGACACACGGGCCAAACGAAATGTGGCTGTTCTGGTGCTGGCCCAAGCCATACTTGGCGCGCAATTGCCGATGATCTTTGTCGTCGGTGGTCTGGCAGGTGGACAACTGGCCAGCAATGTTTGCCTTGCCACGCTGCCCATATCGTTCATCGTCTTCGGATCAATGACCACAGCACCGTGGATCAGCCCGCTGATGCAGCGCAACGGACGGCGGTTTGGTTTTTTCCTTGGCGCCTTCGCTGGCGCATGCGGCGCAGCGGTGTCCGCCTACGGCCTCTACACCAGTTCATTCATCACGCTGCTGGCAGGTTCCTACCTCACCGGTATCTATATGTCTGCACAGGGTTTTTACCGCTTCGCCGCGACCGATACCGCGTCCGAGGCCTTCCGCCCCAAAGCCATCTCTTACGTGATGGCGGGCGGGCTTTTGTCAGCCATCGTCGGCCCACAACTCAACAAATTGGTGCAAGACGCCTACGTCGTCCCCTTTCTCGGAACCTACATCGCGATCATCGCGTTGAACCTTGTAGGCATGCTGTTGTTCCTCTGGCTGGACCTGCCCAAGGGCTCTAGAACAGAACCGGAAACGGCGTCCACAACCGGCCGCTCACGGATGGAGCTGATCCGCGACCCACGTATCTTGGTCGCTGTCATTTGTGCGATGGTGTCCTACGCGCTGATGAACCTAGTGATGACATCGACACCACTCGCTGTCGTCGGCTGCGGCTTTACCACCGACAATGCCAACGACATCGTCTCGGCCCATGTGCTGGCGATGTTTGCACCCTCTTTCTTCACCGGGCACCTGATCGCCCGCTTCGGGGTTGAGCGGATTGTCTCGCTCGGTTTGGTTATTCTCGCGCTGGCAGGCGGTGTCGCTCTGTCTGGTGTTGAACTTACCAATTTCTACCTGGCCCTGATCCTGCTCGGCCTTGGCTGGAATTTTGGCTTTATCGGAGCCACGACCATGTTGGCGGGCGCACATAAGCCCGAAGAGCGTGGCAACGTACAAGGCATGAACGACATGATTGTCTTTGGCATGGTCACCGTTGCATCGCTGGCCTCTGGTGGGCTGATGAACTGTTCTGGCGGATCGCCGGTCGAAGGCTGGAATGCCGTGAACATGGCGATGGTTCCCTTCCTCGTGTTGGCCGGCGGTTCACTGATCTGGCTGGTGCGCCAGCCAAAGATGGCTGTCTAGAACGGGAAGCCAGATGTTTTGGCGCAAGAAATCAAGTATCAGCGATGATCTGAAGGACTGGATTTACGACGGCTTTGACTGGACGAACAAGACCTTTGGTCATGACTGGTCCGCCTCACGCCAACTTATAACGGCCAGCAGGCAATTCTTCACCGCAGACGCTGGTGACACCCCCAAAATCGCCCAGCAGATCGCTGATGATATTGCGGCTCTGATCCCAGTGCGACGGATCCCTGTGGAGCCACTGGATATGATCGACCCCGAATACCGTCACACCTACCAAGACCTTTCATCAGTCGGGGGCACTTATGAACACGATTGGGAAAACCCACTAATCTCATATGATCCTGCGCTGATGCGCCAGCCCGTCGCCTTCATCAACACGATGACGCATGAATTGATGCATGCGCGACTGGCCAATTACATTGACCTCATGCCAGGCGGTGAGCCGGTGCACGAGCTTTCGACCGATCTACATTGCATCACGCACGGCTTTGGCCTTTTCGCGATCGAGGGTCCTGCCCAAATGGGATGGTCCGGCTATATGACGCAAGAGTCGCGCGCATATGCGTTGGCGGTTTTTCTGGATCAACATGACATTGCGCCGGAGACGGCAGTAGAAAAACTAAACCCACGCGGCGCAAAGGCGCTCAGGCGCGCAATCGCAGAGGTCGCCGCAAATTAGCGCCACCAACCACGCAATGAAACATTCAGAAACCGCAAGCTGTCACGCGCCGGATTGGTATCGATCGCATCTGCTTTCACACGCCCCGGCGCAGTCTGCACCATGCGCAGCACCGGACGCGCATGATAGCCCGCAACCAATGCAGAACCCGATGCCTTTGAAACTGCACCACGTTGTCCCCGCGCTTTATCCAAACGCGCCAAGCCCCGCCCCGCCAAAGCCGCGACGCCCGCATCAGATCCATCAATCAGCGGCTGGCGCGACTGCCCCTGCAAGGCCGGCACCGCCTGAAAGATATTTGCGACCCCCACACCATATGCAAACCCCCGCACCACGGTTTCCTCAGCGGTGCCAAGCAACCGCGCAGCTGTCCACATCAGATGGCCAGAGGTTGCATCAATATACTCATCAAAATGATCGCCCCCTTCAAACGGGTCCTTATAGACGTCCCACCGCCGCGCCGCGACCAGACCATCAAGGCATTGCGCACCCTCGCGGTCCAGACAGCCCGCCAAGGCATCCACGACCTCGTGCCGCCGTACCGTCTTGCCGAGGGCAATCTCTTCCAATGCATCACGCCACCATTGCAAACGCATCTCGGCAATCATCGCCTCTTGCGTCACCCAGGGCGCGCGGGCGACTTCGACATTAAACGCATAGAGCGGAAACAAGATTTGGCGCGCCGCGACAGGCGCTGCCATTGCGACGCGAAAGCGCAAGGGGTCGGCCTTTTCAACCAGCGCAGCACAGGCCTCAAAGCTCATGCGTCTGCCTTCGCCCCGTCGCGGATCAATTTCCAATTGATCGCATCAATCAGCGCGTCAAAAGAGGCGTCGACGATGTTCGCACTCACTCCAACGGTGGACCAGCGGCGCCCCTTGCCGTCTTCGCTGTCGATGATGACGCGGGTCACAGCCTCGGTCCCGCCGTTGGTGATGCGGACTTTGAAGTCGACCAGCTGCATATCGTCAATGATATCCTGATATGGGCCAAGGTCCTTGGACAGCGCGCGGCTGAGCGCGTTCACCGGGCCTTGGTCCGACCCATCCGGGCCTTGGCTTTCGCTGACATTCAGCATCTTCTTGCCGTGCACCTTGGTGACAACAACCGCCTCAGAGATCGAGACCATCCGATTGCGCTTGTCCTTGCGGCGCTCGACCGTGACGCGATACCGCTTGACCTCAAAAAACCGAGGCAGCGTGCCAAGCTCTTCGCGCGCCAACAGTTCAAAACTGGCCTGTGCTGTATCATAGGAAAACCCCTGCGCCTCACGCTCCTTGATCCGCGCAACAATGCGCGGCAAGGCGGGGTCATCGGCGGCGACCTCAAGCCCTGCCTCCAGCAACCGGGCGCGCAGGTTTGATTGCCCGGCTTGGTTCGACATCGGCACGATGCGGCTGTTGCCGACCGCCGCCGGATCAACATGCTCATAGGTGGTCGGGTCTTTGGCAATCGCGCTTGCGTGCAGCCCGGATTTATGGGCAAAGGCAGAGGCGCCCACATATGGTGCTTGCTTTGCAGGCACCCGGTTGAGGATATCATCCAGCAACCGCGAGGCACGGCGCAAGCCTTTCAGACCATCATGCGTTACACCCGTTTCAAACATGCTCGCATAGGGTTCTTTCAGGAGCAAAGTGGGGATCAGCGTCGTCAGGTTGGCATTGCCACACCGCTCACCCAAGCCGTTCAACGTGCCTTGCACCTGCCGGGCACCCGCCAGCACTGCTGCCAGCGTATTGGCGACCGCGTTCTCGGTATCATTATGGGTATGGATCGCCAGATGATCGCCGGGAATGCCGCTGGCAATCACCGCTGTCACAATGTCCGTAACCTCATGCGGCAGCGTGCCGCCGTTGGTGTCACACAACACAATCCAGCGCGCCCCCACATCATAGGCCGCATGGATTGCCTGCAAGGCATAGTCCGGGTTGGCTTTATAACCATCAAAGAAATGTTCGGCATCAAACAGCCCCTCACGGCCCTGCGCTTTGATATGGGCAAAGCTGGCGGAAAGGTTTTCGATGTTGTCCTCAAGGCTGATCCCCAGCGCAGTCGTCACATGGAAATCATGCGCCTTCCCGACCAGACAGACGGCAGGCGTGCCCGCGTTCATCACAGCTGCAAGAACATCGTCATTCTCGGCCGATCGGCCGCTGCGCTTGGTCATGCCAAAGGCCGTAAAGGTGGCACGGGTCTTGGGTGGGCTTGCAAAAAACTCGGTATCGGTCGGGTTTGCGCCCGGCCAGCCCCCTTCGATATAATCAAGACCCAACGCATCAAGAACGGCAGCAATCTGTTGCTTTTCACCAGCCGAAAACTGGACACCTTGGGTCTGCGCGCCGTCACGCAGGGTCGTATCGAAAAGGTAAAGGCGCTCTTTGGTCATGACGCGTCCTGTTCTTTCTGAGCCGCTTCGAGGAGGACCTGAGCGTCGCGGGCCTGCTCCAGCAACTTTTCTGAGTGACGATAGTCAACAACGGCCACTGGAAGCAGACGATCCCCGCGGTTAAGCCCCGCCAGAAACTCTCTGATTTCTGCTTGTTGCTGCTCCAACAATCCGAAGGCTTCTGGAGCGTAACCACCGCGCAATAAGTCTAAGTCATTGAGCTTATATCCAAGGGTCTTTCCGATTTGTCCAAGCAACTCAGCGGTCTTGTCGTCTACGTCCTCCAGCACTTTCTTTCGAACGCTCTCGTCATCTGATTTCCAGCGAGCAACATCGTTATAAACTGCAAGTAATTCTCGGAACTTCCCCATGACTTTTGGGTAACTTGAGAATTCAACCTCGATCAGGTTCAAAGCTTGGACTCGATCAGGACTTAGAACCATCCTTCTCGTCGTCATAAGAGTTCTAAAAACGAAAAGGCGTTTCTGTTTCTCTTGCTCTGATTTTTGCAATTGCTGCGCCAAGAACACAGCGATTATGGGGCCAAGTACAATGGCTGCGATTGTAATCCAAAACTCGGGTGTCATCACAGACCCTCCAGCTTGGCCGCATCAAAGTCAGGCCCCGGTGCCCAGGTGGCTTGCCCGCCCACATCCGTCACCTGCACACCCGCAGCACTCAGGATATCGCGCACCTGATCCGCCCGCGCCCAATCCTTGGCCGCG
The DNA here is from genome assembly GCF_002797915.1 of Yoonia maricola. GTDB lineage: Bacteria > Pseudomonadota > Alphaproteobacteria > Rhodobacterales > Rhodobacteraceae > Yoonia > Yoonia maricola. The sequence continues at coordinate 456,566 of NZ_PGTY01000001.1, read as the reverse complement.
CGTGCCGCCGCCCGATCTGCCAAGAGCGCATCAACACGCCCCGCAATGGCCGGGGCCACACCTGCACCCGCCTCACCCCCATCAAACTGCGGGATCGCGGACCAATCGTTCACCAAGCCCAGCATTTGCATGCCATAGGCAAATCCAGCCAGCGCGACCGGCGTTTTGCCTTTGGCCAACACATGCAGCCGGGCCAGCGCACCGGATGTATTCAGATCATTGGCCAGCACGCCAATGAACTCCGCATCCGGCACCCATTTGCCTTCGGCCTCTAGCGCCGTAATTAGTTCTGGCCCAAAGCCATGGCCATGCAGGATACCGTACCATTTTCGCAGCGTGCCTTCTGCTTCGGCCCGACGTGCCTCGGTCCAATCCATGGTCTTGCTGTAGTGCGTCCCCAGCATGACCAGACGGATCACTTCGCCCGGCACGCCCTGATCCAGCAGGTCGCGGATGGTAAAGAAATTGCCCAAGGACTTGGACATCTTCTTGCCCTCGACTTGCAACATCTCGTTATGCAGCCAATAGCGTGCGAATTCCCCTGTCGGATGGGCACATGCAGATTGTGCGATCTCATTTTCATGGTGCGGGAACTGCAAATCATTGCCACCGCCGTGAATATCAAACGTCTCGCCCAAAAGTTCATGCGCCATTGCTGAGCATTCGATGTGCCAACCGGGGCGGCCGTAGCCCCATGGGCTGGCCCAGCCCGGCACACCGTCATCTGAAGGCTTCCATAGCACGAAATCCATCGGATTGCGCTTGTAAGGGGCGACCTCAACCCGTGCACCAGCGATCATATCGTCAATAGATCGGCCTGACAGTGCACCGTAGTCAGCGTAGCTATCGACCGCAAAAAGCACATGGCCCTCTGCCGCATAAGCATGGCCTTTCTCAATCAGAACTTCGATCATCGCGATCATCTGACCGATATGATCAGTTGCACGCGGCTCATGCGTGGGACGCTGCAAGCCGACCTCATCCAGATCTTCATGATACCACCGGATCGTCTCTGCCGTGATATCCCCAATGGCGCGGCCCGTCTCAGCGGCGCGGGCGTTGATCTTATCATCCACATCCGTGAAGTTGCGCACGTAAGTCACGTGATCCGCACCATAGACCTCTTTGAGCAAGCGAAAAAGCACATCAAACACAAGTGAAGGGCGCAGATTGCCCATATGCGCGCGGTCATAAACCGTTGGCCCGCAGAGATACAAACGCACGTTTTGCGGATCAATCGGGACAAAGTCCTCGCGTTTGCGGGTCTTTGTGTTGTTCAGGCGGATGGTCGTCATGGATGCCTCGCGCAGGGTTGCGCCACGGGCTTATCAAGTTCAGTTTTGATTGGAAACGTGAAAGAGCAACCCGCGACAGATGTCAGCAGCTAATAATGCAGCAGGTGATGATGCAGATGCTTTTCATAAGAAGCGAATAACAGGTCATGAGAACTGCGTCCAGATTAACTTGGACCGAATGTCTCCTTTGAGTCCAAAGGAGAGATCGAGTTTCTCGTTGCGTGTGCTCGCAGCAAATAGAATGCCGCTGGAGCAAGATAAGACGCTTCGAGACATAGTTCTAGAACCAGTCATTCATGCTCTCTCTAGCAAAGCAAGCTCTTTCAACTGATCCAGCTTCAACAGCGTCAGTTCGATATGACAGCCAATTCTCTCGCGCAGCACCGGCGTATGATCTTCACATACATTTGCAATAGGACCGGAAACAAAGTCGCAGCACTTCAGAGCACCACCAGTCTGCTCAGGACGCTCGGAAGAAAACGTGAGTGCCTGCGCGCTCACCGATTAGCCTAGCCTACCAGTTATAAACAACACCAACCGTGAAGTCGTGCTGATCCATCCTCAGTTCGACCGGGGCATCAAAGCCAGGCGTCAGGTTGGCGCCCGATACGGTGCCTTCAAAAGCTCGTGTGTAAGAGCTTGTCACAGACCATCGATCATTGAACATGTAGTCGGCACCGACTGAGGCGTGCCACTGTGGCGTTGCAGGTGCCAGCGTGTTGAAGAGCACCTCATCGTCGTCAATGAAGCTCGTGGAATAACTCACGCCACTCCGCCACGTCCATTTTTCGTCCGCCTCGACTACAGCGCCCAAACGCACAACATCCATGTCCTTCCAACCAAAACCGGGGCCATCATCCGCGCCCAGAGCGGTTGCAAACAACGCTCCGCTATTGGCGATCGCCGGGATGTCGCCGTAGAAAATGCGTTGGTATTCGGCCGTAAGCGTTACGCTTGGGGCGTTAGGCAGTGTGACTGCGGCACCAATTGTCGCGACAGGTGGAATGTCAAAATCACCTTGTTCCGCAAAGAGCCCTGCGTACTCGTCGAACGCGCTCATGTTGATGCGGGATCTGTATGATGCACCAATTTTCCAGTTGGCATCTGGCTTCCAAAGCGCACCAACATTGATGCCAAACCCATTGGAGAAATCATCGCCGTTGTTGGTAAGCTTGGTCGGATCTGTTGAAAGGCCTGCAAATGGTTCCAGCCCGGTTGCGCTGAAACGTTGAAACGCCAAGACGGGGGCGATCCCCAGCGCCCATTCGCTGTTCATCTGATAGGCGAGGCTAGGTGAAATAAACAACTGCTCCAGATTCACGCCATAAGGTGAAGACCCGCCAAAGGGGTTTGCTTCATACTCGGTGTTCAATCCGCCATTGCCGTAAATCAGCACACCAAAGGTGGTATCCGGACTGATCTGAAAGTTTGCGCCAAGGCAGGGGATCAGAAACAGATCATTTTCGCTTTCAAATTCCGTGCCGCCAAATGTAAAACCGCGGTCCGGAGAAAAGAACGACAAGCAAGCAGTCGCTTCATTGCCGACCTCGTTGCCGAAAGCCGGGTTCTGCGCGAGCCCCATGACACCCGTCTCAACTGCAACACCTGCGCCTGACATCCCTTTGGATTGGCTGTCGTATCCATTTGAGTTGTAGCCATTGGTAGCAGCTAAGTCGGTGGGCAAAATTGCCGCTGAAAGCAGCGCGCCGATACCACTGGTTAGCGCCGGAACTCTCCACGTTAACGTCTTCATATGCTATACTCCTGAATACTCAGTTTGATGCTGGTTCGCCAAATCCGAAATTGCGGCCTGCCAAGCAATGCATGTATATATGTATATTCATATACATATGTATATTAATTCTGTTTGACGTTTGGTGCGTTACAATCTGTGATGAAATATCAACAGTTTGCATGCGTTTACTTACCCCGTAACAACTTGATCCAACGAATAGACAGTGGCAGGACTACTCGTTGGATCAGCCGTCCCGCCCTGAATAGGACCGGCGGGATTTTGACAGATATGCATGCTAGTTTTCGATCCACACCTCGACACGGCGGTTCAGACGGCGTCCGTTATCCGAGATATTGCAGCCCACAGGTGCGGCTTCACCATACCCGGTTGCGGTCAGTTCGATGCCCGACAACCGGTCCTCTGCAAAATCCTGCAGCGTTTCCAAAACCCGTTCGGCGCGTCCGCGTGACAGCACAGTGTTATTGGCAATGTTCCCAACGGAGTCGGCAAACCCCACAAGTTTCACTTTCGTACCCTCGGGTTGGTCTTCGAGATACTCCGTCAAAACTTCGATGTTCAGTAGGCCGCGCGGCGTTAACTGACGTGATCCGGTCTCAAATCGAAATGTGGCTGAAAGGCGATCGTAGTTTTCCAACTCGGACAGCATCGCCAGAGAATTCTCCGCGTCGTATTCTTCAATATCCCGATCGACTAGAATCTTCGCACGTTCGCTGTCCAAAGACTGCTGGCGCCGATCAATCCCAAGGTCAATGAAACCCGCCTTTGAAATCACCGCGCCCGCCTCGTCAGAAACAGCATAATCGATCAAGTCTGCTAGTGGTTGGGCGGTAACATCAGCACGCGTATAAAGATAAAGGAAGCGGTGTAGTGCATACTCCTCCGTTCTCACCGAGAATGCATCCGGTGTCTGACGCCGACCGCATTCATTAATGAGCGCAAGACCTTTATTTCCGCGAACAAAGAAGTTGCCGACGTAGCCAATTGCATTTGGATCATTGCTGACGATCTGCGAAATGGTGCCGTTGTTCGCACCGACGACCGCGCCGGGTTGAATAGGTGGAACTTGGTCAAGGATACGACCTGCCAAGGTGCTGGCTAGTTCAGTTCTGGTGCCGGCACCGGCATCACGTTCGACCAAGGTAATCGGCGCATCATTACCACCGACCTCAGCCCAGTTCTTGATAAAGCCACCATAGATGCCGCCAAGTTGCTGATAGCTGAGTTCAGACACCGGGTTATCCGGGTGAACGATCATGACCAGACTATCGAGTGCGACGATGTGTTCTTGCGCGGGGTCAAACATGTCGCCAGCGCCAGTCTGCCCAAGCTCCTCCGCTTCGGAAGGTGAGATGCGGCGTGTCGACATGCCAATGTCTATCGATTTACTGGCAAGCGACTGGAATGCTCCGCCTGACGACGTGGGGCTGACCAGATAGTTGGCCAACTCGGCCCCAAATCCGTCTTCGTCGACAACGGCAAAGACGGATTCGCCTGATCCGCTGACAACTGTGGCAGTTGCTTTTGCTTCACGCGCCCCTGCAAAACCCTCCAAGAGCAAAGGTGCAAGACCCTGCGCCAAAACGTCAGCGCCTGCCAGCCTTATGTCAACATCGGTCAGCGTGAACTCGGGACAACTCGCTCCCTCGCAGTTCACCTGTCTGCCTGTAACGCGCACCGGACCCGAGGGTGTTTCAATAATGTAGTTGTTGTCGGTAAACTCAATGAATTCGCCCGTAATGTTCACGGTGCCATCTGAGGACTTGAGCGTCACTTCACCTGCGGTCGCAAGTGCAGGAACGAAGGTAATGCCCAATAGGGCGATCATGGAGGTCGTGTTACTTTTGATTCTTCCAATTCGTAGTGTCATCGTTATTCTCTTTCACTCGTTTTTGGCGTTTGGCCATCTACTATATTTGATCGCCTCAGCGGTTGTTCTTGAAACAGATTGCTCCTCGTAATTTAAAGTATGAATATATAAGTATGCCGATATACATATATCTATATATTAATTTGGCAATAATGTGTCGAAATCTAGCTTACCGTTTCTTGACTTGCGGAAGGCCTTATGAAGGTTTTTTTATCTTCTACTTTGGGGCCGCAAAGCTGTGGTCAATGTCGACAATAGCCATAAAAAATGGGGGTTCTGACGTTCCTTAGTGCTGCAGCACACAGACGCGGGCGTTTAGCTGAATGCGCATCATCAAAGACTTAGCTGGTCAATCTTCCAGAGAACATGGTACTATTTTATGATTAGTTCTGGCATCTCCACAAAGGCTGTAGGCTCCGTGAATACCTCTGAATTCAATGATCAGATCCATAGCGAAGATCGACGCCAAATGGCTGCAAATGCGACCATTGCAGCCAACTATCTTAAGGCGATTGGCCACGGCGGAAGGCTGATGATTTTGTGTCATTTGACCGAGGGCGAAAGATCAGTCAGCGAGTTAGAAAGCATTCTTGATCTACCTCAGGCGACAGTTTCTCAACAGCTCGGACGGCTACGCATTGAGGGCATCGTTACCCCGCGCAGGGAAGGTCAAACAATCTACTACAGTTTGACTGACACCAAGTCTCGCCGCGTCATTGGCCTGCTTTATGAGTTGTTCTGTGCAGAAGATGACTCAAGCAGAGTTTAGATACGGTCGTCTGGACAGATAGCTGCCCGAGCCTGGGGTAGAATTAGCCTCGGCAAAACAAACTGACCATAACAAGCCAGCGCGCCATGACTTCGTCAGGCTGTTTCCGGAAATCAGCAACTTATTAACGAATTATAAAAGTTCCCGCGTGATAATTTCGGCTCTCGGACCACCCGTTGCCGGTGGGATGAGGTGCGTGCGCTGCGTCGATACAGTTTTCCTTGGCGCACAAAGGGGGGCCGAATGGAGAAAATTGTTGATGCCGTATCTCCATCGGGACGATGGGATTTCGTCATCAAGTCATTTCTTCTGGTTGCAACATTCACGCTGTTTGACGGCTGGATCAGTGAGGTAACCGTTGGGTTTACCTCCGAGAATTCAGTACACGAAAGCCTGATCACGTTTTTGGTCGGTGCGCCGTTTGGTCTCTTTGTGATGGGCATCATGGCATCACAACGCCGACTCCAGCAGCAACTCTCGTATCTTGCCAGCACTGATGCGCTGACTGGACTACCCAATCGTCAATCATTCCTGCAGGACGCAGGTGCTCTGATTGAAATGAAGGCAGGCGGTGCCATGTTCATGATCGACGTAGATCACTTCAAGGTCATCAACGACACTTATGGCCATTTGGTAGGTGACACCTGTCTCGTGCGGATTGGCCAGCATCTGCAACATCAGATACGTTCGTGCGATCTTGTTGGACGGATCGGTGGAGAAGAATTTGCAGTTTATCTGCCAGATGCAAGTATTGATGAAGCAAACAGCGTCGCTTCACGCATCTGCACAACTGTTTCTATCAAAACGGCTTCCCATTCGGGAGGCACGTCTGAAAAACTGACCCTCACGCTGTCCATCGGATGCGCAGCTGCACATCCAAGCCGCTCACTTAACGACCTCATCGCGAGCGCGGATATTGCGATGTATAACGCGAAATCTAAAGGGCGGGCACGCGTGGAATGGTCGAACAGTTGGGACGTTAAATTGGCTTGTGGGTCTCGTAAGGTAAGTCCAGACCAGTTTTTCTGAACGATGTCGTTTGAGACTTCGCCGCTTAATCAATCAAGCCCAATGAGCCAAAGTCTCCCCCAGCCCGGGCCAGCTTTGGTTCAAAAAACGACGACGGACACTGCGGTCGCGTTAATCTTCTGCATAACCATAACAGCGTTCGTGTAGGTGCGGTTCCCTCCATTTCAGGCATCAAGATGTGGATTTCCAAAACAGATTTGCGCTCTGTCGCCTGGTCCAATGGCCGCTTCGACGGCATCGGGGGCATCGCGGCGATGAGCTTGCCGCAATTGCGAATGAATGCTGCGTCAGTAACGTAACCGAACAGCAACGGCAACTTCGTGCGTGTCCGGTCGGATCACTGTGCGGCGAATGTTTGGTTTTGGTCAGGGCCAAATAGGCGCTCTTGAACGACTGCTTCGGTGAAAATCGCTGCGTCGCAACAGCGTACGTACTACGCGTGCAAGCGAATGCTGCATCAGCGAAGTTCAAAAATCGGACGACGGCTTTGTCCCGCACCTTACCAATTCGCGCAAGGCGCAACGAACGACGATTTTACCCGAACCGGCCCTTCGTGCCCGTCGCGGCGAAACAGGACAATCAGCCCAAAGTGTCGAATGCTGCGTTCCGCATAAACGTCTGCTAACAGAGTCTGGACGTTTATCTGGAAACACGAGTCGCGAGCGGAAGAACAGCATGGATAGTGAAATGAAGGATGCTTTGTTGTCGTCGTTGCACAATACCGACGCGGGAGTGGGTTTCGATCCATGGAGATTAACAGTCCAAGCAGCTGTAGGTGGCGCATGTGCGGTTGGCTTTGATAGGAAATCAGAAGAATTACTAGTGGTCTCCTCCAATGGTCAGAGCGTGTTTGAATGCACTTCCGGTGAACGCATCTATCGTAACCGCGAAGGTGATGGATATGATCCAATGCTGTTGGAGGGGCACAGATTGGATGAGCCTACAGCCTCACCTTTCGCAATGTCAGGGTCCGATGGTGGCGGACTATTGAAGGTTACGTCTGACGGGTGGACCGTTGATACCATTCAACTCAAATGGCCGCACACATTTTGTATTCTTCAACCACCAGGTACTTCGATCTACTTTCTTCATGACAAGCCAAACGCACCGAAGAAAGATGGGACCTACCATCTGGTACAGTCTCAATTGGGGGAGCCTGTAGCATTCGGTTTTTCTTGGTCGGGCAAAAGCTTGGTTTGGTGTGATAAGTCTGATCTGTATGTTTGGACAAGATAGGAAATTGAATGGGTCCCGACTCTAGCGGTTACTTTCTTCAAAGCAGTCGTTGATGCACTTTGAGCGAAAGCTGACAATGTCCCGCAAAGCACTCTTCCCAATCGTCCTCATCTCAGTGAGACTTGTTCTATGTCACGCAACCTCGTCAATCAAATCTGTGCAGCCTGCCCCGGTGCCTCCGCCACAGATCCCACGACCGAGCTGGACAGCTGGAAAGTCGGCGGCAAGATGTTTGCCTGTTTCGGCAACCGGACTGATGGCGTCTGCCTGAAAACCGATAGCGTGGAAACCGCCGCCATGCTGATTGATGCAGGGGCCGCCACCAAAGCCCCCTACTTCCACAAAAGCTGGGTTTTAGCCAGCTTTGACAGTGACGCAGATGAGATCCGCCACCGCATCGCTACTTCATACAATATCATCTTCAAAACGCTGCCAAAGAAGGTCAGGGATAGCATCGCTCAAGCGTAGCTGATCACCTCATATTCCACGCCATCCATGTCGTTGAAATAAAACCGCGTGCCTGGTTCATAATCGGCATGGCTATGTGTCTCAAACCCCAACGCTTTGACCTTGGCCTCCATAGCCTCCAGATCGTCCACCACGACGCCGACGTGATTAAAACCGCCACGCTGAAGATAGCTGTTATCTGCGGGTTTTTGATGCTGCGCGCCACCGGGGCCGGTATAAAGTGCGATATAGCTGTCATCGCTGCCGACATGCACTGTGAAGCCACCATTGATCGCCGCCCCTTGCCAACGGGTATGCCAGCCAAAAAGGTCGGACAGCATGGCCGCGGTCTTCTGTGGTTCCGCGACCGTGATATTGACGTGTTCCAGATGGGCCATGCTTAGGTTCTCCTTTTCAATGACGTCATGATGCGGGCCAGTGGACCGGGTTTTGCCGGGCGTGCTGTATCGCGAAAACAACCGCACTCCAAATCATGCCCCCACCCCAGACCGTCGCGTTTCATCGCCATCAATGCCTCTGGGTCGGCACAGTAGCGTGCTGAGCTGTGTTTTGACATGATCTCTTCTCCTTCTATGAAAGTTCGCTCGAATCTGTTTTCATTCCTCAAGTTAACTTGAGATCAAGGATTAATTTACATGTCCCAAGGATTGACCATCGGAGAGCTGGCCGCGCGGACCGGTCTGACCGTATCTGCCATCCGCTTTTATGAGACCCATGACATCGTCAAACCCTTGCGTAACAAGGGCGGGCATCGCCGCTATGGGCGGCCCGATATCCGGCGGCTGTCTTTTGTGATGGCCGCGCAAAAGCTGGGGTTCAGCCTGTCCGAGATCGCCCCGCATCTGCGCCGCTTGCCCGATCACAAGGCACCGTCCAAGGCCGACTGGACCCGCATCAGCAAGGATTTTCGTCAGACGATCGACGCCCGCATCGCCGCAATGGAGGATCTGCGCGACAAGCTGGACGGCTGCATTGGCTGCGGATGTCTGAGCCTGAAATCATGCGCGCTCTACAACCCGGCAGATGTAAAGGCAGCCGAAGGCACAGGCCCACGCAATCTGCGCATCACAACCACTTGACTTCCCCCTGCCGACACCGTTCCTCTGAGCCACATGAAACTCTCGCATCGCATTACACATATCACCGGCGGCGGCTCTGACGGGTGGGACGTCTTTTACAAAGCACGGCGCATGGTTGCTGATGGCGTTCCCGTCACGGAACTGACGATTGGTGAGCATGATATCCGTACCAGCCCCGCGATACTGGAGGCCATGCACACGGCGGCCACTGGCGGGCACACCGGCTATGCCATGGTCCCCGGCACGCATGATTTACGCAAAACCGTCGCCGCACGCATTGCCGCACGCACTGGCGTGCCCACGACGGCGGACAATATCCTGATCACCCCCGGCGGACAGGCCGCCCTTTTTGCCGCACATATGGCGGTTTGTGATCCGGGGGACATGGCTGTTTATATTGATCCGTATTACGCCACCTACCCCGGCACAATCCGCGGTGCAGGTGCAGTGCCCAAGGCGATTATCACCTCACCTGATACGGCGTTCCAGCCAACAAGCCCGGCGCTGGCAGAGGCCACGAAGGGTGCCACATCGCTATTGGTCAATACCCCCAACAATCCAACTGGCGTGGTTTATTCCCAAGACACGTTGCAAGCGATTGCAGACACATGTGACGCGCATGACCTCTGGCTGATCTCGGACGAGGTTTATGACACCCAAGTCTGGGAAGGTCGCCACATCAGCCCGCGCAGTTTGCCGGGGATGGCAGAGCGGACATTGGTCGTGGGCTCTATGTCGAAAAGCCATGCCATGACCGGCAGCCGTGTGGGTTGGATTTGCGGGCCAGCAGACACCATTGCGCAGATCATCAACCTTGCCACACATACGACTTATGGCGTGCCAGGTTTCATTCAGGACGCCGCCAATTTTGCGCTGCATCAAGGCGATGCGGTTGAAGAAGACGTCGCTGCCCCTTTCCGCCGCAGGCGGGCACTGACCATGCAGGCACTGGCCGGACAGAACGTGGTGCGTGCTGTCCCTGCCCAAGGGGCCATGTATGTTATGCTTGATCTGCGCGCGACCTGGATGAGCGGTGAGGCTTTCGCCAACGCCTTGCTGGACGCCGAACATATCGCCGTGATGCCGGGTGAGAGCTTTGGAAAAGCTGCGGCGGGCCATGTGCGCGTTGCGATGACCATTGCAGACAATCAATACGTTGATGCGATTGGCCGCCTGATCGCTTTTGCCAGCGCGCGGGCCGCATAATAAACGCCCGATTTTCGGCGGCGGATGGCATCAGAATCGGTTAGCACAGGGTCATGATGTTTGACCTGCCTAATGATGATACGCTCTATGACGCGCTATTGGCGCGTGATGCCACCTATGATGGGCGCGCCTATGTTGGCGTATCATCGACCGGTATCTTTTGCCGGTTGACCTGCCCAGCCCGCAAACCAAAACGCGAGAATTGCCGCTTTTATGCCGATGTTGCCAGCTGCATCAGTGCTGGGTTTCGCCCGTGCAAGCGCTGTCACCCGCTGGACCCTGCAGCGCAAAGTGACCCCACAATTGGCAAACTGCTCGCAGCCCTTGACGCGCGTCCGGCCTATCGTTGGTCAGAACCGGACGTGATGCGCATGGGGCTGGACTCCTCAACCGTGCGCCGCGCTTTCAAACGCCATTTTGGCAGGACCTTTCTTGAAATGGCGCGCAGCAGACGGCTGGCATCAGGGTTTACCGCGCTCAGTGCAGGGTCTGTGATTGATGCACAGTTGGATGCCGGTTTTGACAGCCCTTCGGCCTTTCGCGCCGCTTTTGCCAAACTGATGGGTGCCGCCCCCGGCACCCTAAGCCGGGATGCATTGCTCCGCGCAGATCACCTGAAGACACCCTTGGGCGATATGATCGCTGTATGTGACAAGCGTGCATTGCACTTGCTTGAATTTGCGGATCGCAAAGCACTGCCCACGGAAATGCAGAAGCTGCGCAAAGCCGCCAAAGGCTCTGTCGGGATCGGACGATTTGAGACGCATGATCAGATCGCCAGCGAGCTTGATGCTTTCTTTGCAAAGCGCTGCGACAGTTTCACAACCTCGCTGGCCTTGCACGGCACCGCCTTCACACGCGAGGTCTGGAAAACACTGCAAACCATTCCCGCTGGCGAAACCCGCAGCTATAGCGCGATTGCAGCAAGCATGGGTGCCCCACAGTCAATCCGCGCTGTCGCGCGTGCCAATGGCGCAAACCAGATCGCCATCGTTATTCCATGCCACCGTGTGATCGGTGCGGATGGATCGCTGACAGGGTATGGTGGTGGCTTGTGGCGCAAACAACAGATCATCGACCTTGAAAGACATCACGCCAAAAGGAGACTTCCATGACCCATATCGCAGACACCTTTCGCGCACTGCATGTCAAAGGTGACCCATGCTTAATGGTGAACGTCTGGGACAAAGGATCAGCCAAGATGATGGCTGCGATGGGGGCCAAGGCTTTGGCAACATCCTCGGCCGCCCACGCATTCACCCTTGGTCGCCCCGACGGCGGGACAGTGACGCGGGATGAGGCGCTGGCACATGCCGCAGACATTATCTCGGTCACAAATCTGCCCGTGCAGGGTGACTTTGAAAACGGGTTCGGCGATGACCCAGAAACCTGCGCCGAAACCGTGCGTTTGGCGGCGGAGGTTGGGCTGGCGGGGATCTGCATCGAAGACATCGCCCTGCCCGCCTCATCGGCCTATGACTATGACCACGCTGTCGCCCGCATTGCTGCCGCAGCTGCGGCAGCGCACGCCTTGCCGCATGATTTTGTTCTCACAGCACGTGCGGACGGGATCATGACAGGCGCCTATGATACGCAAGAAGGCATTCGGCGCTTGCGGGCGTTTGAGGCGGTCGGGGCAGACTGTCTTTATGCACCGCTGCCGCCTGACATGGACGCACTGGCGAAAATATGCGCGAGCGTCCAAGCCCCCGTCAACGCGTTGGTCGCCGGGCGCTTCACTGCGCAAACGCAAGCCGCATTTGCCAAAACCGGCGTTGCCCGGCTCTCGTTCGGGGCCGCTTTGGCGCGGGTCACACACCGCGCACTTTATGACGCGGCGGGTGCAATGTTGAATGCGGGCGATTTTTCCGCACTCAAAACCAGTATTGGCAGCGACGTCATTGACGCATTGCTGCAATAAAAATGGGGCCTGTCAGTGCGATGACAGGCCCCGGATAAGCATCCCCGAGCATTGGTTTGGGGAAGGGACAGTGCGGTAGGATGCTTATGTCTTGGACTGATTTAGAACTTGAAAGAAGCCCGCAATGACAGTGTTGTTGCGTCAACATCGGCGCCATCGTTGTCTGCGACATCTTCGAACTCGTGTTGCAGCACCTCACCGCCAAGGATGATGGCATCGCTCATCATGTATGACACACCCAGACCGGCAAAGGCGCCGTCTGTGTCGCCATCAAGATCATCAGTGGTTTCGACACGTGCCGCACCGGCCGTGATGTAAGGCATAAACGCGCCTGCATCATAACCCAGCTTCAATTTGGCACGCGCAACTGATTCAACATCAGCTTCAGGGGTATCGATTTCGATGTTGGTCAGATCATAATCGATCTCACCACCCAGCACGATGCTGCCGAAATCATAGTTGTACCCGGCGTGCACACCATAGAGCGCACCCTCTGGATCATCGTCATCCTCGATAGCGCCGGAATCAAGACGCCCAAACCCAAGCTGACCACCCGCATAAAAGCCGGTCCAGTCAGTGCCCAGATCGATAGGCGGGGGGGCCACAGGGACTGGCGCCGGTGCAGGGGCTGCGATGGGCTCTGAGATACCGCCAGCTGATGCCATGCCCGTGGCCAATGCCAAAGGTGCGGCCAACATGCTCGTGCGGGCAAATAGGGATATCGTTTTCATTTTATTCTCCGTTAATCCGGTTTGTCGTGTTCGCTACATCTGACAGTAAAGGGAGGGGGTGCAACGGGCCTCACGCTGCCGTGAATCCCATCGGCAACTTCGAGCGGATGAGCACAGAAAAAATCGGCCAATCGTTGCTCATGATTGACATAATTACATCAAATCGGCGTGATTGTGCACATGTTGGCAGGTTTTAGCCCGCAATTTCACGAATTTAGTCGGCGCTCTTGAACGCTGACGCGATACGCCCACCGGTCATCGGATGGGCGACTCCTGTGGTTTGAGGGCTGGATATGGGAAGGCCCCGCGCGGTGCGGACGGCAAGATAGGCAAAAGCCTGTGCCTCAATCATATCGCCATCCAGACCGACCGCTTCCACGGCGGCGACATCACACGGTAGCGCATCTGCCAAACCTGACATCAGCGTTTTGTTGCGCCGCCCCCCGCCAGTGACAAAAAGCTTTTGCGGCAACCTTGGACATTGCGCGCAGGCCGCCATGACGCTGCGCACGACAGCCTGCACCAATGTCGCAAGCGCGTCAGCATCGGACAACGCGGAAACGGCCTGCGTCAGCGTCTTGAACGCGTCGCGGTCTAACGACTTTGGCGCAGGCATGCTGAAGTAAGGGTGCGCCATGAAGGCCGCAATAATAGCGTCGTCGCATCGCCCCTGCGCCGCGATCGCCCCATCAGCGTCATAATCCTTGCCCAAGCGATTCCGCATCAGATCATTCATGGGGGCATTTGCCGGCCCGGTATCAAAGGCCAGCAGCGCCCCCGGATCTGTCGGATCGTCGCAAGCGGGATCAATCCATGTGATATTTCCAACGCCGCCCAGATTAAGGAACGCGACAGCTGCGTCAGCCTTGATCCATTTCGCCAGCGCAAAATGATAGAAGGGTGCCAATGGCGCGCCCTGCCCGCCTGCGGCCACATCCGCCGTACGGAAATTCCAAACCACCGGGTAGCCAAGCGTCTGCGCCAACCGTGTGCCATCACCGCATTGATGCGTCCCGCGACCACCAGGGTCATGCGCCAAAGTCTGACCGTGAAACCCCGCAATATCGACAACATCAAACAGTTGCATGACCGCGATATGCGTCTCCTCCACAATCTTGGACGCCTGCACACAATCATCCGTCTGCCAGCACCCCAAATGGGCCTTGAGTACGGCCTGTTCTTGCGCGGTATACGCACGATAGTCCGACGGCCCGAACCCAAAAATCTGCTGGCCGTCCGTGTCCAAGACGGCCGCATCAACCCCATCCAAGGAGGTGCCAGACATTGTGCCCAACGCCCGCACCACACCTGCCTGCAACATCCGCTTTCCCTATGCGTATCCTCTCATTATAGAGTGCACCGAGATAACGCCGGGAACAAGCCAATGACCTACCACCCCAAATCAGATTTCATGAACGTCATGATGACGCGCGGCTTTCTGGCGGACTGCACAGACTATCAAGGGCTGGATGAGGCGCTCAGCAAAGGGGTGACCCCGGCCTACATTGGCTTTGATGCGACGGCCAAATCGTTGCACGTCGGCTCGCTGATCCAGATCATGATGCTGCGCTGGCTGCAAAAAACCGGGCACAAGCCGATTACATTGATGGGCGGCGGCACAACCAAAGTGGGTGATCCGTCGTTTCGTGCCGATGAACGCCCGCTACTGGGGCCAGAGCAGATTGACGACAATATCGCGGGCATCCGCCGGGTGTTTTCAGCCTACCTGACCTATGGTGATGCACCAACCGATGCGATGATGATCAATAACGCGGAATGGCTGGACGGTCTGAACTACCTCGATTTTCTGCGCGACATCGGGCGGCATTTTTCAATCAACCGGATGCTGTCGTTTGAAAGCGTGAAATCGCGGCTCGACCGCGAACAGTCACTGTCGTTTCTCGAATTCAACTACATGATCCTGCAAGCTTATGACTTTCTTGAGCTGAACCGCCGTTACGGCTGTTTGTTGCAAATGGGTGGCTCGGATCAGTGGGGCAATATCGTCAATGGTATCGACCTGACGCGCCGGGTACTGGATCAGGAAATCTACGGTCTGACCTCGCCTTTGCTGACGACGAGCGATGGCAAAAAGATGGGCAAATCGCAGTCCGGTGCAGTGTGGCTGAACCCTGACATGTGCAGCCCCTACGCATTCTGGCAGTTCTGGCGCAATACGACCGATGCCGATACGGGCCGCTTCCTTAAGCTCTATACCGAGCTGCCGATCGAGGAATGCGACCGCCTTGGCGCGCTGGACGGGGCTGAGATCAATGCCGCCAAGATCATCCTTGCCAATGAGGTCACAATGCTCTTGCACGGGGCCGAAGCGGCGCAGGCGGCAGAGACAACAGCCCGCGAGGTTTTTGAAAAAGGTGGTGTCGGTGATGACCTGCCCACTTTGACGCTCACTGCTGACGACGTCGGGAGCGGTATTTCCATCGTGCAGTTGATCGTAAAATCAGGCCTTGCCAAAAGCGGGAAAGAGGCAAAACGCCTGATCGCAGAAAATGGTGCAAAGCTGAATGATGCCCCCCTGACCGAGGCCGGGATGATGATTGACGCCGCAGCCCTGTCAGCCCCGATCAAGCTGAGTGCCGGAAAAAAGCGACATGCCTTGGTCCAGCTGGGCTAAAGCAACAACAGATCCACAAACAGGATCGTCACCGCGACCGGAAAGGTGATGATAGCGGCGATCAACGCGGCCCCAAGAGGCGTGGGTTTGGGGGCTGGCGCGTTGACACCTGATACGGGCTTGCTGCGTTTTTTCATAGGCCCATTAACCCGCGTTTAGGTTTCAAATGGCTTAACGGGGCGATGAAATCTGATCTGCCATTACCGCTCCAGCAACACCCCATTTTCGCAGCAGCGCTGAAGCGTATGGGCCGTCAGGTCAGCTTTGTTGATGTGCCCGGTGCTGCACCTGTTCTGACGGTGCAACAGTTTGGGCAACGCATGACGTCACGCGGGCCGGTGTGGCATGAAGATAAGCAGCAAGGCGCGCTGCAACATGCAGGTTTGCGCATGATCAATGCTGATACGCCACAAGACGCAGCCCTGCAGGCTGCGGGGTTCCGCCGTTTGATGACGAACGCCTATGTGGCGGAACTTGATTTGACCACGACTGCCACGCAACGGTGTCAGGCCATGAAACCCAAATGGCGCAATGCATGGCGCGCGGCGCAATCAGCACCTTTATTTCTGGCCGAGCAGCGCTTTAACCTCAACACACATGCGTGGCTATTGCATGCTGACATCGCCCAACAACGCAGCAAGCAGTTTCGCGGGCTGCCGCATGATCTGATCATGGCCTATGCCGCCGAAAACCCGCGGGCGGTGCGTGTTCTGGTTGCTTATGATGGCGATACACCCGTCGCCGGTATGCTGTTCTTGTTACATGCACCGGTCGCCACCTATCACATCGGCTGGACCAATACGCAGGGACGCGCGCTATCCGCACATCACAAGATGATCATACAAGCGGCAGAGCAGTTTGCCGCGCGCGGATATCAAAGGCTTGATCTTGGTTTGGTTGATACAGATACAACGCCCGGTCTGGCACGGTTCAAGATCGGCACCGGGGCGCGGGTGCGCCCATTGGGGGGAACCTGGCTGAGATTTCCGGGATGTTAGGGTTGCGCCGCATTGATCCATGCCGCAACTGTATGCGGGCGCGCAACACTTGAAAGGGCTGCACTATGTCCAGCTACTCTGTCTATGACGTCTTTACCGATGCAGCCTTTGGCGGCAACCAATTGGCAGTCTTCCCCGACGCCACAAACATTGCAGAAGACAAATTGCAAAGCATCGCGCGCGAGTTCAACTTTTCCGAAGTGACCTTTGTTTATCCGCCAAAAGATTCTGCACATACAGCAAGGGTACGGATCTTTACGCCGACCATGGAAATACCCTTTGCGGGTCACCCCACCATTGGCACCGCAATTGCCTTGCGCGACGCAGGGCATGATGATGACGCCATGATCCTCGAGCTGGAGATCGGGCCCATTCCCTGCTTTTTTGAAAATGACAAAGCGGCCTTTAAGGTCGCAACACCGCTTACGCGCGTCGCGACACCCGCGATTGATGTGGTCGCCGCAGCTCTGGGTCTGACCGCTGACGCCATCAAGCGCGAGACACATGCCCCGGTGCAGGCCGGTGTCGGGCTTCCTTTCGTCGTGGTGGAATTGCGAGACAAAGGTGCGCTGAACGCCTGCGCCCCGTCGCTGGATCACATCCGTAAGGGGGCGGCGCAATACCCGGCCGGTCTGGATTTTGCGATCTTCGCCTATGTGCGCGACGGCATGCGTATTGATGCCCGTATGTTTGCCCCACTTGATAACATCCCCGAAGACCCCGCGACCGGCAGCGCCGCTGCCGCCTTGGCCGCTTTGCTGACCGAAGAGTTGGGCCAAAACCTGACCCTAAACATCCTACAAGGGGAGGCGATGGGACGACCATCCTATATCACCGCCGCCACCCAGCACGCAGACCCGGTCCCTGTGACCATCAGCGGGCAAGCCGTGCGGGTGATGCAGGGCACTCTTCTGATCTGACCCACTGGAAACCGGCGGCCTGCCCGGCTATCACGGGGCAACACGACACCATGAGGCCGGTATGACCACGACCATTCTACAACGCTGCGAGGCAAACGGGCTGCGGATGACCGACCAAAGGCGCGTGATTGCGGGTGTTTTGCAGGACGCATCCGATCACCCGGACGTGGAAGAGCTGTATAATCGGGCAGCTGCCGTGGACCCGAAGATTTCGCTGGCGACTGTCTATCGGACCGTCAAGCTGTTTGAAGAAACCGGCATTCTGGAAAAACACGAATTCGGCGATGGTCGCGCGCGGTATGAAGCCGCCGACCGGGATCATCATGATCATCTGATTGACCTCCATTCAGGCGCGGTCATTGAATTCGTTGACCCAGAGATTGAAGCACTGCAGGAACGCATCGCGGCCAAGCTGGGCTACCGGCTGATGGGACACAGGTTAGAGCTTTATGCCGTTCCCCTGTCTGACAAGGACGACACAGTTGGATAACATCCGCGGCGCGGCCTTTATGGTTCTTGCGATGCTTTGTTTCGCGGTCGAGGACGCACTGATCAAACAATTAGCAAGCGCTATCCCCACAGGACAATCATTAGGTATCATCTGCTTCGGCGCCTTTCTGGCGTTTCTGACATGGTCAGCGCTTAAAGGCGAAGCACTGTGGCAACCGGGCTATGCCGACCCAAGAGTGATCTTGCGCAGCCTGTGCGAGATGATTGGATCATGCCTGTTCGTCGCTGCCCTTGCGTTGATCCCTCTGACAACGGCGTCGGCTGTGATCCAAGCCACCCCTTTGGTCGTTGCAATGGGTGCCGCGCTTTTTCTGGGCCAAAGCATCGGCTGGCGCAGATGGCTGGCGATTGTCGTGGGTTTCATTGGGGTTTTGATCATCATCCGGCCCGGAATGGACGGGTTTGTGCCTGCAACCTTGCTGGCTGTCGGTGGTATGTTCGGACTGGCGACCCGCGATCTGATCACCCGCTCTCTGACCGTACACCTGACAGGGCCACAACTGGGCATTCACGCCTTCGGCATGGTCACACCGGCGGCTTTCATATTGGTACTGTTCCAAGGACAAAGCTTTGTAGTGCCGTCCATCGCAAACTGGATACTGCTTGCCATTGCCATTGCGGTTGTCCTGCTGGCCTACCTTGCCCTTATTGCGGCAACACGCAGCGGCCACGCAGGCATCATTTCATCATTCCGTTACAGCCGCATGATCTTTGCATTGATTGTGGCCTATATTGCATTTCGGGAAGTGCCTGATGCGCCAACGGTCATCGGAGCCACGATCATCATTGCCTCGGGCATCTTCACCCTATGGCGCGAAGCCGTTCTGCGCCGCGCTTCCCTAAACGAAAAACCCGCGCTATAGAGGCGCTGATACCGCTAACATATTGCTTAAGGAGCATCCCATGAGCACGATCATCGACATCCACGCCCGCGAAATTCTGGACAGCCGGGGCAACCCGACCGTCGAAGTCGACGTGATCTTGGAAGACGGTACCATGGGCCGCGCGGCGGTCCCATCGGGTGCATCTACCGGCGCGCATGAGGCCGTGGAAAAGCGCGACGGCGACAAGGACCGCTACATGGGCAAAGGCGTGTTGGAGGCTGTCGCCGCTGTAAACGGCGAGATTGCAGAAGCGATCCTTGGCTTTGACGCAACTGAACAGGTCGCCATCGACATGGCGATGATCGAACTGGACGGCACGCCCAACAAAGGCCGCCTTGGAGCCAATGCGATCTTAGGTGTCTCCATGGCCGTCGCCAAAGCAGCGGCTGATTTCACAGCACAGCCCCTGTTCCGCTATATCGGTGGCACCTCCGCCCGCACCCTGCCCGTCCCGATGATGAACATCATCAACGGCGGCGAACACGCCGATAATCCCATCGACATTCAGGAATTCATGATCATGCCAGTCAGCGCGGAAAACATCCGTGAGGCCGTACGCATGGGATCGGAAGTGTTCCACACGCTAAAGAAAGAACTCTCTGCGGCAGGCCATAACACCGGGATCGGCGACGAAGGCGGCTTTGCCCCCAACCTTGCTAGCACCCGCGTGGCACTTGATTTCATCATGACGTCGATTGAAAAAGCAGGGTACAAGCCGGGTGAAGATATTTACCTTGCACTCGATTGTGCCGCGACCGAATACTACAAAGACGGCAAGTACGAGATGGTTGGGGAAGGTGTTTCCCTGACCTCGGAAGAAAACGCAGCCTATCTTGCAAAACTGGCCGAAGACTACCCCATCATCAGCATCGAAGACGGCATGTCAGAGGATGACTGGGACGGCTGGAAGGCCCTGACAGATATGATTGGCGACAAAGTGCAATTGGTTGGCGATGACCTGTTTGTGACCAACCCAACGCGCCTCGCTGATGGGATCGCCAAAGGCTCTGCCAACTCCATGCTGGTGAAGGTCAACCAGATCGGGTCGCTGACCGAAACACTACAAGCGGTCGATATGGCGCATCGCGCGCAGTTCACCAACGTCATGTCCCATAGGTCAGGCGAGACTGAGGATGCGACCATTGCAGACCTTGCCGTGGCGACAAATTGTGGACAAATCAAAACAGGTTCCCTGTCACGCTCGGACCGTCTGGCCAAATATAACCAATTGATCCGTATTGAGGAATTGCTGGGTGAGACTGCTGTTTATGCAGGCCGGAGCATCTTGAAAGGATGACCCTTTCAACAGGCAAATATGATGTACCTGCGGACCATATCGCGACGGTTATCACCACGCTTGAAATGACGGCACCGACAATGGCAAATCGCCTGCTATTTCCTGACGGAGTAAGTGCACGCAAAGAGAGCCTTAGTCTTGATGCTTTTCGCACGATCTTTCGCAAGATCGGTGCACCTTGGCTCTGGACATCAGGCCTCTCCAACCCGGATGAGGAAATCATTGCTACCCTGACGGACCCGAATGTCGATTATTGGATAATCTATGAAGATCAAAACGCTATCGGTCTTGTCGAGCTCGATTTCCGCAAGACCGGCACCTGCGAGCTTGTGCTTTTCGGCATGGTGACAGAAGCGACAGGACAAGGACTTGGCGGCCCGATGATGGCGCTGGCGCAAAGCGAAGCTTTTGCGCGCGACATCACCCGCTTTCACGTTTGCACCTGTCATCTGGATTCACCACAGGCCTTGCCGTTCTACCTCAAGGCTGGCTTTACCCCCGTCAAACGCACAGTCGAGGTCTTTCCCGACCCGCGTCTCAGCGGCCACCACCCTCCCGATACAGCACCGCACGTTCCATGCCTGACTTGACCGCCAAAGACATTATCGCACAACTGGATCTGACGCCGCATCCTGAGGGCGGATACTACCGCCAGACATGGATCGCCGAGAATGAAGGACGACCTACCGGAACTTGCATCTATTTCTTGCTAAAAGCCGGTCAGGAAAGCCATTGGCATGCGGTCGATGCGGTTGAGATATGGCACTACTACGCTGGTGCGCCGCTGATGCTGTCACTGGCACCAACGCTCGAAGGGCCCGCGATTGACCATGTACTGGGGCCGGATCTGGCAGGCGGCGCATTGCCCCAAGCCATCGTGCCCGAAGGCCATTGGCAGAAAGCGACAACGACGGGCGATTGGACGCTTGTAGGCTGCACGGTCTCGCCCGGATTTCATTTCGCAGGCTTCACACTTGCCGATCCAGGCGTTGACATTCCGCGTTAGCCGGTCGGACCGTCGCCTACTTCGCTGTTCTCGGGCATCTCACCCGTCTCAAGGATTTGCATCATTTCTGCGTTCATCTCTGCCTCGCGCGGGCCCAATATTTCCTGCACACGCGCGATATAGGTCTCATTTTCCATTACCGGGATCTTGGGGTCATAAGCATCCGCCAAAGAAATCATCGAGGCACGATCCGTGCGATTGAAGACATCGACCATCATCTGCGCACGGTCCCTGGGAATATCCAGCGCCTCAAGCGATGACCGCCCCATGCGCAGCGCGCTA
The DNA here is from genome assembly GCF_002797915.1 of Yoonia maricola. Taxonomy (GTDB): domain Bacteria; phylum Pseudomonadota; class Alphaproteobacteria; order Rhodobacterales; family Rhodobacteraceae; genus Yoonia; species Yoonia maricola. The sequence goes on along the minus strand of NZ_PGTY01000001.1, from coordinate 434,677 downwards.
TCATAGTTTTCGCGAATAATATCGCGGCAACCGACAGCCCAAAGCTCGTAAACATGATGCCGATCCACGGCCCGCGCAATGACATGCACGTCAGGCGCAGTGGCGACCACATAGCGTACCAGTTCGGTCAGCTTGTCACGATCATCGATGGCAGCCACAAAGACCTTGGCTCGCTGCAAACCCGCAGCCTGCAACAGATCAGGGCGCGTGGCATCACCGTAATAGATGCGCGCGCCAAAACGGCGCATGTTTTCAAGGTGTTGGGCGTTATAGTCGATGACAGTCAGGTTATAACCCGCCGCACTCAAGATACGCCGCACGATCCCACCGATCCGCCCGCCCCCTGCGATAATCACCTCACCTTGCTCTTCAATAGTATCGGCCTCGGGATCATCCGCCACCGTGTATCGCGGCACGATCACGCGGTCGTAGAAAATAAATAACAGCGGGGTCAGCATCATCGAGATGGCGACCACAAGCAAAAGCTGATCCGCAAGCACCTCAGGCAGAATGGCGTTGCTGACCGAAAACGACAGCAGCACAAACCCAAACTCGCCCGCCTGCGCAAGGCTCAGTGCCAAAAGCCAGCGATCTGCACCGCGCAGTTTGAAAGCAATCGCCAGAACGACAAGCAACCCCGCTTTGACAGCAATCAATATGGCGGTCAGACCAAGGGTCAGCAGCAGATTATCAGCCAGTAAGGCAAAGTTGATCCCCGCACCCACTGTCATAAAGAACAGCCCCAAGAGCAGCCCCTTGAACGGGTCAATGTCTGATTCCAATTCGTGCCGGTATTCGCTATTGGCCAGCACAACACCGGCAAGGAAAGTTCCCAACGCCGGTGACAGCCCAACCAGCGACATCAAAAGCGCAATGCCGATCACCATCATCAGGGCGGTGGCTGTAAACAACTCGCGCAGATTGGCACCCGCGATAAAACGAAACACCGGGCGGGTCAGGAAACTGCCCGCACCAACAACTGCGGCGATGGCCACGACGTTGACGAGAGCGGTTTGCCAGCTGTTCAGACCAGCTACAAGGCTCATTCCCGCCCCGTGATCGGCGTCCCCGTGATCATCACCGTGCGCAGCTTCGGAACCATGCGCCACGTCGCCTGCGACATCCAATAGTTCCGGCATTGCCAGCAGCGGCATTAAGGCCAGCATGGGGATGACTGCAATGTCCTGTGCCAGCAGAACTGAAAAGCTCGATTGCCCGCCATCGCTCTTCATTAAACCTTTTTCGTTTAGTGTTTGCAGAACGATAGCTGTCGAACTTAACGCTGCAATCAATCCCACGGCCAAGGCAACCGTCCAACCCAAACCAAAGAACATCCCAAGCGCCATGATAACCAAAGCCGTGAGGCCCACCTGCCCGCCACCCAGCCCGATAAGCTGTCCCCGCATCGCCCAAAGCCGCTTTGGTTCCAGCTCCAGTCCGACAAGAAACAGCATCATGACTACGCCAAATTCAGCGAAATGCTGAATCGAGATCACATCGACGTTCAACACTGCCAGCACAGGGCTGATCACGATACCTGCAATCAGATACCCCAGCACGGACCCAAGGCCCAGTCGTGTCGCGATTGGGACGGCCACAACACCAGCGATCAAAAAAATGAAGGCCAGCAACAGAAAATCGGTCATGAATTTGTCCCCTCGTTTGCAAAATCATGCACGGCGCGGGTCAGCTTTGAAAGGGCAAAGGCGCACCCTTTCCTTCACGCCATAAAAAAGGGAGGGCCTAAGCCCTCCCTGAGTTTCGCTGATTAGGCTCACTCATTATGTACCGCTCGGTTTATTTGCCTGCGGCCCAATCCGCGTCGGAGCGAGCGCACCCGCTCCGAAGCTCTGTTAAGGCCAAAGAATTTCTGGAAATTCTTTCTGACCATAAGATTTTTCATCGAAAAATCTTAGCTACACCCCGATGTCCCGCCGCAGGTGTTGCATTTCATACAGGTACCGTTGCGCACCAGCGTGTAGTTGCCGCATTCGCCGCAAGGATCACCTTCATACCCTTGCATCTTGGCCTTGTCGCGGGCCGAGATTGTCGTCGCTGTGCCAGTCGCCACAACGCTTTCGCTGACCTCAGGCACCAGCGTTTGCAACGCTGCCGCCGCATCAGTGCCTGTGGCCAAGGCTGTCGCACCTGCGCCGCCCTGCAACACAACCAGATCCTGTGGCATCCGCTTGCGCAGATAGCCAGTGGACGAGATTTGCTTGAGCACTTCCAAAGACCGGGTCGCTGCGTTTTCGGTTGGGGCCTGCACGTTCGACACGCCCTCTTCTTCGCCACGACCCACATCATCAAAGGATGCGCCTTCTGGCTTTACATGTGCCAGATCGGTGCGGTCGAGGTAGGACACGGCCAGTTCGCGGAAGATGTAGTCTAGGATCGACGTTGCATTCTTGATGCTATCGTTGCCCTGCACCATGCCTGCCGGTTCGAACTTGGTGAATGTGAAGGCATCCACGAATTCTTCCAGCGGCACACCGTATTGCAGGCCTACCGACACGGCGATGGCAAAGTTGTTCATCATGGCGCGGAAGCCAGCACCTTCCTTGTGCATGTCGATAAAGATTTCACCCAACTGGCCGTCTTCATATTCGCCAGTCCGCAGGTAGACCTTGTGGCCGCCAACGATGGCCTTCTGGGTGTACCCCTTCCGGCGCTGAGGCATCTTTTCGCGCTCACGGTTGCGGACTTCCTGCACGATGATCTTTTCGACGATCTTTTCGGCCAGAACCTGTGCTTTCTCGTGGTGGTTACCGCTTTCCAGCGTCTCCTGCGCGCCCTCATCATCCTCAACCAAGGCAGCAGCCAATGGCTGGGACAGTTTGGACCCATCACGGTACAGTGCGTTCGCTTTCACACCGAGGGACCATGACAATTCGTAAGCCTTCTGGCAGTCCTCGATGGTCGCATCGTTGGGCATGTTGATCGTCTTGGAGATCGCACCGGAGATGAAGGATTGCGCCGCAGCCATCATGTAAATGTGGCTGTCAACGCTCAGATACCGCTTGCCTTTCTTGCCGCATGGGTTGGCGCAATCGAACACAGTCAGATGCTCTTCCTTCAGGAAAGGCGCGCCTTCCAGTGTCATGGTCCCGCAGACGTGATCGTTGGCCGCGTCAATATCCTGCTTGGAATAGCCAAGGTGGCGCAGCAGATCGAAGGTTGGATCGTTCAGCTTTTCAGCAGGAATACCCAGCGTTTTGGTGCAGAACTCCTCGCCCAGTGTCCACTGGTTGAACACGAAACGGATGTCAAAGGCCGAGGCGAGTGCCGCTTCGATCTTGTCCAATTCCGCCTGACCAAAGCCGTGGCCAATTAGCGAAGTGTGATTGATCGCAGGCGCCTGCCCGATAGAACCGTGACCGACGGCATAGGCGATGATCTCTTCGATCTGCGCAGAGCCATAGCCCAGCTTCTCCAATGCCGCTGGCACCGACTGGTTAATGATCTTGAAGTAACCACCACCAGCAAGTTTCTTGAACTTCACCAGCGCAAAGTCAGGCTCGATCCCTGTGGTGTCGCAATCCATGACCAGACCAATGGTGCCGGTTGGCGCGATGACAGAAACCTGCGCGTTGCGATAGCCGTGCTTTTTGCCCAGTTTCAGCGCTTCATCCCAGCTGCCAACGGCCAGTTCGATCAGGCGTTGGTCAGGGCAGTTGGTGTGGTCCAGCGGCACGGGCTTCACGTCCAGCTTGTCATAGCCATCCGCCTTGCCCAAAGCCGCTTGTCGATGGTTCTTGATCACACGCAGCATGTGCTTGCTGTTTTTCTTATAGCCCGGGAATGGACCCAACCCGCCCGCCATTTCGGCAGAGGTCGCGTAGGATACACCTGACATGATGGCGGTCAAAGCGGCGCCCATCGCGCGACCTTCGTCGCTGTCATAGCCGAACCCCATGTTCATCAGCAGACCGCCGATGTTGGCATAGCCCAGACCCAGCGTGCGGAAGTCATAGGACCGCTGCGCGATTTCCTTGGACGGGAACTGCGCCATCATGACCGAGATTTCCAAGGTCACTGTCCACAGGCGTGTCGCGTGCATATAGTCCTCGGCCTGAAACTTGCCGTCCTTGTAGAAGGTCAGCAGGTTCATCGACGCGAGGTTACAGGCAGTGTCGTCCAGGAACATGTATTCAGAACAAGGGTTTGAACCACGAATCTCACCGTCTTCGGGGCATGTGTGCCAAGCGTTGACGGTATCGTGGTACTGGATGCCCGGATCAGCACAAGCCCATGCAGCGTGGCCGACTTGTTCCCAAAGCTCGCGTGCTTTGATGATTTTGGCGACTTCACCATTGCGACGGTTGATCAGTTTCCAGTCAGCGTCGTCTTCGACGGCTTTCAGGAACGCATCAGTGACACGGATCGAGTTGTTAGAGTTCTGACCAGAGACAGAGGAATACGCTTCAGAATCCCAGTCTGTGTCGTAGGTCGGGAATTCAATGCTGGAATAGCCCTGCTTTGCATAATCCAACACGCGTTTGATGTAAGTCTCTGGAATTGCCGATTTCTTCGCGTCTTTAACGGCAGCTGCCAGTGTCTCATTGGTCTTTGGATCATAGGCAGACACCTCTTCTCCGTCCCAAGATTTGATCGCCGCGAAGATCGCGTTCAGGTAACGCGCATGCATCTTGGAACCCGCAACGATAGATGCGACCTTCTGCTCTTCGATCACCTTCCAATTGATGAATTCTTCGATATCAGGGTGATCTGCATCCACGATCACCATCTTGGCTGCACGGCGCGTTGTGCCGCCTGATTTGATTGCTCCTGCCGCACGGTCACCGATTTTCAGGAACCCCATCAAACCGGACGACTTACCGCCACCAGACAGTGGTTCACCGTCGCCGCGTAAGGACGAAAAGTTCGTGCCGGTACCAGAGCCATATTTGAAAAGGCGGGCCTCACGCACCCACAGATCCATGATACCGCCTTCATTGACCAAATCGTCACCAACAGACTGGATGAAGCAAGCATGTGGCTGCGGATGCTCGTAGGACGAGGCAGATTTTGTCAGCTCTTTTGTCTTGTAGTCCACATAATAGTGACCCTGCGCAGGCCCATCGATACCGTAGGCCCAATGTAGGCCCGTGTTGAACCATTGTGGGCTGTTTGGCGCAGCGCGCTGCGTCGCCAGCATATAGCGCATCTCGTCAAAATAAGCGCGCGCATCATCTTCGGAAGAGAAGTATCCCCCCTTCCAGCCCCAATATGTCCATGCGCCTGCCAGACGGTCAAAAACCTGCTTGGCAGACGTCTCACCACCGAACGTTGCACCTTTCGCGGGCTCAGAGCGCCACAGGAATTCCGGCACGCCCTTTTCCTTCACGCGCTTCAGTTCAGACGGCACGCCGGCCTTGCGGAAATATTTTTGCGCAATGACGTCAGAGGCCACCTGGCTCCAGCCAGCCGGAATTTCGCAATCGTCGAGTTTGAAAACGATCGTACCATCAGGATTACGAATTTCCGATGTCGTTTTTTTGAATTCAAGTTCACCGTAAGCGCCTGTTTTGGCTTTTGTGAAATTGCGGTCAATCTTCATTGGTCTGCCCCATTTTTCTGCGCCGACGTTGCGGCTTAATTCTCAACTCTGCCGCGTTGGCGGCCAAAATTACGCAAAGACATTCATTGGCCTCAAAGTCACCACGAGCGCCCTGATCAACGATCAGAGAGCCGTAACTGAGCGCCACATTTTCGCACTCGCCTGCTGCACTGTCCCCGCACCGATACCACATCTTGTGTCGTGGCGCCCGGTTCGCACAACCTGACGCATCTAGCCCTCGTGGGTCAACGGATTTTTAACACAAAATGTGGATTAATTTAGTTGACGCGACGATGCTGTCATGGGCCGCAATCGGACGGAGTGATTCACGCACATAGTTGTCCACAATGGGCACGCAGACAGCTCACAAAAAGAAACCGTGCAACTTCGCAAGCTTAGCGTGAATGCTTCAGCCGACACCTCAAGAACGCTGGTGCGCTGCCAAGCATATCCATTTTTTCTGGCACTATTGAACAGATCTTCAAGCACCACGTTGCGGTGTTACTACAACCCGCAACGATGATGCCGCCGAAACAAATGATACAGAAATTCTTATTGGGCAATGACAGCGAGCCTCAGAAAGCAGCGCAAGGCCAGTCGTCCTATGTTCCGCCCTGTACTACTTAATATCGTGTATACGCTCACATGATACGCAATATTTGCTTCGTTTTTCCGCAATTTCGTTGTCCGATTGGCACAAAATTACCTTAGGTCACAATTTTTAGTGCAGTTCTTATTGACTGGGTGAGCAGAGTGTTGTTTTGAGACACTACAAAAGAGGCGGTTTTTTGCCGTCTTAATGAATACACCATCAATTGATTGGGAGAATATCAATGAAAAAGTTTTGGGTCATTCTTGGCGCACTTGTCGTCGCAGGCGTATCCGCATACGCGGGCGGCTTAGCAGACGCGATTACAGAGACTGTGCCAGTTATTGCAGAGCCAGTCGAAGCAGACTCAAGTGTGCCGGGGTGGGTTATCCCGGCAGCGATCATCGCTGTGCTGATCGGTGTGGCGGTTCTTGCTGACGATGATGACGATGAAGATGACTCTTAATTAACTGATCGAAGTTATTTTCTCAGCGCGAAGCATAGCATTGTGTCGGGGTAGATTTGTTATCGACGTCTATCAGACAACGCCTCGCGATTGGAATATGTACGCGGCAGCGCCATGCGCTGCTGCGTCGTCTTTTAGAAAGTATCTGGGAACAGCCTGCCCCAGAACATTATGATGTTGAAATCATAGTCGTAGACAATAACGACGCACCTTTGGTGGCCCCAGAGGATTTTGATCATCCTGCGAAATTCAAGTTAACAGTTTTGCACGAAGCCAAACCAGGCTTGGTGAATGCGCGCAATCGCGTGCTAGATGCCGCTATCGCAATGAATGCAGATTGGTTGATTGGCGTGGATGATGACGAATGGGTCTCAGCAGATTGGTTAGACCAGTTCATCATAGGCATCGAGACACTCGACACATCAATAATCGTCGCTGCAAAGCAAATCGTTTATCCGAAAACAACAAACCGGTTCATAAAGCGCCTGCGTCAAGAACAATTGCCTGCTGGCGCCGATACGACAATATTTTCCACTGCAAATTTTGCGATGCACAAACGTGTATTTGCGCCCGACCATGGCCCGGCGCTACGGTTTCATTTTGCCTTTAACGAAAGTGGAGGCGAAGATTTTGAATTTATGCTGCGGGCCAAACATCAGTATGGCTTCCGGGCTGCGAAATGGCCTTACGCAATCGTGACCGAGGAGTTTGATGGCAAACGTGAAACGTTTCGATACCACGTCAAACGTCAGTTACTTAATCAGGTCACACGATACCACGTTTTAGCACTACATCGGACGATGGGCGTGCGCGGTTCACATCTCGGCAATGCCAAGAAGATTTTTCTGATCACAAATAAATTCGCCATCTTTGGAACCGCTGAGTGCATGCGCGGTGCCGCTCTACTTATAATGGGTCAACCTACAGCATATGAAATTGTCGGCAGCGGGCTTTTCAAATGGGCGCGTGCGTTGGCCGTGTTTCCGTACCTGTTTGGTAAGACCGTCGTTGCTTACGGATCAACGGTAAATGCTGATCGGTCTGATTTGCGTTAAGCCAGAAGCTGATTTTGACATTTTCATGCTGGCTTAAAACAACATCAAGGACCCTGCCGCTACTTGTCGCGGGCCAATAAACCACCAGTGTGTGATGTTTATATGGTCGGGGCGGAGAGATTCGAACTCCCGACCCTCTGTTCCCAAAACAGATGCGCTACCAGGCTGCGCTACGCCCCGGACCATGCGCAGTCTTTAGCTCCGCCAAACTGATTTGAAAACCCCTAACTGTCAGTCTTTTCGCCACAAGGCAAAATAGCATCGGCGCCAAAGCTGGGATGCTGCATCACAGCCCCTTCAGATAGGCCCAAACGGGCAGATAGCCCACCATTAATCTCTAGCACCATCTGCACGCCTTCACCCCCAGGGATCGGGGTTAGATCGCCCGGCACAGCGTTCTCGTGGATATGCAGGATTTTTCCGTCTGGTGCTGCAAAGATCATATCAAGCGGGATCAGCGTGTTTTTCATCCAAAAGCTCACGCTTTGTGGACGCTCATAAACGAACAGCATTCCAGACAGCATCGGCATCTCTTCGACAAACATCAAGCCGCGCGCGCGTTCCTGCGCATCATCGGCCACGTCGATTGAAAAGGTTGCCTGACCAAAATCGCCTTGAATGGTCAGCCTGTCGTCAGCACAGACAGCCCAAAGTGGCTGTCCAAGACAAAGTAGAGCGCCCGCAAGTGGAACAAGCTTCACTTGGCCGCAACCTCCCAGCCGATCACCTCAATGGCCATGCGGCCGCGTTCACCATCCACCATTCGAATGCCAATCGCTTCGCCTGATTGCAGGTCGGACAGACCGGACCGGCGCAACACTTCAACGTGGACAAAAACATCGTCATTATTTCCAAAGACATTCGCAAAACCGAACCCCTTGGCCTTGTCGAACCATTTCACCCGTGCGGGTTCAATCGGCTTGCTGGCGATATCCTCTGGCGAAAACTCGACCATATCGCGCAGCGGCAGTGTGTCTTCGGTTTCAGGTGGCGTGATGGATAGCACTTCGGTGGCCTGCAGCCCGCGCTGGGTATCCTGTACCATGATTGAAATAACCGAGCCGTCCACAACAGACCCCTGCCCAAAATTGCGCAAAACATTCGCGTGCAGCAAAATATCAGGGCCACCCTCGTCAGAGATAACGAACCCAAATCCCTTCGTGGGATCAAACCATTTTACCTGTCCCAGTACCTTACGTTGCGTACCGGCGTCGTGCGTTTCCATCTTGTATTCCTTTTGAACAGCGGCGCCTGTCGCGTCGTCATTCATTGTTGTCCCATCGCAAGATCTTGATTGTTGGTCCATCTCTGTTTCTCCGTTGTCCTCGAAATGAGGTGCTAAGGTGAGAGACGGGTGACCTCCCAATCTTGATCAACTTCCTTACGCGACCACCGAAACCGGTCGTGCAATCGAAATGCGCCGTCAGACCAAAACTCAATTTCCAGAGGCACAATCCGGAAACCGCCCCAAAAAGGTGGCCGTTCCGGGTCCGCACCTTTTTGTACTGTTACTTTAGCTACATCAGCCATCAGGGTCGCGCGCGACTCCAAAGGCTGTGATTGCTTCGATGCCCACGCTCCAATCCGGCTCTTGAGAGACCGCGACTTGTAATAAGCGTCGGCGATTGGACCATCCTCTTTCGTGGCCAGTCCTCTTACACGTATCTGTCTGGTGAGTGATTTCCAATGCAGAACAAACGCAGCTTTTCCCGACTGAGCGATTTCTTGCCCCTTCCGACTGTCGTAATTTGTGTAAAACACGAATGCGTCCATTTCGATATCTTTAAGAAGGACCATTCGTACATTTGGCATGCCATCGGCATCAACAGATGAAAGCGCAATAGCATTGGGGTCATTGGGTTCGGTTTCACTCGCCTCATCAAGCCATTGCTGAGCAATAGTGAACGGGTCATGGCCCGCAAAAATGCCGCTCCGGTCAGACATGTCTGATCCCTACACAAAACCCCCATGCCCACGCTAAGTGGAAACGTAGACAGTGGCAAGCATTTTGCGCGATTGTTCAGATACTTGCCGCCTTGCAAGCAATCGCCTAAACGGACAGGATGCCAACGGCCAAAAGACAAAGGAAAATAAGCAATGACATCAGATCTGATGAAGGGCAAACGCGGCTTGATCATGGGCCTGGCAAACGACAAATCGATCGCATGGGGCATTGCAAAAGCCTGTGCTGATGCTGGTGCAGAACTTGCATTTTCCTATCAGGGCGAGGCCTTGAAAAAACGCGTTGATCCGCTGGCAGCTTCGGTTGGCTCAGATATCATCCTTCCCTGTGATGTGGGCGATGAGGCATCGATTGACGCCCTCTTTACTTCCCTTGAAGAGCGCTGGGGCAAGCTTGATTTCGTTGTCCATGCCATTGGTTTTTCTGACAAAGGCGAACTGCGTGGTCGTTACGTTGACACCTCCCGCGGCAATTTCCTGACCTCGATGGACATCTCGGTTTATTCCTTCACTGCTGTGGTTCAGCGGGCAGAGAAAATGATGACGGATGGGGGGTCTTGCCTGACGCTCACATATTACGGGGCAGAAAAGGTCATGCCGCACTATAACGTCATGGGGGTCGCAAAGGCCGCACTCGAAGCCTCGGTACGGTATCTGGCCGAAGACCTTGGCAAGGATAAGATTCGCGTCAATGCCATCAGCGCAGGTACGATCAAAACGCTTGCCGCCTCAGGCATTGGTGATTTCCGTCTGATCATGAAGTGGAATGAATATAACGCGCCCCTGCGCCGGACGGTCACACAAGAAGAGGTCGGCAACTCTGCCCTCTATCTTCTGTCGGATCTGGGAAGCGCTGTCACCGGCGAAGTATTGCACGTCGACGCTGGCTATCATGTCATTGGCATGAAAGCAGTTGACGCACCCGACATCACGAAAGAATAGGACGCCACCATGACAGATCGTCTTCCGCATGAAAAAGGATTCCATATCAGCTGGGACCAAATTCACCGTGACAGCCGTGCTTTGGCATGGCGTCTGGATGGACAAGGCCCCGACAACGGCGCATGGAAAGCCGTCGTCGCGATCACCCGCGGCGGCATGGCCCCTGCGATGATTGCGTCGCGTGAACTGGACATCCGCACCGTCGATACGATCAGCGTCAAAAGCTATGATCACCAAGACCAGTCAGAGGCCAAGGTGCTCAAGGCGCCCGACGCGGACCTGATGGGCGATGGCACCGGCATTCTGATCATTGATGATCTGGTCGATAGTGGCAAAACGCTGGAACTGGTCCGCGCACGCTACCCCAAAGCGCATTTCGCAACCGTTTATGCCAAGCCAAAAGGGCGCCCACAGGTCGATACCTTCATCACTGAAGTCAGTCAGGACACATGGATTTTCTTCCCATGGGACATGGCGCTACAATACGTCGAACCTTATCGCGGCAAGGACTGACCCATAGCACTTCATCTTGGCCGGGAAACTCCCGCCGGAGGCACCTGAAAATAGAATGCGGCGCAGCCGCTCCTTTTGGATAATGTCATGAACCAGTCACGCACCAGCGCCACCTTCGCCCCACCCGTAATGGAGGCACGTCGCTGGCTGGACGGTGTGACGCATCCCGAAAATCGGCCCTTGTTGAACGTAAGCCAAGCGGCCCCGGTCGATCCGCCCCCTGCCCCTTTGCGCGCAGCGATGGCGCAGATTGTTATGGATGACGCGGGCGCGCATCTTTACGGCCCGGTTCTTGGACTGCCCGAATTGCGTGCCGAAGTGGCCGCGCAGTGGTCTGCAAGCTATGGCGGCGATGTCAGGGCGGATCAGGTCGCTATCACGTCGGGATGTAACCAGGCCTTTGCTGCAGCCATTGCCACGCTCTGCACCGAAGGCGACGAGGTAATCCTTCCCGTACCCTATTATTTCAATCACCGCATGTGGCTGGACATGTCGGGTGTGAAAACCGTACCCCTATTGGTAGGCGAAGGCATGATCCCAAAGGCCGCCGATTGCGCCAAACTGATCACTTCCAAAACCCGCGCCATCGCCTTGGTCAGCCCCAACAACCCGTGCGGCGTCGAATACCCCGCTGCAACACTCAGCGCTTTCCGCGATCTGGCACGCACGCACGGTATCGCGCTGATCGTCGATGAAACCTACCGCGACTTTGACAGCCGGACAGGCGCGCCCCATCACCTCTTTGCCGACCCCTATTGGGATGATACGCTGATCCAGCTTTATTCCTTCTCAAAAGCCTACCGGCTGACAGGCCACCGCGTTGGCGCGATCATCGCTTCTACCGCCCGCTTGGCCGAGATCGAAAAATTCCTCGACACTGTTACGATCTGCCCCAACCAGCTGGGCCAACGCGCGGCCCTCTGGGGGATGCAGAATCTGGGCGACTGGCTTTCAGGTGAACGGCTTGAAATCCTGGATCGACGTTCCGCGATTGAAGACAGCTTTCATCTGCTGACGGACAAAGGCTGGGATCTCTTGGGGTGTGGCGCCTATTTTGCCTATGTCAAACATCCTTTCGCGATGTCTTCGGCCGATCTGGCCCCACTTTTGGTCAAAGAGGCAGGCGTGTTGCTGTTACCCGGCACCATGTTCATGCCTGCCGATTTGCCCGGCGGTGCCAGCCAATTGCGCATCGCTTTTGCGAACATTGACCGGGCGGGTGTCCAGACCCTTTTCAATAGGCTGTCACCCTTGGAACTCTAACCCTTGCACCCCCGCCTCTGCGCCCGTATTCAGGCGCAAACCAGCGGGTGGAGCAGGCATCAAATGGCAGAGAAAAAGAAACCTCGTTACGGCGCATGGGTGATCGTTGGCGTGATCCTTTTAGGTCTTGCCGGATTTGGCACTGGCGGGCTGAGTGGGAACATCCGCTCTATTGGCACCGTGGGCGATAAAGACGTCACCGTGACGGACTATCAGCGCGCACTGAACGAGCAAATCCGCGCGCTGTCGGCACAGTTCGGCACGCAGATTTCCTTTCAACAGGCGCAGGCGTTCGGGCTTGATCAAGTTGCCCTGAATCAGGTGGTCTTACTGCGGACGTTGGATAACGAAGCCGATAATCTGGGCATTTCCGTGGGCGACGCGCGTGTTTTCGAACGCTTGCAAGCCATTCCCTCTTTCCAGGGGGCCGGCGGCTTCAACCGTGAAACCTATCGGCTGTCGCTCCAGCAGTCGGGCCTTTCAGCCGCTGAATTTGAAGCTGGCATTCGCGAAGAGACAGCACGTACTTTGTTGCAAGGGTCAGTTGTCAGCGGCGTGCCCACCCCTGACGCCTATGCTGATGCGCTGGTGCAATATATCAGCGAAACCCGCAGCATCACCTGGGCCGTAGTTGACGAAGAGGCCCTGACAGCCCCAGTGCCTGGTGCGACACCGGCAGCACAGCAGGAATACTATGACGCTCACCCCGAAGAATTCACACTGCCTGAAAGCCGCGACATCACCTATGTCTGGCTGACACCCAATATGATCATTGACGATATGGTCGTCGCGGACGCCGCCGTCGAACAGCTTTACAATCAACGTATCGCTGAATTTGTACAACCCGAACGGCGGCTGGTCGAACGGTTGGTCTATCTTGACCAAGACCGCGCCGCAGACGCCGTCGCACGCGTCAACGCCGGTGAGACGACGTTTGAAGACCTTGTTGCCGAACGCGGGCTGAGCCTGACCGACATTGACCTTGGCGATGTGAGTGAAGAGGATCTGGGCAGCGCAGGTGAGGCCGTCTTTGAGGCTGAAGCCGGCCAAGTCGTTGGTCCTTTCAACTCTCCCTTGGGCCCTGCACTGTTTCGGATGAACGCCGTGCTGGCAGCACAGGAAACCCCGCTTGAAGAGGCCGCACCAAGTTTACGTGATGAACTGGCCGCGGATGCCGCGCGTGAGTATATCAATGACGCCGCTGATCCTATTACTGACCTGCTGGCGGGCGGTGCCACAATGGCCGATCTTGCAGAGCGTACCGATATGCAGCTGGGCACCATCAACTGGACGCCCGACACCACGGACGGAATCGCCGCCTATGACGCCTTCCGCAGGGAGGCAGCCGCCGTGCAGGAAGGCCAGTTTGCCGAAATCTTTGATCTTGCAGATGGCGGCATCTTTGCCCTGACACTTGAAGGTATCGTGCCACCAACCTTGCAGCCACTTGACGATGTCCGCGATGCTGTCTCTGCCGCGTGGCAGGCCAACGCCCGACAAGAAGCCATTATTGCCAAGGCAGAAGAGATTGCGGCAGATATCCAGCCCTTGACCGGCTTTGATACCTTGGGGCTGGAGCCACTGGTTGAAGAGAACCTGACCCGCCGTTCGTTTGTCGAAGGCACGCCACCCACATTCAACGATCAGCTGTTTGAGATGGCCGTTGGCGATGTCCGCGTGATTGATGCTGAAAATCGCGCGCTGATCGTGCGTCTTGATAGCATCACACCAGCCGATCTGTCAGACGAAGCCGTCATCGCACAACGTGATGCATTGGCTGAAAATGCGCGTGCAGGGATTGCCCAAGACATCTTTGATGCCTATGCGACATCAGTGCAGCAGCGCACAGAGCAACGCCTGAACCAGCAAACCATCAACGCGGTCAACGCACAGTTCCAATAGGCGGACCCATGGCCCTTTTGCCCGACTACGACGACTTTGCCCAAGGGTACGACGCGGGCGCCAATCAGGTTGTCTATACACGTATCGCAGCTGATCTGGACACGCCTGTGTCACTGATGCTCAAGCTATCGGGCGCGGGCAAGAATGCATTCATGCTTGAAAGCGTGACAGGCGGTGAAGTGCGCGGGCGCTATTCTATCGTGGGTATGAACCCTGATCTGATCTGGGAATGTCGCGGCACCTCGTCGCGCGTCAACCGCACAGCGCGTTTCGATGACGCTGCGTTTGAGGCGATGGCTGACGACCCGCTCACCGCCTTACGTGCCCTCTTGACCGAATCGCGGATTGATCTGCCCGTTGATCTACCTGCTGCCGCTGCCGGGCTTTTTGGTTATCTGGGCTATGACATGATCCGGCTTGTCGAACACCTGCCCGACATCAACCCCGACCCGCTGGGCTTGCCTGACGCAATGATGCTGCGCCCATCCGTCGTCGCCGTGCTTGACGGGGTGAAAGGTGATGTCATCCTTGTGGCACCCGCCTATGTCAATTCCGGCCTTTCGGCCCGTGCCGCCTATGCCCAAGCTGCTGAACGGGTGATGGACGCCCAACGCGCGTTGGAACGTCCCATGCCCAGCGAAGCCCGTGATCTGGCAGACCCTGCGCCGGTCGCCCCGCCTGTTTCAAACTTTGCTCATGACGCTTATTTAGACGCGGTTGAGAAGGCCAAGGATTACATCAAAGCCGGCGATATTTTTCAGGTCGTTCCCTCGCAGCGCTGGACACAGGATTTTCGGGAACCACCCTTCGCGCTTTATCGGTCATTGCGGCGGACCAACCCTTCACCCTTCATGTTTTTCTTCAACTTCGGCGGCTTTCAGGTGATCGGGGCAAGCCCCGAAATCCTCGTGCGGGTCTTCGGCAAAGAAGTAACAATCAGGCCGATTGCAGGCACCCGGCCCCGTGGGACCACGCCCGCCGAAGATAAGGCGAATGAGGCGGACCTGATGGCGGATCAAAAGGAACTGGCCGAACACCTCATGCTGCTTGATCTGGGCCGTAACGATACTGGCAAAGTCAGCAAGATCGGCACTGTGCGCCCGACGGAACAGTTCATCGTCGAGCGATATAGCCATGTCATGCACATCGTCTCGAACGTCGTGGGTGAACTGGCCGATGATCAGGACGCGCTAAGCGCGTTTTTTGCGGGCATGCCTGCGGGTACGGTATCCGGCGCGCCCAAGGTCCGCGCGATGGAGATCATCGATGAGCTGGAACCGGAAAAGCGCGGGGTTTATGGCGGCGGCTGCGGGTATTTCAGTGCAAATGGTGACATGGACATGTGTATTGCCCTGCGCACCGCCGTGTTACAGGATGAAAAGCTTTATATTCAGGCCGGTGGCGGTGTCGTTTACGACAGCGATCCAGAGGCCGAATATCAGGAAACGGTCCATAAATCGAACGCCATCCGCAAGGCAGCCGCGGATGCCACGATGTTCCGGGGCAACGGCAACTAGGCGCGTTGGGCAAAGACCGCGCTGACTACTCTGCGCGCAAAAGAACCGCTGATACGGGCGCAATCGCCAGTGTTTCGCGATCCACGTCCGCAGCCCAAGCTTGCAACGCTGCCAGCGTTTCAGGCATCACGCGGCCCAGCAAAACAGCCTCGCCGGTTTGGCGCGCGCGAAATGCGGCTTGATCCAACGCCCGCACAATCGCCGCTGTGTCTTCGCCCGCACCGTCAATGTCACGCAGCACGGTGGTTGAAACGACACCAGCCTGATCAGCGGCACGCGCAGCATTGCTTAGCCCACGCTGCACCGTCACAAACCCATATCCATCCGTTTCAAGGATCTGCATCACCTGTTCGGTGACGGCCCTGTTCTGCATCGCGCCGGTGCCATCTGAGAAAAGCATCGTCACCTCAGGCACCATTCCCAGCGCAGCCTCAAAAGCGACCTCGACATCGCTGGGCTGTGCACCATCCGGCAAATCTGCTTGCATCGCAACCTCAACCCCCGCAGCGCGGTATGCGGCAGCCAGATCGCCCGATGCAGAAGATAGCCCATTGATGGCAACGGTAGATACAAACCCAAGTGCTCCAACGGCCGCTGGCGCATCAGGCATCTGACCCTCATCAATCAAAATGATTGATATCAGCGCATCAGCCTCTCCTTGCGCGAACGGTACGGCATAGCGGCGCAGCGCGGGCGCATCATCAGGGATCGCATCTGCAACAGGAGGTTCAACAGCCGGAGTATCCGGTTCTTCCACCGCCTCAGTTGGTCGATTGATACGAACCGCCGCATTGGTTTGCGGCAAAGCTTCTGCCACCGCTGCTGGTTCATCCTGCGCTGCATCGCCCACGACTGTTGGCTCTGGTTCCACAATGACAGCCACGTCCGGCTCTGCTGGTGGTGTTTCAGGGATCTGCGCAGTGACGGGTGGCGTTGCGTCCTCTTGCTGGGTTGGTAATACATCAACAGGTGTACCCTGTGTTGGCTCTTCAACGGGATCAGCGATAGGCGTGGACGCCTCTGCAACTGTTTCTTCCTCGGTGACAACAGGCTCAGAAGTGGCCTGATCAACCGGCGCGTCCGGAATAACTGCCGCAACCGGTTCATCTGCCGTCACAACGGGATCAGTTGCATTATCCTCGACAGGCGCCTCCTGCTCGGTCACAAGCGCCGTCTCCTCCTCTGCCACCACGCTATCAGCCTCAGTAATGGTGGGCACATTTGACACGTCTTCTGTGGGCGCGATGGGCGCAATGACTGCCGGGGTGTTATCCACTATCGGGGGCACCGCCTCTTCGATCGCAGGCGCCACAAGCGCGGTATCGGTCCGCGGCACGGCAGGTGCTTCAATGTCGCTGGCAAGCCCGGACTCTGCAATGGCGTTTGGCACGACAATTGTCGCGTCCACTTCTGCGGTCTGCGGCAAGGCAGCCGGCTCTGTCGATACCTCTGGCGCGTTTTCTGCAACATCGGCCAATGCATCCAAAGGCGCAGTCGGCGTAAACTGCGGTGTCGCGTCGCTGCTGCTCTCAAACGCGACAGCCGGTCCCGGCGTTACATTCTCCAAAACAGGCACCGTCAGTTGGGGTGCCGCAGGCCCTTCGGCAAAACGAGGCTGCTCGCCCACAAGCGATGCAATGCCTAGGCCACTACCACCCAACACCAACGCCCAAAGACCGCCTGAAAAGTAGCCCTTCATCTGCCCACACCCTTTTGTTCCACCTTGACGCCACCTTGCGTCCCGGCCCATGTATAGCGGGCTTATACCGCTCTGACGATAGGATGCGGTAGCCCCTTTTTGCCATCTTCGTGGGATTTCGCCATGCTGCTACTGATCGATAACTATGACAGCTTTACGTATAACCTTGTCCATTATCTGGGGGAATTGGGTGCTGATGTCGTCGTCAAGCGCAACGACGCCTTGAATGTACAAGAGGCGATGGCGATGCGCCCCGAAGCGATCATGCTATCGCCGGGTCCTTGCGATCCATCTCAGGCAGGGATTTGTCTGGCGCTTGTTCATGCCGCAGCCGAGACAAAGATGCCTCTGATGGGTGTCTGCCTCGGCCATCAGGCCATTGGCGAAGCTTTTGGCGGCAAAGTGACACGCTGTCATGAGATCGTGCACGGCAAAACGGGTGTCATGAAACACAGCGGCAAAGGCCTGTTTGAAGGTCTGCCCAGCCCGTTTGACGCCACCCGCTATCATTCGCTGATTGTGGAGCGTGAAAGCCTGCCCGACAGCCTTGAGATTACCGCTGAGCTGGACGACGGCACCATCATGGGCCTGCAGCATCGCGAACTACCCATTCATGGTGTCCAGTTCCACCCTGAAAGCATCCGGTCAGAGCATGGCCATCAACTGCTGCAGAATTTCCTTAAAATGACAAGGGTGCCCGCATGAGCGATGCAATGAAGCCGCTGATCTTTGCGGCATCCGAGGGCCCGCTGTCGCGTGCGCAAGCGGAAGAGGCATTCGGCTACCTGTTCGAAGGGGCGGCAACACCTGCACAAATTGGTGGTTTCCTGATGGCTTTGCGCGCCCGTGGCGAATCCGTGGCCGAATATGCCGCCGCCGCTGCCGTCATGCGCGCCCACTGCGTGCCTGTGAAAGCACCGCCCGGCGCGATGGATATCGTCGGCACTGGCGGAGATGGTAAACATACGCTGAATATCTCAACCGCGACAGCTTTTGTTGTGGCAGGCGCCGGTGTGCCTGTGGCCAAACACGGCAACCGCAACCTGTCGTCCAAATCCGGGACCGCAGATGTGCAATCTGCACTTGGCATCAATGTGATGGTCGGGCCAGATGTGGTGGAACAGGCCATCGCAGAGGCCGGGATCGGGTTTATGATGGCCCCGATGCATCACCCAGCGATGAAACACGTTGGCCCCGTGCGGGTTGAACTGGGATCAAAAACGATCTTTAATATATTGGGACCATTGACCAATCCCGCTGGCGTAAAGCGACAACTGACCGGCGCCTTTGCCCCAGATCTGATTTTCCCGATGGCCGAAACCTTGCAACAACTCGGCACCGAAAAAGCATGGCTCGTCCACGGCAGCGATGGCACCGATGAAATCACCATCTGTGGGCCAACAGCCGTGGCCGCCCTCGAAGATGGCAAGATCACATCGCGTGAAATCCACCCCGAAGATGCTGGCCTACCGGTACATGATTTCCGCGATATCCTTGGTGGCACGCCAGTGGAAAACGCTGCGGCCTTGATGGCTCTGCTAGAGGGGGGCACAGGGGCTTACCGCGATGCCGTCCTGCTCAACGCAGCCGCCGCTCTGGTCGTCGCCGACAAGGCCGCCGATCTGAAAGCAGGGGTCGCATTGGCCCGCGACAGCATCGATAGCGGCAAGGCAAAACGGGCGGTCGAGACGCTGGCGCGCGTTACAGCGGCCGCCTGATGTTTGATCTGACGGGTCTGGGCGATTGGGGCACATTGCCGTTTTTTACCAATGATCTGCCGCAGATTACGTCCAAGATTGACGGTGATGTGCTCCCGCCACCGGCGCTGACCTTCGCCGCCCTCGCACGGACGCAGCCAGATGCCGTTCGCGTTGTGATCCTTGGCCAAGACCCTTACCACACGCCGGGCAAAGCTGATGGTCTGGCGTTCTCGATCCCGGCACAGTTTGGTGGCAGGCTCGACAGCCTTGGCAATATCTTTAAGGAAATTCAAAGTGATACCGGCAGATCCCGCAGCCAAACCGCGCTTCAGGATTGGGCCGACCAAGGTGTCCTTTTGCTGAATACCGCCCTTACGGTGCCACCCGGCCAACCGAAAGCCCACGCCAAACTGGGTTGGTCCACGCTGGTCCGGCAAGTTTTTGAACGTCTGGGCGACCGTCCCCGCGCGATCATCCTCTGGGGTGGTCCCGCGCAGGCTTACGCCAAATACCTCGCCCCTGATCATCTGATTTTGCAATCAGCGCATCCTTCGCCCCTTTCGGCCCATCGCGGGTTTTTCGGGTCGCGCCCATTTTCAAAGGTGAACCAGTGGCTTATTGATCAAGGCCAAGAGCCAATCAGCTGGGCGGACCCATGAGCGACATTCTCGAAAAGATCAAAACCTACAAGCTCGAAGAGGTGGCAAACCGGAAAGCCGCTGTCCCGCTGGATGAGGTAGAAGCGCGCGCCAAAGCAGCACCGCCAACGCGCGGGTTTGCCGCGAGGCTGTCCGATGCCGCGCGCGAAGGCTACGGCCTTATCGCAGAAATCAAGAAGGCCAGCCCTTCCAAGGGCCTCATCCGCGCCGATTTCGACCCACCGGTACTGGCTGAAGCCTACGCAGACGGCGGCGCAACCTGCCTATCCGTCCTGACCGATGGCCCCTCCTTCCAAGGCGACGACAGCTACCTGACCGCCGCCCGGTCTGCCGTAGATCTGCCCGCCCTGCGCAAGGATTTCATGTATGATACCTATCAGGTTGCCGAGGCGCGCGCGCTGCACGCCGATTGCATCTTGATCATCATGGCCAGCGTCAGCGATGCACAGGCGCAAGAGCTTGAGGATGCAGCGTTTTCCTGGGGCATGGATGCGCTGATCGAAGTCCATGACGCGGCAGAACTTGAGCGCGCAACCGCGCTAAAATCCCCGCTTATGGGGATCAACAACCGTAACCTCAAAACCTTCGAAACCACGCTGGACACAACCCGCACGCTTTCCAAGCTCGTGCCAACGGACCGCATGATCGTCTGCGAAAGCGGGCTGAACACCCCCGAAGAACTGGCTGATATGGCGCGCTACGGCGCGCGCACTTTCCTGATCGGCGAAAGCCTGATGCGGCAGGATGATGTGGCTGCCGCAACGCGCACCCTTCTGGCCAATCCTGCTACGGGGATGATGTGATGGCCGGCCTTTCGCACTTCGACAGGAACGGCAAGGCACATATGGTCGATGTTTCGGACAAGCCCGTGACCGCACGTACCGCGATTGCAGAAGGCCAGATCAAAATGACCACGGAAACACTCGCGCTCATCAACGACGGCCGCGCCAACAAAGGTGACGTCCTTGGGATTGCACGTATCGCAGGCATCATGGCGGCAAAAAAAACCGCTGAACTGATCCCTCTTTGCCACCCTTTACCGATCACCAAAGTGGCGCTTGATCTCTCGCCAGACACCACACTGCCCGGAATCCGCATCACCGCCACGGTCAAAACCGGCGGACAAACCGGGGTCGAAATGGAAGCGTTAACCGCGGTCAGCACCGCCGCCCTCACCATCTATGACATGGTGAAAGCCGTCCAAAAGGACATGGAAATCGGCGGGGTCCGCCTGACCTTCAAAGATGGCGGCAAATCAGGCCGGTTCGAGAATTCATGATCAGCGTCGCTGAGGCACTCGACCAGCTTTTCGCCCTTGTCACGCCGCTTCCGGCAGAAGACGTCCCTCTTACACAAGCAAACGGTCGCGTTCTTGCCAGTGACGTGACAGCGATGCGCAACCAGCCCCCCTTTGCGGCCTCTGCGATGGATGGCTATGCCGTCAGCCGCACATTGATCAAACCCGGCCAAACCTACGAGGTGATTGGCGAAGCCGCAGCAGGCCATCGTTGGGACGGCACTGTGGGGCCAGCCCAAGCGGTCCGCATTTTTACCGGCGCACCGCTTCCTGATGGCGCCGACCATGTCATCATTCAGGAGAATATCACGCGTGATGGCAATGCCATTACACTGGACGCTAGCGCCAATGACAAACCGCATGTCCGCCCCGCAGGGGCCGATTTTCACGCCGGGGACGTTATCAAAGCACCGCGCCTGCTGGCCCCTTCCGATATCGCCCTGCTGGCAGCAATGAACATCGCAACAGTGCCTGTGACACACCGTCCTATCGTTGCGATCATCGCGACAGGTGATGAATTGGTACAACCGGGCGAAACCCCAAATGACGACCAGATCATCGCATCAAACAGCTATGGTCTGGCAGCACTTCTTGCAAACCTTGGTGCGCATCCCCGGCTTTTGCCCATCGCGCGCGATACGACTGCCTCTTTGGAGCTGGCCTTTGACCTGGCCGCCGATGCTGACCTGATCGTCACGATCGGCGGTGCATCTGTAGGGGATCACGATCTGGTGGGCCAAGTTGCACAGGCTAAAGGGATGGACCGAAGCTTTTACAAAGTCGCCATGCGCCCCGGAAAACCGCTCATGGCAGGCCGGATGGGCAATGCCGCAATGGTCGGACTACCCGGTAACCCCGTTTCGGCGATGGTCTGCGGGCATATCTTTATCGCACCATTGATCCGCAAAATGCTGGGGCTTGGGCAAACCTCTGCCCCGCGCGAAACCCACCCGCTGGCGAAGGACGCGCCCAGAAACGGCCCGCGCGAACACTACATGCGTGCGCATATCAGCACCAATGGCGTCACAATCTTCGACCGCCAAGACAGCGCCCTGCTCTCTGTTCTCGCCGAGGCCAATTGCCTCGCCGTGCGCCCCATCAATGATCCGGCACGTAAAACAGGCGACGCAATCGATATCATCCGCCTTTAACTTGCGTCGTCCAATCAAACTACCGCCGGTGCTATCCTGCACTCACCATCAAAACCAGGTCCCAGTTGACACAAAACAAGAACATGCATAGAACATATGCAAAACGTGACAATGGAGCAGCGCAATGTTGACCAAAAAGCAACTCGACCTGTTGGAGTTTATCCACAAGCGCGTCCAGCGCGACGGGGTGCCACCCAGTTTCGATGAAATGAAAGAGGCGCTTGATCTGCGTTCCAAGTCCGGAATCCACCGGTTGATCACGGCACTGGAAGAACGCGGTTTTATCCGTCGCCTCGCCCACCGTGCGCGCGCATTGGAGATTGTGAAACTACCAGAGGCGATGCAAACCAAGACAGGGTTTACCCCTCGCGTCATTGATGGGGACAAGCCCGACAGCACCCCTGTCACCGCCTTGCCCGTCGATACGGGCGCGGTTGATCTGCCAATGATGGGCCGGATCGCCGCCGGTGTCCCGATTGAGGCGATCAGCGAAGCATCCCGAAATGTTTCCGTTCCGCAGTCCATGGTTGGGGCCGGTGATCACTATGCCCTTGAGGTAAAAGGGGATTCCATGATTGACGCCGGGATCAACGACGGTGATGTGGTTGTGATCCGCGAAACAACGGTGGCCGACAACGGCGATATTGTTGTGGCCTTGGTCGAAGGGCATGAGGCCACGCTGAAACGTTTTCGCCGCAATGGCAGCGCCATAGCGCTTGAGGCGGCAAACCCGGCTTATGAAACACGGGTTTTCCGCGATGATCAGGTCAAGGTGCAGGGCCGTTTGGTCGGGTTGATCCGTACCTACTGATCCGTTTGATTTTGGGTTAAAAGGGTGGCATCAGCGGCCCTTTTTCTTTGCGCCAATGATAGGCGGATGGGCGCAGGCAGATCGCCTTGACGCATGTTCCACGGGCGTTGCCCCGCCACCGCATGCGCCGTATCAATCAAAAGATCACCATTTGGCGCAACATTCAGCGACAGCGCGCCAGTGTTACGCAACCGCGCCAAATCATAGACCACGCAAGGCCGAATACCCGCATCAACCTGATTGCTGATCAATACATCCGCCCCCGCACATCCCGCCAGTTCGGCCAAAGCTGTTTTGCCTGCCACCTGCAGCACGCGCCAGCCGCCAAGCGTTGCCTCAGTCACGCGGCCTTCAATATGCAATCCGGTGCGGCCGGCCGCCTGCGCTTGTGGAACAGGGCCACCGTCGTTCTCCAACCAGATGCCTGCGACAAACCCATTGCCGCTCGCCTTGGACAGGATACGCCCATCAGCGCCCTGCAACCCAATCAAAGATCCGCTGTCGGCAACCAGTAAGTCGGCGCGCTCTGTCTGGTGCCAAAACACCCCGGCGGCGGCGACCAGAATAACGCCCCCCAACCTGCCTCGCCCCGTGACCAGAACGATCCACAGCAACCCCAACGACAAGAGGGGCAAAACATACCAATCAGGTGCCCAGACATGCCCAAGCGCACCGTCACGGGACGACACCGCCGCAGCCACAAACAGGATCCACCGCAGCCCGACTTCCATTAACCACAATCCAACACCCCAAAGCCCAAAAGGTGCCAAACACACGGCGAGGACGGCCGCCGGCATGACAAGCGCCCCCATCAACGGCACGCTCAACACATTGGCAATTAACCCATAGTGCGCAATCTGGTTGAAATGGGCGGCGGCAAAAGGTGCGGTCGCAAGCCCCGCCACGAAAGATGACAATACAACCGACAAGATAGGCCGGGTCCAACGCGGCAGTCCCGATAAATCAAAACGTCGCAACGCGCCAAAGACAACAACCAGCGCCGTGGTCGCCGCAAAAGACATCTGAAAACCCGGGCCGACCAAAGCCTCAGGTTGCCAAAGCAACACGATGATTGCCGCCATCGCCACCGCGCGCAACGTCAATGCGCGCCGCCCCAACAAGATGGCCACGAACATGACCGCCACCATGATATAAGCGCGTTCGGTCGAAACACTCCCACCGGACAACGCCAAATAGAACGCACCTACGCATAAAGCGCAAATGGCAGCGATTTTTTTCGTAGGCCACCGCAAGGCGACACCAGGGATCAGCGCAAGCCCATAGCGCACAACGGCAAAGATAAACCCGGTCAGCAACCCCATATGCAGCCCCGAAATCGCCAACAAATGCGCAAGGTTGGCCGTCCGCAAATCGGTCAGCGTCCCTTGCCCGATGCCAGAACGGTCCCCCGTCATGATCGCCGCCGCAAAGGCCCCCGGCTCACCCGGCATGGCTTCTTGCACGGCGCTGGAAATGGCCATCCGCATAGCAAATAGACGCATCCCCAAATCCAGCGCATCCGGAACATCTAGGCGCAAAACAGGAGTTCTGGTGTATCCTACAGCGCCCAATTGCAAGAACCAGGCATGGCGTTGAAAATCAAATCCGCCCGGCTCAGCAGGCCCTGCAGGTGGCGACAAATGCCCCGTTAAGATCAGCACATCACCCGGCGTAAAACCCGCCAAAGGTTGCGTGCCATGCAATGAAACACGCACCCGAGCCGGCGTACGCTCTGGTGCCATCCTTGCCAGCACCACACGATCAAGCGTCAGCCGCACTGCATCACTGGCTGATCGATCAATATTGATCACCCTGCCCTCAATCGGGCCGTAATAGCGGAAATTCAGGATCGGTGCCTCAACCGATGTGACCCGGTATTTTGCAGCGCAAACTCCCGCCAAAGCCAAGGCGACCGCAATCAGCAAAGGCGCAAAGGCAGTCGGCACCAGACGCGCAGAAACCATGGCAGCAAGACCCGCACAGCACAGGCTGACCATGACAAAGGTGTCAGGCTCTGATCCAAGCCCAAAATAAGTGCCGACGCCAACGCCCAGACATACCGGCACCCAGCCGATCAATGATCCGCGTTGCGCCAGTAGTGCTGCTTCAATCTGCGCGCGCACTTGTCCTTCACCCCGTAGTCTTTTATCCCCACCCAAGCCGGAACCCTACCGGAAAGCTGGTTAGCGAAAGGTTAATATCCCCATGTCCGTCGTCACACGTTTCGCCCCGTCGCCCACTGGTGCTTTGCACATTGGTAGCGCGCGCACCGCCTTGTTCAACTGGCTTTATGCTCGTGGGCGTGGCGGCAAGTTTCTGCTGCGGATCGAGGATACCGATAAGGCGCGGTCTACCGATGAAAACCGCCAAGCGATCTTGGATGGTATGACATGGCTGGGCCTTGATTGGGACGGGGAACCGTCCAGCCAGGCAGCCAACGCCACCCGTCACGCAGCTGTCGCGCATGAGCTGCTGGCCAAAGGTGCGGCTTATAAATGCTTCAGCACCCAGGATGAAATTGAGGCCTTTCGCGAAATGGCACGGGCCGCGAAAACATCGACCCTGTTCCGCTCACCATGGCGGGATGTGGCAGAAGCTGATCACCCTGATGCCCCTTACGTGATCCGCATCAAAGCACCCCGCGAAGGCCAGAAGACGCTGCAAGATCAGGTACAAGGCGATGTAACCTGGTCCAATGACCAGCTGGACGATATGATCCTGCTGCGCTCTGATGGCACACCGGTCTACATGCTGGCCGTTGTTGTGGACGACCATGATATGGGCGTTACCCATGTGATCCGTGGCGATGACCATCTGGCCAATGCTTTTCGTCAAAACCTGATTTACGAGGCGATGGGATGGGATAAACCGACACTTGCGCATATCCCGCTGATCTTTGGCCCCGATGGGAAAAAGCTGTCAAAGCGCCATGGCGCAACAGGTGCCGCTGAGTATCAGGCCTTGGGCTATCCGGCGGCGGGCATGCGCAACTATCTTACCCGGTTGGGATGGAGCCATGGGGATGATGAATTCTTCTCGGACGCACAGGCGCGAGAGTGGTTTGATTTAAACGGAATCGGTAAGTCACCTGCCCGTTTTGACTTCAAGAAGCTCGAAAATATCTGTGGTCAGCACATGGCCGTCGCTGCCGATGCTGCACTGCTGCAAGAATTGCAGGGTTTCCTTGCGGCAACCGGTGCTGATCCGCTGACTGAGGCGCAAAAGAGCGGATTATCGAAGGCGATGTATTGCCTCAAAGAAAGGGCAAAGACTTTTCCGGAACTTATTGATAAAGCACATTTTATCCTGACAGACCGCCCGATTGAACCGGAAGAGAAAGCCGCCAACCACCTGACCGATGTATCCCGTGGTATACTAGCGGAATTGACGCCGCAGTTGCAAAATGCTAGCTGGTCCCGAGACATCCTGGAGGGGATCGTCGCGTCCACTGCCGAAGCTCATGACATGAAACTAGGCAAGCTGGCCGGGCCTTTGCGCGCGGCACTCGCGGGACGCGCGGTTTCACCCAGTATGTTCGATATGATGTTGGTCCTGGGGCAAGATGAAACCATCGCCCGGCTACAGGATGCCGCCGACTGAAACCTATTCGTTACGAATAGCAGTTAACTGGATGCCAACGAGAATGATGCCGCTGCGCTGTCACTCAGCGCGGGACCGAGAGGGGAAAAAACATGGCCGAGAATACCGATACAGCAAAGCTTACGCTCAAGGGCAAAACATATGATTTGCCCGTTCACTCCCCCACGAGCGGACCTGACGTCATCGACATTCGCAAGCTTTACGGGCAAGCGGATGTTTTTACATATGACCCTGGGTTTACCTCCACTGCGGCCTGCGACAGCACGATTACATTTATCGACGGTGATAAGGGTGTTCTGCTACACCGTGGGTATCCGATTGATCAGCTTGCAGCCAATTCTCACTATCTGGAAGTGTGCTACCTGCTGCTTTATGGTGAACTTCCGTCTGCGGAAAAGCTCGAAAAATTCGAATCCCTCGTGACCAATCACACGATGATCCACGAACAGATGCACAACTTTTTCCGCGGGTTCCGCCGCGATGCGCACCCCATGGCTACGATGGTCGGTGTCGTCGGCGCGATGTCAGCGTTCTATCATGACAGCACCGATATCAACGACCCGCACCAGCGTGAGGTCGCAACGATCCGTCTGATCGCCAAGATGCCAACGGTTGCCGCCATGGCCTATAAATACTCTATCGGGCAACCGTTCGTGTATCCGCGCAATGACCTCGACTATGCAGCGAACTTCCTGCACATGTGCTTTGCTGTCCCTGCCGAAGAATACAACGTGAACCCGATCCTGAGCCGCGCGATGGACCGGATTTTCACGCTGCACGCAGATCACGAACAAAACGCTTCGACCTCGACCGTCCGTTTGGCGTCCTCTTCCGGGGCCAACCCATTTGCCTGTATCGCTGCGGGTATCGCGTGCCTTTGGGGCCCCGCCCACGGCGGTGCGAACCAGGCCTGTCTTGAGATGCTCAAGGAAATTGGCACTGTTGACCGCATCCCAGAGTTTATTGCTCGCGCCAAGGACAAGAACGACAGCTACCGCCTGATGGGCTTTGGCCACCGCGTTTACAAAAACTTCGACCCGCGCGCGACCGTGATGAAAGAAAGCGCGGATGAGGTGCTTGACTTGCTGGGTGTTGAAAACAACCCCATTTTGCAGGTCGCCAAAGAGCTTGAAAAACAAGCGCTGGCCGATCCGTATTTTGCCGAGAAGAAACTGTTCCCGAACGTGGACTTCTATTCCGGCATCATCCTAGAGGCGATGGGTTTCCCCACCTCAATGTTCACGCCGATCTTTGCGCTGGCCCGCACCGTAGGCTGGATTTCGCAATGGAAAGAACAGCTTGCTGATCCACAGCTCCGCATCGGTCGTCCGCGCCAGCTTTATCTGGGTGAATTGCAGCGCGACTATGTCGATATCGAAAAACGGTAAGATGACAGGGCTGCCTTCGGGCGGCCTTTTTCTTTCATGACCCTGACAACTGAACGCCTGATCCTGCGGGCTGCCACGCAGGATGACCTGATGGACCTGCACGCGATCTTCAGCGACCGGCGCGCCATGCGGTATTGGTCAACCGCACCGCATGAAACCCCTGAAAGGACACAGGAAAACCTTGACCGGCTGATAGCATCAGCCGCGCGACAACTGACCTATTTTGTGATTGAGAAGGACGGTCGCACGATCGGCACCGCGGGCATGCATAAAACCGATGAGGTCGGATTTCTGTTGCATCCGGCCTACTGGCGGCAAGGCATCGTGACCGAGGCCATGCATGCGATCATCCCCTACCTTTTTAAGGTGACAGATCACGCGCAACTCACGGCTGATGCAGACCCACGAAATGCCGCATCGGTCGGGTTGCTGAAATCACTTGGGTTTGAGGAAACACATCGCGCGAAAAATACATTCTGCATCAATGGAGAGTGGTCAGATAGCGTTTACTTTGCCTTGCCACGACCCGCTCAGGTGCGTTAGGACAAAGGTGGTCATCAGTTCACCAAGGCGTCGCCGACCCATTTGGGTCACGCTAGACCTGATATTGGCAAGACATTTCGCGCTGACCTTTTCACAAGGCTGGACGACAAGGGCGACCATCACCCCGCAATATCGGGGCCAGTTGATACGTTGAAAGGCCACCGTATGACACGCGAGATAATCTCGATCACCATTGACGATCTGTCGATGTTCACCAAATCCCTGCGGAACACATTGAAACAACACGATCAACTGCCGGGCCATGCGGCCATGCTGGGGCTTGTGGCCAAAGCCGCCGGGTACGAGAACTATCAACACCTCAAAGCAGCAAAGCCAACTGCGGCCATCCCCACCCCGATGCAGAACAAACGCTTGGCCCGCGCCATGCATATTTGGCAAGACGGCCTTATGACCCGGTGGCCCAAACAAACCTCTGTGCAAGGATTGTGTTTATGGGTGTTCTGGGCGGCCATACCAGCCAAACAGGACATCACCGAAAGCCAGGTGAACGATGTGCTGAACGCGCGGCACAGCTTCAACGATCACGCCATCCTGCGCCGCTCTATGGTCGAACATCGGTTGCTGCAACGCACCGTCGATGGCAGCGTCTATCGTCGGATCGAACAGTCGCCGCCTGAAGATGCGGCTTACTTGATTGCAGCTCAACGACCTTCGTAAACCGCCGTACGCTTCTCTAGGAATGCAACCACGCCCTCTTGGAAATCGCGCGTCTTTCCGCAGCGCCCTTGCAGTTTCGCCTCCAAGGCCAATTGGTCATCCAAGGAGTTCTCAAACGACCCGCGGATTGCTTTCTTCAACTGGCGATAGGCGACTGTTGGTCCCTGAGCCAAATGCGCGGCACGGCCCTGCACATGCTCAAGAAACGTCGCCGCAGGCGCGGTTTCGTAGATCATACCCCAATCGCAGGCCTGCTGCGCGCTGATCTTATCGGCAAAAAGTGCCGCCCCCATCGCTTTGGCTGCGCCCATCTGACGTGGCAGCCAATAGGTGCCGCCTGCGTCCGGGATCAGGCCGATGCGGGTGAAGGCTTGGATGAAATAGGCCGCGTCAGAGGCGATGACCACATCCGCAGCCAGCGCAAGGTTCGCCCCTGCCCCAGCCGCTGGCCCATTTACAGCAGAAATGGTCGGCACCCGGCAATCAAAGATCGCCTTCAGCATCGGCACATATTCGTCGCGCAACGTCCGCTCCAGATCAAGGGTTGCGGCACTGCCCCCATCGCCAAGATCCTGGCCGGAACAAAACGCCTTACCAGCCCCCGTCAGCACCACAACACGCGCATCCTTTTCCGCCACCTTCATCGCATGCGTAATTTCGGCCCGCATCTGCGTGTTAAGGGCGTTCATCATGTCGGGGCGGTTCAGTGTGATCACTGCAACCGAGTTGCGAATGACAAGTGTGATGGCCTGATAATCCATGCGCGAGCTTCCTTATACAAACTGACCTTAACCTAGTGAACTGATCAGTTTAGGAAAGCCCTACCGGGCGTCACGACCCCAATATTTTCTCTAATTCGGCTTTTTCAGCCTCTGACAGGTCCTTATCTACAGGACGTTTGGCGCGGATTGTCGACCAGCCAATGCCAAGAGCGATCAAAAGCAATGCCGGTGCAGCCAACCACAAAATCAGATTTGCCCCCCGCGCGTCGGGGCGCAGCAATACAAACTCTCCATAACGCGACACCATAAAGTCCAGCGCTTCCTGATCCGTATCCCCTGCTACCATCCGTTCCCGCAGCACGATACGCAGCTCTTGCGCTAGGGCCGCATTGCTTTCATCGATGCTTTCATTACGGCAAACCGGGCAACGCAGTTCTTGCGACAAGGCGCGCGCACGGTCTTCCAGCACCGGATCATCCAGCATCTCATTTGGGTCGACCGCCCAAAGCGGCGATGCCAAAAGCATCACGATGATGGCGAGCCGCTTCATTCCGCAGGCACCGCTTTGGCGGTAGTTCTTTTGGCCGAGGCTGCCCCAACGCGCAGACGCCGATCAGAGAGCGAGAAACAGCCCCCCAAGGCCATCAAGATTGCCCCACCCCAAATCCAATTTGCAAAGGGTTTGAGGTAGATCCGTACGGCCCACCCGCCATTATCCTGTGGATCGCCAACAACGACATAGATATCGCGGATCACCCCGTTGATGATTGCAGCCTCGGTTGTGGGCATATTCGCCACCGGATAGAAACGTTTTTCCGGATGCAGATCACCCACTTGGCTGTCGCCCCGCCAGACGGAAATATCAGCCATTGTCGTGATGTAATTCGGCCCATCCAGCTGATTCACCCCATCAAGGCGGAATTCAAACTGACCAACGTTCCAACTGTCACCAATTTGGGCAACGCGGATGTCTTCCTGTTCCCACGCGAGCATCGCTGCGATCCCAAAGATCGTCACACCCATCCCGATATGCGCTGTGGCCTTCCCCCAATCCGCGCGCGGCAGGCGTGTCATACGCCGCAAACGCTCCATCACGGTGTCTCGCCCGCTACGCATCCACAGATCGGCAATCGCGCCACCGACAACCCAAACACCCAAGGCCACACCAATCGGACCAAGTGCTGAGTTGCCGCTCTGGATCGCATAAGCGAGCCCGGCCAAAGCGACAGCCAACACCAGCCAGCCTACCAACGCATTGGAGGCACGGTTCAAAGTGCCGCGTTTCCACGCAAGGATTGACCCAAAGGGCAACGCAATCGCCAGTGCGACCATGAAGGGCGTAAAGGCCGCGTCAAAGAAAGGTGGTCCAACCGATAAGACCCGGCCAAAAAATAACTCTGCCGCCAAAGGCCACATCGTGCCGATGAACACAACAAAGCAGCTAACAGACAGCAGAATGTTGTTGAGGATCAGCGCGCTCTCACGGCTGACAGTCGAAAAGACGCCTTTTGATTCCATCTCTGCGGCGCGGGCCGCAAATAAAACCAACGCCCCGCCAACATAGAAGCACATAATGTAGAACAGCAGCATGCCCCGCTCGGGGTCATTGGCAAAGGCATGCACCGACGTCAGCACGCCAGAACGTACAATAAATGCGCCTAGCAGTGAAAACCCAAAGGCCATGATGGCCAAAAGGATTGTCCAGGCCTTCAGGGCCTCGCGCTTTTCCACGACGATGGCGGAATGCAGCAAGGCCGCCGAAATCAGCCAAGGCATAAAGGACGCGTTTTCAACCGGATCCCAGAACCAAAAACCGCCCCAACCCAGCTCATAATAGGCCCACCACGACCCAAGCGCGATGCCCACGGTCAGGAACATCCAGGCCGCCAAAGTCCAAGGGCGCACCCAACGGCCCCATGCGGCATCGACCCTGCCTTCGATCAAGGCGGCAATGGCGAAAGAGAATGACATGCTAAGACCGACATAGCCGAGGTACAGAAACGGCGGGTGGAAGGCCAAACCGGGGTCCTGCAAAAGCGGATTGAGATCGCGGCCATTCAGCGGCGGCACCTCCAGACGCAGAAACGGATTGGACGTGAACAGGACAAAAGCAAAGAAAGCCACTGCAATCGAGGCCTGCACCGACAACACCCGCGCTCGCAAACGTGCTGGCAACCCATCGCCAAACCATGCCGCGCAGGCGCCAAACAGCGTCAGGATGACCATCCAAAGCAGCATGGACCCCTCATGGTTCCCCCAGACGCCAGTGATCTTATAGATCATCGGTTTATCCGTGTGGGAATTCAGGTACACCAGTTGCACCGAAAAATCAGAGGTCACAAAGGCCCAGGTCAGCACCGCAAAGGCAAACGCGGTCAACAGGAATTGCACGGTCGCCGCAGGTTCCGCCACTGCCATCCAGCCGGCGTTGCCTTTGTGTGCGCCAACCATTGGCACGATCGTCTGGATGATGGCGATGCCAAAAGCCAGAATCAAAGCAAAGTGTCCAAGTTCTATCAACATGAGACAGATGATAGCGCATTGACAGCACAGGCAACATCCCCGACCGCTCACATCTGCGGTACATTTTGGCGCACCCTCAGATCGCCAAACCACCTTGGACGGCATAGGTGACACCTGCCATCAAAAGAGCGCCAATCACCAGGCGGACAAGCCACTTCAGCGTGTCTTCAATTGCGCTGAGCCGTCTTGCAACATTGGTGCGGTGCACGTCATCAACAGCGTTGCGCATCTCCAGTGCAACAATTCGACGTTCCAGATAACCTGTCGCCTCAGTCTGCATCATCAGCCTGCCAATCTTGAAGCGCGGGATTTGTGCTGGGTTTCCCAGTTTCTTCCGGTTGTAGTTGCGCGGCAGCAAAGCTCATCGCGACAGAGCGTTGAAATTCCTGCGTTTTCGCCTGATGGCGTGCGCCGAAATAAAAGCTGACAATCGCCCCCATCAGCCACCAAAGCGGTTCCGGCACAAAGGCTAGGCCTTCCATGCCCTGAACAAACCTTTCGGGCTGTATCATCGCCATCACAAAGAGCCAGATCGTGCCCAAGGCCAGCGCGGGGCGTGGCAGACGGTTCAGCCCATCCACCACCCGGTCAAATGCACCCCGGTTTGGGTGCACGAACTCTGCTGCAAACTGCGCGAGGCTCTCTGACCGGGACGAGGCCGCGCGGACCGCCCCGTTCTCGGCATTCTCGCGAAACACCTGTGCGGTTTCCACCACGACATTGCGCCCGTCCCCAAAAAGGAAGCTCATGATCCCTGACATCACACCCATTTTGAAACCCTTGCCTTATGCTGCGCATCGGTCAGACGATACTTGTCCGACACAAACTCCTCCGCCCGTTTGATCCACCCGCCCTTGCCGCCATCGCGCCTGCGCGCATATTTGCGGCTGGCCGGGCGGCGATCGGCGAGGTCGTAGTAATAATTGCGCCGCGCAATACCGTAAGCATCAGCCAGATGATCGGGGGCCGCCGCTATCGCCTGTTTTGCCGCAGCAATGGTTTGCGGGCCAATCACGCCATCGACGTTTACGGAAATTCGCATATCCCCCAGCAACCGCTGCAATATCTTCACCGCATTGGCCCCGGCATTCACATACATGTCGAAAACACTCGCCTGTAGCGGCGCAGGCAGCCGGTCAATCCGCGGCCGGCGAAAATAATGTTCGACAAAGATAGATACTGCATGGGCGCGTGTCAGGACGCGCACGTCATCTTCATCAATCTGCCCGTCCTTGGTCAGGTCAAGGCCCAACCGGCGCATTGTGTGGATTGTCACACCATAATTTGTCGCCCCGCCCGGATCGTCGGGATCATTCACATAGCCCCCTTCACGGGACACGATTTCTTGCGCGATTTCGGTAACAGTCTGCATCTTGATCCCTTCCACAAGGTCGGGGCAAAGACTGTTCCTTAAAGGTTAATTGGTGGCGACAGCACCGTCCGGCTCGACATAGGTGCCTTGCTCTTTCAAAGCATCAATCACTTCGGAAGGCATGTATGTTTCATCATGTTTGGCAAGAATTTCAACGGCTTCAAAGCGGCCATTGACGTAATTTCCTTGTGCAACCATCCCTTCACCTTCGGCGAAAAGATCAGGCAGGATGCCAGTATAGACAACAGGCACAACAGCACCCCCATCGGTGACAGAAAAGCTCACCTGCTCACCCTGACCACGCACGATGGACCCTTCTGCAACAAGTCCCCCAATACGGAAACGCTCGTTAGGCGGCGGCGGTGCTTCAGCAACTTCCGAAGGAGAACGGAAGAATTGAAAGCTGTCATCCGGCAAAAACCACAGCAGCACGAGGACCAGCGCAATGCTGACCCCCGCCATGGAAATCACCTGAATGCGGCGACGCTTTTTGAGGCTTTTGAGACCACCTGTCATGGAAACACCGGGGCCAGCATCAGGCCCTCTGTCTCTGGCAGGCCCAGCATCAGGTTGGCGTTTTGCAACGCTTGCCCCGAAGACCCTTTGGTCAGGTTATCCAAGGCCGCAATCAGTATCGCCCGCCCCGGCACACGGTCAGCGACCACGCCAATATGGCAAAAGTTCGATGCCCGGATATGTTTGATCGACGGATGTTGTCCCATCGGCAGTACCTCAATAAACGGCTCGTCCGCATAAGCGGCGTTCAGCGTGTCATATATAGTCGCTGGATCACCCTGCACATAGCAGGTTGCCAAAATGCCGCGGTTGGCGGGAATAAGGTGTGGCGTGAATTGCACATGAACAGGGCGGCCTGCGATGGCACTGAACTCCTGATCAAACTCACCCAAGTGCCGGTGCGTGCCGCCAGCGGCGTAAGCATGGGCCCCTTCTGACAGTTCCGCGTGCAACAGGTTCTCCTTCAGGCTGCGTCCTGCGCCTGATACTGCACATTTCAGGTCGATGATGATCTGATCTAAATCAATTGCTCCTGCTTCGATCAATGGCCGCAGCGCATATTGGCCCGTGGCCGCGTTGCAGCCGGTGCCAGCAACCAGCCGGGCATCCTTGATCTGATCACGGTAAAATTCGGTCAAACCGTAAACAGCCTCGCCCTGCATTTCGGTCGCAGCATGGCCTTTACCATACCATTTTTCATAATCAGCAGGATCACGCAGCCTAAAATCAGCCGAAAGATCAATGATCTTGAGGTTCTTTGGCAATTTGGAGATCACGGCCTGTGACGTGGCATGCGGCAGCGCGCAGAACACCAGATGGACGGCGCTGAGGTCCATTTCCTCAATCGTCGTCAGAACAGGCAGATCCAAGTGGCGCAAATGTGGGAACACATCCGCCATGGCCATGCCTGCTTTGGAGTTCCCGGACAGCCCTGTGATCTTGAGGCTGGGGTGTGTTGCGATCAGGCGCACGAGTTCGGCACCGGTGTAACCAGAAGCGCCAAGAATGGCGACGTTATAGGTCATAAGAGTATCCCTTGGGATGAATGTTCGAAAATTGGTTTACGCGGCGTCAAAGGTTATTTGTCGTCGCAAAAACTGCGTCGCGCGGTTGGACACCTGCACAGGGTCACCGGTTGTCAGGAAAGCTGGCGCAGTGCCGGGGCCAACCATCTCAGGCCGCCGTTCCAGATAATCGGCAAGGCTTTCGGCGACCAACTCAGCTTGACTAAAGACCTTCACATCCGGTCCAAGCGCCTTCTGAAATTCCTGCGCCATCAGCGGGTAGTGCGTACAGCCCAAAACAGCCGCATCCGGCTCTGGCATCTTCCGCTTGAGCGCATCCACATGGCTGTTGACCAAGGCCTCAGCCAAAATCATATCGCCATCCTCAATGGCATCCACGACACCGCCACATGCCTGCGCCTCGACATCCACACCGATTGCGCGGAACGCCAACTCACGCTGGAACGCGCGGCTCGACACGGTCGCAGGCGTCGCAAAAAGTGCGACATGTTTGGTATTCACCTCGCGTGGGGGTGAGTTATCGCCCCATTGCCGTTCGGTCAGCGCTTCGATCAGCGGAACAAATACACCCAACACGCGCTTGCCCTCAGGCACCCAGCCTTCCTGCATCCGGCGCAAAGCTGCGGCAGAAGCAGTATTGCAGGCCAGGATCACCAGATCGCAGCCCGCATCAAACAAGCGCTGCGTCGCCGCTGTAGTCAAATCATAGATATCATCTGGCGTGCGCACGCCGTAAGGCGCATGCGCGCTATCGCCCATGTAAACCAGCGGCACATCAGGCAAACGTTTCGCCACGGCGTCCAGCACCGTGAGCCCCCCTAGCCCGCTATCGAATATGCCCACTGCCATTGCGTGCCTTGTACTTCTGTTCAAACTCATGCCCCAGCGAACTGGGGTCCACCGGACTTGTGCTCAACTCATACGTGGCTTTGCGCAGGAAATCCATGCACCCTTTGGGGTCTTTTTTGTATTGGGCCAACGTGTCGGCAGGAATGGGTTCCCCGACCACAACGCGAACCGGTTTATTGATCTTGGCCTTGAATTCTCGAATGAACATGCCGGTGCGCAGCGTGCTGTGCAGGTGGCTAGCCAACTGAAATAGACGACTGTTGTGACCCTCAAAGAAGACGGGCACAACGGTCGCGCCGGATTTAGAAATCATCTTGGCTGTGAAGGTCCGCCAACTTGGGTCCATTGGCCTGGAAAATGGGGTTGCAGAGGTGGACACGGTGCCGCCCGGAAAAATCCCAATGGCACCGCCTGATTTAAGGTAATCTACCGCCTTGCTCCGCGTCTCAAGGTTCAGCTTGGCGGCCTCTTTCGTTTCATCAAAGGAAATCGGCAGGATGATCCGCTCAAGATCCGGCGCGCGGCGAAAAATGCGGTGCGCCAACACTCGAAAATCACCCTGACGGCGTTCGGACAGAATGCGGCCCATCATCAGCCCATCAAGAATGCCATAGGGATGGTTCGAAACCACGATCAATGGCCCGGTGGCCGGAATATTTTCAAGCGCACCACCCACCACGTTCAGGTTCACGCCATAGCGTTCTGACATCACCTGCCAGAAATCAGCGCCCGCTGCGACCTCGGCATCATAGCCCCGCGCCTTGCGGATCATGCGCAAACGGCCGGTGGTGTTTTCCATCACTCGGATCATCACGCGGCCGCTGCGTCCCTTGGCAGAGGAGGCGTAAGTAATATCACGGGCGACTTGGCGTTCGGTGTTGGGCATCAACAGCTCTTACATCGTATTCAGTTGACGTTGCATATCATGCGCGCCCAACAATCCCATGACAAAGATTGTTACTCTGCCGCCTGTTGCATCGGCGCTGCACGCAAAACCGCAAGCAATTCTTCGCGGCGCTTGGCCGCTTTGCGCGCGTTTGCCTCTTTCACCGGGCCAAAACCGCGAATATCGCGCGGCAACCCTGCCAAGGCAATCGCGGCCTCGCGTGTATCCGCGCGCGCAACGCCCAGCACCTCGGCCATATCTACCTCATACTGTTTGATCAGCGCCCGCTCCATTCGACGTTCCGCCGCGCGCCCAAAAGGATCAAACGGCGTACCGCGCAGCCATTTCAGTTTAGCCAGCTTCGGGAAAGCCCATGCCATGCGCGCACCAAATGCTTTCTTGGCAGGTCGCCCATCTGGGCCAGTCCGGGTCAGCATCGGGGGGGCAAGATGATAGGTCAGTTTCAGATCGCCTTCGAATTCCGCCTGCGCTTTGTCCTTAGTCTGCGCCAGCAACCGCGCAACCTCGTATTCATCCTTATAGGACAACAGCTTATGATAGCCCAACGCCACCGCCTCGCGCAGCGCCTCGTCGGTGAATTGATCAACCAAGCGGCGATAGCGTTTCGCCAAACGCTTGCCCTGATAAGCCGTCAAATGTGCCTCACGAAAGGCGATTTTGTCAGCCAGAGACTGCGGCAGCGTCACAACAGTGGGCGCAAGCAAATCCTTGGCATCATCTGGATGCAAATACGCCCACCGCCCCAGTTCAAACGCCCGCTTGTTACGCTCCACCGCCGCGCCGTTCAACTCCACAGCGCGCAAGATCGCATCGTAACTTACTGGGATTGCTCCCATTTGCCAAACCGCACCAAAGATCATCATATTCGAATAAATGCTGTCGCCCAGTAACGCCTTGGCCAAATCAGAGGCATCAAACATCGCCAAACGGTCTGCCAGGCGCGCCTCAAGCGACAGTTTCAGGTCGTCGGTCGGCAAACGGAATTCAGTGTTCCGGGTAAAGTCCCCGGTGATAATCTCATGGCTATTAACAATGCCCTTCGTGCGTCCGTTCTTCATCAATCCCAATGTCTTGGCCCCGGCAGAGACCACCAGATCGCCACCAATCAACGCATCGCATTCACCGGTCGCAACCCGGATCGCGCTGATATCGCTAGGCTTTTCACCTATACGGCAATGAATGTGAACAGCGCCGCCCTTCTGGGCGAGCCCTGCCATCTCCATCATGCCAGCCCCTTTGCCATCGATATGGGCCGCCATGGCAAGGACCGCACCGATCGTCACAACGCCCGTGCCGCCAACGCCGGTGATCACGATGTTATGGGTGCCGGAAATCTCTGGCAGCTTTGGTGCTGGCATATCAGGCAGGTCAACTTGGGCTGTCGCCTCTTTGCGGATCTTCGCGCCCTCAACGGTCACGAAGGACGGACAAAACCCGTTAACGCAAGAGAAATCTTTGTTGCACGACGACTGATCAATCGCACGTTTGCGCCCCAGCTCCGTCTCGACCGGAACGATGGACACGCAGTTTGATTGCACACCGCAATCGCCGCAACCTTCACAGATATCAGTGTTGATAAACACACGCTTGTCAGGGTCGAGAAACTGTCCGCGCTTGCGGCGCCGTCGCTTTTCCGCCGCACAGGTTTGCACATAGACAATGACAGACACGCCTTTGTATTTGCTGAATTTCTCTTGTACCGCGGGCAGCTCGGCCCGTTCATGCACGTCCAGCCCATCTGGGAATTCATCCAGCGCGATATTTTCCTTTTCATCATAGACTAAAGCAATGTTGCGCACGCCCATGGCCTGCACTTCACGGCAAATCTGGTCAGCGGTCAGCCCGCCGTCATTACCCTGCCCGCCGGTCATCGCAACCGCATCGTTATACAGGATTTTATAGGTGATGTTGGTGCCGGCCATCAGCGCAAAGCGAATGGCCTGCACGCCAGAGTGGTTGTAGGTGCCATCGCCAAGGTTTTGGAATACATGGTCACGGGTCGAAAACGGGGCCTCACCCACCCAATTGGCGCCCTCGCCGCCCATCTGGGTGAAACCAACGGTGTCACGATCCATCCACTGCACCATATAATGACAGCCGATACCTGCGTAGGCGCGCGACCCTTCGGGCACTTTGGTCGATGAATTATGCGGACAGCCTGAACAGAAATATGGCAAACGCTGCGCAATCTCGGGCGCATTGTCAGCGCGACGCGCCTCTGACAAGGCCATAACCCCGGCTGCAACACGGGCCGAGCATCTGTCTTCTTCGATCAAAATCTGACCCAGCTTTTCGGCGACAACAATCGGATTGATATCCGCTTTGGTCTGGAACACCTCTTCGCGGCGGCCTTCGGTGTGTTCGTCACCTTTGTGCCACCCGTACACGCGGCGCCCACGCCGGTCATCAAAGATCGCTTCTTTGACCTGCACTTCGATCAGCTTGCGCTTTTCCTCGACCACCACGATCAGATCAAGGCCTTCCGCCCATTCATGAAACGACGCCATATCCAGCGGCCAGACCTGCCCAACCTTATAGGTGGTGATCCCCAGCCGTTGTGCCTCAGACTCATCAATATTCAGCAGCGACAGGGCGTGCTGCAAGTCCAGCCAGTTCTTACCGGCGGCAACAAAACCAATCTTCGCCCCCGGCTTGCCCCATTTGCGCTGGTCCATCTTGTTGGCGCGCGAAAACGCCTCGGCCGCAAAGCGTTTGTGGTCGATCATCCGCGCTTCTTGCAACTGCGGGGTATCGACAAGGCGAATGTTCAAACCGCCGTCCGGCATCTTGATCTCAGGGCGGACAAAGGACACTCGATCAGGGTTCGCATCCACAACAGATGTGACCTCAATCGTGTCCTTCATCGTCTTCAGGCCAACCCAGACACCGGCAAAGCGCGACAATTCCCACGCATAAAGACCATAATCCAGAATCTCCTGCACACCGGCAGGCGACACGATGGGCATATAAGCATCGATCATCGCCCAATCGGACTGGTGCAATGTGGTCGAACTTTCACCGGTATGATCATCGCCCATCGCCATGATCACCCCGCCAT
The DNA here is from genome assembly GCF_002797915.1 of Yoonia maricola. Lineage (GTDB taxonomy): Bacteria > Pseudomonadota > Alphaproteobacteria > Rhodobacterales > Rhodobacteraceae > Yoonia > Yoonia maricola. The sequence goes on along the minus strand of NZ_PGTY01000001.1, from coordinate 394,410 downwards.
GGGGCGACGTGCCCGCCATATTGGCATGGCGCATCACATCACCCGAGCGGTCCACACCGGGGCCTTTGCCGTACCACAGGCCAAAGACGCCATCATGCTTGCCTTCACCGCGCAGCTCGGCCTGCTGGCTGCCCCAAAGGGCGGTTGCTGCAAGATCTTCGTTCAATCCCGGCTGAAAGGTGATCTGCGCAGGCTCAAGCACATCTTTGGCGCGGGTCATCTGCATATCGACCGCGCCCAAGGGCGATCCACGATACCCAGTGACATAGCCAGCGGTATCCAACCCGGCCGCCGCGTCAAGCGCGCGCTGCATCAACATCAGGCGCACCAGAGCTTGCGTGCCATTGAGCAAAACCTGGTGTTTGGTCAGGTCGTACCGATCATTAAGTGACACATCCTGATGGCTCATCTCGCACCTCCTCGTGCGTCAAAAGCGTTGGAACAACTATAGGTCAAAAATACTGACCTACAAAGCAGAAAATAATTCCGCATCATGTTTGCATCAAAACCACATATCCGCGTAATGTTCGTGAAATGATAACGATAACAATCGCGCGAACAGGGACCTATGGACTGGGATAAGCTAAGAATATTTCACGCGGTTGCGGACGCGGGGTCGCTGACTCACGCAGGTGACACACTGCATTTGTCGCAATCGGCGGTCAGCAGGCAAATTCGCGCGCTCGAAGAATCACTTAACACCACCCTGTTTCACCGCCACGCACGCGGACTGATCCTGACCGAACAGGGTGAGTTGCTGTTTGACGCCACCAAATCCATGAACAAAAGGCTCGAGGCCGCCTCCGCCCGTATCCGCGACAGCGAGGAGGAAGTGTTTGGTGAACTCCGGGTCACAACAACAACCGGGTTCGGCACGCTTTGGCTCGCTCCACGCCTGCCCAAGCTGTATGAACTCTACCCTGATCTCAAAATCGACCTCATGCTTGAAGAGCGGGTACTTGACCTGCCGATGCGCGAGGCGGATGTGGCGATCCGCATGAAGGAGCCATCACAGGCCGATCTCATCCGCAAACGGCTGATGTCCGTCCGCATGCGGCTTTATGCGACCCAATCCTATCTGGAACAGAACGGCACTCCGACCGAATTATCAGATATGTCCGACCACCGTCTGATCGGGCAAAGCCTGAATTCCATTCAGGTGGCCGCAGGTGCCACATTGCTTCAACATCTGATGACTGCCGATATTCCAAACACATTCACGGTGAACAACTATTTCGGCGTGCTGCAAGGGGTACTCAACAATATCGGCATCGGTGTGCTGCCCGACTATGTTACCGAAGACTTCCCTGATCTGGTACGTGTCCTGCCCGATCTGGAAAGTGGCGAAGTCCCTGTGTTCCTCGCTTACCCCGAAGAATTGCGACAATCCAAACGGATCAGCGCCTTTCGCGACTTCGTGCAGGACGAAATTTTCGCCCATCGGCGCAAGATGCGGGAAAGTGCTGCAAGCTAAACACCTCATTCCATTACAGGAAATGAGACAATACTTCAGCCATGCGCCAGACACATAGCGGCCTTGCAAGATCGTCTCACTATTTTTCTTGAATGGTCAAAATACGCGCACTATCTCAAACCGTGAAGGTGGTGATGCCTAACAGCTTATCATCTTCACCTCCCTGTTGGACTACGCCGGGCTTCGCGCCCGGCTTTTTTTTGGGGTCGCAACTATCACCGTCCTGCATCTCACCAAACGTCCCCTATAGGCATCAGGTCAGACGATTGCGGACGTCCCTTTCCCTTATGCACGCAACCCCGTAAAACACGCGCGACTCGCAGCGGGGGATAAAGATGCAAGAGCCAACCATCACCGAAGAGCTGATCGCAGCCCACGGGCTATCGCCTGATGAATATCAGCGCATTCTTGAGATCATCGGACGTGACCCCAGCTTTACCGAGCTTGGCATTTTTTCAGCCATGTGGAACGAGCACTGTTCCTACAAGTCATCCAAAAAATGGCTGCGCACCCTGCCCACGACAGGCCCGCAGGTGATCTGCGGCCCCGGTGAAAATGCGGGCGTTGTCGATATCGGCGACGGGCAAGCGGTTGTCTTTAAAATGGAGAGCCACAACCACCCCAGCTATATTGAGCCCTATCAGGGTGCGGCCACTGGCGTCGGTGGTATCCTGCGCGATGTCTTTACCATGGGCGCACGCCCCATCGCTGCGATGAACTCGCTGAGTTTTGGCGCACCGGATCACCCAAAAACGCGGCAATTGGTCAATGGCGTCGTCGCAGGCGTCGGCGGCTACGGCAACTGCTTTGGTGTCCCCACCGTCGGCGGTGAAGTCCGTTTTGATCCGGCCTACAACGGCAACTGCCTTGTGAACGCTTTCGCGGCAGGCCTCGCCGATGCGGACAAGATCTTCTATTCCGCCGCCTCCGGCATCGGCATGCCAGTCGTCTACCTAGGGGCCAAAACGGGCCGCGACGGCGTGGGCGGCGCCACGATGGCCTCCGCCGAATTCGACGACACGATCGAAGAAAAACGCCCCACCGTCCAAGTCGGTGACCCATTCACCGAAAAACGCCTGATGGAAGCAACACTCGAACTTATGGCAACAGGTGCGGTCATTTCGATTCAGGATATGGGAGCCGCTGGGCTGACCTGCTCCGCGGTCGAAATGGGTGATAAAGGGGGCCTCGGCGTCAAACTCAACCTCAACGCTGTTCCCCAACGCGAAGACAATATGACCGCCTATGAGATGATGCTGTCGGAAAGCCAGGAACGCATGCTCATGGTGCTCAAACCCGAACTTGAAGCAGAAGCCCGCGCCGTATTCGAAAAGTGGGACCTCGATTTTGCCATCGTCGGCGAAACCATCGCCGAAGACCGCTTCATCGTCGAACATAACGGTAAAGTCATGGCCGACCTGCCGCTGGCCACACTCTCAGGCTCTGCCCCCGAATATGACAGACCATGGGAACCAATACCTGCCGCCGCACCTTTGGGCGACGTCACCGGCGTTCACCCTATCGACGGTTTGCGTGCCCTGATCGACAGCCCCAACTATGCAGGTAAACAATGGGTCTATGAACAATACGACCAACAGGTGATGGGCGATACAGCCCGCACCCCCGGCGCAGGCTCAGGCATTGTACGCGTGCACGGTACGGACAAGGCACTCGCCTTCACCAGCGACGTCACCCCGCGCTATGTCAAAGCCAACCCTGTTGAGGGCGGCAAGCAAGCGGTAGCCGAAGCCTACCGCAACCTCACAGCTGTCGGTGCCACCCCACTTGCCACAACAGACAACATGAACTTCGGCAACCCGGAAAAGCCGCGCATCATGGGGCAATTCGTCGGTGCCATCCAAGGGATCGGTGAAGCGGTCGCGGCACTCGACATGCCGATCGTCTCCGGCAACGTCTCGCTCTATAATGAAACCGACGGCAAAGGCATCTTGCCAACCCCGACAATCGGCGCCGTCGGCATCATCAACCACCCCGATCACATGATCACAGGCGACCTGCGCGAAGGTCACCTCCTGCTGCTTTTGGGCGAAACAACGGGCCACCTTGGCCAATCCGCCTTGCTCGCCGAAGTCTATGACCGGGCAGAAGGCGACGCACCGCCCGTTGACCTTGCCGCAGAGAAAGCGCACGGCGACTTCATCCGCGCCAACCACGCCCATATCAAAGCCTGCACTGACCTTGCCGATGGCGGCCTCGCCTTGGCTGCGTTTGAATTGGCCGAGACTGCTGGCGTTGGTGTCACCCTTGATATCGAAGACACGCCCACGCTCTTTGGCGAAGATCAGGCACGCTACCTCATCGCCTGCAATTTCGATCAGGCAGAGGCATTAATGATCGCTGCCAATCAGGCAGGCGTCACGCTGACAACGGTGGGCAAAGCAGGCGGCGGCGACGTCACCTTCGGCAGCCAAAGCGCACCGCTGTCCGACCTCAGCCACAGCTTCCGGACAGCCTTTGAACGTGCTGTTGCCTAGGGCAAATGGATAGACCCTCACTTCATCTTGGCCCAAAAACTCCCGCCGGAGGCATCCACACTTGTCCACCGGCACCACCGCCCCTAGGTTAAGAGCAACTGATCAAAAGGACCACCAATGCCGATCACCGCCCACGAAATCGAGACGCTGCTGCGCGAAGCCTTTCCAGATGCGACAATCAACGTCCAGGGCGACGATGGGGCGCATTTTGCCGCAGAGGTCATCGACGAAAGCTTTCGGGGCAAGAACCGCCTCCAACAACAACGTGCCGTCTATGCGGCTTTGAAAGGCAAGATGGACGGGAACAATGGCGAACTGCACGCGCTCGGTTTGACGACCAAGGCACCTGAATGAACAAACTTGGCGCGTATGTATACGCGCCATCCTCTTTGGTGCATTCCTCATCATCGGAGCGCCCGGACTATTAATCTACTATTGGCGAAAATGCACCGCCAGCGACGGAGACAAAAAATGACCGCTCAAGACCAAATCAAAGAAACCGTCACCAGCAACGACGTTGTCCTGTTCATGAAAGGCACCAAAAGCATGCCACAATGTGGCTTTTCCTCCCGCGTGGCAGGTGTGCTGAATTTCATGGGCGTCGATTTCAACGACGTAAACGTGCTGGCAGATGATGAGATCCGCCAAGGCATCAAGGACTACTCGGATTGGCCCACCATCCCGCAGCTTTATGTGAAAGGCGAATTTGTCGGCGGCTGCGATATCATCACCGAGATGACACTCTCAGGCGAGTTGGACACCCTCTTTGCAGAGAACGGGGTGACCTTCGACCAAGACGCCGCAGACAAAATCCGCGAAGCCAACGCCTAAATACAGTTATTGGCGGCGGGGCCCCCCACCCGCCATTTTACTGGCGCGCTTCGACCTGATCGGCCAGCGCTTCGGCCCGCGCGGCAATCTCGGCCAAAGCATCCGTGACTGCCGTTGGAACCACTGGCACCTCCACGCGCATTGGTTCTGGCGCAGGCTGGCTTTCCATAGTTTCCATATCCGCGCGTATTTTGGCCGCTTCTGTCTCCAGTTCGCGCACACGGTCTTCCAGTCCGGCTGTCTTATCAGCCAGCATCAAACCCGCCATCAAAAGCATTCGCGCCTCTGGCACCCGCCCGATCTGGTCGGCCAGATGCGCGGCTTCGGTATCCAGCATGGCCGCTGCGGAATGCAAAAAATGTTCTTCGCCTTCCTGACAAGCCACTTCAAAGGTGCGTCCACCAATTGCGATCTCAACCTGCGGCATGGGATGTCTCCTCGATCAGGGGTTTGAGCACGTCCAAAATGGCATCAATCTCAGCTGCATCTGACGACCGCTGCGCATGCAGCGCTTCCATTTCGGCAATCAGGGCGGTTTCATGCAATTCAGGGGCTAAACCCGTTGTCACCGTCTCGCGCAGTTGCGCATTCATATCGCGCAGTTGCGCATTGGATGCGCGTAACCGTTGCAATTCCTCATCCAGCGCCATCAGTTGCTTGTTCTGCGCCTCAGTACGCTGGGTCAGCTTGGCCACCTGCGTATCCTGCCGCTCCTTAAGCAGCCGCACACGCTCCACCAGTTCAGCGTTCTGGGCACGCTCTTGCTCAAGTGATGCCTTGAGTTCCGGATCGGCAACAGTTTGCCACTCCAGCGTATCTACCCCCTGCCTGATCCGGTCCAGCGCCGCTGTGATGCGGCCTTCCAATGTACTAATGTCACTCATCCGCTCTTCCTTTCGGGGCATGATGGCCCCCCGTCTGTGCCTTAACCTGTGCGGTACACCGCATTTTTTGTCCCAACGGCGGGCTGCAGTGCGCCGAATCGTGCCTCTTTGATTCCAGCGTAAGCCATCCCCCGCCTCCTCGCAAACCGGCGGCTCCCAAGAATATGAGTAACTTAGCCCTCGCGCTTGATCTTGGGGGCGTGCCTGTTATGACGCTCCCGAGCCCGTTATTCACCTTTCGTAGATAGGACCTGATTACCTTGGATATTGCAGCCCTGCGCACCGCCCACCCTGACCATTGGATGAAAGCGACAGCCATCCGCACTTTGACACTGGATGCGGTTGCAGCAGCCAACTCTGGCCACTCCGGCATGCCCATGGGCATGGCCGATGTGGCGACGGTTCTGTTCGAAAAACACCTGCGTTTTGATCCCAAGGCCCCCTATTGGCCTGACCGCGACCGGTTCATCCTGTCTGCCGGTCACGGCTCCATGCTACTTTACGCGCTGATGTACCTCACCGGCTACGAAGACATGCCGCTGGAACAGATCAAGGATTTCCGCCAATGGGGCGCGCGCACCGCGGGCCACCCAGAGTTCGGCCACGCGCGCGGAATTGAGACGACGACAGGCCCGCTAGGTCAGGGCATCACCAATTCCGTCGGCTTCGCCATCGCCGAGGAAATTCAACGCGCCACTTGGGGCAAAAAGATCATCGACCACTATACATACGTGATGGCCGGTGACGGTTGCCTGATGGAGGGCGTCAGCCAAGAGGCCATCGCCCTGGCAGGTATGCAAAAACTGTCCAACCTCATCGTGTTCTGGGACAACAACAACATCACCATTGATGGCACGGTTGATATCGCCGATATCACCGATCAGCCGATGCGTTTCAAGGCATCAGGCTGGCATGTGCAGGAGATCGATGGCCACGATCCAGAGGCGATTGACGCCGCCATCACAGCCGCCAAGAAGGCCGGCAAACCATCCATGATCGCCTGCAAGACCCATATCGCCTTAGGTCACGCCGCACAGGATACATCCAAAGGTCATGGCGCACTGACCGACGCCGACCAATTGCGCGCCGCGAAAGAGGCTTACGGCGCACCTTTGGGCGATTTTGAGGTGTCAGCTGAGGTCCGCGAACAATGGGCCGCGATTGGCGCCCGTGGTGCGACCGCCCATAAGGAATGGCATGACCGCTTCAATACGCTATCGGCCAGCAAACAGGCTGAATTCAACCGCACCTACGCTGGCGAAGCACCCAAACGCCTTTCTGCCACGATCCGTGCGCTGAAAAAGCAGATCAGCGAAGGCGCCCCCAAGGTTGCCACGCGCAAATCGTCCGAGATGACGCTCGAAGTGATCAACCCGATTATGCAGGAAACCATCGGTGGGTCCGCTGATCTGACAGGATCAAACAACACGCTGACCAAAGATATGGGCGTCTTCCACCCCGACACACGCAAGGGGCGCTACATCTACTACGGTGTGCGCGAACATGGGATGGCCGCTGCAATGAACGGCATGGCGCTGCACGGCGGTGCACGGCCCTATGGCGGCACATTCATGTGCTTTACCGATTACGCACGCGGTGCCATGCGCCTGTCTGCGCTGATGGGCATTCCCACAACATACGTCATGACCCATGACAGCATCGGCCTTGGCGAAGACGGGCCAACACACCAGCCGATTGAACACCTTGCCATGCTGCGGGCCACGCCAAACATGAACGTCTTCCGCCCTGCTGATACGGTCGAGACCGCCGAAGCCTGGGAATTGGCGCTGACCTCACAGAAAACACCCAGTGTTTTGGCACTGACCCGTCAGGGCCTGCCCACCGTGCGGACCGAGCATAAGAACAAAAATATGGTTGCCCAAGGTGCCTATGTTCTGGCCGATGCCGAAGGCAAGCGTCAGGCGATCCTCATGGCTACCGGATCCGAAGTCAGCATCGCGATGGAAGCACGCGATTTGCTGCAGGCCGAGGGCATCGGCACACGTGTCGTGTCCATGCCATGTTGGGAAATCTTCGAGGAACAGGACGAAGCCTACCGCAAGCGCGTGCTACCCGGCGGCCCTGTACGCGTCGCGATCGAAGCAGGCATCCGCTTCGGCTGGGACCGCTGGTTGTTTGGCGAACGCGGCAAGCGCGAAAAGTCAGGTTTCATCGGGATGCATGGCTTTGGCGCCTCTGCCCCGGCAGACCGGCTTTATCAAGAGTTCGGGATCACCGCGCAGGATACGGCCGATAAGGTCAAATCTCTGATTAAGTAAGCGATAAAGGCCACGACAATGACATATCTGAAAATTGGCGCTGTCGTGGCCGCCATCGGCCTTGTTGATCTTGTCAGCTGCACTGACCAAGGCCGGCCCATCATCGCGCAAACCGATGATGTTGATGTTTTCGCGACGCAAGTTCTGAATGACCTGCAACCAAGCTCTATTGCAGAAGGGCGCGAATACTGCGGTTATATCTATGCAGCCCCCTCTGGCCAGTTATTCGCCACCGAACCGCGGCCCGGTCGCGCGGCGTACTGCGACCTGCCGCAACCCTTTCCCAGCGTCATTGCGTCTTACCACACGCACGGCAGCTTCTCTGACGAGTATGACAACGAAGTGCCTTCGGTTGACGACGTCGCAGGCGATTTTGATGCAGGCATTGATGGCTACATCAGCACGCCGGGCGGGCGGGTGTGGCTGGTTGACCACGACGCGCAAATCGCGCGGCAGCTTTGTGCGGCCCTCTGTGTGACCTCCGACCCCAACAACGACCCGGATGATGCAGGGTTCATTCCGCAAACCTTTACGCTAGAAGAGCTGGAAGCGCGGTTTGAATAGCGCCTAGCGCGTAAAAAGCATTGGAAACCAATCGTCCCGCAGCTTCTGCCCCGGCACCATGCCATGCCCCGGAAACGGTGGTGATGTCGGTCCCGGACGCTCCGCGTAGCGTGCGTCATCCCCCAAAAGCCGCAGCGAAAACGCGCGCCTACGGGCCGTCGCCTCATTGCCCCTTGCGCCATGCAGGATGCGATAGTGAAAGGCGACCGCATCGCCCGGCTCCATCTCATATTCAACAATCTCCATCCCTTCTACATCTGGATCAGGGACTGGCATGAAATCGTGGCTATCAGGATAAAAATCCGTCTCGGACAACCACCGCGTTGGCAGCACAGCACGGGGCCACATATGCGAACCTTTCACACAGCGCAGCGATGCTTCACGCACTGGATCAAGCGGTGACCAAAAGCTGACCGTCTGATCGCCTTCGACAAAGTAGTAGGGACTGTCCTGATGCCATGGCGTGGGCTTTGAGGTGCCCGGCTCTTTGACCAGCACGTGATCATGAAACAGCTGACAGGTCTGCGACCCCATCAAATCCGCAGCGACCTCTGCTGCGGGTGATCGGCTCGCCGCATCTTCGAACTGGGCAATCCGGTTCCAGTTGCAATAGTCGTCGAAAAAGCGACCCGCTTCGTCGTCGTGCAGATTCTCAGCGGCGTAAGGCCCCGGTTCCGCCATGTTGGTGGCCACCCCATCGCGCAGCGCATCCACCCAATCGGCAAACAGGCCTTTGACCAAAACGACGCCGTCGCGCTGATAGGTGTCGATATGGTCTTGGGTGATCAGTGGATGCATGGTGGCCCCTTTCCTCAGGCAAACCCTACAAAGAGCAGCATCGATTCGACAGAGCGGAAAACTGTTTGCGGTAACGGGTCTTCCGGTTGCAATAACGTTATCGCTAACACGGGATGTTATCGTTAACATATTGACCCAAAACACTTTTTCCATTGGATCGCCCAGCATACACCGGTATACGACCGACAATCAGCAACCCGCACCAAAGGACTGCCGCCATGACTGTCACCATCGGGATCAACGGGTTTGGACGTATCGGGCGCTGCACCTTGGCGCATATCACGGAAGCGGCACGCAACGACGTGCAGGTGGTCAAAATCAATGCGACCGGCCCGATTGAAACCAACGCGCATTTGCTGAAATACGACAGTGTGCATGGGCGTTTTGGCAATCCGGTTATAGTCAACGGCAACACGCTTGATCTGGGGCGTGGTCCAATTGATGTGATGTCCACCTATGAGCCTGACGAACTGGATTGGGACGGTGTTGATGTTGTGCTGGAATGCACCGGCAAATTCAACGACGGTCTGACGTCTGACGTGCACCTCAACCGCGGCGCTAAAAAGGTTCTCATCTCGGCCCCGGCCAAGAACGTTGATCGCACCGTCGTCTACGGTGTGAACCATCGCGACCTCATCGCGACAGAACGGATGGTCTCAAACGGGTCCTGCACAACGAACTGCCTCGCCCCTCTTGCCAAGGTCCTCAACGACGCGATGGGGATTGAGCGTGGTATCATGACAACGATCCACAGCTACACGGGCGATCAACCCACGCTGGACCGCAGGCATAGCGACCTTTACCGCGCGCGTGCCGCCGCTATGGCCATGATCCCCACATCAACGGGCGCCGCCAAAGCGTTGGGCGAAGTTCTGCCTGAATTGGCAGGCAAACTCGACGGTACTGCCATGCGGGTCCCTACCCCTAATGTCAGCGCGGTGGATCTGACGTTCGAGGCAGGAAAATCCGTCACGGTCGCAGACGTCAACGCCGTCGTGGCCGAAGCCGCGGCAGGTTATATGGGCATGGTCATGTCTTATGATGATGAAGCAAAGGTCAGCATCGACTTCAACCACACCACCGAAAGTTCCATCTTCGCACCCGACCAGACCAAAGTCGTGGGCGGCAAGACAGTGCGCGTACTCGCTTGGTACGACAATGAGTGGGGCTTTTCGGCGCGTATGGCTGATGTGGCGGCAACGATGGGACGCTTGCACTAGAGTTTGGCGACATGCAGCACCGCGCATGCAGGCTTTGCCATTTCGGTCAGCGCCCGCTAGACCCGTGGCATGACCAATACGCTTGCTGTAATCATCGGGGTTATCATCGCGGCCCTTTTTGCCGTCGATTATGTCCAATATGATTGGGCGAATACCGTCTTTTTGATGCGCAAGCTGACAGCGTTAATTGAATGGATAGCCTTCTGGCGCTAAACACGATCAACGGTTGACCTTTCTGTATAAATTGCAATGTTAGCGCCAACATTGACCCTGAGGAGATTACCATGGCCGTCAAAGTAGCTATTAACGGATTTGGCCGCATCGGCCGCAATGTGCTTCGCGCGATCATCGAAAGTGGTCGGACTGATATCGAGGTTCTGGCCATCAACGATCTTGGGCCGGTTGAGACCAACGCACACCTGCTGCGTTTCGACAGTGTGCATGGGCGTTTCCCCGGTCCGGTCAGCACCACCGAAGATACAATCGACGTTGGTCGCGGACCGATCAAGGTTACGGCAATCCGCAATCCCGCAGATCTGCCATGGGCCGATGTTGACATCGTTCTGGAATGCACTGGCATCTTCACCAGCAAAGAGGCCTGCCAGGCACATCTTGATAACGGCTCCAGCCGCGTGTTGATCTCTGCCCCCGGCAAAGACGCGGATAAGACAATCGTTTACGGCGTAAACGATCATGTTTTAACCAGCGACGACATCATCGTGTCCAACGCATCCTGCACGACCAACTGCCTGTCCCCTGTGGCGAAGGTTCTGAATGATGCGGTTGGCATCACAAAGGGCTTTATGACCACGATCCACAGCTATACAGGCGATCAACCGACGCTGGATACAATGCACAAGGATCTCTACCGCGCACGCGCTGCGGCCCTGTCCATGATCCCGACCTCAACAGGTGCGGCCAAAGCAGTGGGCCTTGTGCTGCCTGAACTGAATGGCAAACTCGACGGTGTTGCGATCCGGGTGCCCACGCCCAATGTCTCGGTTGTGGATCTGACGTTTGAGGCGTCGCGCGATACCAGCGTGGAAGAAATCAACGCGGCGATCATGGACGCCGCCAACGGTGACATGGCCGAGGTTCTGGCCTACACCGACCTGCCCATGGTCAGCACTGACTTTAACCATGATGCGCATTCGTCAATTTTCCATATGGACCAAACCAAAGTACTGGACGGCAATATGGTGCGCATCCTGACGTGGTACGACAATGAATGGGGTTTCTCAAACCGGATGGCTGATACGGCGGTCGCGATGGGCAAGCTGATCTAGGCCCCTCGTTATCAAGAATTGAAAGCCGGTCCTTTGGGCCGGCTTTTTTTTGTGCAAATTGCATACCTCGCCATGCATTTTCGTCATACCTGCTAGCGCTAACTGTCAGTTGTTCTGCGCTGCAGCATTGCTATTTGTAAGTTACGAAACGAAAAGCGATGACTTAAAGGAGTACGCAAATGACCGTATTGAACACAGTTCGCACCGCCGTCCAGAAACGCGTGGCCTATAGCCGCCTCAAGCACGAACTTGAAGCAATGCCTTTGCAAACAGCCATCGACCTTGGCATGTTCCGCGAAGACGCAGGCAAGATCGCATCGAAAGTGATCTACGGCTAAACAACCGGCCCGTTTGGAAAACCAGCCGCACCTTCGGGGGCGGCTTTGTCTATTTTAGAGCCCCGCCAGAAAGGCGTTGATGCGATCGGCGTAGCCCGGCTGACCCGGCAGGTTATTATGCGTCGCCTCGTCAATCGCGTGAAATGTCACCGTTAAACCGGCCTCTTCCATTATCGACGCCAATCGTTCTCCATAGTTGATCGGAATCAGCTGATCCGCAGCCCCATGCTGGATCAAAACAGGTGCAGAAAGGGCCGGGATATCATCCACAGACCGCCATTTTTGCACGCCCGGCATATAGCATGCAGGCAGATATGATCCTTTGGTCATCAGTTCACAAAGCGTGGTATAGGGCGCATCCAGCATAATCGCTTCAACCTCGCGCGACGCGGCAACATGGATCGCCAACCCGGTGCCCAGCGAAAATCCATGTACCGCAATCGGCCCATCATGCTGGGCGGCCAGCCAATCATAGGCGGCCAGCGCGTCCGCCTTCAATCTCATCTCTGACGGCTTGCCGGGAATACCCCCACCACCGGGATATTCCATCCCGACCACAGTGCGGCTTGCGTCCTGATGCACTGTCAACGAATAGGTGAAATAAGCCAGCGCGCCCCCGTTTCCCATAAAAAACAGAATCGCCAGATCATCATTCCCCTCAGCCACAGCCAGCGCCACATCGCGATCAGACACGACCTCTTGGCGAAATGCAGGATTGTCAAAAGCATCCGGGCCAAAGGGATAGATGATGCGCGGATGCAGCGCGACCATCGCTGTCGCATAGAGCAGATAAGTGCCAACCAGCATCCAGAGCCAATTCAACCGGAAAACCGCTCTTTTAAAGCGGTGTTCACGGCTGGGGTCACGAAGTTCGACACATCGCCCCCAAGGCGCGCGATCTCTTTCACCAGTTTAGATGCAATTGCCTGATGCTGGGCCTCGGCCATCAGAAAGACAGTTTCAATCGAGTTATCTAAAACACGGTTCATACCAACCATCTGATATTCATACTCAAAATCAGCAACCGCACGCAGACCGCGAATGATGACAGACGCCCCAACATCACGCGCGCAATCAATCAACAGGTTCTCAAACGGATGCACGACAATAACGCACCCGGTCTGAACACCCAGATGCGCGGTTTCAGTCTCGATCATCGCAACACGCTCTTCCAGCGTAAATAGCGGTCCCTTGTCGCGGTTGATCGCAACACCAATCACCAGACGGTCAACCAGCGAACAGGCGCGCTTGATGATATCAAGATGCCCATGCGTGACCGGATCAAATGTGCCGGGGTAAAGTCCTACGCGCATGGCAAACCTCATGGTGTATTAAGTCGCCGGCAAGCAACAATATTCTGAACAGAAATGCAAGAAAGGGCTTAATGGCCCATAATCATTCCTTCGAGGGATTCCTTTTCCATCGCAAGCTGCGCAAGCCGCCCTTTGACCGCATCGCCGATTGATATCAGCCCCACCATTTTACCATCATCCATGACAGGCAAGTGGCGGAAACGACCATTGGTCATGATTTCCAGCACCTCAAGCGCGTTATTAGACGGGCTGCAAGTGGTCAGCTTTGCTGTCATCAGGGCGCTCACGGGATCATCGAAACATGCCGTGCCGCGCTTGCCCAATTCGCGCACGATATCGCGCTCTGATAGAATACCATCAAGGGTTTCGCCGTCTTTAGACACAACCACGGTCCCGATGCGATGCTCTGACAGCAGCTTCGCCGCCTCTGTGACAGTCGCATTTGGCTGAACCGAAATCACACCCATCTCGGGCTTTGATTTCAACATTTGGGATACGAGCATTGATGGCCTCCTTCATCATCCTCCGGGCCTCCAGCGTCTCAAATGGGGGGGCTTGCTGTCAAGCATGCTGCATATTCCAACCGCGCGACCTCCTCTTGCATGCCCTGCCGCAACGCTTGCGCAAACCGCGCAAGCCGGTCCGAGCGCCGGTCAGAAGTATGCCGCACCAGATAGAATGACCGCGCCAGCGCAACCGCATCCGTCAATACCATCCGCAGTTCCGGCGCAAAGGGCAGCGCAAAGTCATGCACGATCCCAACGCCCGATTGCCGGATCATTTGCAGTTGTACGGCAACCGAATTTGACGCCATTTGCACGCGGTCTGCATCAATCACATCAAGATAATCTAGTTCCTTGTCAAAAATCATGTCAGGGATGTAGCCGACAATCTGCCGCTCTTTCAGATCTGCGACGCAGCGCAACGGCGGCGCATCCGCCCGCATCGCCAAATGCAGCTGATAATCCGTGATCTTTTGCACAGTCAGCCGCCCGGCTGCCGGTGGGCTGACCGTGACCGCCATATCCGCCTCGCGCCGTGACAGGTTCACGACACGGGGCAAGGCCAGGATTTGCACCTCCAACGCCGGGTTTTGGGCCTGAATGGCGGCGCAAACCTGCGGCAGCAGAAAATTGGCCGCACCGTCGGGCGCACCAATCCGTATTTGCCCGGTCAATGCGGTCGCATCGCACTGCCCTTCATCGCGCGCATGCGTCAAATGGATTTCCGCCTCAGCAGCACGCGCTTTCATGCGTTCACCCAGATCAGTCAACGCATAGCCTTGCGGCGACTTTACAAAAAGCGCGGCACCAACCGCCCGCTCCAAACGCGCGATCCGCCGTCCAAGTGTTGACGGATCCATCTTGAGAGAGGGCGCCGCCCCCGACAGCCCCTCGGCACGTGCTACCGCCAAAAACACCCGCATATCGTCCCAATTGTCCATAACATCCTTGCATTTTTGCAAAATGATTTTGGTATATTGGTTCTTCTGCACCGAAAAATGCAAGGTATACTTAACCAAACAATGCAGCGGAGGATCTCATGCAAGAACTGACCCATTATATCGGCGGCGCACATGTCAAAGGCATCTCTGGCCGTTTTGCGGATGTCTTCAACCCCGCGACAGGCGAGGTGCAGGCGAAAGTCCCCTTGGCCAATGCCGACGAAATGGCCAAAGCCGTTGCGATTGCCGCCAAAGCCCAACCTGCATGGGCTGCCGTCAACCCGCAGCGCCGCGCACGTATCATGATGGCTTTCGTCGGCTTGCTGAACCGCGATATGGATAAGCTGGCCGAAGCGCTGAGCCGCGAACACGGCAAGACCTTGCCCGACGCCAAAGGCGACGTGATCCGCGGCCTTGAAGTTGTTGAATACTGCATCGGTGCTCCGCAGATGCTCAAAGGCGAGTTTACAGATAGCGCGGGCCCCGGCATTGACATGTATTCAATGAAACAGCCTTTGGGCGTCACAGCAGGCATCACACCATTCAATTTTCCTGCCATGATCCCGATGTGGATGTTCGCGCCCGCCATCGTCTGCGGCAATGCGTTTATCCTCAAACCATCCGAACGTGACCCCTCTGTGCCGCTGATGTTGGCAGAACTGATGGAAGAAGCAGGCCTGCCCAAAGGTATCCTGCAAGTCGTCAACGGCGACAAGGAAGCCGTGGATGCAATCCTTTACGACGACACAATCCAATCGGTCGGCTTCGTCGGCTCAACCCCCATCGCCGAATACATCTATGGCACCGGTTGTGCGCAAGGTAAGCGCGTCCAGTGCTTTGGCGGGGCCAAAAACCACATGATCATCATGCCTGATGCAGACATGGACCAAGCCGCTGATGCATTGGTCGGTGCGGGCTATGGGGCGGCTGGCGAACGCTGCATGGCAATCTCTGTCGCCGTACCTGTCGGCGATGACACAGCTGACCGCCTGCTGGAAAAACTGGTGCCCAAGGTCGAAGCACTCAAAGTGGGGCCATATACCTCTGGCGATGATGTGGATTACGGCCCCGTGGTGACCGCAGCCGCGAAGGAAAACATCGGGCGACTGGTACAATCGGGCATCGACCAAGGCGCGAAACTGGTCGTTGATGGGCGCAACTTCAATCTGCAAGGCTATGAAGATGGGTTCTTTGTGGGCGCGCATCTGTTCGACAATGTGACCAAGGATATGGATATCTACAAAACCGAAATCTTCGGCCCCGTCCTGTCTACGATCCGCGCGCAATCCTATGAAGAGGCGATCGGCCTTGCCATGGACCACGAATACGGCAACGGTACCGCGATCTTCACCCGCGACGGCGATACCGCGCGCGACTTTGCAGCGCGCATCAATATCGGCATGGTCGGCATCAACGTACCCATTCCGGTACCACTGGCCTACCACACCTTCGGGGGCTGGAAAAAATCCATGTTCGGCGATCTGAACCAACACGGGCCGGACGCGTTCAAGTTCTACACGCGGACGAAAACGATCACCTCGCGCTGGCCGTCAGGTATCAAAGAGGGCGGTGAGTTTTCTATTCCAGTGATGGAGTGACGCAGCCATTGAGTAGCGCTGCCTGATTTATTTCGACGGGCGGTACAGTTGGCTCCTTATGCCACGCGCCGCCCTGATCCTCCCAACCGCGCCCCCCACACGACTAATTGCTGAGGTTAAGCTTCTGAAATCATTAAAAGGTGACCTAAGAAGCAAACCCAATGCAGAGAAGCTGCTGCTCAAGAATGATAGCAAGGCCCACGGCAGTGTTGGTGCGTCTTGCGCACGCAGCAGATTGGTTGCACGCTGGTCACGTGACCGTCTAAAAAGATACCGAAACTTGAGGCGACTCTCGGGCCACACCTCAAAAGTTCGCGCATCTGCTGCCCAGCCAGTCACAGCACCTGCCGTCGAAAAGTCCAAATAAAACTTTGTGTCTGACCCACCCGAAATTCGATAAGTCTCGTCAAATCTTGTCTTCAATTCCCGTTGCTTTGAAATCCGCAACATCCAATTGTTGGTATAAATAGGTATCTCAGCCTCACTATCGATCTGGATTCTTGATGCTCGCCTGCTGCTAAGTTGCCTCATGGCGCGCTCGTAGTGCTCAAAAACAAGATTGCTTTGCCATGACAACGCCGCTTCTGGATCTCTTTGAAAATAATTCGGGCCACCAACAAGATCAAGTTCACGTAGTTGCATGGTGGCCAAGAGCATGACCAGCCAGTAGTGATCTACAACCTGATCGTCATCGGCAAAGGTCAGAAAGTCAACATCTGCCTCCAATGCCATATCCAGAACACGGTTGCGCGCAAACGGAATGCCACGCCGCTCTTCAACTGAAAAATGCACCTCGAAAGGAATGGCAGCGCGAAGCTTATCAAGATGCGTTTCCATTACTGGCGCATCATCGTTCTCGGCAAGCAATACAGTGCATTCCACATTTTCAGGCACCTTCATTTGCCCAAAGCTGTCTAAAAGACGCAAAAGACCATCCGGCCGTCTGTGAGTGATCACGCCAAGACCAATACGTAGTTTCTTGTCAGTCATTCAGGCACATCCACATTGATCATCTTTCCATAGGCTGGTCTTGCAAATGCGTCAAAATAGAACCAACGTCAAAGGGTATGTCCACATTGAAAACAGGCCCTATCGATGGATTTTGCGCTCAACACCGAACAATCCGCAATCTTTGATCTCGCAAGCGACTTTGGCCAGGTCCATATCGCACCTTATGCGCGTCAATGGGAGGTTGAAGGCACAATCCCGAAAGAGCTTTGGTCGCAGTTGGCAGAACTGGGCTTTGGCGCGCTCTACGTCTCTGAGGACCAAGGCGGTGCGGGTCTTTCACGACTGGATGCAACGCTGGTGTTTGAGGCGCTGTCGCATTCATGTGCTTCGGTTTCTGCATTCCTATCAATCCACAACATGTGCGCACGGATGATTGATGCATATGGATCGGACGCGCTGAAGGACCGTGTTCTGCCAAAGGTGTTGCGCATGGAGACAATACTGTCCTACTGCCTGACAGAGCCGGGGTCCGGCTCCGATGCCGCCGGTTTGAAAACCAAGGCGATCCGGGACAACGCAGGTTACCAGCTGACCGGCACTAAGGCGTTTATCTCGGGTGGTGGATATTCAGACGCCTATATTGTGATGGCCCGCACCGGCGGTGACGGGCCCAAGGGCATCAGCGCAATTGTGCTTGAAGACGGCACACCGGGCCTGTCATTCGGCGGGCTAGAGGACAAGATGGGCTGGCAGTCGCAACCCACCCGACAAGTACAGATGGACAACTGCCCTGCCCCAGCTGAAAACCTGCTGGGCGACGAAGGGATGGGGTTCACATACGCGATGGCCGGTCTGGATGGCGGGCGGCTGAACATCGCCGCCTGCTCTGTTGGTGCAGCACAAGCGGCATTGGATAAGACACTCGCCTATATGGCCGAACGTAAGGCCTTCGGCCAATCTATTGATCAGTTTCAGGGCCTCCAGTTTCGACTGGCTGATATGGAGATCGCCCTACAATCCGCGCGCATTCTCTTACGGCAAGCGGCCTGGAAGCTGGACCAAGGCGCGCCTGACGCCACCAAATTCTGCGCTATGGCCAAAAAACTGTGCACCGAGACAGGAAGTGAGGTCGCCGATCAATGTCTGCAATTGCATGGCGGTTACGGCTATCTTGCCGACTATGGGATCGAAAAGATTGTGCGCGATCTACGGGTCCATCAAATCCTTGAAGGCACCAACGAAATCATGCGGCTGATCGTTGCACGCCAGATGATCCAATAGCCCAACGCCGTCCCGGACGTGATCCGGGACCTCAACCAAAGGTCTGCCACATTGACCGACATTATCATTCGCAAGACCGGATGCGCGGGGCATATCACCCTCAGCCGTCCCGATGCGCTGAACGCGCTGACATGGGACATGTGCCTGGCCATTGAGGGCGCATTGGACAGCTGGTGCAACGACCCTGATGTTGCACTGGTCCTGATCGATGCGGCAGGCACACGGGCCTTTTGCGCGGGCGGTGATATTGCGCAGATGTATGCCGCAGGCCAGCGCGGCGAGCTTGAGTATGGGCGGCGGTTCTGGCGGGATGAATACCGGCTCAATGCCAAACTCTACAGTTACCCGAAACCAACCGTCAGCTTCCTGCATGGGTTCACCATGGGTGGCGGCGTTGGCGTTGGGTGCCATGCGGCCCACCGGATCGTGTGCGACAGTAGCCGGATCGCGATGCCCGAATGCACCATTGGTCTGGTGCCCGATGTTGGCGGCTCTCTGATCCTTGCCAAGGCACCGGGATATTGCGGCACCTATCTGGGGCTGAGCGGCGACCGGATGGATGCAGGCGATGCAATCTATGCCGGCTTTGCCGATCACTTTATTCCACAAGAGCACTGGGACGATCTTAAAGCGGCACTCATCACAACCGCGGACGTAGGCGCAATCAACGCCGCGCGGCACCCCGCCCCGACCGCGCGCCTTGCAGAATGGCAGGCTGATATCGATCATTGCTTTGCAGGTGGCAGCCTCGCCGATATCTGCCGTGCTCTGCCCGACCGGCCCTGCCCCGCCATCACCCATGTGCGCAAGCTGATGGCATACAACGCCCCATTGGCGATGGCCGTTACCGTCAAAATCATTCAGGCCGCCCGCGACACCCCAGGGATCAAAAAGGCGCTCGACCGCGAATTTCGCTATACGTACCGCTGCATCACGCAGGGCGATTTTATCGAAGGGATCCGTGCGGCAATCATCGACCGCGACCGAACGCCCCGATGGCAACACAGCAGTTGGGACCACGTACCCAATGAAGATGTCGCACAGATGACGCGCGACCTGGGGCAAGACGCGCTGCAATGGGAGGAAAGCACATGAAAATCGGATTTATCGGATTAGGCAACATGGGTGCGCCAATGGCGGTTAATCTGGCTCAATCGCACGAGGTCATGGGGTTCGACACTGTCGCAAACCCACAGGGATTGACCTTGGCAGAGAGCAACACCGCCGCAGCCAAAGACGCCGATGTGGTCATCACCATGCTGCCCAACGGCGACATTCTGCGTGCTGTTGCGACCGACATTCACCCTGTCATGAAACCCGGTGCCATTCATCTTGATTGTTCAACCGTTGATGTCGAAAGCGCGCGCGCTGTCGCGGCACAAGCGCAAGCAGCGGGCCTGAAGGCCATAGATGCCCCCGTATCAGGCGGGATCGGCGGGGCGACCAATGGCACGCTGACCTTCATGGCCGGTGGCCCGCCTGACGCCTTTGCCACGGTCCAACCGCTGTTCAACATCATGGGGCAAAAGGCCGTGCATTGCGGGGCTGCAGGTAATGGCCAAGCGGCAAAGATCTGCAACAACATGATCCTTGGCGTCACCATGATTGCCACCAGCGAAGCCTTTGTTCTGGCTGATAAATTGGGGCTTGACCGGCAAGCGATGTTCGATGTTGTCAGCACATCATCGGGCTACTCATGGTCAATGAACGCTTATTGCCCAGCACCCGGCATCGGCCCACAAAGCCCAGCCGACAACGGCTACCAGCCGGGTTTCGCAGCCGAGTTGATGCTCAAAGACCTAAACCTGTCACAAATGGCCGCCGAAGCAGCCAACGCCGACACACCAATGGGGCAAGCCGCGCGCGATCTATATGCGCAATTCGTCGAGAACGAAGACGGCAACGGCAAGGACTTCTCAGCAATGCTGCCCCGTTTCGAGAAACGGACCCGCCCCTGACTTTCTATGTCCACTCAAACTTCCGCCGGAGGCATCCGCAAAATTCTTTCATTTTGCGGACCTACTCCGCCGCCACCTTGCGCGCGCCCAGCATCTCCTTGAGGTAGCGCCCGGTATGACTGTCTGCGACCTCCGCCACCTTTTCAGGTGTGCCAGTTGCCACAATGCGACCGCCGCCATCACCACCTTCAGGCCCAATATCAATGATATGATCGGCTGTCTTTACCACGTCCAGATTATGCTCAATCACAATGACAGAGTTTCCCTGATCAACCAGTTCATGCAGCACTTCCAAAAGCTTACGCACATCCTCAAAGTGCAAACCGGTCGTGGGTTCATCGAGAATATAAAGCGTCCGGCCAGTGGACCGCCGCGCCAATTCCTTGGACAGTTTGACCCGCTGCGCTTCTCCGCCTGACAACGTGGTCGCCTGCTGGCCCACTTTGATATAACCCAGACCAACACGCATCAGCGCATCCATCTTCTCACGGATTGACGGGACCGCAGTAAAGAATTGCTGCGCATCCTCTACCGTCATATCCAGTACATCAGCGATGGATTTACCTTTGAATTTAATCTCCAGTGTCTCACGATTATAGCGCGCACCCTTGCAGGTCTCACAAGTCACATAGACATCTGGCAAAAAGTGCATCTCGATCTTGATAACACCATCGCCCTGGCAGGCCTCACACCGCCCGCCTTTGACGTTGAAACTAAAACGCCCCGGCTTGTACCCACGCGCCTTGGCCTCTGGCATGCCTGCGAACCATTCGCGGATCGGTGTGAACGCGCCGGTATAGGTCGCGGGGTTAGACCGTGGTGTGCGCCCGATGGGCCGCTGGTCAATGTCGATCACTTTGTCAAGATGTTCGAACCCTTTGATCGTTTCGCAAGGCCCCGGTGTTTGCCGCGCGCCATTCAGTTTCATCGACGCGTTTTTGAACAAAGTCTCAATCGTAAGGGTCGACTTGCCGCCGCCTGAAACGCCCGTCACGCAGACAAATTTCTGCAAAGGGAAATCCGCCGTGACATTCTGCAAATTGTTGCCCGTGGCCTTAACCACAGTCAGCTTTTTGCCTTTGCCCTTGCGGCGTTTGGCTGGCACTTCAATCTCTTTGGCGCCAATCAGATATTGCCCAGTGACCGACCCTTCATTGGCCATAATCTCTTGCGGCGTGCCTTTGGCGACCACCTGCCCGCCATGAACCCCCGCACCCGGCCCGATATCAAAGACATAATCCGCTTCGCGAATGGCCTCTTCATCATGCTCCACCACAATCACGGTGTTCCCCTGATCGCGTAGATTCTTCAAGGTTGTCAGCAAGCGGTCATTGTCGCGTTGGTGCAGGCCAATGGACGGTTCATCCAGCACATAAAGCACACCTTGCAAACCTGATCCAATCTGGCTGGCCAACCTGATCCGTTGGCTTTCACCGCCCGACAAAGTGCCGGAATTGCGCGACAAGGTCAGATATTCAAGACCCACATTATTGAGAAAACCCAAACGCTCACGAATTTCCTTCAAAATCGCCGCGGCAATCTCATTCTTTTGTTTGCTCAAACTATTCGGCACCGCCGTGCACCAGTCATAGGCTTCCTTGATCGACATTTGCACGACCTGCCCCACATGCAAGCCGCCGATCTTCACCGCGAGCGCTTCCTCACGCAGACGGTAGCCACCGCAAGTGCCGCAATTGCGGTTGTTTTGATAGTTCTCGAATTCTTCACGAATCCAGTTGCTATCCGTCTCGCGATAACGGCGTTCCATATTGGGGATCACGCCCTCAAACGCGCGTTCCACCTGATAAACGCGGCCGCCTTCGTCATAGCGGAACTTGATCTCTTCATTGCCAGAGCCCCGAAGAAAGACCTGCTGTACCTTCGGATCTAGATCTTTCCAGCGCGCATTCTTGTTGAAACCATAGTGCTTGGCGATTGCCTCTATTGTTTGCAAGAAGTACGGGCTCTTGCCCTTGCGCCACGGGGCCAAGGCACCATCAGCGATCTTCAACGTCACATCGGGGACGACAAGTTGTTCGTCAAAGAACAATTCAACCCCCAGACCATCACAGGATGGACAGGCCCCGAAGGGCGCGTTGAAGGAAAACAGGCGCGGCTCAATCTCAGGAATGGTGAAACCGGACACAGGGCAAGCAAAGTTTTCTGAAAACGTCAGGCGTTCAGGATCACCCTCCTTCGGGGCGGTTTCCAGAATCGCAATTCCATCTGCCAAATCTAACGCAGTACGGAAACTATCCGCCAGCCGTGTCTCCAACCCCTCCCGCACGACAATCCTGTCCACGACCACATCAATGTCATGGCGGAACTTCTTGTCCAGCGTCGGCGGCTCATCCAATTCATAGAACTCACCGTCAACCTTCACCCGTTGAAAACCCTGCTTGCGCAGCTCCAGAAACTCTTTGCGGTACTCACCTTTGCGGTCGCGGATGATCGGGGCCAACAGATAGCCGCGTGTCCCCTCCTCCAGCGTCATGACACGATCAACCATGTCCTGCACCTGCTGGGCCTCAATCGGCAAACCCGTCGTCGGGCTGAACGGTGTCCCCGCACGGGCAAAGAGCAGGCGCAGATAGTCATAAATCTCGGTGATTGTACCAACCGTCGAACGGGGGTTCTTCGACGTCGTCTTCTGCTCAATCGAAATCGCGGGCGACAGGCCAGATATGTGATCGACATCTGGCTTTTCCATCATATCAAGGAACTGACGGGCATAGGCCGACAGCGACTCCACATAGCGGCGCTGCCCTTCGGCATAGATCGTGTCAAACGCCAACGACGACTTGCCAGAGCCGGAAAGCCCCGTAATCACCACAAGCTGATCTCGCGGAATATCCACGTCGATATCCTTGAGGTTATGTTCGCGCGCACCGCGCACTTCGATGTTTTTCAGCTCAGCCATACAGACCCCCGGGGCAACTGCCCTACCAGATAGCAGGCGTACCGCAACCTGCCACCCCAGATTTAGAACATTACAGGAACATATGCAAAATTATTCCTTCCATGCAGCACCTTTGCTGATGACATAAACTGACAATCGGGCATCGCACCGCAGGGTCAGGTTTTCCCCACCCTTCAGAAAATTTTTCTTTGCCAGCCGCAATCCCTGTGGTCTGTTGCCATAAGGTTATTTTAAAAAGGATTTTCATATGCATTTTTTGACAACCTGTCTTTTGCTTGGAACGGTTTCAACAACGGCAATAGCGCAAGACCAACCCAATACAATTCTGGTGATAGATGGGTCCGGGTCCATGTGGGGCCAAATCGATGGCGCCGCCAAAATCACCATCGCACAAGAGGTCGTTGGTGACCTGCTTGCCGATTTTCCTGCCGATCAGGGCCTTGGTCTGACGGTCTATGGCCACCGCGAGCGTGGCAATTGCACCGATATCGAAACCATCGTCGCCCCTGCCTCCGGAACGGTCGATGATGTTATTGCGGCAGTGAACGAGATCACGCCGCTTGGCAAAACACCCATGACCGATGCGGTCATCGCCGCCGCCGAGGCGCTGCGCTATACCGAAGAGGAGGCGACCGTCATTTTGGTGTCCGACGGGGTGGAAACCTGTAACCCCGACCCATGCACCGCCGCCCGCCTGCTGGAAGAGGCCGGGATCGGTTTTACCGCTCATGTCGTTGGCTTTGATGTCTCTGATCCAGAGGCACTGGCGCAGATGCAATGTTTGGCCGAAGAAACCGGCGGGCAGTTCCTGACAGCATCCAATGCGGATGAGTTGGACCTTGCGATGACCGCAATGGTGATGGAACCCGCACCTGAACCTGCCCTTGTCAGCATGACCTTCACCGCCGTCATCGGCGAAAATAAGGCGCTGATCGATACGCCAATCCTATGGGACATCAACGATGGCTCTGGCCTGATCGTTGAAGACGCCCAAGCCAATCCCTTGACCTATGACCTGCCCGAAGGCGCCTATACGGCGACTGCCTATTCCATCGCGGGCGAGGAAACCGGCGAGGCACAGTTCGTGGCCATCACGGGTGGCGCGACCGCGGTTGAAGTCTTGTTTGAACAAAAGCAACCCACCGCGCGTGTCATTGCGCCCACATCGGCCCCAGCAGGCGGCACAATCCAGGTCGGCTGGGCCGGACCGGCACTGGAAGGCGACTATGTTGGCATCGGTAAGCCCGATGCGACGGGCAGCGCGCAGTGGGACAATTTCTTTTACGTCGCAGATGGCAATCCAAATGATCTTTTGATGCCGACAGAGCCGGGCGACTACCTGATCCGGTATTTCATCGGGGGTGATCGCGCCATAATCGCTGAAACACCCATCAGCCTCACCCCCGTTATAGCAACGATTGATGCCCCTGCCGAAGCCATTGCGGGGAACGATATTACCGTATCATGGACCGGGCCGGCCTATGACGGCGACTACATCGGGATCGGCGCCGTTGATGCAACGGGCAGTGCACAATGGGACAATTTCTTCTACCTTGATGAAGGCTCGCCACAAACGCTGACCGTCCCGACACAGGTTGGCCAATATACGATCAGCTATTTCGTGGGCCAGGACCGTTCGGTTTTGGCCACTGTACCGCTAACCGCGACTGAAGCCTCAGCCACGCTTAACATACCCGCCGAGGCCATCGCGGGTTCCACCATCAGCGTGGACTGGACCGGGCCTGCTTATGATGGCGACTACATTGGCATCGGCGCGGTCGACGCAACAGGCAGCGCGCAATGGGATAACTTCTTTTATGTGCAAGACGGCACTCCCAATGACTTGCTGGTGCCCACGCAACCCGGTGAATACCTTGTGCAATACTTCCTTGGTCAGGACCGCGCCATTTTAGTGAGCGATACACTGACCGCCACGCCAGTGAAAGTAGACATCACAGCGCCGGACACGGCTGTTGCCGGGTCCACAATTACGGTCGGCTTCGATGGGCCGGGCTATGATGGCGACTATATCGGGATCGGCATGGTCAATGCGACAGGCAGTGCCCAATGGGAAGGGTTTAGCTATACCGATGAAGGCACGCCGGTCGATATTCTGGTGCCTGTCACACCCGGTGACTATCTGATCCAGTATTTCGCCGGCCAAGATCGTTCTGTGCTGCAGACCCTGCCGATCACTGTCACCGCGATCGAGGCGCGGCTGATTGCGCCAGATAGCGCTGCGGCTGGCAGTGATCTGATCGTTGGTTGGGACGGGCCGGATTACGAAGGTGATTACATCGGTATTGGCCTTGCCGATGCTGAAAACAGCGCGCGTTGGGACAGTTTCGCCTATACCCGCGATGGCAACCCACTTTCCATCAACCTACCAGACGCCGCTGGCGACTATATCATCCGGTACTTCGTCGGTCAGGACCGGACAGTCATCGCCAGCCGCCCGCTGACGATTGACGAATAGGATCAAAACAAAGCCCGCGCCAGTTGCACTGGGCGGGCTTTGTCGTTTGCAATGTTGCAAGCCACTTACATATGGATCACGCGGTCATAGGCATCTAGCACGCTTTCATGCATCATCTCTGACAAGGTCGGATGCGGGAAGACGGTGTTCATCAGGTCTTCTTCTGTCGTCTCAAGCTGACGGCCCACCACATAGCCTTGAATCAATTCGGTCACCTCGGCGCCCACCATATGGGCCCCCAGTAACTCCCCGGTTTTGGCATCAAAGATCGTCTTGATCATGCCCTCAGGCTCACCCAGGGCGATGGCCTTGCCATTCCCGATAAAGGGGAAGCGGCCCACCTTGACGTCAAATCCCAATTCTTTCGCCTTCGCCTCTGAATAGCCGACCGAGGCAACCTGCGGATGACAATAGGTACAACCCGCAATGCTTTCGGGTTTGACAGGATGCGCGTGCTTACCAGCAATCAGGTCGGCCACCATCACGCCTTCGTGGCTGGCTTTATGCGCCAACCATGGCGCGCCTGCGATATCACCAATAGCGTAAAGACCCTCGACACCCGTGCGGCAGAATTCATCCGTGACAACGTGCGTACGGTCAACTTTTACGCCCAGTTCTTCCAAACCAAGCCCTTCGACATTACCCACAATACCCACGGCAGAGATGACGGTGTCAAACTCCATCTTCTGGGTCTTGCCACCGGTCTCAATATGGACGGTGACCTTGCCCTTGCCGCGATCAAGCTGCTTGACCATGGATTTTTCCATGATCTTCATACCTTGCTTGACGAATTGCTTCTTGGCGAAAGCAGAGATTTCGGCATCTTCAACGGGCAACACACGGTCCATCACCTCGACCACGGTCGTGTCAGACCCCAGCGTGTTATAGAAACTGGCAAATTCAATCCCGATGGCACCGGATCCGATGACCAACAGCTTCTTGGGCATCTTCTTGGGCTCAAGCGCATGCTTATAGGTCCATACCAAATCGCCATCCGCTTCGAGCCCCGGCAGTTCGCGCGCGCGCGCGCCGGTGGCAAGGACGATATACTTGGCCGTCAGGTCATCCGTGCCCTTTTCACCTTTGACCGAAACCTTGCCCTTGGCCGGGATCGTCGCCTCGCCCATGAACACGGTCACTTTGTTCTTTTTCATCAAATGACCGATGCCACCTGACAATTGCCCCGCAACAGCGCGGCTGCGTTTCACTACCGCATCCAGATCATAGTCAACGCCCGTCGCCTTGAGGCCAAATTCCTTGGCACGGTGCATCAGGTGAAATACCTCAGAGGAACGCAGCATCGCCTTGGTCGGAATACAACCCCAGTTCAGGCAGATGCCGCCCAAATGCTCGCGCTCCACGATGGCAACTTTCATACCAAGCTGCGCCCCGCGGATCGCCGCCACATAGCCGCCCGGCCCGGCACCGATTACGATAAGATCAAAGTTTTGCGCAGCCATACGCCCGCCCTCCAATTGCCAATTTAGTTGAAGGCTAAACTACTTTTGGCGCAACCTCTAGTGACCTTAGGTCATAACTGCTACCCGATGGGTGCAAATGCCCTTATTCTGCGGCGTTTTGCTGCGCGCGAATAGCCGCACCATAACCGCCTGCATCCAAAAAGGCCTGCTCGGCAGGGGTTGTTTTGCGGCCCAAAACATCATTGCGATAAGGGAAACGGCCAAAGTCGCGGATCACCGCGCGATGCGCACAGGCATGATCACGGTTGTTCGCACCATGTTCAGGCATCCGCGCATGGATCAGGCGTACGGCCCGGTCCTGATCGCACAGGTTTTCAGCATGCATCAGGGGCAGATAGAAAAACTGGCGCGCGGGTTCGTCGATTTTCATGTCCCATTTGCGCTCAATCGCCATCTTGGCGGCAGCGCGTGCGATACCGTCGGTGGCAAACGCCTTGTCACTGTCGCGGAACATATTGCGCGGAAACTGGTCGGTCAGGATGATATAGGCCAATGTCCCCGAAGGGTACGTCAACCAAAGGCTCAGTGCGCCTTCAGACGCCTCTTGCCATGTTGCGGCAAATCTATCGCGGATCTTTGCGTCAAGCGCAGGATCAGATTTATACCAATCAGCCGGAGAACACTCATCCAGCCAGAAAGCCAATACCGTTTCAGGGGCTACCACCACACCGCTCCTCGGTCGTTTACTTGTCTGTTACAATTGCAAGCAGACAAATACCGATCTGACAAGTGTTTAGATGACACCACCAATCACTTGATCTTTCGAAGTGACATTTACGGTGGCATGATCAAGCCGGTGTGGTCTCTTCCTCCATCGCGGCCTCTTCGTCGATATAGACCTCTTGGGCCCATTCGGCGGCGACCGGTGTTGATGCCGCAGACACAGGCGCATAGGGAACGGCGTCACCTTCCAGTACATCATCCCGGCTTCGCTGTGTGGACCGGTACATGCCGTAGGCACCCACGGCGGCCATCAAAACACCCGTGAATAACCAGAACCCGTTGTTACCAATCAAATCCATCATCAGACCGACGGTCAAAGGACCCAAGATGGCCCCCACCCCGTTGATGAACAGCAACCCACCAGATGCAGCGGCCATATCCTCTTTTTCGAGGTAGTCGTTCAGATAGGCGATCAACAGCGCGTAAAGCGGGTTGGATGTCCCCCCCACAATAGCCCCGCTGATGACGATCAGAAGGAAGGACCCGGGTACCAAAAACGCGATCATCGACCCCGCAGCGCCCAGCAATGACACCCAGACAATCAGAACGCGGCGGTCCATCCGGTCAGACAACCAACCGATGGGATATTGCAACACGAGGGCCGCAACATAAATCGCCGAGACAAAGAACGAAATCTCGCCAACCGTCAGCCCCACCCGGCTGCCATAGACCGCCGACATGCCGAACTGCGCGGAAAAGACCCCGCCCAGCATGAACATACCAAGGCAAGCCAATGGCGACGCTGCGACCAGATCGCGTAGCCGCATCGGTTTGGTCGTCTCAAACGCAGGCATCGGTTTGACGGACAACAGCACTGGCGCAAAGGCGAGTGACACCATGATGGATGGGATGATGAACAGGATATACCCCGACACATCCCCTTGGCTGACGATCCATTGTGCAAAAACGATCCCTGCCATCTGTACGATCATATAAACTGACAGCGACTTGCCCCGGTTTTCATTGCTGGAGGCATCATTCAGCCAGCTTTCTGCGGTGATATAGACGCCGCAAAAGCAAAACCCGATAATCACGCGGCCCACGGCCCAGGCCCACGGATCAACCAGCACCGGATAGGCAATCAAGACAGCGGATACCATCGATCCTAGGGCTGCAAAGACCCGCACATGCCCCACCCGTCGGATCAATTCCGGCGTAAAGCGCGAGCTGAACAAGAAGCCAAGGAAATACGCCGACATCACAATCGACAGTGACAGCGTGCTAAAGCCTTCCGCCTCGCCCCGCAGGCCAAGGAGCGTGCCTTGCAGGCCGTTGCCAACCATCAACATAAACATGCCAACGAACAAGGCCCAAGAGCCGGTAAATACCTGGAACATCGCGCGCCCTTTCAGCCCGGAACAGAACTACCGCTTCTCACGATTCTATTTCGAAATCATCACACAATAGCGACCTCGTCGCGCCTGTTCGCGCCTCAATCGGCCGGCAAAAGGAGCGAGCTGTCGCCATATGAAAAAAAACGATAGTTTTGCGCGACGGCATGGTCGTAAATTGCGCGGATTGTGTCGGTGCCCATCAGGGCCGAGACCAACATCATCAGTGTTGATTTGGGCAGGTGGAAATTGGTCATCAGACCATCGGCCATTTGGAATGTGAAACCCGGTGTGATGAAAATATCCGTGGGGCCTTTCCATGCCTGCATGACGCCACCCTGCACCGCGCTTTCAATCAACCGCAGCGCAGTCGTCCCCACAGGTATCACCCGGTTGCCGGCCGCCTTGGTCGCATTCATTTCTGCCGCCGCCTGTGGCGTCACCTCGCCCCATTCGGCGTGCATCTTGTGCTCGCGTACATCGTCAACCTTGACGGGCAGGAACGTCCCTGCGCCCACATGAAGGGTCACATGGGTGAACGCGACGCCACGCGCTGCCAACGCATCCAGCAGCGGCCCATCGAAATGAAGCGACGCAGTGGGGGCTGCGACCGCACCGGTATTGCGCGCCCAGTAGGTTTGATAATCCTGCTTATCCGCCTCATCCGCTGGGCGTTTGCCCGCGATATAAGGCGGCAAAGGCATCGCACCCACCGCGTTCAATGCCGCATCAAAGTCATCACCCTTGAGGTTAAACGCCAGATACCCCTGACCGTCAGCACGCCCGATAACTTCGGCCTCCAGATCATCGGAGAAAACAATCACTTCGCCATCGCGCACTTTCTTCAGTGGCTTGATCAGCGCCGCCCAGCTGCCATCCGCACGCGGCTCCAACAAGGTCACGTCCATTTTGGCGGCAGTCTTGCCCGCATCGCCTGACCTCTGGCGCAAACCGAACAGCCGCGCTGGGATCACCTTGGTATCATTCAGGATCAAACGGTCGCCAGATTGCAGGATATCCGGCAATTGATTGACGACCCTGTCCGCAATCTCATCCCCCTGTGCCAGCAACAACCGGGCCGAGGATCGGGGCCGCGCAGGCCGCGTCGCGATCAGTGCCTCTGGCAAATCAAAGTCAAATTCACTTAATTTCATTGGGAGATGTCCGGTGCAGGTCTGCGAAAAATCTCGCGAAACATCCCC
The DNA here is from genome assembly GCF_002797915.1 of Yoonia maricola. Taxonomy (GTDB): domain Bacteria; phylum Pseudomonadota; class Alphaproteobacteria; order Rhodobacterales; family Rhodobacteraceae; genus Yoonia; species Yoonia maricola. Next base: position 363,563 of record NZ_PGTY01000001.1, on the reverse strand, counting down.
GGTGTCAGCGCCGACAAAGGGTTCACGGCCACTTGTGGCGCATCGGAAGTGCCGCGAATGGTGTAATTGAACCCGATCAGCCCCTCCCCCCGGCGGGTCAGGAACGATCCGATACTGTTGACCAAGAAAAATGGAGACACGACACCCTGCAAATCAATCTGCTTCGTGGCCAGCATGTAGATGCCATCCACAGAAATGCCAAGACCGGGACCAACTGCGCTGGCCTCTGATATGATCACCTGATCAGGGGTCAAACGGAACTGTGCATCGACCTCATCAAAGGCCAACCCCTGCCCGTCCAATTGCTGTAGCAGACCAACCACGCTGATCGCATCCAAAAGGGCCGCAATCGCAGGCGCATCGCGCACCCGAATATCGCGCACACGCAAAGTGCCATCAAAGGTGCCTGCCCCACCTGTGGGCAAAAGTGTCAGATCAGCGGCGCCACCCACCGCATTGCGCATCAACCCCGTGGCCCGCAAGATACCGCCCGCATCATCGCTACGCAGTTGCACGGCAGAGCGCCCATCGCGCGGCGCAACGGTCCCTGCGACAGCAGCGGCACCGTTCATCTGGCCTGTGAACTCGCCCCGAAACCCTTGTTGACTGCGAAAATCGCCTCGGAAGTTAGTCAATGCGATGCCTTCGGTGATTTGCAGCCGGTCCAAAGCAATATTCACCGGGCCGCCATTGCCCTGCCCTGCCCCAAACTGCGCGTTTCGCAGATCGAGCGATCCACCGTTGATTTCAACCGCCAACGGTTGCCCAATCCCCTGACCCCGCAGGGTAATGGGCGCATTGAACCAATCACCAACGCGCAGTTGTGAAAACTGCGCCGCCTCCAGCTGGCCACCTGCGCCCAGATCAATCTGGCCTGTGGCCTGCAAACCGCCGCCCCCGATCTCTAACGCGTCAATAGATGGCACATCCCCCAAAGTGCCAGTCACCAGCAAATTGCCTTCCGTGCCGGCCCCTTTGGACCAGCCAACTGCCGGGATGCCAACGCTGAGCCCCAGAAGGTCAGAGCTTAACCGAAAGGCAGGTGGGACATCCCGTTGAAGATCGACTGACAATTGCCCCGTCCCATTGCCGCCAATTGTGCCGGGCGGCAGGTCAATCGCGAACTCATCCAAAAAGGCCTGCGAGAGAGCGACATCTGCCGTCACCCGGCTGCCCGGCTGGTCAGGATCACCAAATCTTTGCGTCCATTCCCCGACGGCGGCCACCTGCCCCACACGCACCGGACCCCCAATCGTCAAACCTTCCCGCGTGGCGCTGACTTGCAACCGCGGTGCGGAAAAACGGCGCCCCGCCAACAGCGTGTCACTGCGTATATTGCGCAACTCAGAAGTCATATTGAACGCAAAGCTATCGGGTGCGGGGCGCGGTTCCATTGGCCATGTGATCTGGCCTCGGGTAAGCGCACGCCCATCTCCAATCGTCACCGGTAGACTGGCCTTATCCATATATTCGAACGGTCGTTGGTTCAGCACAGACAAACCCGCCGTTAAAGAGCTGTCGATGTTCAGGTTGAGCACCGCAGGCGATGGTTTCAGCCGCAAATCGACGATGGTGAAATCAGACCCTGCCAATTGCATCGGGCCGCCTTGTGGGGCATTCACAACACCCGCGTTCAGGCTGACAACAAGAGCACTGTTTTCAATGCTGGCCACCCCCTTGGCCTCGGTAATCGGCGGGAGATATCGCATGAATTTGATTGTGGCGCCTTCAAACTCAAACCCCAGCGCAAATTGCGGGCCGCGTTCAGGCGCGATGCGTAAACCTGCGTTCACGTCCATCAGCCGACCCTCGGATAGATTGTTCGCCAACCATTGCCGCGTGCGCGGTTTCATCGACAAAGGCCAGAAAGCGACAACCCGCTCTGGCGCGACACTATCGACATGGGCGTCAAAGACGATGTCCCAGCCTGCATCTGTGGCCGACACAGCACCTTGCGCCGTCAGATGTGTATCGCCGTCAATCATCACCGCCTGCCCAATCTCGACAGAGAAGGGATCAAAGCGCAGGCGCAGATCAACCGCGGCCTGTGGGATTTGCGGCGGTGTTTCAAAGAACCCCGGCGGGTTCAGTGCCACATTGCTAAACTGGAATTGCGCCAGCAAGGCATGTGGCAGGCCATCGCGGAATTCACGCAGATAGGCGTCACCTTCAGCACGCAAGCTGCCCCATTCTGTTTGAAGGCTCAGTTCACTAAAGCGGATGCTGTCGCGTACGGGATCGTAGGTGAAATAGGCCTTGGCATCATCAAAGGCGATGGCTTGGGTCGCGGGGTTGGGCTGCAACACACCCTGCCCGATTTCCAGGGTCGCATTCAGCGGACCCAACGCGCCGCTGTCGTCCAACCGGGTGCGCAATGCGGCTGTAATTGGGGCATCAATCCCTTGCAACCAACGCAGTGCTGGCGATTGTGCCGCAAGATCTGTTGCCTGCACATTATTCAGGTTGACGGCAACACTCGCCGTACGGCTGCCCCGTGGGCTGGCATAATTCAGGCTGACGTTCGTGACATCTGCACCGCCGGACAACAGCGCAAAATTACCGCGAATATCCGTTTGCCCACCGCGCAGATCAAGGGCAAGTGCGCCGCCATCGATGATCCAACTGCGTCCCGCGCGCGCATCATCGAAATTCACGATCAACCCATCAGCACGTACTGTTTGTAACGCCTCCAGTGCAGGGCGTTCAAACACCTGATCAAACTGCTCAAGCAACTCCGGCAAGGACCCGGCCCGCCACAGATCAGTCCCATTGGTGCTGAACGCGAAGGACACAGTGCCATCACGCGCACGCCGCAAATTGATTTGCGCCCCGATCAGGCGCACATCCTGCATCAGCACCTCTTGTTGCAGGATCAGCCCGCGGGGCGACATCAACCCTTCAACAATCGGCACACGGGTCAGCGTCAGACCGCCCGCATCCACCAACCGCGTATCGACAAGACGCACGGTCGGATGCAAATCACGACCGATGCGCACCGTGATCTCCCCGAACTCCAGCGTGGCGCCGTCCAGCAAGGTTTCGGCGCGCTGCTCGATCCGTTCCGTGATCCAGCTGGGTGCGGTGATATCGCGGTCGATGATCATGACCGCGGCTGCGGCAAGAAACACCAAGGGCAAAAGGCAAACCACAAAACCGGCCCGCAGCCAGAAAACCCAAGGGCGCATGCCTTTGGGGCGCTTGGCTGGTTTTTCCTTATCTTCACTCTCTTTGGTCATGACGGTCCATTTGCACGCTTGGGCTTTATCTTTGCCTGTCACGGACTAAAACAAAACCAAGAAATGATCCCAGATAAAGGATAGACACTATGACACAAACCGCCATCGGTGACACAGCCCCCGCCATCAGCCTCCCCCGCGACGGTGGTGAGATCGTGAACCTATCCGATTTTGCGGGCAAGAAGGTCGTTTTGTATTTCTACCCCAAGGACGACACCCCCGGCTGCACGAAAGAGGCGATTGGCTTTACTGAAAACGTTGATGCTTTTGCTGCACTGGACACGGTCATCCTTGGCGTGTCCAAAGACAGCGTGAAGAAACACGACAAATTCGTCGCCAAACATGAGTTGAAGATCGCCCTTCTGTCCGACGAACACGGCGATGTCTGCGAACGATATGGCACATGGGTCGAGAAAAGCATGTATGGCAAAACCTATATGGGTATCGAACGCGCGACCTATCTGATCGGTGCGGATGGCAAGATTGCCCAAATCTGGCGCAAGGTCCGTGTCCCAGGTCATGTCGATGCGGTCCTTGAAGCGGTGCGCGCCCTGTGACCCTCACAGAGATGGCCGTCGCGGTGCTGACCACTGCAGATGGGCGCGAAAAGACGGCACTATCGCGCCGGTATGCGGCGCAGTGGCAAGCAGCGCGTCAGGCTGGTGAGGTGATCGCGATCGGGACCGCTGCGCCACCTTTGCGCCCCGCGCGTCCTGAGAAACCGGAACTGTTGAACCCGCGCGACGTGCCTCATCGCAAACCGGGGTCGGAAGCAGGACGCATCGCGCTTTTGCATGCGGTGGCGCATATTGAACTGAATGCCGTGGACCTGCATTGGGACATCATCGCGCGGTTCTCGGACACTAGATTGCCGCTGGGCTACTATGATGACTGGGTAAAAGCCGCGGATGAAGAATCCAAACATTTCAACCTGATGTGCGACTGCCTTGAAGAGTTGGGCAGCCATTATGGCGCATTACCTGCCCACGCAGGCATGTGGCGCGCTGCCGAAGATACGGTGGATGATCTGATGGGACGCCTGGCCGTGGTGCCCATGGTGCTGGAGGCACGCGGGCTGGATGTGACCCCCGGAATGATCAAGATTTTCAAACAGGCGAAACTGACCCAAGCGGTCGAGGCGCTGGAAGTGATCTATGCCGAAGAGGTGCACCACGTCGCCTATGGTTCAAAATGGTTCCATTTCCTGTGCGGTCGCCACGATCTGGACCCCACCGGCGTCTTTCATGATCTGGTGCGCAAGTATTTTCACGGCCCCCTTAAACCACCCTTCAACGAAGAGAAACGGGCCGAGGCCGGGATACCGCCCGATTTTTACTGGCCACTTGCAGGCACCACATAAGCTGACCTTGGGGCAGTGAAGAAATAGGCAATTCCCCGCCCAGCACCATAATATAGGCGGGATATCTGCGTAAAAATCATGCAAGTTTCTTGCAGGCAGACGCCGAGAGACTTAAAGACTAGCAGGATGAAACCGGGTGGGCTCCGGGAATAGGTAACGGGACAGGACGAGCAGCACCGTGAGATCACGACTGACAACACGCATTCATGCCATATTGGAACGCTTTCTGCCCGAAAAACGGCTGTTCCTGCGATCAGACACCGAAACACGCTTTATCCGCCTGAAACCGGAAACGCAGCTTGTGGCGTGGACAGGCAGCATCATCGTTGTTGCCTGGACAATTATTGCCACCGCCATCCTTTTGATGGACAGCATCGGCGCTGGCAACTTTCGCGCGCAGGCCCAGCGTGATCAGCTGACTTACGAACAACGGCTAAACGCCTTGTCGAGTGAACGCGATGCCCGCGCCATGGAAGCATTGGCCGCACAAGAACGCTTTAATTCTGCACTGCAACAAATCTCGATCATGCAGTCGGAACTGCTTGCTACCGAGGAAAAACGACGCGAACTGGAAACCGGGATGGAAGTGGTTCAGGCCACATTGCGCGAAACCATGCGCGCCCGTGAAGAGGCCCGTCGCGAGGTTGCGGCGCTCTCAGCCGATAATGTCGATGAAGGCTCTACATCCATCAGCGATGACGCGGCAGGCACAGTCGATCTGCTGGCAACGGCATTGGCCGATACCGCATCAGAGCGTGATCAAATCGCAGCTGACGCAGAGTTTGCCATCGATCAGGCCCAAGAAATGCAATTGGAGCTACGCCTGCTGCAAGAACGCAACGACCAGATTTTCCGTCAGTTGGAAGAGGCGATGCTGGTATCCGTGGAACCACTGGATGATATGTTCCGCGCCGCGGGCATGAACCCCGATAGTCTGATTGATCAAGTGCGCCGTGGTTATTCCGGCACCGGCGGGCCGCTGACGCCGATCCAGTTCTCGACACGTGGTGGCGACCCTGACCCGGATGCATTGCGCGCCAATGCGATCCTGACTGCGATGGACAGGATCAACCTTTACCGGATTGCGGCAGAAAAGGCGCCCTTTTCGATCCCGGTGAAATCAAGCTTTCGCTATACCTCTGGTTTTGGACCACGCTGGGGGCGCCTGCATGCCGGTACAGATTTTGCGGCTCCGATCGGCACACCGATTTATGCGACCGCCGATGGCGTCGTCAGCCATGCGGGCTGGTCCTCAGGTTACGGACGTTTGATCAAGATTAGCCATGACTTTGGCATCGAGACGCGTTATGCCCATCTTAATTCGATGGATGTACGCGTGGGGCAAAGGGTCTCGCGTGGCGAGCGAATTGGTGCTATGGGGAATTCCGGTCGCTCCACCGGCCCCCACCTTCACTACGAGGTCCGTGTGAACGGCAACCCCGTCAACCCCATGACTTATATAAGAGCTGGACAAGATGTTTTCTAAATCCAAAATCAACGAACCCGGACCAAACGCATCCGACGCCGACAAGCCCAAAGGCGCAGATACCACTGGTAAAGGCGCAAAGGGCGCTGACTTCAAGGCATCTGCGACGCCCAAAGCCAAGCCTGCCGCTTCTGTGCTGTCTTCTGATCTGCTGATCACCGGTAACCTCAAGACATCTGGTGATATTCAGGTCGAAGGCCAGGTGGAGGGCGATATCCGCGCGCACCTGCTGACCGTCGGCGAAGGCGCCACTGTCAAAGGCGAAGTTGTCGCCGATGATGTTGTCGTCAATGGCCGCATCGTGGGTCGTGTGCGCGGTCTAAAGGTGCGCCTGACATCGACTGCGCGTGTTGAGGGTGACATCATCCACAAGACAATCGCGATCGAAAGCGGTGCCCACTTTGAAGGCTCCGTACAGCGCCAGGACGATCCGCTGGCCAACGGGTCAAAGAAGATGCCAACAGCGGCAGCCACTGACGCGAATTCGTAAAAACCTATAGACGGTTAGTAAAATGGGCGTCCGCTGGGGCGCCCTTTTTGCATTCATGCCAAGACCCGCCGATACAAATGCCATGTCGCATGTCCCAAGATCGGCAGCACCACCATCAGCCCCAGGAACCACGGCAACAATGCCAATAGTGACATCACCGCGATAAAGCTGGCCCAGATCAGCATGACAAAGAGGTTCTGACGCACGGCTTTCATACTGGTCAGCATCGCAGTGACAAAATCTACTTCGCGGTGCAGGACCAAGGGCAGGCTGATAACCGTCATGGAAAACAGCACAAAGGCCAGCACGGCCCCTATGCCCAGCTCCACCACAATCATCGCAATGCCGTTGGGCGTCAGAAAGACCTCAAAGCTGTCGGTGATGTTCGTCATTGTGGACAGGCCCATGAACAATGCAAAAATCATGTGGGCCAAGAATGTCCAGAACAGGAAGTAAATCACGATAATCGCACCCAGCCACGGCAATTGCCGGGTGCGTTCGTTCCAAACAATGCCAAGCACGGCACCCCAGTCAAGTGGCTCGTCCTGCTCCATACGGCGGCTGACCTCGTAAAGCCCCGCAGCCGCAAAGGGCGCAATCAGCGGAAACCCCAGTGACGTTGCCAACGTCCAGGTCACATGCCCCGCCCCGACCCGCAGCATCACAAAACCACCGATCACATAGACCGCACTAAAGAACAGGCCAAACTGTGGTACACGGCGAAAATCGGCGATACCGGCGCGCAGGCTTGCGGTGATATCCGCAAGTGTGATCGTCTGGACAACCAGCTTGTCAGGACTGCCGCTATAGATATCCGTTGATGACATATCGCTATCATCGCTCTAAGCCGCCGTGTTTGGCAAGGGGATCGACTATTCCGCGTTTGCCGCGTCCCGCCCTTTACCCGACATATCCATCGCCAAGGTCGCAGCCATCAGCCCATCCAGATCACCGTCCAGTACACCCTTGGTGTCTGAGGTTTCAAAGCTTGTCCGCAGGTCTTTGACCATCTGATACGGCTGCAACACATAGGACCTGATCTGGTTGCCCCACCCCGCATCACCAGCATTCTCGTGTGCCTCATTGACCAAGGCAGAGCGTTTATCAAGCTCGATCTGATACAACCGCGATTTCAACGCCTTCATCGCAATATCGCGGTTCTGGTGCTGCGACTTTTCTGAACTGGTCACGACGATGCCAGTAGGTGCGTGGGTAATCCGCACCGCCGAGTCGGTCGTGTTGACGTGCTGACCACCGGCCCCGGATGACCGGTAGGTATCAATGCGAATGTCGGCAGGGTTCACTTCAATCTCAATGTTGTCATCGACGACCGGATAGACTTTCACGGATGTAAAAGAAGTGTGTCGCTTGGCTGCACTATCGAACGGCGAAATCCGGACCAAACGGTGCACGCCGCTTTCCGACTTCAACCAACCATAGGCATTATGCCCGCTGATCTTGTATGACGCCGATTTGATCCCGGCTTCATCGCCCGCCTGTTCGGACTGCAATTCAACATTATAGCCCTTCTTTTCGGCCCAACGTACATACATGCGCGCCAGCATATTGGCCCAGTCACAGCTTTCGGTCCCGCCGGCCCCTGCGTTAATCTCAAGAAAGGTATCATTGCCATCAGCCTCACCATCCAAGAGCGCCTCCAGCTCTTTCTTGGCAGCCTTATCAGCCAGCTGAACCAGCGCAGCCTCGGCCTCAGACACCACCTCTGCGTCCTCTTCCATCTCGCCCAATTCAATCAACTCGATGTTGTCGGATAATTCTGTGCTGATGCTGTCGTAGCTACCCATCGCATCCACAAGCAACTGGCGTTCACGCATCAGCTTTTGTGCCGCCGCCGGATCATCCCACAGCGTCGGGTCCTCAACGCGTGCGTTGAATTCCTCCAGCCGATGCGGGGCCGTTTCCCGGTCCATCCGCTGCGCAAGAAGGCTCAGCGATTTTTCAATCGCCTCCACAATATTTTGCATTTCCGCGCGCATGGGGGCACCTGTCTTTGGTCGTCATTTCTGGTGGAGTGGTCTTAGCGCGCCCATGGGCGCGCCACAAGCGCCGCTGCGTCAGTAAAGACCGCCAGAGGACAAAGTGCCAAAGGTCGCGCGCTCGCCCACGGTTGCCGTTTCACCGGTGGATGTCGTGACCTGACGCTGCGCGCTTTGCGCTTCTTCAAACAGCGGCAGTTCTGCCGCCATCGCAAAGCCACCATCAAACATGATGCCGAACAGTGGTTCTTCGCCGGGGCGGAAGCATTCCCGCACCACATTGTCACCTGCCGCATCCTGCGGCAAACGCGCGCCGCTGAAACGGTCGATTTTGATGAACTGACAGTCCTCAGGTACATGGAATGGTCCAGAGCCATATTTTTCAATCGCCTCTTCCATAAAACGGTTGAACACAGGCCCACAAAACCCACCACCCGACGCGCCGCGGCCCAGACTGCGCGGCGTATCATAGCCGATATAGCAGCCCGCCACGATGTTGGATGAAAACCCAACGAACCAAACATCCTTGGCGTCATTGGTCGTACCGGTCTTCCCTGCAATCGGCACTGGCAGGTTCACCGTTCGGCTGGCGGTGCCACGATCAACAACGCCCTGCATCATCGATGTCAGCTGATAAGCCGTAATTTCATTCATCACCCTGTCGCGGTTGGTCATGATCCGCGGTGCATCGCCCTCTGGCAGGTTCGTATGGTCGCAATCCAGACAGGTGCGCTGATCATGGCGATAGACGGTGTGCCCATACCGGTCCTGCACCCGGTCTACCAAGGTTGGTTCCACACGTTCGCCGCCGTTCGCAAACATCGCATAGGCCGCAACCATCTTGAACAAGGTTGTCTCGTCCGACCCAAGTGAGGCCGCAAGCACACGGTTCATATCTTCATAAACGCCAAAGCGTTCCGCATAGCGTCCAACAGTATCAATGCTGATCTCTTGTGCCAGACGAATGGTCATCAGGTTCCGCGACCGCTCAATCCCGGTGCGCAGCGGCGTAGGCCCGTAGAACTGGTTCGAGGCATTGCGCGGACGCCATGTGCCCTGCGGTGTGTTGATCGTGATCGGCGCGTCCACAATAATGGTGGCCGGCGAATATCCACTGTCGAGTGCGGCAGCATAAACGAACGGTTTGAAAGAAGAACCCGGCTGTCGCTGCGCCTGTGTGGCGCGGTTAAAGACTGAGTGCTGATAGCTAAAGCCGCCCTGCATCGCGATGACACGACCGGTATTGACGTCCATCGCCATAAAGCCGCCCTGCACTTCCGGCACCTGCCGCAACGACCAGCGCACAAAATTACCATCACCATCCAGCAAGCGGCGTACGTGAACCACATCACCGGGGGTGTAGTTTTCAAAAAAGTCACCCACCAGCCAGCGGATATCCTCGCGCGGTACGACAAAAGGTTCCGCATCACTTTCGACAAGTCCCTCGATACCAATCGTCAGGGTATTTTCGGCAACATCACGGATAACCGCCGGGTACCATTTGCCGTCAAGATCCACGTCGCGCGGCACATTTGTGGCGGCCAATGCAACACGCCATGTTCCCTCATCGGCCAAGGCATCCTCAGGGATGGTCTCGCCCGTGCCGCGCCAGATACCTGTGCTGCGGTCATAGTCTTCAAGGGCACGTTGCAATGAATGGCGTGCAGTCACCTGCAACTCAGGATCAATCGTCGCCCTGATCGACAGCCCGCCCGAGAAAAACTCTTCCTCGCCAAAGTTCTGGCTTAGCTGACGGCGGATTTCATCGGTGAAGTAATCGCGATCAGGCAGGGTTTCGCGAAAATCGGCATAGTCGCCACCTTGTACGGACAAAAGGGGTGCATTGCGTTCCGCATCATAAGTGGCCTCGTCAATATAGCCGTTCTCGAACATCTCGCGCAGAGTATTATTGCGCCAGAAAATAGCAGCTGCACTGTCCCGGACCGGGTGGCGATTGCTGGGCGATTTCGGCAAGGACGCCAGATAGGCGGCCTCGCCCGGTGTCAGTTCGGTCAGCGGTTTGTTGAAATAGGTGAGTGCCGCGGCAGTCACACCAAAGCTGTTCTGACCCAGGAAAATCTCATTCAGGTAAAGCTCCAGGATACGCTCTTTCGGCATCGCACCTTCGATACGCACCGCGAGGATAATCTCTTTGATTTTACGCTCGACCGACCGGGAGCCATCCAAGAGAAAGTTTTTCATCACCTGTTGGGTGATTGTCGACGCACCACGCACGTTCTCTCCGCGCGATTCGACAGCATCGACAAAGGCCGACACCATACCCATCGCGTCATAACCGGAATGTTCATAGAAATTCTTGTCTTCCGCAGAGATAAACGCCTGTTTGACGATATCGGGAATTTCCTCGGCCGGTGTGAACAACCGCCGTTCGACGGCGAATTCGTCGATGATCTGGCCCTCGCCCGAATAAATCCGGCTAATGGTCTTGGGCGTATATTGCGACAGCGTCTCATAACTCGGCAGATCGCGACCATAAAGATAGAGCACCCCACCAATGGCGAGCGCGCCCATGATGGCACCAAGGGTCAACAGCGTAAAAAGACCGCCAAGGAATGAAAGAAAAAAGCGTATCACGGGGTTTGGACCCAATCCTGTCTATTTTCCCTGCTTATACGCGCAGAAGCCCGCGTGGTCAAAAGGCCAAATGCCACGTTCGGCCAGAAGGTGCCTGCAAATTGATCAGTTTTTCAGCAGCCATTGCCATTGCGTTGCCCGCCGTGCATTGCAGCCCCATGCAAGCAAAAGATGTCATCCCCACCTATGAACGCGTTGGTCAGATCTGGGCGAAAGAGCGCAACCGCAGCCTGATGGAAAAGCAATGGCTGGACAGGTTTCTGACGGCCGCACCGCGTGGGTCCGGGGCTGTGCGGGTGCTTGATTTGGGATGTGGATCAGGTCAGCCCATGGCCGCGTATATGGCAGAAAGAGGTGCCACCCTGACTGGCGTAGATGCGACTGAGACGATGACGCGGCTTTATACACAAACCCTGCCGCAGGCAGAGGTCATAAAAGCAGACATGCGTACCCTTGACCTCGCGCGCGACTTTGATGCCATTCTTGCATGGGCCAGCTTCTTTCACCTCAGTGCCGATGACCAAAGGGCAATGTTTGCACGGTTTGCCGCCCATAGCACAGCCCGCACCACCTTGATGTTCACATCAGGCCATATAGCGGGCGAGGCGATTGGACAGGTCGCGAATGCACCGATTTATCATGCCTCGCTTGATCCCGCAGAATACCAACAATTGCTTGAAGACAACGGATTTAAAGTCTTGCGATACACGCCAGAGGACCCTAGCTGCGGCGGGCATACTGTTTGGCTGGCACAATATACCGGCACCTAGCGCGCCAATAAAACAACGGTGTCGCGAATAGCCCGCGCAATCCGTGCACGCCCTTCTGGCGTGGCAAGCACCGCACGATCGGATGCGTTGGACAAAAACCCTGCCTCGATCAGAATGCTGGGAAAATCAGCTGCCGTCAGAACCGCAAACTGACCTTCACGGCGTGGGTTCGTGTTCATCAAAACCCCTTGCGCCTGCATGGATGCAACCAACGCGTCGGCAATGCGGCGGGCCTCTGGTCCGGTTTCGGCGCGTGCAAGGTCCATCAAGGCCGTCGCGACCCTGTCTTCTGCGACATCCAGATCAACGCCGGCCAAAAGATCACCGCGTTCGTGACGCTCTACACTGCGTTGTGCGGCTGCAGATCCGCCATTTGCCGATAGCGTATAAACCGATGCACCGCGTGCGGCATCTTCTTCCAGCGCATCGGCATGCAGGGAAATCAGCAAATCCGCCCCCACCTGCCGCGCCAGTGTCATGCGGGCCGAGAGCGGCACAAATATGTCCTGTTCACGGGTCAGCACAGCCTGTACGCCTTCTTGCGCATTCAGCATCACCGCCAGCTCCATGCCCATCAACAGCATGAGGTCCGCTTCCCTGATACCACCCCGTGCAGCACCCGGATCAATTCCGCCATGGCCGGGGTCGATCACCACGACGAAATCCGCGCTATCTGCAAGGTCCTGCGCGACCTTAGGGTCAAAGCCTGTCACCACATCCCAGCCCGGATCAGGCGGCGCACCAGCGTTTGCAGCAAAATCTTCCGGCGTGGCCCGATCAAGAACAATGCTGAGATCTGCGCCATTATCCACGGCGGCCATACCCGCCTCTGCGATGACCAAAGGCTCGGCCAGATCAATCACCATACGTGACCAACCAGGGCGCAACGGACCAAATCGCACTGCCTCTGCGCGGTCGCCTGACCGTATTGCGTCTGCATCCAGACCAGCGAAAGAGACCCCTTCGATATCAATCACCAGGCGGCGCGGTTCATCCAAGGTGAAGACCCGATAGGGGGTGATATGATCCAGACCAAGGGTCACCTCAAGCGTCCACCAGCCATCGCTGACGCTTGAACGCGCGGGATCAACGCCACCATCCGCGACCGCGACGTTTGCCGCGAACAAAAGCGCCATAAGCCAGCGGATCATACCTGACGTCCTTGCATGAATTGCGCCAGACGCGCCAAACCTTCGGTGATATCCACCGTCGCGCGTGCATAGGAAAAACGCAGCCAATGATGCCCGCGAGCTGCATCAAAATCGAGGCCGGGGGTCACGGCAACACCTGCCTGTTCAAGGATCATGGCAGCAAACCCCAAGGCATCATCAGTGTATTCCGAGATATCGACATAAACATAAAACGCGCCGTCAGGCGGTGCAAAGCGGGTAAAGCCCGCCGCCTGCAACCCTGCGATCATCAGATCGCGATTGGCTTTGTAGACCGCTTTATTCGCCTCCAGCTCATCACTGCAATCCATCGCATGCAGGGCAAGTCGCTGGGCGGCGTGGGGGGCGCAGATAAACATGTTCTGGGCCAGTCGTTCAACCTGCCGCACGTGATCCTGCGGCACAATCATCCACCCCACACGCCAGCCGGTCATCGAGAAATACTTGGAGAAGGAATTCACCACATAAACGTCGTCAGTGACCTGCAAGGCGCTGACGGGCGCAGTGTCATAATCAATGCCGTGATAAATCTCATCTGAAATCAGGGCCGCACCCTGCACCTGACAGGCACCCGCCAAAGCAGCCAATCCATCTTGGTCCAGCATGGTGCCGGTCGGGTTCGCAGGCGACGCTATGATCAGCCCATCCAGAGTGTGATCTGCCACATCCGATGGCCGCGGTTGAAAACGCTGCTGAAAGGTCGTCGGAATATCGATGGGTGACAAGCCAACCGCCTTAAGGATTTGGCGATAAGATGGATAGCATGGCGTCCCCAGCCCCACCCGCGCGTCATTGTCAAACAGCGCCGAAAACGCAAGCAAGAAGGCACCAGACGCACCGCTGGTGATCACAACACGGGCCGGATCAAGCGTTACACCGTACCAATCGGCGTAATGCTGCGCGATCCGGTCTTTCAACTCTGGCAGACCAAGCGCAACCGTATAACCCAACGGATCCGCCATATCGGCAATCAATTTGGCTTTTGCAGCCTCCGGCGCACCCGTGCCGGGCTGGCCCACTTCCATATGGATGATATGACGGCCCGCGGCCTCGGCCTTGCGCGCAGCTTCCATCACATCCATCACGATAAACGGATCAACATCACCTCTGTTCGAGAGTTTCATGGGCTGCCTTCTACCACTGACTGTGCATCAGGTAAGGTGGATCACGATCCACCTTACTCAGCCGCAACCTCCGCTTGGGCGTCCAATTCAGCCGCCTTCTTTTCAACCTGCTCAACAATATGATCCACCATGTCGGCGTTCGATTGTTTATGGCTCTGCTTGCCTGCCAGATACACCATGCCAGACCCGGCACCACCACCGGTAAAGCCCACATCCGTCATCAATGCCTCACCGGGGCCATTCACAACACAGCCGATAATCGACAGCGACATGGGCGTCTTGATATGCTCCAACCGCTTTTCCAGCTCTTCGACGGTCTTGATCACATCAAACCCCTGACGCGCGCAGGACGGACAGGAAATGATATTCACACCACGGTGGCGCAATCCCAGCGACTTAAGGATTTCATAACCGACCTTTACCTCTTCCACCGGATCGGCAGACAGGCTGACGCGGATCGTATCCCCAATACCCATCCACAGAAGGTTGCCCAACCCAATCGCCGATTTGATCGTGCCCGACGTCAGACCACCCGCCTCTGTAATGCCAAGATGGATTGGTGCATCAGTGGCTTCGGCCAACTGCTGATAGGCCGCAGCAGCCATGAACACGTCCGAGGCCTTACAGGAAATCTTGAATTCGTGGAAATCATTATCTTGTAGGATCTTGATGTGATCGAGACCGCTTTCAACCATCGCATCGGGACAAGGCTCACCGTATTTATCCAAAAGATGCTTCTCAAGAGAGCCCGCATTCACGCCAATGCGAATTGAGCAGTTATGATCACGGGCCGCCTTGATCACCTCTTTGACGCGTTTTTCATCGCCAATGTTGCCCGGATTGATCCGCAGACAAGCCGCACCCGCCTCTGCCGCCTCGATACCGCGTTTGTAGTGAAAATGGATATCAGCGACGATCGGCACCGATACCTCTGGCACAATCTGTTTCAGCGCAGCGCTGGAGGCTTCATCCGGGACCGAAATCCTGACGATATCAGCACCTGCATCCGCCGCGGCCTGCACCTGCGCAATCGTGGCCCTCACATCGGTCGTCAACGTGTTGGTCATCGTTTGCACAGTAATCGGTGCATCGCCACCAACAGGCACATTGCCCACCATGATCTGACGCGATTTGCGGCGGTAAATATTACGCCACGGACGGATATGGTTCAAAGACATGCGTTCAGGCTTTCGGCTGTGATCTGCTTGGCAGCAATCTATGCCGCAATCCGCCCCGCAGCAAGGCTGCGCCGCTGCGGTTATTCGCCCGCAGTCACCTCGGCCACATTGACGATCTCTGCCAAATCTGTGTCGGCATCCAGATCAGCGACTTCATAGGTTTCGGTCAGGCTTTGCGCAGTCAGGGCCACATTGGATGTGACGACGCCAGATGGGCCGACAGGGCCATAATGTACGCCATTGACCGCAAAATACATTGCGCCGCTTTCGCCCACGCGCAGCGTCGCTGGTTCTTCGGTGGATGGTACGACAAAGTTTTGCCCCGGCTCCATCACCCCTTCAAAAATAACCGTTCCGTCCGCCGAACGCACACGCACCCATGCCGGGCGCACCGCGACAAGTTGCAGTTCAGGCACGTCAGGCTCGACCACCTGAATAGGTGGGGGTGACGGCAAATCGGTGTCAGCCAAGGTCAGCTCTGGGACGTCCGGCGCGCCTATATCAGGCGCTAAAGCACCAATCGTACCGGGGCTCAGTGTCGAAATCGGCGCATCGCGCGCCACCAGCACAGGCACGTCCAAGGCTTGCGGACGGTAAAGCCGGTCCAAAGACTGCTGCGATGGCGCATTAAAATCCGCCAAAGCATCGCTTGGCTGGATCGCATTCGTAGCCCCCGCCAAAGGATCAAGGTCCGAAAGGACAACAGGTGTTTGCTCAACCGGCGCAAACTGCACTTTCTGCACTTCCTGCAAAACCGTCCAGCCGCCGTAGCCCAAGCCGCCAATCAAAGCGACCAATACCAAGACTGAGCCGATAGCACGCGGTTCCACGCTTGAGAGAACCGCCTCTCCTGCCGGAATAAACGGCGTCGCTGATGACGAAAAAATGTCCTTGCCCAAAGGCGTGGATGCCGGATCGAACGACTTGGCCTTTAGCGAAGATGCCTCAGCCGACATCCCATGCGCCGTGGCAAAGCCGCTTTCATCGCAAAATGCCTCGAAGGCATCATCGGGGTCCATACCAAGATAGCGCGCATAAGAACGCACGTAGCCTGCAATAAATCCCGGCGTATCAAAGGCAGAAGGATCAGCGTTTTCAATAGCTGCGATGTAGGCGGCTTTGATCTTCAATTCGCGCTGCACATCCAATAGACTTTTGCCCATTGTCGCACGCTCGCCACGCATCAAATCGCCCAGACGTAAATCATAGGCGTCAAAGCCTGCGGCCTGTACGTCCTCCGATGCGTCCCCGCGCTTGAAGGTCTTCCCGATCATCGACTGTCCCGTCGCTCAATGCCCCTAGCGCGCGTTATGCAACGAATCGAAACAATACGAGCGCTTAACGATTAAATAACACGACCAGCAAAGTTATGCACAGGTGTATCTGAGATTAACCTGCAAGTTCAGCGCGATTTAGCGCACAATGTGACCAAAGTCCGTCCAAAGCGCCCACTAAAGCATCCATTTCCTGCGGCCCATGCACCGGTGACGGCGTAAAGCGCAAGCGCTCGGTCCCGCGCGGAACGGTGGGAAAGTTGATCGGCTGGACGTAAATTCCGAATTCCGACAGCAACATATCCGACAATTTCTGGGTATGCACCGGATCACCCACGATCAATGGAACAATGTGACTGCCATGATCAATGATCGGCAGGCCCATCCCCTTAAGGCGCAGTTTCAAAATCTTCGCTTGTGTCTGATGCTGCACGCGCAACGCCTGATCGGTCTTGAGATGCGCAACAGAGGCGGCAGCACCTGCCGCAACCGCAGGCGGCAGCGACGTTGTAAAGATAAAGCCCGGCGCGTAAGACCGTATCGCATCACACATTTTCGCACTTGCTGCGATGTAGCCGCCCATCACGCCATACGCCTTGGCCAAAGTGCCGTTGATGATGTCGATACGACCCATCAAACCGTCACGTTCTGCCACACCGGCACCACGGGGGCCATACATACCCACGGCATGCACTTCGTCGATATAGGTCAGCGCGCCAAACTCTTCCGCCAGATCGCAGATCGCTTGAATTGGCGCGAAATCGCCGTCCATGGAATAGATCGATTCAAATGCAATAACCTTTGGCGCATCGCTGTCATCAGCCTCAAGCAGCTCGCGCAAATGTGCTAGGTCGTTGTGACGGAAGATACGCTTTGCCCCGCCGTTGCGGCGCACGCCTTCGATCATGGATGCGTGGTTCAACGCATCCGAATAAATAATCAGGCCCGGAAACAGCTTTGGCAACGTGCTGAGGGTCGCATCATTCGCAATATAGGCAGAGGTAAACAGAAGCGCCGCTTCTTTCCGGTGGAGGTCCGACAATTCGGCCTCAAGGCGTTTATGATAAACGGTCGTGCCGGAAATATTGCGTGTCCCGCCAGAACCGGCACCCGTCGCCTCAATCGCCTCATGCATGGCAGTCAGAACAACGGGATGCTGTCCCATGCCCAAATAATCATTGCCGCACCAAACCGTGACAGGCGCTTCGGACCCATCGGGCTTGCGCCATGTGGCATGAGGAAACTGGCCGCGTTTACGCTCAATATCAATGAAAGTGCGATAGCGGCCTTCTTCGTGCAGCCGTTCAATCGCAGTGTCCAAGCGAGCGTTATAGTCCACGTTGTTCGTCCTCATATTTTCCGTTCAAAAGCCATCTGATTTTGTGGTCTTTGAATCGTTCTAAGCCTCATATAGGGCGCGGCAGCTTCGGACAAGACGTTACAAAGTGTCGCTCCTCAGGACATAGACTACCGTGGACGGATGGGGCGCTATTTGACCCTGATCAAGCAAATGCAGGTTTTTCGATTTTTTCCTGCCACGGATAAGCCGCCTGATAATAACGGTCGGCCAAATGCACCAACCGCGCCTGTCCGCCCAATAGCAGCAAGGATTCATTGATTGGCATATAAGAGGGCAATTTATACGATGCTTTCGCCTGCTCCAGCGGCATGCCAGAGGCTACAAAATCCTGTATCATCTGGTGGCGATCAAGGTGCACCGCAATCGCCTTTTCAAATGGCGCGACAAATTCGTTCAAACCGATTTGTTGAAACACCCGTGAAAGGTCCAGCGACCTGACCGGGGCCACCCCATCATAGTCATCCAGCCGCGCCAGACCGGCAGGACCAAGCGTTTCATAGGCCACGCAAAGGACGCTCAACGCGTCTTTTTCATAATGGTTCAGCATCAGGCCATCCGCCTGTTTCGCAGCAGCGAAGGCGCATAGGGTTACAAAGTAACTGCCGTCGTCTGGACGGGTGGCAAGTGCGACCGGCACCGGGGGAATATAGCGCGCGGCAGCACGGCGCGCCTCGCGTTCTGCATGCGCCATCTGCGCGATTTCGGCGCGGGTCGCACCGGGCCTCGCCTTGGCGGCCATTTCATCCATCAAGCGGCTTTGCGCCGACGCATGATGCTTGCGCCCCGACACCCTCATGATGATCCGAAAGATGAAACCAACAACGCCAAAGACCCCAATCATGATGAACATCAGCTGTGCAAAGGCAAACTTGCGCTCGCCACGGCTGAAGTCTTCGAAATTGAATGCGGTGTCCCAAAGCTGGGCAATAAATTCGATCATTTGAATGCCTTTCGTCTGCCGTCCGGCATCGCCCCGATTTATGGCAATTTTAGGAAAACTCTTGGCTCTTTATGCAACCAACCGATCGGGCATCAGCATCGCTTGACCTTACCCGGCTTACAGACAACTCTGTGGCAAATCCCAAACCATAGGCCACCCTCATGACCCTCGACCCTGTCCTCGCCCGCATTGACGCTGACCTGCCGCAAGCCACCGACCGCCTGTTGGACCTACTGCGCATCCCCTCAATTTCGACCGATCCGGCCTATCAGGGCGATTGCGGCACCGCCGCCGATTGGCTGGTGGCTGATCTGCAATCCATCGGGTTTGAGGCGTCGAAACGGGCCACACCCGGACATCCAATGGTGGTGGCACATACGGGCGGTGACGGGCCACATATCCTGTTCTATGGCCACTATGACGTGCAACCTGTTGATCCGCTTGAACTATGGGATCGCGATCCTTTTGATCCACAGATCGAAGACACCGCAAAAGGCAAGGTCATCCGCGGGCGCGGATCATCAGACGACAAAGGGCAGTTGATGACCTTTGTAGAGGCCTGCCGGGCATGGAAAGCAGAACATGGGCAATTACCCGCCAACATCACCATTTTCTTTGAGGGCGAAGAGGAATCCGGCTCACCTTCACTCACCCCTTTCATGGAAGAAAACCGCGAAGAGCTGACTGCCGACATCGCGCTGATCTGCGATACCGGGCTGTATGGTGACAGCACACCCGCAATCATCACCCAGCTACGCGGCCTCTTGGGCGAAGAGCTCACCATCACAGGCCCAAACAAAGATTTGCATTCGGGCATGTACGGCGGGCTGGCGATGAACCCTGCGCGGGTACTGGCACGTGTCATCGCAGCGCTTCACGATGAAAACGGCCGCATCACCGTGCCTGACTTTTATGATGGGGTTCCCGAACTCTCTAACGAACTGGCCGCAGCGTGGGATGACCTTAAATTCGACCACAAGGATTTCCTTGGCGAAGTCGGCCTGTCTGTGCCCGCAGGCGAAGTGGGACGTCGGCCACTCGAAATGATCTGGTCGCGCCCCACCTGCGAAGTGAACGGCATGTGGTCCGGCTATACTGGCGACGGTTTTAAAACCGTACTGCCGTCTGAAGCGTCCGCCAAAATCAGCTTCCGTTTGGTCGGCACCCAAGATCCGCTCAAGATCCGCGAAAACTTCCGCAAAATGGTACAAGACATGCTGCCAGCCGATTGCACCGTCAGCTTCAGCGACCACGGGGCAAGCGCGGCAGGTCAGATGACAACAACCCACCCCGCTTTCGACCAAGCGCGCAAGGCGCTGTCCGATGAATGGCCGAACACAGCGGCCTACGTGGGCAGCGGCGGGTCCATCCCGATTGCTGGGCATTTCAAAGACATCCTTGATATGGACGCCATGCTGATCGGTTTCGGCAAAGACGATGACCAGATCCATTCGCCCAACGAAAAGTACGACCTGTCATCGTTCCACAAAGGGATCAGAAGCTGGGCGCGGATTTTGGATGCGATGACGTCGTAGAACACTGACAAAGGACGCGGCAAGACAATGCAGACGATAGCATTGGCCCTCGGGGCTGGAGGCGCCCGAGGGCTCGCACATATCCATGTGATCAGCGCCATGGAGGAGCTGGGCGTGCGCCCGGTCGCTGTGTCAGGCGCGTCAATCGGCGGGATCATT
This sequence comes from Yoonia maricola, assembly GCF_002797915.1. Classification (GTDB taxonomy): domain Bacteria; phylum Pseudomonadota; class Alphaproteobacteria; order Rhodobacterales; family Rhodobacteraceae; genus Yoonia; species Yoonia maricola. The sequence goes on along the minus strand of NZ_PGTY01000001.1, from coordinate 342,890 downwards.
GGCGCAGCCTATTGCGCAGGATTAACCGCAAAGGACCTTCAGGATCATATCAAGAGCGTCCTGAAAGACCCGCTCAGTCTGATGTGGGATCTGTTCAGCGCCGGACCCGATAGTATCAAGGCATTCTTCAAAGATGGAGGACCCCGCATTGGCCAGTTCAATCTGGAACGGATGCTGGAAGGTATCTTGCCAGAGGATTTCCCGCGCACTTTCGAAGAGCTCGAAATTCCTCTGAAAATCTCTGCAACGGACTATTACGGGGCCTGTGCGACAGTTCTGGAAACGGGCGATCTGCGGTTCGCCATGGCCGCATCTTCCGCCATTCCGGCCGTGTTCCTGCCGGTTGAACGCGATGGCCGGTTCTACATTGACGGAAATGCGACGGACCCATGCCCTATCGACATCGTGCAAGGCCTTGCTGACCACGTGATCGCTGTGGACGTGTCTGGTGGTGTAACCGGGGACAAAACCAAGCGCCCCAGCATGTTCGACGTTAGCTATGCCGCAGGGCAGATGATGCAGCAAGCCATTGTCAGATCAAATGCGTCGAAGTTTCCCAATACTATCCTTCTGCGCCCACCGGTTGATGCTTTCTTTGCGCTGGACTTCCACAAGGCAGAAGAGGTTTTGGCACAAACACTACGACTTAAGGAAGAAGCGAAGTCGGCGATTGATGCCATCATGACAGATGCGTCCAAATGATGAACGGCAAAGGGTTCCTGCTTCGGCAATATTAGTGCCAAAGCATCCTGATCATGCAAAGCCGCACGGGACATTCGTCGCATGTGCGTTGATCCAAAAATTTTGCAGAAAAGTGGCGCGGTTGACGGGGCTCGAACCCGCGACCCCCGGCGTGACAGGCCGGTACTCTAACCAGCTGAGCTACAACCGCGCGTATCGGGCGGGATAATCGCGCAATCGCGGGGCGTCAACGTCAAATCTGCGTAGCGGGACTGTTTTTCCACGTCGGCCATCAAGGAATTCACAGATCGTTAAGATTCTGCACCGTGCGCTGCGTTAACGCGGCAATACCTGTACATTCTTATGTACAGGTTATGTACGCGATCTGTACGGGTTCTGCACTGATCAAAAGCCGCAAAATAGCGCTTTTAACCTGCCAACAGGCAAAACCCCGCGTTAAGCCGGATACCCCGTTGCATGACCTATTCATTCTCAAGGGAAAAGGCAGTGGCGCGGTTGACGGGGCTCGAACCCGCGACCCCCGGCGTGACAGGCCGGTACTCTAACCAGCTGAGCTACAACCGCGCATCTGCTTGTTCAACTTGCGCTGAACGTGGGCCGCTTCTAAGTGCGCGCGCGGCCCCCGTCAAGCGCCCTTAGCGGTCTGGTAGCGGAATAAATTCCGCGTCATCGCCGGGCGGCAATTGAAAGCGGCCATTTTGCCAGTCACCCGCGCGCCAGGCCTCTTTCGCCTCTTCGATCCGTTCCTTGCTGGAGGCCACGAAATTCCACCAGATGTACCTTTCGCCTTCCATGGTCGCACCACCCAAAAGCATCACGCGCCCCCCCTGTGGGCCTGCTTTCATGCTGACCCGGTCACCGGGGCGGAACACCATCATGCGGCCTTGATCATAGGTCTGACCTGCGATTTCTACAGCGCCTTCAAGAACATAGGCACCGCGGTCTTCATGATTGTCGGGCAAGGGCAGCCCTGCCCCCGGTTCCAGCACGGCATCAAGGTAAAACATCTCTGACGGGGTTTCGACAGGCGCGCGCTCACCATAGGCGTCGCCCATAATCAGGCGCACCTGTTTGCCTTCGCCTTCCATCATAGGCAGATCACCCTTGGGCGCATGAATGAACGCCGCCTCGCGATCCTCGGCCCCTTTGGGCAAAGCAATCCATGATTGAATGCCAAACAGGCTTTGCGGTTTCTTCAACGCCTCGCCATCCATCCGCTCGGAATGCGTAATGCCATGCCCGGAAATCATCAGGTTCATTGCCCCTGGTTCGATCCATTGATCAGTCCCCAGACTATCGCGGTGGTGGATCGCCCCACGGTGCAGGTAAGTCACTGTCGCCAAGCCAATGTGGGGGTGCGGGCGCACGTCAATGCCCTGACCAGTGATAAACTCCGCCGGTCCCATCTGATCAAAAAAAATAAACGGCCCAACCATCTGACGGCGGGGCGCAGGCAGGGCGCGGCGAACCTCAAACCCGCCCAGATCGCGCGCGCGGGGGACGATAACAGTTTCGATTGCATCAACGGCATCACCAGTGGGGCAATCAGGATCAAGTGCAGGATTCCAGCTCATCTCGACTCTCCAAAGTGGTTGTAGAGCTTTAGATAGACCTTAAGAGCATGAAAGATAGATTTCCCCGCAAAGAGGTAACGTGCAAGAACGCACATAGGATCGCGTTCGCGGTGACCCGCGACGCGGCAGCATGGTGTAAAAACTAGCCCGCTGAACTCATACGCCGTTGATTTAAATGCGTATGAGTTCAGCAGTGAATGGGCGCGAGATGACCTTGGCCATCAAGCGCGCGATACTCAGGAAAGCTCTGTCGATACGTCCTGCAGAAAGTCCAGCAGGCTATCAACGCTGACAGCCTCGGGGTTGACGTTGTTGCTGGGGAAGTAACGCAGGAAGATCTGCTTGGTTTCTTCGCCCATGCCTTCATGCAAACCCATCGACCATGTTGGGAAGATACGTTCACGCACGTCTGACGCGGACATCAGGATGATATTGACGTGGCGTGGGTCGGCCGCAATGCGGTGATAGATCGCACTGACCTCGGCGCGACCGCCTTCAAGCACCTGCAAAAAGTAGTTGCCGTTGTAATGCAGGATGCCGGTCACATTCATGGCCGCATTGTTCCGCTTACAAACCTCAAGCAATTCTTCCATATTCAGGCTGAGGGAAGGGTTGCGCTGGCTGTAGTACACAAGACGTGTCAGGTTCATTTTCTTAGCTCCAGTTCATTCGTTAAATCAGGGTGATGCCAGACAAGCGCTAGACTTGCTGGAAGTTTTGGGCGGCCTCAACAAGGCGGGGCCCGTGGACACGGCGGGTTGAGTCGTTGCGCACAGCTTCACGGCGGCGTTTCTGACGCTCTCGCTCGATCTCCATCTGCGCTTTACGTAAATCGCCTTTGGCTTGCTGGGTGCGGCGGTTCGCCAGCAAAAGCTCGGCCTGGTAGATTTCTTCGATATCTGCACGCACATCTTCTTTGATCGCGCGCGTATTCAGGCGCAGCGCATAGGCCATCAGTACGAACGCCAAAACCAGTGCGGCATCCGGTATTGGCAATTCAATGCTCAGGATGCGTGCCGTCCAATCAGTAAGTGCGGTCAGGATCGTGTCGAAGTCGGGCAAGTTTTCCATTGAAACGGCCTCCGGTTAGTTGACAATAAATGCGATAGGTTGGCCATCATCAGTATAGGCCACGTCTTGCGCGGCAGGCGCGACACTATCAACGACTGTGAGTTTCAGGTTTGCGGCGGACCGGTCCCAGTTGATCTGAAGATCTGCTAGATCAGAGGCCGCGAGTTCAAAATCGCCTGTCAAATCAAAGCTTGCCACATCGCAATCAAGCACGGACTGTACGGCATCGCGGATATGCTGCCGTTTGACATCCCAGACTGCCCCTTGGTCATTGGCATTGTGCAGACTGAACAGTTGCTGTTCAACAGATTGCACACACGGCGCAAGCGCGGGACGTGGCGCCAATGGTGCCGTTGGATCTACATTTGCGACCACTGCTTCTGGTTTCTCTGGGACAGCGGCTACAGTACGCTCGACAGTCTCTTCAAGCGGCGATGCATTTAGGACGGCTGACTGATCAGCGGTATCAGCCGAACTGACAACAGATACCTTAGCAGCATCCACCGCGGGTGACACACCGGAACCGCTATAGAAATAGCCAGCGGTACCAAGCACAGCCAAGCCAAGAATCGCGCTGATAAGTGGAAGGAAAGACTTATCAGAACGGCTTTTGGCATCGGCTTTCTCGGCCAACCGCTGCGCCCGCGCGAGCGGTACACCAGCGCGCGCACGCGCCGTACCATCTATATGTGGCTTTGCTGTCATTACTGCCGCCGTTGGAACTTGAACAACACGCTGCCATTTGCGGCGGCGACTTTTTTCAGGTCTACACCCATGCCATTGGCAACATCTGTCAGCATTGCCTCGTTGTCCGTCAATGAGACTGGCGAGTTTTCATCGGACAGGATCATATCAAGTCCCAACTCGACAACCATCTGCTGAAGGACGCCAGTAAAACGGTGTGAATAAACAATCATTTGGTCCAGTACTCGCTTTCATATTTGTATTACGACAGGTTGATCTCAACAGGTGGGCGACATTAAGTCTTGGAAAGGAAAAACTACGGGAATTCAGTGACTTTTCTCGTGTTTTTTATCCAATTTCTTTAACGTGCTAACCTTCAACCTCTTTTGTTTCGTTTCAGTAACTGTCTATGGAATCTACTATACGTTGTGCAGTCAGTTTACATCGTGATCGGCAGCAATATTACATTACAATAACAATGCCTTGTTCAATAAATCAGACGCATCCTCGATATCAGGATCACCCATTTTGGCGGCGGCTTGTCCCGATGTGCTGGTCAACAGAGGCGCGTCACGGCGTTCGGGCACCTCTGCAGCAGGATCGTCGGCATTTATTTTCACAACCATGATCGACACATTGTCCTGCTCTTCCACATTGGCGCCTAGAACCGCCTTCATCAGAGAGCCTGCAATGTCCGCGCTATCGCTGCGGCGCTTGCGATGGGCGATGGCACCAATTTCCAGATCGGAAATCGTTTGCAGCCCGTCGCTGGACAAAATCAGGATATCCCCGGCTTGCAGCTGTGTTGATGTCTTGGGACAATCGCGATGTGCAATCGCCCGACCACAAACAGCCGAGGTCAGTTCATTGCGCTGGGGGTGTGACTTGCCATCAGCTTCGTCCATCATGCCCGACGCGACCATCGCATCAATTTGCGGCGCCATCGAGTGATCTTGGTTCAAACGCTGGACCTTGCCGCCACGGCAAAGATAAAGCGGTGAGTCACCTACTGACGCCCAATAAAGATTGGGCCCAATGGTGAGCATCACGACAAGGGTCGTTCCCATGCCACGTAGCTGCGCATCGTTTTCCACATAGGTCCCGATTACATCATTGGCGCGGTCGATCGCGTTGTTCAACGCGTTCGCGATACCCTCATCATCCAGCTTGCATGAGATCAATTGCGTCTTGATTTCAGCAAATGCGGCACTGGCTGCGATATTACTGGCAACTTCGCCCCCAAGGTGGCCACCCATCCCATCAGCCAACACGCCAATGCCCACATCATCACCACTGGTGAAGTTCGCGACCATCGCATCCTGCTGATAGGGTCTGCGACCGATATCAATGATCGTGGATGTATCAAACCGATCCTTGATCGCGACCTTGGGTCGGGAATTTGCGTCCTCGTCTTTCGATTGACGTAGTTGAAATGCGAAAGCTTTACTCATCATCTTTATCCAGTTTCACCAGCAAGGCTGACATCAGCAATCCAAAGCGTATTGTTACGGCGTACTGCGAACTGCAAATCTGTCCGATCCTGCGACCAGGCCTGTGCAGTGACTTCGGCCAGCGAACTGACGCCGTCGATCCGCTCATTTTCAGGAACAAGCGCCACTATCTCATCACCGACATGCAGGGCGAAATTAGGCACTTGGGGTGTTTCGGTCACCTGCGTGACCCAGTTACCTGCGACATAACGTGTCTCGAACACAACGCCGCTTTCAAAGGTGGTCTGATATAGCACGTCAGCACGTAGCTCTGACGTAAACACATCAGCACCATCGGGGCTGGCCCATACAAAGGAAAACTGCGCAGATTGACCATCAGACACCGCGGCGGCGTTTTCAATCGCGGCCATGACCATATTCACGTCATCAACCGCCTGACCATTGACAGACATCAGACGTGACCCGACGGGAACAGACGTAACACCTTCGTCAACAGACCGCACCGAACCAACACTATCGAAGACAAATGGCAGATCGGCGCGCCAGCCAAGTGTGATCTGCCCGTCCGCCCAATCAGTTTGCAGGTTCGCCGGTTGAGCCCTCAATGTGGTGGTGGATGCAGCAGTAACGGTGGGAATAGTTGCCGCTGCTTGAGTGGTCTCAACCGGCTCAGATACGGCAGGTGCTATGTCTTGGGTCATATCGGCTGCCGTCTCAAGCACGGCTGGCGGTGCCGTGACTGAGGTTTGATCGTCTGAAACGGATGGCGCAAGAACCGTGCCTGCAACCAAGACACCGCCTGCCACAAGGCCGATGGCCAAAGCAGGCAAGCTGGCCTTCCTTTTTGTTTTTGCAGCCTTGACCTTAGCAGGCGCTGCAATCTGACGTGTTTGACGGCTCAGACGGCGCGAAGGAACTTTGGAAAGCACCTTTTTCGACTTTGGGGCTGGTTTTGCCTCCAACATGTCTTTCCACTCCGCAGCATTCTGTATGCGGTCGCGGGGCAGAATCGCCAATGCTTTGTCAATTGCTGCGCAGAATTCTGCGTCGTAAGCATCTGTTTTCTGGCCAAGCGGAACGTAAGGATCGCCCTGCTCTGAGACATGAGCGGTCAAGCGCAACTGGCTGTCTGGCGGAATTTCACCCGAGATCAGATGATAAAACGATGCAGCAAGCGAATAGAGGTCGCTCGCCGGGGCCTGTGTGCTGCCGGCAAGATAGAATTCCTGCGGCGAATAGCCATCCTTCACCACACGCAAAGCTGACAATGCCTGTGTCGTCTTTGTTGCTTTCTGCCGTGCCGCGCCAAAGTCGATAAGAATAGGCTCAAGAGACTTTGTAAGGATAATATTGTCGGGAGAAATGTCGCGGTGCAACACACCTGCATCGTGAACAAATGCGATTGCGTCCAGAACTTTCATCAAGATTGTGCGGATCTGTGCCGGCGTAAGCTGCTTACCTGCGTTCTCGATGTAGGTCAGAAGATCGGCGCCATCAACATAGTCCAGCACCATGTAAGCGGTACCGTGATCCTCGAACACCTGATGCACGCCGACAATATTGGGGTGCGCAAGCTTTGATAGCGCTTGGGCTTCTTTCATAAAAAGCCGCACGACACCTTCAAGATCTTTCACATGCGCCCGTGAGCGCGCCTGAACCGCGAGTCGGCTACGGCGACAAAGTGAACCAGGGAAGCACTCTTTCACAACCACTTGGCGGTTCAGGCTATCGTTCGCCAAATAGGTGATGCCAAAACCGCCATGATTCAGGTAACCGGTAATCTCGTACTGCCCAGACATAAGCTGGGTCCCGGTAGGCAACTCGTCCGCAACATCTAGGGTCGGAACTTTTTCGCTTATATTTGCCATTCTAAACACCACTTACATACCATCTACGCTTCTTATTATTTAAGAAAATGTGCAAATTATGGCGAATTAAGGTGGGATTTATGTTCAATTATTGAGAAATACCCGCCTAGATTGCGTCGTATCCTTGTTATCCTGACAATCTTGCTGCAATAATGGTGCTTTATAACTTATAATAAGAGAATATTTTGCCCGACGTAATTTTATCGGCTAGGGTATCTGTTAAGTGAAAGGCCACCAAAATATGGACGCAGATACGAAACTTGATGACCGCGAATCGGCGAACGACGCTTATGCACATGTGGGTCAAAGACTACGGAAACTAAGGCTTGAGCGGGGCATGACCCAGGCGCAAGTCGCTCGGATCGTCTCCGTAAGCCCGCAGCAATACCAGAAATATGAAGAAGCGCAGTCCAAGTGTAGTTTGAACTATCTGATCATATTGGCAGAGTTCTTTGAAACACCTGTCAGTACATTCCTGCCGGACACGTCAACCAATGAAGTCAAGACACAAGAACCGCCACGTGTGGAGAATGAAGCGGATCTTCTTGCAAGACTGGTGACAGCTTTTGTAAGATTGGACGATAGCGGAGAGAAACTACGGTTGGTTCAGCTCGTCGAAGCGATCGGATCCGCAAAAGATAAGAGTAACAAGGTATAGTATCGAGTTGACGATCGAATCGGATAGTTATGACGTATTCATCCGCGACCATGCAGATGAGGACACACGAAATGCAGCAATTGATAGCTCTGCTGTTGTATGCCTAGCGGCGCCGGGCGTACCGGTTCTTTACGTATCCGATGTATTTGAAGCCCATACCGGCTATACGCCGACCGAGATCGTCGGTCGTTCACTGTCTATTCTACAAGGCCCCGACACGGAACCAGAAGCTGTAGCCCTGTTTCGCAAGCTTATTGAAGAAGCCAAGCCAGGACTAATCAAAATCACCAACTATCGGAAAGACGGTACACCCTTTACCCATGAATGTGCCTTGCGACCGATCAGCGACAGCAACGGCACCGTGACGCATTTCGTCGCGATCCAAAAGCCGGTTGTCTCTTAAGGCGACACCCTAACTTAGCTCCATAACGTCTTATACCGATGCTTTGGCACTTTGTGGTTTTGGGTCACTTTGACGCCGCATTTCCCACACAATCCCTAATTAATGGAACGCTATCAATTTTTATGAGAATTGTGAGCGATTCTAGCGCCCCAGTTGGCCAAGGCTTGCACGCAATGTCTTATCTACATGAGGGACTGTGCTCGGAATGACTGTATATATGAAGACACGCCAGGTGGTTTCGATGATTGCGATGACCGCCGCGATTTCAACAACCTCGACGGCTTGGGCGAGTGAAATCACATTGCTATCGGCAGATGGCGCAATTGATCTTGTAGGGGAACTGCTGGATTTTTCAGATAATACCTATGCGATCCGTACAGTCCTTGGCGATTTAAGTATCTCTGCTTCGCGGGTCAGTTGTGATGGGGCCGCCTGCCCCGTTATCGCCGCACCAGATGCAGATGTCGTCATCGCCGGCTCAGACACTTTGGGGCAAAGCCTCATGCCTCTGCTGTTGTCTGGATATGCCGCAACACGCGACGCCGAAGACCGCCAGACAATGGTTGGCGGGTCGCAACAGGTATTTGCCGAAATGATCGGCGACCAAGGTTTTGGCGACCCAATCGGGTCATACCTGATCTCGTCATCAAGCTCAGGTGATGCATTTACGTCGCTTGCAGACCAGAGCGCCCAGATTGGCATGGCATCGCGCCGCATTCTACCTGATGAGGCGCGCATGCTGCGTGACACCGGAGCGGGCAACATGATTGATCCTGCGCAGGAACACATCATCGCAATTGACAGTCTCATTGTCATTACACACCCCAATAACCCCGTTGATACGCTGACGACGAACCAACTACGTCAGATTTATGCAGGCACTATCACGAACTGGGCCGATGTCGGTGGCTTGAATGCACCGATACAGCTGATCGATCGGGCCGAGGGTGCCGGCGCGCGTGTTGTTTTTGAAAACCGGCTATTCGGCCCCAATATTCCGGCCGTTCCTGCAAGTGCAGTGATCGCAACCGACAACGACGAGATGGCAGCAATCGTAAACAGCAATGAAAACGCCATCGGTTTCACCGGTTTCGCGTTTCAACGTGGGGCAAAACCTATAACGCTCATTAATGATTGTGGTTTGATCATGACACCTGATGCGTTCTCAGTGCGGACTGATGAATATGCGCTGCAACAGTTCCTGTACCTTTATAACCGTGGTGATCTGAGTGATGATACTGCGGTGGATTTTGTTAACTACGCTGTTTCTGCTGAGGCAGATGACGTTATTGCGAAGGCCGGCTTGATTGATCTTGGCGTGGATCGTCGCGCGCAAGCTGCGGACGGCGATCGGGCTCAGATGCTTCTGAAAGCAGACGTCGATGATTACGTCAGCGGCATCATGCAAGACATGCTGGGTGAAATGAACGCTTATGATCGGCTGTCGACAACGTTCCGCTTTCGCACCGGGTCTTCTACGCTTGACCCACGCGGTCGCCTGAACCTTGAACGTCTGACCGACTATCTTGAGGCACAACCTACGGGGACTAGATTACTGTTTGTTGGCTTTACCGATGATGTCGGCGCTTTCGACAGCAACCTGCGTCTATCAAACAATCGCGCACAGCAGGTCATGGAAGAGCTGCGCACCTTTGCAGGGGATCGGCTGGCCGCGGTGGAGATGAACGCAACCGGCTATGGTGAAATTGCCCCATCCGCCTGCAATACCGACGAGAATGGCCGCGGCATCAACAGACGCGTGGAAGTCTGGATACAATTGGCAACAGGATAACCCTTAACTGTATCCTGCACTGCTTGGAAGTGGTGGGTGATGAGAGGCTCGAACTCCCGACATCTTCCGTGTAAAGGAAGCGCTCTACCAACTGAGCTAATCACCCACTGGGGGATCATTTAGACCAGCGGCACGGGTAGTGCAAGCCTCATTCCAACAGGAATTGTGCACCATCTTTAAGGTGGAAAACACGGCCCTGCCCGCCGTGGTTGGTCCGCTGCGCATGAGCCTTTTCGCCCGCCACTAGACCGCGGATCATGGTGCTGGTGATCCCATGGGTAACCAATACCGCTGGCCCCTTCAAATCAGCCAAAAAGGCACGGCAACGGACCTTGAGCCGGGCAAAGCCTTCGCCATTCGGCGCGATCTCATATTGCGCCATGAACGGGTCTTTGCCCTTGGGCATTGGCAACGCGTCACGCAAACGGCCCGACCAGTCACCAACGCCGATTTCGCGCAAACGATCATCCGTGCGGATGTGATCCGCAATCCCTGCCAAAGCAATGCCAGCTGTCTGAAAGGCCCGCCCCTGCGGGCTGCACAGAAAGGAAAAACCGTTCAGGTCCAGCCTTGCAAGAATCGTCCGCTGACGCGCTGCATCCCGCATACCCTTTTCTGTCAGGGGCGAGTTCAACTCACCCTGCATACGGTTTTCTGCATTCCACGTCGTCTCGCCGTGCCGCAGGATATACAATTCTGGATGGGACATATCTGGCTTTGGAGGATTATGATGCGCCTAGGCGTTATCCGCATCCAAAGTGGCATTTTTGGGTGTACGCAGTTTGAGTGTCATCACACTGGCGCCCCCATCCAACGCCTTGGTCTTGACCACCCGCAACTTGCCCAAGGGTGGCACATTCAGCACGGCCCCATCGCGCAAAGCCTCGGCAACCACAGCAAAGGCCGCCTCGACCGTTGGTTTCACATCCCGCTTTTTGAGGTTGGTGCGGGCCACGACCTCATCCAACAGCTCTGGTTTCTTGATCATCGTCACCGGATCAGCAGGCTTAGGGGTTGGTGAGGGCGTTGCAGGTTTGCGTGCCATGTCGGCTCCTTGATTGGGTGGCCCTATTACCGCGCCTTTCCAACCACAAGGTCAAGTCGATATCAGCAAACCGGCCCCTGGTGGCTATTTTACCGTCAAAAACGCGCAAGGCGCATCATGGGCTATCTTTTGGGACGTGCTGCCCATCAGCAAGCTTTGGAGACTGCCTACCCCGCGTCTACCGGTCACGATCAGATCAGAGCCTGTTTCTTTGGCCACACTCACAGCCTCGGCCGAGGGCGTGCCGTTACGGACCAATTGGCTGGCAGGCTCAACACCCGCATCGCGTGCCATGGTCGCGGCCTCGGCCATCACAACGGCGCCTGCTTTCGCAATCTCTTCGTCAGTCGGTGGTATTTCAACCGCACCAGACCCAACGGCAAGGCCGGTTGAGGCGAGTTCCGGTGTATGGATCAGGTGGATCTGCCCGTCATAGTGCTTGGCCAGATCGCAAGCGACACCAAGCGCTTTCCACGCGTGATCCGATCCATCGACGGCAACAGTAATATTTTTGAACACAGTCACGTCCTCCATTTTATGTATGGAAGGAGTCTATCGGGTCGCGGGCAATCCTGCGTTGATATGCGTCAATTGCGTCCATTCACCCCAAGGTTCCAAAGAAAAAAGGCGCCTCTTACAATAAGAGGCGCCTTTCACTCCTGAGGTCGGCAAACGGTTAGTGCGCGCGCGCACCCTCACCCCCGCTTTGTGCTTTAAGGGCCGCCGCTGCCGCTTCTTCCGCGGCCTCGTCCCACTCGATTGCCTCCGGCTTGCTGACAAGTGCATGCTCCAGAACCTCGGACACATGCGTGACGGGGATGATTGTCAGCCCCTCTTTCACGTTATCAGGGATCTCTGGCAAGTCCTTGGCGTTATCCTGCGGGATTAACACGGTTGTGATCCCACCGCGAAGGGCAGCTAACAGTTTTTCCTTCAAACCACCGATGGGCATTGCGTTCCCACGCAAAGACACTTCGCCGGTCATGGCGATATCTTTGCGCACAGGGATCCCCGTCAGAACCGACACGATTGATGTCACCATTGCAAGACCTGCACTTGGTCCGTCCTTTGGCGTCGCCCCATCGGGCACGTGCACGTGGATATCAATACTGTCGAACTTTGGTGGCTTAACCCCGATCTCGGGCGCGATAGAGCGGACGTAGGATGAGGCCGCATCAATCGACTCCTTCATCACATCACCCAGCTTACCGGTGGTCTTCATCCGGCCTTTGCCCGGCAGGCGCAGCGCTTCGATGTTCAACAGCTCACCACCAACGGATGTCCAAGCCAGACCAGTGACAACACCGACCTGGTCCTTCTCCTCGGCCAGACCAAAGCGATGCTTTTCGACACCAAGGAAATCATCCAGATTGCCAGCGGTCACATGAATAACATCCGCCTCTTTCTTGACGATCATCGTCACGGCTTTGCGTGCCACCTTCGCCAGTTCGCGCTCCATATTCCGCACGCCAGCCTCACGAGTATAAACCCGCACCATCGCCAGCAGCGCATCATCCGCGACCGAGAACTCTTTATCCTTCAGCCCGTGGTTTTTCATGACCTTGGGCAGCAGGTGTTGCTTTGCAATCTCGACCTTTTCATCCTCGGTGTAACCAGAGAGCGAAATGATCTCCATCCGGTCCAGCAAAGGCCCCGGCATGTTGTAAGAGTTCGCAGTGGTCAGGAACATCACGTTCGAGAGGTCATATTCCACCTCCAGATAGTGATCGACGAAGGTCGAATTCTGCTCCGGATCAAGCACTTCCAACATCGCAGAGGCCGGATCACCCCGGAAGTCCTGCCCCATCTTGTCGATTTCATCGAGCAGGATCAGCGGGTTTGTGGTTTTCGCCTTTTTCAGCGCCTGAATGATCTTGCCTGGCATGGAGCCGATGTAGGTACGGCGGTGACCGCGGATTTCACTCTCGTCACGTACACCACCCAGTGAGATGCGAATAAATTCGCGCCCCGTGGCTTTGGCAACGGACTTACCCAGCGAGGTTTTACCCACGCCCGGAGGACCTACCAGACACATGATCGGGCCTTTGAGCTTCTTTGATCGCTGTTGCACCGCCAGATACTCAACAATCCGTTCCTTGACTTTCTCAAGGCCGTAATGATCGTTATCCAGCACCTCCTGCGCTTTGTGCAGGTCCTTCTTGGTGCGCGATTTTACGCCCCATGGCACACCCAAAATCCAGTCCATATAGTTGCGCACGACAGTGGCTTCGGCAGACATAGGTGACATGTTTTTGAGCTTCTTCAGCTCGGCATCTACCTTTTCGCGGGCCTCTTTAGAGAGCTTGGTTTCGGCAATCTTCGCCTCAAGCTCGTCCACCTCGTTCTGGCCTTCCTCGCCATCGCCGAGTTCCTTCTGAATGGCCTTCATCTGCTCATTCAGATAATACTCGCGCTGGGTGCGCTCCATCTGGGATTTGACGCGTGTCTTGATCTTCTTTTCGACCTGCAGCACGGACATTTCGCCCTGCATCATGCCGAACACCTTCTCAAGACGCTCAGACACAGACAGGGTTTCCAAAAGCCCCTGCTTTTGATCCACTTCAATCCCCAGATGCCCGGCAACCAGATCAGCCAGCTTCGCAGGCTCGGTCGCATCGCCAACAGCGGCCATCGCCTCTTCTGGGATGTTCTTCTTCACCTTGGCATAGCGCTCAAACTCGGCTGACACATTGCGTACCAGCGCTTCAATCTCAGCGGGGTCGCCTTCGGTTTCAGCCAGATAAGTGCAAGACGCCTCGAAAAAGATGTCGTTGGCGACAAAATCAGTGATCTTTACACGCGCACGGCCTTCGACCAGCACCTTTACGGTACCATCAGGCAGTTTCAGCAGTTGCAGCACATTGGCCAGCACACCGGCGCGGTAAATGCCGTCTTCTTTCGGGTCATCCTCACCGGGATCAACCTGGCTGGACAGCAGAATTTGTTTGTCGTCCTGCATCACCTCTTCAAGGGCGCGGACGGATTTATCACGGCCCACGAACAGCGGCACGATCATATGCGGAAACACCACAATGTCGCGCAGCGGCAGGACGGGATAGGATGAACTCAACGGTTCTTGCATGCTCTTTTTTCCTTTTTTGGCAAGACGCCCCGGTCCCGCTTGGCGGCAACATGGAACGTCTCCTCTTGGGATCAATATGTGGGGCCCAACAAAACGGGTTTCAACCGACCATTTCGATCCATTTCGCGCAGACTGCCTGTGCGCGGTCAAAGTCGCAAGGCTGGATTACACAAAAAGCAACTCAAATAAACGCAAACACGGGCGTATCGCCCTGACTTTCTGCGTCCAATCAAACTTTCGCCGAAGGCAATCCTGCCGCCACCAATCAGCACGTCGGATCGATATCGCCCAGCGCCCGCGTTTCATGAAATTCTGTTTCCCAAGCGGCAAAACGCGCCGCAGCGATTGCATCGCGCATGCCCTGCATGATCTCCTGAAAGTAATGCAGGTTATGCCATGTCAGGAGCATACCCGAGATCATCTCATGCGCACGAAACACATGGTGCAGATAGGCGCGTGTATAATTGGCGCAAGTGGGGCATGTGCATTGCGCATCCAGGGGGCGCGGATCATCGGCGTGGCGTGCATTCTTGATGTTCACCACCCCGCGCCGGGTGAATAGCTGGCCGGTTCGCCCAGAACGGCTGGGCAGCACGCAATCCATCATATCAATCCCGCGTTTGACGGCGCCAACAATATCATCGGGCTTACCCACACCCATCAGGTACCTTGGCTTATCGACAGGCAACTGATCTGGTGCGAAATCAAGCACGCCGAACATAGCCTCCTGCCCTTCACCTACGGCAAGACCGCCAACCGCATATCCGTCAAACTCAACAGCCTTCAGCGCCTCTGCGCTCTGCGCGCGTAAATCCTCTTCCAGACCACCTTGCTGAATACCAAAAAGCGCATGCCCCGGCCTGTCTCCAAATGCGTCACGCGACCGTTGCGCCCAGCGCATGGACAATTCCATGCTTTGCGCGATCCGTTTGCGATCGGCAGGCAGTGCCGGGCACTCATCGAAACACATCACAATGTCAGAACCCAAGAGCTTTTGAATGTCCATCGACCGTTCCGGCGTCAGCTCATGCCGGGACCCGTCAATATGGCTTTTGAAGGTCACACCCTTCTCAGTCATTTTACGCAGATCAGCGAGGCTCATCACCTGAAACCCGCCACTGTCTGTCAGGATCGGCTTGTCCCAGTTCATGAATTTGTGCAGCCCGCCCAAACGATCAATCCGCTCGGCCGTAGGGCGGAGCATCAAATGATAGGTATTGCCTAGCAGGATATCGGCACCGGTCGCAGCCACACTTTCAGGCATCATCGCCTTCACGGTGGCCGCTGTACCGACGGGCATAAAGGCAGGTGTGCGTATATCCCCCCGCGGGGTCGAAATCACACCCGTACGGGCTTTGCCGTCAGTGGCGTTCAGGCTGAATGAAAAGCGTTTGGTCATCGCGCTCTCATGGGGGAATTGGGACGAATTGTGAAGGGGGTATGACGGCTGCAGACCCACAGTATCGACCGAACTGCTCGCGCCGCAGGGTATCGCTCTTTTACATCGTCCAAAGCTGCCCCCCCTTTACGCCTTCGCCCCCAAACCCTATATGTTTGCTCAGGAATTGCAGGGACCGATGCCATGACCGACAGCAACGTTCAGCTTGAAGGCGCGCCGATGATTGCGCCATCAACGACAGATCACCCTTTGTACGATGATGTCGTCAAGGCATGTCAGTCGGTCTATGACCCTGAAATCCCGGTGAATATCTATGATCTTGGCCTGATCTATACCATTGATATCAAAGACGATAACGCAGTAAGCGTGATTATGACCCTAACCGCGCCTGGCTGCCCTGTCGCCGGCGAAATGCCCGGCTGGGTCGCGGACGCGATCGAACCGCTACCTGGTGTCAAACAGGTCGATGTGGAAATGACGTTTGAGCCGCAGTGGGGCATGGATATGATGTCTGACGAAGCACGCCTTGAACTAGGCTTCATGTAACTTCGGCAAAACGTCACTAAAACGTAAACTTCCCGTTACAAAGGGACCGTATCCGGCTCTCGTATTCACCCACGGAGCCTGCCATGACGCGCCTTTCCCTGACTATGATTGCGACCCTTGCAGCTACTTCGGCTGCTGCTGAGACCCAACTGACCTATGGCCCGCGGCCTGCGTTCCTGATTGCGCAGATGGAAGACAGCCCACTGAAATCGCAACTGCAATCTTGCGCGGCACAAACACCTGCCCGTTCTGACTTTTCCATCGGGCATCGTGGCGCACCGCTGATGTTTCCGGAACATACGGTCGAATCCAATGTCGCCGCCGCCCAGATGGGCGCGGGTATTCTGGAATGTGACGTGACCTTTACCTCTGATCACGAATTGGTTTGCCGCCATGCCCAGAACGATCTGCACACCACGACCGATATTCTGACCAGCGATTTGGCCGATCAATGCACCACGCCTTTCAGCCCTGCCTCTGGTGATGCAGAAGCCAGCGCCGAATGCAAAACCAGCGACATCACGCTGGCCGAATTTCAAACTCTTTCGCCCAAGATGGATGCCGCGGATACCACCGCGACAACGGCCGAGGCCTATCTGGGCGGCACTGCTGACTGGCGCACCGACCTTTACGTGAATAACACCTCATTGATGACTCACGCCCAGTCGATTGAACTTTTCCGTGATCTGGGTGCCAAATTCACACCCGAGCTGAAATCCCCTGCGGTCGATATGCCGTTCAACGGCTTTAGCCAAGAAGACTATGCCCAAAAGCTGGTTGATGAATATAAGGCCGCAGGTGTGCCCGCCTCTGATGTCTGGCTACAGTCGTTCAACATGGATGACGTACTCT
Organism: Yoonia maricola; assembly: GCF_002797915.1. Taxonomy (GTDB): domain Bacteria; phylum Pseudomonadota; class Alphaproteobacteria; order Rhodobacterales; family Rhodobacteraceae; genus Yoonia; species Yoonia maricola. Next base: position 325,763 of record NZ_PGTY01000001.1, on the reverse strand, counting down.
ATTGGATCGAGAATGAACCAGAGTTCGGCGCGCAGGCCGTCTATCTGATGGATGAATATGACATCGAGGGATATTCCCCTCAGGACCCCGCGACCTGGCCCAACACCATGGAAGAACTCAAAGCGATGGGGATCAACATCATTGCGCCCCCCACATGGATGCTGCTGACGCTGGAAGATGGGCAAATCGTGCCATCCGCACTGGCCAATGCGGCCAAAGCCGCTGATTTGCAGATGATCACATGGACGCTTGAACGCTCGGGCCCGTTGGCCAGTGGTGGCGGCTGGTATTTCCAATCGATCACCGATGCGACCGACAATGACGGCGACTATTTTGAAGTACTTGATGTGCTGGCGCAACAAGTTGGTGTGAAGGGGGTCTTTTCGGATTGGCCTGCGACCACGACCTATTATGCCAACTGCATGGGGCTATAAGTCCTCAGGTCCCCCAAGGGCACCTTTGCCTTCGGGGGGCTATTTATCACAAACCGCTAGCATCATAATTTCTTTGCTTTTAAATACAGCAAATATATTTCATTGCTTTATAAGAAAGCAATTGATATTCATTGCTAATGACCCAACACACACCTTGCGCTGTCCTGACCGGTGATCTGATCAAATCGCGCCAGTCAGGCACCGCCGCAGTTGATAAGACATTTGATATACTGCACCAGGCAGCCAAGGCCTTTGGTGCGGCGCATGATCTTGACCTGCGTTTTACCCGGCATCGCGGTGATGGCTGGCAAATCGTGCTGATGCAGCCGGGGTTGTTGCTGGATGCGGCCTTGTATTTCGTAGCCCGGCTCAAGGCGGGCGAAGCGCAGATCGCAACACGGCTATCGATCGGGGTTGGGCCTGTTGACAGTTTGGGCAGTCGTGATCTTTCTGATGCGACAGGGCCTGCCTTCTTTGTATCGGGCAATAATCTGGGGCAAATGGGACGCAATCGTATGCTTACGCTTGCCGGTCAAGGGATCGGCGTCGCGCAAGTCGCGATCCTTGATCTGGCCGAATGGATTGCATCAGGCTGGACCGCCACACAGGCAGAGGCCGTGGCGATACATCTTGAGGGGCATCTGATACGACACGAGGATATCGCCAAAACCCTTGGTGTGACCCGGCAAGCAATACAAAACCGGCTTTCCGGGGCGGGTCTGTCCTATTTCGACAATGCGCTCTACGCTATGCGTCATCATAACTACGTATCAGAATAGGCTATTGTGAATGCTGACGACCGCACTTGCCCTGCTTTTGGCACATCTGCTGGCAGATTATCCGCTGCAAAACGGCTGGATCATCGCCAACAAGAAGAAACCTGCTGCGATGGCGGCGCATATCGGCGTTGTGTTCCTACTCACGCTTATCGCACTCAAAGGACAAGTCCTCCCCGCACTGACAATTGCGGTTTTGCATCTTGGGATTGACCTGATCAAAACCCACCTCGCACCGGAAACGCTCTGGGCCTATCTTGCCGATCAGTTGGCCCATGTGGCGACCATTGCTGCTGTTCTCTGGTTCTGGCCGGATCTGGCTTTGCTTTGGCCAAACGCTGGCAATTGGATGCAATATATGCTGGCCATCGGCGCTGGGCTGATCCTTTGCGTCCATGCGGGCGGACCCGCAGTTGGCCTGCTCATGCAAGACTTCGATATGATGCCGCAGCAAGGGCTGCCAGAGGCGGGGCGCATGATCGGCCTGCTGGAACGTGCCTTGATCTTTCTCATGGTTATGGCCGGGCAGCCTGGTGGGATCGGCTTTCTGATCGCCGCCAAGTCAGTGCTGCGCTTTGACACTGCCTCAAAGGATCAAAAAGCCGGTGAGTATGTGATTATCGGCACGCTGGCCTCTTTCGGTTGGGCGCTTTTGGTCAGCTTTGCCACACTATCACTGGTCACATTCTACGGCATCGCCCCGACCCCACCTTGAGCGGGACCGCCAACTGCCCTACATATGAATAAAAGGAGCCTTCACATGTTCGGTATTCCAGGCAAACAAGCGGTCAGCATCACTGACAAAGCGGCAGCACAAATCGCCAAGCTGATGGACAAGGATGGCCATCAGGGCTTGCGCATTGGCGTCAAGAAAGGCGGCTGCGCAGGTATGGAATACACAATGGATTACGTCACCGAGGTTGATCCGCTGGATGAGGTCGTCGAACAGGGTGGTGCGCGGGTGATGATTGCTCCGATGGCACAGATGTTCCTGTTCGGTACCGAAATTGACTATGAGGTCTCATTGCTCGAATCCGGTTTCAAGTTCCGCAACCCCAATGTTGTCGATGCCTGCGGTTGCGGCGAGTCGATCAAATTTGACGAGAATATTCAGGCCAGCTAATGGCACTGGCGGACGCAGATATCGCCTTCGCCACCGATCTTTTCTCTGACCTTGGCCATGTGACAACCCGCAAGATGTTTGGCGGCATGTGCCTTTATCTTGATGGCGCGGTTTTTGCGTTGATGAGCAGTGACGGCCAACTGTACCTTAAGGCGAAAGGTGACGCAGTTACCCAACTCGCAGATGATGGCGCCATCCAATTTCACAACATGCCCTACTGGTCCATTCCGGATGCAGCCCTTGACGATCCCCAAGAGGCCTGCACATTAGCAAGACAAACAATTGCTTCATTGACCTAAGGACCTGCCATGCCCCGTAAGATCGCTGCCGGAAACTGGAAAATGAACGGGCTGCAAAGCACATTGGCGGAACTGCAAACACTCGAAGCTAAACATGGCGACGCTGATATCGCCATTCTGATTTGCCCGCCTTTCACCCTGATCAGCGCATGCGAAGACACCCCCTTTGATATCGGCGGTCAGGATTGTCACACGAACGAGGCTGGCGCGCATACCGGCGATATCAGTGCTGAAATGCTGGCAGACGTTGGTGCAAGTTATGTCCTGGTTGGACATTCGGAACGGCGCACAGACCATGGCGAAACCGATGCGCAGGTCGCCGCGAAATCGCAAGCGGCCTATGATGCTGGCCTGATTGCTGTGATCTGCATAGGCGAAACCCTGAACGAACGTGAAGATGGGACAACACTTGATGTAATTGATGCGCAACTGGCCGGATCAGTTCCCGATACCGCAGACGCCTTGAATACGGTTATCGCTTACGAACCCGTTTGGGCCATCGGCACAGGCAAAGTGCCCACAACAGATCAAATAGCTGAGGTCCATGCGCATATGCGCGCGCGTCTGCAAGATCGTTTCGCGGACGGCGACGAGTTTTCATTGCTCTATGGCGGGTCGGTCAAGGGCAGCAATGCGGCCAACATATTTGCCGTGCCACATGTTGATGGGGCGCTTGTCGGTGGGGCCAGCCTAACGGCGGCAGATTTTTCACCGATTATCGCAGCACTGGAACGTGCATAGCTGAACAGATCAAGAGCCGTCGATCACATCACGCAGGGTGCTGACGGCGGTTTCAATATCTTTCATCATCGCATCCGCACCGACCAGTTCCAGTATGTCTGGATGGTGATCAAGGATATTTCCTGCAACCACCAAATGCGCTAGCGGATGCGAAATACGGATGGCAAGTACAAGCCGTGTCAGCCGTTCGATCATATTGTCCGAATTGGCCACCAGAACGACCGCCCGGTAGTTGCGTCGGTCGGATTGGTCGACCAGCATGTCGTGGTCCAGACCTACCATCATATCCACATCCCAGCCTTCGCGGCGAAATACATCCGTGGCAATTTCAATACCAAGCGTGTGAGTCTCACCGGGGACAAGCGCAAACATCGCGGGCCATTCGTCACGCTCTGCCAGAATACCGGGTGCAATCACATGACGCAGGCCCCGGATAATGCGGTACAGCTTGCCGCAGCCCAAGGTCACATCGACAAATGATATCTCATCGGCGTCCCACATTTCGCCCAAGCGACGGGCAGCACCAGCCACATAGCCCAGATAAATCGCATCCATCGGCACACCATCGCGGCGTGCGGCCATAATGAATTGATCTGCCGCATTATCTTTCGTCGACAACAAGGAAGCACATAGCAGATCAATCTCTGTCGCATCCGGCAGATCGTCTGTTTTGACAGTACGTGGTATTTTGAAAGCAAGACGCCTGACAACTTCACGCGCGAGCGCAGAGACCGCGTCTTGCGGCAACTTCTGTTCAGCCAACCGGAATTGCCGGTCGGCTTTGTGATACTCAGAGCGATCAAACGCATCTTCGTTCAGTGGCACTTTGGCCATGAACGCCCTCCCTTCGTTGGCTAGTGAACCAGTCACCTCGTCTACATCAGAAACGATTTTTGTATCCAACTGTATACTTGATACCATAAAATATAGGCACTTGATGCGTGTCAGAATGTCGCGCGATCTGACACAAAACAATCTGTGATTGTATTGCCTTGTTAACATACGTGCGCTTGCAAATTCAAGGCACCTCAGACACACCGATGGCATGAAAAAGCTCTGCCAATCACCCACTGATCCGACCTTTGTTCAGGATCCCTACCCGTTCTATGACACTGCACGACACACCGGGGACTTTATCTGGTGGGATGATTACGGCATGGCCTGCGCAGTATCGCATAAAATGGTGCATGCCGTGTTGCGTGACCGGCGGATGGGGCGCGAGTGCCCGGCCGAATTGGCCCCGGATATTCCTGCGCATCTGGCCCCGTTCTATCAAGTTGAAGCGCATTCAATGCTAGAGTTGGAACCACCCCGCCATACGCGTTTGCGCGCGCTTGTCTTGCGCGCCTTTACCAGCCGCACCATTGCAGCCCTTGCCCCGGAAATCCGCGCACTTTGCCATAATCTGATTGATCAGTTCCCAAGCGCGCCCTTTGATTTGCTGACCTCTTACGCCCAACCCATTCCGGTCATCATCATTGCGCGTCTGCTGGGTGTCCCAGAGGATCGCGCCGATGATCTGGTCCGCTGGTCCAACGCGATGGTGGCGATGTATCAGGCGCGGCGGACGCCGCAGATCGAGGCAGACGCGATTGCCGCCACTACTGATTTTGTGGCTTTCATGCGCAGCTACATCGCGCAGCGGCGCAAAACGCCGACCGATGATCTGATCTCAACCCTGATTGCAGCAGAAGCAGACGGCGAAAAGCTCAGCGAAGATGAGTTGATCACGACCTGTATCCTGCTGCTCAACGCCGGACATGAAGCAACAGTGCACACGTTGGGCAATGGGACCAAGACGTTGTTGGAGCATCAGATCACAGACATTACCGAAGCGGCCGTCGAAGAGATCATCCGCTATGACCCCCCTTTACACATGTTCACCAGGTGGGTCTATGAAGACGTGACATTAGGACATCATCACTTCAAACGCGGTGATCAGATTGCTTGTTTGCTGGGGGCCGCCAACCGCGATCCGCTGGCCTATGACAAGCCGCATGTTTTCGATCCAGCCCGCAAAGGACCACAAAACTCCAGCTTTGGCGGCGGCATCCACTTTTGCGTCGGCGCACCGCTGGCCCGGCTGGAGTTGCAAATCGCGCTTGAGGTTCTGTTTGCAATGTGCCCCGGCCTGAAACTGGCCGGGGCACCGCACTATGGCGACGTTTATCATTTTCACGGGTTAGAACGGCTGATGGTCTCACTCTAGAAGCGGACAACCTGTGTTGGCGTAATGCGATATATTTCATCGTCCAGATCGTTTGCCTCCATGAAACGGGCGATAGACCCAAATGTTGCCGTGCCGACGTTTGATCCGTGATCAGCCGTCGTCAGTGCCGCAGATGCCGCAGGCGCCAGCAGGCGTTGCATGCCATTCAAACGGATGGGCTGTGGGGTGAAATGCGCCGCGATATTCGCTTTGATCTGCGCCGGATCGCTGGTGTCATAGAGTGCCGCCATCACCACGTCCAACGTATGCTCGGTACAGTTCTGAAACTGGCCTGAACGCGGATTGGCAAGGACCGAGTAGCGCGCGTTGTGCAGGGCGGCATAGGTCGGGCTGGCAATGACATCCAAAATCTTACGCTGCAACCGCGGATCAGGAATGATGATCCCTGCATCCAGACTATGCGCACCGGCAAAAAAGTCACCCGGCGTGTCCTGCACCAGATCGCTTTGGGTCAGATCTCCGTCGCGCTGATAAAGGTTGTAGACGCGGTAGCCCATCCCCGTGCTGCCATCGGCCTTGGTAATCCGTGCATAGACCCAGAATGCGACATGGGTGTAATTGATCCCATCCGGCAGAACCGAAGGGTCACGCCCCACCCGCGACACAATCGCAACATTTGCGCCACGGGCCGCCAGATCGCGTTGGACTTTGTTGGCAAAGCTGGCGACCTCATTTGCGGGCAAGATCGGGTTACTTGCGGCACTGCTGCCTGCAAAGGACGCGATGGGAAAGAGTGTAACCACCAAAAAAAGGGCGACTGTCAGGATACGTGTCATGATCGTTCCCCTCTAATCCAGCTGCGGTGGGCCATTGGGCACCACACAAGTTGATGTAAGAGTGGCAGCGCAACGTGGTTCTGCGGCACCAAGCCCCGTTTCCAAGACTTGGGTGCCAGCATCGACAGATACGTCCCCCACGCTTTCAATCGCAGCGCCCGTTATGGACAGCACCGCGCCTGTTGCAACAACTGGCACCGCCGAAACGGTGGCAGCACCGGATGCGACAGCGCTTGCACCATGGCTGGCCGCCTGCGCGCTGTGATCGGCGGACTGGGCAGTGTGTTGTACACTCGGTGCCGCACAGGCGGCAGCGAGTGAGAGTGTGGCGATTGTAAGTATGCATTTAGTCTTAGGCATAACTGAACTCCATATTTTGAACACTGTTCATTTATTTAACGAGACCAGAGTTACCCGTCAACAAGATTTGTGAACTTCGTTCAATTAGGTATGGAAAACCAGTATGAATTCCGCCTATAGCGGCAATGCCACCGTCGATTTGATCTCTTCCATCGACAAAAGTGCCGTTACATTGTGCACCTTAACTTCCGAAATCAGCGCCTGATAAAACGTGTCATAGGCCCGCGCGTTCTGCACCCTGACCTTCAGGATATAGTCGATATCCCCTGCCAGACGGTGCGCCTCTTGCACCTCAGGCCGCACCTTGAGTGCCTTGAGGAACCGCCGCTGCCAGTCCGCATCATGTTCCGACGTGCGGATCAGAACAAAGAAGCAGGCCTCAAACCCCAGCGCCTCTGCATCTAGCAAAACCGTCTGCTGCCCAATGATCCCTGCCTCACGCATCTTGCGAATGCGATTCCAAACGGGTGTCTTCGAAGACCCCACGGATTTGGCGATTTCGTCCAATGATTGCGCTGCATCCGCTTGCATCGCCGCCAAAATTTTCCGGTCTGTGGCGTCTATACGTACCGACATTCTCATTTCTCCGATTTTGCAGGACAGGTGGTCCTAACTCAGCGCGCGGAAGAACATCCGTCCTTATCAGTGCCGCTGGGGAGGCAAATATCAGAACATTGTTCTATATTGAACCTAAGAAATCTGAAGGCGAACCCATGAAGCACTTTCCCATCTTTCTTGCCGTCGAAGGCCGCCGCATCGTTTTGTCGGGCGGCGGCGATGCCGCCATGGCCAAGCTACGCCTGCTGATGAAGACCGAAGCGCATATCACCGTGATCGCAGATGAGATCGCAGAAGACATCCGCAAATGGGCCGATCAAGGTAAGCTGCGGATCATCGCACGCGCGATGGAACCGGGCGATGCACTCTGTGCAGCCCTCTTTTACGCCGCCAACGAAGATGACGCCGAAGATGCCCGCGTTGCCGCCATCGCCCACGCCGAAGGTGCGCTCGTCAACATCGTCGACAACCTCGCCGACAGCCAATTCATCACCCCCGCCATCGTAGACCGTGATCCTGTGACGGTGGCCATCGGCACCGAAGGCGCCGCCCCTGTTCTTGCCCGTGCGATCAAGGCTGACCTGGAAGCACGCTTGCCAACCTCGCTTGGCATCCTCGCACGCATTGGCAAAACCTTCCGGCATGCCGTCGAGGTTCTGCCGATGGGCCGCAAGCGCCGCGATTTCTGGTCTTCCTTCTACTTTGGTACCGGTCCAAAAGCTTTGGCCGATAATGGCGAGGCCGGTGTTATCCCTGCCCTAGAACAGCACCTCGACGCCCACATCATGCAAACGGCCAAGGCTGGTTCGGTTGATCTGGTTGGCGCAGGCCCCGGCGACCCGGAACTGCTGACACTCAAGGCGCGCAACGCGCTTGATAAGGCCGATGTCGTGATCCACGATCGTTTGGTCACGGGTGAAATCCTCGAACTGGCCCGCCGCGAAGCGATCATCATTGATGCGGGGAAAGAGGGTTTTGGTAAATCCACGGCCCAATCAGATATCGACGCGTTGATCGTGCAACATGCGCTGGACGGGCACCATGTGGTCCGCTTGAAAGCGGGCGATCCAACCGTCTTTGGCCGTCTGGATGAAGAGATCGAAGCGATCGAGGCCCATAACATCCCTTACACCATCATCCCCGGCATCACGGCTGCCTCTGCCGCAGTGGCGGGCATCGGGCAAAGCCTGACAAAGCGGCATCGCAATTCTTCGGTGCGTCTGATCACCGGGCACGACACCAAAGGCTATGCTGACCACGATTGGAAGGCGCTGGCCCAACCCGGTGAGGTTGCGGCGATCTACATGGGTAAAAAATCAGCCCGCTTTATCCAAGGCCGCCTGCTGATGCATGGCGCAGATCCCGCGACCCCTGTGACGATTATTGAGAACGTCAGCCGCGCCGATCAGCAGATCATCGCAACGACGCTGGCCGAACTTGAGCCTACCCTCACCCAAGCCGACCTCAAAGGTCCGGCGATCACCTTTTACGGTCTCGCCCCCCGCGATGCGGCCGCCAATGCCCGCCAACTCAAGGAGTTTGCATAATGCCCCGGACCTTCACCCCAAAAGTCGTCACCGCAAATGCGCTGCTGGAAGGCGACGCTGTTTGGCTGACTGAAAACAACGCGTGGACCCGCGACATACGCGAGGCCGAGTTGCTGACAGATGAGGCGCACGCGGACCTGCGACTGCTGGAAGCACAGGCGCGCGTTGATGAGATCGCAGGCGCCTATCTGGCCGATGCCAAATCTGGCGAGAATGGCCCGGAACCCACACATTTCCGCGAAGAATTCCGCACACGCGGTCCATCCAACTATGCCCATGGCAAGCAAGTGGAGCTTTCATAATGTACACTTACAACGACTTCGACGAAGCTTTCGTCCGTTCCCGTGTTGCCCAATTCCGTGGGCAAGTGGAGCGCCGCATTGATGGCTCTTTGACCGAGGATGAATTCAAGCCGCTGCGCCTGATGAATGGCCTCTATCTGCAACTGCACGCCTATATGCTGCGGGTGGCAGTGCCTTACGGCACGTTGAACCCAGCGCAGATGCGGCAGCTGGCCTATATCGCGGATCGTTGGGACAAGGGCTATGGCCACTTCACCACGCGGCAGAACATCCAGTACAACTGGCCTAAGTTGCAGGATGTGCCTGATATGCTAGAGGCACTGGCCGATGTCGGTATGCACGCGATCCAGACGTCAGGTAACACGATCCGCAACGTGACGGCTGACCATTTCGCCGGTGCTGCTGCTGACGAAATCGAAGACCCCCGCCCTGTCGCTGAACTCTTGCGCCAGTGGTCCACAGACCACCCTGAATTCCAATTCCTGCCACGCAAGTTCAAGATCGCCGTGACAGGTGCGGAACACGACCGCGCTGTGACGAAGGCGCATGACATTGGCCTGCGTATGGTACGGAATGACACGGACGAGCCCGGTTTCGAAGTCATCGTTGGCGGTGGCCTTGGCCGCACCCCGATGGTGGGCAAAGTGCTGCGGGCCTTCCTGCCCAAGGCGGATCTGTTACCCTATTGCGAGGCGATTGTGAGCGTCTACAACCTACTGGGTCGTCGCGATAATAAGTACAAAGCACGCATCAAAATCACCGTTCATGAGAACGGATTGGAGAAAATTCAGGACCTGGTCGAGGATCGCTTTGCCGCGATCCGTGCCGGGTTTTCTGGACACGATCAAGCGCTGTTGGAAGAGATCGAAGCAGCCTTCGCCCCACCAGCATTTGAGAGCAAGTCAACAGGCGGATATGAGGCAGCACGTCTTGCCAACCCCGCGTTTCGGTCTTGGACTGATACGAACCTTTCCGACCATAAAGCGGATGGTTATGCCATCGTGTCCATCAGCATCAAAAAACACGGCGCAACGCCCGGTGATGCGACCTCTGACCAGATGCGCGTCATGGCCGATCTGGCCGAACAATATGGGCATGGTGAATTGCGCATCAGCCATGAACAGAACGTGATCCTGCCGCATGTGCACAAAGCGGACCTCGCAAAGGTTTATGCCGCGTTGCGTGAGGCTGATCTGGCGACCGCAAACATCGGTTTGGCCTCTGATATTATCGCTTGCCCCGGTATGGATTACTGCGCGCTGGCGACAGCACGCTCAATCCCGATCGCGCAAGAAATCGCGACGCGGTTTGACGAGCTGAAGATCGAACATGAGATTGGTCAGCTGAAGATCAAAATATCGGGCTGCATCAACGCCTGTGGGCATCACCATGTTGGGCACATCGGTATCCTCGGGCTGGACCGGGCTGGCGTGGAAAACTACCAGATCACGCTGGGCGGTGACGGCACCGAGACGACAACCATCGGCGAACGCGCAGGCCCCGGCTTTAGCGCGGATGAGATTGTCCCGGCAATTGAGCGTCTGGTGACGGGTTACTTGGGTCTGCGCAGCGATGCGGATGAAACCTTCTTGCAAGCCTATCGCCGTCTGGGGATGGAACCGTTCAAGGCGATTCTTTATCCAAGCGAGGACAAAGCCAATGCCGCTTAAGGAACTGGCCGAACGCCGCAATATCCTGCACCGCAAATCTGACGCACAAACTGTGCTGCGTCACGCGTTGAATGATGTGGAGGTGGGACAAATCGCCTTGGTATCCTCTTTTGGTGCCGAAAGCGTTGTGCTGTTGCACATGATAGCACAGATTGACACAGCAACGCCGGTGATCTTTCTCGACACTGAAATGTTGTTTCCCGAAACGCTGACCTATCAACGCGAGGTCGCAAAGGCGCTGGGGCTGACCGATGTGCGTGTTATGTCGCCCGACCGGAACGCAGTGCTGACCGAAGACGTGGATGGGCTGTTGCATCAGGCCGACACTGACGCCTGCTGCGATCTGCGCAAGACACGGCCTTTGGCGCAAGCATTGGCAGATTTTGACGGCTGGATCACCGGGCGCAAGCAGTTCCAGGGTGGCAAGCGTACTGATCTACCGCTCTTTGAAAAAGATGGTCGCAAGATCAAGATCAATCCGTTGGTAAAGTGGTCCGCGCAGGATCTGCGGGATTACATGACAGAACATGATCTGCCGCGGCATCCGTTAGTGGCGCAAGGGTATCCATCTGTTGGCTGCATGCCCTGCACAACACGCGTCAGCGATCATGAAGATCAGCGCGCAGGACGTTGGCGTGGAACAGAAAAAACCGAGTGCGGCATTCACTTCGACAAGAATGGCGCGACACGAAAAGGACAAGCAGCATGAGCGTGATTGTAACGGATAAGGGCTTTGCCGCAGATGACTTTGCCTGCGGGTTTGTGGCTTTGGATGAAGTTGCGGCAAATGACTGCGACTATGGCGTCGATCTGCCATCGGATACGGCGCCAGAGGCGTTGGTTGGACTTGATAACGCAGCGATGATCCGTATTGATTTTCCGTCATCTGCGGATGGGCGCGGGTTCACGCTGGCGGCGATGCTACGCCGTGCGGGCTTCAAGGGCCGGTTGCGCGCCAAAGGCCATGTGCTGGCAGATCAATATGCAATGGCGCGCCGGTCTGGCTTTGACGAGGTGGAAATCAATGATGCCTTGGCGGCACGCCAGCCAGAAGAACAATGGCGGTTCCGCGCAGATTGGCAAAACCACAATTATCAAGCGCATTTGCGCGGCTAACACCCCTTTCCCTGACAGAGATCAATGATTAGACGGAGGGCGCAGCCTATGGATGCGCCATGAATGATATGACAGAGCAAAAACCCGTGACCACAGATACCGCCAAAGCTGTCCCGACCCTGCCTGACGCGCAGACAGTGACGGATGTGAAACATTATACCGACCGCTTGTTTTCCTTTCGGGTGACACGGCCTGCGTCCTTGCGCTTCCGCTCTGGTGAGTTCGTGATGATTGGATTGATGGGTGATCCTGATCCGAAGACCAGCAAGCAAAAGCCACTGTTGCGCGCCTATTCGATCGCATCCCCGTCTTGGGATGAGGAGTTGGAGTTTTACTCGATCAAGGTGCAGGACGGTCCACTGACATCCAAACTGCAACATATCAAACCGGGTGATGAACTGATCCTGCGCCCCAAACCCGTTGGCACGCTGGTGCATGACGCTTTGTTACCTGGCAAACGCATCTGGTTTTTTGCCACCGGCACGGGCTTTGCCCCCTTTGCCTCGCTTCTGCGCGAACCGCAGACTTATGAAGACTATGATGAGGTGATCATCACCCATACCTGCCGCGAAGTGGGCGAATTGACCTATGGGCGCGACCTGATTGAGGGGCTCAAAGAAGATGAGTTACTGAACGAGGTGATTGGCGAAGGGTTTTGGAAAAAGATCAAATACTATCCTACGACCACACGCGAAGAGAGCCCCAAGATGGGGCGTATCACGGATCTGATGCGGTCGGGTGAAGCATTTGCCGATCTTGATGTGCCGCCGCTGTCGCCGGAAACTGACCGGGCGATGATTTGTGGGAATTTGGCTTTCAATCTTGAACTGAAAGAGATGTTTGAGGAATACGGGCTGGTCGAAGGCGCGAACTCTAAGCCACAACACTATGTGGTTGAAAAGGCGTTTCTGGACTAACGCTAGTCACAGATCAAAAAAGGGCCACATTGCGCTTGCGATGTGGCCCTTTTGCTTTTGTTTTATAATCGCCTAGAGGCCGAGCGCTTCTCGGATGTTGGCGAGCACTGGCTCAAGCAACAGCGGATTGTCTTTCGCTGTATCAACTGCCGTCGTCATCAACGATTTCATGTCATCGGACAGATCAGAACCTTCCACCAACTGGGTGACCTTGTCGGCGTCAAAACCCTCCACAGTCAGCAATTCCCCTGCCATCGACATCAGGTCTTCGCCGGCCTCTGCGACCTCGGCGGTCGCATCTTCAACTGCCTCTTCGGCTGCGGCTGCGGCTTCCTCAGCGGCAGCGGCGGCAGCAGCTTCTGCTTCAGCAGCGGCTTGCGCTGCAGCCTCTTCAGCAGCTTGTGCTGCAGCTTCAGCCTCGGCGGCGGCAGCAGCAGCAGTGGCTTCCTCGGCAGCAGCTTCAGCGGCGGCGGCTTCTTCTGCAGCCTGTGCTTCGGCGGCGGCGGCGGCTTCGGCGGCAGCTTCTTCAGCCGCGGCAGCTTCTGCAGCCGCTTCAGCAGCAGCACGCTCTGCCTCTTGGGTTGCGCCGGTCAGAACGCCGACAGCTTCACTAGGACCACGTCCTTCGGCCGCATATTGATAGCCAAAAAACCCAACAATCGCCACGATGGCAAGAATGAGTATTGCACGCATGGGTCATCTCCTTTTCCAAATCTTCGTATTTGGGCCCCCATCGGACCTTGCCAGCGGATATGTCAGAAGCCCCATCAAAGGGAAAGCGCAATCGCTGAAGCAAAATCAACGATAAACCGCATCTTTTGCGGGTTGAAGCCGCCCTTGGGGGTGTTTAGTTTGACGGTCACGAAGATGGAACAACCAAAGGATAAAGACCATAGGACGCAGACCTCATAACGCGCCACCACAACGTGACACAGGCCCACGGATCAACGATCGTATCCGGGCTTCGGAAATCCGCCTGATTGGCGCAGAAGGCGAAAACGTCGGTGTTGTGACACCTGAACGCGCGATGGTGATGGCAGATGATGCCGGGCTTGATCTGGTGGAAATCTCACCAAATGCCAACCCGCCGGTCTGCAAGATCATGGACTATGGCAAGTTCAAATACGAGACGCAGAAGAAAGAAGCCGAAGCGCGCAAGAAGCAAAAGATCATTGAAATCAAAGAGGTGAAGTTCCGCCCCAACACGGACAACCATGATTACGATGTGAAAATGCGCAACGTGTTCAAGTTTCTGGAAAATGGCGACAAGGTAAAGATCACACTGCGCTTCCGTGGGCGTGAGATGGCGCACCAGCAATTGGGCCGTGAGCTGCTTGAACGTGTCGCGGAAGACACCAAAGAGGCCGGCAAGGTGGAAAACTTCCCCAAGATGGAAGGTCGCCAGATGGTGATGCTGATTGGGCCACTGCCGAAGTAGGCACTACCCTTTTTTCGAAAATGCAAAGGCCTTCACACGTGTGAAGGCCTTTTAATTTCACTCTCTGCGAGACCTCTTAGATGGTCTTGCGGAGTGTCTGTGTGACTTCAGCCATGATGCTCACCGCAATCTCGGCGGGCTGCCGCCCCCCAATATCCAGCCCCACCGGCGCGTGGATGCGCCCAATTTCGTCATCGGTGAACCCAACTTCTTTCAGCCGTATCACCCTTTTTGCATGGGTGCGCGTGGACCCCAGACAGCCCAGATAGAAAGCTTCCGATTCCAAGGCTGTAACTATCGCGGGATCGTCCAACTTGGGATCATGCGTCAGAGTGACAACCGCTGTGCGCGCATCAATCTTCAGCGCGCGCAAGGCGGCGTCCGGCCAATCATCCTGTATCGCTTCGCCGGGAAAGCGTGCTTGTGACCCAAAGGCGGGGCGCGGATCGACCAGAATAGGCTTGTATCCGCAGGCTCGCGCCATCCCCACCAAGTGCTGCGCGATATGCACGGCACCCACGATGATCATGCGCAAAGGTGGATTATGAACGGCCACGAAGGTGCGCCCATCCGCCTCGATCCCGGATGTATCGGACCGCTGTCGGTCCGGGTAGGCCGCCGCCGGGTGCAAACGCGGCTGGCTCTTCTCGATATCCGTCACATAGACGACAGGTTCCGACTGGCTGCGCGCGTCCGTCAGCCGTTCCAGAATTTCGACCGGCATGACCGAGCCTACGGGTTCGATCAGCACTTTGATCTCACCCCCACAAGCAAGACCCACGGCGAAAGCTTCATCATCACTCACGCCGAAGCTCAACAAGCGTTGTTCCCCTGCGGTAATGGCATCAATCGCGTCGGTCACGACCGCACCTTCAACGCATCCCCCCGAAACAGAGCCTTCCATCGCACCGTCAGCATCAATCACGAGCTGACTGCCAACAGGGCGCGGGGCGGACCCCCAGGTTGCGACCACGGTTGCAATTGCAACACCGCGCCCCGCGCGATGCCAATCAAGGGCCAGTTGCGGAAGGTCAGTGATGTTATCTGTCATGGTAAGGCATCTTGCTGTGAATAAATTAAATCTAGCATATCTTTTTGCGGCTTGCACCGTAGTCGTAAGTCACGCATTTCATGTGCCATCCATTGCCCCTATGCGGCAGAAGGCCTAGTTTCGAATACAAAGCATGGGAGTAAGCACCGTGAACGCACCGACACCGATCACAGCAACTGGTTTTGGCCCGGATTTAGGGCCGTTCGATTGGGCCGATCCTTTGCGGTTAGAGGACCAGCTTTCCGAGGATGAACGGATGCTGCGTGATGCCGCCAATACCTTTGCACAAGAGGTCTTGCAGCCCCGCGTCACTGATGCCTACCGCGAAGAAACCGTTGATCCGGGCATTTTTGCGCAGATGGGTGCTGCGGGCCTGTTAGGCCTGACCATTCCCGAAGAATACGGCGGGCTGGGCGCAGGCTATGTCACCTACGGCCTTGTCGCCCGCGAAATTGAGCGGGTGGACAGTGGTTATCGCTCAATGATGTCTGTGCAATCGTCCTTGGTGATGTATCCCATCCATGCCTATGGCAGTGAGGCCCAGCGCGCAAAGTACCTGCCCGGACTAGCGGCTGGTACGCTGATCGGCTGCTTTGGCCTGACAGAACCTGATGCCGGTAGTGACCCTGCGGGAATGAAAACGACGGCCAAGAAGACCGCCGATGGCTATGTGATCAACGGATCAAAGATGTGGATCAGCAATGCGCCCATTGCGGATGTATTTATCATCTGGGCCAAGTCAGACGCGCATGATGGCAAGATTCGTGGCTTTATCCTCGACAAGGGCGCGCAGGGGCTTTCCGCGCCCAAGGTTGGCGGCAAGCTGAGCCTGCGCGCATCCGTGACGGGTGAAATTGTGATGGACAATGTCACCGTGTCTGAGGATGCCCTTTTGCCGGATGTGCAGGGGTTGAAAGGCCCATTTGGGTGCTTGAACCGCGCACGCTATGGCATTTGTTGGGGGGTGATGGGTGCGGCAGAGGCCTGTTGGCACGCCGCCCGGCAATATGGATTGGATCGCAAGCAATTCGGCAAGCCTTTGGCCCAAACCCAGCTTTTCCAAAAGAAACTGGCGGATATGCAAACTGAAATTGCGCTTGGCACACAATCAGCCCTGCAACTGGGTCGCCTGATGGAGCAGGGCAAAGCAGCGCCTGAAATGATCAGTCTTATGAAGCGGAATAACTGTGGCAAAGCGCTTGAGATCGCACGCAGCTCACGCGACATGCATGGTGGCAATGGAATCAGCGAAGATTTCCAGATCATGCGCCATATGATCAACCTTGAGACGGTGAATACCTATGAAGGCACGCATGACGTGCATGCATTGATCCTTGGGCGTGCACAAACAGGGCTTCAAGCCTTCTTTTAGAGTATATCGGCAACATTGAACACGGCATTCGTGCCTCGTTACTGCCTCAAAAGTTATGTATTCCCTCGGACATGGCCAAGATATCTTTGGCCTTGGAGTACAGAGTATGGAAGACCGGCAACTCGCCATTGATGCGAACTTCAGGGATCTTGGCGCTAATGCCTGGCTGGCCAAGGTTGATGACGTTTGCGAAGACTACGGTTTTTTTGAACAGCTTGGGCGGGAACACTGTGCGGGGTTTCTTGAGGCAGGCAACGCGCTTTTGGTGACCTTCGAGAACGTCCAATCGGTGCGTGAGAACAACATCGACGCCGAGCCGCGCGGTTTTCCCTATGCGCGCCACGATGGTTGGTCTCATTTGGCATTGTTTTCGTTCAAGCAAAGCTGGTTTCGCGATCAGTATGTCTATGACTTCTTTGACCGCATGGTTGATGAAGGTTTTTTTGACAACTTTGAACGGATTATCTTTCATGGCGGCGGTGATGGCGCGTCTTATGCTGCTGCCGCTTACTCTGTCGTGGCACCTGGAGCGACCGTCATCGCTTTGCGTCCGCAAGCCACGCTTGATGCGCAAATGGCCGGTTGGGATGGACGGTTCAAACCGATGCGCAAGACGAACTTCAATGACCGCTATGGCTATGCGCCAGAGATGATTGATGGAGCAAACCGGGTCTTTATCGCCTTTGATCCGATTGAGCGGCTTGATGCCTGCCATGCAGCTTTGTTCCGCAAGTCGCATGTAACAGCCTTACCCTGCCCGCTTTTGGGGGATGATCTGGATCAGGCCTTTGACCGGATGGGTATCCATGACGTCTTGATCAAGCTGGCGATGGACGGCACGCTGGATCGGCGTCGGTTCCTACAGCTTTTGCGCGCGCGGCGCTATGATCCGACCTATGTGCGGGCACTGGTGCGACGGCTTATTATCACCGGCCACCCGCGTTTGGCGCGCATTATCTGCGCATATATGATCAAGCGGGGCCATAAGGCGTTCTTCGTCGACAAGTATGAAGAACTGAGCCCCACCCAGGACATTCACACGTAATAGATGTCGCGGTATACGTGGCGCACGATCCCATCGCGTGTCAGGCCCATCTGCGCGAGTTCAGCGTCGCTGAGGTCTTGCATCCGCTCCACATCAATGGATCGGTTTTGTGCTGCGATGATGCGGGTAAAAAAGCCCCGGATAGCGTTGCTAAACGCAGGCCTGGCGGTAAAATCAATAGTATCAGTGTAAAAGGCCATTTTGGCGGTCCTGTCAGTTTTCGGTTTACTGACCCAAGATTTAACCACCCGACCCGTAACGAAAACCACCAATGCTGCATTGCCGCGATGCAGCAAATGCATGGCCTAGGTCAGCTTGCGTCGCGCTTGCCGTCGATCGCCTTTTTTAGCACATCAAAGATGCGCTTACCAAAATACCCCAGGATTGCGCCGATAATGATCCCAAAGACCGACCCGCTGTCAAAAGCGGCTGCCAGAATGGCTGCGGCAAGTAAGGCCACCATGAAAGCGATCACGCGGCGTTCATGCGCGGCAATGGGGAAATACCCCTCAAGCGCTTTCGCAATCGGCCCTGCCACTGGCCCTTCAAGCTGTGGTGTCAAAAAACCAGCGGCAGCAGCGATTAAAAATCCCAGCATGTGATGTTACTCCTTAAGTCCATCGGCTTGGTCCAAAATATCAAGAAATGCGCCTTTATCCACAAGGAGAATTATCAAAGCCCTATGGCGTCTATCTGCGCAACGGTGTAATCCGGCGTCATGCCTGATAAACATTTGACCAGCCTGACCATACGCCGCCCTGATGATTGGCATTTACATCTGCGTGATGGCGAAATGTTAAAGGCTGTGCTGCCAGAAACAACACGCCATTTCGCCCGCGCCATCATCATGCCCAATCTGGTGCCGCCGGTTGTGACGGCTGAACAGGCCGTAGCCTATCGCACGCGGATCATGGCGGCGGTGCCTGAGGGTGCCCGTTTCACCCCCTTGATGACGCTCTACCTGACCGAGGCGACCGACCCCGAAGACGTGCGCGCCGCCCATGCGGACGCGATTGCGACTGCGGTTAAGCTTTACCCTGCCGGGGCTACGACGAATTCGGCCTCAGGTGTGCGCGACTTCGAAAAGGTGCGTCCGGTCCTTGAAGTCATGGCCGAGATCGGGATGCCGCTTTGTGTGCACGGTGAGGTCACGGATAGTCAGATTGATATCTTCGATCGCGAAGCCGTCTTTATTGAGAAGGTCCTCAAGCCGCTGCGCAAGAAAGTCCCTGATCTGAAAATCGTGATGGAACATGTCACAACCCAGAATGCGGTTGATTACGTTCGCGACAGCCATAAAAATATGGCCGCAACGATCACGACCCATCACCTGATCATCAACCGCAATCATATACTGGCTGGTGGGATCAAGCCGCATTTCTATTGCCTGCCTGTCGCAAAACGCGAAGCGCACCGGGTGGCCTTGGTACAAGCCGCTGTCTCTGGCGATAAGCGGTTCTTTCTTGGGACAGACAGTGCGCCACATACGGACCCTTTGAAACTGCAGGCCTGCGGCTGTGCGGGGATCTTTACGGCGCCCAATACCATGTCCTGCCTCGCTGAGGTGTTTGACGCCGCAGGCCGAATAACCAAACTGGAAGATTTCACATCTCTCAATGGGCCACGCTTCTATGGTCTACCTCCGAACGAAGAGACGATCACGCTGACCAAAGGCGCCCCTGTCACATATCCTGAGCAAATAGAAACCGGGGATGGCCCAGTCACTGTGTTTGATCCGGGGTTTGATCTGCATTGGCGTGTCGAGGAGTGATGCACCCGGCGGAGATATTTTGGAACATAAGAAGATAAAGGCCCCTGCTATGATCCCTACCTCATTCCCAACCAAAGAAGAGATATCCCGCCTGACCGCTGGTATGCTGATTGAAATCGGCGCGATTGACTTTAATGCGACCGAGCCCTTCACCCATGCCTCTGGCAAGCAGGCACCTACCTATGTGGATTGCCGCAAGCTGATTTCCTTCCCACGTATCCGCGCCACCCTGATGGACTTCATGGCCGTGTCCATCATGCGCGAGGCAGGGTTTGAGGCATTTGACAATGTCGCAGGTGGTGAGACGGCAGGCATACCCTTTGGCGCAATGATCGCAGAGCGGCTTGCACTGCCAATGACCTATGTGCGCAAAAAACCCAAAGGTTATGGCCGCAATGCCCGCATCGAAGGGGTGATGACCGAAGGCCAACGCGTGATTTTGGTGGAAGACCTGACCACCGACGGCGGCTCTAAACTATCCTTCGTCGACGCGATCCGCGAAACCGGGGCGACCTGTTCAGCAACGGCGGTGATTTTCTACTACGGCATTTTTGATGGCGTGGAAAAGACGCTGAGCGATCATGGTGTGCAATTGATCAGCCTGTGCACATGGTGGGACGTTCTGGCCGAGGCCAAGGCGCGTGGCGCATATGATACGGCGACGCTCAGCGCGGTTGAAGCTTACCTGCATGATCCCGCCGGATGGGCGCCAGCATAAAACTTATCCACGGTCTTTCAGAGAACACTTGCTGAGAATCGCCAAACAATCGCGCATATTGTGTTCTTTTTGC
This sequence comes from Yoonia maricola, assembly GCF_002797915.1. Taxonomy (GTDB): domain Bacteria; phylum Pseudomonadota; class Alphaproteobacteria; order Rhodobacterales; family Rhodobacteraceae; genus Yoonia; species Yoonia maricola. Next base: position 305,446 of record NZ_PGTY01000001.1, on the reverse strand, counting down.
GTTACGGCACTATTTACGGTATGTTTAAAATCTATCGCATGTTGTCCACAGGTTTATCCCGCAGGGTATCCCCGATCATTTCCAGATGGCCACAGCCGCAGGGCGACTGATAGGACGACACGGGGAACAGGTGAGCAAAAATGAACGAACTAACAACTTTTAACGCGACCGGCGTCGAAGAGGCCGACGCCGATCTGATGCCGCATTCTATTGAAGCTGAGCAGCAGCTTTTGGGTGCCATTCTGACGAATAACGATGTGTTTGATCGGGTGGCCTCGATCATTGGCCCAAAGCATTTCTACGACCCCGTACATGCGCGCATCTTTGAGACAGCGGCCAGCCGGATCGGGCGCAACATGCTGGCTAGCCCGGTCACGCTGAAGACCTTTATGGAAGACGATGAAGGTCTGAAAGAACTGGGCGGTCCACCCTACCTCGCCCGCCTTGCCGGTGCGGCGATTTCAGCTTTTGCCGCCCGTGATTATGCCCAGATGATCTATGATCTGGCGACGCGGCGCGAACTAATCAAACTGGGCCGCGACATCACCGACAAGGCGGGCAAGGTCGATGTCGAACATGAACCGAAGGAACAGATCGTAGAGGCCGAACAGGCGCTTTACACGCTAGCTGAACAGGGTGTGTCCGAGAAAGGGTTCCAATCCTTCCTCGCTGCCGTGACCGAGGCCGTTAACGTCGCCAACACCGCCTATCAGCGCGATGGTGGGCTGGCCGGGATTTCCACTGGCCTGACGGATATGGATAAGAAACTGGGTGGTTTGCATAAGTCCGACCTTCTGATCCTTGCGGGGCGTCCGTCGATGGGAAAAACCTCGCTTGCGACGAACATTGCGTTCAATATCGCCAAGGCCTACCGCAAAGGGCAGTTGCAGGACGGCAGCGAAGGCGCCGTTGATGGCGGCGTGGTTGGTTTCTTCTCGCTTGAGATGAGTGCGGAGCAGTTGGCGGGCCGTATCCTCGCAGAAGCTTCCGAGATTTCGTCCCACAAAATCCGCCAAGGCGACATGACCGAAAGCGAATTCCGCCGCTTTGTCGATGCCGCGAAGCAGCTTGAGTCCTGCCCGCTCTACATTGACGACACTGCCGCAATTCCGATCTCGCAACTGGCCGCCCGCGCCCGCCGCCTGAAACGGACGCATGGGTTGGATGTGCTGATCGTGGACTATTTGCAGCTTGTGCGCGGCACCTCAGAGAACCGGGTGCAGGAGATCGGTGAAATTTCGATGGGGCTCAAGGCTATTGCGAAAGAGTTGAACATACCGGTCATCGCACTGTCGCAGCTTTCGCGTCAGGTCGAAAACCGTGAAGATAAGCGTCCGCAGCTATCAGACCTGCGCGAATCCGGGTCGATCGAGCAAGACGCTGATGTGGTCATGTTCGTTTATCGTGGCGAATACTACGTGGAGCGCGAAAAGCCTGAAGATCACAACATGGAAGCCATCGCTGCATGGCAGGAAAAGATGTCGAGCCTGCATGGCAAGGCCGAAGTCATTGTGGGCAAACAGCGTCACGGCCCAATCGGGACGGTGGAGTTGTCCTTCGTGGCCGAATTCACCCGCTTCGGCAATCTGGTAAAGCCGTGGCAGCAAGGCGACGAGCAGCAATTCTAAAACCATTGCTTGACTTGGAGTGACTCCAATAGGCTAACTCGTTGGCCATCGGAGGAATGCGCGATGCGAATCAAAGAAGCTGCCGCCCGGTCAGGGCTGACTCAGGACACCATTCGGTTCTACGAGAAGTCGGGCATGTTGGCCCCCATCCAGCGGGACGCGCGCGGATGGCGCGTGTTCAGCGGCGATGACATCAACTGGCTCACCACCCTTGAAAGGCTACGCGCCACGGGGATGCCGCTAGACGAAGTCAAACGCTTTGCAGTGTCGGCCCATGCGCCCGACTGCAATGAACCTGACCAACGTGCCTTGCGTTTGGGTGTACTTGAACGGCATGCCGTTACCCTTGCCCATCGCGAAGCAGAACTGAAAGCCTGCAAGCATTTCCTCGACCACAAAATCAGTATGTATCGCACATCATTGGAGGTCTCAGATGGCTGATTTCAAACATATCCCAACAAAACCAACCCTCGGCCTTGGCTGCTGGGCTATTGGCGGGCCTTTCTTCATGGAAGACCGCGCCGTTGGCTGGGGCGAGGTTGACGACAATGTTTCCAAAGCGGCTGTTGCCGCAGCACTTGAGCATGGCATCAAGCATTTCGACACGGCGCAAGCCTACGGCTGTGGACATTCAGAGGTCGTGTTGGGTGCGGCACTGAAAGCCCATCCGAACATCGCCATCGCGACAAAGATCGGGTGGGACATCGACACTGAAACAAAACAGCTTATCGCCCAAATCAACGATCCCGAAATCATTCGAAAATCCATTGATGCATCGCGCAAGCGGCTGGGCCGCGACCGGATTGATATGGTGCTGCACCATAACAACGAATTGGCTGTCGAGGACGCGCGGCCGACCTTTGATATGCTGGCCGGGCTTTATGACGATGGGATCATTGGCGCTTATGGATGGTCCACCGATTTCTCGGACAGCCTGCGTGCCTTTGCTGATCACCCCGGCTTTACAACCGTTGAACATGCGATGAACGTCTTTCTGCCCGCCACACAAATGGTCAGGACTGTGGAAGAGACCAATCAACTCTCCCTCATCCGCTCCCCCCTTGCGATGGGTGTTTTGGGCGGCAGATACGATGCCAATACCACGTTCAGCAAAGATGAAATTCGCGGCAGCAACCCCGGATGGCAGGACTATTTCAAGGACGGTAAAATTACGGACGCATACATCGCGCAGCTTAACGCTGTGCGCGAAACACTCATGTCCGACGGGCGGAGCCTCGCGCAAGGGGCGATTGCGTGGCTTTGGGCACGTACACCAAATGCAATGCCTATTCCGGGCTTTCGAACGCCAGAACAAGTGCATGATTTATGTGGTGCATTAGATCATGGGGCACTCACACCGGCACAGATGACCGAGATTGAAACGATCCTTGAGCGGTCGGAAGAAGGAAACTCAAAACCGCACTAGAGATCAGCGTCGCGGATCACATCTGGAACACAATCCCTACTCGCTGGAATAACCGTCTTGATGGCAATGCATGCGCAAAACTCTTGCCCCGCCTCATCGCCCCTGCCAAAAGGTCGGCATGAGTACCGGACGCCTGATTATTGACCTTGATGCTGTCGTCGCCAACTGGCGCGCATTGGATGCCATGACCGATTGCAAGACTGCCGCGGTTGTAAAGGCCAATGGCTATGGCTTGGGGGCCGCGAATGTGGCCAAGGCCCTGTTCAAAGCCGGTGTGCGGCAGTTCTTTGTCGCGATGGCCGAAGAGGCCGCCGCGATCCGCGAAGAACTGGGACCAAAGCCTGAAATCAGTGTGTTTTCGGGGCATATGCAAGGCGATACCGATCTGATCCGCGAATTGGGTCTGACGCCGATGCTCAACTCGGTTGAACAGTTGACCCATCATCTTGAGACGTTGCCGGGCCATCCCTTTGGCATCCAGCTTGATACCGGCATGAACCGTCTCGGCATGGAAATTGACGAATGGGCTGCGGTGGCCGAACTGGCACTGGCGCAAAAACCGCGTTTGGTCATGTCGCATCTGGCTTGTGCGGATGAACCGGATCACCCGATGAACCCTTATCAACTCGCGCAGTTTAAAAAGATGACCGATGGTATTCAGGTACCACGTTCACTGGCCGCGACCGGTGGTGTGCTTTTGGGTCCTGAGTATCACTTTGACCTGACCCGCCCCGGCATTGGTCTTTATGGCGGTCTTCCTTTTGATCAGGCCAGCCCGGTGATCGAACTGGACTTGCCTGTCGTGCAGGTGCGTGACGTGGCGGAGGGCGAAGTCGTAGGCTATGGCAACGTATGGCAGGCAAACCGCGCATCCCGTATTGCAACGGTATCGGCAGGCTATGCCGATGGGATCACGCGCATTCTATCGGACAAGGCGACGCTCTATCACGGTGACACACCGTGCCCGTTGGTGGGGCGTGTGTCTATGGACCTGCTGACGATTGATGTCACCGAGCTGACTGAGACGCCAAAGAAGCTGACCCTGATCGGCCCACAGCAAAACGTGGATGATCTGGCAAGGGTGGCGAACACAATCGGATACGAGGTGCTCACCCAGCTTGGCGCGCGCTATAATCGCAAGACATTTGGCAAGTAATCTTGTCATCTGATCTGAACTTCCCTATCTAAACATCAGAATTTAAACGGGTTTCTTATGTTAAACGTTCTGCGCATCGCCAATCTTGCTCTTCTGATCCTTTTCCCAATCGCTTGGTTTGCGCCGCTCATGCGGGCGGGCTTGCTCCCGATTTTTGGGCTGAGCGAGATCAGTGTGATCTCCGGCATGCAGGCGCTGTGGGACAGCGATGTGGCGCTGGCGCTACTTGTTACCGCCTTTGCATTGTTTGCGCCTTATCTTAAGACGATTGGCCTCGCGCTGGTGCACTTCAACCTGCTCAAAGACAAAACGCTTCCCGTTCTGTCATGGATTGGCAAGCTGGCAATGGCCGATGTGTTCCTGATCGCCCTCTACATCGTTGTTTTCAAAGGCGTTGGCATCGGCAAGGTCGAAACGGGTTGGGGGCTTTATATGTTCACAGCCTGCATCCTCGCATCTATCGTGATCTCTGCCCTGACCCCACAGTCCAAGGCAAAAGCCTAACCGATCATTGCCAACGTTCACCTTTTGGTCCAAAAGGTGAACATGGCAAAAGATTTGAATTTCTCCTGCTCTGAATGTGGTGCTGCCTTTCGCAAGTGGTCGGGGCAATGTGATGCCTGTCAGTCGTGGAACACGATCAGTGAATCCAAGGCATTGTCCAGCGGCCCCAAGGGTAAATCGCTCGGTGCAATCCGGGGCAATGCAATCCCCCTGACCGATCTGGATACGCAAGAACAAGAGCCGCCGCGTACTGAAGCAGGCGTCGGCGAGTTGGACCGCGTTTTAGGCGGAGGACTGGTCAAGGCATCTGCTCTCTTGGTCGGCGGTGATCCGGGGATCGGTAAGTCCACTCTATTGCTTCAAGCTGCTGCAAGATTTGCCCGTAACGGTTTGAAAGTCATCTATATCTCTGGCGAAGAATCGAACGCACAAGTGCAAATGCGCGCCCGCCGTTTGGGGCTAGAGAAAAGCCCGGTCATGCTCGCCTCTGAAACGAACCTGCGTGATATTCTGACCACGCTTGAGGAAGAGAAGCCCGATCTGGCAATCATCGATTCAATCCAGACAATGTGGGCCGACAACGTCGATAGCGCGCCGGGCAGTGTATCTCAGGTCCGGTCATCCGCGCATGAGCTAACGACATTTGCCAAACGTAACGGTATGGCCGTGATCATGGTGGGGCATGTCACCAAAGAAGGCGCCATCGCTGGCCCCCGCGTCGTTGAACATATGGTCGATACGGTTCTTTATTTCGAAGGCGAGCGTGGTCACCAGTTCCGCATCTTAAGGTCGGTCAAGAACCGTTTTGGCCCTGCCGATGAAATCGGCGTCTTTGAAATGACCGGCAAAGGACTGGCGGAAGTGAAGAATCCTTCGGCCCTTTTCCTCTCTGAACGCGGCCCCCCTGCCCCCGGATCAGTTGTATTTGCGGGCATCGAAGGGTCGCGGCCGATGCTGTGCGAGATACAGGCACTTGTGGCACCTTCGCCACACAGCCAACCACGCCGATCTGTCGTCGGATGGGACGGCGGCAGGCTCGCGATGATCATGGCCGTGCTGGAATCGCGCTGCGGTGTGCCCTTCACCGGATTGGACGTATACCTCAACGTAGCAGGGGGTTTGCGCATCTCTGAACCAGGCGCAGACCTTGCTGTGGCGGCGGCTTTGGTGTCAGCGCGCGAAGACGCAGCCTTGCCCGCCGAGGCCGTTGTTTTCGGCGAAATCAGTTTGTCCGGCGCGCTGCGTCCTGTGGTGCAATCGGAAAATAGATTGAAAGAGGCGCAAAAACTTGGTTTTACAACTGCGATACTCCCGCAACAGGCCAAACAGCCCAGCGTGGAGGGTTTGGGTCTGCGGCATGCCACCGACCTGGCCGGTTTTGTAGAAGAGGTATTCGGCGCAAGATAGCGTCGATCGCAGGAGACGGACCATGGAAGGTTTCACACTCGTCGACGCAGGCGTCGCGATCATTATCTTGCTGTCAGGCGTACTCGCCTACAGCCGCGGTTTCGTGCGCGAGGCTATGGCGATTGCCGGCTGGATCGGCGCAACAATCATTGCTTTCATCTTTGCCGATCAGGTTGAACCGCTGGTGCGCCAGATTCCTGTCATCGGTGATTTTATCGGCGATAGCTGCGAATTGGCGATTATTGCAGCCTTTGCTGCGGTTTTCGCAGTGGCTCTTGTGGTCGTGTCCATCTTCACCCCGCTCTTTTCGAGCGTCATCCAGCGCTCCGCTCTGGGCGGCCTTGATCAGGGTCTTGGCTTCTTCTTCGGCGTTCTGCGCGGCATCCTTCTGGTTGCAGTGGCGTTCTTTGTCTACGACACGATCTTTGCTGGACAGCAATTCGCCATGGTCGAAGACAGCCGCGCGGCCGAGGTCTTTGCCCAGCTGACAGGCCAGATCGAAGAACAAAACCCAGAGCAGGCTTTGGGCTGGATCACAGAACAATATCAGCAATTGGTTGGCACCTGCGGCGCGCCTGCAGAGTAATCATCAAAATGGACTACAAAAAGGCCGCTATGCCAAAGCATAGCGGCCTTTTTCATCTTATATTGCCAGAACCTAACAGAAAACAGTCTTTCCCCATACGGAACCATGATCGTTTCGTGACAGATGGTCCCTGACCCTCTAAGAGGGGGATACGACAAATCTAACGGATTCGGAGCTGTCCCCTTGTCCACCGCGATGCCCGCCGCCCATCCCTTTGACGATGATAAACTGCGGGAGGAATGTGGCGTTTTTGGCGTTGTCGGTGTGACTGACGCATCAAATTTCGTAGCCCTTGGCCTGCACGCCCTGCAACACCGCGGACAAGAGGCGGGCGGGATTGTCACCCATGATCCCGATACCGGCTTTAACCAGCAACGCCGCATGGGGCTGGTGCGCGATAACTTTACCTCTGCTGCGATGATGGAGCGCCTGCCCGGCACAATCGGCATCGGTCATGTCCGTTACTCCACCGCCGGGTCCAAAGGCCAGACGGCGATGCGCGACGTGCAGCCCTTCTTTGGTGAGTTTTCGATGGGTGGGGCCGCCATCGCCCATAACGGCAATATCACAAACGCAATGTCCTTGCGCCGCGAACTGATCGAACGCGGTTCAATCTTTCAAAGCTCATCCGACAGCGAATGCATCATTCACCTGATGGCACGCTCCATGGGCCGCAACATTCCTGACCGCATGGAAGAGGCGCTGCGCAAGGTTGAAGGCGCGTTCTCGATTGTCGCGATGACACGGACCAAACTGATCGGTTGTCGCGACCCGCTTGGCGTACGCCCGCTCGTGCTCGGCAAAGTTGGCGACGGCTGGGCGCTGGCATCTGAAACCTGCGCGCTTGATATTATCGGGGCCGAGTTTGTCCGCGAGATTGAACCGGGCGAACTGGTTGTCGTGACCGAAAAAGGTGTCGCAAGCCATTTCCCCTTCCGTCCGAACCGCGCCCGGTTCTGTATTTTTGAACATGTCTATTTCAGCCGCCCTGACAGTATTCTTGGTGGTCGTTCCGTCTATGAGACCCGTGAAAACATTGGGCGTGAGCTGGCGAAAGAGAACCCGGTCGATGCGGATCTGGTTTGTCCCGTTCCTGACAGTGGCACGCCAGCAGCGATTGGGTATTCACTTGAGTCCGGCATTCCCTATGCGATGGGGATCATCCGCAACCAATATATGGGCCGCACATTCATTGAGCCGACAGAAAGCATCCGCAACATGGGTGTCCGCCTGAAACTGAATGTGAACCGTGCTCTGATCAAAGGCAAACGCGTGATCTTGGTGGATGACAGCGTTGTACGCGGGACAACCAGCCGCAAAATCAAGGAAATGATCCTTGATGCCGGTGCCGCCGAGGTTCATTTCCGCATCGCATCACCACCAACGCAATGGCCCTGCTTTTATGGCGTCGATACACCGCAGCGTGAAAAACTGCTGGCGGCGACGATGACAGAGGACGAGATGCGCGACCATCTGGGTGTCGATAGCCTTAAGTTTATCTCGCTCAATGGTCTCTACCGCGCTGTGGGCGAGACCAAGGGTCGCGATCCGAATGCGCCCGCTTATTGCGATGCCTGTTTTTCGGGTGAATATCCGGTGGCACCATCCGATATGATCGAGCAAGGGTTTCAGGCGAAAACAGCGGCGGAGTAGCGCTGATGACCACCGTCATCCACCATAACCCCGATTGCGGGACCTCGCGCAATGTATTGGCTGTGATCCGCGCCTCAGGCACAGAACCGACCGTCATTGCCTACCTGCAAACCGGTTGGACGCGTCCGCAATTGTTGGCCCTTTTTGCCGCTGCCGATTTGACCCCGCGCGCGGCGTTGCGCACATCCAAATCACCGGCAGAGGAATTGGGCCTGTTAGATCAGGCCGTCAGCGACGACGCATTGATCGATGCGATGCTGGCCCATCCCGTCCTTGTCAATCGTCCCATCGTTTGCACCCCCAAGGGTGTCGCACTCTGCCGCCCGTCTGAGGCAGTGCTGCCAATCCTGGAAAATCCGCTGACAGAGCCTGTCTACAAAGAAGACGGTACATTGATCGCAGCCCCCTAACGCGTTTGTGATCAGTTTGTGCGCCCCAAGGCGTGCAAACGCAACGTCAGCTAGGTCCTTGCACCCTTTTCGCGGACCAACTTCCATGGCACGAGCGTGGCAAAGATAAAAATCGGCGCAGTCCTTACAATGTCTAATGATACAAACACCTCGGCGGTTGCCGGGACGGCAGCAACGATGCCTGATGCACTGGCGCTTAATCAGCTGGCGGTGATTGGTGTCATGGATGCATACGACGGCACAGCCGCGCTACTGCGCTCTGCACGAGGGCAGATTGCGCGTGTCACCGTGGGTGATCGGGCATTTGGTGTCCGCGTGACAGCGATTGGCGACACCCAGGTTCTGCTGACTGACCGTTGGGGACAGACCAAATCACTGCAGCTGCCTCGCAGCTAATGCTTGACCTTGCGCGCTGTTCAGCACATCACGCGGCCCATGACAAAAACAGCACTCATCACCGGCGCATCGCGCGGCCTTGGGGCCGCCTTGGCCGCAGCCCTCGCACCCACACATCATATTATCGCTGTCGGCAAAACCGTCGGCGCATTGGAAGAACTGGACGACACCATTCAGGCCGCAGGCGGTCAAGCCACGCTGGCCCCGATGGATATCGCGGTGGATGAGGCGATGCAGCAACTGTGCCGTGGGATATACGACCGCTGGGGCAGCCTTGATCTGTGGCTGCACACGGCCATCCATGCAGCCCCTCTTGCTCCCGCCGGACACATCGGCCCCAAAGACCTTGCCAAATCGATGACCATTAATATCGAGGCCACGTCACGCCTCATCGCCTATGTCAGCCCGCTATTGTGCCAAACAGGGCAAGCGGTGTTCTTTGATGATCCACGCGGCGGTGATCAATTCTTTGGTGCCTATGGTGCAACGAAAGCCGCACAAATCGCGCTGGCCCGCAGTTGGGCCGCTGAAACTGCCAAGACCGGTCCAAAGGTGCAAATCCTGACGCCTGCACCGATGCCAACCGCCACCCGCGCCCGGTTCTACCCTGGTGAAGACCGCACAGCACTGGCTGATCCGGCGACAGAGGCCGCACGACTGTTGCCAATGGTCCTCGCCTAGTCTCCTGTGCTGGCGCACCGCACCGTCCGACTTGCCGCCCAACGCATCTGCGCATAGGAACAACCTATCAGCAAAAGGGTCACTTCATGCGCATTCTGATCACCAATGACGATGGCATCAACGCACCCGGTTTGCGCGTCCTGACCGATATCGCAAAAGATGTGGCTGGACCTGATGGCGAGGTATGGACCGTCGCGCCTGCGTTCGAGCAATCGGGCGTCGGGCACTGCATCAGCTACACCCACCCCACGATGATCGCCGCGTTAGGACCACGCCGTTTTGCCGCCGAAGGGTCACCTGCCGATTGTGTGATTGCGGGGCTTTACGATGTGCTCAAGGACAATCCGCCTGATCTGATCCTCTCTGGCGTGAACCGGGGCAATAACGCGGCTGAGAATACGCTCTATTCCGGCACGATTGGCGCTTGTATTGAAGGCGCATTGCAGGGCGTCCGGTCGATTGCGATGTCACAGTTTTACGGCCCCGATAACAAAGACCTTGAGAACCCGTTTGAGGCGGCAGCCGCACACGGTGCCGCAACGGTCCGCGCCTTGCTAAATGAAAAGCTCTGGGATGATGCAGATTATAAGGTTTTCTACAACGTGAATTTCCCCCCCGTCCCGGCATCTGCCGTCAAGGGCATGGCGGCCACGACCCAAGGCTTCCGCCTGAACACACGGTTCCGGGCCGAGGCACAAACATCACCCACCGGGCGCAAGTTTCTTTGGGTGCGTGGCGGTCCACAACATGAACCCACAGCCCCCGGTACAGATGCTGCCGCAAACCTTGATGGCTATATCTCAATCACGCCGATGCGGGCAGACCTGACAGATTATGCCTTGGTCGATACGCTGAAGGATGCGCTCAAGTGACATTCGATGCGGCCACCAAGATGCAGTTTCTTTATGCATTGCGCAGCAAAGGCGTGACCGACGCGCGCGTGCTGACCGCGATGGAGCAGGTTGACCGTGCCGAATACGTCAAAGGCACCTTCGCGGACCGCGCTTATGAAGACATGCCTCTGCCAATTGCCTGCGGGCAAACGATCAGCCAGCCTTCGGTTGTGGGGTTAATGACGCAGGCACTGCAAATCAACCCGCGCGACAAGGTGCTTGAGATCGGCACGGGCTCTGGCTATCAGGCCGCGATCCTGAGCAAACTGGCGCGCCGGGTCTATACCGTTGATCGGTATCGGAGGCTGGTCCATGCCGCACGGGCGGCGTTCGAGGCGAATGATATCACCAACATCACCACGTTTACGGCTGATGGCAGTCGCGGTTTCGAAGAACAGGCCCCATTTGACCGCATCTTGGTCACAGCCGCAGCAGAAGACCCGCCGGGGCCGTTACTTGCCCAACTGCGCGTGGGCGGGATCATGGTTTTGCCGGTCGGCCAGTCGGACGCGGTGCAAAGCTTGATCCGCGTGACACGTAGCGAAAGCGGGTTTGAATACGATGAATTGCGCGCTGTACGCTTTGTCCCCTTGCTAGAAGGGCTCGGACAAGAGTAAGCTACCGCAAAATATAGTACGACCCCATAGATAAGGGGCGACTTTTTAGAGGAGCGGTAGGATGGCGAACGGGCATATGCCAGTGAAGCGGGTTTTGATCACGGGTGCGGCGATGGCAACACTTGTGGCATGCGAAGGTTTTGATCCCGATTTTCGGGATGTGGGCAACGGATTTGACACCACCTCTGCGGTGCAATCTTTGCCGGGACGCCCAAGCCCCGATGATCGTGGGGTCATCTCTTATCCGAACTATCAGGTCGTTGTCGCGCAGCGCGATGACACTATTCGGGGGATTGCAATCCGCCTTGGACTGAATGCGAATGAACTGGCCGAGTACAACGGGATCGAACCCGATGTGATCCTGCGCCGGGATGAGATTATCGCCCTGCCCTCGCGCGTGACAGAACCGTCGCCTGCTACGGGCGCTGTGGCGACGGGCCCGATTCAACCATTTGACGTGACAACCGTTGCCACCACGGCGCTGGACCGGGTTGATGCCGCAGGAACACCGGTAACTGCGACGCCGATTGAACCCACAGCGGCCCCTGTTGCAACACCTGCGACCCCGGTAGTCCGTGGCGATGAACCGATCCGCCACCAAGTCAAACGCGGCGAGACAGCCTTCTCAATCTCGCGTCTGTATAACGTGCCGGTGGCAGATATCGCGGAATGGAACGGTCTGGATGCCGCATTTACAATCCGTGAAGGTCAATTCCTGCTGATCCCGCAAGGCGGCACGGCACCTGCACCCGCAGAGACCACAGATGTGACAGCACCTGGTGCTGGCACGGCGACGCCGGTCCCACCAAGTGCAGCGCTCCCCTTGCCTGCTGAAACCCCAGCCGCGCCCGTCGCGGCGGCAGCGGTACCAGCGGCACCTGATCTTGGCACGAATGCAGCACAACCCGCCAGCAGCGGCGCGCGTTTCCTGATGCCGATCCAAGGCGCGATCATCCGCGCCTATGCACCGGGAACCAACGAAGGCATCGATATCGCTGCGCCTTCGGGTAGCGACGTACAGGCCGCAGGCTCTGGCTCAGTAGCTGCCGTGACCACAGACACCAGCGGCGGTTCGATTGTTGTGATCAAGCACAGCGACGGTTTGCTGACGGTATATACCCAGATGGACGCACTGACGGTGGACAAGAACGAAAACGTCACGCGTGGGCAGGTGATTGGTAAGGTGCGCAACGCTGACCCAAGCTTCCTGCACTTTGAGGTGCGGCGCGGTCTGCAAAGCCTCGATCCGGCTGATTTCCTGCCTTAAGTGGGGTTGCGCGTAAGGTGGATCATGATCCACCTTACGTCGGGCGCACACCGCGCCTGCCAGCAAGATCCGTAAAGTATTGCCACGCCACCCGGCCAGACCGGCTGCCACGTGTGGCCTGCCATTCAATGGCTTCCGCGCGCAGGGTCGCATCATCAATTGCGACACCATAAGCGTCACAATAGCCACGGATCATCGCCAGATATTCATCTTGATCGCAGGGATGAAAGCCCAGCCACAGGCCAAAACGATCCGACAGCGACACTTTCTCTTCCACCGCTTCTGACGGTGAAATCGCCGAAGAGCGTTCGTTTTCGATCATATCGCGGGGCATCAGATGGCGACGATTAGACGTGGCATAAAGCACGACATTCTCGGGTCGCCCTTCGATCCCGCCATCCAGCACGGCCTTGAGCGATTTGTAATGCGCATCATCGTGGCCAAAGGACAGATCATCGCAAAACAGGATGAACCGCTCTGACGCGCCGCGCAACAGGTTGAGGCAGCGCCCAATGGTCGGCAGGTCCTCGCGCTGTACTTCAACGATCTTGAGGCACGTATGATCTGCATTGACTGCGCCATGTATGGCCTTGACAAGGCTTGATTTCCCCATCCCCCGCGCACCCCACAAAAGGGCGTTATTGGCAGGGAGACCAGCTGCAAATTGCACAGTATTGGCCATCAGCGTATCTCGCGACCGGTCAACGCCAACCAGCAGCGCCACATCTACACGGTTCACCTTTACGACGGGTTCCAATCGATCAGGATCGGCATGCCAAACGAATGCTGAAGCCGCCGCAAAATCCGGCGCATCACCCGGCGCAGGGCTCAGACGCTCCAAAGCTGCTGCGATGCGCTGCAAGTTCTTCTTGCTCACGCCTTTGGTTCCTCCGCATCGGCGTCAGCTGCGGCTTCACCTGCGCTAATATCATCCTCGTCGATATCAAACAGGCTTTCGCCTTCGCCGATGATCCCTTCGGCACGCGCAGCGCGATCTTTCTTACGCTCAACCGCAGCAACAAGGTGGATCGAAATTTCATAAAGACCATAAACCACCACGAACAAGATCAACTGGGTTGTGACATCCGGTGGCGTCACAAGGGCCGCAACAATCAAAATACCCACAACAGCGTATTTCCGTGTCCCGCGCAAACCACGCGAACTGGCCAGCCCGGCCGACCCCATCAGCGTCAGCAGTACGGGCAGTTGAAAACACACACCAAAGGCCACGATCATCTTGAGCGTGATATCAAGCGTCTCATTCACCTTGCCATTAAAGACAATGTCAACACCCTCAGAGGTGGCAGGTGCTACGCTTGGCAAGCTCAGACCACCTGTGGCACCCGGCAACAGATCAGTCCCCGGTGGCGGCGGCATAGCCCCCGCCATGATGGCCGAGACAAAGGATGGCAAATCCGCAAAGCCAAGGAAAAATGCCATAGCCAGCGGCACAACGATATAATGTGCAAAAGCGGCCCCGATCACGAACAATACGGGCGACGCCACGATAAAGGGCAAAAACGCGTTCTTTTCATTGCGGTAAAGACCCGGCGCGACAAAGCGCCAAAGCTGATAGGCAATGACAGGGAAAGAGATTGTGAGGCCACCCACAACAGAGATACGAATAAGTGTGAAGAAGTATTCCTGCGGCGCGGTATACTGCATGACCGGATTGGGGTTGCCCAGATCACGCATGGTTTTCTCAATCGGGCCCAATAGAAAATCCAGCAACATCCCACCGAATGAAAAACAGATGATCATGCCCACCAAAAACGCCATGACAGAATAGATCAGGCGCGACCGCAGTTCTGCCAGATGCTCCAGCAGCGGGGCAGCGCTGTCTTCAATCTCGTCTTGCGTGCTCATGATTTTGCCTCTGGCGCGGGGGGCTCGGCCTCTGCCGCCTCTGCTGCCGCTTCACGCGCTTTGCGTTCAATTGCGGCATCACCCATCGCCTTGCTCATCTTTTCTTTGGCCGCTTGCCGTTCGGCGGATAATTCAGCCGTCGCAGGGCCTTTGGTCATGCCGGTTGCTTCTTTCAGCTTATCGGCCCCGAATTTCTTGGGATTAGCGGCGGCATTGAGGGTCTTTTGCACGTCTTTCATGCCAGACTCGTCTGCGGCCTGATTCATCGCATTGGTAAATTCGCGCGCCATCATGCGGGCCTTGCCGGTGAATTGCCCCACCGTCCGGAACAGACCCGGCAAATCCTTTGGGCCGATCACAATCAGCGCCACAATGCCGACGACCAGCATTTCGCTCCAACCAAGGCCAAACATCAGGCGCGGTCCTTTCCGTCAGGCAAAGCGATCAGACTTTGTCTTTTTCTTCTTCGGGGGTCACGTCTTTGGCCTCGGCCATGCTGTCCTCGATCTCTTGCTTGCCGTCATCGACGCCCTTCTTGAAGGCCGTGATGCCTTTGCCGACTTCACCCATCAGGCTGGAAATCTTGCCCCGGCCAAACAGGACCAGAACCACAACAGCGATCAGCAGAAGGCCGGGAAGGCCAATATTATTCAGCATGTCTTTTCTCCTCTGGCGGGCGCGCGGCCTCGCGTCGTTTTATCTCTTGCCTTGACCAATAGGCCCGGATGCGCGCCAAGGAAAGCACGAACTGCGCAATTACACCGCTGCAACCCCCTTTTTTGCAAGGGTTTTTATGATTTAGTGACAAATACTTGTCAGTTGTCAGAAAAATGACAAAACTAGCCCGAATCGAAGGGGAAACCATGCGCCGCGCTGACCGTCTGATGCAGCTTGTCCAAATCCTGCGCGATGGCTCGCTCCACCGTGCCTCTGATCTGGCCGCAGCGACTGATGTATCGCTTCGCACTATCTATCGCGACATGGAAACGCTTGCCGCCTCTGGCGTCCCGATTGAGGGCGAACGCGGTATTGGATACCGCGTCACCGCCGCAATCACCCTGCCCCCGCTCAACCTGACCATGACCGAGATGGAGGCACTGCATCTGGGGCTCAGTGCCGTCCGCCATAGCGACGACGCTGAACTGTCCGCTGCCGCCCGCACGCTTTCGGAGAAGCTGGATGCCGTCATGCCAGAGGATCGCAGCCGCGCACCCAGTCGTTCAGGCTTTGCGATTTATCCTTTCGCCGATGCGGCACGCGGATTTCAGCATCTGCCCATGCTGCGGCAGGCCGTCCGCACCCGGCAAAAGCTGGAACTCGTGATACAAGACACCAAACGCACGGTGCGCCCCTTGCAACTGGATTACTGGGGCAGGCTGTGGACCTGCGTTGTCTGGTGCGAAACGACACATCAGTTTGATAACATCCGTGTTGATCAAATCACGGACCAACGGATTTTGCCCAGCCTGTTTGTCGAAGAAGAGGGCAAGGGATTGGCAGACTATAACCGGCTAAAAGGTCAAAGCCACGCCGCCGGGGCAACCAAGGGCCGGAAATAGGCCATCATGCGCATGTCGCCCGGCGCATTTTGCGCCCAAGGGGCCACACCATGCAATAGATGCCGATCCAGTAAGATCGCCTGCCCCGGTGCAGCTGAAACCGCGATCCTTTCACAGGTTTCAAGAACCGCCCGCCGGGTCGTTTGGTACACATCCGTGACATCTACATCGCCCCAATGCTCTGGTTTCAACCCCGCATAGGCATCGCGAAACGCGGCGCGCATGATCTTGTGACTGCCCCGCCAGACAACCAGCGGGCTGGCGGAGCTATCATCCAGTGGCAAGCCCAGAATGAACCCGTGCGGTTCGCGCAAATGCCTGCGTTTGTCAGGTCCTTCAGGCAACAACCCATCGACATGGGCCGCATCCCGATTGCGGCGAAACCGATGTGCTGCATCGCTTTCATCCGGGTCCTGCTGCGGGTAGCCAGGAAAGACGACAGACAGTTGCGCAGGATGCCATTGCAAGGGCGCATCCACATATCTACGCCAAGCGCCTGCCAAAGGCACGTCTTCCACACTGCCGTCAGGCGCATTTGGTAAGGCATCCACACCGACAAACCATGTGTTACCATGACGACGCGCGCCGCCATTGGCCAAGACCTTCAGGCCGATGCGACGCGCAGCCTTTACCCAAGCCAATACTTTAGGATCATGAGGAAAGACCACATACCCATCATGCGCCAGCACCTAGGCCGCCAGCCGCGTGACATGATCCAGCGCCGCGAGCACAACTTGCGGCCCGGCCCCATCAGCATGGGCATTTTCAGACAGATGCCTGCGCCAGCCACGGGCACCCGGCCGCCCTTGAAACAGCCCCAACATATGGCGCGTGACCTGACCCAAACGCCCACCTGCCGCAATGTGATCGGCAATATAGGGTAACATCAGATGTACCACCTCTTCTGCGGTGCGGCCGGTTGGATCATCATAAATGCGAGCATCTGCATCAAGCAGAACATCAGCCGGTGTATGATAGGCAGCGCGTCCGATCATTACGCCATCAAAACCGCTGGCCAGAAAACCCTCGGCCTGATCCAATGACCCGATCCCACCGTTTATGGATACATGAAGATGCGGGAACAACCCTTTCATTTCCATGCCTAAATCATAGTCTAATGGGGGTACATCACGGTTCTCTTTTGGGGACAGCCCCTGTAACCATGCTTTGCGCGCATGTACTGAAAATCGGTCAACACCAGCCGCTGATACCTGTGCCAGAAAATCAGGCAGCACCGTTTGCGGGTCCTGATCATCGACGCCGATACGGCATTTCACAGTCACTGGCACAGCCACAGCTGCTATCATCGCAGCCACACAATCAGCAACCAAAGCGGGGCTCTCCATCAAGATGGCGCCAAAGCTGCCCGACTGCACGCGGTCCGACGGACAGCCGCAATTCAGGTTAATCTCGGCATACCCATAGTCTTCTGCAACGCGCGCTGCCGCGGCCAACTGCGCCGGATCGGACCCGCCCAATTGTAGAGCGACAGGCTGTTCATCCGCATGAAACCCAAGCAGGCGATCCCTGTCACCATGAATGATAGCAGGTGCCGTGACCATTTCCGTATACAGCAGCGTATGACGCGACATCAGGCGATGCAGATAGCGGCAATGCTGGTCTGTCCAATCCATCATGGGCGCAACGGAAAGTCTAGCATGCTGGTTTATATGCATTTTATCAGATCTTCACACTATTGGACGGCAGGCAATTAACGCCAGATTAGACTGGAATATCCCTTAAGACACACTTCGGCAATGCAAGCGCCGCGTATCATAACCCTCGTATGGTGATAAAAAGCCCTGCGTCAAATGCGGCTATGTTACTTACGCCGTCCAGCGATAAAGCCAAACCTCACTCATTGGGATGTCGCCTTTCACCAGTTGCGCGCGCAATTCAATGCTGGTCGCACCCTGGGGTAACAGATGGAACGCCAACCGCACGCCGCCCGTGCCTGGATTGTGCTGCAAAATACCGTCTGTCACAGTGCCAGTATCGGCAGTGATGACTGTCTGGATTTCAGACAGGTCATCACCAAAAAGGGCATGAGGCGCAAAATCGATGGCCACGGTCGTATCAACTTGATTGAAGGCCCCGCCAATGCGTGTTTCCAACACCCACGGCAGATCAAGCAGGCCAGTTGCCCGATTGCCCCATGCCATCGCATAACCAAAGCTGTATTCGGACCCGGCCAGCATTGGTACCGACGGACGCCAGTAAGCAACCGTATTGTCATAGATTTCCTGATCGGATGGGATTTCGACCAGTTCCACGCCGCCTGCCCCCCAGTCCCCGTCCGGGGTGATCCAAAGAGAGGGGCGCCTTTCATAGAACGCCTGCAAATCCGCAAATTTTTCCGGATCACGGCTGCGTTGCATCAGGCCGAAACCACGTGGGTTTTCGTCAATGAATGAACTGATTTCAAGCTCTTTGGGGTTTGCCAATGGTCGCCATATCTGCTCGCCCTCGCCGTTCAACATCAGCAGGCCGTCGCTGTCATGCACCCCGGGGCGGAAATCATCGAAACGATGCCGATTGGTTTCGTCGAAAAGGAACATCGACGTCATCGCGCCCAGCCCCACGTGGGTCAGATCGACCCTTGGAAATAGCGTCGCGGTCACATCAACGCGGGTCGGATCACCGGCCGTAATCTTGAAGGTGTACGCCCCGGTGGTTGATGGGGAATTGAGAAGCGCGTGAACGGTGAATACCGTGTCGCCCGGTGCTGCGGCCTCAACCCAGAAATCGGTGAAATCAGGAAATTCTTCGCCATCGGGATCCCCGGTCCGCAATGCCAGCCCGCGCGCAGACAGCCCGTAACCCTGCCCCTTGGCGACAGCCCGGAAGTAGCTGGCACCTTGAAACACGATGAACTCGTCAAAATAGTCCGGCCTGTTCACCGTGGTCCGCAATCGGAACCCGGAATAGCCCATCGTCTCATCCACGGGCAAGTCGGGCAATTCACCCCTGATTTCGAACAGTGACAGATCATAGCCCAGCGTTTTGGCGATGCCGTCTTCAACGATATTGATTGTGGCAGGTCGTGTCGCATAAAGCCCGGCTGTAAACAGATCCATTTGGAGCGGACTGTCTTCATCGACCCAGATGCCATGTTCAGGGTCAAACTGTATTTTGTTGAAGTCTTCAAACGACAGTTCTTGCCATGGGGCCGGAATCAACGGCTTTGGTTCATAGTCCTGCCGCGCCAGTTCGCGCGCGTGTTCCCAAAGCCAGTCCGTGCTGAACGGTGCCTGGGCTGCGATCATTTCTACCGCGGGCCATGCCGTGGTCGCTGTTGATGCTGCCATGCCAGCTAAGAGGGCGCGTCGTGAAATCATCATAACGAGGTCAACTTTCTTTTCGGTTGGTATCTGAGGGCTCCGACGGCGTCAGCTATGTAAATAAACAGCCCAGAGCCGGTGAGGTTTAGATGTTGTGTTAGAAGGTAGGCGCGTTGACGTGAGCATAAGTAACACCTGCAGATGTAACAAAGCGGTCGGCTCTAAAACGGCGAGGAATTGCTGACCTATATTGGCTATCACCCCTTATGTCGGGCGCCAAATCGCATATGCTATCTTGCTATCGCGATGCCCCATCAGAGGGGCAAACCAACATGGTTACAATCTGAAACATCAAGTAAATGAAGGTGTCGGGGCTCATGAGACCCGGTTTTGGTGCAGCCGCAGGCGTCATGTTTTAAACGTCATCCAAGCCATTTTTTGCGCCGGTTTTTGTCCAGAAGACAGGCAGCGAGATCTTGCTAACCGACCACCCGATCTGCCTAACGATTAACCACAAGGCCGCGCCAAGGACCGTTCCTTTCAGTAAAATTGGCCAATCAGGCTCTCTTGCGCCTCACCGGCATCAGCCACTGGCGCAGGGGTGACATTGTCCCGTCGGTAAACCCGCCACAACCCCGTGTGCCGGACTGCCTTGAAGTGTTTGTCGATGTAAGGGCCGTAAAGCTCTTCCATCAGCTCGGTCGTTGATCCCGCAATCGGCCTTTTGGGGATCATGATCACATCAACACCCTGCAAAAGCTCATCCGGCGTAAAATGGAAGTCCGCATCAAAGTTGCGCCCATCATGCATCCAGGCCGTTCCGCCTTGTGGTGGCTCCAGCCCGGCAAGCGATGTAAGTGGGCTGACAAAGTCCATGACCAGCACCTTGGCGGGTGGCGGGTTGAGTGATGCAAGCAGGTCTGCGCCCTTTTCCAATGACTCGGCGTAATTGGCGTAGAACTTGAACTGCCCCTGATCGAGGGTATTGACCACCCGTATGTCCTGCCCGTTTGGTGTGTTCAAGCTAATGCCAGCGCCCGAGGTAACCATGGCAACATGCAATCCCAAGGCCAAAGTCGATGACACCCCGATTGGGATCATAAGGACAATCACCACCAACGCAGCACCACGTGTTATCATATCAACGCCGTAGTGCAGATTGGGTCGCCATTGCCGCGACAGGTGTTCGGCAGCGACGACACCACCCGCAAGCAAGGTGATGATGCCACGGATTTGAAAATTCTGGATCAGCAACGCATATCCTGCGCAGGCGCAAAACCCGTAGAACAGGAAATCCGTAAACCGACCCTTTTGCCAAAGGGCCAGCGCTGCAAGACAACCAAACATGATGTACTCACCCGATGTCTCCATCAGTGACACGACATAGTCGCGTAATGGCAGCACACCGCTCACATTTGATGCGACCATCAAATCCGCAATGTGCATACGTGTGCCACCCCAGAACACTTCAATGATAGCACCTGATAAGCCGACGATCAGGAGCGTGGCAGCGGCCCAGCGTCTTTGCACAGGTTGCAATAATGTGAGGCAAAGAAAGCCAAGAGCAACGACGCCATAGGTTGCCTTTGTATACAGCATCATAAGCGTCAGGGCAGTCGCGACCAAAGTGTCAAGCGCGAACTGATTGCGCACGGGCCGTTCCGGTCGCAAATGCATGATCAATAACAGGCCGATCAGTGCCCAACCAATGCGGTTGTAAAACATCGCGAATGAGATGTTCATGACGATTTCCCCGGTATTCATCGGCGTGATCATCAGCAAGAGCAGGAAAACGGCCCATGGCACAGCTATCAACGGCCGCACCCGTGTGTACAGCACATGGATCATGAGTGGTGCTGTCACGATCATTAACGCAACCAATCCGACAGGCATCGCCGTGCCCAGATTGCCGGTAACCCAATATCCAAAACCCGGAATATAGAACGACAACGGCCCCAAAGCGGTGTGAAAATCGCGGTTCGGAACTTGGCCTTCAACCACCCGGTAACCGCCATCAAGGAATATCAGCAGATCGTTGAAGTAGCGTGATGTCGCCGTTGCCCCCGGTAGAATAAGCAGCGCGCTACAGACCACAATTGTCAAAACGACAGTCAAAACGATAGGTGAGCGCATGTTTAGGTTGCTTGGCATAGCCGAACCCTTAGAGTTTCAAACGTTTAAAGATTGGCTCAGGCAGGCTACGAATGATGCCCATGATCAACCGCCAGGCACGCAGGACATAAACCACATTCGTTTGCCCCGCTTCGAGCGCGAGAATGCGTTGTGCAACCGCCTCGGGGGTTGCTGTCAATACTCCGGGCAGGTCCATGCCTTCGGTCATTGAGGTGCGCACAAAGCCCGGTTTGACGGTCACGATCCGTATGTTTGTTTGCCCAAATCGGTTGCGCAAACCCGACAAATAGGCCGAAAACCCCGCCTTGCTTGCGCCGTAGACATAGTTTGAGGCGCGCCCGCGGTCGCCTGCGACCGAACTGATGCCCACGATCAGGCCACGCCCACGTGCGGCAAAGCGACCTGCCAGCGCCTCAAGCAGCAGCGCAGGCCCTTCAAAGTTGGTTCTCATGATGGCTGTGGCATGGTCAGGATCGGTTTGCGCACGTGGCTGATCGCCCAACATGCCTACGACGCAGACCACGGTGTCGGGCAGATCACCCAGACCATCGATAAAGGCCTCAAAACTGCCAGTGTCAAGAATATCGATAGGGTGGACAGCAACGTGATCTATGCCGTGGCGGGTCTGAATGTCGCCCGCATTTCGCGCAGCGCCTCGCACATCGCGGGCGGCAAGGTCGATGCCCCATCCCTTAGCCGCATAAGCATCTGCGACAGCCCGCCCAATGTCAGAGGTACCACCGACAACCAAGAGCCTCTTGCCTGCAACACGTGGTGCCGGTTTGTGCATATTACTCATAAATCAAGCCTTTCGGACAGTTTGGATGCCATCAGGTCAGCGCATCCCATCTCGCGCCGGATCTGACGAAACACCGCGGCGTTCGGATAGCCCGCATTCAGCGTGGCGCGTGATTGGCAGGCGTCTTTTGCCAAATAGATCCGCCCCCCCGCCTTAGCGACAAGCACATCAATTTCGGCCAGCAGAGCCAACCGCTTTTCGCTCACTGGCAGATCAAGCGCTAGCGTCAGGCCGTCGCGTGGAAATGACATCAGCCCGGCACCGGGGCCTAGGCATTTCAACACCGCAAGAAATGAACCTTCGCCACGTGATGACAGGATATCCAGAATTGCGGTCATCACCTCTTCCGCATTTTCGTTGGGGACGACGCATTGATGCTGCACAAATCCACGGACACCATAGATGCGGTTCCAGTTCGAAATGCCGTCGAGCGGGAAAAAGTAGCTATCAAAGGGTACCAGCGTCGTCTGACCGGATTTTTGGGCGCCCCGCCGATAATAAAGCGCGTTGAAGGCCGAAACCGACGCAGTATTCAGAACCCAGCCCGGCAATTCGATCGGCACACCCAGCCGTCCCGCGCTTACTGGTGGGAATTGCCGGTACCCCCCCGGCAAATCATCCTGTTTGGCGTGTTCGCCAGCAAGGATCAGCGACCGCCCCAACGATGCCCCCCGCGCAAGAACGTCGATCCATGCGACAGTGTAGGTTGCCCTTTCGGTCTGGCGTAGCAAAGCAATCGCCTCTGCCAGATTTTTTGCAGCGTGGGTGGTTTGACGGATCCATCCGCTTTCCACGGGCTTAAGTCTAAAGGCGGCGGTAAGGATAGTGCCGGTCAACCCCATGCCACCGATGGTGGCGTGAAAGAGTTCCGCGTTCTCTTCAGGCGCGCAGCGCAGGATCTGACCATTCGGCAACGCCAGCGTCAACCACGCAACATGATGCCCGAACGTACCATCATTATGTTGATTTTTGCCGTGCACATCAGATGCGATCATGCCGCCGACAGTGACAAATTTCGTACCCGGCACGACGGTCGGAAAATAACCACGTGGCAAAAAGCAGGCAATGATCTCTGCCAGTGACACACCAGCTTCGGTGGTCAGCAAACAGGTTTCGGGATCGAAAGACTGCATTCGGTTCAGCCCGGTCATGGATAGCGTCGTTTCACGCCCGATAGCCGCGTCTCCGTAAGACCGGCCCAGACCACGCGCAATCAAACCCGCGCCGCGCGTCGTGGCGGTCTGCGCTGTATCAGGGCTCGTCGCTGTTGTCAGCGCACCGATTTGACGGGGATATCGGCCCCAACCGCTCAGATCTTTCACACCGTCGCCTCTCGAAAGACGTGGCGCCGATCCAGCCAGAATTTTATGATATAGCCGATGCTTAATCCTACAACCGCGCCAGTATATTTTGCGAAATCGGTTTGCCAGACCGCATAAAAGCCCAGTTCGAAAGCCCAGAATATGAGTGTCGTCAGCACGCTGAAAAGGCCTGACAGCGTAATGCGGCGCGCTTCTCCCTTGTGGGTGGTATAGGCCTCGCGGAAGGTCCAGGTCTTGTCGATCACGTATTTGACAATGAAGCCCACGATGGTCCCCACAATGATCGAGGCCATCAATGGTGCGGCGGGCATCCCTACAACGGTGAACTGCTGCGCCACCAAGTTGGCCACAACCGACACGACTGCCGAGATTGCATAGCGCACAAAAGGATGGCCGTCAGAGATACCCGCCTTCATGGATCGCGGCACCGCTACCATGAAGCGGCCACAAAGACGGCCAGCATGGCAAGACCACTTAACCGGCTCATGGGATCTTTGATTGCAAAGACCACCGGGTCGTCCTGCATCTGGCGGCGTTGGGCAAGGATGAGCGCGCGACCAATCCAATATGTCAGGATCGGGCAAGCCAGAAGCAACAAGTCAGGAGATGTGTAAAGAGAGCTGACAGCATACCCAGATACGTAGAGCGCCAATACCGTGACAGCGTTGAAACCAGCCGCTGCTGACAATGCCGCCAACATCGTCAAATCGGCGTTCTCATAATCGCGATTTGCTGGGGAAGGCAGTCTGGAATCGACGCGTGCTGCCAATTCCACAAAACGTTTCATCAGTGCCAACGAGACAAAGATCGACAAGGAAAACACAACCAACCATGACGACAAACCAATCCCAAGCGCGACCGCACCACCAATCATGCGAATAGTGTAGAGGCCAGACAAGGTCAGCACATCGACAAGCAGGATGCGCTTAAGATGCAACGTGTAAAAGGTCGTCAATATGAAGTAGATCGCAAGCACCCCGGCAAACGCCCATGAGATGGAGAGCGATACAATCGTCGCCAATGCCAGCAATATCGGCACTGCGATAACCGCATGGATCAACGGGATATCACCCTTTGCAAGTGGGCGGTTTTTCTTGCTGCGGTGCGCCCGGTCATCAACCAGATCCACCAGATCATTCAGTATGTAACAGGCAGAAGCTGCGAAGCAGAACGACACCGCCGCGAGCGTGGCCGTAAGCAGGCTGACAAAATCAAACATATGCGCCGCAAGCATCGGCAAGAACACCAATGCATTCTTCGCGTATTGATGCACACGCAATTGCTTGCGCCAGCTTTTCGACGATGTGCGCTCATGATCCAGAAACAACGCGCCAGGGGCGATATCACGCAGTTTGGCTGTCACAGACCGTGACGTGCGGATCGCAATGGGCTGGCGCGCCACCTTCCAAACGGGTAAATCGGCAGCATCATTACCGATATAATCGAACTCACCCAGGCCAAAGTTGTCGATCAGGCACTGGGCCTTCTTCTGCCCTGATAGATTGACCCCAGCCGTTGTTGCGAAAAACCCGTCAAACACGCCCAAATGTTCGGCAATCGCGCTGACAAAACTTTCATGTGACGCGGACGCCAGATAAACCGGACGCCCCGCATCGCGGGCCTTGCGCACGATGCCAAGAACGGTTTCGTCATATGGCAAGGTCGCAGGTACACAATCTGCGTTACTGCAAAGAAAATGCTTCAAAGCGGCTTTGCCAGCTTTGAGCGCGCGCATCATACCAAAGACTGCAGCGGGATCACCTCCTACCCGGCGAAATGCGGTCTCGATCAAAAGGTCGGACCTTATAAGTGTCCCGTCCAGATCAACGACCAGCGGGACGCTGATATCCATATCCAGATCATCCGCGGTGACATAATCTATGTGAGAGACAGACTTGCCTTGCAATCTGCCTGCACCGAGACCTGCCCCCATGACACCAGCAGATGCCCCCGGTACGGAACTGATATTTGCTTTGAAAGTGATATCATGTTCCTTTCTTGGTTAGCGGTTTTACCAGCACTGCAAGCCGGTCTTTTGAAGGGCGCATCGCGTATGTTTCAGACACCCTTTTGCGACAGCATTCAGACCATCAGTCGTGACGCTCAACCCAAATTGGCGACACAATCGATGGGTTACGAGGGTGTTTCTCGTGCAGCATCCGCTCTGGCAGAAAAACGCCAAATTCGGCGATCCACCGGCGGAAAATGGTAAATTTTCGGGGTCTGGTGCACCATTTGTGGATGTTGGCGTCAAATCGGGGTCGCATGGGTGTTGCGGGGTGATTGCCCCCTTACGTTCAATAAAGGATTGCAAGCAGGCCCATTACTATAGGGCGATTTTAACGGTCTGTTCCGGTCAGCTACGGCGGCACCACATCCGCCGCCGTGCATCATGAAAGATAAGGAAACAAAATGCAGTCGCGCATGGGAGTAAACGGCTTGGTATCAGGATCAAGGCGGTGGATTGTCTGGATCATTGCCGTCTGTGCCATCAGCGCTGGCGCATATTTTGTCGTACCCGCTTTGGTTCCAGACAGGCTGGTGCAGGCACAAATCAACAAACAGATAGAGCGCTGGAGCGGTGGCGCATTCACATTGCGCGATGATGCCGACATCACCGTCGAACCGGGCTTTCGCGTGGTTGTATCCAATCCGGCGTTTGTATCGCGCACTAATGTTGATGCTGCGCCTGTCCTTACCACCGACACTATCATCGCACCGCTCAAGATAGTTCCACTGCTGATGGGACGGGTCGAAATTGCGGAGCTTGTGTTGTTGCGCCCCGAAATTGACCTGCGCATGTCCGGGCGGCCTTTTGCAGCACCCGCACAGCAGCAGGTTGAGGGCGAAACCTCAAAAGACCAGATGCCACAGCTTGGCGAGGTGATATTTGTCGACGGCGCGTTGCGCCTCACAGATGCGGTAGGAGACCAAAACATCTCTGGCCTCAATATGCGTTTGGGCGCGGATGCGCTGACAGAGGCCGTTGTGATGCGTGGTGACGCCTTCATTGGGCCACAGCACCTGCGTTTTGATCTGCAACTGGATAATTTACGCGCGTTGGTTTCAGACCTGGGAACGCAAGCCAGGATGAACGTCCGCGTCGGTCCGCGCCATCAGAGCGAACCGGGCGAGGACATAACACCCAATCCGGCACCTCCTTACGAGATCGCCGATAAGCTTTGGCAGGCAGCCGGCAGATTGGGCCTATCCCGCGGGGGTTTCGGCGCGGTGACTATTGAAGGCACGTTCTCCGTGACCCCACACACGGTCGCTATTTCCGACGCGACCTTTTCGGTGGGTGGCGTGGACATTGATGGCCATCTGCGCGCTGAAACTGAAGACCAAACCGTGATTGCAAAGCTGCTGTCTCTGCCTGTCACGGTGAATGCTTTCGTCGCGCATGCAACACAAATGGATGATCGCCGCTGGACCGATATACCGGTGAAGATGGCATGGCTTGATGACCTTGATTTGGACATCGCATTAGCAGGTGAGGATTTGGCGGTTGGCGGGCTAACAGTTGATACAGCCGCATTATCAGTCGCAGTTGGCGATAGGGCCATGTCGCTTGATCTT
This sequence comes from Yoonia maricola, assembly GCF_002797915.1. GTDB lineage: Bacteria > Pseudomonadota > Alphaproteobacteria > Rhodobacterales > Rhodobacteraceae > Yoonia > Yoonia maricola. Next base: position 278,283 of record NZ_PGTY01000001.1, on the reverse strand, counting down.
TCTGGAGCCGCAGAAGGAATTGGCCAGATAGAAGCACAAGTCGCGCTTGAACAGGTGCCCAGCGACGGGGTCAGATTAATGGCCACCGGAGGGGTCGAAAATATGTCGGCTGGCGAGGTCACGCAGTTTCTGGCAGCGATGGGGCCACCACCACTGATCGGCACGGCACAATTGCCCGAAGGCACGATGAACGGTCTTTTCAACGTGGGCGCTGATGGCGAAACACTTGGCCAATTACTCAACAGTTTGAAGGGATCGGTCACAGCGCAGCTGACAGATGGCAGTTTGGTCGGCACCGATCTGGTCACAACGCTGGAGACGCTGCACGCGGGTCGCAAGTTTATGACACAAGAGTACGGACCGCTGATCCCCGCGGCGGGGCGAACGCAGTTTGATCAGCTGGACGCACGCATCGATTTCGCATCGGGTGTGGCCAGCCTGTCTGAGGTGGAGATCACTGGTGAACATTTCGGTATCAATATGTTGGGCGAGGTTCTGATGTCAGAAGGCACAATGAACATTGGGGGAAATGCGGTACTGCTGTCAGCACCCGAAACAGTTGCGAGCCCCAGCGATGCGATTGTCGATTTGCCATTTGGCGTCGGCGGCACGCTCTTTGCACCTGTGGTCGCGCCGGGCGTCCCGGTGGTCACTGCCGAACGGATTGATGCGTATGCTGACGATCGATAATGGCGCCTCACGCGCAGTTTTGACACAACTGGGGACCGCACAGGGCGGCTCATCACATGTGCCGGGCGCCGCAGCCGGTCATGCAGTCTGGCCCAACCGACTGATGGCAACGGGTGTTCTGTTTTTCTGGTTGGTGCTTTACGGCTACTGTCTTTTTCCGGGGCTGGGCGGGATGCTGAATGCGGGAGATTCAGCCAAGTTTCAGACCCTGGGCCATACGTCAATTCTGGTGCATGGGCCGGGTTACCCGCTGATCCTGATGTTAGGGACGTTTGTGCGCTGGTTGGCGCTACCGTTAGAGCCGTGGTGGATCATGACCTTCCTGATGGCCTCTGTGCCGGGCGCAATCGCCAATACAATGGCGTTCCTGATCGTCCGCAGGCTGACGCAAACCGTGATCTTTGGTTTGGCGGCTGCGTTGCTTTTGGGCAGTGCGGGGCTGATGGCCGTGCAATCGACCGAGGCAGAGGTCTATCCGCTTGCCTTGGCCTTCATACTTTCAACGGGCTTTTTGTTGCTGCGGTTCATTGAAACGAAATGGCCGGGGTATTTCATCGCCGCTTGCGGGGTCTATGCGCTGTCGTTTGGTAATCACCTTATGATGATTATGCTTGTGCCAGTGTTTTTTTGGATCACGGCCGCACATTACCGCATCCTGTTACGCCCAAAAATCATCATCAGCGTTCTGCTGCTCGTTATGGCGGGTGCCAGTCAGTATCTTTATCTGGCCTGGGTGACCCATGCACCAACCACGGCCTATTCCGAATATATGCCGCTGCCGCCGACAACGACGGAGCTGATACAGTATATCGCAGGGACCTACTTCGGCGATCTTTACGGTGCTGGTCTGGCCTCGACCCAGACCGCAGAAATCCTGTTGAATACCCTGGAGTTTGCGCATCCTCGTCTTTCGGCACCGATGATTGTCGCTGGCTTGGCTGTTTTTGCGTTGGGATGGCGGCAGCGCGATACGGCGTGGCGAGGGCTGGCATTGATACTGGGGATTGGGTTGGCCTTTATGCCCTTTACCCTTTGGTACGGCGCCTATGACATCCGCGCATTTCATCTGCCGGTTCTTGGACCGATGCTGGTCGGATCCATTGCTGCGATTGGCTGGTGGGTCGCACGCTGGCCGCGTGTGCGTCTTTGGGCTGGCGTGATCCTTATCATGTTCGGCGTGGTGCGCACGGTCGAGATGGCAGGCTATCTTTCTGCCCGTACCCCGCTTTTCGAGGGTCTCGTCGAAACGCTTGAAGTGATCGTCCCGCAATCGCCCGTACCCGATCCCGTCGTCTCAATGACCTATGATGTGCGTATGGCTACACTCTATCATGAACTGCTGGATGAGGTCCCAAAACCGGCCAGTTACCGCGTGACATGGCGTACACAGGACGAAATTGCAAAGCGCGACCCGGTGGGCGGCCTTGTCGTACCCACCGATGGGGAACAGTTCCTGCAATGGATCGAACATCGGCATCCTGAGCTGATTTGCCGAACCATGCCAGTTGAACAATTGGCCGGAACTCCTTGGCCCGCCTACGCCTTTTTGTGTGAAGACCGTGTTGCTTCGACGCCGCCCAGTGCGCCTGGTGAAAGCGACTGATTCGGCAGGCCATCGGCTGATCCACTAAAAATTCCAAAACTATCACAAATAGGCGGTAAATCGCCTTATTGTTGCCCGAATATCGGTCAATTACTGCTCATGTCGGCGCCGTGGTTTGCGCATAAAACCACGGATCCGCGCACCCGTTGGAACCCCGTTATGGGAGGGCAGTCCCCCGATGTTCAAGAAATTTGCAATATCTTTGACACTGTTGATGTCACTCGCCACATGCGACAATGAGATGAACGCGATTTCCAGCCGCGATGCTGGCCAGATTGCGATCAGTAGCATGATGGTGTTGCCACCTATGGATGAAAGTAGCCCAGCCACATCCGATTTGCGGGTCAGCCCTGCCGAGGTTGTCGCCCAGTTAACCGGTGCGGCATCGATGAATGCAACCGCTGACAGATGGAATGTGCATGGCACCGATCTGGGCCACATGTTTGTTCACAATGACGACCTTTACATGATGTTTGGCGATACATATGGGCCAGATGGCGGCGATTGGCGTAGCAATGTACTGGCGCGGATTGCCGACCCTGATCCACGCAATGGGTTTTCCTTTGCCGCGATGACCGAAGCGGCCGATGGTACAGCGGCAGAGTTGGTGGCGGCGTCCCGTGTGCCCGGCTTTGAATGGACAGTGATCCCCACAAACGCCATTTCTGCGGCAGGACAAATGGTCATGCACTATATGTCCGTGCGGATGTGGGGTGAGGATGATCGCTGGTATGTCCGGCGATCGGGGCTCGCTTCGTCCGATGACAACGGACAGACCTGGACCCGATCAAAGACAGCCATCTGGCCCGCAGGCACCGGATTTGAACAGGTCGCATATGTCGCGGACGGGGATATGATCTATGTCTTCGGTATTCCGCAGGGGCGTTTTGGGGCGGCAAAGCTGGGCCGGGTTGCGCCAGATGCGATGTTGAATCCGGCCTCTTATGAGTACTGGAACGGCACGCGATGGGTGTCGAACATACGCGCTGCCGCCGATATTGTGCCCCCCTCAATTGGTGAATTGTCCGTGGCATGGAGTGCTGCGCATCAGCGCTGGTTGATGATGTATTATGAGCCAAATCTGCGGGCAATTGTTCTGCGTCAGTCCCCTGCCCCGACCGGCCCCTGGAGCGACATGCAGATCGTTGCCGACAGTCGCGACTATCCCGGCCTCTATGCGCCCTACATTGTACCGGGGACCGACATTGATAGTGAAGTCTACTTTACGATGTCGCGGTGGAAACCTCTTTACAACGTGTTCCTTATGAAGGCCCGGATTGAGCCGGAAACGCCTGCTATATCGGTGCGCGCGACAGAGTAGCTCTACCACTGAATCCGTCGCAATAACCACGCGCGCATCCTGCCAAACCAGTGATGCGCGCCAATTGGACGGTCAGTCGGCAGTGTTTTGCGCATCATTTCGATCTTGATGATAGGCGCGGTCTTATCCCGACCGCTGGCGATCTGTCGCTCTTGCGCGCACCAAGATCCGCGGTGGTCAGCATCGTGACACAAGACGCCTAACACCCTTAGTTTATTGCATTTCAAAGCGTTGCCGCGCGGAGGGCACCACTGGGTGCGATACATTCCGATGACTTTGGTTTTCGGAAACGCACACTAAGCCTTTTTTGGCCGATGGAACACCACGACAGAAATCGGAACAGGCAACCCCGGTTTGGCGGGTTTTGCTGCTGGCAGGCTTTCGCCGCTTTCTGCTGGGTCGCTTGGCCCCATGCCACGAAATTCATAAATTTGAAAGGCCAGAGGGGGTGTCTCGCAATTGCTTTTTCCCATGATCGAAGTCCCCCCGCTCATCAAACGTAAGGAGCAGGACATGAGACTATCACTAACACATGCCACCGGTATGGCACTTTGCATCTGGGCAGGTATTCTACCGATGGCCGCACAAGCCTACGTCGGTCCCGGCGCTGGCCTGACCGCCATTGGGACAATGATTGCCCTTCTCGCGGCACTGGTTTTGGCCGTTGTCGGATTTGTCTGGTATCCGATCAAGCGCATGATGCGCAGCAAGGCACCAGCCGATATCCCCGACAATTCTGAGCAGCCCAAATGAGCGTTGCGGCCCTGCTACTGGGCCTGTTTGCATTCATATTGGTGCTGCGCGTTTTCAACGCCGCCCAAGTCGCGAGTGATGTTATTGAGACCACGCAGGGTGCCATCGGTATGATGGCCAATACGGACATCACCGACGCAGACAAAGAAAAGCACATGCGTCGTGCCTCTATCAAACTACTTGGCCGCTTCTTCTGGATTGCGTCCATTGGTGTGATGGCTTTGGCAGCCTCCGGAGTGCTGGTCTGGGGTGGGTCGCTATTGGGTCTCTATTCGCTTGAACGCGCTATTGAGGTTGCCTTGGGCTGGCCCTTTATTCTGGGCTCTTGCATTGTTGCGATTGCGGTTTGGGTCGGGCTTGATCGTATGAAACGCACACCAGCGTCCGAGGTCGTTGAACGCGATGACGTGCCCTATAACAAGCTTGATATCGCATTGCATGATTTCGCCTTCGCTTCGCCACGCCGTCAACGGACGCTTGGAAAGCTTGAAAGTAGAATTTTCAAGCGTCGCATAGACATTGAACAGGCTAAGCGACCGATCTTCGTCACGTCACTGCCCCGCGCCGGAACCACGATTATGCTGGAGGTGCTTGCAAGCTTGCCGCAGTTCGCCTCGGCCACTTACAGACATATGCCCTTCACCCTATCGCCGCTGCTCTGGGGCGGTTTTTCCGGTGCGTTCCGCAAACCCGGCGAAAAGGCAGAGCGCGCGCATGGTGATGGCATTGAGGTCGGGTTTGACAGCCCCGAAGCCTTTGAAGAAATGCTGTGGATGGCATTTTGGCCCGAACACTATGGCAAGGACCGGATCACGCCTTGGACAGCCGACGCCGAAAAACCTGAGTTTGAAACATTCTTTCGCACCCACATGGCCAAGATTGTGGCGACCAAATCGGGTGCCGCACGCTATTTGTCCAAGAACAACGCCAATATCGCCCGACTTGGGCTGATCCAGCGGATGTTTCCCGATGCATGTGTGATCGTGCCCGTCCGCAATCCACGCGCGCAGGTACAATCGCTAATGCGCCAGCATCAACGTTTCAGTGATCTTCATGCAAGAGAACCATTTGCCCGACGCTATATGGAAGGTATTGGCCATCTTGAGTTTGGCGAAGCGCTGCGCCCCATCGCATTTGATGGCACCCCGCATGATCCGGACATGGCAAACAGCCCGGCATTTTGGCTGGATTACTGGATTGCCGCTTATGAACATATCCTCGCCACCGCTGGTCCGTCTGTTGTCATTGTCGATCATGATGCATTATGCGCTGAACCAGCACGCTTTCTGCCGCAACTGGCCAAGGCCATGCAGCTTGACCACCAGGCAGCACTCACCGCGATGGGCGCGACATTTCGTGCGCCTGGTCCGGTGCCGGATTTGACCGGGGTGACATCTACACAACTACAGCGCGCCGATAACCTGCACGCAGAACTGTGCCGCCTTTCCATCGGTGCCGCTTTATCGAAACAAGGATATATCTCGTGAAAAAATCATCTGCTGACCGCCTGTTTTTTGGCGGGTTTTTGATTTCGCTCGTCTTCATCTCAATGATTTATGGCATCGTATCTTCTTGGTGGGGATGGTTTCCTGCCCCGCAGATAGGGCTTGCGCATCGCACCTATCTTGATGTCTCGACCAATTGGAAAAACGATCTGGGGCTTGAGCCAACCCGCCATCTTGTCCCGCCCAACGACACAGGCGATGCATCGCCCGACCGGGGTTATGCGCTCGCGCCGGGTGCCGTTCAGCAACCCGGCTACATCTTGGTTGCGGGTTTGAGCGATGATCAGGAAACCTCTGAACATGTCGTGCGCATGTTTGATGCCGCAGGTGATGAAGTACATCGCTGGCCAATCAAATACGACCAATTCGATACAGATATTCCCCCGCAGAATGTGATGTTGCACGGGATGGAAGTGTTCGAAGACGGATCTGTGGTGACCACCTTTGATACCGGGCAGGCAATCGCACGGGTTGATGCCTGCGGTGAAACAATGTGGAGCGTGATCGGTGGCTTTCACCATTCGATCACACGCAGCGGCGATGGTGGGCTGTGGACCTGGGAAGGCGATAATATGGTGCGGCTTGACGAAGATACCGGCGAACACACCGATACCGTCAGTATTGTCCGGGATGTTGTTCCGGCAAACGATGGCGAACAGCGCGCGATCTTTGACATACGCACAGTAGAGCCCGGAGATGCGCAGGGCGGGCTCACCTATGCTTACGACCCCTTCCACCCCAACGATGTCGAAATGCTACGCCCCGAAATGGCCGATGCCTTTCCCATGTTTGAAGCGGGGGATCTGTTGTTCAGCCTGCGCGAACCCAATCTTGTTGCTGTTGTTGACCCTGAAACCGGTATCCTGCGATGGTGGCAACATGGGCCTTGGCTGAAACAGCACGACCCCGACTTTCACGCTGACGGAACGATTACGGTCTTTGACAATGCAACTGGCACGGATCGGTCACTCATCAGGCGGATTGATCCGGAAACCGGAGAGATGTCCATCGACTTTGCCGGAAGCGACGCTGTCCCATTCTACACCTGGCGTCGGGGCAAGCACCAGTATCTGCCAAATGGCAACATCCTGTTGACCAATGCCGAACATGGCCGTGTGCTTGAAGTTGACCCGGCAGGCAATGTTGTGTGGACACGTGACATGGTCTGGGACGCTACGAACAATCTGATCATCACCGAAGCACGTCACATTCCAGAAGACTTTTTTGACGATGGCGTGCCAACCTGTTCTGTCCTCGCGGACGCGCAGTGATCGTAACTGATTGGCATCATCACCCCCGCACCTTATCACTTAGGCAAAGCGTTACCAAACGCCACCCCGCCCGACACGAAGGATACCCCATTGGCGCGCGTCTTTGTTTTTGCGTTTGATCTGACCGAAGCCTCGCAGATCAGGCGGATCAAAAGTCTTCAGATGTTGGAGCATGACGTGCAGTCGGCGGCGTTTCAACGTGGCAATATGAATGCGGATTTCACCCCCGATTGGCCGAACGCGGACTTGGGTTTTGTGGCAAACGAAAGCTATGGCAAGCGCGTGATCGGCATTTTGCGCGGGATATGGCGTATGATGCGGCAGCGCCATCTGCTGAAAGATGCGGATGTGATCATCGCGCGCAACTTTGATCTGCTGATCATCGCCTGGGTCACACGCATGTTGTCGGGCAAGCGCCGGACGCCTTTGGTTTACGAATGCCTCGATATTCATGGGCTGTTCACCAGAACCGATATTGCAGGTGCTATCATGCGGTGGTGCGAACGGCGCCTTTTGGCGCGGGTGCAGCTTTTGATCGTGTCATCACCAGGGTTTATCAGCCAGTATTTCAAAGCCATTCAAGGATACAGCGGCCCCTATGTGGTTATAGAAAACAAGCTCTGGTTTGATGGGGCACCCATCCCGCGCCCTGACACCCGAACGCCGAACGTTCCCCTGACCATTGGGTGGGTCGGGTCAATCCGCTGTGCCCCAAGTCTTGATCTGTTGCTGGGGGTCGCACACCATTTTGGTGATGATATCGCCATCCGCATTCATGGCAATGTCCACCGACATGTCCTGCCGGATTTTGATGCCCAGATCGCGCAGTATGCTAATACTACCTATTATGGGTCCTATGATTACCCCGACGGTCTGGCCGCCGTCTATGCCGCCTGCGATGTCGTCTGGGCGCAGGATCTTTGGCAACGTGGTGCCAATTCCGATTGGCTGCTGCCCAACCGCATCTATGAGGCAAGCTGGTTTGGCTGCCCGTCGATTGCTGTTGGCGACACGGAAACCGGGCGCAAAGTCGCGGCGGACGGGCTGGGTTTTACCATCGATACACCATCAGTGTCTGCGCTCAACGCGCTGATCGCGGGCCTGAATAGTGAAACGATCATGACCGTTGGCAACCGCCTGTTGGCTACAGATGATACTACCTTTATGCTGCGTCCAACAGATATCGAAGAAGCACTTGATCAGGTGCTCCCGCAGACGCGCTAGAACCCCGCCTTTGCCCGCAGCCGCTTTGCCACCTTCACAGTACGGCGGCGCAAAACCGCAACATTATCGGGGTATGACACGCCCGGAATGGCGTCCCCCTTGCTCAACATGGCGCGGCTGTCTGCCTGAAACCGGGTCAACCAATCATCCTGCGCCTTCTTTTTTTGTCGTTTGGGTGCAAAGGCAGGCTCTTCCGGCGTGACCTCGGCCAGATCAATATCCAGATAGTCGGCAATCTGCGCAATGGCCTGCGGCGTGTCGGCGACGATATCTTCGTAATACATCTCCAAGGGTTGCACCCCGACGCTGCGCAAAAAACTTTGCCAATCAGCATTCCCGCGCGAAATGGCATCCATCTTTTCCGCGATCAGCGCCCAGTCGTAACAGGCAGGTGCAGTTTCAGGCATGTCAGATATCCACGCCCCTGTTTGTTGCGCACGGGCAAATGAAATCGCTTGTTTGGTCAGGTCACGGCGCCGCAAGTGAATGAATTTATAATCCAGCGGTTCCGCTTCATGCTTAAGAAACGCTGTCAGATGCTCATGATGCAATTTCACAGCGAACAAACCATTGGGCCCAGTGCGAATCGACTTGATAAAATCCAGCGTTGGCCTCTCGCCCGCACGTTTGTTCCACACCTGCCAGTTTCCGGGGTTCAGATATTCAAGCGGATAGCCAAAAGCGCCAAGATCATGAAGCTTGTGACCCAAAAAATGGCTGCCGCATCGTGGGGTGGTGCAAAGGGCAAATTTTTTGGTGACCGGCACAGTGGGATAGTCGTTTTCCGAGTCAAACTGCCGGTGCCAGAGCCCGTCGTTTATCCTTACTTTCGAAACAGTGTCAGACATGGTGAGGTCCTTCTGATTTCAGTTTTGTCATCGGTGGCTGCGGAATCAATGCCATCAATAAAGACAGGTTACACCAGTTCGCATGGCGCTGTGGTTGCTTTACGCCGCAGCGCAGAATCGAGCATATATTGGCCGATTGGTACAGAACATTGCTGTATCGCCTCGGCGTATTTTTGACATTTGGCGCGCGGAAAACCGGCACTTCCTACAAAATACTGAAATTAAACGATAAATTCACTACTTTACCCAAAAATTTATTCAATCTTGCGCAAAATCTAAGCATCACCTGTCTGTCAAATCAAAATTCCATGGCGAGTTTTCGCCAATTCAACGCGAGGTTTGGATGAATTGCTGCAATCGCAAAATAGGCTGTCAGTTTGGCGGCAAGTAAGTTCTGTCTCAAAAATTGGGAGTACGACAATGCCGACGATGGAAAGTGTGGGCTTTGCAGCCTTTGACGAAAAACGAGTGAATGTTTCTTTAAACGATACAAACCCGCTAACGTCAGATCACGCCGTTGGGGGCATTTTGAAACGCGCTGTTGATATCATCATCGCAAGCACTGCCCTTTTGATGCTTGCACCTCTGTTTGTGATGGTTGCAATCGCGGTCAAACTCGCCGCCCCCGGTCCGGCGCTTTATGGGCACAGCCGTGTTGGGTATCAGGGGCGTACGTTTCGCTGTTGGAAGTTTCGCTCAATGGTCACCGATGGTGATCGCGTATTGCAAGAGTACTTGACCCAAAACCCGCAAGAACGGGACACATGGGAACGTGATCGCAAGCTGCGTAATGACCCAAGGGTCACCCGGATTGGTGCCGTGTTGCGCGCTTACAGCGTTGATGAGTTGCCGCAACTTATCAATGTTCTCTTCGGTGATATGAGCATCGTCGGCCCCCGCCCCGTCGTTGATGATGAGCTGGCGATGTACGGCACGGCAGCACCGATTTATCTAAGCGCACGTCCGGGCATCACAGGTCTGTGGCAGGTCAGCGGTCGCAGCGACACAAGCTATGAACAGCGCGTGTCCTTCGATACGACATATGTGCAGGGTTGGTCGCTTGTCTCGGACATATCGATTATTCTGCGCACCATTCCTGCCGTGGTGTCCTCACGGGGATCATATTAAGGCCCCTGCCCGCGCCTCTGATCTGGATGATAATGATGATCACACGTTTTCGTACCTGCGTTCTGTTGTTCTTGCTACCCACAGCGATGTGGGCAGAAAGCTACCGTGTCGGCGTCAATGACCGTTTGCACGTCCAAATTGCTGTTTGGGATGAACTGCATTCTGTTGTGACTGAGATGCCCGGCGTATCTGGCAGCTATCCCATCGGCACAGGCGGCAATATTGCTGTGCCGCTTGCGGGATCCTTCCCCGCAGTGGATCGGACCTTGGACGAGATTGCGGCCGACATTGAGGCCGCTCTGTCAGCTTACGTCGGCATTGGCCAAACGGCCGGTGCCGCCGTGAGTGTGGACAGCTACGCACCAATATATATCAGCGGGCAGGTCAAAACACCGGGTGTCTACGCATACACACCGGGTTTGACCGTACAACAAGCCTTGTCGATTGCTGGCGGCACAGAGGCGCTTGATACGCTGGAAGGAGAAGAGCGTAATTTTCTGACAGCCCGCGGCACCATCAGCGTATTACAACATGAATTGATCTTTTTGACTGCGAAACGCGACCGCTTGATCGCTGAGATTGATCAAAATACGGAATTCACCCCTGACGGAACAGATATCGCGCCCGCCGCCTGGGCCGCAGAAGAGGCGATCTTGCAAGCGCGTAACGCGCGCTACGACTATGAATTGCAGTCAATTGCCCGCGCACGCGCAACGCTGGAAGAAGCAACAGCGGTTTTGCAAGACAAGCTCGAAACGAACCGCACCCAGCTTGAGGCGGGACAAACCGAGCTTGAGCGCGAAGAAGATCTGGTCGAACGCGGTTTGGCCGCACCAATCCGGGTTTTTGAGCGCGCCACATATGTCAATGAACTCGAAAGCCGCTTGTTGGATATCGAACGAACCATCGTTCTGGCCCAGCAAGACACGCAAGAGCTTGAGCGGTCCGAGGGCGTGCTTATTGCCGTACGGAACGAAGAGAATGCAACGTCGCTGCAAGAGGTTGAAGCGCAAATCGCCGAGATCGATGCGCAGTTGATGGGACAGTATGATCTGTTGTCGGCTGCGGCTGGCCGACAGATTACGCAGTTGCAAGCGACTGATCCTTCGGCGCCTGCCGTCAGTTACAGCATCACCCGTATGAGAGGGGAACCCACAACGCTGGATGCCGACAAGCAGACCTTGCTGATGCCCGGCGACGCGCTTGAGGTAACACCTCTTGACCTAACTGCCGCGACCCCGTCAAATTGATGGTCATGCGATGAGTAGCCCCGCGATAGCCAAGCCGGATATTGACGAATATCACCCGCATTTGACGGCTGGACGCTCTGTTCTGGCCGTGACCGGCGTGTTGTGGTCGTCTCTCCAAACGCTGATCCCCACCATTAGTTCAGCCGTCGTCTTCTTTGTCAGCGCTATGTTTCTGTCACCCTCTGACTTTGGCCTTGTCGGGTTGGCAACCAGTCTGGTGATGACAGTTTTTGCCTTTACACCATTGGCATTTGGCGAGGCATTGATCCAACATAAACTACTGACCAAGGCACATGCCGATAGCGTGTTTTGGTTAACCGTACTCTTTGGCGTGTTCTATTTCCTACCATTCCTGATCTGGGCCACCCCGATTGCCACATTGATGGGCGATGCGGCCATCGCGGCGATCCTGCCGATATTGGCCCTGCGCATCCCGCTTGAACTTGCCGCAGCTGTCCCGAATGGGATGATTGCGCGGTCTATGCAATTCAAGTTGATCGCTCTGCGCACCGCCGTGGCGACCATGGTCAGTGTCACAATCTGCCTTGCGATGCTCTTTGCTGGCTTTGGCTATTGGGCCTTAGTGGGCAGTCAGGTTTCGGCCAGTCTGGTGGCCTGCGCGATGGCCTTTTGGGTGGCGAAATGGCGGCCCGGTGCCACGTTCAAATGGTCTGCTCTGCGCGATCTTGCCAACTATGGTGTCTTTGCTTCCGGCAACCGGATGCTTGGGACGATCAAACTTGATCACATGATCCTCGGCGTTCTTGCAGGCACGGCGACCCTTGGTCTGTTCTTCTTTGCCCAGCGATTTTACCACATGCTGACACAGCTTGTGAGCGGGGCCTTATCCGCAGTTACACTTTCGCTGCTATCGACATTGCAGGGTGACCGCGAAAAAACAGCGCGCGCATTTGGCATGGCGTCTTTCGTATCAGTCGCCGTCAGCATGCCGATGTTTTGCGCGTTGGCCATCACCGCCCCCACCCTGTTGGCGCTCTTGTTAGATGACAAATGGGCAGGCGCGGTCTTTCCGGTACAGGCGTTTTGCGTCGCGGGTGTTCTGGCCAGCATCGGGGTGGTGCAGTCATCCCTGATCAAGGCGCAAGGCAAGGCCCAATGGTGGTTCTGGTATCAGCTTATGCAGCAAACGGCCGCTGTCCTTGTGATCGCAGTGACTTACCGTTTTGGCCTGTCGGTTTTGATGATCGCGCTGATGGCAAAAACAGTCTTGCTCTGGCCGATCTCGGTCATGATGACGGCCAAGTTGCTTGACAGCAGCGCGTGGCACTATCTCAAAGGATTTGGTCATCCTGTTGCAGCCACCATTGCGATGTCGCTTGGCATGCTGGCGGTGCCATTCGCCATGCCCGACACAGCACCGGTTGTTCAGTTCATTTTGCAACTGGGGATCGGTGGTGCTGTCTATATGCTTTTCATCCTTGTCCTGTCACGCAGCCAGATCGCAGAACTGCGCCGTTACATCCCTAAAAAAGGAAAACCAGCCCAATGAAACTGACCTATTTTCAAGGGGACCCGCCTAACTTTGGCGATGAATTGAACGCGACAATGTGGGCCGAGCTTTTGCCCGAAGGTTTCTTTGATGATGATCCGGCAGAGCTGTTTGTCGGTATCGGCTCAGTGATCCAGCACAACTACCCCAAGGACGCCAAGAAAGTCGTCGTCGGCTCTGGTTACGGCGGCTACACTAAAAAGCCAGACGTGCATGACGGTACATGGGAATTTCATTTTGTGCGCGGGCCACAAACCACCCATGCGCTTGGGTTGAACCCTGATCTTGCCATCGCTGATGCCGCGATTCTGTTGCGTGAAACAACCCTGCCAGAGCCTGCAAAGGACATCAAAGTTGGCTTCATGCCGCATTACGAAAGTATTGAGCGGGGGAATTGGAAAGAGGCCTGCGCGCTGGCGGGGGTTACCTTTATCGATCCCAGCCACCCGACGGATCAGGTAATGGCGCAGATCCTTGGTGCGGAGCTTGTTATCACCGAAGCAATGCACGGCGCCATCGTGTCAGATGCGCTACGCACCCCGTGGATCGGGGTTAAATCCATGCATCACGTGCACCGTTTCAAATGGCATGATTGGGCCGAAGCGCTAAACATCGATTACAACCCGGTATTCCTGTTCCCGTCGAACCTGCGAGAGGCCTGGGCGCTGTCAACGGGTCGCGGCGGATCTGGGCGGGGCGCCATGGCCGTCTGCACCAGCCGCCCCGCAGTCCCATTCAACAAAGCATGCACACATATGGCTGCGCGCAGCTTGCAAAAGCTGGCGCATCAAACGCCCAGCCTGTCGTCAGATGCGGAAACGGAACGGGCCACGGAACGGGCCATGATAGCCGTAGACGGGCTGATCAAGCGTTATGCACAAAACCGCGCTTTCGCTTAACGCGCCGCCGCAAGCCCACGCATCGCATAGACGAACGCGCAAATCACGATGACGCTGCGCAGGGAAAACTGAAAGAATATCGGCACTTCGACAAAGCTGACCATGACAACCATCATGACCAGAACGAACAAAAGCGATGCCTCCGCCCGGTGTGATCGTAGCGACCAAAGCCCGGTGGCGATCGCCCCGCCGTAAAGGATCACGACTTGTAAGGAAACGCCCACGATACCGATCTCGACCGCGTTGGACAGATAGAAGTTATGAAAATTGAAACCGCTCCGCGCCTCAATGCCGAACATAAACCAAAGCGCTTCGGCGGCACCGTGCCCTTTCACCCAAAACGCCTGATACCCTGCCCCAAGTAGGGGTCGTTCGGCAATCAGTTCAAGCGCGATCCGCCAAAGCTCGGTTCGGCCAGTAAGTGTGACATCCTTGCCCGTGGTATCCAAAAGCAAAGCCAAAAGCGCATCCGAAAAGATAATCGCGAGGATAATCAGCAATCCGCTGATCAAGCCCACAAAGGTCAGGAAGGCCACACGCTGAACCACCGACAGACGGTAAAGGACCAGCAGCAGCAACAATATCATGATCGAAGGAGGCAGCAGAATAAGCGCACTGGCCGATTGCGCCAGCAAAAGCAGCATCATACCAACCATGCCCCCCAAGACAGCAAGCAACCGATAACGATAGGACGCGTGGCTATCCATCACTTGCGACACGCAGATGATCACATAGGTGACCGCCGCACCGGCCAGCGCATTCTTACTGCCATAAATGCCCAGCCATGCGCCGGTGTCATTGCGCACATTGCCAAAAAGAATACTCGCCACCATGGCCAAAGAGTACAGCACGAACAAACTGCGGCAAAACACCCGTGCCGATGTTGTCGCAGCAATGGTCACCGCGATCACGACGGTCGCCGCCAACTGCAGGCCGAAGCGGAATGTGACCGCCGGGTAATCCGACCAGACAGAGGACAAAAGGCAAAAGGTGGGCAAGGCGATAATATACCAATATTTTCGGCAAAGACCGATCTGCATATGAAACCGCCGCACCAGCAAGGCGCATCCAGCAACCAAAAACAGCAACGCACCCAGACCGCCAAGCAAGGGCACAAAAATCAAACCAAACAAAGCCATCACAGCAAGAATGGCATCCGGTTCAACCGTGATGACATCAATGCCACGACGCGGAATATTGATCCGCGCTTCAGCCATCCTGACACACAAGCGATCCGGGGAATTGGCATCCCTCGTCCAATGCCGTGAAAGCAATCCAGTCGATATCCATCAAAACCTCTGCGTCAGGTTCCACAAAGTTACCCATCCAGTTTGGAAAACTTTCACTGCCCCACAAACTTGCGTAAATCTTTTGGTCGTTGGCCGGCAACGGAGAGCTTTCGGCGGTTTCATGCATCAACACCCCATCGACATACCAACGGATGCCGTCCGGGTCCCACACAAATGAATAGGTGATAAAACCATCCTCGGCAGGTTGCGGCAGTGGAACGCGTTTGCCGTTATTTGGCTCACCGCCAACATAGGTGTTCAAGCTAACAGCGGTGGTATCGCGGGTCAGCACCTCAAAATCGATTTCATCATGCGGCTTGCCGTGATGCGGGCCGATATACGTAAAAAAAGCAGCGTTCAGGCCAGACCCCGTACTGGTGCGAAACCGCGCCTCATAAGTGCCATAGCCATAGACATGACGTGATTGTATTTCGCCGCAGGTATAGTCACGTTTGTCATTGGCTTCCTTCGCAAAACGCAAAGCCAGAAGACCATCATCAACGGCAACGTTGTCCTTTGACCACATGCAATTTTGCCAATCGCCATTGACCCACCCATCGGACAGGCCCCACAGGCTTTCGTCAAACGTCTCAAAATCGTCGAAAAAACTGGCACCCTTCGGCAATTCCTGTGCGAAAAGTGGCGCAGGCACCAAAAGCATGGCACAGATGGCAATCTGGCCGATGCAGCGGGTGGTTTGCTTGCTATGATTGCAACGTTGCTGAGTCATACATCACCTATGTGCTCTGATTTGTTTCATTTTATCATATATTTAGAGATCAGAACACGGAAACCTGCGGTTGTCGGCGCAAGGTCGCCGAAGCCCGTTACGACACGACAAACAAAATGCGCTTTCGCGCGGATACACCTATGCTGCGGCTGAAAACTGAGGTGAAAGTGACTGCTTTGGACAAACCTACAATCTCTGTCATCATGGCGAATTACAACGCGGCCGAGCATATCGCAGCGGCATTGAAATCAGTGCTGGCCCAATCGCTTTCACAGATCGAAGTTCTGCTGTCAGACGATGCCTCAACGGATGCAAGCATCGCCATTGCTCATCAAATCGCGGCACAAGATCCCCGTTTGAAAGTGATTGAGGGCGACAGCAACGCCGGACCAGCCACAGCGCGCAATCGTGCACTTGATCTGGCCACAGGGGACTGGGTGGCGGTGGTTGATAGCGATGATATTATTCACCCGCAAAGACTGGAACGTATGCTGGAGGCCGCACGCGCATGCGGCACCGATGCTATTGCCGACGACCTGACATATCTGGTCGATAATACGGTTGAAAACGGATCGACCTTGCTAGGTGCCGCCTGCCCCACAACCCCGCAAGAGGTGACTGCAAAAACCTTTGTCGCAGACACCGATTACGCGCCCAAAATGGGCTATCTGAAACCTATCATCAAACGCGACGCCTTGCATGGGCTGCGCTACCGCGAAGATATCCGCATCGGTGAAGATCATGATTTTTATGTCCGTTTTCTATTGAACGGCGGGCGCATGCATCTGCTGCCGCAATCTTATTACCTTTACCGCAGGAACGTTCATTCGCTGTCACACCGTCTGCACCCCAACGACATCAAAGCGATGATCAGGGTACAGGATGATTTATTGATCAGCTACTCTGACCTGCCAAAGGACATACGCGCCGCATTCTTAGCGCGCAGGGTCGCATTGCACAGGCCTTTGGCCTTCGAAACCCTTGTCCAACAAATCAAAAGCAGGCGTTTGGGCAGTGCAATCACGAATATCTTGCACCACCCGGCCCTGCTGGGCCAGCTAGCCGGAGTTGCCAAGGATCGGCTGGTCCGCCGGATCAAACCTGCGACCACGCAACCGCCTAAAACATCGACCGACCCCAGCCAATGGACGCTTCAGGACTGGGCAGAATTATCTGCTTCAAGGGTATCATGATGGAAACAAACCTACCTCTTGTTCATATACGCACACCGACCTACAAACGCCCCGTTGCCTTGCGCCGCTGTTTAGAAAGCTTGCAGGCACAAACGGCGACACATTGGGTTTGCGATGTCTTTGATGATTGCCCAGACGGATCAGGCGCGGCCGTTGTCGCAGCGCTTGATGACCCGCGGGTCAGGTATCACCAGAACAGGCCACAAAGGTTTGCCTCCAAAAATATCGATCAATGTTTCAGCAAAGACAACCCGCACGATGCGGCATATTTCTTTGTGCTGGAGGATGACAACTTTGTGCTGCCGACCTTTATCAGCGACAACATTGCGATTTGCGAAAAGAATGGTGTGAACCTCGTTTTTCGCAATCAATTGGTTGAACTTGATAGTGGTACGGAGCGCGCGCGCCTTTCGCCAATCGGCATTCTGGAAGATAAGCTTGCCGGCGGTCTTTATACAGCAGATGTCTTTCGGCTGTGCCTGATGGCCGATATCGGCGTGTCAAATGGCGGGCTGTTCTGGTCGCGCGACGCGGCAACCGACCTTGAAATCCACCTTGAGTGTAGTGCGACCTTGCAAGAATACCTGCGCACCTTTGCCATTTGCGAACCTATCTATGTCGCGATGGAACCATTGGCTGTCTGGGCCGAGAATGGAACGGGCACATTGCGCGACTTCGGTGCAAATGTCGGCTATTACAAACGCGAACTGTCACTCAAGCGATCCATCGGTATTCTGCAACGCAAAGCTTGGTCTTTGGCCAAGCCAGAGGATCGCCAAAAATATCTCACCCATCCCGTATTTTGCTACCCGCCACAAACGCGGGCCAGCGGGTTGGTCAAATCACATACGCAATTTCGTGTTGGCAAAGCACTGCCGCTGGCGGAAGTGGTGCGGCTGATGCTGCGGGGTACCTTGATCCGGCTATTGGGCAAAGCGGAACCGGCGGTATCACCGTTCATTCATACACGATTGGGATAGTTACTGCTTTTGAGTCTTGGCCAGCGCATCAACCGGTGCATTTTGATCACTTTCGACAGGTTTGGGTTTTGCAGGTGACAGCATACTCATTGCAACAAGAAGCAGAAAATAAGCAACTTGCAGCACGAGTAAAACAACAACGACCCGCAGGATAATCGTACCCGCGTCAGCGCCCGCCAGATACGAAAACACAGCCATCGCAGCGGCGACGACACCCATAAAACAGGCAAATATCTGTAGGCGCAACGGCTCCTCCCAAACCACATTGGTAAAAGCATACGCGAATTCAGCGTCCCGCGCTACTGGGCAAAACCGGCATTTCAGACTTCGGTTTCCAGATAGCTTTCAGGCCAACCGGGCCGCGCATATCTGTCCAGCTTGCGCAGGTTGACCTTGTTCAGGGCGATACCAAGAACCTTTTGTGCAATTTCAGGCTCATGGGTCAGATACCGGGCCACCAAGGATCGTGGCGTTTTCCCCCACGCACAGACCAGAACGATCTTATCCAGAAGATCAATCATTGCCTTCACTTCCGCCCCCTTGCCCAAGGCTGGCATGTCCAGAACCACATAATCATAGTGCTTGCGCAACTCCGCCATCAGCGCGTGCAGGTTGCGTTGATAGACGACATCTGCGGTTACGGGTTGCTGCTGCCTTGGCCCAGATGGCAAAACGCCAAGGCCTGTATAATCCAGATGATGCATCGCGTCAGACAGCGGGGAAAGCCCGCGCAGAACCTCAAAAATACCGGGCCCCTGCGGTAGATTGAGCGCCTTGCTTAAGCTGAAGTCATTGAGGTCCATGTCGATCAACAAGGTCTGGGCCCCCGATGCGGCCAGCATGTTTGCGTAATTGACTGCAAGTGTCGTCTTGCCTTCGTCAGGCAACATGGATGTCACGGCAACAACCTTGCCCATCCCATCTGCCGCACCCAGGTTCACACTGGTATGGATGTTGCGCAATGTGTCGCTGTACATCGATTGGGGCATAAGAACGGACCAATACAACTGCGGTGACAAATCCCCAGAAATCGCCCGCTCCCATGCGATACGGACAGGGTCATTTTTGGCGGCGTCAGCCTCTGTTGCATTTTCTGCCGAAGCCATTTGCGCATCCAGCATAATTTCTTTCGTCTTGGGTGGTGGGGGCTGTGCGTTGCGCAGGTCCTTAAAATCAATGCGCGGCAGATGACCCAAAAATGTCTGGCCTGTATGTTCATACACATCCGTGCTGACACGAAACGACATTTCACGTGCTTCGCGCAGCACGGCAACGCAAAACCCCATCATCAGGCCCAACAGCAGCGTGACCGCCATAGTCTGCCATAGCTTGGGGAGTGCCGCCGTTTTGGGCACAATCGACTGGCTCAGGATACGCCCGTTTGACACCGGAAAAGACCCTTGGATCGATATCTGCTCATACCGCGCCGATATCGTCTGATAAAGCGCATCCAAGGTTGCGGCACGCTGCGCCAATTCGCGCAGTTCAGCCACCCTGCCCGGTTGGCTCTGACGCAATGCTGCAGCCTGAGCCAACACGTCAGCCGAGCTTTGTTCAAGCTCTTCCAGCCGGTTGCGCATCCACTCTGCGGTGCGTTCTGTGGATTCAACATTGGCGTTCAAACCGTCTTCAAGATAGGCGTCAGCATAGGTGTTCACAATCTGCGCTGCCAAGGTGGGATCATGGCCTATATAGCTGATCTCAATGGAAAAACTCAGCCCGATACGGGTCACGCTGATATCGCGCTGCAACTTGGATGCTGTTGCCACAAGCTGTGCTGCGCGTTGCTGTTCAGGGTCAGTTTCAACCGGGTCTTCCGATGCACTGCCAATGCCGATCAAACCTGTAATGCTGTCCTTCACACCAAAGACGATATCGCGTGCCAGCGACGATGGCGGGTTCAAGAAAATGTCCCTATCCTGCAGCTCAAGGCGGCGCGTCACCTCCGTGGCCAGTTGCAGGGATTTCAGGACCTGCAATTCGTTCAGCAGTGACGTATCGTTGCGTGCAAACGGAATGCTTGCCGTGATTTCCTCATCCAACGCGCTTGGACGTTCATCCACCAATACAGTTGCAGAGGTGTAATATTGCTCGGGCGTGGTCACATGATGAACGGCACCCGCAATTACGCCAAGCAAAGCGCATAAAAGAAGCGGCACATACTGCCTGCGCAATGCGGCGATGACGTCGGCAAGCGTGGTGGCGTCCGTTGCAGCGCTCTGCTGCAAACGGTCTGCCTGAAGCTCGGCATCGCGGATACGTAATCCGATATCTTTCATACTGCGCACCTGCCTGCGTTATTCACTTTGCCGCCGCGTGAATTCCGGCCCGTATTGCTGCAACTCACGACCGCCCGCCAAACCTGACAAGGCACCAACATGCAGTGCGCCGCGCAGGATTGCCTTGTTGCGGCGCGCGGGCGACAAAACCTGCAACACCGCCATACCTGCACAGTAAACCACCTTGCCCGCGGTAATCACCCAAAGCCGGGGCGAAGCACCGTTTTCGGCAACCAGCCGCCCGTGCGTCTGGCCCATGCGAAAGCGGCGACGTAACAACCACTTGAAGCTAACCCGATCCGCCGGGATCGCTTCATGAAGCACGGCATCAGGCGAAAACGCGATCTTGCCCCCATTGGCGACCACTTTGGCGAAAAATGCTGTATCTTCGCCGCCTGACTGCCCCAATGACAGATCAAAAAGGCAATCACGCAAAGCGGGGCTGTGGCGATCAAACAAGACATTGCAGGTATACCCCGTAATAATCTTATCATCGACCCAGACCGGCATGGTCGCGTGTATCCGGCTGCGCTGCATCCATGCGGGGGCACCATCGGTATAATCAGCCTCAACCGGGCCAAGCACGACATCCGCGCCATCCTTGCCCATATCTTTCGTCAGATGCACCAGCCAATCCGGCGGTGCGACCTCATCATCATCAATAAACGCAAGATAGCGGGCCTTGCTGTGGGTCAGCGCCCCATTGCGCGCGACCGAGATATTGCCCTGCGGACAATGCACGTAACGTAACGGCTTGCCAGCATCGGCCGCAATTTCAGCGACGATAGGTTCAGCACTGGGCTTGTCATCATTGTCGATCACCAGAATAGACAGATCATAACCCTCTGGCGTCACCAATTCCAAAAGCGAGGTCAACGTCTTGGCCAATTGCGGGCGACGATAGGTGCAAACGCACACTTCAAGCGTCTGGTTCATTGTGCAACCCTCCGACCGAAGGGTAATGCGTTGCGCAATAGCTTTTGCCAAAAACCCAGCGACCATGACAAATGCATGATCATCGCAGCAATACCACAAAGTGCCAGCGCCGGGTCACGTTGTGTGACCGCCATACGCAAACCGGTGAAGATACAATATGCTGCCCACAAACACGCCGGTAAGGCAAAAAGCCAATGCATCGGTGCCAACAACGCCAGTAAAAGCGCGGGTGCCACCATCATGACTTTGGTCTGCCGCAGCCGCGGTGTGACCCGATGTTTCAGCAGATTGCGCGCCCTACCCGCCCCATAGTTGAAATACTGCCGGGCGACCAACCCCAGTGAAGCACGCGGAAAGTAAGTGATCACCGTCGCGTCGGTCAGCCAGATCCGGTAACCTGCCGCCCGCAGGCGGTAGTCAAATTCGGCATCTTCGTTATGGGCAAAGCTCGGATCATAGCCGCCAATCGCGCGAAAAGCGGCGATCTTGATCAGTGCATGATGCCCGTGATCAACATAGGCCGCGGCGGGCAGATTCCGATGAGCAGATCCGCCGTTACCGATTGAAGAATTCTGGGTCATGGCGTTGATACGCTGAACCGGTGCGCTGCCCTCTGCCGTCATGCTGACAACGATGCTATCGGCGTGTACAGACTGGACCTGCTGCATCAGCACATCACAAAAATCATCAGGATAAGCACAATGAGCATCTATCCGGATCAAATGAGCCGCCCGCCCTTCGTCCTGTGCCACGGCCAGATTGATGGCAGCGCTTTGTATCTTGTCAGGGTTGTGGAGCAGCGAAATGCGTGCGTCAGCTGCCGCGAACTTGGCAACAATATCTACCGTGCCATCAGTGCTGCCGCCATCAACGACAACCACACGCCCGCCCAAACGATCCATCGCCGGGCGCAATTGGGTTAATATGTCAGCAATATGCGCCGCTTCATTCAGGCAAGGGACCACGACAAGCGGATCAGCGGCGGGTTCAGGTGATGGGATGTTTGCATGCATGTTTGGCTTCCGGTCAATGTGGATGAGTGGTTGAAAAGGCGAAAGCGAATACTGGGGAAACAACGTCAACAGATGATCCCAGTATAGGTCTGCTATGTAGCGGGCGCACGTCCGCGAACGTGGCGTCGGCTGTCGATTGCCATCGCACGCGCGGTTTTTAGTCGCTCAAGCAGCATACGCCCAATAAACCAGCGCGGATCCGCAACCGAGCCGCGAAATAGCGGGCGTCACATCGGGAAACTGGCGTGAAGTTGCTACAATAGAGCCAACACACCAGCATCGCTTTGCCTATGCGCCAACTTTTTTGTTTCAATACTGTAAGCTGGACCGTGGTGCTGACAGAAGCAAACACGACATCAGCGCGCCCAGCGGCCAACATCCTGCGCGATCGCGATCTTGCGTAGACACACCACTCACTTGAAAAACCAGCATTTCAATGTGGCAATGGCGGATGCGGGGCCACAGATCTCACCTATGCATCTTGCATAATTGAACCCATTGGCAACAACGGCCTTTTATCCAAATACCAGCTATCGCCGGATGGTATACATCATGGGGCACCCCGCCGAAGATATGCGCAGCTTACACCGCCAAGGCCATTTCGAACATTGCCTGATGTCGCGCAAAAAACCTAAGCGACGGTGTTTTCCTGTGCGAAACTGACCCATTGGGACACGTCTAATATCTGTCCCACCACCCCCAGTTGATTTGACAGCACAGATGCATCCCTTTCAGCGAGTTGTGTTAGCGTTGTAACACCACATTGCCCCAACATCCAAACCAGGCCAGGCCCCGCACCGGGAAGCTGCGCCAATTCACTTTCAGACCACGCATCATCCGCAACCGGGCCCACAGCTGCCTTGACAGTCATGTCAGGGCCGAAGTCAGGCGCAGGCTCTTCCACCTCAGAACTGGCATTGACCGTCCCCAACGCAGGTGCATCCGTTTCAGGGACTGCTGAAACGACCGTGTCCTCATTTTGACAGTGGAACTGTGTGGTGCTGATATCATCAATGGCGCGGGACTCGGTGGCGCTTAGCTGATCGGCAATGTCGGGTGGCACCGTGAAACTTCCATCAGCGACAGCCTGTTGCCCAACACCTGCCCCGTCGGTCACATCAAACGATGCGGCATTTAAGTCTTGAGGCGCATTAGACATCATGTCGCGTGCCTCATCGGAAGTGTCAGTCGGCATAGCGCCCTCTTCAACAGCCACATCGCACGGCGCAGCACTGACATTGTCCATAAGGCCGGATTGTACAGGTTCGGAAATCTCGGCAAGTGCCGCGTTTTTGACCGCCAACTCATCAAGCGCGTCCATCTCGCTGACGGGTTCAACCTCTGCAACGATGTGATCATGCTGAACTTTTACAGATGGGTTATCTGAACGCAGCGCCGCATCGGCAATCTGCTCGTCTATTGGCAAGTTTTCTTCAGGTTTTGTTGCGTCCTGCGTCGTTTCAGCGGCCTGTAATATTGCCGTCTTACGCGCCATGCGCGCGCGCCTGATCTCTTGCAAATTGGCCCGTGCGGAGCGTCTGACCTCGCCTGCTCTTTTACGATAGTTTTCTCGCTCCATTGCTAAGCCTCCGTTGTGAGTCGAACGCGTGGTGTACGCGCATCAAAAGCATCAAGGGCTGCCAGAAAATCGCCCACCAAAATCGCAAATTCTTGTTGTAGACGCAGCGTTTGCAGCGCTTCCGTCAAGGCGACTGGCAGGTCGTTATGCGCTGTCAGAACGGTTGTTGCTGCGCATAAAGCCTCCAAATGATCCATGGCTTGTGATTGTCCGTCAACGACCACAGCCTGTATTTTAGTCGGGCTCACAGTTGCGTCACTATAAGCAAGAACAAAGTCGCCCTTGCGGCGCGCCCAAAGTTCAATATTCAAGGTATCCTGTGCCGAAACCCTACGTTGCATACGCGCGTGCCGCTGCCCTTTGAAACGCAATGGCGGCCGGCCGTGGCGCCCGATAACAGCCATTTCCCAAAGGTCGGGCGCATCAATCATCGTGTGCGTATCATCCTGATGGTGAGCCTGTGGCACAGTGAAATTCCTATCGCAAAATCCGGTTGGATAGGATTGCCTAGCAGAGGCGCGGTTACTTTGAAGTTAATTTCATCGTCCCGTTTTTGACGGATCAACACGATCACGAAAATACGCAATTTTTTGGGGGAGTTTGCGAATTATTCATGATTCGGCCTGATCAAGCGTCATCCGCAATGCATCCCGGCAGCCACTGCCGCGAGGCGCCGAAAGGAGCATAGTCAATGAATGAAATTGGACGCCTGAGTGAGTCTGATGGGCAATACGAATTCCGCGAACCTGCGCGTAGCCTGATTATCCGGGGCGAACATCCCGAATGGGTCTTGCTTGCCGCGGCAGAAGTGATCGGAAACACCGCGAAGCTTGAAGCTGAAAGCGTGATTGAAGAACTCAATGCCATGGTTGAATTCGAAGCCGTTGAAGAGATCGAAGTCGATTCGGCAAAATACGCAATGAAGGAACGGTTTGACCTTATTCCACAGTGCATCGTGACTGTTGGAAAGATGGATTACAAATGGGCCGCCCCCGAAGGCCGTGCCAAAAAACAAGAGGAGTTTGGAAACCAAGCCCTCAAACGCGTTCATGACATGTCACTGACCCGCACAGATTCGTTTCTGAAAAACGAAAACGGTGATGACATGACCCCAAAAACACAAGCCTAGAGCAAGGACAGTAACATGGAAATCATTCCCTTCGGCAGCCAAGACTTGGATAACATCCTAAATCGTGAGCCGCAGCGCGCAGAATACCTGCCCTTCGGCGCCGTCATGTTAGATCGCAACGGCCGCATTGTGAAATACAACAAGGCGGAAGGCCTGATTGCGAGCCGGACACCAGAAGACATGATCGGCAAAGATTTTTTTAACGACGTCGCACCTTGCGCGAAAGGCAAACGCTTTCACGGCGAATTCCTGAAATTCCACCGCAGCGGGCAAATCAACGTCATGTTTGACTACAAATTTGCCTACAAAGGGGCTGATGTGGGGGTCAAAATCCACCTGAAGGCGCAACCTGACGGGCAGAATTGCTGGATGTTTGTAAAGCGCACTTAAGATTACACTGGGCGTCTAAGTACATGGGACAGCACATAAATCCGCAGATTGACGTGACAATCACGCCTGCATTGCGCGCACTCCTTGCCGGTCAATCCGTTACGGCTGCTGGCGAAAGTGCGCGCGAAGTACCGGCGCGCATGATCCACGACACTGTTCCGACAGCGACGTCCGTGCCACGCTCGGCAACGCAGATGCAAAGTCTGCGGCGGGATGGCAAACGCCCCCTTCGTTTTGAAGGTCTACTTGTTGTGGCGAACATTGTTCCAGTACGCGTTGATGACATGGTTCTCCAACAGCACATGGCGATTTATGTCGATAATGCGGGGGATATTTATATGTCCTTGGCTTTGCTTATACCGCCAGACGCGCCGGCGCGCTCGCTGTTCAATGCCAATAAGATTTCTGTTCAGGCCCCCGAACAGCATTTGTCCAATTGGTATGACCGCGCCAGCAAAATCATCGAACAACTTACACCGCCCTCACCTTGCCCGGATGCCCGCGCACCACTTTACAGCGCCCTTCGGTCTCTCACATCGCTTTGTCTCCAGTCAGAGCGTTTGCCAATTGAAAGGATACGAACATGACAACAATGATGGAAGTGACGCAACCGGAACAGGCCGTTCCGGCCGGTGTTTCACAATTTGCGCATACCGCCATGCCCTATCACATCAAACGCGCCGGCGGTCGGCCGTTGCGCTTTGACGGTTCTGAACTTGCAATGGCCATGAGTTACACTTCGGCTATCCCTTATTGGTATGAGATCAACCTCTACCGCACCGCAGAGCAAGGTTTTGTCGCAGCCGTCCGTCTCTTTCACCAGTCCGAGGATAAGCAAGACACGATCCGCGCATGGGAAGCCGCTACGCTTGACGACGCCATAGACAAACTGATCGGCTATGATGCAGCAAATGATGTGCCGTTAGGCACTGACTTTGATGTACATACAGCGGCCGCCAGCGAAATGGGCGCTTGGGCATTACAATTGATGGCCCATATTTCGGATGCCCGACATCACTATGGCAGTCTCATAGGCGAATTTCTTTATGATCTTGAGCACGGGCAATGATGCTACTTGGCTCAGGGATAGCCACCAACGGCCTATGAAGGACACGTCGGGTCATATGATGGAGGCATGTCTTGCAAGGGATTCTGTTCGGCGCGTGCTGCTCAGCCTCATTGCCGTCGAACAAGAAAGGCTGATCAAAGCTGGCGTCGTCGCGCAAGAAAAGGCCCTGACTGCGCAATCAATTGGCGCGACGGATGCGCAGATTGATCGCTTGAGTATCGATGAGACGTCTTTGGGCTTTGACAGCCTGTCTAGGCTAGATCTGGTCTTGCGGGTGAACCAGTTCTTCCAGTTGCACACCACTGGGGTCGAGGACTATCTGCTCGTCAAAAGACGGGTATGTGATTGGGTTGAACTCATTATGCAACATTTTTTGTTGTTGCAGACACCAACCCAGATCGCATTTCTGACGTCGGGGTCAACCGGCGCACCCAAAACAATCATTCATGAAATGCGGGCGCTGCAAGCAGAGGTAACAACGCTGCTTGCGGGCCCCGTGCCAATGTTGCAACCTTCTGCGCGTGTTTTATCGCTGGTCCCGCCGCATCACATCTATGGCTTCTTGTTTTCCTGTATTTTGCCAACGATGGCGGGATGCGACACGATCGATCTTCATCAGCAAACACCAACACGCGGTTTTACCGTTGCGCAGGCCGGTGATCTTGTGATTGCGACACCGTATATATGGGAACGGTTAATAAAGAGCGGCCTTCAATTCCAGCCTGGCGTAAGAGGTATCAGCGCGGGTGCGCCCACGACAACAACGACTTGGTCCGTGTTGGAAATGGCGGGTTTGTCTTCATTGACCGAAGTATATGGCGCGACCGAAACCGGAGGCATAGGTTTTCGGCAGGCATCGGATGATGCATTCCATCTGCTCGCCCATCTTGAAAGAGCAGATGCGCATATCAGGCATGCAGACACAGTCGATAAAATCCTTGATATTCAAGATAAAATAAACTGGACCGGACCGCGCAGATTTACTATTTCAGGTCGCCGGGATGATGTTGTGCAGGTTGCTGGCGTGAATGTTGCGCCTCAACACGTGGCAGAGCAGATCGGCAAGGTTTTTGGGGTGAACTCTGTCGATATACGCGTCAGCGCGGGTCGATTACACGCTTTAATCATCCCGTCGAAACCAGATGATCCTACAAACGCGCTAGAGCAGCGCATCCGCGCGCATCTTTTGCAGCACCTTGCACCACCGGCACGTCCGGCGACCTTAACGTTTCGTGCCACACGCCCATGCAACGACATGGGCAAGCTGCAGGATTGGACCGGTGATCAACCGCAATGGTGTGACTGATAGGCACGCACAGCCAAGTCACGTCGCAACAAAGTGAAACCACTAATTCTACGCTGATTCACCAATAATTTACCTCAATAGCAGACCTTGGCTCCATCGCATGTCGCGACACATCCTAGAACTGGATTGAGGTTTGACAAAACACCTACCATCCCTGAATGACATAGAACCGGTGTCGCCGCTCAACAGCGATGCGCCGCCCTACAACCCGTGGGCGGGATTGCGTCAGAAGAACCAATTCTTCGAAAATGAGGAAATTTCAGCACTTGTACAACGCGGCTTGTTCTACGCACGCGCAGGTGTGCCCATCCACTTTCAAGGCACGGCGGGTCGCGGCAAAACGGCTGTCGCGCTGGAAATTGCAAGCCGGCTCGGGCGCCCTGTCAGTGTCATGACCGGCAACGACTGGCTTAACATCGAAGATATGGTGGGAAAGCAGGTCGGGCAATCAACCCGTTCAGTTGTCGATAAATACATTCAACGGGTCCGGCGAAGCGAGGCAACCACCCGTTACGATTGGGAAAATGCCATGCTGGCAGAGGCAATGTTACAAGGCCATACGCTAGTTTACGATGAATTTACGCGCTCAAGCCCCAAGGCGAATGGCATACTGCTCAGCGTGCTGGAAGAGGGCATTCTGGTTGCTGCAGATCCATTGGCCACCGCCGAATACATTCATGCCCATCCCGATTTCCGCATCATCCTGACGTCCAATCCACATGATTATGCGGGGGTAAATGCATCCCCCGACGCCTTGCTTGACCGGATGGTGACATTTCAAATGTCACGCTATGCCACCGAAACCGAAAGCGGCATCGTTGCGGCAAGGACCGGCACGCCGCCTGCGCTGGCAAAACGGATCGTTCATTTGGTCAATACCCTCGCGCGCGACGACACGTCCTGTTCCATGCGCGCCTGCATATTGATCGCACAAATTGCTGCGATGCGGTTGCGCACATCCGTATTATCTGACGCGCTTTTGGCGCAAATTGCGGCTGATGTCTTGGTTGGCCGGGGCATCGTGGTGACCACCGGACAAATCGCAAAATATCTTGAACAGAACCCACAAGAGGAGCCGGCCTTATGAAGCGCCCCAAAACCCAAATGCCCAAGCGCCCGCGCATGGCCGGCAGTGCTGTTGCGCGCACGCCAAAGGATGCAGCGATTAAACTGGTGCGGTTGGAATTTGACGCGGCACGCCTGCAAATGGGCATTGATCAAGCCGAGGGACGCGCTGATTGCTATCGCGCGGAACTGGATCACAATCAAAAGCAACGCAAGACGGTGATGGATATCCTAAATGGTTAGTCCCAGCGAAAGAACAACTGATGACACATAACACAGCGGTCCAATTCAAGTCAGGCCAAAAGGACAAAGAGGCACTGACAATGCTGGGCGCGATCAATGCCGCCAAAGCGGCCATCGGCTCAATGACCGGCCAGCAGGTTGACGCAATTGTGCAGTGTACACGCGCGGATGACGGGGATTGGACAGTCGCCATTGATGTGATCGAAAGCTTTGCGCGTATGGGCGACAATGATCTTCTGACCACATATGCGGTGCAAATCAATGCGCACGCCGATCTGGTCAATTTCAACCGATTGCGGCGTTATCACCGCGAGGATCAGGAAAACTAATGGCCTATGACATTCAGGGTCCCGCGCAAGGCGATGGGCTTGCCGATGTGCTGGAACGTATCCTTGACAAAGGGGTGGTGATCGCCGGCGATGTTTCGATCTCACTGGTCGGGATTGAACTGCTGACCATCCGACTGCGCCTTTTGATCGCGACCGTCGATAAAGCCAAGGAAATGGGCATTAACTGGTGGGAAAATGACCCGCGTCTTTCGGCGCAGGCCGATACCTTGGCCACCCAGAACGCCGCCTTGCTGGAGCGTATCGATAAGCTGGAAGCCGCATTGACCGCTCAAACAACCAAAGAGGCCACGCTTTCATGACGGACCGTAAGAAATCCAAACGCGCAGACGATGCCAAACGCATCGATGATGGGCTCAGCAACTTAGCCACAGCGCTAGGTGACGCGATCGGCGACATCATAGACGCGCTGAAAGATCGCCCCGAAGGAGAAGTTGCGCGTGACCATGTCATTGAAACAACACGTGGGCCTGTGCGGGCCTATGCAGGCGTACAATTTCGCGTGGGTGGCATGGACGTGACGGTACCACAGGCGCCCGCGGCGACAAAGCAGGAGGAGGATACCACCGCAGAGCCAGACGCATTGTCATCCCACCCCCTCACCTATACGCTGACAGAGAGTGATGCCGTCTGGACCATCATGGCAGATATCCCTGGCGTGTCGCATCAGGACCTGAACCTTGAACGGGATGAAACTGTCCTCTGCATCACAACCGGCGGCGCGCGAAACTACAACGCACGCATCAATATCGGCGCCTCATTTCAACTGGATGATATTGCCATGACCCTAGCGCATGGTGTCCTGACCGTTGAGATTGCGAAAGGCTCTCAGACATGATTTATCTTTATGGTCTCGCCGCCGCCGAAGAGACCGTGCTTTCGGGGATGCTGACGCATGCGCAAGGCCTGCAAGGCCCGCTCAAGTTGGCGCACATCGGACCGTGGTGCCTTATCTATTCGGATCATGATGATCAGGAAATACTGCCCAAACGGCGTTTGCTTTTGGCACATACCAGGGTTCTGGAAACGGTCCTGCCAATCTGCACGATACTACCGGCACGGTTTGGTCTGGTCGCACAGGATCTGGCGCAAGTCTCAGCCCTAGTAGAAGAAAACGCTACTGAAATCACCGCACAATTCGCGAAGGTGACGGGCGCTATCGAACTCGGCGTTCGTATCTCTTTTCCCCGACAGGTCGCACTGGATGCCGCACTGCAAAGTGACACCCAACTCTATGCCCAGCAGGTCGCCTTGCGCAAACGCGGGCCAGAGGCACATTTTGCCATCGCAGAGTTCGGGGGGCGATTGGCCGACCTTCTTGACCAGCGCCGCGGTGTGGCCCAACGCGCCACCTTGGCAGCGCTTCGTCCATTGACGCGAGACCATGTGCTGCGCAAACCCGAAGAAGACACCGAAGTACTGCGCGCCGAATTTCTAGTGGACGCCAATGCACAAGATAGCTTTCAGGATGCTGTCGCCGCGACCGCAGCCAAGCTCGATTTTGCGCCCGGTGCAGAACCTTTGATCCAGATGATCGGCCCGGTACCGATGTACCATTTCGTGCGCCTGAACCTTGGGCTCGACCTTGATCAGGCAGCAGCCTAATGGGTGTGCTGCGATCCTTGCTGACCTTGCCGGTCAAAGGCCCCGTCAACGGTACATTGTGGGTGGCGCGCAAAGTCGAAGAGGCCGCAACCAAAGAGCAAAACGCCCCTGGCACGCTGCGCAAAGCACTTGCAAATCTCGAACGTCAGCTGCTGTCGGGCGAGATCAGTGAAGAGGCCTATGACGAGGCAGAAACCAAGATTTTATTGCGGATCAGAGGCCTGGAATGAGAAAAATAGACATGACTTTGATGAATATCGGAAACCTTAAGGCGTCGTTGCTGTGTCTGCAGCGCCTGATCCAACTATCATTGCGGGCGGACGCCCTATGACATCTTATGAAATCATCGCTGTCGTACCGGAACCGGTCACGCCGCCCAAAGATTTGCCGCTGCGCTTTGTCCAGGCGCATGGGTACACAGCCGTCTTATCCTCGCATCCCAAACCGCTGATCAGCTTACCGATGTCGCGCAAAGACGCGCTTCAATCCGCAGCGCAAAGACAGGCTTGGCTGGAAGGGTGTATGCCCTTGGGCACTGTCTTGCCTTTATGTCCAAATGTCTTTCTGAGCGATGAGGACATCCCTTCGCTGATCACCGCCAATCAACCTTTGTTTGACAATTTGGCAGTGCGACTGGCGGGCAAGGTACAGTTCCAGATCATGATCGGCTGGGACGCACAGGGCGTTCTGACCAAATTTCGCGATGCGCCTGAACTGGCTGGTCTCTTCTCAGCCGACACCCTGACGCAAGAGGCATTAACAACCAGCCTTGCCTCACTTTCAGCCAGATTGTGTCGTACCATGACAGATACGCTGGAAGATGTTGCCGACGATATTCTTCCATTGCCCGTCGTTCCTGACATTCTGTTCAACGCGGCGGTCTTGCAAAACGCCAGTCAAGTCGTAGCCCTTGATGCGGCGCTTGAAAGAATTGATGCAATCTGGACGGAAGGTTTGCAGATCAAACAAGTCGGTCCCGCACCTGCAACTTCTTTCGCAAGCATCATCCCGCAGCAGATCACGACCGGCGCGCTAAAAAGGGCCGCGCGGATGCTGGGCTGCGACTTGCATAACGCACCACAAGCGATAGCAACCGCGCGCCGCGCAGCGCTGTTGCAATCACCAGCACAGGCAAATGAGATAAGAAGAAGCGCAGCCATTCTCGAGGCGGCGGCGCGTGTCGGCCCCGATCCGCAATCTTTTATCCTCTGTACCACAACATCCAATGATCAAGCGGCCTTCCTCGCGCAACGAAAGGTGGCTTGAATGCAGCGCTTTCAATTACACGGGCTTGTCCCGGCACATACGCAACCGCAGCCATCAGCGGCGGACCACGAAATCCTACCCTGTGGTCCGGTCAGCGCCTTGATCAGCACTATCGCACATCTTGACATGGATGAGGAACTTTCACCCGATGTACTGGCAACCTGGGCCGTAAAACACAACGCCATCCTGACCGCCTATTGCGCTGACACAACGGTTGTCCCAATGGCGATTGGGGCGGTTTTTTCTGACAGGTCTGCCATTGCGGCAGAACTCAACGCTGATATGGATGCGCATATCGCTGCCTTACGTGTGTTACGAGACGTGCAAGAATTCACGGTTCAACTGACTGGCACTGACATGCCAAAGCCAGAGGCTGCTCCTGCCGCATCTGGGCGCGATTTCTTGCACCGACAACGCGGCAGGCGCGACAGGCGACATAATCTGCAAAGGGATCGTCAGGCATTTGCGCAAGATATCCTGCATCAGCTTCAAACCCCAACCTTGCAGATTACACCGTCCACCTGTTCCAAGCCGAATAAACTGCTCAATTGTATTGTTCTGATCGCCAAGTCCGATATCACACAGTTGCGGCATATGGCGCGCAACATGCATGATATGGCATTGGACCTGGGCCTCGATCTGGTAATCACAGGACCATGGCCGCCCTACTCCAGCGCGGTGCTGCGCCCCACTTTGCCAGAGGATCAAAATGTCGCTCGCGCTTGAAATGGCGACCCCGCAGGATGCGATCAGGTCCAGTGACACCGCATTGGTTGATGTTGTCGATGGCCTTTTGCGTCACGGCGTTGTCATCAGGGGCGAGCTTTGGTTGACAGTGGCAGATGTTGATCTTGTTTTTCTGGGGTTGGATTTGCTGTTGGCCTCACCGGACAAGATGCGACCTGAAGGCATCACAAGATGACGGTGCTGGGATGGACACGTCACCGCACCAATCTGCCCTCTGGCGTGCGGTCATTACATTGTGGGGACTGGACCATATTGGTGTCTGACGATCCTTCAATACAAACCGCACGCCATCGGCTTGCAGCACAGGTCAGTTGCTTTGACGCAGGTCTTGATTTTCTACCCACCGCGCCCGCACAAAACATCGCAATATATGATGCAACAAGCTTCACCCGTACGACTGATCTTGATGCGCTATGGCGCAAATTGTCAGATCGTGGTCAATTCTCTGTCGCGGTCAGGATGGCGGCGGATCAAGAACATCGCACGCAAGATGGGCGCAGTTGGCTCAAAACGCGTCAGGCTCAACGACAACGGCAGCGGCACTGCGGAACAATGCTGGCCGATATCGTTGCGCATTTGAAGTTACCGACAACGCAACCGCGCCATACCGAAAACAGCGCAAGCTGCGATGTGTTGGTACAACGCGACGACACAAACCGTGTCCACAATGCGATGCAGCATCTTGCGCGTCTGATGCAGGGGCCGCCGGATATGCGGCTTTGTGTCACCGGGCTATGGCCGCCTTTTGGGTTTGTAGATCTGACCAGCAAAACTGAGGCTGCAGAATGACCCGGATTGGTACAAATGACACCGCACAGGTACAGGACAGGATCGCGCGCATTGCCGCTGTGACGGACCGCATCACGATTGATCCCGAAACGGTAGAACAGGATTTGGCACGCGTCGTTCTGGGCCTCATGGAATTTCTGCGTCAATTGATGGAGTTGCAGGCGATCCGCCGCATGGACGCAGGTGCGCTATCGGCAACACAAGAAGAAAAGCTAGGCACAACCCTGATGAAGGCAGAGGCGGCAATCCACGATCTAGCCGCAAAGTTCGGGCTCGCTCCGGAGGACCTTGCCTTGGACCTAGGGCCCTTGGGTAAGACAATCTGAGAATACGGTAACGTCCTATCAACCATTTTCAAATAGTGTCATCGCGAAAGAGATGCGGCATATGCAACAGGATCAAACGAAAATGGGGCAGTCCTTTCAGCCGCACATTCAACAGCTTTTGCAGGCAGGGATTGCCACCCATTTTGTGCAAAACGATACCGCCGTTGACCCGGTTTTTGCCGTATCAAAGACTCAGGACTTCCCGGAGGTTACCTTTGCCGCAGCTTTCGAAGATGGGACAGTTGTGTTGGGATGCAAAGGTGCATTGCCCAAACCCCTGATCGGCCTTGCGCAACCCATCGTGCCGGTCGACACCCAAACGGTCGATCAGACCGATGCCAAGCTTGACGCTATTCTTGCGCGGCTCGAACAGGTTGACGCGGCGGACGCACGTCAGCCTACCCCGCGCGATGATGAAAAATTACTGGCTGTTCTTGACGCACAGATGACACTTGGCAAAACCCTACAAGACCAGCTAACCAGTGTCGCCACAGCCGTTGGAAACCTACCGCAGGACAGTAACAACGCCGCGACAGACAGCGCGCTTAACGCGCTCCATACGCAGCTTGAAACGTTGACTGAAACCATGCAATCGCCCCCCCATGCGGATCGCATATCGCAAGATCTTGCGCAACTGCGCGGCGATATCGCGCAGCTTTTACCTCTGATCGCGGCACAGCAAGCCTTGCCCACAGCCGACGCCATTGAAACTTTGATAGCCGACTTGGAAACCCGCTTGACGGCGCAAACAGCCGCCACTCCTGCGCCCGATCTCACACCTCAGACCGAAGCGATCAACGCGATGGAACAGGCCCTAACGCAGGGGCTGAGTACAGTGTCCAACGATGTCAAAACACTGATTACCATGCACGATACGACCGAAGACTCATCAACGACAGAGGCGCAGTTGTCGGAACTCAAGACCGCGCTCGAAAATCTGCCCGGTCTCGCAGCTATAGGCGACAAATTGGCAACCATATCAGAGCAATTGGGTGGCCTTACGGACAAAAAATCACATGATCCTGCGCAAGATCAACTGAGCGCGCAAATTAATACGCTGGTGACCGATGTCGCCGCGATGTCGCAACGCCCGGATCCGACACTTGATCTGACCGAACAGCGACAAGGATTGGCACGGTTCCAAACGGCCATGAATACCGTTCTTGGACGTTTGGAACAGGCCATTGCGGACCTTGCTGACGTTGGCCAAACCAACCAAAAGCCCGAAACGCAAGACCTGCACAACAAGCTAGACACACTGGCAGATACGCTATCGCCTGTCGAAAGCCTGCCTGCCCAGTTTGCTGATCTGACAGAACAACGGCAAGG
Organism: Yoonia maricola; assembly: GCF_002797915.1. Taxonomy (GTDB): domain Bacteria; phylum Pseudomonadota; class Alphaproteobacteria; order Rhodobacterales; family Rhodobacteraceae; genus Yoonia; species Yoonia maricola. The sequence continues at coordinate 242,671 of NZ_PGTY01000001.1, read as the reverse complement.
GTTGCTCCAGTCCCAAACGGCAATGGCAACGATTTTGAGGCGGGTTGAGCTGGCGATTACAAACCTTTCCAAGGTCGAAGACACCAACAAAAAGCCCGAAACGCAGCACCTGCACGATAAACTAGACACGCTGGCAGATACGCTCGCGCCTGTCGAAAGCCTACCAGCGCAGTTGGCTGATCTGACTGAACAGCAGCAAGGTTTGCTCCAGTTCCAAACGGCAATAGCGCCCGTTTTGGAACGGATGGAATTGGCGATGGCAAATCTTTCCGAGGTTCATGAAACCAGCCAGAAAACGGATACACAGGATTTGCATGCCAAGCTTGATATGCTGTCTGACACCTTTGCATCGGTCAGTGGCTTGCCTGCGCAATTTGCCGATCTGACAGCCTCGCTTGCCCCGCTACCGCAACAAAGTGATACTATCCTTGGTCAATTATCTGAACTCAGCCTCCGTGCTGACCCAGCCACATATGAGACAGCACAGCGACGCAGCATGGCATATTTTGCCAATGCCATCAGTTCAATTATAGCGCGCATTGAAACCACGGCGGATGCCATGGGTAACGATAACGCGCAACCAGACCTGACCCCGCTGCTGACCCGGATTGAAGCATCCCTTTCTGCGGTGGCCGCACAGCCACAAGCGGATGTTGGTGAAATTCTTCAGGCACAGCGCGATGACCTGAACGTATTACGCGCCGATATCGCGACCCTTTGCGAACGGCCATTACCGACGATCGATCTGACCGCACAAAGGGCTAGCTTTGCGCAGTTTGCAACAGCACTGCGCAGTATTTTAGAACGGTTTGAAGGGATCGCCGCGCAAATTGAAGCACCCCAAGAAGTGCAACTGCCGCCAAACCCTGCCGAGCCTCATCAGGACGAAACAGCGCCAAGCTTTTCCGACAATCGCATTTCATTGGACGCATTGCGCCTGGATTTTGCCGAACTGATCGCAAAACAAATCATGGACCATACGCACCAATCCCCCCCCTTGGTCGATCACAACCCCGGTTAAAACGATTAAAACTTTTGCCAACTAACCGCAGCAATCAACACAATATTATCGACTGCCATTTAATCAGGATTGAGCCTTGAACGTCAAAAGGCTGAGAGCGCTATCAATCATGGAGAAAATAAATGGCAATCGAGAAGAACATTGCATCCGCATCCATTGCGGAAGTCGTCGACCGTATCTTGGACAAGGGCATCGTCATTGACGCCTTCGTCAGGATTTCATTGGTTGGGATCGAACTGATCGCAATCGAGGTACGTGCCGTCGTGTCATCAGTGGAAACCTGGCTAAAATACGCAGAGGCTGTTGGTCTCACGGTTGACCCTGCCACCGCATAAAGCGTGCGCTGTCATGAAGGCGGGGCATCCTGAGCAAACGCTTTGGCGATTGCTTCAATGTCCCGCCCCAATGGCCGGTCCTGCGTCAATGGCGCGCTGATCCCCCTGACATAGGCCTGTAATTTCAGCGCCACGGGCGAGAAAGACAGGCCGGTCTGATCTTGTGACCGGATATCTATCGCTTGCGCCATACTCAGTGCGAGTATGGCCTGCACACGCATCAGCATATCCAGCTTGTGTTGCACATGACGCGCTGCAATCGTCCCCATCGACACCACATCCTGATTGGCACCGTTCGTTGAAATCGACTGGGCCGATGCCGCACCCTGCGTGCGCATCTCAGCGACCAAGGCCGTTGCGGTTACTTGTGCGCCCATCAACCCGGAATTCAGCCCGCCCACACCTTGATGCAAAAATGCGGGCAATCCACGGTTCAACGTTTCATCCGTCAACCGGGCCATTTGCCGTTCGGCGAAACCAGCCAGCACGCAAACCCCTGTGGCCAAAGCGTCGGATGCCAAACCGACATGCTGCCCCATAAAATTGCCACCATGCAGCACCAGCGGCCCGTCATCATGCGGTAGCGGAAAAATTGGATTGTCTGTTACGGCGTTCAGCTCAGTCGTGACCACCTGATTATGCCAGTCAAGCATATCCCACACAGCGCCAATGACCTGAGGCGCGCAGCGCAGCGTATAAGCGTCCTGCCCGGCGCGTTCCTCGGTCTGGCGGGGCACATCGGTCAAAATGCGATCTGCCAGGCACCTGCGTTCAACCCGCTCGCTCCCAACCAAAGCTGCACGCAGTAGCCCCGCCGTTTCAATCTGCCGGGCGTGGGGGCGCAAGGTACCAAAGGCCGGATGCCAGGCTTCGGTCCTCGCGTTTTGAACCTCTGCCATGGCGGCGGTCAGCGCGATGGACCAACCCACCGCACGTCCCGCCAAATCTGCATTCAACACCGCAATCCCGGTCATGGCTGAGGTCCCATTGACCAGCGCCAGCCCGTCACGTTGTGCAAGATCCAGCGGCGCGATACCCAGCTGATCCAGCCCATTTTGGCTGTGATAAAACCGCCCCGCCTTGTCAAAGAACGCCCCACGGCCCTGAAAACAAAGCACCATATGCGCCAGCGGTGTCAGGTCACCTGATGCGCCAACTGTACCCTGGCTGGGCACCTCAGGTGCGAGTTCCGAATTTATCAATTTAATCAGTGCATTGATTGCCAATTCTGAAGCGCCAGAGGCGCCTTGCAAAATGGACATCAGCCGCGCAAATACCATCGCCCTTGCTGCCCGCCAGCCCAGCGCGGGCCCGACACCGGATGCCAAATGATGCACCAAATTTTGCTGTAACAACGCGCCCGATGACGTGTCGACCAGCCTGTTGGCCAGCGGCCCAAACCCTGTCGTCAGCCCATAAACATGTCGATCCTCAGCGATCACCTGCTGCAACCGCTGGTGCGCGGCGACACAGCGCGCGACAGCATCCGGATGCAATTCAATACTGATCCCATGATCAATGATTGCAACGGCATCGGTGATGCTCACTTGCCGGTCCAGAACAATATGGCTCTTTTGCGCGCAGTCTCGCAGATGCATAGAAAGTCCCCCTTGGTGCTGTCAGTGACACTAAGGGTGACTTGGTTAATGCAGTCCTAAGGCCAGCATGTGCCGGGACGCTTTATTGTCATCGGCGTGATTGCCAATGCGATGAAAAGAAATCCTTAAAGGTATGGGTGTAGGGCTGTGATCGAAAACGAAGGATCGGTCATGACAGAAGAACCCTTGAGTATTGAACCCGATACGCCTGCATTGCTGTTAGAGCATGTCATCGGCCCGGTTGCTGAAAGGCTGTTGGCCGCTAAAATTTTGCTGCTATTTGATTTCGAAACCGGCAGCTTATGTACGACCAATCAAACGGCACAAATGCAGCTTGGCCTCGATATCAGCAACCCGATCCAGCCGACATTTGCTGAAATGACTGGGGGCGGGGAAACGGATAGCTATTGGGACAGCTTGCAATCCGGCATGGATTGCAATTGGTCTGGCATGATTGAAGGTGCATTGGGCCTTTCGGTTTCGGGTGACATTCTCGCAACGCCTTGCGGCACGGATGATCAGGTCACACACGCGCTGATCCAGTTGACCGAAGCTGCACCGATCGCGACATCAGCGGATACGGACGAACAAACGCCCCTTCTTCGCAGTATGGATGCCGCCGTTGGCACGATCACCTTTGATCTGGATGGCAATATCCTGAGCTTGAACGACCGCGCCATGACCGCGATGGAAGACTATGGCGAAGAACTGGTCGGCCAGAATCATGATAAAATCTGGCCCAAGGCGGTCTGCGAGTCTGAGATATATTTCGACTTCTGGGAAAAGTTGCGTCAAGGGCGCACGGTGGAAGGACGTTATAAGCATCTGACAGCGGTCGGCACAGAGGTTTGGTTTCACTGCATCTACACCCCCATCCAAGATAGCAGCGGGCAGGCAAGCCAGGTCTTGCAATGCCTGATGGATGTGTCGGAAAGCACCTATGCCGCTGAAAAAGCGATCGAGCAAAGCAATGCGCTCTGGGATGGCCTGGCAATGTGCACCTTTGACAAGGATCGCCATATCTCGGCCATCAATAAGAAAATGGCCGACATTCTGGGACAGGACCCGGATGATGCAATTGGCAAACATGACGATGATTTCTGTGACAAAGGGTTTGCGCGAGGCACCCTTTACAAGAAGACATGGGAAGATCTTGCGGATGGGCGCACACAGCACCTGCGCATCAGGCACCGGGCCAAGGACCAAAGCCTGGTTTGGCTTGCAACGACCCTGATCCCGGTCATGAACGAAGCAGGCCAGCTAGAAAAAGTGATCAAAGTTGGTGACGACATTACTGAAGAACACGAAGACTATATCGACAGCCGCGCGATGCTGGCTGCCTCTGAGGATATGATCGGGCGGGCCGAATTTGACGGTGCGGGCGCACTGCTTAAGGGCAACAAAACATTCCGCAAGCTCTTTAAGATTGAACCAGAAGAGATGAACGGCAAGAGCCTGAAAGACCTGTTTTCGGGTCGCATGGCAGGAGACGCCATCTATCGCAACTTCTGGGACCGCATGCACGAAGGCACGCGGGTCGAAAAAACCGACGAAATGCAAACCACAGACGGTGAGACCGTCTATATCAAAGCGATCTATGTGCCACTTTTCACGCCAAACGGCAATTTTTGGAAGCTCGCGCTATTTTTCGTTGATGTCACCGCCAGCAATATCCGCGAGATGAAACTGGATGAACGCATGCGCGCCATCAATCTGACCCAGATGATGATTGAATATAAACCGGACGGTACAGTCATTGATGTGAATGAAAAATTCATGTCCGCTTTCGGTGTGACCGAGCAGGAAGTGAAAGGGCAGAAAGTCAGTACACTTTATGCCAATGACACCAAGGAAAGCGACAATCACCGTAAAATGTGGGATCGTGTGACCAGCGGCGAAAGCGAAACGGGCGAGTTCAGACATCGCAATCAAAACGATGAAGACATCTGGTTGCTGGGCGCTTACAGCCCCATCCTTGACCCCAAGCAGAATGTGTCCAGTGTCATTCTGTTTGCCAGCGATATCACGACGGAAAAACTGTCCCGTCTGGAAACACGCTCCAAGCTTGACGCCTTGAATGCGCTGCAATCTGTCGTGGAATATGACACCGCTGGAAATGTTCTGCGGGCCAATGACACCTTCCTAAAGACCTTTGGCTATTCGCTGCGAGAGATTGTCGGGCAGCATCATTCGATGTTCTGCTCGCCCGACTACGTCCAGACTGAAGAATACCGGACCCTTTGGTTCAACTTGGGCAAAGGCGAAAGCTACACCGGGCGTGTGCGGCGCATTGCGCGATTTAACCGCGATGTCCATATGGCGGCCAATTATCACCCGGTCCGTAACATTGATGGTGAAGTCACCAAAGTCATCAAATCCGGTGTTGAAATCTCTGCACTCATCGCCCTTGAAAACAAAGCGCGCGACAGCAGCGATGAAATCGCGGCGATGATCCAGGGCGGCACAGGATCAGCGGCACAGATCAAACGGGAAGCCGATGATCTGTCCGTCACAACAAAATCGTCACAAGACCTGACCGCGCAAAACAAAGCCAAAGTGGAAAAGACGCTCCAGAACCTCAACAATGCCTCGGGCGAGATATCAGAACTTGCCGAAATTGTTGAAGTCGTGGGCGAAATCGCCGTGCAGACGAACCTCTTGGCTTTCAACGCAGCAATTGAAGCTGCACGCGCAGGCGAGCATGGGATCGGGTTTTCAATCGTCGCTGACGAAGTGCGCAAACTTGCAGAGCGCAATGGCGAAGCCGCGCGCGGGATCAGCCGCCATGTCGAACAAGCCAGCGGTTTGTTGACCGCAGGAACTACAAACGCCAATGCCGTGCTTGACGACCTTGGCACACAGGCCGCGACACTGGCCCAAAACGCCGACGCAATCTCAGCCATCATCACCGAAAGTGACATGCAAACACAGAAAATGTCGCAAGTTGTTCAAATCACCGACAAACTCAGTGCCGCAATTGAAGAATAGCGGGCGCAATGACTGAAACATCGCATCGGCAATTTGGCATCATGCAAATTGGGGACACTTTGCTTGGCGTTCCGATAGAACATCTGTCAGAGGTACTTCATGTCCATAAGGAACTGCAACTGCCACAGAAATCTGCCCTTTTATGCGGCGGTATCGAACTGCGCGGGCAACTGGTTCCCGTGCTTGATCTGCAGCAGCTCGGTCATTTACCCTCCACTGATCCTCAATCGCGCTTTGGCGTGATCCTCGAAAATGACAGACATATCTTGGCGATTTTCGTGGATCAGATCGTTGGAATTGCAACAATTGCACCAGCCGATATCCAACGCATCGCTGGCCAAAACGCGACAGCCCCGCCGCTTTTTCAAGATGTCTTCACCTATGAAGGGCAATTTGTATCGCTGCTTGATGTGGCCGCCATCTTTGCACTGCCCGATATCTATGCGGTCGCACGCCAGCACAGCACATCCGATCAGACACGGCGCATCCTTGACCCCATGCTGACATTTGCGGCTGGCGGCGCCCTCTACACTGTCCCCGCGGTCGAAGTTTATGCCGCCATCCACAAACAAACAATTCAACGAACCGCCATTACGGTTGGCCCCTGTCTGGGGGAAATCAGCTATCATGGACGGCGCATTCCCGTGCTTTGCCCTGTTCGCATTCTCGGCCTTGGCACGCCGGTGACCGCACAAATGACCGAAGTGGTCGCTTTACGGTTTCCCGGCGACCTCATCCTTGGCTTCGCGGTTGAGGCCATTCACGAAATAGACACTCTGGCCACGGCCAAGGAAACAACCTTGCCTATCTGGCAGGCCGACCGGAATTTCATTGCAAAAATCATCATCCGTGACGATGGCTCACAGGTCTATGCAGTTGATCTTGCCACAATTCACGGCGCAAAAGACCTGCAAGAAATCGCAACCCTGTCAAAACCAGACACGCCCCCTGCCGAAGACAGCCCCGCCCAAGACAGCCAGACGGAAAACCAGAACGTCACGATCACCAAGGAACGCTACCTTGTTGTTGCGGCACCTGAAAAACTCGCGATCCCACTCTCGCAGGTCAATTGCATTGTGAAACAACCTGATCGGCTGACCGCCACGGACGTCAGCAAACCGGGGTTTCGCGGTTATTTCTCGCGGTCCGACGAAAGTATTGCGCTTTTTGATCTATCCGAATGCATGGGCCAATCTGCCATCGATAATCCGCAAGCCAAAATTTTGCTGACAGGCGGGCCAGGACACCAAGTGGGTTATTTGGTTGACCGCGTGGTTAGCATTGAAATGTCGGAATGGTGCGAAAACCCATCAAAAGACCCCGCCAAGCAAAGCAAACCACTGGTCCAACTGGGCACCGGGGCAAAGGCGACTGTACTGCCCATGTGCCGCTTGCCGGATATGACTGAAGGTGGCACTGAACGCCTCTTCTAGGCCAGCGAAAGCCCCACGGCCTGCCCGGTTCGCGCACTTTCCTGCGCAGCCAACCCGATTGCAATCGCTCGCGCCCCATCGGTCAACGTCACTTCAACCTCACCCTGCCCGCGGACCACAGCATTGAACCGCTGATGCTGATAGAAGGTCGACCCATTATGATCACCCGCATCCAAAAGCGCAGGATCAACCGGGATCTCTGATACATAAGGCCCCTTCGGCGCACGCGGACTGATGATCATCTGCGGCACCGGCGGATCACCCAGCAATTTCGGCCAGAACCGGCCCGGTCCCGGCACCAAGGCCTCAATCTTGCCCTTTGGGCCGACGGCGCTGATTTCTTCCTGGTATTTTGAGCCTTCCGCGAACATGCACAGTTCCAGCATCGCGCGCGCACCTTTCGCAAAATCCAGAATGACATAGCCATTGTCCCAGATATCAGGCACCTGCCCGTCATAGCGCTCATCGATGTGGTTCAGCGACTGGCCTGCACTGGCCATGACGCGCACCGGTTCATCGCCAAGGATCAGCCGCATCAGATCAAAGAAATGGCAGCATTTTTCAACCAATGTGCCACCCGTCTTGGCGTTAAAGCGGTTCCAATCGCCAATCTTGGGCAGAAACGGAAAGCGATGTTCGCGGATCGTCAGCATCTTGATGCCTCCGGTCGCCTGCTCGGCCTGCGCAATCAACGCGGCAACAGGCGGCATATAGCGATACTCCATCGCGACCCACACCGGATGCGCGTATCCGTCAAATAGCTTATCCAGCACCGCCGCATCAGCCGGATCGGTGTAGAGTGGTTTTTCACACAGGATCGGCAGCGGGCGGGTCGCCACGATCTGCTGCAACTGGGCGACATGCAGGTAATTGGGGCTGACAATGACCACCGCGTCCAACTGGTCAAACGCCAACAACGCCTCCAACGATCCGGCCACATGCGCATCTTCAGCCAAAGTCGCCGCCGCTTCTGCCAGTTCGGCCACTGGATCATAGACAACGGACACCCGCCCCTGCGGCAAAAGGTTGATATTCTGAATATGTTCGCGGCCCATCATGCCGCAGCCAATCAGGCCGTAGTTTACAGTATCCACGTCGTTCTAACCTTTGCCCATACGAGAGATGTAGTTGGCGCGTTTGGCGTCATACCAAGTGCGCGAAAATTCGGCCGGTTCCTTGGCGGCGGTCCAGCTGACCCGCGCGATGTAGCCTGCGGTTTGGCCCGCTGTGAGGTGAAATGCATCCGGTGTCCAGTCGGGCATTACGTCAACCCCGATCTGATCCTCGACCGAGGCGATCACGATACCCAATTCATGCCGGTAAAAGTGGTAAAGCGAATCCGACAAATCCTGAGGTGCAACAATGTCGCGGGACGCGCCGTCCAACCAGATTTCCTCTAGCGCGATCACAATGCCGTCCAAAGATCGTACCCGCCTGATCCGATGCCCTTCTGCGTCACCACCCAAGCGCGCAAAGCCGTCAGGCTTGGCCAAGCGATCCACCGATAAGACCTCTGCGGTCGGCAAACCGCCCCCTTTCAGCAACTCCAAGCGAAAAAAAGCATAGACCGAATCCACTGCAGGCCTGTGCCGTACATAGTTGCCCGATCCCTGCACGCGGTCCAGCAAGCCCTTTGCTTCCACATCCGCCAAAGCCTTGCGCAAAGTGCCAACCGCGACCCCCAAATCATCCGCCATATCCCGTTCTGGCGGCAGCCGTGCGCCATCTGCCAGATGGCCTGCAGCAATCTCGCGGATCAACATTTCGCTAAGCTGAATGAATTTTGGCAACGCCGATGACTGAGCAGAGGTTTTCGCCATGGTGGCACCTCCCAACGCCAGCACATGAAAATTGATACACTATTGTTACATATAAATTTGCATGCTAGGCAAGTGGAAAGGCTGACTTCTGGGGAGGAGAATCAATGACCATCGTTCCGGTCACCAGCGCCGATCTTGAGCGGGCTGAGGTATCCTGGTTTTCCGCGCTCTGCTCTGATGACTATCAATTTCTGGGCGTACCCGATGGCGATCTGCGGTCGTCATGGGAACACTGCCGCGACATCGCTTTAACTGCTGAAAAACAGGGGTTTCGCAACATCCTTGCCCCCTCGTCCTATCAGGTCGGCCAAGACACACTGTCATTTGTCGCAGGCATGGCGCCTCTAACCGAAAAAATCAATTTCCTCGCCGCCATCCGCTGTGGCGAAGTGCAACCCATCATGCTGGCTCGCACCATCGCGACACTTGATCACATGCTCAAGGGCCGTCTGACGCTGAACGTGATCAGCTCTGATTTCCCCGGTGAAGTCGCTGAAAGCGCCTTCCGCTATAAGCGCTCTCACGAAGTTGTCGAAATTCTGCGCAAATGCTGGACGCAGGATGAGGTCAGCTATGATGGTGACATCTACCAGATATCAAAACTGACCACAGATCCCGCACGCCCGTACCAGCAAAACGGCGGTCCCCTTCTCTACTTTGGTGGCTATTCGCCGGCGGCGCTCGAACTCTGCGGTGCACAATGTGACGTCTATCTGATGTGGCCAGAGCCGATGGCACAGCTCGCACAGCGCATGAAGGATGTGAACGAACGGGCCGCAGCACATAATCGCACCCTCGATTACGGTTTGCGTGTGCATATGATCGTGCGCGACAGCGAACAGGAGGCAAAGGAATACGCCGACTACATCGCCTCAAAACTCGACGATGAATACGGCAAGCTGATCCGCGACCGCGCCCATGACAGCATCTCGCTTGGTGTCGCCCACCAAGCCAAGGCGCGCGAGTTGGCGGACAAATTCGGTTATGTCGAACCCGGCCTCTGGACCGGCGTCGGGCGCGCGCGTTCCGGCTGTGGTGCTGCATTGGTCGGCTCTACCGATCAGGTGATGAGCAAAATCGAGGCCTATCAAAAGATGGGCATCCGTGCTTTCATCTTCTCAGGCTACCCGCATATCGACGAGGCCGAACATTTTGGCGCACGCGTCATGCCGCATCTGAAAACCTGCTCGCTGCCGCATGACTATGGCCGCGTTCCAGCGGAAACACCCGCAACACCCCTTGGCACAGGACCCCGCCGTTAATGAACCGGATCAATATCACCAACGACCTTTCCTTCAGCCGCATCGTCTATGGGATGTGGCGGCTGGGCGATGACGAGGATACCTCTGTCGGCCATGTGCAAGCCAAGATCGAAGCCTGCCTCACGCAAGGCATCACAACCATGGATCAGGCCGATATCTATGGCGGCTACGAAGCAGAAGAAGTGTTGGGCAACGCATTGAAGGCCGCGCCTGCCCTCAAAGATCAGATCGAGATCGTGACCAAATGCGATATCGTGGCCCCCATGGGGCGCTATGCCGATGCCCGCGTCAAATATTACGACACCAGCCGCGCGCATATCCTTGCATCCGTTGATCATTCCTTGCGCCTGATGGATATCGACAAGATCGACACGCTACTGATCCACCGCCCCGATCCGATGATGGATCACCACGAAACCGGCGCGACCCTCGACGAAGTCGTGGCCTCTGGCAAGGTTCGCTCTGTTGGCGTGTCTAACTTCAAGCTGCATGACTGGACACTGCTGCAATCTGCAATGAAGACACCGCTGATCACCAATCAGATCGAACTGTCGCTGACAGCGCATCAAGGGTTCACCAACGGTGACGTCGCCTATCTGCAAGAACGGGGCGTGCCCATCATGGCATGGTCGCCTTTGGGCGGCGGCAGCTTGATGACGAGCGCCGGTGCTGCGCAAGATGCGCTGGCTAAGGTGGCCGCAGACCATGGCGTTGACAATGCCGCCGTTGCGGTTGCTTGGTTGTTGGCCCATCCGGCAAATATCATGCCGGTTATGGGAACAAATAATTTAAACCGTATCAATACCCTATCGGATGCTTTTAAGGTAAGTATGGACCGCCAGACCTGGTTCGAACTGTATACAGCCGCACTTGGCACGGAGGTCCCATAATGGACGCAGGCACCATCGCAACATTCGATCCCGGCACGGATTCCGACAGCTTTCGCGGTGCATTGGGCAGCTTCGTCACTGGCGTCACCGTCATCACGACCGATAGCCCCGAAGGCCCGGTCGCCATAGTGGCCAACAGTTTTGCCAGCGTGTCGCTTGACCCGCCTTTGGTGCTCTGGTCACCTGCAAAGTCGTCCAAAAGGTTTGAACATTTCGCAGGCTCACGACGCTTTGCCATCCATGTGCTGGGTGCCGATCAGCGCGATATCTGTGCCGCCATCATCAAATCCAAAACCGCTATCAGTGATGTGCCAACACATCTGTCTCATTGTGGCATGCCGATCATCGAAGGGGCACTGGCCACATTTGAATGCAATCTCGAAGCCACCCATGATGCAGGCGACCACGTCATCATCGTGGGCCGCGTGACCAAAGCACACCACCAGGGCGGTGATCCACTGGTGTTCCAAGGCGGCAGATACGGGGAATTCAACGCCACCTGATCTTCATCTTGGCCGGAAAACTCTGGGGAAGCCGCACAGCGGCGGGGGCAAAAACCCCCAAAATAACAAACAGTGGGCAATGTCCCGCAACATAAACAGGGGAGGAGCCGATGTCGGTCCTGTTTGGCCTTTTATGGCCGCTTGAACGGTTCAACACCGTGGTGCTTGCCATCGGCAAGATCATCGCGGTCATCGCGCTCGCCATCATGGTGACGCTGATCCTGGGCCAGGTTTTCTTCCGATATATTCTGAGCGACGCGCCGAACTGGACCGAAGAAGGTGCACGGTTCGGGATGCTCTGGATGACTGGTCTCATGGCGCCGCTGGCGTTCCGCATGGGCGGTTTCGTGTCCATTGATATGCTCGAACGCGCCCTGCCCCGTATGATCTCTGGCATCCTGACGCTGATCCTGCTGGGCATCGCCCTTTGGGTTTTGGTCGTGGCCTGGGATCGCGGGCTCAATAACCACGTTGATACACTTTCGGGCCGCGGCTGCTCATCCTCGTTGAAATGGCCCTTCGGGTTTGAGTACGGCAAATGCGGCAACAAGTTTCAGAACAATTTCCAATATGCCTCGCTTTGGGTCGGGGTGAACCTGCTGATCCTTGTGAATATTGAGCTGATCATCCGCCAAATCATCAAACTGATGGGCCGCGGGGATGAGCTGAACCCCCTCAGCGCCGATGATTTTCAGGGGGCCGACTGATGCTTTTATGGTTCCTGCCTCTCTTCCTGATCCTCATCATGATCGGCCTGCCGGTGGTCTTTGCACTGCTGGCCTCGCCCTTTGCGCTGATCATGCTCGAAGGCGACAACCGCAATGTCGTCGCAGGCCTCTACCGCAACCTTTACAACGGCATGGACAGCTTCCCGCTGATGGCGCTGCCCTTCTTCATGCTGGCAGGCGAGATTATGAACCGCGGTGGTATCACCCTGCGCCTCGTTGAATTTTCCCAAGCCTTCATGGGCCACCTGCGCGGTGGTCTGGCACATGTAAATATCCTGTCCTCAATGCTCTTTGCGGGGCTGTCCGGCTCCGCTGTCGCGGATACCTCCGCGCTGGGGTCCACCCTGATCCCCGCGATGGAAAAGAACGGCTACACCCGCAAATTCGCAGCCGCCATCACCGCCGCCTCCTCTGTCATCGGCCCGATCATCCCGCCCTCGGGCATCATGATCATCTACGCCTATGTGATGGGCGAAAGCGTAGCGTCCTTGTTTCTGGCCGGCATCGTGCCCGGCATCATGGTGGGTGCTGGTCTGATGGTCATGGTGCGCCTGATGGCTGACCGCTATGACCTGCCCAAGGCCGAACGGATCGTCACCAAGAATCAGGACATCACGCAAGTGGAATACTGGGTCAGCTTCGTGTTGCTGCGCATCAATGTCGGCGGCCTACTGCTGGCGATCTACAGTGGCCTATCCGCCCGCGTCGGCCTCGCCACCATCAATGAGGCCGGTGACAAGGTTCACAACCTCAATATCTGGATCGTGTTCCTCGCTTTGCTAGTCGCGGCACATTTCCTGCTGATGGGCTACCGTGGGCGTGTCAGTCATGACTTCCGCATGATCTGTAAGAAAGCCATCGCACCCCTGCAAACGCCGATCATCATCCTGGGCGGTATCCTCGTCGGCGTCTTCACCCCGACCGAGGCCTCGGCCATTGCCGTCGCTTACGCCCTGCTTGTCAGCTTCTTCGTGCTGCGCTCCATGAAACTGCGCGACCTTGGCGAGGTGCTGACCAAATCCGCGCTTGCTACCTCCGCGGTGTTGCTACTGGTCGGTGCAGCCGTGGCGTTCAAGACCGTGGTCAGCCTCAGCTACGCACCTCAAATCCTTAGCGACTATATCCTGTCGCTGTCAGAAAACCCGCTGATCCTGCTATTCCTCATCAACATCCTGCTGTTCATCGTGGGCATGTTCCTTGATGCAGGCCCTGCGATCATCATCCTAGGGCCAATCCTTGGCCCAATCTTCGTCGACCTTGGCGTGCACCCTGTGCATTTCGCGATCATCATGAGCGTAAATCTGACAGTGGGGTTGGCAACGCCCCCCATGGGGCTTGTGTTATTCGTGGCCAGTACGGTTTCGGGCGAAAAGGTCGAAACCATCGCCAAAGCCATCCTGCCATTCCTCGCGGTGGAAATCCTCGTGATCTTCCTGATCACCTATATCCCCGCCATTTCCATGACAGTGCCTTACCTCGCTGGCTTCCTGGGCTGCGGTCCAGAGGTCGGCTTTAGCGCTTGCATCAGCCCGGCACCGGGCATCAACTAACAGCATCAATAAGGGAGAAGATAATGCTGAAACAGTTCACCAAAATCGCGGCGACCGCTGCACTGCTGGCGACACCGCTGGCCGCCTGGGCACAGGATTTCACAATCCGCGCCACAGCCAACTCAAACGAGAACGACGAAGACTATGACGGTCTGGTCGTGTTCAAAAACTACGTAGAGGCAGCCTCCAACGGACGCATCGCGGTTGAGCTGTTCATCGGCACACAGCTTTGCGCAACGGGTGCAGAATGCCTCGAAGGTGTCTCCGAGGGCTCCATCGACGTCTACATCTCCACATCCGGCGGTGCCGCAGGCATCTTCCCATATGTGCAGGTGCTTGACCTGCCCTACCTGATGTCATCTGACCGTGTGGCCGAAGAAGTGCTATCGGGTGATTTCGTCCGCACCATGCGTGACAAGGCGCTTGAAGACAGCGGCAACACAATCCGCCTGATGACCATCGGCAACACCGGCGGCTGGCGCAACTTTGCCAACACCCAACGCCGCGTGACAGGCCCAGACGATATGGCTGGCCTGAAACTGCGCACTGTTGTGGCTGATCTGCCCGTGCAACTGGTTGAAGCCATGGGCGCATCCGCGACACCGATCCCGTGGCCAGAGCTGTTTACATCACTGCAAACCGGCGTTGTTGAGGGCACAGCAAACGGCATCACCGACATCATGGGCATGAAATTCCCAGATGCGGGCCTGCAGTACCTGACCCTTGATGGTCACTCCTACATGGGTGCGATGTGGTGGATGAACAATGACAACTTCCTCGCCATGCCAGAAGACCTGCGCCGCGTTGTTGTTGACGGTTTCTCTGCCTTGCAACAGGCGACATTCGCGTCACCCAAGCGCAAGTCAATCGAAGCCTATGAGGCCTTCGTTGCAGGCGGCGGCGACATCTATGTGCCAAGCCCAGAAGAGAAAGCCGCTTTCGCAGCAGCAGCAGCACCGGTGAACGACTGGTTCCGCGAAAACGTGGACGGCGGCGGCGACATGCTGGATGCATTGCAAGCAGCCGTGGCCGACGTTGAAGCCGAAATGGCCGAGGCTTATGCGAGCGACTTGAACTAGGGTTCAGAACACATGACAGGAAGGGCCGCCCGCGAGGGCGGCCCTTTTGCTGACAGGTTGGAAGTCTACTTCGAGCCCTCATTGACGGATGCTGCATTCTGCGCGAACGTCCGCTCTACCAATTGGAGCCCTTATGAAACTGCCTCTAAATGTTGATGTGTGGACACGACTGTACGGACCTTACGGCAATCGGTCCGTAAACGACTTGATTGCAAAGCTGGTAACCCGCTGGGACCCAGACGTTGCCGCAGAACTCTTTTGGGAGGAGCTTCATCATCAAGATGACATATATCCGTCGACCTTCGCTGCTTTACCTTGGTTATTGGGAGCCGCGCCTAAAAGTGGTGAATCTTTCGAAGACGCTTATTTGTTCTTTTCGCATGTGATTTACTGCGCATGTGCAAAGTTTGGAGCCAGCCCACGAGGTAAGTACCGAGGCCTCTCCACAAACATCAGTGATCATCATCACGCCTGGTTATCTGAAGGTGAGCGGCTTCGAGAGGACGACCTTCCGACGCTTCTGAAACTGGAAGAATGGTTCTCTGACAATGTCGCGAAAATGGCAGTGGATTGCCTGAACATTGTTGATGAAGATTTGACAAAAGCAGCGTACGCGCTGGAAGGTTTCGCTGCCTTCGAAGGTAGTGTGAGTGTTGCACGAGCGGCTCAAATGTTCGCGGACGGCGAAGAGAAAAAAATCATCGAACAGGAGATGGGCTTCTTTGGTGATACGGACGTACGAGTTGTCACCGCGTTGCAACCGCATATTTGCCATAGAAATGAAGAAATCATGGCTTTCTTGAATGATTTTCCACGACACAGTGACACTCCGCGCAATCCTTGAAATTGGAAATGTAAACGCGTCTTAAAACGGAAAGCCGCCATTGGCGCAACCGCAGCGAATTCACAATTCGTCCGCAATCCGCCCCCTCATCGAAACGGATACATCCACCCCCTATAATCATCGACCAACACCTCGGCCCGCGCCCGTTCTTCTGCCGTCAACCTTGGCGTAATCAACTCAAGCGAATCCAGCGCATCCGGGTCGCCACCTATTGCCGATAAAGCATACCAAAGGTAGGCTCTGACCATATCAGGGGCCGGTATCCCGCGTCCCACTTCATAGTACCACCCTAGCCCCGATTGCGCCCCTGCATGCCCTTTCAACGACGCCCGCAAATACCAGTCGAAGGCCCGCTCATCGTCGCGGTCAACCCCAAGGCCAAGCGCGTACATCACGCCAATCAGCTCTTCCGCTTCGGCATTGCCGGAACGCGCGTAAACCTCAAAAAGCGCGCGCGCCTCGGCGTAGTCGCCCGCCTCCATCAGATCACGTGCGACCTCCATATCGGCACGGGCTGGCGTCGCCAGAAGCAGCAGAACCGCACAGATGTATGTACAGGTTCTGTACGCTGTATGTACGCGATGCATACGGCACTCCTTGCGGTTCTTTTCAGCGCGGGTCTTGCAACAGCGCAGGGGATCAGCCCGGATGATTACATCCCCACAGACCCGGATCAAGCCCGCATCGGGCAGCTGTTGTTCTACGATAAGATCCTGTCAGGAAACAAGAATATCTCCTGCGGCACATGCCATCATCACGATCATGCAGGCGGCGATGGGCTATCACTGGGCATCGGCGAAGGTGGCGTTGGCGTCGGCCCTGAACGCACGGCAGGAACCGGTGCAGATGCGATCCGCAAACGCATCCCGCGCAATGCGCCAAGCCTTTGGAATTTAGGGCATAATGAGATTGAGACCCTGTTTCATGACGGGCGGCTGACGCGCTCTGATATCTACGGGAACGGCTTCGATTCACCCGCCGAAGAATGGCTGCCCCAAGGCCTTGATAACCTTGTTGCGGCGCAAGCCCTTTTCCCGATGATCGCTCAATTTGAGATGGCCGGAAACCCGCGCGAAAACGAAATCGCAGGGGCCACCCATGACCGGATTGATGTGGCATGGCCGATCATTGCTAAACGGGTGCGCACGATCCCCGCCTATGGGTCGATGTTCGTCCAAGCTTTTGACCATATTGAAGAACCCAGCGACGTCACCATCGTTGAAATCGGTAATGCGCTGGGTGCATTTATCATAAGCGAATGGCAATCATATGACAGCCCTTACGACAAATGGCTGACTGGCACACCCTTGCCGGTGGACGCCGAACGGGGCCGAGACCTTTTCTTCAATAGTCGCTGTGCATCCTGCCACGCAGGTGATCTGTTCACGGACCAAAGCTTTCACGCCCTTGGCTTGCCCGCATTCGGCCCCGGACGCACACGCCAATGGGACCAAATCTCGCGCGATGTCGGGCGTATGGCCGAAACAAATCTGGCAGAGGACGCCTATAAGTTTCGCACACCCTCACTGCGCAATGTGGCGCTGACCGCGCCATACGGCCACAATGGGGCCTACCCCACCCTAGCCGCCATGATCCGCCATCATGCGGACCCAATGGCGCAGCGCAGCGCATGGACCGTTGAACAAGCAGATCTGCCACATGTGCCATGGCTTGCTGCGGTGGATTTTGCGATCCGACAGGATGCCACTGAAATGGCCCGCCAAACCGCCGCGATCGACCTGCGGCCCATCGCGCTGACGGACGCTGAAATCGATGATCTGGTCGCGTTCCTCAACGCGTTGACCGGTGAGACCGCACACACCCGTCCCATGGGTCGCCCCGACACGGTCCCCAGCGGGCTACCTGTCGACTAGGGCTTTTTTTGGTCCCTTAATATTCCCGCCAGAGGCTCCGACAACAGCAACTCAATCAACCTGTACGGATCATCACGCCAAGATCAGCCACATTCGTTCCTGTGGCTTCTGTCATCAGCAAATCCCCCGCTTTTTCAAGCGCGGCATAACTGTCATTATTCGCCAATAACCCTTCAAGGTCATCAATCTTGTCGAGCGTATCCTGATCCACCAAACCGCCAGCCGCATCAGTTGGCCCATCGCGCCCATCGCTGCCCCCTTGCAGGCAGGTCCATTGCGTCCAGCCGCGTAGCGCTGCTTCCTGCGCAATCCTTAGCGCCAGTTCCTGATTGCGTCCGCCACGCCCGGTCCCGCGCAGCTTCACCGTGGTCTCCCCGCCCCAGATGGTCGTGCCCACTACCGCCTGATTGCAGATCAGGCGCGCAGCATCCGCCACATCGCCAACAATCGGCCGTGCAATCACATGCGCCTGACCCGCTGCCGTTTTCATCGCCGCAACGCTTTTACCGTTTGAGCCGACAAGAATGTTCGTCGCATCAGGGGGCGGCATCGGCGCATCCGCCGTTTCCAGATGCCCGCGAACAATCTGTGGCAAATCCCCCCAAAGCCCCGCATTGCGCAGCACGCTCACTGCATCCTGCGCTGTCCCAATTGGCCGGACCGTCGGCCCGCTGGCAATCGCCGACAGGTCATCGCCAATCACATCAGACAGGATCAAGGCCGTCACATGTTGCGGCGCAGCATGACGCAAAAACCCGCCACCCTTAATGTCAGACAGTTGCTGGCGGATCATGTTCATCGCGACGATATCAAGCCCTGAACCCAAAAGCAGTTCATTCACCCGCGCCTTATCCGCAAGGGTGATCCGCCCAGCCGGTGCAGGCAAAAGCGCGGATCCCCCGCCAGAGATCAGCGCAAGCACTGGTCCGTTGACGGCCCGCAATGCTGCAATCACAGCCCTGGCCGCATCTGCGCCGTTTTGATCTGGCACAGGATGTCCCGCCGCCATCACCTCAGCGCCGTCGAGTGGCTTCGCGTTTTCATAGTTGGTCACGACCAAACATCGCACCCCAACGCACCGTTCCAGAGCGGCCTTGGCCATCAGACGCGCGGCCTTGCCCACGGCGACAATCAAAGCCGGGTCTGGCACTTGATCCAACGCCCCCAGCACCGCCGCATAAGGATCAGCCGCCGCTACACCCGCATTGAAAATCCGCAATACTTCAGCGCGTTGGTCTTGCATGCCTGTCCCCTTTCCCGCCCGCCATCAAAACCGCCATTCGCTGCACAACCTGCAACTCCAACTCTGCCGATGGTGAGGCGTTGAGCGATGGCATCGAAAGCGCCACCAGCACCCGCGGCTGCGCCATTGCCAGCATCACATGTGTCGCGGAGTAGCGCGAAAACAAATAAGCGATATGATCGTCGGCAACAGCCCCCAATTGCGGCGGATCAACCCGGCGCAACACGGGCGCTGCCGCGAATATCTGCGCCAGCACTTCGTCTTGCAGATCCTTCAGGCTGTCTTCGCTCACAACCACTGCCCCTTCGACCAGCGGATGGTTTTGCAGATCACGCAGGAATGTCATCGGGTCATCGGTCTTTGCCGTAGCGAGATGGCGCAGCAACCCAAGGCTTTGCTCTTCGAGCTGCAACACACGTACATCCGTCAGGATAGCCACAACAAACAAGGCCGCCATGATCACGGCGATCGTCAGCAGGTATCCATCACGCCCTGCCCCGGCAAAGAGACCGATCATCGCGCCGACCAGCAGCGCGGCCCCAACCATCACACCCAGGTTAAGCAACGTTGCCCGGTGGCCCAGATGCGGACGCCCCAGCCCAATGGCTAACCAGCATAAAATGAGCACACCAAGTGCCGAAAACTGAACCGGCAGGCCGATGTAAAGCAGCAAAAAATCACCAGCAGCCAAGGGGATAAACAAGATCAATGACAAGCCCAAGCGCACAACCATCGCGTTTTCATTGGATGATAATGACGTCCTGTCGCGTGCCACAATCAACCAGCCCGACAGCACAAATCCAAGCAGCTGAAACCCAAGAAGCGCAAGCAAACGTGCAGGATCAATCGTGTCTGTATACCACAGTGATGATACCGCAAAAATCACAGCCCCGCCCCCGATCACCGCTTTGATCAGGGGCGGTGCATGGCGGCGCAGCAACCCTTCGGTCAGGATCAAAACGGCCAGCGGAATGATCGCCGCTGCAAGCAAGATCAGGATACGGAAAGCGTCAATCCCGGTCATGATCATCAAAACCCGACCTACAAAAAGCATCATCGTGATGCGTAGCCCAAAGAGGAAACGCCGGTTGATCGGGTCCCACGGATCACGACGCAGCAATACCCGTTGCAAGACGAAAAGCCCGACGAGCGCTGCGCAAGACAAAAAAAGCTCTGTGATAATCGTCGCGGCTGCAATCATCTTTTGCCTGTCCGATGAGGCCTCAGAATAGACCACGTTTGGGTGCTATCCGCCCAATGCACCGCGGGCAGCACAATCCGCTGCAACGCGATCAATCCAGCGGTCAACATCAGGCCAATAACGGCGGATTTGGGCACGTCCCGCGTCAGATACCTGCGCATCGCAGCCAGATCCATCTGGCCCAACTGCAGCACATCATCACCACGACCGTAATTAAGCGCCTCTTGGCAAAAGCTGTTGTAGCTTTCGATACGGTGCTTGGGCGCGGCCTCCCATGTCTTTTTCAGATCGTCTGATCCACCCGTATAGGCATCCGTGATCACAAAGCGTTCTTCATCAAAGCCAGCCTCAACACCTACCCCAAAAACATGCCGCTGCATGGCCATGATTTCACGTGCCAACAGCAGGTGGTTCAAGGTGCGCCGCCCGTTATGTGGGCTGGGCCAGACGTCGGAAAACATCTCGGTCACCATGCCCACGACTGCAGGCACTTGGGTAACATTGGAGACCCAGACCGGGCGAAACTGGCGGCGAAAGAAGATCAGAAAGCAGGTCAGACCATAAAGCACCCAAGACAGATTTTTGGACCGTTCATCGGCGTCGACCATAACAAGCCCAAGGTGCAGCATGTCCGTCGGATGCGGAGCTGTATCAAGTTTCATGACCGCCAATGCATTGAACGCCACCGGCGTACCATCGCGGCGCGATACCAGCGTGATGATCACCGCCTCCATCGCCTCTTTCTTGCCGGAAAATACCCCATAGGTCAGGCTGCCCGCCTCTAGCGTGCGCGCTGCAATACGCCGCAGATCAGCACTCAGAGCCGCAAGCGCAGCCTCATCCATCCACAGCCCAGGACGCTCGACGATACGCACGGTATAGTCTGCCCCGGTACGCAGGGTCACATCCATATATGTGCGTCCGAATGTCCTGAAAACTGTGCCGATCACCGTGCTACGCCTATCCCTGCCACCGACAGGTTAGGGATGCTGGGACGCAGGTACAAGGCTGCTTGATCACAGGGAACGGTTCACCAAATTCTCCAACCGGTCCTGACGGCCAAAGCGCGGTTCCGGGTTCGTGCCATCCGCCAAAACCTTGGCGGTAATGTGATCAAGGTCGTTGTATGAACCCTTTTATGTGACGGCAGGACCACCTTCAAAAAACCGGTCATGTCAGTCCTTGCAACGCAGCATAGCTGGCGCGGTATCTTGCGTGCGCCTCGCTAAAGGCGCTGGTAAGCGATGTGTCTGGGTCAATCGTGCGAGCAATCTGGGGCGGCGTTGCAATCTCGACCCCTGCGCCGGTTGCGGCCATCATGCCAAGGCGCGCGGCACCGAATGCGCCACCAAAATCACCTGCCACAGGCAATGCAATGGGCATATCAAGCGAAGTCGCCATGGCCTGTATCCAGTAGTCGGACTTCGATCCACCACCGACGGCGATCAAACGGTTGATCTGGGTGCCAGTGGCCGAAAGGGCGTCAAAGCAGTCGCGCATGGCGTGGGTCACGCCTTCCAGTACCGCACGGGTCATTGCCGCTTGGTTTATGCTGTGGTCGAGATGTAGGAACGATCCGCGAATGCTGGCATCATTATGCGGTGTCCGCTCGCCCCCCAGATAAGGCAAAAACAAGGTGCGTTCAGGGGCTTGGAGCGGACCGAGAACACGCGTCAGGGTGGCCGCGGGTTTGTCGGCGATCTGCGCAAACCAATTCAGCGCATCAGCCGCGGCAAGAATCACCCCCATCTGGTGCCATGTATCGGGGAGCGCGTGGCAGAACGTATGCACAGCTGTCGCCGCGTCGGGCTGATAGACATCGCAGGCAGCAAAGAGTACGCCGGACGTGCCAAGCGACACAAACGCATCGCCCGCTTTCACGACGCCCACGCCAACAGCGCTCGCCGCATTATCCCCACCGCCGCCAGCAACGACAGCGCCTTTGGGCAGCCCCCAGCGTTCGGCCAAAGCGTCACGGACCTGCCCTGAAACCTCGGATCCTTCAACCAAGCGCGGCATCTGCACGCGGCTCATACCCGTCGCGGCCAGCAGATCGTCGGACCAATCACGCTTGCCAACATCCAGCCAGCTGGTGCCTGCAGCGTCCGACATTTCAGCCGCAGCCTCACCCGTAAGCCAAAGGCGCAGGTAGTCTTTGGGCAGCAAGACACGGGCAACCTTGGCAAACACCTGCGGTTCATGCTTTGCAACCCACATCAATTTCGGCGCGGTGAAGCCGGGGAAAACGATGTTGCCTGTCAGCGTGCGAAATCGTGGATCGTCATCCAATGCGGCTGCTTCAGCTGCTGACCGCGTGTCGTTCCACAAAATGCAAGGCCGCAACACCTGATCGTCCGCATTCAGCAAAGTGGCCCCGTGCATCTGCCCCGATAGGCCAATGCCGCGCACCGACGAAAGCGACCTCTGCGCGCCAAGCGCTTTCATCACAGCGTCTGCGGCTTCCAGCCAATCTGCGGGGGCTTGTTCTGACCAACCGGGTGCAGGACGTGTGGCGTTCAAAGGCGCTGTCGCCTCGGCCACAATCGCCTGTGCATCATTGACTAAAACAGCCTTAAGACCGGAGGTTCCCAGATCAAGACCGATATACATCACGCAGCCTTTTTAGGATTCTTACCCATGATGATCATCGACAGAATGTCGTCTTCAGTGACGTCCTCAACCCGCTCTGTCCCGATCAACTGACCGTTTTTCATCACAGACACACGGTCACAAAGGTCCATCATCTCGCGCGTGTCGTGGCTGATCAGAAAGATGCCGAGGCCTTGCGCCTTCAGCTCTTTAATCAGGTCCGCAACCATCGCGGTTTCATGCACACCGAGCGCCGCTGTCGGCTCATCCATGATCAGAATGCGGGCGTTGAAATAGACCGCACGCGCAATCGCCACCGACTGCCGCTGACCGCCGGACAAGGATCGCACAGGTTCCGAGAAACGCTGGAAGTTCGGGTTCAGCCGCGCCATGATCTTACGCGACTCTGCTTCCATCGCCGTATCATCGACCAGACCGAATTTTGTGGTGATCTCACGACCCAAGAACAGGTTCGACGCAGCATCAAGATTATCGGACAGCGCAAGCGTCTGATAAATCGTTTCGATGTTATGCTCTCGCGCATCAATCGGGCTGTTGATCTCAACCTTTTTACCGTCCACGAAAATCTCGCCTGCGTCTTTCTTATAGGCACCGGACAGAATTTTGATCAGTGTCGATTTACCCGCCCCGTTGTGGCCCAGAAGGCCCACGACTTCGCCAGGCATCACGTCGATCGACACATCATCAACCGCCTTGATCCCGCCAAAATGGATCGAGATGTTGCGCATTTCCAAAAGTGGGGTGCTCATCATGCGTCTCCTGTTTTGCGGCGGTAGACAATGTCGATCCAGACAGCAAGGATCAGCACGCCACCGACGATCATGTTTTGCAGCGGCGAGTCGACGCCCACCATGCCCATGCCGGATACGAGCGCCTGCATGATCAGCGCCCCAAGGATGGCCCCGTAGATCGTACCGACGCCACCGGCCAATGCGGTGCCACCAATCACGGCCGCTGCAATGACGCGCAGTTCGTCCAGCTCACCCAACGAAGACCCAGCGGACCCAAGACGGGCCGAGGCGATGACCGCAGCGATGGCTGTCAGCGCACCCATCAAGGCAAAGACCTTGACCGTCAGCCAGCGGGTGTTGATGCCAGAGAGTTCGGCTGCATCAGGGTTGCCGCCCATGGCAAAAACGTATCGGCCAAAGCGGGTTTTCTTGGCAATGATGCTCATCGCAATTGCAACGGCAAGAACGATAAGAACCGAAATTGGGAAACCGTATGCTTCTGTATAACCTTCGGGCATCTCCAAGCCGTCTGCAGCAAAGCGGCGTTCCAGAATGCGCGTTGGTACCAGATAGGCATTCATAATCGCCGTTACGCCACAAATAGCACCCACAAGAATCGCGCCCAGCGCGTATTCAGCCCAGAGCGGTTTGACCGCGAAGTCGTGGCTGATGTGCTTGCGCCGCGTGTTGATCAGGAAAAGGATCGTCAGGATCGAGCCGACAATCGCCAATGCCCAGCTTGCCGTGACACCAATCGTCCCGGATGCGCCACCCAGCTTGATAAAGGTCGGATCAAGCGGCGAAATCGTGGTCCCCTTGGACACCCACCAAGCGCCACCACGCCAGATCAAGAGACCGCCCAAAGTAACAATAAAGGATGGGATCGTCAGATAGCCGATCAGCCAGCCTTGAAACCCTCCGATTGCGGCCCCCAGCAGCAGGCCGATAATCACAGTAATGATCCAGATCGATGGGTTCCCGAAACCAACGATATCGGGCAGGATTTGCACCTGAATGACACCCATCAACATTCCGATGATACCAAGCAACGACCCAATGGACAGATCAATGTTGCGGGTCACAATGACAAAAACCATCCCCGTCGCCATCACCGCAACCGATGCAGTCTGCAACGTGAGCGTAAACAGGTTGCGCGGCGTCAGGAATGTACCCCCGGTTGCCACGTGAAACACCAAAGAGATGACGATAAAGGCACCTATCATGCCCAGCAATCGCGTATCAATCTGCAGTGTTTTGATTAAATTCCCAAGTCCGCCCGACATTGGCTCCCTCCCCTTCAGCCCTTTGGCAGGACCGTCTTGTTAGCAAGCCCCACCCGCCTTGGCGGATAGGGCTTATATCGTATGGCGCCCGCTTATTCGCAGACTGCGAGGCCCGAGACACCCTGACAAAGAACGTCTTTTTCGATCCAGCCTGCATCCAGAACAAGGTTCAGGTTGTCTTGTGTGATCGGCTGTGGGGCCAACAGCATGGAGGTAACGGTCACACCGCCTGGCGATGTGAATTCAGCAGCGCCTGCGACGTCAGCCATAGACGTACCACCAGCCAGCGCGACAGCGATCTCACCTGCATTGCGGCCCAGCTCACGGCTGTCTTTCCACACGGATACAGTTTGCGTGCCAAGCGCTACACGGTTCAGCGCGGCATGGTCACCATCCTGACCGGACACCGGCAGACCGTCCATACCCTGCGAGGCAAGAGCCGCCACAACACCACCAGCGGTACCGTCGTTAGATGCTACAACCGCATCAACTTCGTTGTTGGTCTGCGTCAGGATCTGCTCCATGTTGCGCTGCGCATTCGATGGCTGCCAGCCATCAGTATAGGCTTCACCCACAACAGTGATTGCACCGCTGTCGATGGCGGCTTGCAGCACCTCTTGCTGGCCGCCACGCAGGAAGTCAGAGTTCGGGTCAGTTGGTGAGCCCTTGATGAAGACATAGTTGCCTTCCGGCTGTGCTTCAAACACCGCTGCGGCCTGCATCCGGCCCACTTCAACGTTGTCGAATGTCAGATAGAATGCGCGTGGGTCCTCGATCAGACGGTCATAGCCGATAACGGGGATGCCAGCGGCCTCTGCGGCATCAAGTGCCGGACCAATAGACGCACCGTCTTGCGCAAGAATGATCAGCGCATCAACGCCTTGTGTGATCAGGCTTTCAACATCTGCCAACTGCTTGGTTGCAGAAGATTGCGCATCGGCAGACAGATACTCAGCACCTGCAGCTTCGAGCGCGCCCAGCATGGCAGCTTCGTCGGTTTTCCAACGCTCTTCCTGAAAGTCCGACCAGCTGACGCCTACGGTGACGCTGTGACCATCGGCAAATGCAGCGGTGGTGACACCAGCAGCGACGATGGCCGCGGCAATAACGGATTTATGCATATTTTCCTCCCTAAGTGTGCCCCATGCATTGGGGCGCGGGCCTTTTGACCCCATGTCAATCAGCATGACTTATTAAATTCAGTTGTCAAAATAAAATTTGCCGCAAAATACAAAAATAAGGCTTTGAACTCGCCGAATTATTGGGCAAGTTAGAAAAATAGGTGTGTTTTATGAGTTTCTTTGACAAAATTAATTCAAGGTCTGAACTATGTATGATGTCATAGCAGAAGAAGACAACGAATCGGAGGCGACGGCTGGCTGTGGCCCATTGTTGTCAACAGACACCCCCGACGCCAAGCCCCTGCGGCAACAAGTTTTTGAACATGTCCGCGCCGCCGGCCGCGCCGCGCGCACGGATATGACGCGAGCCATAGGGATCAGTGCAGGCTCTGCCACCACCCTGACCGCTGATTTGATCAGCGCAGGTTTGTTGCGCGAGGTCGAAGGATTGCCCCGCGAAGCAGGGCGTGGCAGACCCCCGGTCGCGCTCGAAGTGGTGCCAGAGGCCCGCTATGTCATCGGGATCAAACTCTCTGACGAAACACACTCTGCGGTGTTGACAGACTTTGCTGGTCGTATCGTGGCCCATGCAACCCTGCCATCGGCACCGGGGCGCAAATCGCTGAATGCACTGTTGGAAGAGATCGA
This sequence comes from Yoonia maricola, assembly GCF_002797915.1. Taxonomy (GTDB): domain Bacteria; phylum Pseudomonadota; class Alphaproteobacteria; order Rhodobacterales; family Rhodobacteraceae; genus Yoonia; species Yoonia maricola. Next base: position 215,909 of record NZ_PGTY01000001.1, on the reverse strand, counting down.
TGTGCTGATGGACCTGGCATTGAAAGAGGCTGGCAAACCACTGTCAGATATCTCTGCCGTGGGCATCGGGATGCCCGGCATCGTTGATCATGACACTGGCACCGTGTCCTGGTCGCCCTTTCTGACCGTACCGGATATTGATCTGCGTTCCGCCTTTCTGTCGCGCTTTGGTGTCCCGGTGCATGTGGACAACGACACCAACGTCCTAAGCCTTGCAGAGCTTTGGTTTGGCGCGGGGCGGTCGATTTCCGATTTTGCCGTGGTCACAATCGAAAACGGCGTCGGCATGGGGCTGGTGCTGGACAACCGCCTGTTCCGTGGCGCACGCGGGATGGGGTTGGAGTTGGGCCATACCAAAGTGCAACTGGATGGCGCGCTTTGCCGTTGCGGCCAGCGCGGCTGCCTTGAGGCTTATCTGGCTGACTACGCCCTCGCCCGCGAGGCAGCAACTGCCCTGCACCGCGATCCACGCATGTTGCAGAGCCCCAGTGAAATGCTTGAGGCGCTGTTCGCTCAGGCGAAATCCGGGAATGAGGCAGCGCGCACGATTTTCCGCCGCGCGGGCCGCTACCTTTCTGCCGGGCTTTCGAACGTGGTCCAACTGTTTGACCCCGGCCTGATCATCCTGTCAGGTGAACGAATGCAATATGACTTCCTCTATTCAGAAGAGGTGCTTGCCGAGATGCAGAAACTGACCCTTAGTGATGGGCGCACGCCCTGTAAGGTCGAAATTCACGCATGGGGCGGGATGATCTGGGCACGCGGTGCAACTGCGCTTGCTCTTGAGGCCGTGACAGACGCCGCCTTGGGCGAGGCGCGCGCATGATCCGCATTCTGGCAGCCCTTCTTGCAGCCAGCCCCGCTATCGCTGACCCGCTATTCAAGGATCGTTCGGATGGGCTGCCAGAGCATATCTATGATGGCGGCTGGGAACATTTTGTAGGTGGTGGTATCGCCGTCTTTGACTGCAACGGCGATGATCTGCCCGATCTTTTTGCCGCAGGGGGTGCGAACCCTGCCAAGCTGATGGTCAATGAGGGTGACTTTCGGTTCAATGCCGCCCCTCTTGATGACATTACCGGCGTCACTGGCGCTTACCCGCTGGACATCAATGGCGATGGGGCGATGGATCTGTTTGTAATGCGCGTGGGCCAGAACCAGTTGATGATGGGGGATGGCACCTGTGGCTTTGCCGAAGGTAGCTTTTTGCCGCCTTCGGATGATTGGACAACAGCCTTTTCAGCATGGTGGGACGCCGACGACATCCTGACCATGGCCGTTGGCAACTATGTTGATCGCGCGGATCCCGAAGGTCCGTTTGGGGCGTGTGATGACAACTATATCCTGCGACAAGGCCAAGGCGATTATTTCGCGACCCCTCTGACACCCGGTTTTTGCCCGCTTTCGATACTCGCGGCCAATGATGCCCGTGGGCGACCCACCTTACGTATCTCTAACGACCGCCACTATTATGTCCGCGGGGGCTATGAACAGATGTGGGACATCACAGATCAGAGGTTTCTAGGGGAAGAGGATGGCTGGCAAAACATCTCTCTCTGGGGCATGGGCATTGCCAGCCGTGATCTGACCGGCGATGGCCGGGACGAGGTCATGCTGACCTCAATGGGCGATCAGCTGATGCAAATCGCAGGTGCCGATGGCACCTATGCCCCCGCCCCCTTCACAATCGGGACCTATGCCCAGCGTCCCCATACGGGCGATGACGGGCGGCCTTCGACCGGGTGGCACGCTGAATTCGCCGATATCGATAACGATGGCCGCGCTGATTTGTTTATTGCAAAGGGCAATGTCGATCAGATGCCGGGTTTGGCGATCAATGACCCCAACAACCTGCTGATGCAGAACTCTGATGGCACCTTTCGTGAAACCGCCGCGACTGCTGGTGTCGCAACAAAGGAACGGTCACGCGGCGCCGCTTTGGCCGATTTCGATAGTGACGGGCGATTGGATCTGGTGGTGATGAACCGGCGCGCGCGCATGGAGCTTTACCGCAATGTAACGCCGGATACAGGTGATTGGCTGGCCGTCGCACTGGGGCAACCGGGCCATAATGTGAACGCAATAGGCGCAACCGTTGTGGTCGAGAACGGCGATCAAAGCCAAAGCCAGCAAGTGACCGTGGGTGGCGGGCATGCGGGTGGAAAGGCGCTGCCTTTGCATTTTGGGTTGGGTGCCGCGTCAGAAGTACTGGTCAATGTGACATGGCCTGACGGCATAATAACGACGCACCAAGGCCCTGCAAACGAAACGCTGCGCATCGACCGCTAGCCGGGGGTGTCCACAGACAAGCCACTGGGAACAGTTGTGGGAACACCCAACCGGTCCTGTGTCGCCGCCGGGTCCGTCAGCGTATCAAGGAAGGCCAGTAAAGCGGTTAAATCTGCCTCACTGATATCACGCACCTCATAGGTCACCGCTGCCGCAATCGCTTCTGCGTCTGCCAAACCCCGCGCATCATCCACGGGCAGGTCTGGCAAGACAGCAGCGCTCAGATCGTAGTTTTGCAATCCGTTTATCGGATCAAGATGCGCTGCAACAAAGCTACGTAAATCCGCATGCGCACCGGCGTGCCCATAAGGCGCGGTCAATGCGATATTGCGCAACGACGGCGTCCGAAAAGCGTAGAGGTCGGCGGGATCACCTGTAACCCGGAACCGCCCTTCATCAAGGGCATGGCTTTCAAAGCGTGCCGCCTTACCGGGGCCGATCTGAGGCGCAGCCATCGCATGAAATGCATGGTCCGTCAGAAACGGACCGCTGTGGCAACTAGCGCATCCTGCATCGCCATAAAACAGGGTCATCCCTGTTGCGGCGGGTTCCGGCAAGGTCGCCTCACCCCGCAGCACTGCATCGAAGGGTGCAGTGTCAGAGCGCCATTCGAAAGCCATGAATGCCGCAATGGCGTTTGAGATATCTGCGAATGTGATCTGATCGGGCGCATCAATATGATCGTAGACCGCTGTAAATGACCCCGCATAGGCAGGAACATCACCCACCCGCCGTGCAATGATATCCCAAGCCCCGCCCTGCCCCGTAATCACGCCCCGGCGCACAGCTTGCGCGACATCGTTTTCGCTGTAATGCCCTGCCATTTCATCGGGGCTAAGCACCGGGAACATGGTTTGCGCTGACAAAAGCGAGGCAAAGCCAGTGACCATATCGGCATCCAGCGGCGTGCGCAGACCGCCGGGGCGGTCCGGGTCCACCTCAATCCGGCCGTCATGGAAAAGAACAGTGAACTCGTGCGCGCCAAGGTTAAACAGAGCGGGCGAATTTCGCGGAATGCGCTGTTCGGGCATATTGGCCGGATCGGCGACACGTTGCGGCCCAAGGCCGATACCGCCGTCGCCCATACCCAACGATAACCCATCACCCGTCCCAAAGGCCGGATGATGACAGGTCCCACAAGATACATTGCGGTTCCCGGACAAGATTGGATCATAAAACAAAAGCTGGCCTAAACGGGCCTCTGCGGCATCCACGGGCGCGAAATCAGCGTCGGTTAGTGGAGCGGGCAATTCACCGGCAGATGCAGCAGCTGCGATCATCACCATTGCCATACTCATCACTATCCGCATCACCTACCTGCCCTTGCCTTGGGCTATGGTTAGCATGGATGGGCCAACGTACAAGTGCGACGGATTAATCCATGCTCTTTCTGATCCGGTTCACCATAGCCCAAACCAACATTACCACGATAGGCGTGGTCACGGCAGCCATCACTGCCTTGCTCAGCCCAAAGCTTTCTTCCAGCGGGCCGGTTAAGTTCAGCACCAGATTGACGGCGTAATAGCTGATTGCGACAACTGAGAGCCCCTCGACCGTGCGCTGCAAACGCAGCTGTAGATCGGCACGCTTGTCCATGCTGGTGAGCAGTTCCTGATTTTGCGCGGAACGTTCAACATCCACCCTTGTCCGCAAAAGATCACCAGCGCGCAACGCACGATCAGACATGGCCTGCAAACGCTCTTGAGTTGATTTCACGGTGCGCATCGCAGGATCAAAGCGGCGCATCATAAATTCGCCAAAGGTCTGACGTCCGGTAAAGCGTTCTTCGCGCAAAACAGCGATACGTTGATTTACGATCGTCTCGTAAGCCCCTGTCGCACCAAAACGAAATGACGATTGGGCAATCGTGTTCTCAATCTCGGCGGACACCGCGAGCAGAGATTGCAAAACCTCTGCCGGGTCCGCATCAGCACCGCGCATATCCTCAAGCAAGCTCGTTAAACGGGTGTCGAACTCTCCCATCTTCGGACCCAGTTCACGGACGCGGTAGAGGCCCAGCATCGACATCGCTTTATAGGTCTCTATCTCGCACAGCCGCTGCACAACCCGCCCGACGCGGCGGTTACCAACATGCGGACGTGCAAAGACGGCAAAACGCATGTGCCCCGCAGGATCGATGCGGAAATCTGCGGCAACAACTAGATCGTCTTCAATCACACGGCTGATGGCAAGGCTTTCAGGCACAAACCACGCGCGCGCCTTTTCGATGACGCCCTCATCACCGTCAGCGGTTTCGATACGGATCAAAGCGGATGTGACGCGCGTCCCCGGTGCCGCCGCCAGCCAGTCTTCGGGGAAGACCCCGAAAGTGGCGTCATCAAAAGGCCTATCGGCCAACCCTTCGCCAAAGATGGTGTAGGTCACAAACTCTGTATGGCTTTCCCATTTAAGGCGATGTTTGCCGATCTCGCCAAAATAGTGGGTCGCATCAGGTTGCGGATGCTGTGCGCCGAAACGGTCAAGCAAATCAATCAGATGCGCGCGATCAGCTGCCCGGTCACGGCCTGCTGCGTTGCTGGAGGGTTTGATCGCCAGATAGGCCGCACGGCTGGGGGCATCAACCACAGGAAACGGGCGGGCGTGCAATTCATTCGCCATCGCATAGCGCAGGGGATGATCATCGATTGGCGGCATCGCCTGTACCTTTTGTCGCAATTCTCAAAGCAAACTAACGTCATTTCGTGGGGAGTAAATAAAAAATACGTTAATTATTAAATACTTAATGGAATACAACAGTATACCGATGCTTATGTCATCACGTAGGCAAGCGGCCTAGACGTCACCCAATGCGCGCGCTAGGCAAGATCATGTCCAAGCTCATCCTATTCAACAAACCCTTCGGCGTTTTGTCACAGTTCACAGATGCAAAAAGCCCCACACCGCGTCCTACGCTGTCGGGCTTTGTCGATGTACCCGGCGTCTATCCAGCAGGCAGGTTGGATCGAGATAGCGAGGGTTTGTTGGTGCTGACGAATGATGGAAAACTGCAAGCCCGCATCGCAGATCCCAAAAACAAGATGAGCAAGACCTATCTGGTGCAGGTCGAAGGTGCACCAACCGACCGCGACCTTGCCCCACTGCGCGATGGCGTCGCGCTCAAAGACGGGCCAACCCGGCCTGCAAAGCTGCGGTTGATCGATCCACCGCCACTTTGGGATCGCGACCCGCCTGTGCGCTTTCGGAAATCTATACCAGATACATGGATCGAGATCACAATCAGCGAAGGGCGCAACCGGCAGGTGCGTCGCATGACAGCACATATCGGGTTCCCGACACTAAGGCTGATACGCTGGCGTGTGGGAAGCTGGACGTTGGATGGGATTGAAACGGGGACATGGATCAATGGTTAGCGTAGGTGCGGTCAGAGTAACTGAAAGCCCCCCCAAACTGGCCAGGCGTTAACAATCGTCTGTTTTCCAAATCAACATTGATATTGCGGGACGTCGTGTGATCGGTGAACTCAAACAGGGTCAACCGCACAAGACGATAAGGCGACGGGGCCTGTCTGACGTCAGACACTTATAAGGATATGTCAGCCCTTCGAACGTCGGCATCTTATTTTGTTGCTGCTCCTTGACATGATTTGGACATAAAGGCCAAGCATATCAAATTAAACGGTACTTTGCTTGATGGGGGACAAAGATGACAATGCGTCTTGCGACAACGCTGCCTTTGCTCATGGTGATGACGCTGACCGCCTGCGGTGGCGGTGGCGGTGACGGCGGAAGCAACACCGATAGCGGTGGGGGCGGCGGCACGCCTGGTCCAAATGGCCTGCCCTTTGGTGCAGAAGGCCAATCCCTTGATGATGCGGAAGGTGTGGCTGCGACATCGCTTGCAGCAACTGTCGAACAAGGCAACGCGCCAGACATCGAAAACGTCACGATAACGGTAAACCGCGACTTCTTTGACGGTGGACTGAATGATCTTGATGGCACCATCGAGATTTTTGGTGAAACTGTGATAATCAGCAATGGCAGTGGCAACCTTAATGGTGATGAGGTGCTTCTGACCTTTGAACCCAATCGCGTCGGTACGTATACGGCTGTTTTCGATATTGATGTCGTGGACAGCAGCGGCACAACCGGTGCGGGCGCCTATGTGTTCGGCTTTGAAACAGACCCGACTGTCATTGCGGCGCGCACAACTGGCAGCCTGATTTACAACGGTGATTTTCAAGCAACCGGGTCGTTGGACGGCGGGCCTGTCGATACGGAATATGAAGGCGACATTACGATCACAGTTGATTTTGTCGGCGACAGCGCTGGTGTCGATATTGATGGTACACTTAACGGTTCAACCACAGTTAACCTGGATGCAGACAGTATCGCTTTGTCCGGGAATGGCTTTAGCGGTGGTCTGGAATGTACGAGCGGATGCAATGGCGTTGGAAGTTCATCAATTGACGCCACATTCTTCGGACCTGATGCTGACGAGGTTGGTGGTGTGCTGGGTGTCGATGTATCGGTCGGCGGCAACAGTTTCGAAGGTGCCGGCTCCTTCATTGTGACCCCATAATGCTATGAAGCAATAAATCCCCAAATTATCGCCATAATTCCATGGTCAAATAAATGTTGAAAATCGTATTTCAGGAGTAGAGTTCCCGTGTGTCAAGTATGTCAAGCTATGGCCAATACCTCGGCCAGCGTTTCTGGTATCGCAGCGGATTGCCCGACAAATGCGCTCGACAGTGGTGGCTATCGTACTGACAACGCCATTTCGATCTATTTTGTGTCCAACGGGCAGGATGCAAATGTTGCCGACCAAATCAATGATCCTTCTGGCGCTGATGAGATTGAGTCGGATGGGTGGAGTGACTATGAAATACAACGCTTCATGGCGGCAGTTGCATCTATCTCGAACTACATTGACGTAACATTCACCGAGACATCTGACGCTAACGCTGATTTCCAAGTTGTACTTGATGATGATGAATTCCCAAGTGCTGGTTTCTTGGGGTATTTTTATCTACCAGCCTTCGCTGGTGACAACCGCGACGTTATGGGTGCGTTTAACGCGAATGGTTTTGGCTGGAACACATCAGGCGGACTTGAAGCTGGGGGCTTGGGTTTTTCAACCATCATCCACGAAATCTTGCACGGTCTGGGGCTAAGCCATCCGCATGACGGCGATAATGTACTGAATGGTCTAGACGCAGACAGCACAAATTCAAATTACCCTTTTGGGTTCTATGGTGATTTTGACCTGAACCAAGAGGTTTATACCATTATGTCGTATAATGACGGCTGGCTGGGCGCACCGTCATCGAACAATAGCGGCCATGCCGCAACGCCAATGGCACTGGATATCGCGATCCTGCAAGATCTCTACGGCGCTAACACGACCTACAACTCTGGCAACAACATCTATGATATCGGTGATGATGCCTGGGTTTCAATCTGGGATACCGGTGGTACAGATACCATACGCTACACCGGATCAGCAGATGTGATGATCGACCTGCGCGCCGCAACGCTGCAATATGCCGACGGCGGCGGCGGCTTTATCTCTACCGCTGATGGTCTGGCAGGCGGTTTTACCATCGCAAATGGTGTGGTGATCGAAAACGCCACTGGTGGGTCAGGCGATGACCTGCTGATCGGGAACGACGCTGACAACACACTGACCGGCAATGGCGGCTCCGATGATATCTACGGCGGCCAAGGTGATGACGAAATCAATACGGGCTCTGGGAACGACTATGCTGACGGGAACTCTGGTTCTGATGAGATCAACGCCACTAGCGGGACAAACACGATCTTTGGCAGTTCCGGTTTTGACGCGATTACCGGCGGTAGCGGCGTTGACACGATCTTTGGCGGTAGCGGCGATGATGTTATTTCCGGTGGGGATAGCGGCGACACCCTTTATGGCGGGCGCGGCGATGATACGATCAGTGGTGACGGTGGCGCCGATATCATCATCGGTGGTCTTGGTAGTGATACATTAACCGGCGGCTCCGGTGCCGATGATTTCGTTTTCCAGTTTGTCAGTGACAGTCTGGCCGGTAGCGGAAACCGCGATACAATCAATGATTTTCAGACCGGCATCGACGATATTGATTTGTCAAATATCGACGGTCTTTCTTTTGTCGGTACTGCTGGTTTCAGCGGTACATCGGGAGAAGTCCGCCTGAACGAAAACGGTGGCGACACCATTATCCAGATGGATAGCAACGGCGACGGAAACGCCGATCTGGAAATCTTCGTCGACGGTGTAACCGGGCTAAGTGAAAGCGATTTTATTCTTTAATCGCAATGCCAGACATCAGTTGAGGGGAACAAACGAGGGCATTTGGTTAATTGGCGTAGTCGCATCATCTGCCGCCATAACCATAACCTGTTTTGGTTCTGGTGCGGTCGGGGGGACTCGAACCCCCACGAGTGTTACCTCACAGCGACCTCAACGCTGCGCGTCTACCAATTCCGCCACGACCGCAAGACCACTAGCTTGGTAAGTGCGGCACTCATAGACGAGCGGATTTGCGATGCCAAGAGGGAAATCACCCCCTTTTCATCGCGTCGCGCGGGGGTTACGCCAACACAATGGTGAAATGGATCACAACCGACGCGCTCACTGACTATGAGGATGCGCTGGCCTTTATGGAAACCCGTGTCGCCGGGATCATCGATGGCACCGCAGAAGAATGCATATGGTTGCTTGAACACCCTCCCCTTTACACCGCAGGGACATCGGCCAAGCCCGATGATCTGGTCGATCCCGATCGCTTTCCAGTCTACGAAGCGCGCCGAGGTGGCGAATACACTTATCACGGCCCTGGACAGCGGGTGGCCTATGTCATGTTGGATGTGGGCAAACGTGGCCATGACGTGCGCCAGTTTGTCAAAGACCTTGAGACTTGGGTGATCGCGACGCTGGACAGCTTCAACGTCAAAGGTGAAATCCGCGACGGGCGCGTCGGTGTCTGGGTGCAACAGCCCCAGAAACCACGTCACGCTGATGGCTCTGTCGCGGAAGACAAGATCGCGGCTCTTGGTATTCGCCTGCGCAAATGGGTGTCGTTTCACGGGTTATCGATCAACGTCGAACCAGACCTGAGTCACTTCGACGGCATCGTGCCCTGCGGCATCCGCGACCATGGGGTGACATCACTGGTTGATCTGGGGCTGCCGGTCACAATGGACGATCTGGATGTGGCGTTAAAAGCTAATTTTGCAAAGGTTTTTGCAGATTGATCTTACAAATCCGCCCCGAAATCTGCGACCAGTGATGCAACGACGGCGTTCAGCGCCTCTTTCTCACTCGCACCTGCACCAATAGATGCAGCATAGACCTTGCGTTGCTGGTCAGCACTGGTGCCTTGCGCCAAGATATCGCGCGCAGCGTTGACCTCTTGCACACAGTCCAGCGCTAGGGCGTCTTCAGCGATCAATTCTAGTATCTCGTCCACCGCCTGCGAGAACGGGATCAGTTTTTTGCGTCCAAAGTCGATCAGCCCTTCAGATATCCCATAGCGCTGCGCCCGCCAGCGGTTTTCACCAACCATAAAGTTATGCACCACCTGCCAACCGTCGCCACCCATAGACTTGCGCCAGAGCATGCGGGTCAAACATTGGGTCAGGGCCGCCAGTGTTAGGGTCACTTCCATACGTGGGGCGACATCACAGATGCGAGATTCGATTGTGGGGAATTTGGAGGAAGGGCGCAGGTCCCACCAGATTTTAGAGGCATCCTCGATCAGGCCGAGATCAATCAGCGTTTCAACGGTCGAGGAAAACTGCGCCCAGTCTTTCATATAGGGCGGCAGGCCAGTGCGCGGCAGGTTGTCAAAGACTGTCAGGCGGTACGAACTCATGCCTGTATCAACCCCTTGCCAATAGGGTGATGATGCCGAAAGCGCATGCAGATGTGGCAGGAAGTATTTGAGTTGGTTTACTAAATTAATCCGCATCTCTTGGTCAGGGATGCCCACATGCACATGCATCCCGCAGATCAACATGCGCCGGGCAACGCCCGCCAGATCACGGCGCAATTTGTTGTATCGCGCCTTGTCAGTGTGATGCTGATCCTTCCAGTCCGCAATCGGGTGACAAGACGCGGCAATCGGGGCCAAACCATAGTCTGCCGCGTGACCCGCGACAGTGCGGCGCAAATGCGCAATGTCGTTGCGTGCTTCACCGATTGTATCGCAGATCCCTGTACCAATCTCGATCTGACATTGCAGAAATTCGGGGCTAACTTTACCCGCAAGATCGGCTTTGCAGGCGTCAATCAGACTGTCAGGGGCCTGTGCTAATGCGTAGGTCTCCAGATCAACCAGCAGATACTCTTCTTCGATCCCAATAGTGAATGGCGGCGTGTCTTGACCCATGCTGAACCCTTTCTCCCTTAGGCTAGCCTATCGGCAATGGGAAAGCCCGTCAGTGCCTCAGATCAAACAAGCCCCTGCGCCAAATTAACCCATGCAAACAGGTGCATCCTTTGTTGCTCCTTAAGCATCTACGCATTAGAACCGTGCCAAACGCTCGCCCTGCAACGACTCGGCGGCGCTCAAAGTAGCCAATACGAGGAGAGCCAAATGGCAGACGCAGCCATCCACGGCGACGCACACGAAGACGAGCGCGGTTTCTTTACCCGCTGGTTTATGTCCACAAACCACAAAGATATCGGCATCTTGTATCTGTTTACTGCAGGTATCCTTGGCTTTATCTCGGTCGCCTTCACCGTCTACATGCGCATGGAGCTGATGGAACCTGGCGTGCAATACATGTGCCTTGAGGGCGCACGCCTGACAGCCGCTGCCGCAGGCGATTGCACGCCAAACGGCCACCTCTGGAACGTATTGATCACCTACCACGGCGTCTTGATGATGTTCTTCGTGGTTATTCCAGCGCTATTTGGCGGCTTTGGTAACTACTTTATGCCACTGCAAATTGGTGCACCGGACATGGCGTTCCCACGCCTGAACAACCTGTCTTACTGGATGTTCGTGGCGGGTGCGTCTCTTGGTGTGGCTTCGATGCTGGCACCGGGCGGCAATGGGCAGGCGGGCTCCGGCGTTGGCTGGGTAATGTACGCGCCGCTTTCCACATCGGAAACCGGCATGTCGATGGATTTGGCGATCTTTGCGGTGCACTTGTCAGGTGCGTCTTCGATCCTTGGTGCAATCAATATGATCACCACTTTCCTGAATATGCGTGCACCCGGTATGACTTTGCATAAGGTTCCACTTTTTGCCTGGTCAATCTTTGTGACAGCATGGTTGATCCTTCTGGCCCTGCCCGTTCTGGCTGGCGCGATCACAATGCTGCTGACCGACCGTAACTTTGGCACGACCTTCTTCCAACCTGAAGGGGGCGGTGACCCGATCCTCTATCAGCACATTTTGTGGTTCTTTGGTCACCCAGAGGTCTACATCATTATCATCCCCGGCTTTGGTATCATCAGCCACATCATCGCAACATTCTCGCGTAAGCCGATCTTTGGCTATCTGCCAATGGTCTATGCGATGGTCGCGATCGGTGTGTTAGGCTTCGTCGTTTGGGCGCACCACATGTACACCGTGGGCATGTCGCTGACGCAGCAGTCCTACTTCATGCTGGCGACTATGGTTATTGCCGTACCAACAGGTGTGAAAATCTTTAGCTGGATTGCCACCATGTGGGGCGGTTCGGTTGAGTTTAAGACGCCAATGCTTTGGGCCTTTGGCTTCCTGTTCCTGTTCACCTTGGGCGGCGTGACAGGCATCGTTCTGTCACAGGCCGGTGTGGACCGTGTGTATCACGATACCTACTATGTCGTGGCGCACTTCCACTATGTGATGAGCCTTGGCGCGGTCTTCTCGATCTTCGCGGGTATCTACTTTTATCTGCCGAAAATGTCGGGCCGTATGTATCCTGAATGGGCCGGCAAGCTACACTTCTGGGCGATGTTCATCGGCGCGAACCTGACATTCTTCCCACAGCACTTCCTGGGCCGTCAGGGTATGCCACGTCGTTACATCGACTACCCAGAGGCGTTTGCGTACTGGAACTATATCTCAAGCTGGGGTGCGTTCCTGTCATTCGCATCGTTCCTGTTCTTCATCGGTGTAATGGTCTGGACCCTGACAAAGGGCAAGCGCGTCACCGAGAACAACCCTTGGAACGAATATGCAGATACGCTGGAGTGGACATTGCCAAGCCCACCACCAGAGCACACGTTCGAGACGCTGCCAAAGCAGTCTGACTGGGACAAGCAGCACGCGCATTAGCGCAAAACATCTTTGAATTATGGCATGGCCCCGCCGATCCCGGCGGGGCTATTACTTTTTGAAACACAAGTTATACGAATAACGAGGTCTCATTTGGGAAACCGCTCTACGCCACTGCCCTGCTATTACATCAACCTCGACCGCTCTCACGCGCGACGAGAGCATATGCAAGAAATGCTGAAGACAATCGGTGTATCGGCAAAGCGGCTTGCCGCAGTAGACGGGCGTTTGCTGGATAAAGAAAACAGACCTAACCTGTCAGAGAGAGCGCGCAGTTTCTGGAACCTTAATGGAGGCCAAATTGGCTGTTTTCTGAGCCATCGCGCATTCTGGAAGATAGTGGCAGAGGGACCAGAGCCATATGCGGTTGTTCTGGAAGATGACGTAAACATGTCAAAAGGGTTTGCTACACTACTTTGCGAAATAGACTGGATTCCCGAAGATTGCGAATGCATTAAGATTGATACATCGGTTGTGGACGCATGGTACGCGAATGAAAAATCCCTACCAGATACAGACTTTACGATCGCACGGCCAATGACTGACCTGAAGGGGACGGCGGGGTACATCATTTCAAAATCCGCCGCACGATCGCTGCTTGCGCAAACAGACGTCATCAAAGCGCCTGTGGATGTTCAGATGTTCTGTTGCTCAGACCCTGATTTTCTTGGTTTGGAATTTCTACAACTTAATCCAGCAGTCTGCATTCAGCATTATCTGCACAAGGGTGATGCGCCGGCACCAGCCGATGTCATAAATTCAACAATTGGATACCCTAAGCGCGCGCGTAGGCCAAAGCTCCCTTTCGGGTGGCGCAAGATCTGGCGTGAATTCAAGCGTCCGTTTCTGAAGCTCCCACCTGCTTTATTGCATTCTTATCGAAAGCTACATCCAAACTACGTTTGGCGTGAAATCGACTTCAATGACTGACCTCTCAAAACAGAGGCCCCTTTTCGTTCATCGTGCTCGCGCGATTATACTTCGACACCAACCGCATATTCACAGAACTGCGTATACTGCAGAACGACTGTTTCGTCCTCTATCAGCAAAACGCCCAGTTGTGGTGCCTCTTTCGCAGGTTTGAAGCTGTCCCAATCCCATGCGGGGCGTGGCCCCGGCGCCTGAAACGATACAGCACCCAAAGTTGCAAAGGGGATACCCCGTACTGTGCCAGCTGTCGGTCGGTGAACATGCCCCATAAAGAGGTGTTTGACGTTGTTATGCGCCGTCATCAAATCAAGAAAGGCTGCGGCGTCTTCCAACATGATTTCGTCTTGTTTGGGCAGCCCAAGTGCCAGCGGCGGATGATGCATGAAGATATAGGCTGGCTTACCCGGCGACTTGCCCAAGGCGTCATCCAGCCATGCTTGCCGTGCCGCGCAGAACTGTCCCGCATGTGATCCCACCTTATGTGTATCAAGGAAGAGGTAGGTCGCGTTCGCCATATCAAGCCTGTACTGAACAAAACCTGGCATAGCGGTTTCCGGCAGCGCAAGAGAAGCACGAAACCCCGCGCGGTCGTCATTGTTGCCCATCAATGGATGGATCGGGATATGAGAGACCGCCAAATGCTGCGCAATCGCAGCATAATCTCCAGCGATGTCGTCACCGACAAGATCACCTGTGAGAACAGCAAAATCTGCATCGGCATGATGTGCGTTTATGAAGGCGATCGCAGCGTCCAAGCGCTTGCGCGGGTCGAGGCCATCAATCGTTCCTTCCGCTTGCAAATGCGGATCTGACATCCAGATGATCTTTGTCATATTCCGCACTTTCCTGACCAAACGATCTGTTGCAGTACCAGTTTGCGGGATTGGCAGGTCAACTACAATCGTGAAAATACCGGCCGGTCAGCACAGGCAACCTGAAATAGAAAAACCCGGCCATAAGGCCGGGTTTGCTATCATTTTGATGGGCGGTCAGACTGCTTGCAAAACCGCCTGTCTGTGATCAGCTTTCGTTAGCGATCCAGACTTCCACCCGGCGGTTGATCGCACGCCCTTCTTCGGTGGTGTTACAAGATGCCGGTGCAAGCTCGCTAAAGCCCAGCGACGTTGTTTGAATGCCATCCAGACTTGCGCCAGCGCGATCACGGAAGGCACGTAGCACCTGTGCTGCACGTGCTTCTGACAGCGGCAGGTTATTTGCGAACGGCCCGACAGAGTCAGCAAAACCCACAAACACGAGGCGTGACCCGGCAGGCAAATCTTCTGCATAGTCAGCCAGACGGTCGAGGTTCAGCTCACCGCGGTCGGTCAATTGCGCGCTCCCGGTTTGAAAGCGGAAGGTCGCGGACAAGCGATCATGCCGCCGCATGGCCGACAGCATATCGCCGGTAACCTGTGCCTCTAGGCCGGTTGCAGAGTTATTACGCAACTGGGTCGCGCGAAAACCCGTCATATCCTGCGCCTGACGGGCAACACCAAGGTCAATATAGCCAGCCTTCAGGATAACACTGTCGGCATCGTTTGACTTTGCAAAGTCAAGAAAATCGGCAGCTTCAGGCGAAAGGATATCGCCACGCGTATAAAGGTAGAGGAAGCGGCCGAGGTTGTATTCCTCAGTGCGGGCCGAGAACGCGTCGGGCGTCATGACGATTCCGCATTCGTTGATAATGTTCATCGGCTTTGTACCACGTATGAACGGAAGCGGCACATAGGCGATTGACGTCTCATCGGCAAAGACCTCATCAGCGACGTCTTCAAAGTCACCTGCGCCCACCTGATTGACAGGTAAACCAGGTGCAACATCACGGAATACCCTGTCTTCGAAAACCGTGCGGGTTGACGTGTTTGCCATCCGGTTCACCACCCTGATAGGTGCGTTCGGGCCGCCGATTTCAGACCAATTGCTGATCCGGCCAGCATAAATGTCACCCAGCTGGGTCATGGAAACAGTGTCTAGCGGGTTATCAGGGTGGGCAATCACCACGATGTTATCCAACGCCAGCAGATGTTCGTTGGCTGCACTGCGCATATCACCTGCACCGTTGCGTGCAAGAATGTCAGCAGACGCCTGTGGGATTCGCTCTGACGACATCCCAATTTCGGTCGAACGCCCAATCAGATTTGCAAAGGCATCAGATGAGAGCGATGACATAATACGGAACCCCGTGCGCTCTTCACCAAAACCACCGTCTTCGATAGCCAACAGGATCTTTTCTACATCATTGTTCCGCTCAACCTGAACCGCACCGTCAAAGCTGTCTGCGTAACCTTCAACCAACAATGGCATCAACGTACTGCCAATCGCATCCGACCCCGAAATGTTGACAAGGTCATCGCGTCGCGGTGCGGGTCGCCGTTCGGGCCGCGCATCAGCGGACGCAACTTCGGTCGGGCAGCCTTCACCAGAACATGTCACCAGATCTGCAGAGACCCGCAAGTTACCCAAGCTTGTATTTACACTGTAAAATCCATCTTCGAATGAAACAAGTTCGCCGTCGATCGAGATGACACCATCACCGGACTCCAAAAGAACTGGCGCGGCAATCAACGGTTGAGACGCAAGAATGGCGGCGACAACAGTTCCAATCAATCCGCTCGGACTGCTTAAACTTTGCTTTTGTTTTGTCATGAAATTCACTCCTCCTAGATTAATGCAAGGGGGCGTTAATGAATAATTGTACCCCTTAAATTAGCTTAGATAGGCGTATTTTGGTGGTCAAAACATCATCGCTGGTTTTCAAAACGCGATATGAGGCGTCACATTTTTACACGAGTAAACTTTTATTTGTGGTCAAGTATTAATATTTTTGCATAATTTTTGATCAGCTTTGTGGGCAACAGTGCCCTCAGGCGGCCGCCACCTCGCTTAATCGCGGATCGAAATACGCGAGGTGCTGACAGCATATGGGCACCTTGCACGGGTACCAATTGACCGTTGCGGTACCGCGCACTATTTCCAGCCCATGCCTTATGAATGGTCACCTGAACCGCCCCATGATACACCCCGATGGCAACTTAGCCTTTGGCCCTACAGGTCTTTGCTGCGCAAAGATTTTGTCTTGTTTATCGGTGGCACCGCGGCCTTGGTGTCATTGCCGCTTTTAACGCTTCTGGGTCAGGCGGCCCTTTGGGGTATCCTGCCGTTCTGCGGCCTTATGATTGCAGGTGTCTGGTACGCACTGCATGTCAGTTATCGGGGCGGCGAAGTGTTAGAAGAATTGACCGTAGACGAAGCACGGGCTCATCTGACACGCCACAACCCAAAGGGCGACGTACAAGAGTGGGAAGCCAACCGTTATTGGGTGACTGTACATCTGCACCCCAAAGGCGGACCGGTAGAGAACTACATCACGCTGCGCGGCGGAGACCGGGAGGTCGAGATCGGAGCGTTCCTGGATGTTGAGGAACGGTTAGCACTTTATGATGACCTTAAGCGGGCTTTGCGTTCTTAAGACGGGTGATGTCACCCATCCTACCCAAGGCGGTCTTTTACCATCGGACCGGCTTTGCCGAAATCCATGCGACCGGTGTATTTGCTTTTCAGCACACCCATCACCTTGCCCATGTCACGAATACTGGTCGCACCCACTTCGGTGATGGCCGCATCAATCGCATTGGCGGCCTCATCCGCGTTCAATTGCTTGGGCAGGAACTCTTCGATGATTTTGATCTCTGACAGTTCTTTCTCGGCCAGCTCCAGCCGCCCGCCTTCCTCGTAGGCCCGCGCGCTTTCCTGCCGTTGTTTCACCATGCGGCCCATAATCGCGAGGATATCATCGTTGCTGACCCCGGCATCTTCATCGCCGGACCCGCGTGCGGCGATATCCTTGTCTTTGATCGCGGCATTGATCAACCGCAGCGTTGAAAGGCGATCCGCCTCTTTCGAACGCATTGCATCCTTGAGGGCCGCATTGACCCGGTCGCGCATGTCCATGAATGTATCCCGTACATTTGCTGTCAAACGAATGGGCAACATAGTGCGCCCACGCCCAAGTAACAAGCGCCCGCGTCGCAACGTCAACCCTTGTTTGCAAGGGCGCAATCCGCCCTTGACCATGCCCCCCACCCTGCGTACACCCAGCACAATTTGGCATCCGGGGAGATTGATTATGGCACAGAAACCGACGGCTTGTCTGGCCCTTGCGGATGGAACGATCTTTTACGGTATGGGCTTTGGTGCCACCGGTGAAACGGTGGCCGAGCTTTGCTTTAACACCGCGATGACCGGCTATCAGGAGATTATGACCGACCCGTCCTATGCAGGTCAGGTCGTGACCTTCACCTTCCCCCATATCGGCAACACCGGCGTGAACCCCGAAGACGATGAAACCGCTGACCCGGTGGCCGAAGGTATGGTTGTGAAATGGGACCCTACCCAATCATCAAACTGGCGCGCGACCCAAGAGCTGACGGCCTGGCTGGCCAAGCGCAACCGCATCGGCATGGGCGGTGTGGATACCCGGCGTCTGACCCGTGCCATTCGGCAGCAAGGTGCCCCGCATGTGGCGCTGGCACATGATCCTGACGGCAACTTTGACATTGAGGCGCTGGTCAAGAAAGCGCGCGCTTTCCAAGGGCTTGAGGGTCTTGATCTGGCAAAGGACGTGACCTGCGCGCAATCCTACACTTGGAACGAAATGCGTTGGGCATGGCCAGAAGGGTATACACCCCAAAACGATCCAAAGCATAAAGTCGTTGCAATTGATTTTGGCGCAAAACGCAACATTCTGCGCTGTCTTGCCAGCGCTGGCTGTGACGTGACTGTGCTGCCAGCAACAGCGACTGCGGAAGACGTGCTCGCGCTTAATCCCGACGGTGTATTCCTGTCCAATGGTCCCGGAGATCCGGCGGCCACTGGCGCATATGCAGTGCCCATGATCAAGGGTGTACTTGATGCTGATCTACCCGTCTTTGGTATTTGTCTGGGTCACCAGATGCTGGCCCTCGCCGTCGGTGCGAAAACGATCAAGATGAACCACGGCCACCACGGCGCTAACCATCCGGTCAAGGATATGGAAACCGGCAAGGTTGAGATCACGTCGATGAATCACGGCTTTACCGTAGACAGTCAGACACTGCCGGACGGTGTGGAAGAGACGCATGTGTCACTCTTCGATGGTAGCAATTGCGGGATTCGTATCGCCAACCGGCCCGTGTTCAGCGTGCAATACCACCCCGAGGCCAGCCCTGGCCCGCAAGATAGCTATTATTTGTTTGAAAGATTTGCCGAAGCGATGAGCGCTTAACCATCGCTTAACTCTTTTAGGTCAAATTGTACCTACGAAGCGTTTTGTTCTGGGTTAACGTGTTTTGGTTTGCTTCGTGCACTTTTCTAAGTGGGCTGCAGTAGGGCTATTCTGCAGCTTCCACAGCTTCAGCGTCCAGTTTCAAACGGGTCACAAACGCCTCTGAAATATGGTCACGCAGTGCTTTGTCCGCCGCATCGCCATCGCCGGCCTCAATCGCGGAAACAATCGCTGCATGCTCTTGCAAGGTTTCATCTCCCCGCCCCTCTACCGCGATGGATGTCGTCGCCAAAAGCGCCATGGAACGATGCACCAAGTCCAATTGCTGCACCAGAAAGCGATTGTGCGATGCAAGATGAATTTGCTTATGAAAACGGCGGTTCGCGCGGCTTAGCGCCTTGGGGTCGCCAACCAGTTTCTGATCTGCGTCCAACATGTCACGCAGCACCTTAACCTCTTCTGGCGCAGCATGGCGGGCGGCAAGCCGGGCCGCCAGCCCCTCCAACTCACCGCGCACGACATAAAGCTCTGACAACTGTGAATGATCCAGAGAGGCCACGATCAGCGACCGCCCGTCGCGGGTAAGCAAGGACTGTGTTTCCAGCCGTTGCAATGCCTCGCGGATCGGTGTGCGCGACACACCAAACCTTTCGGCCAGCTCACTTTCAACCAGCCTGTCACCAGGTTTGTAAACATGTCTGTCAATCGCTTCGAGGATCAGGGCGTAGGCGTCTTTCTGGGACGCGCGTTGGTCTTGCATCGCATGGTACCTTTCGTGCTGGAACAATCATACGCCCCTGCCCGCCCTGCAATCAAGCCAAAGCAATTGCGCACCTCCGACACCGCGCTTAGATTACGCCTATGGTAGCCCAACATTTTGCCCATGTGGACACATGGGTCTTTGATCTCGACAATACGCTTTATCCGCCGTCAGCGGATCTGTTCGGTCAGATGGACGGACGGTTTTCGGCATATGTGGTGCGGCTGACAGGGTTGGATCATGCGGGCGCACTCAAGCTGTGTGCTGATTATTGGGATGCATATGGCTCCACTCTGACAGGGCTGATGGAACACCACGACGTCGATCCACACCATTTTCTGGCCGATGTGCACGACATCGACATCTCGCATCTGGAAGAGGATGAGATGTTGTCAAACGCCATTAAAGCGCTGCCGGGGCGCAAGATTGTCTACACCAACGGATCACACAATCACGCCAAGCGCGTGTTGGCAGCCCGCGGCCTGACCAGCCAGTTTGATGCTGTTTATGGGGTCGAACAGGCTGACTTCAAACCGAAACCAACCCAAGATGCGTTCTCGACCGTCTTTACCAAGGATGGAATGACACCGACGAAAGCCGCCATGTTCGAAGATGAGAAGCGCAATCTTGTCGTCCCACATGCGTTGGGGATGCGGACGGTGCATGTGCACGAAGCCCCTGACGACGCAGAACATATTCATCATCACACAGACCATCTGGCGGATTTCTTGTCGCAGCTTGCGCGCTAACCCTTTCCGCCCCCTGCCCGGAAGCATATGTCACCTGTATGGAACGCATTTCGACTGATATCGTGATTGCAGGCGGCGGTGTCGCTGGGCTGACCGCTGCTGCGGCCTTTGGGACCGCCGGCTTCAAGGTTACTATCATCGATCCAACGCCGCCCGTGACAGCCCGCGACGCCGACGGGGCGGATCTGCGCACCACAGCATTTCTGCAACCCGCCCAGAAGTTCCTTGAAGCCGCGGGGCTATGGCCTCGCCTTGCCGCACATGCAACGCCTCTTCAGGTGATGCGGATTGTCGATATCGGGACCGATGCGCATGTCACCCGCGATTTCAATGCCGCTGATATCTCGGAATTGCCCTTTGGATGGAACTTGCCTAATTGGCTCTTGCGCCGTGAGATGGTGGCCAGACTAGACGAGCTGCCGAACGTTGATTTTCGTCCCGGTATCGGCTTCGCCCGGATGCTTGCCCGCAGCGATACGGCGATTGTCACGCTGTCTGACGGCAGCCAACTCTCTACGAAACTGGTTATTGGTGCTGATGGGCGTAACTCTGCTGTGCGTCAACATGCGCGGATCGATGTGCGCACAATGCGCTACGGGCAAAAGGCGGTGACCTTTGCGGTGACCCATGACGCGCCGCATCAGAATGTCTCGACCGAGATCCACCGCGCAGGGGGGCCGTTCACACTCGTGCCCTTGCCCGATCACGACGGCAAACCCTGCTCCGCCGTTGTTTGGATGGAGCACGGGGCAGAGGCAAACAGGCTCGCTACACTTGACGAAAACGCGTTCGAGGCGGCGGCCAATGATCGGTCTGCCTATCTGTATGGGCCACTCAAGCTCGCCAGTCGCCGCAGCCTTTGGCCTATCATCAGCCAAGTTGCCAATGCACTCACAGCCCCGCGCACCGCGTTGGTGGCGGAGGCCGCCCATGTGATGCCACCCATCGGCGCGCAGGGTTTGAACATGTCACTGCGCGATCTGTCGTGCCTCTTGGACCTTGCGACTGCACAGCCTGATCAACTTGGCGCACCCGCAATGCTGGATACCTATGCCCGCAAACGTCACCCCGATATCAAGCTTCGGGTGACTGGTATTGACGCGCTGAACCGCGCATCCATCGCAGGAAGCCCAACGATGCAAGCGCTACGCAGCAAAGGTATTGAAGCCCTTTATGGCGTCACACCTGTGCGCAAGACCCTTATGCAGATGGGTCTGGGTGCAGGCTAAAGCACTTTGTCCAAAACCGGGACCAAACGTGCGAGTGTCGCATCCACATCATAAAGCTTGTCTAACCCAAAGAGACCCAATCGGAATGTGCGGAAATCGTCAGGCTCATCACATTGCAGCGGTACACCTGCGGCAATCTGCATGCCCTCGGCAACAAACTTTGATCCATTCTGGATGGCAGGATCATCAGTATAGCTGACGACAACACCGGGCGCACCAAAACCGTCCGCAGCGACTGAACGTATGCCCTTGTCTGCCAGCAGCTTGCGCACACCATTGCCCAAGTTCCACTGCGCCGCTTTGAGTTTTTCAAATCCAAAGGCGCGTGTTTCCAGCATGGTATCACGGAAGGCTCGCAGGCCGTCAGTTGGCATGGTGGCGTGGTAGGCATGGCCACCATTCAGGTAAGCCTGCATGATACTATGCCATTTCTTCAGATCGACGCTGAAAGAGTCCGATGTTGTCTGATCCAGCCGTACCAATGCACGCTCTGACATCATCACAAGACCCGCGCAGGGTGTCGATGACCACCCCTTTTGCGGTGCCGAAATCAGGACATCCACGCCCGTGGCCTTCATATCAACCCAAGCACAACCCGATGCAATGCAGTCAAGGACCATCAGCGCCCCTATTTCATGTGCCGCGTCCGCCAGTGCCTTGATATAATCATCAGGTAGGATGATTCCGGCAGATGTTTCAACATGAGGAGCAAAAACAACGTCGGGCTTGGCCTCCGCGATTGCTGCGACGACATCTTCGATGGGCGCAGGGGCAAAGGGTGCGCGCGTGTCATTCCCTGCTTGCCGTGCCTTTATGACAGTCGTTTGAGTGGTAAAGTCACCAGCCTCAAAAATCTGGCTCCAGCGATAGGAAAACCACCCGTTCCGCACAATGAAAGCATGCGCACCCGCACCAAACTGTCGCGCCACGGCTTCCATCCCATAGGTACCACCACCGGGGACCAACGCAACGTGATCGGCATGATAGACCTCGCACAACATGGTTGAGATATCTGTCATAACCTCTTGAAAGGCCTTTGACATATGATTGAGAGAGCGGTCGGTAAAGACGACCGAAAATTCCATCAGCCCATCAGGGTCTACAAGCGTTGGCGCACCATCCATATCAAAAGTCCTCTATGCCATTTGCTTGGTTGGCTAACGCTCTGACAGCATGAAAGCAAAGCCTATCTCGGTATACAATGCCCACTTCGCCGGTGATCTGAGGTGCAATATTTCCGATAGCTAACACCGTGTTCTTTATAATGGACCCGGCCTGCGCTCTTCTGACAAAAGAACATTTGCTTCAACATCACCGACCCCCGGCATCGTCATGATACGGCGACGCAAGACACGTTCGAAATCTGCAAGATCACGGGCCACGACCCTTAGCCGGTAATCGTAAAGCCCAAGCACATGATCGACCGTCTGCACCTCGGGGATCGCGCCAATCGCACGCTCAAAATCCTCAAGGCTGACGCGGCCCTTGGTGGCCAGCTTGACCCCCAGAAACACAGTCACACCGTACCCCAGCTTTTCAGCATCCAACACCAAACGGCGGCCTGCGATCACACCTGCATCCTGTAATCGCTTGATCCGGCGCCATGTGGCAGGTTGGCTCAGATCCAGCTTCCGGGCCAACTGCGTTGTCGATTGATCCGCATTTGCTGAAAGGGCGCGCAAGATTGCATAATCTAGGTCATCCAGTGTCATAGCGGCAGGTTTTCATCGGATTTCACTGTCGCAATTGTCATCAACGCCTCGATATCGGCGATATGCGGCAAGGTCAGCACCTGTTCACGGTATATGCCCTGATAATCGGCCAAGTCCTTTGCGATCAGCGACAGGCGCACATCCACCCGGCCCAGAAACGTCTGGATTTCGATCACCTCAGGCACCTGACGCGCCGCCGCAAGAAAATCATCAAAGGCGCGCGATACGGTCTTATCCAAGGTAATCCGCAGACTTACCGACACAGCATAGCCCAGAGCCGCCCAATCGATGATCACATGACTGCCCTGTACGATCCGATCCTCGCGAAGCCGATCCAACCGGCGCGTCACCTTTGCAACAGTCAGCCCCATGGCACCCGCCACATCAGGCACACCCCGTGCAGGGTCAGCCTGTAGCAGGCGCAAAATCCGGCGATCAATGTCATCAAGCATAAAAATACTGCTATAGTACAACAATACGCATAACAACCTTCATCTTGGTAAAAAAACTCATATTACAAACCGCACATTTGGATCAGACGTCGCTATAACGCAGATCAGAAACCAACTAAAGGAATGCCAACATGCGC
Organism: Yoonia maricola; assembly: GCF_002797915.1. Classification (GTDB taxonomy): domain Bacteria; phylum Pseudomonadota; class Alphaproteobacteria; order Rhodobacterales; family Rhodobacteraceae; genus Yoonia; species Yoonia maricola. Next base: position 192,154 of record NZ_PGTY01000001.1, on the reverse strand, counting down.
GTTTATTACGATCGCGATTGCGATGTGAACCTGATCAAAGATAAAAAAGTCGCCATCTTGGGCTACGGCTCTCAAGGCCACGCCCACGCGCTGAACCTGCGCGACAGCGGTGCGAAAAACCTTGTTGTGGCGCTGCGTGAAGGCTCCCCTTCTGCCGCCAAAGCGGAAGGCGAAGGCCTAAAGGTGATGGGTATCGCCGAAGCGGCTGCTTGGTGCGATGTGATCATGTTCACCATGCCCGATGAATTGCAGGCCGAGACATATAAGAAATATGTCCATGACAACATCAAAGAGGGTTCCGCGATTGCCTTCGCCCACGGGTTGAACGTGCACTTTGGCCTGATCGAACCCAAGCCCGGTGTCGACGTCATCATGATGGCGCCAAAGGGTCCCGGCCACACCGTGCGCGGCGAATACACCAAAGGCGGCGGCGTGCCGTGCCTGGTGGCTGTGGACCGTGACGCAAGCGGCAAGGCGATGGAAATCGGCCTGTCCTATTGTTCTGCCATCGGTGGCGGGCGTTCCGGCATCATCGAGACAAACTTCCGTCAGGAATGCGAAACCGACCTCTTTGGTGAGCAAGCGGTTCTCTGCGGTGGGATCGTTGAGCTGATCCGCATGGGCTTTGAAACACTGGTTGAGGCGGGCTACGAGCCTGAAATGGCGTACTTCGAATGCCTGCACGAAACCAAGTTGATCGTCGACCTGATCTATGAAGGCGGCATCGCGAACATGAACTACTCTATCTCAAACACAGCGGAGTATGGTGAGTATGTGTCCGGCCCGCGTATCCTGCCATATGATGAGACCAAGAAGCGGATGAAGGACGTACTGACCGACATCCAAACCGGTAAGTTTGTGCGTGACTTCATGCAGGAAAACGCTGTTGGCCAGCCTTACTTCAAGGCCACACGCCGCATCAACGACGAACACGAGATCGAGCAAGTCGGTGAAAAACTGCGCGCCATGATGCCGTGGATTTCTGCTGGCAAAATGGTTGATAAAGCCAAGAACTAAATGTGCTAAAAAAGACGTAAGAAGGCCGCGCAGCATTGCGCGGCCTTCTTACGTTTAACGCCGGACGTACCAGTGAAAGACAGCAATCAAGCGGCGGGTCAATCCGGTGTAGGGCGGAAAGACGATGTGGAACGGAAAGAACCTTGCCCGCAGCACCTGACGCATATGGCTGAAGGCGGCAAATCCGGCATAACCATGCGCACCACCATTTCCCGAACGGCCAACACCACCAAAGGGCGCGGTCGGATGCGACGCACCCATCACGCTCATGTTCACACCAACGGTACCAGAGGTTGTTTTTATAATAACTTCATCCGCGAAGGCATTGCTTTCAAAAACATAAAGTGCAAGCGGATGTGACCCATCATTAATCTTGTCGATCACCTGATCAAGGTCACGATAGGTCATAACCGGAAGGACCGGGCCAAAAATTTCTTCCTGCTGCACGCCCATATCATCATGGACATCCAGCAAAATAGTGGGGGCGATCTTGCGCGCAGCCTGATCCATATCGCCGCCCGTCAGAACCGTCGCCCCTTTCGCCTTTGAATCATCGATCAACCCGGCCACCCGCGCCCATTGTCGCGGATAGGCCATCTGGGCCAGATCGGGTGACTGCATCGGGTCCGCGCCATACATCTTGGTGATCTGCGCGCTCAGCGCATCGGCAAACGCGGCCTTCACACTTTCATGCACATAAACATGGTCCGGCGCCACACAGGTCTGCCCGCCATTTATACAGCGCCCCCAAGCAATCCAGCGGGCCGCGTTTGCGATATCTGCATCCGGTCCCACGATGACAGGCGATTTGCCCCCCAGTTCCAGCGTGACAGAGGCAAAGGTTTTGGCCGCCGCCGTCATAACGATTTGCCCAACCTCTGGACTGCCGGTGAAAAAGATATGACCAAAAGGCAGGGTCAAAAGTTCCGTCGCCGCATCAACCCCGCCCTCAACAACGGTAAAAAGCTCTGGTGCGAAGGTTTCTGACACGATCCTTTTCAGCAAAGCACTGGTCGCGGGTGTCAGCTCTGAGGGCTTCAGGATCACCGAACACCCTGCCGCCAAAGCAGACACCGCAGGGCCCAAGGCCAGAAAAAATGGGAAATTCCATGGCGCAATGACCAATGCGGTGCCCTTGGGCGTGAGATGGACCTGTGTGGTTGTTCCCAAAAACACTAACCCCGATGGCGCGCGGCTGGGGCGCATCCATTTGCGCAAATGCCGCCGTGTGTGCCCGATTTCCAACAAGAGCGGCAAGATTTCGGTCAGCCGCACCTCATCAGGGTGTTTGCCGAAATCAGCACCAATCGCTTCACACACCGCCTGCTCATGGGCCAGCACCATGGTGCGCAGCTGATCGAGTGCGGCCCGGCGCGCGGTATAGTCGAAGGTCGTCCGCCTTGCCGCCACAGTATCATGCTGTGCGGCGAAAACCTGTGCGATGGAGGGTTGCGAATGGGTCATGTCATCTTATCCGGCGCGGCTGATACAAGATGCAATATTAACTTTACGTCAAAACGCTTGCCGTGGTCTGCCAAAGCGATCAGACAGCATAGGCTGAGACGATGAGAGACCTGACATGAGCGTGCAGTCCCCCACAATCTGGAACTGGCTATCCATTGCCGCCCTCGGGGTGATCTGGGGGGCGACCTTTATGGTCGTGGCAATCGCGTTGGAGGGGTATGGCCCGCTGACGGTCGCCTGCGCACGCACGACGCTGGGGGCTATAGCCCTTCTGACATTGATGATCGCGCTCAAGCGCCCGTTGCCTGCCTTCACCCCGACAATGTCGCGCTATCTGATTGCAATCGGCTTGCTGAACACCGCCCTACCCTTTGCCTTGCTCAGCTGGGGCCAGCAATATGTGCCGTCAGCCTTTGCGGGGATTTCGATGGCGGCACTGCCGCTGTTTGTTCTCCCACTCGCGCATATTTTCACCGATGAAAAGATGAATACGCGCAACACCTTGGGCGTCATCATGGGGTTCATTGGTGCCGCCGTCCTGATCGGCCCTGGTGTCTTGCGCCTTGGCACAGGTTGGGAGCCATTGGGCCAGCTTGCCTGTATCGGTGCGTCCATATCCTATGCCGTCTCCAGCATTATGACCCGGCGCTGTCCGCCAATTGACCCCATCACGATGGCAGCGTTGCTGTTGGCCATCGGCACCGCCGCATTGATCCCGGCAATGCTGATTTTCGAAGGCATCCCAAGCATGGGCGCTGCCCGCCCCACAATCGCAATTATTGTCTTGGGCGTCATCCCAACAGCGCTCGCCGCGCTTATCCGGGTGGCAACCATACGGTCAGCAGGCGCGATATTTATGACATTGGTCAATTACCAAGTGCCGCTTTGGTCAATGATCTTTGGCGCGTGGATCCTGAGTGAAGTGCTACCGCTGCGCTTTTTCATTGCAATCGCGCTAATCCTATCTGGATTGGCTTTCAGCCAATGGGGTAATCTCAAACGGCTATTGCTGCGCTAAACGGCCGCCTCAACCTCGGCCACGATCCCATCCACAACCTGGCTCAACAGCGCGTCATCCTCGCATTCCGCCATTACACGGATCAGCGGCTCTGTGCCTGATTTGCGGATCAGAAGACGCCCTTTGCCGACCAGCTTTGTCTCAGCATCTGCGATGGATTTCTTGACGGGCTCAGCACCCAACGGGTCCTGTCCAGCCGCATAGCGCACGTTCTTGAGCATCTGCGGCACGGTCTCAAAGCTTTTGGTCAAGGCGCTGGCAGGTTGCCCGGTTTCGATCATCGCGGCCAGAAATTGCAGCCCCGCCAATAGCCCATCACCCGTCGTCGCAAAATCTGTCATCACAATATGGCCAGACTGCTCACCCCCAAGGTTCCAACCATTCGCCCGCATCGCCTCGACCACATAGCGGTCGCCCACGGCTGTCCGCTCAAGACGCAAACCGCGCCCGTCCATATATCGCTCCAACCCAAGGTTTGACATGACCGTCGCGACCAACGTGCCGCCTTGCAGACGGTCCTGATCTGCCCACCGCCCGGCCATCAAGGCCATGAGTTGATCGCCATCAGCAACCTGTCCGTTTTCATCAAGTATCATCACGCGGTCCGCATCGCCGTCCAGACAAATGCCGATATGCGCACCCTCGGCGATAATGGCCTTGGACGCCGCTGATGTATCGGTCGATCCGCAGCCATCATTGATATTGAAGCCATCGGGGCTGACACCAACGGGGATCACGGTTGCGCCCAATTCCCATAGCACTTCGGGGGCAACACGGTGCGCAGCCCCATTGGCGCAATCGATCACGACTTTCAGCCCATCAAGGCGCATCCCGGCCGGAAAGGTTGATTTCACCCGTTCGGCATAACGGAACCGACCGTCATCAATCCGCTTGGCACGGCCAATGTTCTGCGACTGAGCGGGTTCGAGATCACTGGCAATCAAAGCTTCAATCTCGGCCTCGGCATCATCTGACAGTTTAAAACCATCGGGTCCAAAGAATTTGATCCCATTATCATAGTGCGGGTTGTGACTGGCCGAGATCATGATCCCGACATCGGCCCGCATCGAAGTGGTCAACAACCCAACTGCGGGCGTAGGCACCGGCCCCAGCAAAAGGACATTCATCCCCGTGCTTGTGAGCCCCGCCGTTAACGCGCTTTCAAACATATAGCCGGATAGCCGCGTATCCTTGCCAATCACGACGCGGTGCACATTGGACCCATCGTTGCGAAAGTACCGCCCCGCCGCCGCCCCGATCTTGAGCGCCATGTCAGCCGTCATCGGATAGGTGTTCGCTTTGCCGCGCACACCGTCAGTACCAAAGAATTTGCGTGTCATAGTGTTTCTGCCCCGCCGATTGCCCATTCCAAGTCTAATGCTTGTTTCGTAGCTAATATATCGTGAACGCGCAGGATTTGCACGCCCTGCCGTGCAGCGTTGAGTGCAACCGCCACAGAACCGCTTACCCGGTCGCTGGCTGCGGCCCCACCGCCAATCGTGCCGATAAAGCGTTTGCGCGATGCACCGAGAAGAATAGGACAGCCAAGTGCATGAAAAATAGCGATCCCGCGCAGAAGGGTCAGATTGTGTGCGAGCGTTTTGCCAAAACCGATACCGGGATCAACGACGATCTGCTCACGGGGGATGCCAGCTGCAACCGCGGCTTCAATCCGCTCACTCAGGAAATCGTAAACATCTAGCAGAACATCATCATAGCAGGGATCATCCTGCATCGTCTCGGGCGCGCCCTGCGCATGCATCACACAGACGGGCGCGCCGACCTTGGCAGCAACCTTGGCCAGTTCCGGATCAAAGGTGAACGCAGCCACATCATTCACCAGCGTCGCACCTGCGTCTAGTGCCGCGGCCCCAACCTGTGATTTGCGCGTATCAATCGAGATAGGCACGTCACTATGGGCGCGGATCGCTTTGATCACTGGAACCGTCCTCTCGATTTCCTCTGCAATCTCCACTTGCTTGGCACCCGGACGCGTACTTTCACCGCCCACATCAATGATGTCAGCACCAGCGGTTTGCATGGCTTGTGCATGGGCAAGTGCACGGTCCGGCGCATTGAACTGACCGCCATCCGAAAAACTATCGGGTGTGACATTCAATATGCCCATTATGCGCGGCCCGCTCATTGTCATACCCGCAATTGATGCGCGGGGGCGGGTCAATGTGTCTTGGATATCAGCGGTTATGTCACCGGCAGGAACAGTCTGCACCTCGCAACCCCGTTCGTGCACCGCGACAGTGTCAAACCAGCACGCACCCCCGGCCAGCGAAAGAGCATGCGACGTAGGCACATCGCCAAAACGGACGATGGGGCGATAGTATCGGGTCATGTCAAATCTGTGACGTCAGACGAGATTGCGCGTACGGGCACAGCTGCTTGAGGTGTGCCAGCGCCGATCACCAGCAGTTCCTTTGCCGACATATCACCTGCAAACCAGGCGACCAAAGCCACTGCATCGCGCGGGCTAGCGGATGGGCCATCCACCGCGTCTAAGACAATTTTGGAAGGCGCCCAAATACAAATCTGGCCATTCTTCATCGCCCAATCCAATTCCGTGCGCGTCCCAACAACCATGCAGCGCCGATCACGCGCAGCCAAGGTCCACGCATTTTGTTCGATCGCCAGCAAGTCAATGCGCCGTTGTGCCATGGCGTTGGCCGCTTGCGGTGCGACGATATCAGACGGGCCAACACAAATGATCAAGGGCGCTTCCATTGCGGCCAGTTGATCAATCCAACCGGTCAAATGCGCAGAGCCAATCGCATCATTGGACAAATACACCATGCGCGGATGCGGTGCCTCGATATGTTCTTGCCCTGCCAGATCGACACCGTCGCGTGACCGCACAATCTCAACCCCGAGTGAAAACGGGCCACGATCCAGCTTTTCGATACGGACAAAAACGCGCTCTGCCTGCGGCTCTAGCAAGATCCGCTCGGCCACGCGAGCGGCAAGGGTTTCAAGCAGGTTGATCCGCTCGGCCTCCAGCTCAATGCTGATCGCTTCGGTCACTTTGTCATAGGACAAGATGCGGTCGACGTCGTCGTCAATTGGGCCGGTCAGCGGCAAGACCTCAACCACGACATTGAAACGGACACGTTGCAAAGTGCCACGCTCTTGTTGGAAGGCCCCGATCTCGACCTCCACGATATAATCGCGCAGGGAAATGCGGTCGCAGGGGGTTTGGCTGCTGGCCTCGGCCCGCTCACTGGGGTGGGCAAAGGCAAGGCGAATGTCATCGGTCATGGGCGCGTCCATCGCATGAGAATACCCGTGGTGAGATACAAGGGGTACGACAAAGCGGCAAGCGTCGGTACGACGCCTGCCCGCATTCATGCGACTTTAGTTTGACGCGGTGCGCACCGGCTGACGATAAAAATAGTGATACCCAATCTCGGCTGTGCGCGGATAACGCTGCGCCCAAGACGGGTTCACAGACTTGGTGTGATAATGCGTTGCACCGCCAGTCAGCACACGGGGTGCGCCATCAATCAGAATACGGGCAACTTTGCCAACACGCTCCCAAGAACGGGGCTCACCAATAGTTTCAGGCTTCCCATCACACGTGTACGTGAATTGGCAGGCATAACGACGCCCGGTCCCTTGGTTGATAACAGCGCAAAGCGTGTCAGGGTAGGCGTTGCTATCGACCCGGTTCAGGATCACTTCGCCAACAGCAAACATGCCCCGCACGGTTTCACCGCGCGCCTCAAAATACAGAGCCTCGGACAAGCACTGCCAGTTGGCGCCACCGTCAGCGGCTGGCTGTGCTGCCAGGAAATCACGATCATAAACAATACCGCTGCGGGCAACGATATCGCGATCCTGCACTGGCGGCAGGCTTGTCAAAGTATTCATGCGGCTGTCTGGGACCACGGACAAAGCTTCACGCTCTTGTCCTAATATCGCACCCAACCGGCTTGCCAATAGTTCGTCAGCTGTAGCAGAGCTTGACACAACACAAATGGTGGCCGCAGAAAGTGCGGCGTAAATCGCCTTCATAACAGTCATTTTTCCCACCCAGGAAACGACGCGGGGTTGCTCCGCGCTAGCGCGGCTGTCCTTAAGGGAAAGCGGCGTAAAGGTCTAGTCCTTGCGCAGGACTGTTCCTAAAGAGGCAACATCGGTTGATTTGACACCATGACTATTTCCCGAAAGACGGATTTTCGCGACAAAAATGCCACGACAGCGGGTGTCACACTACGATGACACCCGATCCGCCAAAGCAAGCTGCGCTGCGGTGAGTCGCGCAACAGGCACACGGAAAGGAGAGCAAGAGATGTAATCGAACTGCTGGGCACGACAAAATGCGATAGCAGACCGATCACCACCATGTTCCCCGCAAAGGGACAAAACAACGTCCTTGCGGCCCATACGTCCGCGCTCTGCACCCAATGAGATCAGCTCGCCTACACCTTCAAGATCAAGGGTATGAAATGGGTCTTCGGCATATACGCCTTGCTGGACGTAAGATGACATGAACCGCCCTGCATCATCGCGCGACAACCCATAGGTCATCTGGGTCAGGTCATTTGTGCCAAAGGACAAAAACGCGGCGTGCTCGGCAATATCCTGCGCGCGCAGGGCCGCGCGTGGTGTTTCAACCATGACACCAAGGTGGTATTCAAAAGCCGTCTTACTTTTGGCCCGCACGGCATTCGCAACGCCACCAATCCGGGTCTTTTGCAATTCGACCTCGCGCATCGCGCTGACCAGCGGGATCATGATCTCGACATTAATCGTGATGCCTTTGTCACGGACAGCGACCATCGCCTCAAAGATCGCGCGGGCTTGCATATCATAGATCTCTGGGATCGCGATCCCAAGCCGTACGCCGCGCATCCCAAGCATCGGGTTATATTCCGCCATAGCATCAACGCGTTCCATGACATCGGGCAGTGGCAAAGCCACTTGCTCGGCCAGATCACGCATGCCTGCTTTGTCAGAAGGCAGGAATTCATGCAGCGGCGGGTCAAACAGACGTACGCAAACGGTCTTGCCCGCCATAATCTCGAACAAGGCCTGAAAATCGGCGCGCTGCATCGGCAGGAGGCGATCAAGAACAGCCCGGCGATCATCGCTTTCTTCGGCAAAAATCATCTGCCGCATCACACCCAGACGGTCACCATCAAAGAACATGTGCTCGGTCCGGCACAGGCCAATCCCTTCGGCGGCAAAGTTCCGCGCGGTTTGGGCATCAGCAGGCGTATCGGCATTCGCGCGCACGCCGATGTCGCGGAAATCATCAGCCCATTCCAGCAAGGTCTGAAACGCGCCATCAAGGGCGGCTTCAAGCATGGGCGGTTCGCCCACCAGAACCTGCCCGGTGCTCCCATCAACGGTAATTACATCACCTGCTTTGAATATGCGGCCATCGGGGGCGATGATCACCCCATTCTTGCGATCAATCGACAGATCAGAGGCACCCACGACGCAAGGCAAACCAATGCCACGGCCAATTACAGCGGCATGGCTGGTGACGCCACCGCGCATCGTCAAAACGGCACTGGCAGCGTGCATGCCGCGAATATCCTCTGGCGTTGTTTCGCGGCGGACCAGAACACAAGGCTCACCGCGCGCGGCACTCGCCTGTGCTTCATGGGCAGTCAGGACGATCCGGCCAGCGGCCGCACCGGGGCTGGCTGCAATACCCCCTACGATCATATCGCGTGCTGCAGTGGGATCAATTTGCCGGTGCAATAGCTCTGACAAGGCAGAGGGTTTGACGCGCATCACGGCCTCTTCGCGCGGAATGATCTTATCCTCGGCCAAGGCCACGGCAATCTTGACAGAGGCGCGCGACGTGCGCTGCACGCGCACGGCGTCCAAAATCTGCACCATGCCATCCTGAAGCGTGAATTTCACTTCCATTTCTTCGCGCAAACGGCGGCGGCATATGTCACCGTACGACACCAGCTGCGCATATTGATCGGGACATATATCTTCCAGCGCGGGACCACGCGGATCGCGTGTCAGATACATCGCGCCTTCTGTATCGGGCCCCACATCTTTGCCCTGCCCCTTGCTGCAGCTCAGATAGCGGCCCACGATTTTTGGCTGGCCGGTCGTCATATCGACAAATTGCATGACCCCCTGACCACATTCGCCTTGCCCTGTGCCCAAAGCCATTGCCTGCACCACAAGGCCCAGACCCGCATTTGCGGGCGCACCCTTGGCTTGCCGCAGCAACCGCGCGGTGGTGCCATCCCAAGCGCGCGCCATAGAGCGCAGGACTTCGGCCAGTTGCACCGCTGGATCCTGCGGAAATGGCTCATCCGTTTCAAGCTCGAACGTGTCCAGCATCGTCCGCAGGCTGTCGGCATTGGCCACGTCAGGCAGGTAGAATTCATCAGGATCAAGACGCGCCACATGGATGGCATAGGATTGGACAAACTGCAGATAAAGCTTTGTTGCCGCTGCCGCACCTATGCGCTGCGTCAATGTCGCCAATCGGGCGTCGTTCATACCGACATTCAAAATCGCACCCGGCCCACCCCAATCAGGGTCCTGACTGGATGGGCGCACGGATAACAGCGGCGCATCGCCAAAGGGTGCCAAAAGGGCAGCCATGTCAGGCAAATTGCCCAAGGCCGCTTCATGAACCGCATCGAATGACAAGGCAACCGTGACAGGCACCGGCATATCCAGACGGATCAGGCGTTGCAGGCACTTCGCACGCCCACCGTGCACCGAAGCCTTCATGGCGGCGGTGGGCGTAATCAGCGTCAAAGGTCCATATGTCGTCTGTTGCTGCACTGCGGCACCGATCATTGTTCAGGTGCAGCATAAAGGAGGAAAAGGCCTTCTGTATACCGAAGTTTACAGTTTTTCGGCTCAGCCGTCGATTTTCGTCAGGTCAGCAACACTCAGACATATATTTCTAATACGTGACAATAGGTTAAGGCGATTCCTGCGCAAGAGTGCGCTATCGGCGTTTACCTGCACATCGGTAAAAAATGCATCAATCGGTGCGCGAAGTGCCGCCATAGCGTGCATCGCAGTGCTGAAATCTTGTGCTTCCATCGCCGGTGTGATCTTTGCATTCGCAGCATCAAGGGCCGCAAAAAGTGCCTTTTCGGCGGCGTCTTCGGCGAATTTGATGTCAGCACCATAAGAGTATTCCACCCCGTCCTTCTCCTCGGCTTGGGTCAGGATATTGTTGGCGCGTTTGAACCCTTGGATAAGGTTTTCGCCGTCATCGGTGGCAAGGGTTGCAGCCAAAGCCTCGGCCCGTTTGACCAGCAGCGTCAGGTCGTCATTGCCAGGCATGGCGATGCAGGCGTCGATGATGTCGTGACGAATGCCCTTGTCGCGGAGGAAGACCTTGAGGCGGTCGTGGAAGAAGGAGAGGAGGTTGACCGATTTAGCTCCAGTCGTCAGGGAATTGACGTCGATTGCGTCACGCTCTTTACCCAGTCGTCGCAAAATGAAGTCTTTGACAACCTTATCGGGATCAAGCCCTACGTCCGCTGTTTGCAAGGCATCACGAAGTTCTTTCGCAGTTAACTGAAGACGGCCGACAGTTTCGGACAATTCAATGATTGTAATCTGCTTGATCAGGTTGCCCGTTAGCTCAAGCCTGAAGTCATTCTCCAAAACCAACCGAATAACCCCCAGCGCCGCTCTGCGCAGCGCAAACGGGTCTTTGCTTCCGGTTGGTTTCTCATCAATCGCCCAGAACCCGGTCAGCGTGTCGATCTTGTCGGCCAGTGCTACGGCCACGGATACCGGCGCAGTCGGCACATCATCCGATGGGCCCAGCGGGGAATAGTGTTCTTCGCAGACCGCAGCGATCTGTGCGTCCAAGCCGGCCTCAGCCGCATAATACCGCCCCATCAACCCCTGCAATTCAGGGAATTCATAGACCATTTCTGACGACAGATCGGCCTTGGCTATGCGCGCCGCCTGCTCTGCCAGATCAGGATCAGCGCCGACGCTTGGCGCAATCTCGCGCGCCAATGCCGCGATACGTTCAATACGCTCTTTCTGGCTGCCCAGTTTGTTGTGGAAGGTCACATTGGCAAGGCTGTCCAACCAAGGCTGCATGCCCGCTTTCGCGACGCGCAGATCATTTTCCCAAAAGAATTTCGCATCGGCCAAGCGTGCTGACAGCACCTTCTGGTTGCCTGCCAGAATGGTCGCGCCAGTGTCGGCGGTTTCCATATTGGCGACGGTCACGAAGCGTTCAATCCGGCCCGTCACGTTATTGCGTACGGAAAAGAATTTCTGATGCTCTTTCATCGAGGTTTGCAGCACCTCGGGCGGCAACCCAAGGAACGCGTCATCAATCTGGCCCAACAGGACGACAGGCCATTCGACCAGCCCTGCAACCTCGGTCAGCAACCCACGATCTTCGACGACTTCCAGTCCCATTGCAAAGGCCTGATGCGTGGCATCATGCCAGATCGCCTCGGCCCGTTCATCAGCGCGCAGTACGACATTAGCACGCTTGAGCTTTGCCTCGTAATCATCGAAATTCACAACAGTAAACGTATCCGGCGCAAGGAACCGATGTCCTTGCGTTGTATTCCCCGATACAATCCCATCAACGTCCAGCGGCACAACCTCAGTCCCCGCCTCATCACTCAGAATGCACAGGATGGAATGCAATGGGCGCACCCATTTCAATGGGCCATCACCCCAGCGCATCGACTTTGGCCACGGGAAGTTTCGGATCACTTTTTCCAGAACTTCGGCGATGATATCCGCCGCCATACGCCCCGGCTTTTCGATGATCGCGAAATAAACCTGCCCCTTCTTGTCATCGCGCACCTCAAGATCCTCGCGCGCCACACCAGCACCACGCAAGAACCCTTCAATCGCCTTGTCGGGCGCGCCAACCTTCGGTCCCTTACGCTCTTCGCGCACCGCTTGGCTTTCTGCCGTCAGCCCATCAATTGACAATGTTAGGCGACGCGGCGTGGAAAACGCAGCCGCCCCCGCATAGGTCAAACCCGCCTCGACCAGACCATCAGTCACCAGCTTGCGCAGGTCATCGGCCGCGCGGGCCTGCATACGAGCGGGGATTTCCTCGGAAAAAAGTTCAATCAGAAGGTCAGGCATTACTCGGTGCTTTCAGGAAGGGGTGGGCAGTCTTCGGGGACCGGATTGCCGTCAAAGACGACCTCGCCGCATTCATTGATCTGGTGCCATGCGTAGCCGCGCCCATCGGGATAGACAGCGACGATCCGGTCGATGCCGTATTGCACGTTCTCGATCCCCATAAAGGCGATGGCGTCAGTACGCAGATCAGCGCCAATCTGCACCGCGTCAAAGCAATCAAACCAACCGGGGGCGACACGCGGTTCGGCATTGTCGACGATCACAAAGGTTTCGGTCAGCGTCGCGAGGCTGAGGGTACTTTCAAAGCAGGCGCGATAACGCAAAGGGCTGCTGATCGCGTCGATCCCTTCAAAGCTTTGCACGACAATTGGTTCTGCCTCACCCGTGCTGACAGAGGTCAGCATCACCGCATCCGCGTTCGCCTGCACTTCATCGTAGTAGGCATAGACCTGTTGGTAGTAGAGCACACCGCCAAGAACCGCCGCTGAAAGAAGCATCGCCACAATAATCACCCGTGCCATCAGGCCGCTGCCCCGCCTGCCTCGGTCTGCACAAACGCATCAGCGCAGGCCTTGGCCAGTGCACGTACCCGTCCGATATAAGCCTGCCGTTCGGTGACCGAGATTACGCCGCGCGCGTCAAGCAGGTTAAAGACATGAGATGCTTTGATGCATTGGTCATAAGCCGGGTGTGCCATGATGATCTTGCTCCCCGTTTTGGGGTCCTCTGCGGGCGCATCCAGTATCCGTTGGCATTCAGCCTCGGCGTCCACAAAGTGCTGGAGCAGCACCTCCGTATCGGCCACATCGAAGTTCCAGCGCGAGTATTCTTGCTCGGTCTGTTTAAAGATGTCGCCGTAGGTCAGTGGGATCGGCGTTTGCGGGTCGTTGAACGGCATCTCCATCACATGATCGACACCCAAAACATACATCGCCAGACGCTCCAACCCGTAGGTCAGTTCGCCCGAAACCGGCTTGCAATCATGCCCACCGACTTGCTGGAAATAGGTGAATTGGCTGACTTCCATACCGTCGCACCAGACCTCCCAGCCCAGCCCCCAAGCACCAAGTGTCGGGCTTTCCCAGTCGTCCTCGACAAAGCGGATGTCATGCATCGACGCGTCGATACCAATTGCGTCCAGCGACCCAAGATAAAGGTCCTGCAAATCAGGCGGCGATGGTTTGATCAGCACCTGATACTGATAGTAGTGCTGCAAACGGTTCGGGTTCTCACCGTAACGCCCGTCCGTGGGGCGGCGCGACGGCTGTACATAGGCCGCAGCCCAAGGCTTGCTGCCCAGCGCGCGTAATGTTGTGGCCGGGTGAAACGTGCCCGCCCCGACTTCCATGTCATAAGGTTGCAGGATCGCACAGCCTTTGGCAGCCCAGTAGGTCTGAAGCCGCAGGATGATCTCCTGAAAACTGCGTGGTTTATCTGCCATTGTGGACCCTCGACTGTTTGCCCCTGCAATAGGGTGCCGGGCGGACAGGGTCAATTGGGCAACGGGTGCAGATTTTTTCGCATTTACCCACAAGTTTAACCAGAGTTTGACTTGCGCCGCGCGGCAGAGGCCGCCAACACAAGCCGAACGCATGATCATTTTTCCGAGGTTTACGATGTTCAGGGCTTTTGCTGCCACTCTTTTTCTTTATCTGTCCGCCGTGCAGGCCCACGCCCAAGATCGTTTCTGGGTCCAGATCGAAGCGCATCCAACGCTGAATGAGGCGACAGAGCGCGCGCAAGTCTATGCCCGGCGGTTTGACGATGTTGAAGGGTATTATCTGGGTCGCGGATTTTATGGTATCGTGCTGGGGCCTTACAGTGAAAACCTTGCGCGTCAGGAATTGGCCCGCCTTTTGCGTGACAGGCAGATCCCATCCGACAGTTACCTACAGAATGGCCGCCGATTTGAGCAGCAGTTTTGGCCCATCGGCGGTAGCGCGCCGGGGCTGCGTGACGGATCAGCAGCGGACGACGCACCCGCGCTAGAGCTGAGCGCCTTGCCGCAAGTCCCTTTGACCGCCCCGCCCGAGACACTACGCGAAGCCCGCGCATCCGAGGCTGCATTGTTACGGACCGAGCGCGAAGAGCTACAAAAGGCACTGCAATGGGCAGGGTTTTATGACGCAGCGATTGACGGCGCTTTCGGGCGCGGCACACGGCGCGCGATGGAGGCGTGGCAACTGGCCTATGCGCAAGAGCCGACCGGCGTTTTAACGGCGCGGCAACGCGAACAGTTGCTGTTGCAGTATAATGCCGTGCTCACGGATGTTGATATGCAGCTGGTGCGCGACACCGAGGCCGGCGTGCAAATGCAGGTGCCCACCGCTGTGGTCGCTTTTTCGGGATACCAGCCACCATTTGCCCGGTTTGACGGGCAAAGCTCGCTGCCCACAGCACAGGTTCTTTTTATCTCTCAACCCGGTGACGCAGGGCGGCTGTCAGGGCTTTTCGAAGTCTTGCAGGTCCTTGATCTGATGCCGACAGAGGGCCCACGTCAATTACGCGGCGACAGTTTTTTCATTGAAGGCATTGATAATGAACGTCATTCTTTTGCAACGGCAAGCCTGCAGGATGGTGAAATCAAAGGATTCGTTCTGGTCTGGCCCGCAGAAGACAACCGCCGCCGCGCCCGTATTCTGGATGTGATGCAATCAAGCTTTGAACCGATTGACGGTATCCTTGATCCCAATCTTGTCCCGCCCAGCGAAGATCAGGCGATCGATATGGTCTCTGGCCTTGCGGTACGGCAGCCAAAGCTGTCGCGCTCTGGGTTTTATGTCAGCGATGATGGTGTTGTGGTGACCACGCCAGAGGCGATTGCCGGGTGTAGCCGGATTACATTGGACCGCCAGACAGATGCCGAAGTGATTGGCACCGACCTTGATCTGGGCGTCGCCATCTTGCGCCCCCTATCGCCGCTTTCCCCACTGGGCGTGGCCACGTTTCAATCAGATATCCCGCGCCTGCAAGATCAGGTGGCGGTTGCAGGTTATCCGTTCAACGGTGTGCTTACGGCACCGACCCTGACCTTCGGTACGCTTGAGGATATCCGCGATCTCCAAGGCGACAATCGCCGCAAACGGCTGTCAGTCCCGACACAGGACAGCAACGCAGGTGGGCCGGTTCTGGATAACAGCGGGGCGGTTCTGGGCATGTTGCTGCCGAAAAAGGCGGCAGCGCAAACCCTGCCGGGCGACGTGCAATTCTCGCTTGATGCGCCACTGATCGCGAACCTGCTGCAAGAACTTGGGATCACCCCCACACAAACAGCCGCCGCACCTGCAATTTCATCGGTCGCCTTGTCACGCAAAGCGGCGGATGTCGCTGTTTTGGTCAGCTGCTGGTAAGCGCGATATCTGATTTGACGCGGATAACCGTGGGGCCCTTGGCCTTAAGGGCCGTCTGTATGGTGGATTTGAACTCGGCCAGATCATTAGGTTCTGCCGCCGCAGCCCCATAAGCCTCGGCCAGCTTTAGAAAATCAGGGTTGCGCTGAACAACGGCATTGGGCGCGATCTGGGCACGCACCATACTGTCCTCAATCTCACCCAGCTTACCATTGTCCCAGATGATGATGGGAAGTGTGAGTTCCAACTCAACAGCCACGGCCAGTTCCTGCACGGTGTATTGAAAGCCGTAGTCACCAAGTATCGCGATCACTGGCTGATCACCCACGCCAATCTTGCCCCCAATCGCGGCGGGCAGCGCATAGCCAAGGGTGCCGAAGCCGTAAGGGTGGTGCCAATGGCCGGGGCGGTCCATCGGGTAGACCTCTTTGGCGGCATAGGCGAATTGGGTCATGTCAGAGTAGAACATGGTATTTGCGGGCACGGCGGCTTTGAGGGCGTCGGCGACGGGCAAGATACCGGGGCGCTCGGCGTCAATTTCGGCACGCCAGCTTGCGCGTTGTTTGGCCACTTCCGTCGCTTTCCAGGTTGTTTGCTTCTCACCGGTGATCTGCGCAAAACTTTCAGTCAAATGCGCCGAAGCATCTGCCAAGATTCGCGTTTCAGCGCGATGTCTGTCGGTCAGGACTTCATGATCCAGATCAACGCGAACCATTGGGGCCTTATGGCCAAGGTGGTCTCGCCATAAATCTACCTCACTTAGTCTTGTGCCAACAGCAACCACAAGATCGGCGGATGCAATCACCTCCACACTGCCCGGTCGCGCCAGTGTTGCACCAAAGTACAATGGGCTGTCATCAGGAACAACACCACGTCCAGCGTAGGTTGTGAATGAGGCTGCATTCAACCGTTGGAAATGCGGCAACCAATGCGCGACACCGCGTGCAGCACCGCCACCAAAAATGAACAAAGGACGTTTTGCCCCCTTTAGCTGTTCTGTCAGTGTCGCACATTGCAGCGGGACGGGTTCTGGGCACATCGGCCAATCCGCCGGACGCGCAGGAGCCGCTTGTGCCCGCCCCTCCAGACCTGCGATGGGCACTTGAATGTGTTTGGGTGATGGCACACCGGTCTGCATTTGCATTAAGGCCCGGTCAATCAACTGATAAGCCGCCTCTGCCGTCCGCGCCGTCACAGACCAATCACAAACCGTGGCCGCTGCCCCTTCCTGATCTTTCATCTGGTGCAACTGCCCGCGTTTCGCTTCGGTCTCATCCAGCACAGATGATATCACCAACATCGGCACGCTATCTGAATAGGCCTGCGCCATCGGTGTCATGATGTTGCAGAGCCCCGGCCCTGAAATCACATAGGCGACCCCCGGCTTCCCCGTCGCGCGGGCATAGCCATCCGCCATGAACCCTGCCCCTTGTTCGTGGCGGGCCAGCACATGGGTGATCCCGGCCTCTTCGATCCCGCGGTACATTTCCTGATTATGCACGCCTGGAATGCCAAAAATAACGTCCACCCCGCGATCTTTGAGCATATGCGAGATTTGTGCACCAAGCGGGCGGGTCGTCATCGTCAGTTTCTCCAGAATTTGAGGGATAGGATGGTCAGGACCACCATAACTTCAAGGCGTCCGACAAACATCGCAATAGCAAGAATCCATTTCGCGGTATCGTTGATGTTGGCGTAGTTGCCCGCCGGCCCAATTTCGAGGCCGAGACCAGGGCCAATATTCGCGATAGCCGCCGCGGCTCCGGACACGGAGGTGATGAAATCAAGGCCAGTGAGGCCAAGCAACACGGCCGTGCCACCAAGCGACAGAATAAACGCCACAAGAAATGCAATGACGGAGTTCAATACGTCGTCGCTGATAGGTCGCCCATCATAGCGGGGCGTGAAGACCCCGTGCGGCGAATGAATCTGCCTGATCTGGCTTTTGATCGCGGCAAAAACCAACTGATAGCGGAACACCTTGATAGAACAGGATGTCGATCCCGCACAGCCACCAATCAGACCGATCAGAAAGAACATCACAACCGGGAAGGTCCCCCATGCCATGTAATCGGCACTGGCATAGCCTGTGCCCGTCATGATTGAGGTCACATTGAACAACGCATCGCGAAACCCGTCCTCGGTCATGACACCACCACGCCCCCAAAGCCAGGATGTCATCAATAAGACGCAGAAGACGACGATCATCAGGAACACCTGGACCTGGCGGTCTTTGAACAGCGGTTGCGCGGTTCCCGCCATCAGCTGGACAAAGCGCACGAAAGGCAGGGCGGCAAGGATCATAAAGACGACAGCGACGTAATGCACCCCCGCCCCCCATGTCGCAAAAGAGGCGTCATAGTTGGCCATGCCCCCTGTTGATACCGTCGTCATGGCGTGCACGATCGCGTCAAATCCTGCCATCCCCGTGGCTGAGTAGCCCACGATACAGGCTATCGTCAGACCGACGTAGATGAAAGAAATACTGGTTGCGATCTCACCCGCACGCGGCAGAATTTTCCCAATTGTATCAAACCCTTCCGACCGGAATATCTGCATGCCACCGACCCGCAGTTCCGGCAAAAAAACCATCGCTACAACGATGATGCCAACGCCACCCAACCATTGCAGCATCCCGCGCCACAGCTTGAGCCCATCAGGCAAGGCTTCGAGGTTGCCAAAGGCTGTGGCGCCTGTGGTTGTCAGCCCCGACATCGCCTCAAAGAAGGCATCGGTGAACCCCGCCTCTGTCGCCCCCAAGACGAAGGGAATGGCACCAAAAACAGGAAGCGTGAGCCAAACCAATGAGGTCAAAAGAAAGGTCTGGCGCAGCGACAGCCCTTGGGTGACACCATTGGCGCAGGCCAACGCGATCAGCCCACCGGTCACCACCGTGATAACCGCGCTTTCAAAGAAAACAAACCAATGTCCATTGCCCGCAAGCACATCAGCCGCCAACGGGCCGAGCATGGTGAACCCAAGCGACGCCACAAGCAGACCGATCACATATCCCACTGGGCGTAAATCTATCATGCAGGCAGCGTTGTCCTGCACGCTCGCCAGTGTCAAGAACAGGCGGCGGAAAAGCATGGGCGTGCCGTATAAGGGTAACGGCTGATCGAACGGATAATACTGTGAAACCCCTTGTCACCGCCCTTACCCTGCTGCTTGCAATTTGCAGTGCCGCACATGCCCAATCGCGGCAAGAGATCAGCTATGGCCCTGATCCAATGCAAAACCTGGATGTTTATTTGCCACCTAATCCGGAAGCCGCGCCAATCCTTGTGATGCTGCATGGTGGGGCTTGGCGCATCGGTGACAAACGCAATCGCGACGTCTGGCAATCAAAAGTCACGCATTGGCTGCCGCAGGGTTATGTTTTCATTTCTGTCAACACGCGCCTGTTACCTGACGCCGACCCTGTCATGCAGGCCCAGGATCTGGCGATGGCCCTTGGTTTCATCCAACAGAACGCGGACCGCATCAATGCTGACGCGGATCGTATTGTTTTAATGGGGCATTCCGCAGGTGCGCATGTTGCAGCACTTCTGGCCACGCGTGATGATATCAAAGCGGCTGCTGGTCTGGCACCTTGGCGCGGCACGGTGTTGCTCGATACCGCAGCACTTGACGTCGCCGATATGATGCAAGACGAACCGGCCCCCCTTTACCGCCGCGCTTTTGGATCTGATGACGCCTTCTGGCGCACGGCATCCCCTGCGGCACATCTTGATCGGGGTGACGGGCCATTCTTGATTGTCTGCTCCTCCCAACGGTACACACCTTGCGCGGCAGCCCAAACATTCCAGCGTGACGCAAGACAAGACGCCGTGGCGGTGGTGGTGTTGCCGCAAAACCTGTCGCACGGGCAGGTTAATGCGCAGTTGGGGCAGCCAAGTGCCTATACGCAAGCGGTCAGCGGATGGATGAACACGGTGCTTGACTGACTTGAAACAAGCAGGCTCCGGTCTAGTTCGCCCGCTATGTTTGAACCAACTTATACCGCTGCATTATCACGCCTGAACACCTTCACGCCGCAGGCTGGACGCGACTACGCCAACAAGCGCAATTATGATGATGTGGCGCATGTATCGGCTCTGTCACCCTATATCCGTCATCGGATCATCACCGAGAAAGACGTGCTGCAAGCCACACTTGCCCGTCATAGCCCGCAGGCGGCCGAAAAATTTATACAGGAAGTCTATTGGCGGACATATTGGAAAGGCTGGCTGGAAATGCGGCCCGGCGTTTGGGCCATGTATCGCGCCGATCTTCAAGCGGCACTGAACCGGGTGCAAACCGAAAGCGGGTTGCGGCACGAATGGGAAGCCGCCTGTAAAGGTGAGACGGGCATTGATTGCTTCGATCATTGGGCCAAGCAACTGACCGAGACAGGCTATCTGCACAATCATGCGCGGATGTGGTTTGCCTCGATCTGGATTTTTACACTGCGGCTGCCTTGGACGCTGGGCGCTGATTTCTTTATGCGGCATCTGCTCGATGGCGATCCGGCGTCGAACACGCTGTCTTGGCGCTGGGTCGGTGGATTGCAGACGATTGGCAAGACCTACCTGGCACGGCCCGACAACATCATAAAATATACCGAAGGGCGGTTTCGGCCGAAAGGACTGGCAACATTTGCAGCCGCTTTGGAAGGCACACCGCACCCGGATCGCGGGCCATTGCCAGTCTCGGGTGAAATTGATTCAAATGTGCGTACAGGCTTGTTGATCACGGAAGAAGACTTATCGCCGGGCTGGCTGTTACAGCAGTTTCGATCTAGGGCAACTGCAACCTTGCTGGCGACACCGCACCGCAGCCCGCTCGCTATGAATGACAAGGTGAATAAGTTTACTCATGGTGCGTTGACAGACTGTGTCAACCGTTACGCCGAGCAGCTTGGAACGGTGACTGATGTCACCCCGGAAACACTTGATGCATGGGCCAAAACGCATGATCTTGATCAGATCGTTACGTCATACTTGCCGATAGGCCCAACACGCGATGCGCTCAAAAACGTCAAGCTTGTCGAGGTCATCCGTCCTTATGATGCCGCCGCCTGGCCGCATGCGACCCATGGGTTCTTTCGGTTCAAAGAGAAGATTCCCGGCCTTTTAGGCAAGATGCAGAATAAAGCGGCTTGAACCGCGCCATGGCTGCACTCAAGCGCCTAAGAGCCAGGTATCCAGCGTTTTCTTCAGTGTAGCCCAGTCTGTGAATTCCTTATCTTCATGAGGATCGACCTGTTCATTCTTTTGCGATGCGATCCAGCGCATCGCCCATGACTTGAAAAAATCATACTCCGAGAACCGGAACGCGCCGGCCACATGCATCACCGTTGGTGGCGTCCAGCCGGTCTTTTTAGCAAAGCGGTCTACGCATGCGGTCAGCCCGGCCCATTCGTCCGCATCCGTCCCCGCAGCGGTCAAAGACACAGACAGAAAGGCGGACCTGACTTGCGCAAGCGCGGCAGCCTTGCTTTTAGCAAGGGCGATCAGTGGTTTTTGATATTTGCCACCGTGCACAGACCCGGCCAGCAAAACCGCATCAAAGCGTGCAAGTTCGGCGTCGTGGGCATCTTTTGCCCCCACCAACTCTACCGAGTGCCCCTGCCCGTTCAGATAGTCGGCAGCGTAGCGGGCAATCTTGCGCGTCTGCCCTTCGGTGGAGGTATAGGCGATCAGGATATTCATCGTGATACTCCTTATTGCTGAACAGAGCATAGCAATAAGGATGGACCTCAGAATTGATGCAAATCAGTTGACACCGGTCTTAGCCCGCCTTGCGCAGACCGCCTGCCGCCCAACTGCGGCAGGCCTCTCCAAAGGCTTCGAAAAGCGGGCGCGACACCGGATCATCGGCGGCGTTCCACTCTGGGTGCCACTGCACCGCCATCGTAAAACCGGGGGCATCGGCGACATATATCGCCTCTGGCGTCCCATCTGGTGCGTGTCCGTCGATCACGATACGCGGCCCCGGTTCTTTGATCCCCTGCCCGTGCAGCGTGTTGGTCATCACCTTGTGGCTGCCGAAAACGCGGTGGAATGGTCCACCTTCGGTCAAAGTCACTTCGTGGCGCAATTCAAACTTCTCTTCCAACGTCCCATCGGGGGGCATGCGGTGATTATCACGCCCCGGCAGGTCACGGATTTCAGGGAAGAGTGAGCCACCCATCGCAACATTCATTTCCTGAAAGCCAAGGCAGACACCCATCACAGGCTGGCCCGCCGCCACACATGCCCGGATCAAGGGCAACGTAATACGGTCGCGCTTGCGTTCAAACGTCCCATGTGCGGGGGTTTCTTCTTCGCCGTATTCTTCTGGGTGCACGTTCGGGCGCCCGCCGGGAAAGAAAAACCCATCGCAGGTTGTCATCAGTTCGGCCACCGTCATCAAGTCCGGCTCTGCGGGAATGATTATCGGTAAGACGCCAGACACTTTCGACAAAGCGCTGACATTCATCGCCCCTGCGCCTTGCACAAGGTATTCTTCGTTGATCAGATGCGAGTTTGAAATGATGCCAACAACAGGCCGCGACATGGGTGGTCCTTTCAGATTCCACCTTATCTAGCGTCCATTCAGCGACATGAAAAGATCGGCGGGCGCACAACGCTGCCCACAAATGCGCACATGCTGCTTTCTTGGGCAGCATGTGCGCGGCTTTTACGCTTCGCCTGCAAAACCGGCGGCTTCGATCCCCGCCATGGCAGCAACCACATCGTTGTCCGAAGTGTCACCCGTCACACCGATAGCACCGATGACATTGCCCCGCTTGTCACGGACAAGCACACCACCCGGCACAGGCACAACCTGCCCACCATAGACACCATTGACCGCTGCCATGAAGTAAGCCTGCTGTTCGGCGCGCGCCATCTGTGCGGTGCCTGCCATGCCCAGCATGATCGATCCATAGGCCTTGCCATGCGCAATGCCAAACCGCCCTGGCGCGGCCCCATCGGACCGCTCAAACGCTTTGACGTGCCCGCCTGCGTCAAGGATCACGACCGAGAGCGGCTTGAACCCCATCTCATCACCCTTGGCCAGGGCTTTGCGGATAATGGCACGGGCCTTGTTCGCTGAAATTTCAGCCATCTTTGTTTCTCCCTCTGAAATTCAATGGTTACGCTGCGCTTTTAATTCAAGACGGCGCTGATGCAGGACGGGTTCGGTATAACCAGACGGCTGGATGCGGCCTTTGAATACCAGATCGCAGGCGGCCTGAAAGGCGATCCCGGTGAACTCCGGCGCCATCGGGCGATAGGCCGGATCTCCAGCGTTTTGACCATCTACAACAGCGGCCATCTTACGCATCGCTTCCATCACCTGCTCCTCACTGACGACCTCATGGTGCAGCCAATTGGCCAGTGCTTGGCTGGAAATCCGGCAGGTCGCGCGGTCTTCCATCAGGCCGACATCATTGATGTCAGGCACTTTGGAGCAGCCAACACCTTGGTCGATCCAACGGACCACATAGCCAAGGATACCTTGGGCGTTATTCTCAACCTCTTTGATCTTCTGCGCGTCCGTCCAGCGCTGATACTGCGCCAGCGGGATATCGAGAATAGAGGACACATAGGCCCGCCGCCCGCCTTTCAACAGCTTGGCCTGCACGGCCATCACATCCACCTTGTGGTAATGCAATGCATGCAGCGTTGCCGCCGTGGGGCTTGGGACCCAAGCACAGTTGGCCCCCGATTGCGGGTGGCCGATCTTTTGTTCCAGCATTGCTGCCATCATATCCGGCATCGCCCACATGCCTTTGCCAATCTGCGCTTTACCGGAAAAACCACACTCCAACCCGATATCAACGTTTTGATCCTCATAAGCGCCAATCCACTGCTTGCGCTTGATAAAGTCCTTGCGGCTAAATGGCCCGGCCTCCATCGATGTATGGATTTCATCGCCCGTACGATCAAGGAAACCAGTGTTGATAAACGCGACCCGCGACTTGGCGGCGCGGATACACTCCTTAAGGTTTACGGTCGTGCGACGTTCCTCATCCATGATGCCGATCTTGACGGTGTTTTCGGGCAAGCCCAGCGCGTCCTCGACCATGCCAAAGATATCGTTGGCCAAGGCGACCTCATCGGGTCCATGCATCTTGGGCTTGACCACATAGACCGAACCATGGGCCGAATTGCCGCCATCACGTTTTAGGTCATGCATCGCGATAAGAACTGTGATCATCGCATCCATCAGCCCTTCGAACACCTCATCACCATTGGCATCAAGGATCGCAGGGTTCGTCATCAAGTGCCCGACATTACGGATCCACAGTAGCGCGCGG
This sequence comes from Yoonia maricola, assembly GCF_002797915.1. Taxonomy (GTDB): domain Bacteria; phylum Pseudomonadota; class Alphaproteobacteria; order Rhodobacterales; family Rhodobacteraceae; genus Yoonia; species Yoonia maricola. The sequence goes on along the minus strand of NZ_PGTY01000001.1, from coordinate 167,934 downwards.
CCCTTTAGGGTCAGATCTGTCCCATCAGGAGCAGTATAAGTGATGTCGTCAGCCAAACGGCGGGTCATGGTCTGACCGCCCTTTTGGAACTCTGACGTCAGATCACCCTGCATCAGGCCCAGCCAGTTTTGGTAGGCTTCCACTTTGTCTTCGGCATCCACGCACGCGACGCTGTCCTCGCAATCCATGATCGCAGAAACGGCACTTTCAAGGCGTACATCGGCCAGCAACGCCTGATCCCGGCTGCCGATGGGGTGCGCGCGGTCAAAGACCAATTCCACATGCAGCCCGTTGTTCCGCAGCAAAACTGCATCAGGTGCCTTAGGGTTGCCACGGTAGCCCACGAATTTTTCAGGTTGGCGCAAAGGATTATCATCGACCAACAAAGCACCATCATGGATATGATAGCGCGACACATCGGCATGGCTTGTTCCTTCAATCGGGAACGCCTCGTCCAGAAAGACGCGTGCGCGGGCCACAACGCGTGATCCGTGGCCACGGTCATACCCGCCCCTGGGCGGCAGCTCGCCCATCGCATCGGTGCCATAGAAAGCATCATACAGGCTGCCCCAACGGGCGTTGGCGGCGTTCAACGCGAAACGCGCATTGGTGATTGGCACAACTAGCTGCGGGCCGGGCACCGTTGCAATCTCGGGGTCGACATTGGTTGTATCGATGGCAAAGTCATCGCCCTCTTGCACCAGATAGCCAATCTCGCGCAAGAACGCCTCATAGGCGGTACGATCCAGACCTTGCCCGCGGCGTTCGACATGCCATGCGTCAATCTGGGCTTGCAGCTCTTCCCGCTTGGCAAGGGCCGCGCGATTGCGCGGTGTCATTTCAGCGACCAGCCCGGCAAAGCCCGCCCAAAATGTGTCGCTGTCAATGCCGGTGCCATCCAACGCCTGCTTGTCGATGAATTCTGCCAGTTCCGTGGCGACCTTCAGACCCTGCTTTTCGATGCGATCCGTCATGATATGCCCTTTGCGTCAAATGTCAGTATACCGCAGCACACGAAAGCTGCGTCGCACAGGAGTTAGTGTGAATGTTTCCGATAGGCAACAAACTGTGGTTCATTTTGTCTGTGATGGGTCAGTCGCAGCTGTCTTGCGCCGAGATTTGCAGCGCTCTGAACAATAGCGCACCTCATCCCAGACCTTCGCCCACTTCTTACGCCATGCAAAAGGACGGCCACAGGTAGAGCAGGTTTTCTGGGGCAGATCGGCTTTACGGCGCATCCTTGGCATGAAACGCAAAATATGGCGATGACGACGTTTTTCAAAAACTTTGACCCAAAATCGTTGTAAGAGTCTGGCACGCCCCGCATTGGCAGTGGCGCATGACGCTCCCCCGACTTACCCTATGGTCAGCCATAAAAGGATCATCCCATGCCAGATGCAGCGCCGGACACCATCTATCTTGCCGACTATCAGCCACCGGCGTATTTGGTTGATGACGTGCATCTGACGTTTCACCTGCATCCAACAAAAACGCATGTCATCTCGCGCATCGCATTTCGCAAGAACCCTGATGTGCAGGACGGACGCTTTGAACTGCATGGCGAAGAACTGACCCTGCTCTGGGCCCGGATCGACGGGCAGGACTGGAAACCATTTGTAACAGACGGGATACTGACGGCAAGCGCGCCGACCGAAGCGTTTATCTGGGAGGCCGAAGTTGAAATAAATCCATCGGCAAATACAGCGCTGGAGGGACTTTATATGTCGGGTGGTATGTACTGCACCCAATGTGAAGCCGAAGGGTTTCGCAGGATCACATACTATCCGGATCGCCCTGATGTTATGGCCAAATTCACAGTTCGTATCGAAAGTGGTCAGCCTGCTACTTTGTCGAATGGCCAAAAAATATCCGGCGATGGTCCACATCCTGTCCTGCTGTCGAATGGCAATGCGACAGGCGCGGGTGAAGGTTGGGCCGAATGGCATGATCCATGGCCCAAGCCTGCCTATCTTTTCGCATTGGTCGCGGGCGATCTTGTCGCTCACTCTGATACTTTCACAACCCGCTCTGGCCGCGACGTTGACCTGAATATTTGGGTTCGCCCCGGCGCCGATGAGGCAAAATGCGCCTTCGGGATGCAAGCGCTCAAGAAATCCATGACATGGGATGAACAGGTCTATGGCCGGGAATATGATCTGGACCTGTTCAATATCGTTGCGGTCGATGATTTCAACGCAGGTGCAATGGAAAACAAAGGCCTGAATATTTTTAACGCCTCCGCCGTCCTCGCTTCGTCCGAAACCGCCACTGATACGGATTTTGAACGGATTGAGGGGATTATCGCCCATGAGTACTTCCACAACTGGACCGGCAACCGGATCACTTGCCGTGATTGGTTTCAGCTGTGTCTCAAAGAAGGCCTGACCGTGTTCCGCGATCAGCAATTCACCAGCGATATACGCAGCCAAGCGGTTAAACGTATCGACGATGCCATAGTTCTACGCGCTTATCAGTTCCGCGAAGACAACGGCCCACTAGCGCACCCGGTACGGCCGGAAAGCTTTGTCGAGATCAACAATTTCTACACCGCAACAGTCTATGAAAAAGGGGCTGAGGTCATTGGCATGCTCAAGCTGTTGGTCGGCGATGATGCCTATACCAAAGCGCTTGATCTCTATTTCACACGGCATGACGGGGATGCAGCCACGATCGAGAACTGGTTACAAGTGTTCACTGACACCACAGGGCGCGATCTGTCACAGTTCAAAAAGTGGTATGCGCAAGCAGGCACACCACGTCTGACGGTTCGTGATGAATACGTGGATGGCATCTACCATCTGCATCTGCAGCAAGCGACACCGGCCACACCGGAACAGAACGTGAAGGAACCTTTGTTGATCCCTGTCGCGATTGGTCTGCTGGATGAAAACGGTGCCGAAGTTCTGCCAACGACCGTGTTAGAACTGACGGAGGCAGAGCAGACATTTACCTTCGACGGCCTTGCCAGCAAACCCATCCCCTCAATCCTGCGCAACTTTTCTGCCCCTGTGATCGTCACCCACGACAAAACCAACACAGAGCGGGCCTTTCTTCTGGCCCATGATACTGATCCATTCAACCGATGGGACGCAGGCCGCATGCTGGCCCAAGACGTGCTGATGCTGATGGTGCGTTACGATGCAACGCCCGATGCGGCATTCCTTGATGGGCTGGCGGCGGTGCTACGCGATGACACGCTCGACCCGGCCTTCCGCGCACTTGTATTGCGCCTACCCAGCGAAGAAGACACCGCACAAGCGCTGTTTGATGACGGCGATACGCCAGACCCCACAATGATCAACCGGGCACATGAAACACTAAAGCTGCATATCGCGCAGCACCTGCAAGATACGCTACCACGGATTTATGCAGATATGGCGGTGACCGGTCCCTATACCCCCGATGCAGAACCTGCGGGCAAACGCGCGTTGGGGAATGCCGCGTTGGCCCTGATCAGCAAACTGGATGGCGGCAAGCAAGCCACCCTACAATTCGCCAATGCTGACAACATGACCCAGCAATTGGCGGCGTTACGGGCTTTGTTGCAGATCAGCAAAGGACAGGATGCGTTGGCTGCTTTCGAGGCCCAATGGCAGCATGACAGGCTGGTCATGGACAAGTGGTTTGCATTGCAGGTCAGCCTCGCCGCCCCAGAAGCCGCAGCGGACACGGCCCAGCGCCTGACGGAACACCCGGCTTTCGATATCAAGAACCCCAATCGCTTTCGCTCAGTCTTTGGTGCTTTGAAGGGCAACACGGCCGGTTTCCACCAAAGCTCTGGCACGGCATATGCGCTGTTGGCGGACTGGCTGATCAAGCTTGATAAGCTGAACCCGCAGACAACGGCCCGTATGACGGCCTCTTTTGAGACATGGCAACGCTATGATACTGATCGTCAAGGCAAAATGCGTGCGGCTCTCACCCGAATCGCACAAACCCCAGGACTGTCCCGTGATACCAAAGAGATGGTGACCCGCATCTTGGGCTGATCTTTGCCGAAAGATCGCACCCATTGCCGCAAGCTTTTGCCGTTATCAAGCTGTCATCATTCTGTCGTGGAACCGTTACGCATCGCTGCGCATTGATGCGCTATGGAATATCGCATTGACCCGCTGATCGCTGAACGCGCCCCGTGGCTTTACAGTGATCGCCCCGGCACCCGTATCGCCAAAAGGTGCCTGCACCGCCTTTTGGGATATGATACCACCGTTCATATTGCCAAATCATTGGAACACGCCCCCTCTGATCAGATCATGGGCACGATGGCAAAAAAGTTGTCACATATGGTCGAGGCCACTGGTTTGGGGCATATCCCCGCACACGGTCCGGCGCTGATTGTCGCCAACCACCCGACCGGCATTGCCGATGGGATTATCCTGAACGGTTTGATCGCAGCCGCCCGCCCTGATGCCTATTTCTTTGCCAATCGCGATATCCTGCGGGTGTTTCCTCAAATGGATACGATGATCGCCCCTGTCGAGTGGCGCAAAGAACAGCGCAGCCATGCCAAGACCCGCGAAACCATGGCCTATGTGCGCAAAGCGACCGACGCAGGACGCCTTGGTGTGATTTTCCCGTCGGGGCGCTTGGCCAAACGGCGTGGTCTGCATCTGCATGAGCGGCCCTGGATGGCATCCGCCGCGATGCTGGCACGCAAATTCGATCTACCTGTGATCCCGGTGAACATTCAGGCGCGGAACTCGGCCCTGTTCTATCTTTTTGATCTGATCCACCCGACGCTGCGGGACATCACCCTGTTTCATGAGACGCTGAACAAAGCACGCCAACCCTTCCGCGTGACCGTAGGTGAACCGATTTCGGCAGCATCAATCCCACGCAATTCCGAAGAAGGCATCGCAATGCTGCGCCGCGCGACGCTTGCCTTGGGTGGTAAGCACGCCCCGACCGTCAACCTCGTCTCAACATCCCGCGCCTTGGCCCGCACCGCACCTGCGAAATAGGGCGTGCATGTTCCCTTGAAGCTGGCAGCGCCTTCTTTTAAACGAAGGCCAAGCCAGACAAAAGGATGCACCTGATGCTCGACCTCGCCTATACAGCCCCTGCCCCCAAAGTGATCAGTGGTGCGACCAGTGATTGGGAACTGGTGATCGGTCTTGAGGTGCACGCGCAGGTGGCGACGAACGCCAAGCTGTTTTCTGGCGCATCCACGCTCTTTGGCGCAGAGCCAAACAGCAACGTGGCATTCGTGGATGCGGGAATGCCCGGCATGCTACCCGTGATCAACGAAGGCTGTGTGGCGCAGGCTGTCAAGACTGGGCTGGGTCTGAATGCCGAGATCAACTTGGTCTCTGCCTTTGATCGTAAGAACTATTTCTACCCTGACCTGCCACAGGGTTATCAGATTTCTCAGCTATATCATCCCATTGTCGGCGAAGGCGAAGTGCTGGTCGAGATGGGCAATGGCGAGGCGCGCAATGTACGCATTGAACGTATCCATCTTGAACAAGATGCGGGTAAGTCCATCCACGACATGGACCCAGCAATGTCTTTTGTCGACCTGAACCGCACGGGCGTGGCACTGATGGAAATCGTCAGCCGTCCCGACATTCGCGGACCAGAGGAAGCAGCAGCATATGTGCTGAAACTGCGCCAAATCCTGCGTTACTTAGGCACGTGCGACGGCAACATGCAAAATGGCAACCTGCGGGCGGATGTGAACGTATCTGTCTGCCGTCCCGGCGATTATGAGAAATACTGGGAAACGCAAGATTTCAGCCACCTCGGCACCCGCTGCGAGATCAAGAACATGAACTCGATGCGCTTTATCCAAATGGCGATCGATCATGAGGCGCGCCGGCAGATCGCCCTGATTGAGGACGGGCAAGAGGTTGTACAGGAAACACGTCTCTATGATCCGGACAAGAACGAAACCCGCTCGATGCGGTCCAAGGAAGAGGCGCATGATTACCGCTACTTCCCTGATCCTGACCTGCTGCCGTTGGAGATTGAGCAGGCTTGGGTCGATGACATCAAAGCGTCCCTGCCCGAACTGCCCGACCAAAAGAAAGCGCGCTTTATCGCTGACTTCGGCCTTTCCGACTATGATGCCTCTGTTCTGACCGCAGAGGTGGTCAATGCCGCATATTTCGAAAAGGTTGCCGAAGGCCGCGACGGCAAACTGGCTGCAAACTGGGTCATCAACGAACTCTTTGGGCGGCTCAAAAAAGAAGATCACAGCATTGAGGAAAGCCCTGTAGCGGCCAGCCAACTAGGCGAATTGATCGGGCTGATCAAGGCAGGCGACATCAACGGCAAGATCGCCAAAGATGTCTTCGAGATATGCTACACAACAGGCCGCGACCCAGCAGAGATTGTCGAAACCGAAGGCATGAAGCAGGTCACAGACACCGGCGCTATTGAGACGGCGGTAGACGAAATCATCGCCGCCAACCCCGCACAAGTGGAAAAAGCGCAGGCCAATCCGAAGCTGGTTGGCTGGTTCGTGGGTCAGGTGATGAAAGCAACCGGCGGCAAGGCAAACCCTGCGGCAGTCAACCAGATTGTGTCAGCCAAACTGGGGCTTTAACCCACGCGTATAGAATAGATTGGCACAATGGCGCCAATTTGATACACCACATCCGGTGGAATGAGGGTCAAGTCATGAGCTATGAGTATAAAGTCGTACCTGCGCCAGCGCGTGGGCTGAAAGCGAAAGGTATCAAGACCTCCGAGGATCGCTTTGCGCATGCATTGGAAACTGCCATGAACGAACTGTCGTCCGATGGGTGGGAATACCTACGCGCAGACACGCTCCCCTGCGAGCAACGCGAAGGCTTGATGGGCAAAACGACTGTGTTCCAAAACATGCTGGTCTTCCGCCGCACCAAAGTGGCTGCGAAGGCCACGCAGCAACCGCCGCGCCCCCCTGTAGCTGCCCCTCGCCCGGTGGCCGCGCAAGAACCGATGGTCCAGAAGAAAATCGTGGCAACGGCAGCGCCTGCGGCACCTGTCAGCCAAGCCCAGCCAGCGCCTGAGAAAAAGCAGGGGCCTTCGCCCGACTTTGCTGCCGAATAACTACTGAATATCAATAGCAAGGGCGTGGATGCGCCCAATAATATCTGTGCCCAAGGCTGTGTGGATCGCACGGTGACGCGCGATGCGCGACATATCGTCCAAAGACGCGGCCTTGATCACGATCCGCCAGTGGCTTTCGCCTGAGCCGTCATCGCCAGAATGGCCTGCGTGCAACGCACTTTCATTGATCACATCGAGGTGCTGTGGCGAAAGGCTGCCCAAAGCGTCACGAATTTCCGTTTCAAGTGTCATTATTTTCCATCTGCCCTCTTCAATCTCTGGTTCCAGAGTTTATTGTATCGTCTCCGACTCTGAAAGGTAACGCGCTCCATGAAGAAAGATGATCCCTTTGGTTTCGACATGTCCGTGTCGAGTTCGAAGAAAAAGAACCCACGCGGGCGGCGTGGGATGTCCGGCGCGTCCGAAACGTCAACGCGGGTTTGCGACCATGAAGGTTGTCAGGAGGCAGGCAAGTACCGCGCACCGAAATCACCTGACGTGCTGGATGATTTCTTTTGGTTCTGCCAGCAGCACGTGCGCGAGTACAATCTGAAATGGAACTTCTTTGACAGCACATCAGAGGCAGAGCTTGCCGCGCAGATGGACAGTGACCGCGTGTGGGAACGCCCCACAAAGCCGTTCAAACGCACTGTGGAAGAGGCCGCATGGGCGCGCCTTGGGGTCGATGATGCGCATCAGGTATTGGGCGAGAACGCGACCCGCAATCCGGGCCGTGGTGCGGCGACAGGCCGTAAGCTGCCGCCGACCGAGCGCCGCGCTGTCGAAATTCTGGAAGCCAAGGACAACATGTCCAAGCAAGAGATTCGCAAAGCTTACAAGGCGCTGATCAAAGTGCTGCACCCCGATATGAACGGCGGCGACCGCAGCCAGGAAGAACAGTTATCAGAGGTTGTTTGGGCCTGGGATCAAATCAAGGTCAGCCGTAACTTCCGCGACAAAGACTAAAGGCGCCCGAAGGCGCCTTTTACAATTCTCTGACGTTCACTATCGGCTTAGTCGCGATGGTAAAGCTGCGCACGTGACAATCTGCTCAGTTGTGATGTGGCACTGCGATGCGCTTCTCTGCCAATCCCAAATGCCCGCTCTTCTTCCAGAAATGACATCAGGTAATGTGCGCCGAAAGTCGCAGCGAACCAGATCGCTGCCAACCATGGCTTCGCGATGAAAGCAGACGTCACGATCAGCGGGGCCTGTAACGTACCGTCAAACGGCACTGTCAATGTGCCACCAATGACTGCGGCAATCAGCGTCACGGCAGCGCTGCCGACAATCGCACGGGCAGCACCCAAAGGCCCAGCATTTCCCATCCACCCGCGGGCAAGGTACAGGCCAACCCCCGCACTGATCGCGCCGGAGATTGCAACCCAATACAGATAGTTCGTTGGTTCAATGACCAATGTGTAAGGTGCCGCCAAGCCAGCCATTACCAATATGGCAACAATTGGCGCCGTCAGCACAACCACGACATAACCAAGCAGATAGGCTTTTTCGCCCTTCGTTAAATATAACTTTTGTGTCAACCGCTCAAACATCGCGTTAACCCCCACTAATACTCTTTATACGGTAAACATTTATACGGCAGCAGTACCGGTTGCCCCCACAAAAATGCTGTCATCGATAACATTTCGACCAAGATGAATTTGCCATAAATTAGACCATATCTCAAGAACAAATCGGCATTTTATCGCCTATTGGCGAACAAACCGCAGAAATACTTGCCTTTCTTTCACTTCTGGAAACCTACGTGAACGCAGCATGACTCATCTGTTAACCTTCCGTTTAGGAAGTGCTCGACATTTTACCGCATTGGCATCCTACGGATCGAATCAACGCATCAGCGCCTTTTATTGCGTCACGCATAACGCTGATCAGGCGCCCTCAATCCAATAGATCCAGAACGACCATACCAAACGGCCCTTTCCCTTGCAGCGCCGCGCTTTATGTTGCATCCCCACTCTGTAGGCGATTTCACGACAAAAAGGCACCAAAGATGGCGGACGGTATGACGGACATGCAAGCAAAACCAACCGAAGAGATTTCGGTCCGTGAAGTCTTTGGTATCGACAGCGACATGAAGATCAAGGGCTTCGCTGACCGGTCCGATCGCGTGCCTGAGATTGACAGCACCTACAAGTTTGATCCTGATACGACTTTGGCAATTCTTGCGGGCTTCGGCTATAACCGTCGCGTCATGATCCAAGGGTATCACGGCACGGGTAAATCCACCCATATTGAACAGGTCGCTGCCCGTTTGAACTGGCCTGCGGTGCGTGTGAACCTTGACAGCCACATCAGCCGGATTGATCTGATCGGCAAGGATGCGATCAAGCTGCGTGATGGCGTGCAGGTGACTGAATTTCACGAAGGCATCCTGCCTTGGGCACTGCGCAATCCCGTGGCCATCGTCTTTGACGAATATGATGCAGGCCGCGCCGACGTAATGTTCGTGATCCAACGGGTGCTGGAAGCCGACGGTAAGCTGACGTTGATGGACCAGAACGAGATTATTACGCCAAACCCCTACTTCCGCTTGTTTGCGACCGCGAATACCGTTGGCTTGGGCGATACAACCGGCCTTTACCACGGCACGCAGCAGATTAACCAAGCGCAGATGGACCGTTGGTCGCTTGTCGCGACGCTGAACTACCTCAGCCATGATGCAGAGGCTGCGATCATTCTGTCCAAGTCGCCGCATTTCAACACCGAAAGCGGACGCAAGCAGATCAGCCAAATGGTGACAGTCGCCGACCTGACCCGCACCGCATTCATGAATGGCGATCTGTCAACTGTCATGTCCCCCAGAACAGTGCTGGCTTGGGCCGAGAACACACGCATTTTCCAAGACGTAGGCTATGCCTTCCGCCTGTCCTTTCTGAACAAATGTGATGAACTGGAACGCCAGACAGTCGCAGAATTCTACCAGCGGTGCTTTGACGAAGAGCTGCCAGAGAGTGCGGCGAGCCTCAGCTTGGGGTGACACAAGGTGGGTCGTGACCCACCTTACAAAATAAAAAGTTTTCAAAATGCCTGATTGATAGGCGAAAAATTTACCGCCATGCTTGATATATGAGCGGTATGAAGACAATTGTGCGGTCCATTACTTTTACGTTGGCAGTGCTCAGCGGCCAAACGACCTCCGCGCAAACCTTTGATCCTGAACAGCAATTACGGACTTTTGCGGATTGCGCAGGACGTCTTTCGGCTGTGATGGAATATCAGTGGATGTTTGATGGCGCAGCTTCCGAACAGACCAAACGCCACCGTGCAGCCGTGATTGATCTGGTTGAGGCGACGATGCCACCCGATCGTGGGCGCGAAGTGTTGCATTGGCGCATCTCTGCGAAACTGGCGCAATCTGCCTTGCTGACCCGCGCGACGTTCAACGCAGACGCCGATGATGCCGCATGGGCGCTTGCGCAGGCGCAACGTTTCGAAAGGGCCTGTACCGGACTGCTTTTAAGCTAGTTACAACAAGTTTAAAGAAAACATGGGGTTGTCTTAATGTTGTCTGTTTTCTACCCATGATGCAGAAAAACGATTGGACCGGAGCAGACCCATGAAAATGAAGATTGGTACCCCCCTGCCTGATGATTACGTGGTCAACCATCAAGATCTGGCAGAAACAGCCGCGACTTTGATGGCCCACGCCCTGTTGCCGATTTTTGCAGAAAACATGACCGAAGAGGTCGCCAAGGCCAATGTCGAAGGCATTGTGACCGAGCTGGCCTATCTCTTTGATGAAGGTGAGATTGAACTGGGCGGCAAGATTTTCCGTCCACGCCTTGCGTTTGTTGACGAAACGGGTGCAATCCTGCCCGGTGCGGCCCAGTTGAACACACTCCACCAGCTTGCCGAAAACCCGTTCGAGATCGCACCGGAGGCGGGCATCTCCTTTGAAGAGCCAGAATTCGCAGAAGAGTAAGCCGGTGCCTCTGGCCAATGGGGTGTATCAGTTCTAGTTTGACATGCAGATCGCAGAAGGATTGTGCATGCAACTCAAGATCACATTTGCCTTGCTCGTGGCACTCAACGGCACATCCGCATTTGCTGATGCAGATAGCGAGGTTCTGTCTTGCTCTGCCCATTTTGAAGCACGGGCAACCTGGGGCAAAGCGGTCGGGGCTGATACCGGATACATTGACGGCATGGAACGGCGTGCAAACGTGTTGCTCGATGCGTATGAGACAGCCAATCCGACGCGCCAGCGATCCTCAGGGTTGTTACAGGCCGAGCCATATTACCTGGAAGGATCACGTCAAAGCCGAGACGCCGCGCGCGACCAGATGATCGAAGATACCATGATCTATTTTGCAGGGCTCGCACCGATGACCGGCCAAGCCCCTCTTTGCGCCGAAGACGCCATTTGTCAGGTCTGCTCTGATCTGTTGCGGAGCGTGATGGAATGAACAAACCAACCGACAACCCAGCCGATCCTTTCAAAAAGGCATTGGCAGAAGCCACCAAGGTTATGGCGGATGACCCCGAATTGGCGGTTACCTATTCGGTCGATCCTGCAGGCCAGACCTCTGACACGATCCGCCTGCCCCAAGTATCGCGCCGCATGACGAAGGACGAAGTGCTCTTAGCCCGCGGTACGGCTGATGCATTCGCACTGCGCCACAAATTTCACGATCCCAAAGTATCCGCTCGCTATATGCCGCAAGGCCAGATGGCGCAGGACCTGTACGAGGCGATGGAGACCGCCCGGATTGAGGCCGTTGGCGCCCAATACATGCCCGGCACCGCAGGTAATATCGATGCCAAAATCGGCACCGAGGCTATGCGCAAAGGCTATGACCAGATCAGCCAAGCGTCCGACGCGCCTTTGGCCGTGGCTGCCGGTTATCTCATTCGCCATATGGCCACGGGTCGCGACCTGCCCAAAGGCGCTGAAAACGTCATGGAGCTGTGGCGCGGATTTATCGAGGATCATTGCGGCGGGACTTTGGAAAACCTCACCGATACGTTGAACGACCAGCAGGCTTTCGCGAAATTTGCGCGCCAGTTGATCAGCGACATGGGTTATGGTGATCAATTGGGGGATGACCCTGACAACCTTGACGATGATCAAGAGGATGAAGCCGAAGAAGGCTCAGACGATGATCAGGAAGAGCCTGATAGCACCGGCGAAGACGACAGCGAAGGCGATGAGGCCGAAGGCACGCCAGAGCAGTCTCAGGAAGAACAACAGGACGCGAGCCAGGCCCAAGTCAGCATGGATGATCAGGCTGATGCGGAAATGGGCGAAGAGGCCGAGATGCCCGAAGGTGAAGCGCCTTTGGAGCCGCCTGCCCCGCAGCCGATTTCGGATGCTGATCCGGATTATAAAGTGTCCACCACAGAGTTTGACGAAGAGATTTCGGCCGAGGATTTGGCCGAACCCGTCGAGTTGGAGCGCTTGCGTGCTTACCTCGACCAACAGTTAGAACCGCTAAAGGGCGCTGTCTCTCGGCTGGCCAACAAACTGCAGCGCCGTTTGCAGGCTCAGCAGAACCGGTCTTGGGAGTTTGACCGCGAAGAAGGCATCCTTGATGCAGGCCGTCTGGCCCGTATCGTGGCTTCGCCCACCACGCCGCTGTCTTTCAAGGTCGAAAAAGATACTGATTTCCGGGATACGGTCGTCACCCTGCTTTTGGACAACTCTGGTTCCATGCGGGGCCGTCCGATTTCCATTGCGGCGATCTGTGCCGATGTCATGGCCCGCACGTTGGAACGCTGCGACGTGAAGGTCGAGATTTTGGGCTTTACCACCAAAGCGTGGAAAGGTGGCCAAGCGCGTGAAAAATGGCTGGCAGCGGGGCGCGAGGCAACGCCGGGACGTTTGAACGACCTGCGGCATATTATTTATAAATCAGCGGATGCGCCTTGGCGACGGACCCGGCCCAATCTGGGGCTGATGATGAAAGAGGGTCTGTTGAAGGAAAACATCGACGGTGAAGCGCTGGAATGGGCGCACCGCCGGATCGTGGGCCGACAGGAGCAGCGCAAAATCCTGATGGTGATTTCGGACGGCGCGCCAGTGGACGATTCAACTTTATCGGTGAACCCGGCCAATTATCTGGAAAAACACCTGCGCGATGTGATTGCCATGGTCGAAAGACGCAAGGCCGTTGAACTGGTCGCCATTGGGATTGGCCATGACGTGACCCGATATTATGAGCGTGCGGTAACGATTACGGATGTTGAACAACTGGCCGGTGCGATGACAGAACAATTAGCCAGTCTTTTTGACAGCGATCCGCGTAAACGCGCCCGTGTCATGGGAATGCGCAAAGCGGGTTAACCCCGTGCTTGCAGCTGACAACTGATGCCTCCGGCGGAAGTTTGATTGGACGAAGAAAGAGGTTTGGTTTCGCCAATGTTTCAAACGTTTGAAGTGCAATCTTCGCCTGATCAGGGCCCGCCACGGCTGGCGGCTTTGCGTACACTCATGGCGCAAAAGGGGTTTGATGTATTCTTGGTTCCACGGGCGGATGCGCATCAGGGCGAATATGTCGCCCCGCGTGATGCGCGGCTTGCGTGGCTGACGGGGTTTTCAGGGTCAGCGGGTTTTTGTGCCGTGTTGGCGGATGCTGCGGGTGTTTTCATTGACGGTCGCTACCGCGTTCAAGTGCGCGCGCAAGTGGCTGATGTGTTCACGCCCGTGCATTGGCCAGAGGTGCAGCTGGCCGATTGGCTGGCAGAGCAATTGCCACAAGGCGGGACCATTGCCTATGACCCTTGGTTACACACGGCCTCAGAAATTGCGGGGCTACGGGAAAAGCTGACTGCGTTGACCTTCACCACCACCGATAATCTGGTTGATGCAATCTGGGATGATCAACCTACCGCGCCGGACGCCCCTTTTACGGCCCATGCGCTTGAACATGCAGGTGAGACACATGCTGACAAACGCGCACGGCTTGCTGCGGATATGGATGAGACGGCCGCCGTACTAACCTTGCCCGACAGTATCGCGTGGTTGCTCAACATCCGCGGCACGGACATTGACCGCAATCCTGTGCCGCAGGCCTTTGCGATTTTATACAAGGATGGCCGGGTCGATCTTTTTGCTGGTGCAGGCAAGGCAGACGATATTCTGGAACATCTGGGGCCAGATGTGACCGTCCACGATGTTGATGCTTTTCTGGGTGCTCTTGGCGCATTGAAAGGGCAGGTCCTGATCGACAAACGCAGTTGCCCTGACAAAGTGGCGACCGTACTGAAAGAGGCTGGTTGCGATGTGATCGCAGGTCAGGACCCCTGCATCCTGCCGAAAGCTTGCAAGAACGATGCAGAGGTAGCGGGGGCCAAAGCCGCGCATGAACGCGACGCCGTAGCGATGGTGCGTTTTCTGGCCTGGCTGGATGCAATGGCACCGCAGGGCGGCCTGACAGAAATTGATGTGGTCAAAGCCCTCGAAGGGTTTCGCATGCAAACAAATGCCTTGCGCGACATCAGCTTTGACACCATCTGTGGTGCTGGCCCAAATGGTGCAATTGTCCATTACCGCGTCAGCGAAGAGACCAACCGACCCATTACAGAGGGTAATCTATTGCTGGTCGATAGCGGCGGGCAATACATCGACGGTACAACCGATATCACCCGGACAATGGCCATCGGTACGCCAACAAACGAACACAAGACCTGCTACACCCGCGTTCTGCAAGGCATGCTCGCTATCAGCCGCATCCGCTTTCCCAAAGGTGTGGGCGGTCAGCATTTGGATGCGCTGGCGCGCGCACCTTTATGGATGGCGGGACAGGATTATGACCATGGCACCGGGCATGGGGTGGGCAGTTATCTGAGCGTGCACGAGGGACCACAAGGCATTTACCGTCAGTCTGACGTGACCTTGAAAAAAGGGATGATCCTGTCGAACGAGCCGGGGTATTATCGTGAAGGCGCTTTTGGGATCCGCATTGAAAACCTGATCGTCGTGATCGACGCCCTTGCCCTTGCCGGAGCGGATGACCGCAAGATGCTGTCCTTTGAAACGCTGACTTATGTGCCTTTCGACAGGCGGTTGATCGATACTGCCCTCCTGACACATGCAGAACGGGACTGGATTGATCGCTATCATAGCGATACATTGTCACTTCTTGCTCCGCGACTGGATGCGCAGACGCGCGATTGGCTAACCGCAGCCTGTGCCCCGCTCTGACATCACACCGTCATTTAGCTGTTTTACGTTTGTCGGCGCGCCGGGTGCCGACAACCATTAAAGAAAAGGATATCGCCATGGCCGATCATATCAAAATCCGACCCGCAACGGGTACTTGGGTGGTCCGGGCAGCAGGCGCTGTGATTGGCGAAAGCACCAATGCGTTAGAGCTGGTTGAAGGCGACTATCCCGCGGTGATCTATTTCCCCCGCACCGACCTTGCCATGGCGTTTCTGGAGCCGACGGATATGACGTCGAAATGCCCGTTTAAAGGCGAGGCCAACTATTTCACGATCGAAGCCAAAAGCGGGCCGATCGCCAATGCGGCGTGGTCCTACGAAAACCCAATCGCAACGGTAGCCGCAATTAAGGACCATATCGCGTTCTATTCCGAAAAAGTCGCGGTCGAGCAGGTTTAAGAGTGTTCTTCGGCGGCAGTTTCTGACAGCGCGCGGTTCATCGCGCGCAACGCATCGACCTGAAACAGCGCGCCCCACAGTTCTGGCGGGGCGTCTTCACCTCCCAGTGTAACGACAGGGATGAACCTATGCCCTGCCCCATCAAAGATGGGCATCGCCTGCTCCAAGGTGGCATTACCGTCAACATAGATACCATCGCGGATCAGATCCCAGCACGCATCCTCGGCAGCCGCATTCTTGGCGTCCATTTTGCGCATGATGGAGGATACTTTGAACGTCGCCAACAAATACGCCTGTGGCCCCGCTGCCAGATGCACGTTGCGCCGTTCAAGCTGGGTTAGGAAGAAAGACCGGTCCACAAGGCGCGATGACAGCGCCGTTGACAACGACACGGCGACCATAACTGCAAGGCCCGTTTGCCAGTCACCCGTCAATTCAAACACAATCAGCGTTGTCGATATGGGCGCCCCCAGCACGGCAGCCGCCACAGCCCCCATGCCCGCCAAAGCGTAGAGCGTTCCACTGCCTGACACCGTGGGGAAAACGGCGGTCGAGATAATACCGAAGGCCAGCCCCGTCAGCGCGCCAACCATGAGCGAAGGTGAAAAGACGCCGCCCCCCATACGCCCGCCCATGGTGATCGCCACTGCTATGACCTTGAGGACGACAAAGACGATGGCTTCATGCAAAAGCAACTCTCCGGTCAGCGCCGCCGAAGTCGTCTCATATCCGACGCCAATAATATGCGGCCACCAGATCGCCAATCCACCCAGCAAGGCGCCCGCAATCGCTGGGCGCAAATAGCGGGGGATGCCGGTTTCGCGCTGAATGTAGTTGCCAAAATCCTCGGCCCAGAAGATCGACTTCATCAAGGCAACCGCGACAAGCCCGCACACAAGACCCAAGATCAGGAAGGCAGGCAACTCAACATAAAAGCCCAAGGCGTTTTGCACAGGTAAGGCAAACTCTGTCACATCGCCAAACACCAGCCGGTTGATGACGGTGCCGACAGCAGAGGCAATGACGATGGGGGCAAAGGCGTGTACGGCGAAATGACGTAACACGACTTCCAAAGCGAAAAGCGCGCCAGCGATAGGCGCGTTGAAGCTGGCAGATACCGCCGCCGCGACGGCGCATCCCAGCAAATCACGACCCGTAATCCCATTGGCGTTGATCCACCTGCAAATCCCGGTCGATATGACGGCAGCAAGGTGCACCACCGGTCCTTCACGCCCGGATGATCCACCGGTCGACAGCGTGATCATTGATGCCGCAGCCGATGCCAAACCGCGCCGCACCTCAACCCGGCCTTCAGACAGGGCCGCACCTTCGATCACATCGGCGACAGAACGCACGCGCCCGTCATCGGTAAAGCGATCCAGAATCAAACCAACAATCAGCCCGCCACAGATCGGGATCAGCAAAATCTGATACCAGTCCAGACCAGCGGCAAAGGAATGCAGGGTTAGCACATCATCCGTACCGTAGGCCGTTGTCTGGATAGCATAAATGCCAAGCCGAAAAAGCACGGCGGCACATCCGGCAGCAATCCCGATGGCCAAAGCAATAAACCAGAATTGAATTTGGTTAGGCCCATGGGTCTTCATCACGCGGGCGGCATCGCGGCACGCCAGTGAAGCATCAGCCATACCTTGCTGCAGCAACACTTTGACTGGCTTACCCATACAGTTGGCTTTCTTGTGCGCGGTTTGGCACGGTCGAAAATTTACAAAGGGTGCAAACCCTGACGTGGCTTCAAGCTACTTCATGGCCTGGTGGCTTCCAAGAAAAAGTTATCGTGGGCAGAGATGTCAGGACACATGAACAAAAGCATGATTCGTTCAGCAAGGCCGCAGATCAAACACATCTTTTGCGTGCATCTCGGAATGAAGCGACGCTAGGTTAACAAAATGAGCAATTCCATGGTGGATCAAAGACTGCGAAAGACGATATCACTGTTTTTTAGAGCATTTTGCCAAGATTTTAAACAATTCCTAGGAATTTTTTCGGTTTTTGCTTCGTCACTCAATCAACTCACGATAGTTAGGTCAGCATTATTGATATACTTTGGTATATGTTGCTGACGGCGATGTGACCCTGTATTTTCAGCAATTGAGGCGCGTATTGCCTCTCAGGTTAGTGAGTAATGAAGTGCTGACCTACATTATCGTAACAGGTACTTCACGTTATCAGAGGCCATATTCGGTCTCTTGCAAATGAACTGCGCGTATCCCGGAGGTGAGTGGCCGTGGTACGCTGGTATGAGTGGGATAGGTAACCGGTGAAAGTTCAGGGCGTCGCTGTCTGGCGGCGCCCACTTCCTTTCTAGGCATTCATCAACGCGCGTGCGGCATCTCTTGCCGCCTCGGTCACTGTGTCGCCGGACAGCATCCGTGCAATCTCATCCACACGCGCGCCCTGGTCCAACGCAACAACGGTCGAACGGGTTTCGTTATGGGTTTGCTGCTTTTCAACGCGCCAGTGATGATCCGACAGTGCCGCGACCTGTGGTGAATGGGTGACCACAAGAACCTGACCCTCTGCGGCCAGCTCAGCCAAGCGCCGCCCAACAGCATCCGCAGTGGCCCCACCAACACCGCGATCTATCTCATCAAAAATCATGGTCAGCCCATTGGCATCTTTCGTCAAACAGACCTTGAGCGCCAAAAGAAACCGGCTCAACTCTCCACCCGATGCGATCTTGTTAAGCGGACCAGCAGGCGCACCGGGGTTTGTCGCAACCGTAAAGGCCACGATATCAGCGCCATCGGGGCCGGGTTGTTCTGCTGGGGTGATCTGGGTTTCAAAGACAGCACGTTCCATTTTCAAGGGTGCCAGTTCCTTTGCCATCGCAGCGTCCAACGCCTTGGCCGCCTTCTGGCGTTTTTGGTGCAAACCGGCAGCGGCGGAATCATAGCGCACCTGTGCAGCATTCACTGCTGCCGTAAGCTCTGCCAAATCGCGCGCGCCATCATCCAGCACGGTCAGACGGCGGCGCAGGCCATCCGCAAAGTCGCGCAAGTCATCGGGCAACACATTATGTTTGCGCGCCAAACCACGAATTGCGAACAGCCGTTCTTCGACATCTTCAAGTTCGGATGTATTGAACGACAACGCATCCAGACAATCCGCAATGCCCCGCTGCGCATCATCAAGCCCGGTCAAAACCTGTTCCAGTGCGGCAAGCGGGGCATCGATACGGCCTTCGGCATCAGCCGCCACACCTTGTAACCAGCGTGAGGCATCACCGATCATACCCTCAGCACCTTGTAACCCCAAAGCATCCGCCGCCTTCATGATATCCGCACGAATCTTTTCGGCGGCCTGCATCAAACGGCGCTGAGTATCCAGCGTTGCTTCTTCACCCGCTTCGGGTGCCAAAGCATCCAGTTCCGCGACCGCATGGCGCAGATAATCTTCTTCCGCACGTGCCTCGGCAATCTGTGCTTCGGCGGCCTGCAAATCACGTTGTGACGTGTTTAGCGCGCGCCAAGCAGCCCGTGTCTTGTCCAATACCGCCTCAAGCTGCGCATAGCTGTCCAGCATCTGCCGATGGCCACGCGGGTTCAGCAGGCCCCGATCATCATGTTGCCCGTGCAATTCCACCAATGTCTCTGACAAGCTGCGCAAGACCTCACCGCTGACGCGGCGGTCATTGACCCATGCAGTCTTGCGGCCGTCACGGGTATTGATACGGCGCAGGATCAGTTCATCCTCGACAGCGATCCCCGCGTCTTCAAGAACCGCAAAGGCCGGATGCCCCGCAGAAAGATCAAAACAGGCCGTGACCTCGCCCTGATTTGCCCCCTGCCGCACCAATTCGGCGCGGCCACGCCAGCCCAGCACAAACCCCAATGCATCAAGCAAGATGGATTTACCTGCGCCGGTTTCGCCGGTCAGCGCATTCAAGCCGGGCTGAAAATCAAGTTCCAGCCGGTCGATAATCAGCATGTCCCTGATGTCTAATCCACGGAGCATGTCAAAGCCCAAACCCCGCGATGATTATAGCCATTCACCAAGCAGCACTTGCCGGTAAATCGATGACAACCAATTGTCACCGGCGGCATCTGCCGACAAGCCTTGGCCGGTCAGCAAGGCAAAGCTCGACTCATACCATTCGCTGGATTGATAGTTATAGCCCAGAATAGCACCGGCAGTCTGCGCTTCTTCAACCAGCCCAAGCGACAAATAGCTTTCGACCAAACGGTGCAGCGCTTCTGGTGTATGAGATGTGGTCTGGAAATCCTCAACCACGGTACGGAACCGGTTGACGGCCGCGACGTAATTACCCCGCTTGAGGTAAAAGCGCCCAATTTCCATTTCCTTGGCCGCCAGATGATCAAAGGCCAGATCAAACTTAAGGACCGATGTATCCGCATATTCGCTATCGGGGTACTGTTCGATCACGCGGCGCAGGGATTGCAGCGCCTGAAATGTCAGCCCCTGATCACGACCAACTTCATCAATCTGGTCATAATAGGACAGGGCCAAAAGATACGCCGCATAGGCCGCGTCATCTTCGGCGGGATAAAAATCAAGATAACGCTGCGCAGAGGCCCGACTATTAGGGTAATCCTCATCACGGTGATAAGCAAAGGCCTGCATGATCAGCGCACGCTGTGCGAACTCCGAATAGGGGTACAGCCGTTCAATCTCACCAAAGGTGAAAGCGGCATCATCGGGGTTGCCACTTGCGATTTGTCGCTCACCACGCTCGAAAATCGCTTGCGCGCTTAAATCATCAAGCGGCTCTCCGCCGCGGTCGCTGTTGCCGCATGCCGCAAGAATGGCAAGGCTGACAGCTGCGCCAAAACGGAACATCCATCGGCTGGCGTGGCCCTTTTTGACTGACATCCTCGCGTCCTCATTCAAACGTGCTTGCTGTGCCATGACGTTCAATCGCCATCGCTTTGGGTCGGTCTAACATAGAAAAATGGGGGGCAAAATGCCCTTTTGAACGCAAGGTGATCAACTGTCAGTGGGTTGCGATTAGGCGACAGCATCCAAGTCAGCCATGCTGACGCCAACACCGGGCAAACGGGCCGCGATTTTTGCGTCACAGCGCACGAAACGCCATGCATCTGGCTGCGCAAAAAGGGCGCGCAACAGCTTGTTTGTCATCGCATGACCCGCGCGCGATCCGGTGTAGCGGCCAATAATTGGCGCACCAGCCGTGTAAAGATCGCCCAAGGCATCCAGCATCTTGTGGCGCACGGCCTCATCCGCGTGGCGCAGACCGCCGGGTGTCAAAACATCGGCACCGTCCACCACAACGGCATTTTCAACCGTACCACCCAGCGCAAGCCCCTTGGCACGCATGGCATCAACATCAGCAGAACGGCAGAACGTGCGGCTGTCGCAAAGTTCGCGCACAAATGCACCATTGGCCATGTTCAATGTCTTCTTCTGACGGCCAATAGCCGCGTCAGAAAATTCAATCTCGAAATCAATTTGTAGCGTCGTTGCAGGCGAAAGGGTTGCCGTCGCACCACCATCAGACACCGACACTTCGCCCAAAATCTCAATCGCTTGCAGCGGGGCAGACAGGCGCGTCAGTCCCGCCTCTACGATCCCACGGACAAAGCTGGCTGCGCTGCCATCCAGGATCGGCACTTCGGGCCCATCAATATCGACCAAGACGTTATGCACACCACAGCCAGCGAATGCGGCCATCAGATGTTCAATCGTTGAAACAGTCACACCGTCTGCATTGCTCAGACGGGTATTCAAAGGCGATACAATCACATCGCGGAAATCAGCCCGCAGTGTGGGGCGGCCCGCCACGTCGGTGCGCCGAAAGACGACGCCGGTGTTGGCAGGCGCCGGATGCAAAACAACACGCACAGCTTCACCCGAGTGCAGACCGGTGCCCTCAAATGTAACGTCTGTTTTCAATGTTGTTTGCACGGTTTTTTGCCTTCGCAGCAATTTCGTTGTTACCCTGAACTAGGGTGCAATAGTTCATGTCTCAACTCACTCTTTGCGACGGTCTGAAACACTTGTGGCACGAACTGTGGCAAGACTAAGGCACACCCTGCAACCCATTCAAAAGAAAAGAAAAAAGGCCGCTCAATTGCGGCCTTCTCATTTATCTCGACGTTACGTCAATGCAACAGTTTATGTCAGCTTAATTTGCCTGACGGCGCAGGAAGGCGGGAATTTCGATCTTTTCGGGATCGTCACCCTGCTCTGGCTCTTGATGCAATGCAGTAACCTGCGGCTGCGTACGTGCAGGCTGCTGCGGCGCGTCTTCTGATTGCGCACCGGTCATGCGGTTGATCAGAGAATTGATCCCGAAACGTGGCTTATCCGCTTCTGTCGGCGCCGCTGCAGCAGGTGCCGCGGCGGGCTGTTGCGGTGCCTCTGCATTGGGTACGCGGCTGACGGCGGCTTGCAAACGGGCCAGCGCCTCTGGCGATGGGGTGCCGGGGGACGCTGCAGCGCGCGGCGCCACAAAATTATCAGCCTCTGTCAACGCAGGTTCTGGGCGTGGCGTGTAAGCAGGCGGCGGCAGATCATCTGCGGCAACTTGCTGCGGTGCAGGTGCTGGCTGCTGCTGCTCCACGGTTGGCTGCGGCGCTGGCGCATCCAGATTTTCAAACAATGTGCGTTCTTCAACTGCAGGCTGCGGTGCGGGTTGCGCCGCTGCGGCAACAGCTGCGGGTGCTTGCACTTGTGGTTCTTCAACAGCGGCAGGCGCCGCAACTTCGGCTACAGGAGCCAAAGGCGCTGCCATAGAGCGGCGTGGCACGGGAGCGTCCATTTCCTTGGCAATTGCATCAATGCCCGTTGCAACAACAGACACACGCATCTTGCCTTCCATGCCAGTGTCGAGCGTAGAGCCAACGATGATGTTCGCATCACCATCAACTTTTTCACGGATCTTGTTGGCGGCTTCATCCAGTTCAAAGAGTGTCAGATCATAACCACCAGTGATGTTGATCAAGACACCTTTAGCGCCTTCCAGCGAAATCTCGTCCAACAGCGGATTGGCGATAGCCTTTTCAGCCGCTTGGATCGCACGGTTTTCACCGTCGGCTTCACCTGTCCCCATCATCGCCTTACCCATCTCATCCATCACGGCGCGGACATCGGCGAAATCAAGGTTGATCAGACCAGGACGGACCATCAGATCAGTCACACCTTTCACACCTTGGTAGAGTACATCATCAGCCAGAGCGAAAGCTTCGGTGAACGTCGTGTTCTCATTGGCCAGACGGAAAAGATTCTGGTTAGGTATGATGATCAGCGTATCGACAACTTTCTGAAGGGCTTCAACGCCGTCCTCAGCTTGTTTCATGCGCTTGGCACCTTCGAACTGGAAGGGCTTGGTTACAACACCAACGGTCAGAACACCCAACTCACGCGCTGCTTGCGCGATGATCGGCGCGGCGCCTGTACCAGTACCCCCGCCCATACCAGCCGTGATAAAGCACATGTGCGCGCCCGCAAGATGATCAACGATCTGTTCGATGCTTTCTTCGGCAGCCGCAGCGCCGACCGTTGCACGCGCACCCGCACCCAAACCTTCGGTCACTTTCAGACCCATCTGGATCTTCGCACCAGCACGCGATTGTTGCAGTGCCTGCGCGTCGGTGTTCGCCACGACGAACTCGGTCCCATCAAGCTCTTGCTCAATCATATTGTTTACAGCGTTGCCGCCTGCGCCACCCACACCAAATACGGTGATCCGTGGTTTCAGTTCTTCGTGCCCCGGAAGGGAAAGATTCAATGTCATAACTCGATCCGCCTGTTTTTTATTTGCCCGTGCCCGCGGGCGATTACTGCTTATTAAGACTCACATTAACGAAGTGATGCCGAAAGGTCACGACAAAAACACAAAATTGCCACCAAATCTGGACAAAAACTGCGCTCTGCCCCCGGCATTTCGGCCAATGAGCAAGATATTGCGCATTACCAGTTGTCCTTAAACCATTTTACAGCCCGTTTGAGCGATCGCGCGGGATAGTTTTCGGCAGGGATCTCAAAATCCCACCACTCGTCTTGTGGGTTTGCTGCGAACAATGTCAGGCCGACAGCGCTCGAAAACGCCGGTCCAATCGCGGCCTGTGGCAGACCTTGCACACGCAAAGGACGCCCCAAGCGCACCTGCTGGCCGAGGATTTTGCTCGCCAAACCATCAAGTCCGGGGATCTGGCTACCGCCACCCGTCAGCACGATCTGCTGACCCGGCAGATGTTCAAACCCAGCCGCATCAAGACGCTCGCGCACCTCTTCCAAAATCTCTTCAACACGCGGGCGCATGATGCCAATCAATTCGGCCCGGCTGACGGTGCGCCGATCATGCTCCCAGTCGCCAGTATCGCCACCAATCTCGATCATTTCGCGATCATCCATGCCGGTCGCCATGACACCACCGTAAAATGTCTTGATCCGTTCCGCGGTCGACGCAGGGATTTGCAAACCCATCGAGATGTCAGAGGTGACATGCTCACCCCCCATGCGCACGCTATCTGCATAGATCATGTGCTTCTTCATAAAGACCGACAGGCCGGTCGTGCCGCCCCCAAGGTCAATACAGGCCGCACCCAGTTCTTGCTCATCCTCAACCAGTGAAGACATGCCGGACACGTAAGCCGATGACGCGATCCCAGCCAGTTCCAGATCGCACCGCTTGATGCAATAAAAGATGTTGTGCACTGCGGTCGCATCGACCGTCAGCATATGCATATCGGTCTTCAGTTGATTACCGATCTGCCCGCGTGGATCCGCAAGACCAGAGCGATGATCCAGTGCAAAGTTCACCGGCTGCGCATGCAACACCTCACGGTCGGCACCGTAGTCAGGCACGTTGCAAGACGCCATCACCTGACTGATATCCTGCTCGGTGATCATCGCACCAGACACGTTCAACGTGCCATCTAACCCGTAAGAGCGAGGGCGCGCACCGGACAGGCAGGCAATCACGTGATCAACACGTACGTTCGCCATCTTCTGCGCGGCCTGCACCGCCGTCCGGATGGCACGCTCCGTTTCCTGCATCGCATCAACTTCGCCGAAACGCACACCACGTGACCGGGTTGTCGCCGCACCGATCACGCGAAACTGCGATTGCCCCGCAAGCGACCCAACACCATCCGTGCGAAACTGCTCAGGCCCGTCAAAGCGCAGCACAAGGCAGGCGATCTTGGATGTGCCAATGTCCAAAATGGCGACAACACCCCGCTGCATCGCCGCTTTGCGCATTTGCCGCATGGCCCGTTGGCTGTCGTAGAGATCGCCCATCTAGTTGTCCGCCCCATCATCAATTGTTGTATTTACCCGGCGCAGCGCATCTGCCGCCTCTTCGTTCATTCGCAGTGTTGGTCTGTCGGTGTTGCGCATATCAACAGCAGCGACATCACGGTTCAGCATGTCCTGCGCGCCGTTCAACGCGATGACCCGGTCCAAAGCGGCAACCGGGTTGTCACCAGGCAGCAGAATGCGTTGGTCACGATCAAGCACCATATCCCAGCGCCGCTCACCCATCCGCACCAGACCGCGCACGCGGTCGATCAAGGGGCCAGCTGCCGCAAAAAGGCTGAGTGCTTCTTCAATGTTATCTTCTGCGCCATCGCCCGCGATCAAAGGCAGATCAAGCCGATCTGCGCGCGCGATGATCTGGCCCGACTGCACGCCACCCGCATCAATCAAACGCAACGTCGCGCCATCGCGCCAAAGGGCCACGGGCACGCGCGGGTTCAACCGAACCTCCAAAGCGCCCGCTTGCCCGACACGCACACTGGCAGATTTAATAGGATCAAGCGCTTCGATCTCAGCGCGTATTTTCTCAAGATCAAGGTCGAAAGAAGACACCGGGAATTCGGTTGGCAACAAAGAGGCCACGTCCGTCATGGCCGACAGGTCAGCACCAGTGACATTCATTGTGCGGATCATGAACTGCGGACGGTGCTGAAAGTCCTGCTTGGCGTCCGCGATGGTCATTGCAAGCGCTGCGCGGTTTTCCGGCTTGGAGTACCACGAACCGAAAATCGCCACGATCAACAAGATGGGCACGCCGATCCGTACGGTGCCGCGAAACCCAGGTGTCAGCATCAACCGCTGATAGCGATAGCCCATCCGCGATGGCGCCGGATCACGCGGTGCTGCGTCAGATACGGTGCGGCGGATCAACGATCGCATGATGCGTCCTCCACCATCCAACGGCATAGCTGCGGGAAAGAAATACCGACATGTGCAGCCTGTTCGGGCGTCAGCGATGTTGGCGTCATGCCGGGCTGGGTGTTGGTTTCAAGCAGGATCAAACCATCCAGCCCCCGCGTCTCATCCCAGCGAAAATCAGTGCGGCTGACACCACGGCACCCAAGCGCCTGATGCGCGCGCAAGGCGTATTCCATACAAGCGGCGAAAATGTCGGCCGGTACATCGGCAGGCAGCTCATGGCGCGACCCACCTGGTGCATATTTTGCGTGATAGTCGTACCAGCCATCCGTGATGATATCCGTCACGGTCAGCGCGCGATCACCCATCACCGTCGTCGTTAACTCACGGCCCGGCGCAAAGGCTTCGACCATCACCTCGTCGGGCATGTCATCGGACAGTTGCGGCGGGCCATTGGCATCAGCGTTAACGATGTAGATGCCAACGCTAGAGCCTTCATTATAAGGTTTCACCACATAGGGCGGCGGCATCACATGGGCCGCGCTCACAGCATCAGCAGGGGCCAGAATACTATCAACGACGGGCAACCCCACCTTGCGATAAACATCCTTGGTGCGCTGCTTATCAAGGGTCAGGGCCGAAGCCAAAATGCCGGAATGCGTATAGGGAATTTTCAGCCATTCCAGCAGACCTTGAATGGCGCCATCCTCACCCCAGCGACCATGAAGCGCGTTGAATACAACATCAGGTGCAATTTCGATCAGTCGCGCAGCAACGTCGGGGCCTGCATCGACCTCGATCACGTTACACTCTGCATCCCGTAAAGCCGCCGCACACTCGCGACCCGTACTCAGCGAAACGTCACGTTCCGCAGATGGACCGCCCATGAGGACAACAACTTTCGGGTTTGCCCTGCTCGACATACCCTACCGCCTTATTCGCGGGCCTTTAGCGACCCGTCATTCGTTTTGACCCTTGCCTTGGATCAGTGGCCTTTTGACCGTTTTAGGCGGGTTTTTCACCTTTCCGGTGACCGACCCGCTTGATTTCCCATTGTAGCTCAATCCCTTGGGAATCGTAAACCTTTTTCCGCACCAACTCTCCTAAATCCTCAAGGTCGGCGGCGGTCGCATCGCCTGCGTTGGTCAGAAAATTGGAATGCATGGTATTCATGACTGCACCGCCAATCCGCGCACCACGCATCCCAGCGTTATCAATCACCCTCCAGGCCTTCAGATCATGCACATCATCCACCTGCCCGGTCGAAGAAAAACCCGCCGGATTCCGGAAGGTTGAGCCAGCCGTCCGGTCCTTGGTCGGCTGGGTTTCGTCACGCTTGGCCAGTTGGTCAGCCATGCGCTGATGCAGAATATCGGGGTTTTCTTTGGGTGCAGAAAGCGTCGCCGAAATGATGATGGCCTCATCCGGCAAGAAGCTTTGGCGATAGGCGAGTTGCAGCGCATCAACGGGCATTTCAGTGATCGTGCCATCGCGCAAAACGACAGTGACGGATTGCAAGACATCCGCAATATAGGTGCCATAGCATCCCGCATTCATGCGCACGGCCCCGCCGATAGTGCCCGGAATGGTGCGCAGAAAGGTCAGGTCGAACCCCGCATCCGCAGCTTTGCGGGCCACATGCGCATCCAAGGCCGCCGCCCCTGCCGTCACTGTGTTGTCGCCGATGTCGATGCTGTTAAACCCACGCCCCATGCGGATCACAACACCGCTGATCCCGCCATCACGGACAATCAGGTTGCTGCCTACCCCAATTGGGAACACGGGCACCGCAGGATCAAGCGCCGCAAGAAACGCAGACAGGTCCTGCACATCGGCAGGTTGAAACAGCACCTCTGCCGGACCCCCAACGCGCATCCAAGTGAGATCTGCAAGAGGCCGATGCGCGGTCAACGTGCCGCGCACGATAGGTAAATCAAGCATTCTTTGCTTCTTCATACTGAAACCAGCCAAGGCCCCCACCCAGCAAGCCACCCACGATTGCCGGCACACCAAAGCCAATCAAGGCCAAGACATATCCAAGGCCATCCAGAGCCCTTTCTTGCTGCATTCTACCATTATTGGGAAGACTTTGTTCGTACTGAATTCCGACAATCATCAAGACTGCAAAGATCACTAACAAAACTGCAACGCCAGTCAGCCAACCACTCATACGCCGTTTACCAAACGCAAAGCACATCGCAAAGAAAACGGCGCCCACAAGCCCGAAAGGGACAACGATAAAAAGAACTTCGGCCATTATGTTTGGTCTCCGTATTGAGCATGATTTATGCTTACTGCAAAAGCTGAACTCAGGTCGACGACTATCTTTATTGAGGGTTTTATCAGCCTCGATGATCGTCCTTTAAGCGGCGTCGCACGCTGGTAAATTTGCCGCCGCGCCAGGCATCGCAGAAAGACTAGGCCGGCGTTGGTTTTTCGCTTTTACCCCAACCGACCATACCTCCAATCAGTCCAGCAACACCCGCAGGAGCGCTAATCCCAATTAAAGCCGCCGCATAGCCTAATTCATCCCAACCGTTTGAGGTTACAAGCCCAATGAACATGGCCCCGGTAAATGCGGACCAAACAGTGCCAAGGCTGATAAGCCCCACATGGTTCCTATTTTTACCAATCCAAAACATTAGAAACAACGACGCCAAAAAGGGCAATTACGGGGATAGCGAACAAAGTATATTCTCCAGAGTCCATGCGTATTCTCCATTTGTGAACTTTGTTCATTTATATGACGCAAAATTGAACGTCGTTCAAGTATTTTCTTTTGAAGATGCTGAATTAAATCCGCCGGTCATCCTGCCGACGCAGCAACCAGCCTAAGAATGCCCCTGCTGTGCTACCCAAAAGTGCGGGTACACAGGCCAGCATCGCGACTGTCATCGCGAAAACAGGATCAATCCCAAAGGGACGCCCACTGGCATAAATCAAGATGACAAAGACCGCGCCGATGACCGCAACGATGGTCAGCGCAATCCCCGAGTGCCCCGCGCGCATTAACTTGGTCAGTAAAGCAAAAGGCGCAGCGGCCCCAATCAACATCACGCCCAGTACTAGCAGTTGGGTCATCTTACTTGCCGCTAAAGCGTCGCTTGACGTGTTGCCAGAGGTGGTAAACCGGCCAGCGTAGCACCAGACCACCGACAATCAGCGCCAATGCACCCATCAACAGGCCATCGCGCCAAGTGATCCAGATCAAAAGCGGCACACCAACCGCAATCAGCACATAGGCCAGCCGCCAATGTTTGTCACTGGATGGAAAGGCCGCCATGACAAATGCCAAGACGACCCAAAGCCCAATTAAAATAAACGGATCAATCACGCCTTCAAACGAGTCGGCAACCCATTGGCCCATGCACTGATCGTACCGGCCCCAAGGCAAACGACCATATCACCCGGTTTCGCTTGCTCACGGACAAGACGTTCCAGATCATCTTCGGATTCCACCGTGCGTGCATGACGATGTCCATGACGGATCAGACCAGCCACTAAATCCCGGTGGCTCGCGCCTTCTATCGGGTCTTCTCCGGCAGAGAAGACCTCCGAAATGCCGACGACGTCGGCGTCATTGAAACAAGCGCAGAATTCATCAAAGTGATGCGATAACCGGGTAAACCGGTGCGGTTGATGCACCGCAATAACACGGCCTTCGGTCGCTTGCCGGGCGGCTTTCAGCACGGCTGCAATCTCAACCGGGTGGTGGCCGTAATCATCGATAATCGCCACACCACCCACTTCGCCCACTTTGGTAAAGCGGCGGTTAACGCCCTTAAAGCCCGCAAGTGCAGTCCGGATTTCATCCTTCTTCATGCCTAAATGGCGCGCCACAGCCACAGCCGACAAGGCGTTAGAGACGTTGTGATCCCCCGGCATCGGCAACGCGCAGCCTTCGATCATGGCATCCTCGGCCTGCAATGCGATATCGAAATGGGCGACCCCAGCCTGATAAGTCAGGTTCACAGCACGAATGTCTGCCTGTGCATTGAAACCATAGGTCACAACCCGGCGGTCCGTGATCTTTCCCACAAGCGACTGCACATCAGGATCATCAGTGCAGCAAACAGCCAAACCGTAGAATGGGATGTTGGACACAAAATCATAGAAGCCCTGATGCAACGCCTCTTCCGTACCCCAATGCTCCATATGTTCGGGGTCGATATTCGTGACAATCGCAATAGTCGCAGGCAGGCGGTTAAAAGTCCCATCACTCTCGTCCGCCTCAACGACCATCCACTCGCCCTGCCCCATCCGCGCGTTGGAGCCATAGGCGTGAATAATGCCACCGTTGATGACGGTCGGATCAATGCCACCTTCATCCAGCAAGGCCGCGACCATCGTTGTCGTCGTCGTCTTGCCGTGCGTGCCCGCAACGGCAACATTCGACTTCAGGCGCATCAGTTCAGCCAACATCTCGGCCCGGCGCACAACAGGCAGGCCCTTTGCGCGGGCTTCATCAAGCTCTGGATTGCCCGGCTTAATGGCAGAGGAAATCACGATGACCTCCGCGCCTTCAAGGTTCTCTGCCCGCTGCCCTTCATAGATGATCGCGCCCAAGGATTTCAGGCGGTCGGTGATTTTAGAGGCTTTCAGATCAGACCCCTGCACAGTGTAGCCGTGGTTCAGCAGGACTTCGGCGATGCCGGACATCCCAATGCCGCCAATACCCACAAAATGGATCGGGCCCACATCAAGGGGCAGTTTCGTTGCTGCATTCATTCTAGGGTCCCCATCCATCATCTTTTGCCCGCCTCTGCCAGATTATCAACCAATTGCACCAGTCGCTCCGTCGCGTCCGGTACACCACAGGCCGTCGCCGCCTGCGCCATTTTCAACATGCCCTGCCCGTCCGACAGCAGTTCAGCCAGCTTATCCGTCAGGGGTGCGACTTCAAATTCCGGCTCAGTCATCAAATGCGCGCCCCCCGCCTCAACCAACTGGCGGGCATTCGCCGTCTGCTCATCCCGGATAGCACTTGCCAAGGGCACCCAAATTGCAGGGCGGCCAATGACGCTGACATCTGCCACAGTCGACGCACCCGATCGCGAAATGACCAATTGCGCATCCACCATCCGGCGCGGCACGTCATCAAAGAAGGTCTGCACGTCCGCCGTGATGACTTCGTTTGCGTAGTATTCCTTGACACGCTCGAGGTCCTCAGGCCGCGCCTGATGGCTCACGCGAATGTTGCGCCGGATTTCTTGCGGCAAGGCCGAAATCGCCGGCGGCACCACATCAGACATCACCCGCGCACCCTGCGAGCCCCCCATGACAAGGATCGACATCGGGTAATCGCCGGGGGGAATATAAGGCGCGCCCGCGTGCTCAAGGATCGCTGCGCGCACCGGATTTCCGGTATGAACACCTTCAATCTTGCCTGGCAGCTCAGTAGGCCACGTTCCACAAGCAATCTGATCAACACGCTTGGCAAAAAGCTGATTGACCCGCCCCAAAACACCGTTTTGTTCATGGATCATCCGCGGAATACGCAAGGCCCATGCAGCGGACATGGCAGGAATGGCGGGATAACCACCAAAGCCCACAACGACCGTCGGTCGATCACGAAACATGCGCCACTTCGCGGCGCCAATGCCGCCCAAAATACGGAACGGGACCATCAGTTTCTGCGCAATGCCACCACGGGCAAAGGTCGCACTGCCAACCACATTGACCTCAACCGCGTCCGGAAAACCGCCCGCGTAACGTGCGCCACGCGTATCGGTGGACAGTTTGACGCGCCAACCTTTCGCCAGCATAGCCTCAGCCAAGGCCTGCGCAGGAAACATATGCCCGCCCGTACCGCCTGCGGCAATAATCAAGAGTGGCGCACTCATCGGTTCGCCCGGCGCAACAAGATATCCTCCATCGCACCCTGCGGTCTGCTGCGGGTAAATGCCAACAACATGCCAACAGCAATACCGCCGGCAATCAGCGACGACCCACCATAGGACACGAACGGCAACGTCATCCCCTTGGCAGGCAGCAACCGCACTGCCACCCCCATATTAATCATGGCCTGTACACCAAAGATGCAAACCAAACCGGTGCCTGCAAGGCGAATAAACACATCGCGTTCCTTCATAAGACGCAGTAACGAGCGCACAACAATCACGGCATAAAGCGCAATAATCACAAGCACACAAATCAAACCATACTCCTCAGCCGCAACCGCGATAATGAAGTCGGTATGGGCATCGGGCAGCGACCATTTCACCTGCCCCTCACCGACACCAACGCCAAAGAACCCGCCTTCACGGATCGCGTTCGTCGCATAGCCCAACTGTGTATTGGGATCGACATCGGGCGACAGAAACCCATCAATCCGGCGGGCAAAGTGCTCTGAATTAGCATAGGCGATTGTGCCACCAAAGACGACCAACCCGGCAAGTATAATCAACAAAATCATCGGCGCACCGGCCACAAAATACATCACACCCCATGCAAAGAGAATAAGTGCGGCCTGCCCGAAATCCGGCTGCATCGCAAGCATCAGCACGATCATCATCGTCAGCACAAAGGAATAGACCTTCCCGGGCGGCCCACCCAATTGCTGCGAGGCGGCCAAAAGCCAAGCCGCCATGACGACGAACCCAGGTTTCAAGAACTCAGAAGGCTGCACTGATGCAAAGCCCAGCGAATACCAGCGTGTCGCACCTTTTCCGAAATCGGTGCCCAAAACAGGCAATAACGCCAGCGCCACAAAAGCACACAAGAACCCAAGAACCGCCAAACGGCGCACCAGTGTCGGCGACATCATGGATACGACAAACATGACCATCATGGCCATCCCGCCAAAGATCGCCTGACGGGTCACATAATAAAACGGCTCCAGCCCGTTTTTAGCAGCCAGAGGCGGCGAGGATGCCAAACCCAACAGCAAGCCAATTCCGAACAACAACAGGATGCACGACATCGTCCACTTATCAATTGTCCGCCACCACCGGGGCAGAACCGGGTCGCCGGATTGCACCGGGACCGTCCCATAGACCATTTCCGTCATGGATCACCGCTCATTTGCCTACATCGCCCGTTTGCCGGGTCTATGGTCACCTTAACCGCCAATTCACCACGATTCCACTGAAAAACCGCGGCGCGCCTCTTTCTTCGTCCCATCAAACTTCCGCCGGAGGCATCCAGAGGCTGGCAATAATTGATATCGCCTGCGGGTTACGCCATATGGGCCTCCATGGAATTTGAAACCCTTATCATCGGTGCAGGTGCCGCAGGTATGATGTGCGCCGCCCACGCAGGGCCCGGCGTGTTGATTATCGACCACGCCAAAGCACCGGGTGAAAAGATCAGGATATCAGGGGGTGGACGCTGCAATTTCACGAACCTGCACGCCAGTCCGCAGAATTTCATCAGCCAGAACAAGCATTTCTGCAAATCCGCACTGGGGCGCTACACGCAGTGGGATTTCATCGATCTGGTCGATCAACACGGCATTGCTTGGCATGAAAAGACACTCGGACAGCTCTTTTGTGATCATAGCGCCAAAGAGATCATCGCGATGCTGCGGGCCGAGATGGACAAGGCAGGTGCCCAGCTTTGGCTGCAAACCGAGGTGGGTGAGATCAGCCATAATGGCAGCCGTTTCAGCATTGCCTTACAGCGCGAAGGGCAGACAAGGCAAATCACAGCGGGCAATCTGGTCGTTGCCTGTGGCGGCAAGTCCATCCCCAAAATGGGGGCGACAGGGCTGGGCTATCAGATTGCCACCCAATTCGGACTGCCCGTCATAACCCCGCGGCCCGGTTTGGTACCCCTCATGTTTTCGGATGAAAAATTCAAACCGCTAGCAGGCGTCGCCACACCTGCGCGGGTGCATGCGGGTGATACCAGCTTTGATGAGGCTATCCTGTTTACCCATCGCGGCCTTTCGGGTCCGGCAGTCCTGCAGGCCTCATCCTATTGGCGCGAAGGCGAGACGATCAAGATCAACTTGATCGCAGGGGGCGATTTGATGCCCGCATTACAAGGCCAGCGCCAAACCGACGGACGCAAGGCACTGACAACAGTTCTATCGCAACATTTACCAGCGCGTCTGGTTGATCATCTTAGCCAAGAGATCGCTCTGACCGGCAACATTGCTGACCAAAGCGATGCCACGCTTGCGGCACTTTGTGATCACCTCTCAGATTGGACGCTGACCCCTGCAGGTTCAGAAGGCTACCGCACAGCCGAAGTAACGTTGGGCGGGGTGGACACAGATGCGCTGTCATCCAAAACTATGCAGTCAAAGACAGTTCCGGGTCTTTATTTCATTGGCGAATGTGTGGATGTGACCGGTTGGCTGGGTGGTTATAACTTCCAGTGGGCTTGGTCCTCAGGCTGGGCGGCAGGACAGGCCATTGCCGCATCGTAAGGTGGATCATGATCCACCTTACCCCAAAGCCACCTTCGCCTGTCTGATAAAATCGTCCCCGCGCGCCTCAAAGCTGTCATACTGATCAAAAGACGCCGCGGCAGGCGCCAAGAGCACCACCTCACCCGGTTGCGCATCGGCCGCAGCCCGCGCGACAGCAACGTCCATCGTCCCGCAAACCTCCGCCTCTGCCCCGCTCAGCTGCCGGGCAAAATCCGCAGCCTCGCGGCCAATCACATAAGCTTTCACGACGGACCCCAGATGCGGCAACAGCCCCCCCAGCCCGCCTTCCTTTTGCAAGCCGCCACAAATCCAGCGTATCGTTGGAAAGGCCTGCAGGGCCTGCGCCGCGCTTTCTACATTTGTGGCCTTACTGTCATTCACAAAGGTCACACCATCCTTTTTACCCACAAGCTGACTACGGTGCGGCAACCCGGGATAGCTCTGCATTGCCGCCTCAATCCCCTTGGGCCCAAGGCCCAAGGTCCGACAAGCGGCATAGGCCGCACAGGCATTCTGATGGTTATGCGCGCCGGGCAAACCACCAATACTGCGCAGATCAATCGACCCGACCTGCCGCCCCTTGCGATGCTCAGACAAGAACCCTTTGCGCGCAAAGACGCTCCACCCCTGCCCGGCCAGTTTCTGACCAGATGAGACACGGATCACCCGATCATCCCCCGCCCCCTCGATCAGCTGATTGGCGATATAGCGACCCTCCGCTTCATCCACGCCAATAACGGCACGGTCAGGCCCACCTTCGGCAAACAGGCGGCGCTTGGCCGCAAAATACCCACCCAAGCCCGCATGGCGATCCAGATGATCAGGGCTGAGATTGGTGAACACGGCCACATCCGGTGTCATGCTGCGCGCAAGGTCAGTCTGGTAAGAGGACAGTTCCAAAACCACGACCTCACCATCATGGGCCGGTTCAATGTCCAACACCCCTCGCCCGATGTTGCCGGCAAGTTGGGCAGGGCGTCCGTTCTCAACCAAGATATGATGGATCAAGGCGGCGGTGGTTGATTTGCCGTTGGACCCGGTCACAGCGATCACACGCGGCTGAATATCAAAACTGTCCCAATCTGCCGTCGCAAAGGACCGAAAGAACAGGCCAATGTCATTATCGACAGGCACGTCCGCATCCCAGGCGGCGGCGATCACAGGATTAGGGGCGGGATAAAGATGGGGAATGCCAGGGCTGACGATAAGACAGGCAACACCCGCAAACGCACCCGGCTTGGTCAGATCACGCAGATCAAGACCTGCGTCATGTGCCGCATCCCGCGCGACAGCACTATCATCCCAGACAACAGGCTGCGCACCGCCAGCAGCCAATGCCACCGCCGCCGCACGCCCGGACCGTCCGAGACCTAAAACCGCAACTATCTTGCCTTGAAACCCTTGAACTGGAATCATTTCGCTACCTTCTTACACATCCCGTGATCTTACGCCGCCCTACCACGACAGCGGTTCACGGTCGCGGAAAAAGCCGCCTGAAGGACCATCACCGGGTAAAGTCGCAAGCCAGACGGCAGTGTCCGCAGCCTCTTCCGGCGAGCGGGTCGCGTCGGCGCCGCCCATGCGGGTCTGCACCCAACCGGGGCACATGGAATTGATCTTGATAAAATCAGGGGTATCGCGATCCGCAATGACGGTAAGTGCATTCATGGCCGCCTTGCCAATCGCATAGGCCCCACCGCCACCGAGTCCTTGTGTGAAGCTACCCCAATCGGACGAGACATTCACGACCCGGCCATAGCCCGCGGCCGTCATAGCGGGCAATGCTGCTCGGATCAGCGCATAGGGACCATTCACACTAACCTGTAGCGTCTCTTCAAATCGTCCCGGATCATCAAAAACACCACCATCCCACAACACGCCTGCGTTGTTCACAAGCACAGTGACGTCTGTAATCGCGTCATGAAAAGTCTGCGGGTCGGTCAGATCAAGTGCCATTGCCTGCGCACCAATCTCTGCCGCAACTGCTTCGCCCTCGGCCAGATCGCGGGCGCCAACACGGACCTCCAGTCCAGCGTGCAACAATGCAGAAGCAATAGCCTTGCCAATGCCACGGTTCGCGCCTGTGACCAAAGCCGTCTGCATCCGTTCTACCTCACCTTCAAAGTCGCCAGCCCGATCATCGCCAGGATCAGTGAAATGATCCAGAACCGGATCACGATCTGCGGCTCGGCCCACCCCTTTTTCTCATAATGGTGGTGGATCGGCGCCATCAGGAAAACCCGTTTGCCGGTCCGCTTGAAGTAAAGCACCTGAATAATCACCGAAAGCGCCTCGAGCACGAAGAGGCCACCAACGATTGCCAGCACGATCTCGTGTTTGGTCGCGACCGCAATTGCCCCCAATGCGCCGCCCAAGGCCAACGATCCGGTGTCGCCCATAAAGACCGCAGCAGGTGGTGCGTTGTACCAAAGAAAGCCCAAGCCGCCACCGATCAGACCGGCCGTAAAGATCAGGATTTCACCGGTTTGCGGTACATAATGCACATCCAGATATTCGGTAAAATCGGTCCGTCCCACCGCATAGGCGATAATCCCAAAGGTGCCTGCCGCAATCATCACCGGCATGATCGCCAAACCATCAAGGCCATCCGTGAGGTTCACCGCATTGGCGGCCCCCACAATGACGATAATCGCAAAAGGCACAAACAAGATGCCCAGATTGATCAGCGTATCCTTGAAAATCGGCAAGGCGAGTTGATTGCTCAGATCATCCGGGTGATAGGCCGCAGCCCAATATCCCGCGACGCCTGCTATCAATATCCCCAGCAAAATCCGCACCTTGCCGGAAACCCCGGCAGTGGTCTGCTTGGACACTTTAGAATAATCATCGGCAAAGCCAATGGCCGCGAAAGACAAGGTCACAAACAACACCATCCAAATGAATGGATTGTCCAATCTGGCCCACAAAAGCGTTGAAAACGTCAGCGCCCCTACGATCAGCAGGCCACCCATGGTCGGCGTGCCTGCCTTCACGAAGTGCCCCTCTGGTCCATCATCACGGATCGGCTGGCCCTTGCCCTGCCTGCGCCGCAACACGTTGATCAGCGGCGGCCCAAAGATGAACCCGAACAAAAGTGCCGTCATAAAGGCCCCACCGGCCCGGAAGGTGATGTAACGAAAGAGGTTAAAAAAGTCGCCACCGTCCGAAAGCGCTGTGAGCCAGTATAACATTTATAATACCTTATTGTTGTTGCGAGCGGCGATGCCCGAGTTTTCGGATGGCGTCAACGACAAGGCTGACTTTGCTGCCCTTGGAGCCCTTCACCAGCACCACATCGCCTGCATCGACAAGGCGCGGTGCCTGCGGCACCAGTTCCGCCGCCGTTTGTACCCAGTATCCACGCTGTTCTTCCGGCAGCGCTTCCCACAAGTGGCGCATCAAGGGGCCCGCGCAATGGATCAGGTCAAGCTTTTGAAGATCAGCGTTCACTGCCATGCCCCTGTGCATCGCCTCTTCTGCGTCACCAAGCTCCAGCATGTCGCCAAGGATCGCGATGCGGCGGCCTTTGATAATGCGGCCGACATTGTCTGTCGGGGACGAGGCGGCAAGCACTTCAAGCGATGCTATGAGCGATGTTGGATTGGCGTTGAACGCATCATCCAGCAACTCAAGGCTTTCGCCATCTTTGGCTGCGTCGGTCACGATCACTTCGCGCGCGCCACGCCCTGCAGGCGGCGCCCATCCCGCAATGTCGAGCGATGCCGCAACCGGATCAGCCCCCAAAGCCTCTGCTACGGCCAATACGCCAACGGCATTCATCGCAAAATGGCGGCCGGGGACAGAGAGTTTGAACAGATAGTCCTCAGAACCGCGAGAGGCATTGATCACAGTTACATCGCCCGTAATCCGCACATCCTTGACGGCCCAATCGGCGGCGGTTTCACCAAACAATATCTGCTTGACACGGCATTTAACCGCGTGATCCTGCAAAATCTGGCTGGTCTCGATATCGCTGTTCAACACCGCAATGCCGCCCGGCTCTAACCCATCCATAATGCAGGCCTTCTCAACCGCGATTCCGGCAAGGCTATCAAAAGAGGCCAAATGGGCGGCTGCGACAGTGGTGACCATTGCAACATGAGGGCGCGTCATCTGCGACAGTGGCGTAATCTCACCCGGATTGCTCATCCCAATCTCGATCACGGCATAATCCGTATCCGAAGGCATCCGCGCCAATGTCAGCGGCACGCCCCAGTGGTTGTTGTAGGACGCTTCAGCCGCATGGCATTTGCCTTGTTTTTCCAGCACGGCACGCAGCATTTCCTTGGTCGAGGTTTTACCGACGGACCCGGTAATCGCCGCGATCTTGGCACCGGTCCGCGCCCGGGCGGCACGCCCCAAGGCCCACAATGCGTCCAACACATCCGGCACAATTAGAAGCGGCGCATCTTCGTCCACATCATCGGGACGATGGGTCACCAACGCCGCAGCAGCCCCCTTCTCCAGCGCCTGTGCCACAAACTCATGCCCATCGCGTACATCTTTCAACGCAACAAACAGATCACCCTGCGCAATCGTGCGCGTATCAATCGAAACACCCTGCGCGTCCCAGTCTTGCGTGGCTTGGCCACCAGTCGCATCAGCTGCCTCTGCGGACGTCCAAAGTGCGGTCATATCCAACCCTCAAGGGCGGCCACAGCGACACTCGCCTGTTCCACATCATCAAAGGGCAGCACGGTATCACCCACCACTTGCCCTGTCTCGTGGCCCTTGCCCGCGATCAGCAAAGCATCCCCTGCGCCCAGCATATCAATGCCGCGCAAGATGGCCTCGGCCCGGTCACCGACCTCGGTGATACTATCCGATCCACCCGCATCAACGGCACCAGCCATCACAGCCGCACGGATCATCGCTGGATCCTCGGAGCGGGGGTTATCATCCGTCACAATCACGATATCGGCATGCTGCGCCGCCGCAGCCCCCATCAAAGGGCGCTTGCCTGCATCGCGATCGCCACCCGCGCCCACGATCACGATGATCCGGCCCATCACATGCGGGCGCATTGCTTTGAGCGCAGTTTCAACGGCATCTGGTGTATGCGCATAGTCAACGAACACGGCCGCACCGCTTTGGCGGGTGGCAGCCAACTCCATGCGACCACGCACAGTTGTCAGATATTGCAGTGTATCGAATACCTCGTCAGCGTCAGCACCCGCTGCGATCACCAAACCCGCGGCTAATAGGACGTTCTCTGCCTGAAACCCGCCAATCAATTCCAAACGCGCTTGCCGTGCCCGGCCCTGCCATTCAAAAAGCAAATCCTGCCCGGTTGCATCAAACCGCTGGCCGGTCAGGCGCAAGCGGGCATCCGGGTGACGGCCCACGCCAATCACCTCTTGCCCGCGTGCGGTACAGATCGCGGCCACTTCTGTGCCTTTTGGGTCGTCAAAGTTGATCACGGCAACGCCGTCTTCGGACAAGACACGCTGGAAAAGTCCCATCTTGGCATCGAAATAAGCCTCAAACGTCTGGTGATAATCAAGGTGGTCTTGGCTGAAATTCGCAAACCCCGCAGCCGTCAATAGAACACCATCCAAACGCCGCTGATCCAGCCCATGCGAGGAGGCTTCCATAGCAACGTGGGAAATCCCGTTCTTGGCAGCCTCAGCCATGACGCGGTGCAGTGTAATCGGCTCTGGCGTCGTGTGTTTGAGAGGGTGGTTCCATGCGCCCTCAACCCCGGTTGTGCCAAGGTTGACACCGGGCAAATCCAGCTCTTCCCAGATCTGGCGGCAGAAGGTGGAAACAGACGTCTTACCGTTGGTCCCGGTGACCGCAACCACCGTCTTGGGATGGGCACCGAACCAAAGCGAAGCTGTCTGCGCAAGCGCCTGTCGCGGGTCTTGCGCCACGATGACAGCCGCATCAGAAGCCGCCAATACATCAGCTGCAATCGCCGCCCCCTTTGCGTCCGTCAGGATCGCACCGGCCTGCATACGCAACGCATATTGGATGAATTCACCCCCGTGCACCTGCACGCCCGGCAATGCGGCAAATAAGAAACCCGGCTTCACATCACGGCTATCCACAGCCAACCCGGTGATCTGCGCTTCGCGCGCGCCGCGTGCCGTCAGACCCAGTTCCGCCAGTGATTTCATTGCCCGCCCTCGCCTAGTTTGCGGTCAGTGTTACACCGACCTGTTGAGGCGTGTCCACTTGCGGACGCAAGCCCAAAAGCGGTGCCGTGCGGCGGATCATTTCAGCCGCCACAGGGACAGCCGTCCAACCCGCTGTGCGACGTGGTTCGTCACCTGAATTCTCGGAAGGTTCATCCAAGGTGACGATCAAAACATACTGCGGATCATTGGCCGGAAACACCGTTGCAAAGGTCGAAATCACCTTGTCATCATAGTAACCACCCCCTGCCGCGCGCGGCTTATCCGCCGTACCGGTTTTTCCGCCAACCGCGTATCCGGGCACTTCACCGAATGACGCAGTGCCGCGGACAACCACCTGCCGCAGCATTTCACGCGCACGTGCGCTCACCGCTTCGCTCACGATACGCGGGCCCTGTTCGACATGATCCCGGCGCAGCAAAGTTGGCTCAACCCGTGTGCCGCCATTCAGCAACGATGCATAGCCAGCGGCCAGATGCACCGGAGATGACGAAAGCCCATGCCCATAAGAAATCGTCATCGTTGAAATCTCCGACCAATTGGGTGGCAACAACGGCTTACCAGTCGGCGCTTCGACCATCTCAAGCGGTGTCGGCTCTAAAAACCCCAGTGAATCCAAAAACGCCCGCTGCCGCTCGCCCCCGATCTGCATGGCGATACGTGCCGTGCCGATGTTAGAGGATTTGACGATCACGTCCGTTGTGCTGAGTTCCGGACCATAATTACGGAAATCCCGAATACGGAACCGACCCCATGTCAAAGGGCCTTGCGTGTCAATCATGGTGTTGGCGTTGACAAGGCCCAGTTCCATCGCCTGCGCAGTGGTGAAAATCTTGAAGACGGACCCCAACTCGTAAACACCCTGCACCGCGCGGTTGAACAGTGGGCTGTCAGATTGATCACCCGTCGCTTGCACGCGCGGGCGATTATTGGGATCGAAATCCGGTAGCGACACCATCGAAATGATCTCGCCAGTATGCACGTCCATCAAAACGGACGTCGCACCTTTTGCGTTCATAATCGACATACCACCCGCCAATACTTGCTCGGCAGCGGCCTGCACGGTCAGATCAAGTGAAAGTTGAAGCGGCGCACCTTCATTGGCGGGGTCACGCAGGTAGCTATCAAATTGACGCTCCACACCTGCCACGCCAATCACCTCAGCACTGGCTACACCTTCGCGGCCGTAACTGGCACCACCCAAAACATGCGCGGCAATCGGGCCGTTAGGATAAAGGCGCATCTCGCGCGGACCAAAAAGAAGGCCGGGTGAGCCAATATCGTGGACAGCCTGCATTTGCTCTGGGCTGATCTGACGACGGACCCACAGGAACCGACGATCACCTTCAAAGTCTTTCAGCAGCTCGGCTTCATCCAATTCGGGGAAAATCTCGGCCAGCTCTTTGGCGGCATAGGCCGGATCAATCATGTCACGCGGGTGGGCATACAGCGAATGGGTGGCAAGGTTTGTTGCCAAAATACGCCCATTTCTATCAATTATATCAGAGCGTTGCCCGATAATCGGGTTACCTACAGCAGAGGCGCTTGGCTCCTCAGGGACGGAAGACGCCAAAGCGCCCATGCGCATCCCGATCAGACCAAAGGCGCAAAAGAATGCCAAGCCAAGAACCAGCAAACGCCCCTCGGCGCGTTGGCGCTGCTTGTCGGCCATCGCCTCATGTCGGCGGGCACGGTTTTCAGCCTCAATCGCGTCAGGGTTTTCACCGCGAGCACGTGCCTTGAGGATACGGGCCAGTGGACGAAGTGGTGCACGACTCATAGGTCACCTTCCATCGCGGCGCGTTCGTCAAAGGACAGTTCAATCGGGTTCGTAATCGGCAAAATCGGGGGCAATGGGTAGATGATCTGATCAACCGCGCCAAAGGCGTCGGGCATCAGCGGAAGTAAGCCAAGACGGTCAAAGTTCAGATCAGCCAAATCAGCCAACCGATCCGGGCGGTTCAGATAAGCCCACTCAGCGCGCAGCATACCTAAACGCTCGTGCGCCGCACCGATTTCACCGTGCAATCCGCGCACCTCGGCAATCGCCGACTGCGTTTTATAGTTTTCCTGATAGGCCCAAAACGCGAGCCCCATAACAGCCAAAGCTGTCAGTACATAAAACAGACCACGCACCTTACCGGCCCCCCTTTTGTTTCTTCATCGGCATGCCCAGCTTTGCCGGATCAATCGCTTCAGCCGGCGCATCCGTGCGGATCGCGACACGCAGCTTGGCGGAACGAGAACGCGGGTTTTCCGCCAGTTCCTGCTCATCCGGCCCAATCGCTTTACGCTTCTCGATACGCCACGCCGGTGTTATCTGCGCCACTTCCGGCGCATAGCGGTTCGCATTCGCGGTATTGCCAGACCGCGCCTGCAAGAACCGTTTGACCATCCGGTCTTCGACCGAATGGAACGTCACGACAGCCAACTGCCCGCCGGGTTTCAACGCGCGTTCGGCCGCCATCAGCCCGTCGGCCAACTCGCCATACTCATTGTTCACAGCAATACGCAGCGCCTGAAACGTCCGCGTTGCCGGATGTGATTGACCGGGCTTTGCACGCGGCAAGCACCCCTCCACGATCTTTGCCAATTGCAATGTCGTAGTGAGCGGGCGCGCTGCGACAATCGCCTTGGCGATGCGGCGCGATGCACGTTCTTCGCCGTAAAGGTAAACGATATCAGCAAGCTCTGCCTCATCCGCGTCATTGCACAGATCAGCGGCAGAGGGGCCATCTTGGCTCATCCGCATATCCAGCGGGCCGTCACGCATAAACGAAAAGCCGCGCTCGGCCAGATCAAGCTGCATGGAACTAACACCAAGATCCAGCACCACACCATCCAGATCAGACCCGTATTCATCCAGCTTGGAAAACACACCATCGACCGTTTGAATCCGGTCGCCATAGCCACCAATCCAATCCGCCGCCATTTCAAACGCCAGCGGATCACGGTCTACGCCAATCACCTTATCCGCACCAGCGGCCAGTAACTCTCGCGTATATCCACCGTTCCCAAACGTCCCATCCAGCCAGACCCCAGAAACGGGCGAGACCGCTGCGATGAGCGGTCTAATCAGGACAGGAATATGGGGTGAGGTTTCAGCGGCAGCAGACATCGTTTAACCATCCAAAAGGATGAGAGGATCATACCCATCCTCCTGCTCTCCAAGCCAGCCAGAGAGGTCATCGGCAACCTCTTTGCTGAATGTCTCAGCCTTCCAAATCTCGAAATGGTCACCCAACCCGCTGAACGTCAGCTCACCATCCGTCAGCCCCAGTTTCTGGCGTTGCTTGATGGGCATGACGGTACGGCCATCCTTATCAACGTCCAGCTTGATGGATTGACCAATGATCAAACGCGACAGTTTCTTCTTATCCGAAGACCCACGCGGCAACGCATTGATCTGCGCCACAACCGCGTTGAATTCGTCAACCGTATAGCCGTGCAGCTGGTTTTTCAGATGATCGCCATAAAGAAGGTACATGCGGGGCGACAGGCCCGGGGTCCACTCTGGATCACCCGCTTCGAGCACACGACGAAAATCGGCAGGGATCGACATGCGCCCCTTACCGTCCACCTTTTGGGTGTGTTCGCCTGTAAAACTCAGAACCACTGTCCCTCGGTCCTCAACTTGCCCCCGGAAATTTGCCTTAGATGTGAGAACGGCGGATTGATCTGCTGCCACTGATCAATCCGCCGCCTCGTCCCTTACGGGAAGTCCGACTGCGCGTGCCACCTGGGGGGATGTCTGCTCGCTCACGCGCCGGATCTAGTTTCGGTAATGGCGAAGCCTGTATGAAACCTGCTTTTGTGCCGGTTGGGGTTCTTAAGTTGCCCCGTTTGAAGTCGTGTCCGTCATTACCGTGAAACAGTTGTGACACCAGATCGCTCACCGATCAACACCTTTTTGGGAATTCATGGTACTAGATGGTGTTTTCGGGGGCGCCAACAAACAAGATATTGCAAACAAACAGCCAAAACTGCAATAATTGTAGGGCACTTGATGCCACAGACCACTACATATAGTCAAATACGGGTATCGCGACAGCTAACAGATATTCTCAATTTTTCTGCTGCCTGAAGCACACAGAGGCCCCTATTGAGCCTTAGATAGCCAGAATTTACGCGAATTGTGATTCGAAATCCGCATTGATTCCATAAATTCCCAAGACTGTGATGTAAAAACCAAACCGCTACAGGCGGCGGTACATCACAAAGGCATCGACCAGACCCAGTACAGGATGATCAAATGCATCGGGGATCGTGCCAACCGTCTCGAACCCGAGACGATGCCACAGGCGGACAGCACCTTCATTGCTGGCCAACACAAAATTGAACTGCATGGCGCGATAACCCAAGCGGCGTGCTTGGTCCTGACT
Source organism: Yoonia maricola (assembly GCF_002797915.1). Taxonomy (GTDB): domain Bacteria; phylum Pseudomonadota; class Alphaproteobacteria; order Rhodobacterales; family Rhodobacteraceae; genus Yoonia; species Yoonia maricola. Next base: position 123,298 of record NZ_PGTY01000001.1, on the reverse strand, counting down.
ATGTTCGCAAAGCCGGGCAGCAATCCCCTGCCCCCGCGCCGCCGGGCTGACAATATAGCCGCAGTTGCAGATATGCGCGCCGCCACCCGGTTTATTGGTCCTGATGTAGTAAGTGCCGACAATCATGCCGTCGCTTTCGGCAACATAAGTCACACGGGCCTGCGTCACCCAAAGTGCGCGCGCTTCTTCTTTGCTGATCTCAGGATCAACGGCGTAGGTATCACCCGCGCGAAAGACATCACGCAACAGTGGCCAGATCAGATCAAAATCTGCTGACGTTGCTGCACGGATATCAATCAAGCAATACCGCCCTCGATAAAGCGGCGGGCCATCGCGCGATAGGCATCGGCCATCGGGCCATCGCCTGCGGCAATGGGTGTGCCCGCGTCCCCTGCAAGACGTGTGTCCAGATCAATTGGCAAAGCCCCCAAGAACGGCACGCCGATCTTTTCGGCCTCGGCAGCAACCCCGCCCTGCCCGAAGATATGGCTTTCGGTGCCGCAAGAGGGGCAAACAAAGGTCGACATATTCTCGATCATGCCCAGTACGGGCGTGCGCAGCGAGCTAAACATATCCAGCGCCTTACGGGAATCAAGCAAGGCAACATCTTGCGGGGTGCTGACAATCACAGCCCCCGTCAACTCTGTCTTCTGGCACAAGGTCAGTTGCACATCACCCGTGCCGGGCGGCAAATCAACAATCAAGACATCCAGCTCGCCCCACTGCACCTGCCCCAGCATCTGCTGCAACGCACCCATCAACATCGGGCCACGCCAGACGACGGCCTTGCCCTCTTCCATCATCAGACCAATCGACATCATCGTGACACCATGCGCCTGCAAGGGGATAATCGTCTTACCATCAGGACTGCCAGGGCGTTTATTCACCCCCATCATGCGCGGCTGGGAAGGTCCGTAGATATCTGCATCCAACAGGCCAACACGGCGGCCTTCGCGGGCCAAGGCCACAGCAAGGTTCGACGAAACAGTCGATTTGCCTACACCACCCTTGCCCGAACCGATGGCAAGAATACGATCCACACCAGAAACCTTGGCAGGGCCCGCCTGCGGTGTCGGGTGGCGACCGATTTTCAATGAAGGGGGTTCTGCCGGTTTTGGCGCAGGGCCATGCGCTGTCAGCACAACTGTCACAGTTTCCACACTGGGCAAGCGACGCACGATATCTTCTGCGGCACGGCGCACACCATCCATCTTGGCGGCTTCGCCCGGATCAGCGGCCTCGATCACGAAACGGACTGTGCCATCCTCAATATTCAGGGCGCGGATCATGTCGCGCGACACCAGATCATCGCCGCCGGGCAAGGTGAGTCGGGACAGCGCACCTAGAATGTCATCACGGGTCACAGTCATAAGAAGCCCTCAAGTTTTTAAACTGTCTAAATTCCAACCACCATCTGGCATGTTTCAGGCAAATCGCAAGGGCCTGGAAACAGATGCACAAAATTACGACAGATTGATAACGATAGGTCAGGAATGTTTATGCATTTTCTGCATAGCAGCATTGCGCAATCGGGCATTGTGCAACTGCAGCATAATCATACATCCTTATCACAACAGCGCGGCAAAAGTCGCTGCATTCTGAATAACACTGAGTAGTAAGATGACCGTACAAACAGAAACATTCCTCGCTGGCAACTCCTTGTCCACACGCTTTGCCGCTTTCCGCGCGCAGCTTGCTGACAATGCCGCAAAACGCAAAACCTACCGGAAAACACTGTCCGAACTGGAAACGCTTTCCAACCGCGATCTTGCCGATCTGGGCATTTCGCGCAGCATGATCAAAGGCATCGCTTACGAAGCGGCCTACGGCAAGTAATTCAAGAATTCGGATCTGTCGCCTCCTCCCTTTAGGCAGATCTGGACAAGGCCCAACACCTCACCTCCTCCCGAGGTTTGGGTCACATATAAGGTGGCGGCATCCACCTCCTCCCGGATGCCGCCACTTTATGACACAAGTTTCGGAACCGCCCATCCTCCTCCCGGGTTGGAACCGATCATACCGCTGGCGGCGCTCACCTCCTCCCGAGCAATGCCAGCGAGGATGCGCCCCGCTTCTTCTCCTCCCGAGACGCGAGGGGGCGCTGATAAATAAGAACGGTCATGTCCACCTCCTCCCGGACATGGCCGTTTTTGTTTTTAGGGGTGGATGTGTTGTGGGTAAATTCGATTTGGGGCCAGCGTACTGGATGATGCACCGTATACCAACGTCCGCTCCTCAGGATGCAGCCAAGAATGTGACAAAATCAATCCGCGTTTCGCCAAGGGATTGTGGCACAAGATTTTTCAATGCTTTCGGGCGCGTCGCCGCCAGTGACAAAAACGACCGTTTTTGGCAGAGAAGCTCTGTCATGGGGTTTTTGTCCGCAAGCAGTCGTTCGGACAAAATGCAGCTAACAACTGGTCTGAGCCCTCTTTAACGGATGCTGCGCGGCGCATTAACGGACACGAGTTGCGCAAACCTGCCGTCCGTCGAGTTGTCCCAGATGTCGGCTTACCAGTGATGAAGTCATGTGGCACGATGTTTTCGTCAGGAGACTGGAACAAACATGCGACGACGACTTGTACCAATTGTCACCTCTAGGCTGACAATACGCGAACTCTCAAAGGGTGATCTGGAGCCGGTGTTCCTTACCCTCGGATCAGAAACTTCAGGAGGCCGGATTTTCGAAACAAAAACTGTTTCAGAGGCGGAGCGCTGGCTAAACAATCGAATTGCTGAACACTCAGAGCTTGGCTACAGCATCTGGGCAGTTGAAACGAAGGACGCAGTTTTTGTAGGTGTTTGTGGGCTGATACCGTGGGAACCGTTCCCGATGATTTGCTACGCTATACGCAAACAATATCAAGGTAGAGGTTATGGCACCGAGGCAGCTAAAGCCGTCATCGAGCGTGCCTCAGAAGAGTTTAGTTCGATCATTTCGACAATTCGAATTTCGAACACGGAATCAATCCGTGTCGCAGAAAAGATAGGGATGCAGGTCAGCGACACATCATTTTCTGAAGACCCGATGTTGAGGTCATATCTATATCCCTGAGAGCACCCAACCGTTGCACTGGACATTCGCTGCAAAGCAGAACTCTTGTAGTCTGGGCTCAATGTGGTCATCGGACCATCACGATGTGCGGCCACCTGTGCTGACGATAACAAATCGCGGGTTGGAGACTATTTTTTCAGCCGAACTATGACGTTGCAAGATTGGTTCGTCTCGCCATATTCCCTGAAACCAGTCTCTTAAGAGGAGCAGTGGATTTTGAATGAACACCTTCATCTCTGGTTAGGTCGCTTTCAGAGCGACACTGCTTTGGCGGAACTTTTCGAAGAGCAATATGAAGACAGAGCTAGGCCGCTAAACGGCTTTGCCGCGTCTCAGGGCCAAAGGCGCTACGATCATGACTTCATTGAATATCGAGTGGGCAACGGAGAAGCTCTCGAAGATTTGATAAGGCTCAACAGCTATTCCCAATTTTACCTAGAACAGGTGCTCGAAGCAGCAAGGGCCTCTCAGCTGCAGGACGCAAATCTGTTTATCCTGGCTGACGCGAAAGAGTTTAGAACCCCGATGAACATCGAGAAAACAGGGGTTTCCATGACGTACCTTGGGCAATTTTCCTATCGAAAATGAAAGTCGGCTTCGTCCGCGACCGGGTCATCTAGGCGTCAGTTTTCGCCGCACCGCACATGAACGGCTGCTTTTTCCGCCGCATTGCGGCAAGTTCATCCCAAATGATGACGAAGGCTTCAGAATGGCTTGATGCCGCTCATGTCGCGAAGTAGCCAGTACCAACCATTGGTGTCAAAGCAGCGAATGTCTCAAAAGTCCGCTCAGCGGTTGTCCAACAAATGCAAATTCAACGTCAGCTTCAACAAGAAAATCGGTCAAAACCCAACGTTTGTGTCACCAGTGCAAATGACCGTTTGTGACCCATGCCATTCACCTAAAGCCGCCATTGGCGCAACCGCAGCGAAATCATCCCTTGCCCCGCATAACTGACATGTCGCACCGCATCCCTACCCTCTGACATCTTTCGGCGTCCCCATCACCATGTAACTCGTGATCGACCGCACATGCGGCACCGTCCCCAATATCTCGGTATGAAATGCCTTATAGGCCGGCAAATCAGCGACCTCGACGCGCAGCATATATTCGAACGCCCCGGCCACGTTGTGACACTCCGCCACCTCATCGGCGCGTGCCATTGCTTGCTCAAACCCGGTCTGGGCCGCCTTGGTGTGTTCTGCCAGCCCAACCGCCACATACACCACATAAGCCCGCCCGGTCTGTTCAGGATCAAGCCGGGCGCGGTAGCCTTTGATCACGCCACTGCGTTCCAATTCCTGCACACGCCGCAAACAGGCCGAGGGCGACAGCCCAACCTTGTCAGCCAGTTGCAGATTGCTCATGCGGCCATCGCGAGACAGGGTGCGCAATATATTGTCGTTTATTAGATCAATCTTCATCATAAGTTGCAGATATACCTGATAACATCGCACCAAAGCAATTTCATTGTGCCAATACCTGCGTAATATTGCGCAATGACCTATGAAATTCTCATCGCCCTCGTCGGTTTTGCCTTTGCCAGCTCCATCACACCAGGACCCAATAACCTGATGTTGATGGCATCGGGCGCCAACTATGGCCTGCGCCGGACTGTGCCGCATATGCTGGGCATCTCAATGGGCCATGCCTTTATGGTGGTGATGGTGGGGATTGTTCTGTTGCAGGTGTTTGAAACTTATCCGATCCTCAACATACTCCTCAAAGTGCTGAGTGCGACCTATATGCTCTGGCTCGCGTGGAAGATCGCCAACGCCGTCGCGCCAGAGGCGAGCGAGGTGACCGGCAAACCCTTTACCTTTATTCAGGCGGCTGCCTTTCAATGGGTGAACCCCAAAGCATGGTTCATGGCCATCACCGCCATCAGCGCCTATGCCCCGCAGGACAACGGCGTGCTCATTGGCGCTGTGATGGTTGCGCTTGTCTTCTCTGCCGTAAACCTACCGTCCGTCACTGTCTGGGCATGGATCGGCGTGCAAGTACGCCGCTGGCTGGGCACCGCCAAACGGTTGCGGGTATTCAACGTGTCGATGGCTGTGCTGTTGGTGGTGTCGCTTTATCCGATGCTGATGACCTAAAACGGCACATCATCCGCATTGTCCGCGCTCACGATAAACCGCGCCACGACATGCTTTGATCCGGCCTTGTCAAACTCGATCACCAGTTTATCGCCTTCAATCCCCATCACCTCGCCATAGCCGAACTTTTGGTGAAACACCCGCTCGCCTTCGGTAAAGGCACTGACCGCATCCATATCAATCGTCATATTGCGCGCCTCAGAAGGCATCGACATCCCCCGCTGCTGGCTGCGCGATTGCAAGCGCTTCCAGCCGGGCGAGTTGTAGACATCCGCCTTATGCGCCTTTTCATGCAGGTCCGAGCCCACCATGCCCGCCATCGCAGGGGAGGCTGAGGCAGACATGCCAGCCGCACCATAGCCGCCGCCATAAAGACCGGGTGGCGTGAGCACTTCGACGTGCTCTTGCGGCAACTCATCAATAAACCGCGACGGCATCGCCGATTGCCATTGGCCATAGACGCGGCGGTTCGCGGCAAAGGACACGGTACAAATCTCTTCCGCGCGGGTGATACCGACGTATGCCAGGCGGCGTTCCTCTTCGAGGCCTTTCATGCCACTTTCATCCATCGATCGCTGCGAAGGAAACAAGCCATCCTCCCACCCCGGCAGGAACACAGCCGGAAACTCCAGCCCCTTAGCGGCGTGCAGCGTCATAATGCTGACTTTCTCGCCCTGCTCTTCCTGCTCGTTATCCATGATCAGACTGACGTGCTCGAGGAAGCCTTGCAGATTCTCGAAATTCTCCAGCGCCTTCACCAGTTCTTTGAGGTTCTCCAACCGCCCCGGCGCCTCTGGCGTCTTATCGTTCTGCCAAAATCCGGTATAGCCGCTTTCATCAAGGATCATCTCGGCCAGTTCAACATGGGTATCCGCCTCGGCCCGCACCTGCGCATGCCAGCGGTCCAGACTGGCAACCAGAATGGTCAGTTCTTTCAGCCCCTTGCCGCCCAGCAGTTTGCCCTGACACACCAACCGCGCACCCTCAACAAGCGATACACCGTTGGTCCGCGCGGTCCGTTGGATGGTCTGTACGGCCTTATCCCCCAAACCACGTTTGGGTGTATTCACAATCCGTTCAAACGCCAGATCATCCTCAGGGCTGACGGCCAGCCGGAAATAGGCCATCGCATCGCGGATCTCCATGCGCTCATAAAACCGCGGGCCGCCAATCACGCGATACGGCAAACCAATCGTCAAGAACCGATCTTCAAAGGCGCGCATCTGATGCGACGCCCGCACAAGGATCGCCATATCATCCAGACCCATCGGAGCCATGCCCCGTGTCCCACGCTGCATCGCCTCAACCTCTTCGCCGATCCAGCGGGCCTCTTCTTCACCATCCCAATGGCCGATCAGGCGCACCTTTTCGCCATCTTCGCGCGAGGTGAACAGCGTCTTACCTAACCGTCCCTTATTGGCCGCGATCACGCCTGAAGCAGCAGCCAGAATATGCGGGGTCGAGCGATAATTCTCCTCCAACCGCACCACATGGGCGCCGGGAAAATCCTTTTCAAACCGCAGGATGTTACCCACCTCAGCGCCACGCCAGGCATAGATGGACTGGTCGTCATCACCCACGCAACAGATGTTCTTATGCGACGCGGCCAGTAGGCGCAGCCACATATACTGGGCGACGTTGGTATCCTGATACTCGTCCACCAGAATGTAGCGGAACCAGCGCTGGTACTGCGCCAACACGTCCGGGTGGTTCTGAAAGATCGTCACCATATGCAAAAGGATGTCGCCAAAATCGACGGCGTTTAGGTCCAGCAAGCGGCGCTGATAGGCGGCGTAGAGTTCTGGGCCTTTGTGATCAAACGCCCCGCTTTCAGCCACTGGGATCTTATCGGGGGTCAGCGCCTTGTTCTTCCAGCCATCAATAATGCCCGACAGCATCCGCGCGGGCCAACGTTTGTGATCGATGCCAGCGGCCTCAATCAACTGTTTCATCAGCCTGATTTGATCGTCAGTATCCAAAATGGTGAAATTCGATTTCAATCCAACCAGTTCTGCATGCCGGCGTAACTGCTTGGCACAGACCGAGTGGAAAGTGCCCAACCACGGCATCCCTTCAACCGCTTCGCCCATCAGCCCGCCAATCCGCGATTTCATCTCGCGGGCGGCCTTATTGGTAAAGGTCACCGCCAAAATCTCATGTGGTCTGGCAGTGCCCGTCGCCAGCAAATGGGCAATCCGCGTCGTCAGCGCCTTCGTCTTGCCTGTCCCAGCACCTGCTAACATCAATACCGGCCCACTGAGCGTCTCAACCGCCTCGCGTTGCGCCGGGTTCAGCCCATCCAGATAAGCCGCACTCGGCCGCGCCATCGCCTGCTGGCTCAGCGGTACAGCGGCGGCCTCAAAGGCGTCATCTTCGGAAAAACTGCTCATCCCCTACTCATAGCGCCATCCGCACCGCGTGAAAAGGCTTGTTCTACTTCCGTTCCACCCCTCTCATTTTCCAAAATACCTCAGCCGGAGGCACCCGCCCATTGCCAAACGCACCACGCGCACAATAGCGTGCGCCCTATGACCCTGCACAGCCGTTATCCCGCCATCGCTGATCTGAAAGCCCGCGCGCGTCGCCGTATCCCGCATTTCGTCTGGGAATACCTCGACAGTGCGACCGGGGTAGAGGCCACGCAAAGGCGCAACCGCGACCAGTTGGATCAAGTGCTTTTGAACCCCTCGATCCTGCACGGCGAATTCACGCCCGATCTGTCCGCAACCCTTCTGCGGCAAACCCATCCGCTGCCTATCGGCATCGCCCCTGTCGGCATGTCCGGCCTGATCTGGCCCGGCGCAGAACAGATGCTGGCGCGGACAGCCGCGCGCGAAAACATCCCCTTCACGCTGTCAACCGTGGCCAGCCAACTGCCTGAAGACGTCGGCCCGTATGCAGACGAACATGCCTGGTTCCAACTCTATCCACCCCGCGATCCGGGCATCCGCGATGACATTCTGAAACGTGCCAAAGACAGCGGATTTCACACCATCGTTTTGACCGTTGATGTCCCTGTCGCATCACGCCGTGAACGGCAGACACGCGGGGGGCTGACCCAGCCACCCAAACTCACCCCGCGTCTGGCGATGCAGGCCGCCCAATGCCCCGCATGGCTGAACGGCATCCGCAAAACCGGCATGCCACGCCTGCGCCTGATGGAAAGCTATTCCAACGTCAAAAGCACCCTGCCCTCGAACGAACATATAGGTTACCTGCTGCGCACATCGCCTGATTGGGATTACTTCAAATCCCTGCGTGATGTCTGGGACGGCCCGCTGATCGTCAAAGGCGTCGGCAACGCAGATGACGCCGCCCGCTTGACTGATGAGGGGGCTGACGCGATCTGGGTCAGCAACCATGCAGGCCGCCAGTTTGACGGCGGGCCCGCGACCATCGAAACGCTGCCTCAGGTCCGCGCTGCCACCCACCTGCCCGTCATCTTCGACAGCGGCATCGAAGGGGGGCTCGACGTCCTGCGCGCCCTCGCACGCGGCGCCGACTTCGTGATGCTTGGCCGTGCTTTCCACTATGGATTGGCCGCGCTAGGGGAACCGGGTGCGGCCCATGTGCTGGATATCCTGCGGCAGGACATGATCAGCAATATGGGCCAATTGGGTACGAAAACGCTCAAAAACCTGCCAGATCGGCTGCGATCTACCCATTAATCGTTATGGACGATCCCAGTTTTCCCCCTTACCAATGCTGCGACTGCAAAGGGACGCACTATGACTGACTTCACGAAAATCCTCATCGCCAACCGGGGCGAGATCGCCATCCGCATCATGCGCGCCGCCAATGAGATGGGGAAGAAGACGGTCGCCGTCTTTGCCGAAGAGGACAAACTGGGCCTGCACCGCTTCAAAGCGGATGAGGCGTATCGCATCGGTGAAGACCTCGGCCCTGTTGCAGCGTATTTGTCCATCGACGAAATCATCCGCGTCGCCAAGATGTCTGGCGCCGACGCGATCCACCCGGGCTATGGTCTTTTGTCCGAAAACCCTGATTTCGTGGATGCCTGTGCCGCAAATGGCATTACCTTTATCGGCCCCAAGGCTGACACCATGCGCGCCTTGGGCGACAAAGCCAGCGCGCGCCGCGTCGCGATTGAGGCTGGTGTGCCGGTCATCCCAGCGACAGAGGTGCTGGGCGATGACATGAAAGCCATCAAGAAAGAGGCGGCGGCGGTCGGATATCCATTGATGCTCAAGGCGTCATGGGGCGGCGGCGGTCGCGGGATGCGCCCGATCATGTCCGAAGATGAGTTGGAAGAAAAAGTCCTCGAAGGCCGCCGCGAGGCCGAAGCGGCCTTTGGCAACGGCGAAGGTTATCTGGAAAAGATGATCATGCGCGCCCGCCATGTCGAGGTGCAAATCCTGGGCGACAGCCACGGCCAGATTTACCACCTGTGGGAACGCGACTGTTCGGTCCAGCGCCGCAACCAAAAGGTCGTGGAACGCGCCCCTGCCCCCTATCTGAGCGGGACACAACGCGAGCAGCTCTGCAATCTCGGCAAGAAAATCTGCCAACACGTAAACTACGAATGCGCAGGCACCGTTGAATTCCTGATGGATATGGACAGCGGCGAATTCTACTTCATCGAGGTGAACCCGCGCGTGCAGGTCGAACATACCGTGACCGAAGAGGTTACAGGCATCGACATCGTGCGCGCCCAAATCCTGATTGCCGAAGGCAAATCACTGGTCGAGGCGACCGGCTGTGCCAGCCAATATGACGTGAAACTTGATGGGCACGCCCTGCAATGCCGGGTCACAACGGAAGACCCGCAAAACAACTTTATCCCCGACTATGGGCGCATCCAGATGTACCGCTCTGCCACTGGCCCCGGCATCCGGTTGGACGGCGGCACCGCCTATTCTGGCGCGGTCATCACGCGTTATTACGACAGCCTGCTGACCAAAGTGACCGCCCGCGCACCCACACCGGAAATGGCGATTGCGCGGATGGACCGCGCCTTGCGCGAATTCCGTATTCGTGGCGTATCCACCAATATTGCCTTTGTCGAAAACCTGCTCAAACACCCGGTGTTCCTGAACAACGAGTACCACACCAAATTCATTGATGAGACACCGGACCTCTTCAACTTCACCAAACGGCGTGACCGGGCCACAAAAATCCTGACTTATATCGCGGACATCACCGTGAACGGGCATCCTGAAACAGCAGGCCGCCCACGCCCTGCTGCCGACGTGAAACCACCACGCCCACCCGTCAAACCGACCACTGATGTGACCCCCGGCACCCGCAACATCCTTGACCAATTCGGACCAGAGGCCGTGGCCGATTGGATGCGCGATCAAAAGCAGTTGCTGATCACCGACACCACTATGCGCGACGGGCATCAATCCCTGCTCGCCACACGCATGCGGTCGATTGATATGATCAACGCGGCCCCTGCCTATGCCGCCAAAATGCATCAGCTGTTCAGCGTCGAATGCTGGGGCGGTGCGACATTTGACGTGGCCTATCGCTTCTTGCAGGAATGCCCATGGCAGCGCCTGCGCGACATCCGCGCGGTCATGCCCAACATCATGACCCAAATGCTGCTGCGCGCCTCCAACGGGGTCGGCTACACCAACTATCCAGACAATGTGGTGCAAAGCTTTGTGGCACAGGCCGCCAGTTCTGGCGTTGACGTTTTCCGCGTGTTCGACAGCCTCAACTGGGTCGAAAATATGCGTGTCGCGATGGACGCGGTCATCAAGGCGGAAAAGGTCTGCGAAGGCACGATCTGCTACACCGGCGACCTGATGGACCCGAACCGGGCCAAGTATGACCTGAAATACTATGTCGGCATGGCGAAAGAACTGGAAGCAGCAGGCGCGCATGTGCTTGGCCTGAAAGACATGGCTGGGCTGATGAAACCCGCGGCTGCAACTGCGCTCGTCAAGGCCTTGAAAGAAGAAACAAATCTGCCAATCCACTTCCATACGCACGACACATCAGGGGCGGCAATTGCAACGGTCCTCGCGGCCTCTGCCGCCGGTGTCGATTGTGTCGACAGTGCGATTGACGCACTCTCGGGCAACACGTCGCAGCCAACACTGGGGTCCATTGTCGAAGCGCTGCGGGGCGACGACCGCGACACCGGGCTCGACATTGCAGCCATCCGCGAGATCAGCAACTACTTCGAACAGGTGCGCGCGCATTACGCTGCATTCGAATCCGGGCTGCAAGCCCCTGCCTCCGAAGTCTATTTGCACGAAATGCCCGGCGGGCAGTTTACGAACCTCAAAGCCCAAGCGCGGTCCTTGGGCCTCGAAGAACGCTGGCATGAGGTCGCCCAGACCTATGCGGACGTGAACGCAATGTTCGGCGATATCGTAAAAGTCACGCCATCCTCCAAGGTCGTCGGCGACATGGCCTTGATGATGGTCAGCCAAAACCTGACCCGCGCAGAGGTCGAAGACCCAAAGGTCGATGTGGTCTTCCCCGACAGTGTCGTGGACATGATGCGTGGCGATCTGGGCCAGCCGCCCGGTGGCTGGCCCAAAGCCATCCAGAAGAAAATCCTCAAAGGCGACAAGCCGATCACGGAACGTCCCGGTAAGCATCTGCCCCCGGTCGATTTAGAGGCAACACGCGCTGATCTGTCCAGCCAATTGGACGGGAAGACGGTCGATGACGAAGACCTTAACGGTTACCTGATGTATCCGAAAGTCTTCCTTGACTACATGGGCCGCCACCGCACCTACGGCCCGGTCCGGACGCTGCCCACGCGCACATTCTTCTACGGCATGGAACCAGGGGAAGAAATCGTTGCTGAAATCGACCCCGGTAAAACACTCGAAATTCGTCTGCAGGCTGTGGCAGACATGAACGAAGATGGTGAGGTCAAAGTTTTCTTTGAACTCAACGGTCAACCGCGCACAATTCGTGTCATGAACCGGCTTGCAGCGTCCGAGAAAATCTCGCGCCCCAAGGCCGAGGATGGCAATGATAACCATATCGGTGCCCCGATGCCGGGGGTTGTCGCGACGGTTGCTGCTGTTGCAGGCAAAGAGGTGAAAGAAGGCGATCTGCTGCTGACCATCGAAGCGATGAAGATGGAAACGGGCATCCATGCCGAACGTGATGCGGTGGTAAAGGCCGTACATGTGCAGGCGGGCGGGCAGATCGATGCCAAGGACCTGCTGGTCGAGTTCGAGTGATGCTGCGTATTTTCATTATATGTATGTTAATTATGGCCCCCCTTGCTGCGCCGCTCACAGCACAAGAGGGGGATCCAACTGTCGGTGTCGAAGCGACCGACCAAACGATGAATAATGCAATCGCCGCCGCTCAGCAAAGCCTGCCCCTGTTTCTTTGCACCGCCACGAACGCGGAAGGCTATGGACCTGAGGGCGGTTTTCTCAAAGTGCAAGTCCCGGTCAAAAGCCGCGAAATAGAGCATGAGATCATCTGGGTTGGTCCTTTTGCCGCTTGGGATGGCGAAAATTTTGCAGGGATTCTTGCTAATCAACCGAATAACATGCCCGGATTTAACCGTGGTGATCAGTTCGATTTTACCTACGACATGATCGTCGATTGGAGCTGGCGCTATCCGACAGGTGCCAACTACGGCGATTACACCACGCGTGTGCTTTTGTCGTGGGCCGGTGATGAGGCTGCTTTGGCCAAATACACCACGCCGCCCTTCGCGCAGGAGTGGTCTTGCGAGTGAAGCTCGCCCTACTTTCCATCCTTGTGCCAGATTATGATGCGGGCATTGCCTTCTTTGTGGATCAACTTGGGTTTGATCTTCTGGAAGATACCGACCTTGGCGGAAGTAAACGCTGGGTCCGGGTGGCACCTGCAGGGGCCGAAACCGGGTTTCTGTTGGCCAAGGCAGTCGGGGCGGAACAAACCGCCACGATTGGCAATCAGGGCGGTGGCCGCGTCTGGCTGTTCCTGCAAACAGATGACTTTGCGCGCGATCACGCAGCGATGCGCGCCAAGGGTGTGACATTTGAGGAAGCGCCGCGCCATGAACCGTATGGTCAAGTGGCAGTGTTTCGCGATCCGTTCGGAAACAGATGGGACCTGATCGAATTCAAGGGCTGAAGGCATGCAAAAAATTCTTCTAATCAGCGACCTGCATATCACTGCGCCGGGTGACCAGATCATCGGACTTGACCCGTCGCAACGTCTGGCGGAGGCTCTTGAGGCGTCCACCGCAGCCCATCCCGATGCGGCGGCCCTGGTCCTTCTGGGTGATCTGACCCACAATGGCGAGCCGGAAGAGTACCGCGAGCTTGCCCGCATACTGGCCAACGTTGCTATGCCAACTATCCCGATGCTCGGCAACCACGACCGGCGTGATGCGTTTCTTGCCCAATTTCCAGATGCAGCACAAACCGCATCAGGTCATATTCAGCAGTGGTGCGACATAGGTCGGCACCGGATCATCACGCTGGATTCGCTCGACGGCCCACCCTACCCCAACGGGCATCATGAAGGTTGGCTTTGTGATGACAGGCTCGCATTTCTTGAAGATGCGCTGATGCGCCGCGACGGGCGCCATGCCATCGTTTGCATCCACCACCCACCCTTTGAAACCGGCATTCCGGGCATGGACATGATCAAGCTGCGCAACGGGTCCGCGTTGCTGGATCGTCTTGCCTGCCACGGCAACCTCCACCTGATCTGCGGCCATGTGCATTTGGCGATCTCTGGAAACGCGGGCGGCGTGCCTTGGACTGTTTTAAAGAGCACCTGTCATCAGGGTATCGTCGATCTGGTCGATCCCAACCCGCATTTGTCGTCAAATAACGCAGGGGCTTACGGACTCGCTCTTCTAACGGATAACGGATTGATCCTGCACAGCGTCGATGTGGGAACAGAGGCGCAGGTATTCGGCGGGTATACGCCAGACGCATAAGCGCTGCGCGCGCTAAATCGAAAAACTGGGATTTCTTTCGATTTTAGTCTTGCAGAACGGCCAGACTCTTTATAGATCAGCCCTCACGAATTGGCGCGCGGGCGTAGCTCAGGGGTAGAGCATAACCTTGCCAAGGTTAGGGTCGTGAGTTCGAATCTCATCGCCCGCTCCAATTCGAAAAACCAAAAGGCCGCAGCATGTGCTGCGGCCTTTTGGTTTTTTTAGGTTCGTCCATCGGCATCATTCCGATCGCACCAATTCTAGCCTGCCTTCGCGGCAAAGGATTGTGGTGATTGCACCCGATGCAGAAGCGGGTGCTTATGGAACAATGCCGCAACCTCGGCACTTATGGCGTCTTCGACATCCTCCAACACGGCGCGCTTGTCCACTTCTTGGCTTTGTTCTGCAACAACATCTTCCATTCTATGGAAGGTAAATGCGGGATCAGTTGCCGCGACTTCGGCCATCGCGGGGGCGGCAATCGCAACATCCGCATAACAGGGTGCCCCGCTTTCGCTATCATCGCGCGGTGGCATCATACCTGCCCGCGCCAGCACCATGGGATCAAGCTGCGGTGTTTCATCGGCCTGATCGGCACTGGCATTCTGCGCCACCCGTGCCACCGCCGTTTCAACATTGCTGACAGCAGATAAAGCCAGCTTTCCCAACAACTGTGGCGCAGTGTCAGAGCCCACCATCCCATAAAGACTGGGGATCAGATCATAAAGGTCATCGGTTTCATCAGCCGTGCGATCGGTTAGCAAAATCGCACTCAGGTAAGGGTTTCTCCGCTCACCTGACAGCGCGATGGCATGGGTCAGCTGCCCCTCTATCCGCTCATCCATCACAAGCAGATCAATCGTATCAACGCGGATCAGCGCGTGTGCGACCGCCTGCGTGTCGACCGACAGGATCTGAAATCCTTTGTCAATCAACGCTTGCGCGGTTTCAACGGATGCTTTTGCATCGGCACGTAGAATGAGGGCCTTCATCGGATTCTCCTGATCAGTGGCAGCTGAGGCCACCATAAGAATCAACTCCTTAAATTTTGTTGAAAATGTCACAGGGTTTTTGCGACGGGCTTGGCCCCTGCCCCGGTTCCGCCTATAGAGCGGGGGCACCAACCAAGGACGCGGAACCATGCGGACAGCGACAATTACACGGGCGACGGCAGAAACAGACATCACCGTCAACATCAACCTTGATGGGACCGGCACATATGACAACCAAACCGGCGTGGGCTTCTTTGATCACATGCTGGATCAACTGTCGCGTCACGCGCTGATTGACATGACGATCTGCGCCAAAGGTGACCTACACATCGATGATCACCACACGGTCGAGGATGTGGGCATTGCCCTTGGGCAGGCGCTGACCGAAGCACTTGACGACAAACGCGGCATCCGCCGTTACGGAAGCTGCCACCTTGCGATGGACGACGCACAAGTGCGTTGCGCGCTGGATCTGTCTGCGCGGCCCTATCTCATCTGCAACCTTGATCTGCCTTTCGGCAAGATCGGCACTTTCGACACCGAATTGGTGCGCGAGTTTTTCCAAGCGCTCAGCACCCATGGCGGCATCACGTTGCACATCGACAAGCTGCACGGCTTTAACGCCCACCATATCACCGAAGCAGCGTTTAAATCGGTCGCGCGTGCGCTACGCGAAGCGATTGAAACCGATCCGCGCAAGGCGGACGCGATACCATCGACCAAGGGCAGCCTATGACCACAGCACTTGTCGATTACGACAGCGGCAACCTGCATTCAGCCCAAAAAGCGTTTGAACGGATGGCAGCAGAGGTTGGATCGGGGTCCATCATTGTGACCTCTGACCCTGATGTCGTGTCCAAGGCAGACCGTATTGTGCTGCCCGGCGATGGGGCCTTCCCACATTGCCGGGCCGAGCTTTTCGCGCGCACAGGGCTGGCCGAAGCAATTGTCGAAGCGGTGACCACCCATGCGCGCCCCTTCTTTGGGATTTGCGTCGGTATGCAGATGATGGCCACGACGGGCCACGAATACGAAGAGACGCCGGGCTTTGACTGGGTCGCTGGCGATATTCGCAAAATCGTCCCGGCAGACCCCGCGCTGAAGGTGCCCCATATGGGCTGGAACGACCTGGTCATCGACAACCCGCATCCGGTGTTGGACGGGCTTGCGACGGGCGATCACGCTTATTTCGTGCATTCCTACGCGATGGATGTGACCAACCCCGCCGAACGGTTGGCCCACGTGGATTACGGGGGCGATGTGACGGCAATCATTGGGCGTGACACGATGATCGGCACGCAATTTCACCCTGAAAAAAGCCAGGACGCCGGTTTACGCATGATCGGCAATTTCTTGCGTTGGACACCTTGACGGCCCAAACCATTGATATTGAATAGCAAAGCATAGGCAGGCGACACTGATATACGGTGTATGCCTACCCTTGCCCTCCTGACACTCTGGTCAGAGCACATCATCAGTGATTCAATGCAGGAATACATTCATCACCTCGTCATCGCGCCACCCAAGAGCGCCACAAGAAAGAGCAGAACAATGTTGCACCGTCGCCACTTCTTTGTCATCGCCGCCGGGGGGCTGGCTGCCTGTGGACGCCGCAGTGATACGTCCAGCAGCAGCCGGGCCGCGGACATCCCGCTTTACCCCAATGAAACGCCAGAGTTACGGCGTCTGATCAACAAATACGCCGATGTGCATGACATCCCGGTCACTTTGCTGCACCGGGTTATCATCCGCGAAAGCACACATAACCCGGCAGCACGCAACGGGCCCTATTACGGCCTGATGCAAATTTTGCCCGAAACAGCGGGGACCATGGGCTATCGCGGATCACCAGAGGGGCTCTTGGATGCAGAAACCAACCTGATCTATGCAGGGCGCTACCTGCGCGGAGCATGGCTGTTATCAGACGGGGATGAGCAGACAGCAGTGAACTGGTACGCGCGCGGATACTACTATGAGGCAAAGCGGCGTGGGATGCTGGTCGAGACTGGGTTGCGGTCGGGGTGACGCGCTTTGACGATGGCAAAGCAAAGCCACCTAAAGCAAATGCTTGATGTGCGGTCTAAGTTCGGGGAAACGCGTCCGCGCTTCTTCGAAAAAGGCGGCATATTCGGGCATGGCATCCACAATAAGGCATTCTGCTTGTTGTTGATAGCCAACCAAACGCGCGAAATCCTCATCTGTCATACCTTCCATGGTCCATTGGCGCGACGGTCGAAACAACGGCGCCTTATGTTCATCGATAAATCGCAAGGCTGATCTGTACATAAAGGTGTTTGACTCTGGGGCGGGCTCATCATCCGCAATCAGGATGGACAATGGTGGCACTGTGGGAGTTTCAACTTGTGGGTCGGTACGCTTGGGCCAATGAACGAAGGGCTCAAATCTTGTGTTCACAATAAGACCGCTGACCGGGGCATGAATATCAACACTGCGATGTTCGCTTCCCATTACATGGCGCCAATAGTCCGCATTAGATTTTGCGATGTCCATATGATAACGACCGATGACATCGCCACGTGAGATCCAGCTGTATTGCTTGCCTCGCAAGACATCCTCTTCGATCCGACCCGAATGCGTGAACAGGCGCATTTGCAGACCTGGGACCAAAACAACCTTGTCACCTAGAACGATACCGTCGGGAACAGTGCGTTTATTGTCCGTTTGCTGGCTTGCATCGACGTTGTCAGACGTGTGTGCAGAAGCCGGTGACCGCGCGTGAGAACTGCCTAATGACGTCGATTTTTTCTGATGTTGTAGCGTGAGATAAGCTATATAAACGCCTGCTACGGCAACAAGAACACTTACAACTTCAAACATCGGGTGGCTTTCCAAGGGATCTCTCAAATGAGACTAGTGCTTTTGAGATGTATTTTGAAAGCCTTATGCTGGGGACGATCAACAATTATACCAAACCGCGTGGCGTCTATGTTTTATCATTGCGTTGGGAAACGACCCATTAAACAAGCGCGATTTTATCGCCTATTTGAAGATCATATTCGGGGTTGATCCCGCTCACCCGTGGAGTCGTCCAATATCTAGACGCCGCTGATATAGGCCGGACATAACGAGGACATTTAGATAACTTATCTTGTGGATAGCTTCGATGCTTAACTCGCAAAGGCCCCTGCAATGCAGAGGCCTTCCTAAACAAACATATGCTGGTCCTACCCCACACGTTGCCAGTTCTGGCTCGAACACAACAATCCACCAGCGACGCAGCCGCGCAAACGCAGGCTGTTGCCGCTGACATCCATCTTGCCGATATAGATTTTGTCGTTGGATGGGCGCCAGACCGATCCTTCATAGGCACCGCCCCCTTGAGGCACCATATCAATCACCAGCGTCTTGCCGATGTTCTCGGACTGGTATTCACCATCTGCATTAAATGTCCGGCTGATCACGCCGCAGACCGCCGCGCCACATGGGGCGATTGTGATATGGGCATAGGAGCCGTCATCCACTTCTGTCTGCCAGACACCGACAGCATCCTGTGCAGACGCGGCTGTTGCAAAGGCGAACAGCGACGCCGCTACCATCAAAAGTCTCTTCATACTCATTTCCTCCCTGAGTTCTGGGACAAATCATGCGCGCAGCGCGGCTTTGCGATCAAGCAGGACGTTGGGTCAAACCCGCGCGTTGCAATCCCGCCCGCCCCATGCATAAACGCGGATAAACACGAAAGGTGCCTGCACGATGAT
This sequence comes from Yoonia maricola, assembly GCF_002797915.1. Taxonomy (GTDB): domain Bacteria; phylum Pseudomonadota; class Alphaproteobacteria; order Rhodobacterales; family Rhodobacteraceae; genus Yoonia; species Yoonia maricola. Next base: position 104,552 of record NZ_PGTY01000001.1, on the reverse strand, counting down.
CCTCTACCCTGCCATTGACCTCAAAGACGGAAACGCCGTGCGGCTGGTGCATGGCGACATGGATCAAACGACAGTGTTCAACGATGATCCCGCAGCGCAGGCGAAAGAGTTCGTGGCCGCAGGTTGCGAATGGCTCCATCTGGTTGACCTTAACGGTGCCTTCGCGGGTGAGCCGGTGAACGCAGCCCCCGTCGAAGCTATCCTTCAGGCTTGCCCAGTGCCCGCCCAACTGGGCGGCGGCATCCGCGACATGGGCACGATCGAGCGATGGCTCGACAAAGGCCTCGCCCGCGTGATCCTTGGCACCGTGGCTGTGGAAAACCCCGATCTGGTACGCGATGCAGCAAAAGCGTTCCCCGGTCAGGTGGCCGTGGGTCTTGATGCGCGCAACGGGCGGGTAGCGACACGCGGTTGGGCGGAAGAAACGGATGTTATGGTCACCGACCTTGCCAAATCATTCGAGGACGCAGGCATCGCTGCCATTATCTACACCGACATCATGCGCGACGGTGCGATGAAAGGCCCGAACATCGGGGCGACGGCAGATCTAGCGCGCGCCGTGAGCATCCCGGTGATCGCCTCTGGCGGTGTATCGTCCGTGGCTGATCTGGCAGCGCTACAAGACACAGGCGTGATCGCAGGCGCGATCTCTGGCCGCGCACTCTATGATGGGGCGATTGATCTGACAGCCGCATTGGACCTGTTGAAAGGATAGCACAGTGACATCACCCAGGGTCAGCGCAATTCCCCTGCCTGCAAACAGCGGGCTGCATACACGACGCACCAAAGGTGACTTCCTTGATTGCTACACCGTAACCTCTGACATGGACGTGCGCCGCGCGGCCAAGATCATCACGGATTTTCCGGCGTGGGGCAAAATGCTACTACAGGTCCGCAGGGTGATCACGGCACCTTTCGGTTTGGACAATGACGGACCAAACGTGGCTGATAAGGTTGGAATTTTCCCGGTCGAAAGCGAAACGGACGATGAACTCATCGCCGGTTTCGACGATAAACACCTGAATTTCCGGGTAGCGGTCATGTCGCATGCAGGGCAAGTCAGTCTGGCGACATGGGTTGCCCCGCACAATATCGGCGGGCGGATTTATCTGGCAGCGATCATGCCGTTTCACATTGCTATCGTGCGCAATGCGCTTGCCCGTGTGGCGCGCGCTTAATTCGCGCTCATTGCCTTATCGGTCAGCATATTCAGCGCACCGTTGATACGGCCAATCACCTCGGCATCAGGGGCGATATCCAGACCCGCAAGCAAATCCTCTGCCGGTGTCCATGTCATCTGCGTGTTCCCATCAGCATCCTCATATGCCAGCACACGCAAAGGCAGCATCAATCCGGCGCGCACGTCATCTTCCATCGCCAATGTACCAAGCGCGGGATTACCAAAGATCAACAGCGTCGCATCCGGGATCGACTTACCGACGCTTTCAGCACCTGCCGCGTGATCAACCCGTGCGAAAACCGTGGCCCCCGCCCCGTTTACCGCAGCTTCAAGGCCGTCAATCGTTTCAGAGACGGACAGTGGCGAAGGTTTCATCATGTTTTCAGCCCATAATGGTGCCGCACAAAGCCCAATCACGGCAGCGGTCATTGCAAATCTCATCTCATAACTCCCATTTTATCCAGTCCATCCACCTAACGCCGATCTATGCTGCAAAACCACCCCGCCCCTTCCCATCTTACAAGATTACGCCTAAAGATCACGCCATGTTGAAGACACGGATCATCCCTTGCCTTGATGTCGCCGAAGGGCGCGTTGTCAAAGGCGTCAATTTCGTTGACCTGATTGATGCAGGCGACCCGGTGGATGCAGCCATTGCCTATAACGCGGCAGGCGCGGATGAGCTGTGCTTCCTTGATATTATGGCGACCCAGGAAAACCGCGGCACGATGTTTGATCTGGCGACCCGCACAGCCGAGCAGTGCTTCATGCCACTGACCATCGGTGGCGGCGTGCGCACGCACCACGATGTGCGTGATCTGCTATTGGCAGGGGCTGACAAGGTCAGCTTCAACTCTGCCGCCGTCGCAAACCCCGACGTGGTGGCCGAGGCCGCAATGCGGTTCGGCTCACAATGCATCGTCGTGGCGATTGACGCCAAAACCGTTGCCCCAGGCAAATGGGAGATTTTCACCCACGGCGGACGCCGCGCAACCGGGATTGACGCTGTGGAATTCGCCAAGACAGTCGCTGCAAAAGGCGCCGGGGAAATCCTGCTGACCTCAATGGACCGCGACGGCACAAAGGCCGGTTTCAACCTGCCACTGACCCGCGCAATTTCGAATGCGGTCAACGTGCCTGTCATTGCCTCTGGCGGGGTTGGCACCTTGGATCACTTGGTTGAAGGGGTGACCGAAGGCCGGGCATCTGCCGTCCTCGCTGCATCCATTTTCCACTTCGGCACCTACACGATTGGTGAGGCCAAAGCGCATATGGCCACCGCTGGCATCCCGGTGAGGCTGACATGACCCTGAACGAATTGGCCGATATCATCGCCGCTCGCAAAGACGCTGACCCAGACAGCAGTTGGACCGCAAAACTCTTGTCCCAAGGGCCGGAAAAATGTGCTGAAAAATTCGGGGAAGAGGCGATAGAGGCGATCATCGAAGCCGTTAAAGGGGATAAAGAGCGGCTGACAAGCGAAGCCGCAGATGTCGTTTATCACCTGCTGGTCATGCTGGCGGCACGGGATGTGTCACTTGATGATGTGCTCGACACGCTTGCCGCGCGCCAGGGCACCTCAGGGATTGCGGAAAAAGCGGCGCGCCGCTAGTCGGACTTGTTGCCCTTGACCCAGCTTAAAATACGGGTCGGTCGCGTCTCTTCCGCCCTTTTTCTCTGACGCTCCGCCACGATCGCGGCCTCTTTCGCCAGACGGGCCTGCTTGGCCAAACGCGCTTCTTCCGCGCGACGGGCTGCCTCTTGGGCGGCAGCCCGCTCTGCTTCGCGTCGCTTGCGCTCTGCGACCTCAACGGTTTCGCGGTTGAACTCTTCCACCCACTCAGGGCGATAGCGCTCACTGCGCTGCTGGGTGGTGGCCTTGGGGACCGCAACGGAATCCTGCGGTATTGCAGGTGTCACATGCAGATTAGTTTCCTCGATCAGTTCACTGATCGTTTTCGTAAGGTTCTTATTCTCGGCAAAAGCGACCTTTTTGGGTTTTTTGCTTTCCTGCGCAATCAGGGCGAGCCATTCCTTGGCCGACTGAATACGGTCCTTGGGCGGTACGCTCATCGCCTTATCGATGGCCTCTAGGAAGGCAGGCTCATACTGTGGGAAGTTCCCGGTGAGCGGCTCATACGGGTCATCATTCAAATCCGCCATGGCCGCAACACGGGTCTGGCTGACCGGCGGTGCCTTGCCGGAAATCAAATGATACATCGTTGCAGCCAGCGCATAAAGATCACTGCACGGACCTTGAATACCGCCAGCGACATAAAACTCATGCGGGGAATAGCCGTCCTTGACGACCAGCATGGTCGAAACCGCACCGTTCTTCTGACTGGCATCCTCACGCGCGGCACCAAAATCAATCAGCGCGGGCGTGCCCCACTTATCAAGCAGGATATTGTCTGGTGAAATATCACGGTGCAGCAGGTCATTGCTATGCACCAAATCAATCGCATCCAGCACCTTAAGCAGAATATCACGAACCTGATCAGGGGTTAGCGTATCTTTATCGTCTTCGATTGCATCCAGCAGGTCACGACCTTCAAACAGATCCAGAACCATATAGGCGGTGCCATTTTCCTCAAACGCCTGATGGACACTGACGATATTGGGATGGCGCAAACGGGCAAGGCTGCGGGCCTCGCGCATGAACATATCGACGATTTTACGAAATTGGGCTTCGTGGTTGGGGGAATTGACCGTGACGCGGTTACCAAAACGCATGCAAATCGATTCAGGAAAGCATTCCTTTATGACAACAGCACGCTCCAGGAACGTATCCTGTGCAAGATAGGTGATACCGAATCCACCAGCCCCAATCTGGCTTTCAATCTTGAACTTGCCACCAAGCAATTCCAAACCAGTCGGCAACCCCTGACCAGCTTGGTCATAGGTTTGTGATGCATCAATAATACGTGTCTCTTGCATTGATTGTCCACGATTGAGATTAGCTTCGGAAAAATGAACACTGATACAGTAACTTACAAAGATATTTGCAACTGATCATGCAAAATCAAACACCAAAACATCTGCAATTTAATGTACTTGGAATCGTTTCGCGCGGCAGCTCCTTCTTATTGTGCGACAATTGTGCCTTTGTTATGGCAGTCGGCCATCTTTTTATGAACGACCGATCAAAGCTCAAGCTTTGATGAAATAATACCCGTCGCAAAGCCGCCCATCCGCAGTTCCGAAAACAGGCGCTGATATTCTATCTTAGGGCAGCGATCCTGAACAACATCGACACAGCGCGCACCCGCATCGGCCGCCGCCCCAGCATGCATAACACCGATTTGCATCCAGATCGTTTGCAAATCAGGCCAGCGCGCCAGCGCTGTTGTCACAATGGGCGGCACAGCCTCAGAGTGGCGAAAGATGTCGACCATATCCACATCCACGGGAACCTCGCTGACATCGGCATAGACTGTTTCACCCAACAAGGTTTGCCCCGCCAAGCCCGGATTGACCGGGATCACACGATACCCCTTCAAACCCAGATAGCGCGCCACGTAGTAACTGGGCCGGATCTGATTGGCCGATACACCCACAACCGCCACCGTCTTGGTGCGTTTTAGGATCGTGCGAAGGAAATCATCTGAATACATCATAACCGTCACCTTAGCCCGCCGCGCGCCAACAAAAAAGCGCCCGGCCAAACCGGGCGCAAGTTGCGGAACGGAGGGACAGTGTAAAAAAGCGCGCAGGTTCCGAAAGGCACGCTTTCTACAATACACTTAAGCAAACATCGCAGCGGCAAAAGGACAGATCAGGAAAACGTGAAAGCGCGTGTAGCCTGGGGTTATGTCACTGGCCACATTTAGCCTGCGCCCAATTCGTATCAGCGCTGGCGATATAGCGCATAGGATCACTTTGCCACGCTGCGATGACCTGCGCTGATTGGGCAAGATACAAACGACCGTCACGCACGGCCCAAGCCTCTGGCACCGTTTCCGAAAGCATGCCCCGCGCCATGGCGACCGCACAAAAACCACCATAACGCGGCGCGTATCGATGGGGCGTACGCTCAAATGCGGCCATTGTTTCGGAGGACACAAATCGCCATATCGCATTGCGCCACCGCAGACGATGATCGTCCGTACCGGGAACGGGCCGTCCATCGGCAAAATAACTGACCGGATCAATCCCATGAATGGCAACACCCTGCGTATCAAAGATGCAAGGCGACCGTGCCACCGCGGGGGATGCAACGAAAGGCAAGGCAAGCGCAGCCCCAACAAAGTGGCGCCGGTTCAGCATGACGAAGACAAAGGTTTGGTATCCATGCAATGCAAAATGCGCAGCACAGCAGGGCTTGCCTACCCCCCTCGCAAAGCCGTGAAGCGCAGTGATGGTGCGCTAGTCGAAAATATCGTCCATAACGTCCTCGACCACATCCCAGATCTCAGACATGACACGCCGTCCGAACCCTTTGGATTTCTTACGCTTTTTGGGGCGCTCCTGGCGGTGCTCAGAGTATTTTTCCACACGCTTGCGCTTGGCCGGGCGGGCGGGTGTCGCCGCAGGCGCAGTCGCCTGACCGGATTGTTTCGGTAACATTTTCAACGCGCGCAACGGGGCGCCGCAGTTGCTGCAAGACAACTCGTGCTTGTCCTTGCCCCGCAAGATCAAAGCCGCCTTGGTGCCGCAATAGCAGCAAGTTGCAATTTTCGTGGCCGCCATAAGCGCTCCTGTCGTTCAGACCTTTACAGCATATAGGGCAACTGCGGCCGCATTTGAGACGTTGAGCGATCCAAATCCCGCCGCCGCGTCAATGCGCACCAGTTCATCGCAGGTTTCACGCGTCTTTTCGCGTAGCCCCGGCCCCTCGGCCCCCATGACCAGCGCGACAGGTCGGTCACGTTTGCCATCTACGGCGGCCTCAACCGTGCGCGCAGCCTCACCATCAAGACCTAACACCAAATACCCCATGCCCTTCAGCGCTTCCATCGCATCCGCCAGATTACGCACGCGCAAGTAGGGCTGACGCTCCAACGCGCCACTGGCGGTCTTGGCCAGCGCCCCTGTCTCAGGCGCGGAATGGCGCTGGACCGCGACGACAGCACGCGCCCCGAAGACCTCAGCCGAGCGCAGAATGGCGCCCACATTATGCGGATCAGTCACACGATCAAGCAGGACAATCCGCGGTGGCATCGGCCCATCGCCCAAAGCCACATCCTCCAGCTTGCCCCAATCCAGCGCCTTCACCTCTAACGCAGCCCCCTGATGCACCGATTGCGGATCAAGAGGTGCTGCAAATTTGCGCGGATCAGAAATCTCAGGCTCCATCCCACTCTTCGCAACAGCCTCACCGAGGCGCTCCAACGCATTGCGCGTCACCACCAACCGCAGCTTTGTGCGTGCAGGGTTTTCCAGCGCATCGCGCACCGCATGCAACCCGAAAAGCCAGACAGTTTCCTGTGCCGCCTGCCGCTTGGCCTGTTCTTTCGCGACAACCCACTTTGGCTTTTTCATGGTGTTTCCGATCCTTGGTTCACCGCAGGCGATACCCGACAATTTACACAGAGTGAAGGGCAGCACAAAATTGGCCAATTTTGCAGTTGACGCACCCTTGGGCCGCAGGTAGTCACCCCGTCAGTGGGCGACAGGCCGCAAGGTGTGGCAGGGGACTGTAACTCCCTCGAGGCGACTCACGCCTGGTTCGATTCCAGGGTCGCCCACCATAACGCTATTGCGTTGATTTTCCTTATTTTGTTAGAGTCCACCTGACTGAACAGGCTCTATTTAGACACAAAATCCGGAAATTTAGACACAATGCGTGTGAAGAAGGTCAAGCACCTCACAGATAATAACGGCAGTTGGACCTATCGTCGTCGAGTGCCGGTGAAACACCAAAAGACACTCGGCTACAAAATGTGGTCTGAACCTTGTGGTGACGTGTCGTATGCCGAAGCTGTGGTTATAGCTACTCAATGGGCCGCACGACATGACGCCCTCATCAAACAACTTGATGATCCCGAGGCTGCCAAGAAGGTGAGATTATCTACCGAGGCACAATCCATGATGCCGAAAGTGGACTTTCTAGTAGCTGCACACAGCGCTGGTGAACTCCCGGATAACTTCGATCCTCTTGAAGCCGCAAAGGCTGGGATCAAGGCTGCGGAAGGTAATCCGTTGTTTGATGATCAAGACCGTCTGACACGTTACTTAGCTATTCTCGCAACATCATTTGGGAACCATATCTCTCCGCCCACCAGTTTAGACGAGCGTGATGAGTTCGATATGGTGAAGAGAAAGCTGGAACGCCGAGTAGCTGATCTGGCCGGTGATCCGAATACTATTACCGCTGTTGCCGAACGCTATTACAAGCACAACCAGATCAAGGTAGGCGTACTCACAAAGTACCGCGGCAATATTCGCAAATTGACCAAGAGCTTGGGCGACATCCCGATCTCCCACGTGACACCTGCAATGCTAAGACGGTTCCGGGATGAGCAAGCCGAGACGTTGAAGCCCTCCTCACTTTCATCTGTCTTCACGCCGATAAGGGGTTTGTTCAGTTATGCCCTTGAAGAAGAACTGATCACGGCGAACCCGGCTCTTTCCGTACAATTGCAGAAGGATAAAAGGTCTGTACATGAAAGGAAATGGACCCCATTCCCACCCAAAGAGATGAAGCGACTACTTGAAGCCATGGACCAGTTCTGGGGACACCCAATGAGGGGGCTTTCTAATGAACGCAGGGTTGCGGTTCACATGGTGTGTCGAGTGATGGCGCATTCGGCGATGCGCCCGGTGGAGGTCGTCAGACTGGAACCTGAAGATGTCACAGATGATTGGATCAAAGTTCGCGAAGCCAAGACCCCCTCTTCATACCGTACCATCCCTCTCCACCCGCACATCGCTGACTTTCCAGCGTTTGTGGTCAGCGGCGGTCTTCAAACTTTTCGAAACATAAAGACCGACCAAGTGGAGCCGGTTCGTTACCAATTCCGCCGGTTAACTCGCGACTTAATGGACCCATCAATCAAAGATAAGAAAAAAGTCCTGTATTCCCTGCGTTCAACATTTAGCAATGCTATGCGTCGTGCTGGTGCACAGCCAGATGTACGCCGCGCGATTCTAGGTCATTCGGAAGGCGGGCACCTTAGCCACTATGATGATGGCCCTGAGTTTTTCCTAAAGCGCCGATGGGTTAATGCCACCGATCCCACCGTGATTTACCCGGATACAGATGATTACTATGATGATGGACTGGCTGACGACTAACGCTTTGTTGATGGGTCATCAATGTTTCCCACCTTGAATAGCAAGTGAGCTACGATGCTCTGCATCTCCGATGAGTGAAAACGGAAGCCGCTGACATCCGCATTCGTTATTCTGCCCGCCAGTACCTCGTCGTAGTCTTGCAACATTGCAGCCAGCCTGTCGGCATTAAGCACAAGCCCAGCTTTATAGCCGACTGTCTCGGTTAGAAATGATAGCGTAGATTCTCGTGATAAATGGACGTGACCCATATTATTTACCTCGACTAGCTTTCCCGCGATTTCCTTGGAGACCTTCTGACGCAATCTGCCCCAACCTATCAGGCTGAGGCAGGTCACTTGTCGCCGACAATCACTTACTGGTCTTGATGGTCTCGACTACATGGGTTGATTTCAAACGTTTTGCCTTTTTCACCGTGGTGAAGCGACCTGTCTTGGCACTGCGGCCAACTTTATAGCTTTTCGTTTTCATATCCGTACTTTCGTTAGTTACATTATGGGAAGAAGGCGCAGTCATCCGCGCCTTCCGTCAGTTTATGGGGTGGTTATTCTGGTACCAGAATTGGCCACGCCCGGTGCCCAAACGCTTTCGCGTAAAGGCGGTTGCCAGTCTTAGGGCAGGTCTTCCAAGGGCGGAAAACGTACCGGTAACCGGACGGAGGGGGTGTGTGACGCTTGGTCATTGCACTCTCCACTTCAGGGCGTATCTTGCCTTTTGTCCCAAAATGCGCTAACGCAGTCCTTGCTACGGAGACTGATTTGCGCTTCTTGGGGGCTCTGCACCGTCAAGCCCCTGATGCACGATGAAGAAATTCGTTTGGAGGCTCGGGCACCAACCTGAGCCTTCTTTCGTTATAACCTTCCATTCTTTCTGAGGTATCGCAGCCGGTTACGCGCTGCTTCCTTAGAAACCCCGAAACGATCTGCCAGACTGTCTTCATCGTCAAAGTTATTGATGAAGCACTCTGGCATGAGGAACTCGGCGGCGAACTGATTGGCCTGTGGTTCGGCCAAACGAAATGAAGGTGTTCCATCTCCTTGAACTGCGCGGGCCAAAGGAATGTTCGTATGCATTGCCCAATGCCCAAGCTCATGCGCGGAGGTGAAACGATCTCGGCCTCCGCCCATACACGCACCTTCGTAAACGTCTTCGCGCAACATGATGAATACACCGTTGGGGCATGTATAGCCCTCAGCACTCCCCATTTCGCCACGACTGCCCACATCGAAACGAACTAGGTTTAGACGTTGGTCAAGAACTTGTTCGATGATTTCAATAACGGGCGCACGTGGCTGATCCGATAGCCCCAAGTTTTGACGTAGATTGTTGGCAATGCCACCAATCTCCGCCCACCGTCGGGGTGGAACTACAAAGTCTGTCGCTTCAGTCATTCTGTATCCTTCTTCTTGAGGATGCCGATGATGTTGTTGAGTTCAGCTTCAGATAGTGAGTTCATCCTGCGGGCCATCAAACCAGCAGTGTCACGTGCCAAAAGACTGTCAGCCTCTAACGTAAAATTGCTTCTCGACCTGTCAGCCGCCCGGTGAAGCGACGCAGCAGCGTCTCCGGCCAATCTGTATGCTTTGATCACCAGATCAACGAAGCCCTGCGGTGGTGCTTTGGTTCCCCGCTCAACGGCTGATATAAAAGCTGAAGACTTTTCCAATCTCGCGGCCATATCCAGTAGGCGTTCTTCTTCATCAATTCGTAACTTCCTCAGTTCCTTCCCGATTTCCGTGGTCATTGTTGGTCTCCTAGTGGTTCAAGTGTAGTCGTAACTGATGTGGGTGAGAGAATCAACCTATATGGTTAATTTTTTATCCCCACTCGGTTAAATTGGATTTGGTGCGTCAAGGTAGTGAAGGTCGAGGAACTCAGGTGAGCCAGTGATAGTTTTCCTTTAGTCACAAGCCGGTGATCATAAGTCAGAGCTTTCGCAGAGGTGCCGATAGACTGACGCCCGACCGATACGCATCCTCTTCGCAATCACCGTGGCCGCCAAGCCCTCTGCCTTCAACACGTTGATCTGTTAGGTGTCTATGCTGACCGGGCGACCTTGGTAACTCTCTGGCCTGCCCAAGCTAAAATGCCAATGTTCCCTGATAGGTTGTGGACAGAAAACTGAATCAGTCGCATAAACAGGTATTGTGTTCAGTTTTTTGTCCTAGCAGGTAATAGATGAAGCGGTTCTTTAGCCCCGACCTACTCGCCGTGTATTTGGCTGGAACAGCGATCATACTTTCGCAATTGCCGCCAATTTATCAATTATTCCAGAAGCCCGAAGCTGAGATAACCGCCGATGGTTGGCTTTCTATAACACACGCGCTGGGACGACCTCAGGTTTACTTGCCGGTTACGGTTTCGAACGATGGGTCAGCCACGCTCACTGTGGAGGAGATTTCGTGTTCTTTGATGAATTTGGACAATGGAAACATCTGGCCCATGAAGGTCACCAGTTTCGTAGATCAGTCAACTGTTCAGCAGTTCCAACCAGCAAGAGAGATACCGATAGGGAGGTTACGGGTCCTTCCGAATAGCCGATGGAGCGAAACAGTTCACTGCGCGGTCAATCCAACAGCGGACCAACTTAGCAGGTTGCAGCTTATTGGGCTTCAGATGACCGACTATCTCAACTCTCAGCCAAGGGTCATTCCGGCCACATCAGAGCCGGTGGAGTTTCCACAGGACATCTGGATGCCAGCACAGGATATGTTCGAAGAAGCTTTCATACTGGAAGTTGGATCATACGCAATCGAGATATCGATCTTGACTGATGAGGCGATCTCGTCGAGCCACGTTTCTTCAAGCTTCATATTGGACGCTTCAGACATCTCAATTTTACGGCGGCACTTAGATCAATACAAATATGGCGGTGGTGTCATATTCCCTATCCCAAATTCGTTGAGTGTTACAAAGGTCGAGGAGTAATTGAATATGTGTAAGTATCTTGCCGTGATCGTTTGTATATTGTTTTGCCCAGTTGCTGGCTTCAGTCAAAGCCCGGAAGTTCCTGATGAAACCTTTCCAGATATCGCAGCCGTGTTCGCCGATCCTCAATCTCCGACCGGTGCAACAATAATCTATAACCCAATAATCTGCGCAAGTATTGGCGAAGCTTGTGTGTTCTTCAGATATCACGAACACGGACATGTTTATCTTGGGCACCATCGGAACCCATCGACCCCTCCGGTCATCCGGGAACGCGATGCCGATAACTATGCAGCAGCAAATGCGCCACCGTCTGCGGTCTTGACTGCTTGGCACCTATTCATGAATGGAGGCAGTAGTTCTAACTGGCATACCTACGGAACACCCATCGATCGTGCTCGGAGGCTATGCAGTTTTGCTTGGCAAGCCGGGAACTGGATCGGCCCTTTGCCTTGCTAACATGCAGCTATTTTCATCACCTAGACGCTCATTCCGTCGTCTGTCAGTTATTCTTGAGGTCCCCTAGATGGCACGTCGTCCACAAGGTGCGCTCACCGATGAAGAAAAACACATAGTTAAGGGCCTATTGCAGGCAGGTGAACGCAACCAAGACATCCAAGCATTGGTGAATATCGGCAGACCGGCCACGATCAACAGTGGACGCGTCACGGAGGTCAAGCAAGATGGCACCATAGCACCTGCATCTGCCGAAGATTTGGACTTCTACCGGGCACGAAAGAAGAGCTTCGATCCTCAGACGGGCCTAAACCTGTACGATGATGAACGCTTGATCAGAGCGAGGGAAGCGATGCTCTTAGCGGTACAGGTCTTCAATAGCCCGACCCTAAAGTTCAAGGCCGAAGTGTTCGCCGTACACGCCAACATAGCATGGACCTATCTGCTACATGAGCATTATGAACGTCAGGGCATCGAGATCATGCAGGCAGATGGTCGGTCGTTGCTACTAAGTCAAATGATCGCCCGCGAAGACTGTCCGCTGTCACAAGGCATGAGAGACAATCTGTCCAGCTTGAAGCAAATCCGAGATGCTGTCGAACACACCCTATTCAGACGTGCTGACACCAGGTTCCTCTCTATTTTCCAAGCCTGCTGCCTTAACTTTGACAAGTCGATATGTGATCTGTTTGGTCCAGACTTAGCCCTCAGCAACGAACTATCGTTCTCATTACAATTCGCCAAGATGGACTTCGAGCAACTGGCACAGATTCATTCATACGAGGTCCCGGAACACATCAAGACCTTAGAAAAGACTATTGAGGATCAACTGGATGAAACGCGATCCACCGACATCGAGTACCGTTTCCGCGTCGTCTACACTTTCGAAAACTCCACGAAATCTAAGTCACACATCAAATTTGTTCATCCGACTGACGACGACGCTGAAGAGGTCAGGAATGTTCTGATCCGCAAAGAAATCTCAGACAAACTTTACCCGCACAAGCCGGGCGTCGTAGTCGATCTGGTGAGAGGCAAATCTGGCAAAGTGTTTTCAAGCCGAAACCATACCCAAGCATGGCGAAAGTTCGATGCACGCCCACGAACTGGCGTTGCCCAACCGGAGAATACAAACAAGGACTGGTGTATCTATCATCAGGCCCACGGCGACTACACGTACTCGGATAAGTGGGTGGACTTCATTGTCAGCTTCATTGGAGCCGACGATAATTATGAAGAACTACGTCGGTTCAGATTGTGACACCATTCGCGATGACCGAGTGTCTGCCACCGCCTTCAGGTGTCGGTAGACTGACGCCCTACCGATACGCATCCTCTTCGCAATGGCCGTAGCCCCCAAGCCCTGTGCCTTCAACGCGTTGATCTGTTCGGTGTCTATACTGACCGGGCGACCTTGGTACTTATCCGGACTGACCGCCTTTGCTCGGGCGATGCCTTCAGCCTGTCTCTGTTTGGCGATGTTCCGCTCCCACTGCGCGAACGCAGCCAGCATGTGAAGCTGCAACCGTGCCAAGGGATCATCGTCATTGTCGGAGAACTTCAGCCGCTCTGATACGAATTCGACCGCAACGCCCTTGGCGTTCAGTTCCTCGACGATGTTCAGTAGGTCACGTATATCACGTCCCAATCGGTCGAGGGAATGGACAACCACGCAGTCCCCCTCCCGACAGAACGCCATCATCTCATTCAGCCCCGGACGTTCACGTGATGCTCCTGTCAGCTTGTCCTCGAAGACCTTTTCGATGTCGATCTGATCAACAAGCTGGCGGTCAAGATTCTGGTCGGTTGTACTAACTCGACGATAAGCAACGCGCATTCATCCTCCTGTGTCTCATATGGCTCTAGACCAGTACAGGGATTCGTCTCATAAGTCAAAAATATACCCAAAAGATACAATATTCTGGTATAACACATGTCTCAAAGGGGTGTCTCATGTCGGCTTACCCAAACGATACTGTCCCATAGGCTGATGTCCGTGGATGTGACTTCCACTAGATCATCACCTGCCAAGATGGACCTAGAGAAGGTCGCACCTCCACAGTCTTGTGTTGCACCCCATAAGATGCCCTGACAATCGTGACTTACGACTACGACTTCGCCGCGTCACCACACGTTAGCCCACCGATGTCCAGATATCTGTTTGGTCCAACCAGTCAGGTTCTGCGCGACAGATGTCATTAGGTGCACCAACCCCATTTCACGCCAACGCCCGAAGGTACGTGCCTCTCTGAGTGCCAAGTGGTCGGCGGTCAAAAGGAAGATCGTTGATGCGACCCAATCTGAATTACTTTCGGCCCACACATCCAAAAGCAAGGCACCATCGTCGGTGTATTGCAGCACCGGAACCGTAAGTTGGTCGAAGTGCATAAACTGGTCTTCTGCTCCGACTGTCACGTGATGTCTTACCGACATGGTAAGTGGTTCAGGTGCCGCACATGCCAAATCGATGTGATACAGAGGGGCGGGATATTCGTTAGGCGCATAGATGATCATGGTGGTTCCTCATTCAGTTGTACTGATATTTAGGGAACGGGTTGCTGCCATGGCTGACATATCTGCGGAGATCAAATAAATGCGGTGCGGGCCACTCCCCTTCCGATAGGGGGGCGGGGGGCGATCTCTAATAGTATTCTTAGTGCATGTATTTGGTTTCCCTAAATTCGCGAAGCGAATGACGTTGATAACGGGATCGCAGCGAACGCAGTGAGCAAGGTTCCGTTTTATGGGATCGGACTTGGTTCTGGAGCGCCGCAGGCGTGACAGAACCGAGTTTGGTCCCTATCGTGATGAAGGTGATCATGATGTCAGGTGGAATTGGTATCGTTCAGTATGACTGGACGAGCCGGATTGGCCCGATAGCTGGCCTAGATCACGGAACAAGCTGCTCTTGATGTAGACGGTATGTGCATCAGGTGCTTGTCCCTGCGTGTACCTGAACCCCAGATTGCGTCCCAAGTCTTGGTACACAATGTCCCTGTACGCAACGCTGATCGGGTTATCGATGGCAAACGCCGAACCTAAAATGCAGTACCGTTCGTACTCTGACACAGCCGGGTAAGTTAACAGGGTCGCGATCTTCTTACCAATCAGATCGTTCCTGCCACGCGCACCGTCGTGGGATCATACTTGGTGAGCAAGATGGCATGGAATGTCTTGTAGGCCATTAGAGATGATGAAGTCTGTCCCCGTCGCCATAAGCTCTTGGGCCAAGTCAAGAACAGACTCAACGGGCTTGTCATCCTCGGATGGTTTGCGCGGAATTCTGGTTCGCTCATCAAACATTAACGGCACCATGTCTTTGAACAAATGTGGTGTATCCGTCATGTTGACCACTGATATGTTGGATGAAGGCTTCGAGGCGCTGATCGACTTCATGATCAACCGGGGCAAATCTTCCGTGGTCAATATGACGACCGGGCATCCCAATGAAGTGAACCAACGTTTGGGCTTACAGTAGTATGAATTGCCATGGGCTTGAGCATAGATATTCTTGTCATCGCGTCCCTTACCAAATGGATATGCAGTCGTGTTCACCTGATACTTGTGATCATCACTGACCTTCGCCCGTATGATATGATCGCAGTCCTCAAACTTGAGATCGTCGGGTTTTCGGTTCTGACTTTTCGTCGCCGATTGGTAGGCCGTTGTCCGGTCACCGAGCGTCGCTTCGTCCCAAGGTTTACCAGCATTCGCCTTGCAGCGGGCATCAGCATCGCGGGCGAGACCAACAGCCCAATCAGGATAGATGCCAACAATGTCTTCCCAACTGACTTCATCGTAGATCACCCGATATGCCTGCATCTGATTGGCATACTCTTCAACCTTGACTGGATCGAAGTCGTCGGGGAAGTCTGGGTGCAGGAACGCCTTTGTGTGCTGTGCGTGAGGCCAAACTTTTAGCAAGCCATGGACCATAAAGACGAATGCATCCGGCTGAAACATGACCTTTCCATTGGGAAGACGCCACATGTCGTCACGTAAACGCTTCATTTCGCGATACACTTTAGGTTGTAGCGACTTGATGGCTTGGATCAGATTTCCGAATCCCCCACGACCAGCGTCGATCCTGCTGAGTTCTGGGGTGCCGGGAAACGCCTCCAACGATTCCGCGTACAACCGACTTACGGACTTGATCACAACGGCGTGGTTCGGTCCATCTTCAAGCTTCACAAGCTCTTGACGCTTGTCGTCCAATTGTTCGTGGCTCTGGCATGAGATGATGTGGAAGCCCCGTTGCAACACTGCATCGACACCTCTGTTTTGCGCCGACTGAACTCGTGAAGCGTCTTCATCCCAACGTTGTTCCCGTGCCTTGCTGAACAATGAAAAGGTCTTACCGAGACCCTCGGGACCTTGAA
The DNA here is from genome assembly GCF_002797915.1 of Yoonia maricola. Taxonomy (GTDB): domain Bacteria; phylum Pseudomonadota; class Alphaproteobacteria; order Rhodobacterales; family Rhodobacteraceae; genus Yoonia; species Yoonia maricola. The sequence continues at coordinate 88,376 of NZ_PGTY01000001.1, read as the reverse complement.
GCATTGTTACCCCATCAGCCCCGCCAATCTGGGTCATGATGCGCCCCCCGTATTCACGTGCTGTTCTCACATCAACAGTGTTGTTCTTGTAATGATGGATTGGCACCATCGACCGTGCCGACCTAGAGTGTGGGTTCATCGGTAACGCATTTGAGAGGCTTGCGCTGAGCAGGTCTATGGTCTCATCAAGTGTCAGGTCATTTGGAAGAAACACCGGTATAGGTGACGATGCCTTCCCTGCGCACAGTAACTGCCGATAGTCGCCACGCACCAATGTAGAGGGGTGAACATCCGCAGCATCATTCTTGAAGAACAGAATGTTATGGGTCCCATCGAACTGCAACTCGACCGGCATTGGGTAGGTATCCCAGCCATTTGATGTCAGATAAGATTGCAGGATTGGTATCAGCGACTGCGACGCGCTTGATGTCACCTGTCTCGCACTGGGCAGGTTGTGAGATTGACGTGAGTGCGAGATTAGGGGCTTTGCTTTAGCGTAGGTAAACATCGCCGGTGAACCTTTGGGGGCCAGGGTTCGTTGGGAGAGGCGTTCCTGTACGACGATCTGCTCGACTTGATCACTGGCATTGAACCCGTGCAGCGGGGATGGCTTCGTCAAGGTCCGTATTCCCCAAGGGCTGCGGCGCTTCTGAACGTAGCTTTGCAACCGGTTGTCGAACTTGAACGATGTACCAAGGGTGGTGTTGATGATGGCGGCACCCTCAGCCCAGACCCTTCGGTGCAGCGCGGCTAATGCCTTGTCCGGCACATCGGCGGTCCAGAGTTGGGTCTGTGTGCGGTCATTGCTGTCGAATAAGTCTTTGGACAGATGTCGAATATCAAAAGCGAGATTGATATGGACGCTCTTATGACCGCTGAAGATGGCAGCGTATCCACGATAGTCGGCATAGGTTGAGAAAGCCTTATGTACGGCGGCGAAGCGGCAGGCGTCAGGTTTTCCACTGAACAAATCGAGTTGCATCTCTAAGTCCTGCCGTGCGGTGCCATCGTACTCATACGTCAGTACCAGCCAACCAGCGTTCGCGACGCGATCACTTGGGGGCGTCCCGCCGGAATGCTTACCCGCGACACGCTTATTGGGGTCGTAGTCGCCGAGCGTCATAGGGTTGGAGAACAATGTTGATTCTTGATGAATCGATTGCCAATCGAAGCCTTTCTCGGGATCACCATTGTCGCCGAGAAGGTTCTCAAGGTCGAAGTGTAGAAAACCACCGTCTTCGCGGGTGAAAAGATGCGGGATGCTGCTGTTATCACCGGTGATGTAGCCGACAATAGGCTCTGCCAAATACTGGGTCGCGAAGCCGTTTGCGTGCCGGTCACGGGCCTTACGTAGTTGGCTCTTGTGTTTTTGCGATATGTTTAGTTCGTCAATGGTACGGATCATTTGGTGGTCTCTGTATGGGGGCCGCCAACATTTTGGATGCTGGGATCGACCGTTGGTTCAGGTCACGGTGTATGACCTGTTTGACATGTATTTATCTTCGATCTCTTGGAAGGCGGCATCTTGGCCAGACATGTGATCCTTGGTTGCCTCGAATGCCTAAATACTTGGGCAACCATTGAGGAATAATCACATGTCAGAAAACCGTCACACCATCCGGAATCTGGACCCTGAACTCATCACGCAGGCACGGATACACGTCCTACAAACCGGTCGTGCCACCTTGGGTGAACTTGTCAGCGAAGCTGTCGCGATGCTCATCGACTATGAAACGCAGGATGACGACGACGCCAACTAACTTGGTTTCATGGGGGTGATGTGCGTCGTGCAGCAACACATTGTATTATTGGGGGCACAATGCCCCCAGCTTTTCGTATGAACATCACATAACTCCTCTTTGGATGCTATCAGGGGTCGGACCTGAAGGATGGCGACGATGAGTTTGCACCGTGCACAATTTGTATAGCGGCAACGGGAGTCCCCTGAAAGTGATTTCGGCGGGCGATCACGAAAAGAAATGAGGCGTAAGTATTTGATAAGAAGCGTTTAATTTATTCTTCATGAATGAATCCGGGTCCATTTGTGAAGAATGAAAATAGTGACCTAAAAGATATAGAAAATTGGGCTTCTGGAGCGTGTATCATGAATTGGAATTGCACAAATATAGGGTTGGATTCTGGTCATTCTTGAAGAACGAGTAGTCGGCGCATTGAAACGATCTGTAACATTCTTAGTCGATGTCTATGATCGAGGGGCCACGGCAACTTCATGATGGCGGCATATCCAGTATCGTGCGGGAATTTGACTCGAAAAAATTGCATTCTTGAGCTTGAAAACAAAAAATCGTCACGTAACTTCTACCTAGCAAGTCGGACTAGTCACCCGATTATGAAGCTCTGGCTCCCCCAAAGCGTTATCCCCATTTGCTTCTGGGGACGTGTCTAGTCAGTTGGAGTTGAGCCAGAGCTTCGCTTCTTACCATTTATGAAGATGATGGTATCAACCGGCCTTAGCCGTTCGATGACCTTCACTATGTCCGGCCTGCGCATAACTGATGCTGCAACGCCCGTATCGCGATGCAATGCCGCCTCTGCGTCAGAATGCAGCTTTGATGCCAAAGCCCGCCGCAGCGTTACATTATCCGGCCAACGTGCTGAACCGAATGCTGTCATCAAGTAAGGCTCCAGCAGTTCGTTGTAACGTGTCGTGGCAACAACCTGTATCTGGCGTCTATATACATCTGGGATATCCAACGGGCGGATGCCCAATTCACGCCGGATCAAGCAACGACGAAAGAGCCGTTCCAAGATAGCCTGCTTCTGTTCAGAGGTGATCAGTGACGCCAATACTGGGTATCAATTGCAATGTTGACGCAGTTGGTCAATCGCACGGGATGATCCAGTTAATGCGACGCCATCAACGCCGATCTGATCCGCAGAACAAGACCACGACGCCCCCGAGGGTTGGTAAAGACCGTCGATGCTTTGAGCATTGCCCGCAGTAGCGCAACACAGGGCAGCAGATATGGCCAGTGCCCCGAGATTGGTTTCGTTCTTCATGAATGAATTCCTTCGCGGCGGCTCAGTGACTTCAGTCTACAGGTGGCAAGCCTGCCTGCTCGATCAGTCTGATGTCTACGTCTTGGCGTGATCGTCCGACACGAAACTCATCGTAATAGGCAATCATCGTGGGCTTTGGTGTGGTCGGCTGGAGCCGATCCCATCGGCTTGTGAAGCTACCATAGATGCCCCTGCGGAAGTTGGGACCCGGGTACAGCGACGTATCAGTTATGACTGTGATCGGACCGGAGTAATTGCAGCGTTGTATGCCGTTGATCCAGACACGAAGGTACCCATCATTACCCATGCTAAAGTTGGTGTTGATAACGATATCTGTCCAGCGTCCACGTGCTTGGTCAATGCTGAACAGGCGACACACGATACCCCAGTTACGACGCTCACCCCAGTTCAGCCCTTCATTCGCGTCATCCATTTGAATAACTACGTCGTGGCTGCGGTTGCCACCACGGTAGGCTTCGCCACGACCAATCTGGACCAGCTTGATGCTGGGCGGGTTGTCACCGCCCATTTTCCATTGGCCAAAGACATTCATCAGGCTGATATTAGATGGGTAGGACTGAATGTTGTCGTTATAGAAGCTCCATCCGTACCAGATGTTTTCGCCAATTCTCGCCTGAGTACGTTCGCGATTGACACCTACCTCACTGCGGTATCTTGGGTTCGTGCAGTCGCTACCGCCACAGTCCCCATCACGCAGTTCAAATCGTTCACTAACTTGTCCTGCTCGGACGGGTTCACCATCAGCGGAATACCGAAATCCATGTTCATGATGGGTAAGTGCGCGGTAGTGGCCCAATGGGACATCAGCATTGCGAGACACGGTGCCGGTGTCCGTCATACAGGCCGAAAGGGCGATGGGCAGGATCATCGCGAATAGAGTTGTCTTCATTATTGACCACACATAACACGGCTTGTTCGTCCATCGACACGATACTCCAGCGTGACCAAAGTGCTACCGCCGAAGTTCCGGTGGGTTTTGTTGGTGACTTCGATCACGTTAGCCGCATCAACTGCCTGTAGTTGGTCTCGCAACTCCCCGTATCCAACTTGGCCTCGGGCTGCCTCAAGCATCGTCGTGATACAAGATCGCACCTCTTTGCGGTCAGAAGGGAACGCAGTGGCGTAGCCGAAGTATCCTCCGACGATGATGGCAACGAATGAGATGACAATGGTCGTTGGACTTGTTCCGTTTGATGCAGTCGTCAATTTTGGTCTCCAGTTTCATCATTCACATAGATCAGATCATTGGCAGACACTTGGCCGCCGGTGGCAATGATGATCGCCTGCATCGTCCGGCGATGCGGGAACACACGCCCGGTGCGGATGCGAAAAACAGTCGCCGCATCGACACCTATCGTCTTGGCGAAATCTGCGCCGGAGATGCTGTTGGCTTTGAGATAATCGTCCAGCTTCATGTTGATACCCATTATGCGCATAATGCATGATTCGCAATATGGAGACGCCCAAACATGCTAATCAGTGACTTTCACGCCTCATGCATTTCGTGCATGATGAATACTGGGACCTGTATTCACGAGGAGCAGAATGCTGCACGACGAACTGAAGAAAGCCAGACTAGACGCTGGCCTAACTATGGAAGACGCAGGGCGTCTTCTAGGGTTGTCGCAAAGCACACTGAGCCGGATCGAAGCCGGAGATACGGGCGTGTCGTCACAACGGTTAGCGGACCTTGCATCGGCATATGGCGTCTCGCCCAGTTCACTGCTCGACGGATCGGCGGTGCGGAGCATGTCTGATTCCGACATCGCCCGGATGGGCATGGTGGTTGAGTTCATCGAGGAAGCCTTGTCTGACATCACGCCAAGGCCCGCCCCACACGAGGTCAGGGATGCGGTTGTCACTATCTTCAGGCAGGAGACCAAATTGGCTTGGGAGACCGGTGCATCTTTTGACCCGACCCGTTACCAAGACTTCATCGCATTGTTATTCAAAGGAGGTTCGGGCGCGTGACCGGCGCACACAACCACTGCGCCTGCTAAGTCATACTATGATTTGCATAAACCTCTGGTCGTGGCTGATCTGGCCAACACCATACATTCTGAAGCTCAATAGACTGTTCCGTAACTACAACGCGTCAATCTCTGCTATCGCGGAGTCAACTTCCGATTTGTGGGCCGCAATGGTGACGCTATCCTTAAGGGCAGCAAGGATTTTGAGTGCACGAGCCTTAGGCTTCGACTGAAAAAGTTCAGATCGCACACGTTCGTTAGTGCAGAACAACCCAACCAGTCGCCGAACTTGTTCAGTATTCAAGGTCGTAATGAAGGGAGAGAGAATATCGCCCGCACCGGAGTGCCCCCAGTAGTTTCCGCAGCAAGCTGATACTATCTCCTGATACACCTCTTCAAATGCGATATTCGGCACATGTGGACCAAACTGCACCAAGGTTTCTGCCGCAGTTTCTTCAGCTTTCCATCCATAGCTACTGTCTTTAGCGTCCCCCAAAAGCTTCGCAGCACGGCGGTACAACTGCGCACGTGTAGCGTCGGGGATGTATTTCACCCCACCAACTTGCGTCAAGAAATCTAAAATCCTCACATCCATACCGTTGTCAGTGCTACTGTCACTTGTCGGGTCAAGCCTGACGGTATGATATCTAAGGCCCGCAGTCTTTTTCAGGTCATCATTTGCTTTCTCCCATACCACAGGCAACAACACTGAAGCATTCGCTGAGGCGGGAAGTTGTCCTTCACCAAGTAGATCAAGCAAAAAACCAAATGCATTTCTTATGTCAGCAGGGTTGAGTGCTCTTATCTGATCACACAACAAGTCAATTTGAGCTTGGTCGAGTGAAACATTTCTTACCGGATCGAAGAGTCCCGCAATCGAGTGGCCAGGGTCGGGCATTGGCAGATCGAACAAGTTGCTTTGAAGCAATAACGCCAGCGCCAAAACGTCCTCGGGGCCTACCGGACTGTCACTATCGTGTGCAGGAGACGCGTGGTTACGGGTCCAGTTGATCATTTCTAAGGCTTTTCCGCCTTTCCGGTTCACCAACCCCAACCTTTGAGCACCGGTAATTAGTACAAGTTCATCTACACCTCCCCAACGATCAGCTAATGTCTCGCCATCCCGGTCAATCTTTTTTCGACCCGGCTCCTCCTTAACAACCGATAGCCAAAGATCGACCCCATAAGCTTCCACACGTCGCCTCAGGTTGCATACAGCAGCATTCCATAAGTTAAGCAGCGAATGTGCATGATAACCCGCATCATGGAGGCCTCGAGCTTCGTGAAGCAACGCAAGCTCATGATCAGATGGGATAATTGCTAGAGACTGAGGCCCCGACATCAATACTGGTAGTTGATCCACTAATTTTCTTCCTCACAGTTAGTTCTGCTTACATTGACAGTCGGAGTTCATTCACCGCACCACACAACATGGTTGCATCAATAAGCAAAAAACAACCCTAAAGGAGAGTTTGGTGGAGTATTTTGGAAATTCGACCGTTGCATGGTTGCGTCATCGCTAACACCGACAATTGCAGCCACTTGATCCGTCATGAGCTACTATTTACGACGTACTCTTAGTCTCACCCCAGAACCCAACGGAAGACCGATGTAATTCTTGCACACATATCTCAACCAACGCCCTGGCAATCCATGTCGGGTGTTTTTGTGCGACCAATCGATACATCGTGAGACAGTTATGAATATCTATAAATACCCGCGGACGCGGCACATTGAAGGTTCACGCCTTCAAGTCGGCGACATGGCGGATGATAAACCAATCAAAGACCTCGCAGGCCAGCGCCTGATCGTGGAGGAGAAACTCGACGGAGCCAATTCCGCCGTTTCCTTTGACAAGGACGGGGGCTTATTGCTGCAAAGCCGTGGGCATTACCTGACGGGCGGTGGCCGTGAGCGCCACTTCGCACTGCTCAAGACGTGGGCGGCGGCTCAGGCCCATGTCCTGCACCCCGTGCTGGGCCATCGTTTCGTCATGTATGGCGAGTGGATGTATGCCAAGCATACCGTATTCTATGACAGGCTACCCCATTTCTTCATGGAGTTTGATGTGCTGGATAGAGACACGGGGACCTTCCTAAGCACCGCTGCCCGTAGGTCTTTGCTGACAGGTTTGCCGATCATGCCTGTTCCTGTTGTGTATGAGGGTGAGGTCACGTCTGTTGATCACCTGAACAGCATGACCCGTCCGACGCCATACAAGTCGTTTGATTGGCGTGATGCTTTGGCTGTTGCAGCAGAGCGGTCTGGTAGTCGCCCTGATATGGTGGACCAGCAGACAGAAGACAGTGATCTGGCGGAGGGTCTATATCTGAAACAAGAGGATGCGGACCACGTGCAGGAGCGGTTCAAGTTCGTCCGTGCTGATTTCCTGCAAGCTATCGAAGCCGCTGATGGCCACTGGCATGACCGCCCAATCTTACCAAACACCTTGGCGGATGGTATCGACATCTTCGCCCCTGTGCTGGGTGTGGAAGGGGCGTATGATGCGTAGCCCCATGAAATCGAACATCACCCATGACCACCTTTTGTCGCTCGTTCCGACCGACCCACTCTGGCGGGTGGATTGGGCCGCGATCTGGCCGCTATGGCCTGAACTAGCGACATTGGACACCTGCCCACAAGACCCTATTCACCATGTCGAAGGCGATGTGGGCACCCATACTCGGATGGTGGTGGAGGCATTGGTCGCTGATCCAGAATGGCAAGCTCTAGAACCTGACGAACAGAGTTGCCTGTTTTGGGCTGCGGTCCTGCATGATATTGGCAAGCCAGCGGTCACAAAACATGAAGAAAATGGCCGTATCTCCTCTCGTGGCCATTCACGGGTCGGCACGTCTATCGCACGGCAACTGCTGTGGCAGGCGAGGTCGCCCTTCGTGTGGCGAGAGGCGCTGTGCGGGATCATCACACATCATCAACTGCCGTTCTGGCTGATAGAACGACCTGATCCGGCCCGAATGGCGATCCAAACATCTTGGCGGTGTCGGCCAGATCAACTGTGTCTACATGCCAAGGCAGATGCGTTAGGACGAACATGCGACGACCAACAAGCCATCTTGGAAAGCGTCAGCCTTGCTGCGGTGACGTTCCAAGAGGCCGATTGTTGGCACGGGCCATTTGCCTTTGCCAATGATGAAAGCCGTGTTGCCTTCTTCGATATAGAAGACCGCGATCCGCACTATGCGGCACATGAGGACTTCAAATGCACTGTGACTGTCATGTCGGGGCTGCCGGGTGCCGGAAAAGACACATGGTTGGCCAAACATCGTCCGGAGCATCCGGTTGTCAGCCTTGATCTGATCCGTGATGAAATGGGTATCTCGGCCACCGACAACCAAGGCCAAGTTATCCAAGCGGCCCACGAGCGGGCCAGAGAAAATCTACGTACTGGCACCGATTTCGTTTGGAACGCCACGAACGTGACACGCCAGAACCGGTCGAAGGTGTTGCGGCTGCTCCGGGATTACTCTGCACGGATCGAAATCGTCTACGTGGAGGTCAGCCCTGACCAGCTACGACGCCAGAACCGAGATCGGCCAGATGCAGTACCTGATGCCGTGATTGATCATCTGGCACACAAACTGGAACCACCGGAGATGTGGGAGGCGCATCAAGTCGATATTGCTTAAGCGCTGACGGTGCGAGATCATCTGTATCTCGCACCTGATCGTGCAACTTTCCATCGTTCTTAGACACAAATTCAGAAAACTTAGACACAAAACTCACCCGGTAACATCCCGATGCAACTGTAAGTCATTGCAAATAAATGAATAATATGACCGTCAGTTCTACCCCTACAGCGATTCCAGGGTCGCCCACCATTTTCATACATCGTAGTGTCATTGGGCTCCCCTTATGTGGGGCGTCGCGGATAGCAGAAATATAGACGTACTGCGAAAGCAAACACCCCTCAGTTCAGCGGGATTGCCATGTATCTGCGTATTGCCGATCTTTGGGCATGGCCTGCACCGTTTGTTAACGCATAACCGCCCTCTAAGCTTTGCGGGGTCATTGTGCCAACCAACATGGATTTTGCGTTATTTTTATGGACCGAATTGACATCAATCCTGACATGATCCCTGACTGGAGTTATGCGCCCGGGTTTGGTGCCCCACGCTACGGCACCTTCAGGGCGCGTGCGCTCTTCGCACACACAGCAGAAGCCTTGGTTGATTACGGCTACACGACCGACCTGATACCGCTAGATTGGTAATAAGCCTCAAACCAATGGCAATTTGTATCGACCGCTACCAAGATCACTACGTATTGCACCACTTGGCCGGGGTGGTGTAGGCGTAACCGTGGCTTAAGGCGAAGGGATGCAAGATGGGCCAACAGCCTGCCCCTTTTAACATCATGATTGTCGGTCAGGGCGGACGCCTGGAATATGAGGCTTTGCTCTTCACAGCATCTCTGCGCGCCTATTCCCCCCAATTCAGCGGTCAGCTCTACATCGCCGAACCCCAACCGGGGCCCCTTTGGGACCGTGATCCGCGCATGTCCTCTCCGGTCAAAGATCACCTCGCGGCCATGGGCGCACAGGTGGTCCCATTTGAAACCCGGCATTTCGGCAGCAGCTACCCCCAAGGCAATAAGATTGAAGGCTTGCAAGTCTTGCCTGCAAATCAGCCATTCATCTTTTTTGACACCGACACGATGATCACGGGTGAGCTGACCGATATCCCCTTCAACTTTGATCGCCCCGCGGCCTCCATGCGGCGCGGCCCGACATGGCCGGTGGAAGAGCTTTATTGGCCGGGCTACACCGCGATCTGGAAATCGCTCTATGACCGGTTCGGGCTGGCGTTCGAAAGCTCACTCGATCTGTCTCAGCCTGATGAGTACTGGGAACGCTACCTCTATTTCAACGCAGGCTGGTTTTATGGGGCAGACCCTGCGGCCTTCGGCGCCCGCTATACAGAATATGCAACCACCATCCGCGACAACCCGCCGGATGAGTTGGTGATCCAACCGCTTGATCCTTGGCTTGATCAAGTGGCCCTGCCGCTGGTCATCCATGGGCTTGGTGGCGGGCGGCCCGGTCCGGCGGTCCGCGGTCTTGATGGGCACATCAGCTACCACTACCGGATGTTGCCGCTGTTTTATGCCACGGCAAGCGATGCGCAAGTGGCGATGTTGGAAGACGTCACAGCACCCAACAAGCTGAAAAAACTGCTCAAGCTGCATGAGCCGTTCAAGCGGATGGTCTATCAAAAACGCGGGCACAAGGTACGCGCACTCTTCGACCGCAACAACCTTCCCCGTCATGAAAGAGCAATCCGGAACCAGATCAAATCAGCCGGGTTCTGGATGCGTTAAGTCGCAAAGACCCCCGCCATATCAGCATAGCCTTTGACTTCGATCGGATTACCGGACGGGTCGCGGAAAAACATGGTCCATTGCTCGCCCGGTTCGCCTTTAAAGCGTACGGATGGTGCGATGATGAAATCCGTCTGGCGCTCTTCCAGCCGCCCTGCCAGAGCCGTCCAATCCTCAAGCGGCAGCACGATCCCGAAATGCGGCATGGGCACCATGTGATCGCCCACCCTGCCTGTGGGTTCGTTGGCAAAGGGCTTGCCTAAGTGCAGGCTCAATTGGTGGCCAAAGAAATCAAAGTCCACCCAAGTCTCCGTTGACCGCCCCTCAGATGCGCCCAGCGCACCGGCATAGAAATCGCGGGCCTCATCAAGGTCAGTGACGTGAAAGGCCAGATGGAACGGGACAGGCATAGCGTTTCCTTCATTGATGGCTATCGGATGTAGCGCGTTTTACCAAGCAAGAACCTATGTTCAACGGGCGGCCGGCAACGGGGAGACCGTTGACAGGGCAGGAACATCTGCGGTTCACTCGGTCCCATTCATTTCAAAACACATTCAACATTCAAGCCTTTTACGTTGCGTGATTGATTTTAAGGACAGCCATCAATGCAAATACTGATCAATAAGCTTGTTCTCGCGCTCAGGGCAATACCGGCTGTTCTGGTCGCCCACAAAACGGAATTGCGTTTCTGACGATGCTCCCCTTCATGCTGTCGAGCATTACATTGGCGCAACGCGACGTTTTCTCGATCTTTTATCTGACGGCCGTTGACCCGCAAAGCTTTTCCCCTTGGCCTGCATTCATATTGGTCGTCATGGCCTACGTCTGTGGAACGGCGCGTATCTCTGACGCGATGCATTGAAACTCGTCAAACAGATCAATAGGCCACGTCACGCAATACTGGTTCAAACGTCAAGCACATCCAACCCAAACCGGCCATTCTACGCGGCAGTTAGTATGTCTCACCTGCGGACTTTGCTGTCATTCGCCCGTAAGGCATCAAAGGCAACTGCCAGCCCGAAGCGGACCTTGGTTTGTGCCACCACAGCGGCAAGTGAATCAACCTGGCTTGTGGTCAAAGAAAAGGCCCATCGGAGACTTTCTTAACTCCGTATGAGCGTCTTTTAGGTTTCTGAACCTTTCCGGAATTTCGCGCAACTTTGGAACGTCGACAAGTTGATTAACAGCAAGACTTGCAGCACCAAATGTGCCAACACCCGTTGCAATTGAAGCGATGTCGATCGCTCCAGCAGCAATCATGGTTCCAATGTCGTGTCCAGCAAAATGGACCTTCTTTCTTCTAAGCTCCTTTAATTCAGCAGTGTGTGCGTCGAACGCTTCACGGATGTTTTCTACAATTTTGTCAGTAGATCTGAAGAAATTCTCTGGATTTGCATGAGATAGCTCAATCACACCGTCTGCCAGAACATGCCTTATTTCTTCGAACGCCCCTTCCCTTCTCATTTCGATTAAGGCTTGCGGTGGGATGTTTCCGAGCCATTCTTCGTCGGTGTCCGCTGCACGCTGCAGTCCCTGTATCATGTGAAGGTGTGCATTGTCCTCATTTGACAGAGCTGAGTTGTACTCGAGCTTCCAATTAAAATAGTTCCAGCTTGTAGGTGCATCCATGAAGGGTACTCCTGACAGGTACCTACTCTTCATTAAGAGATCGGTCGCTTGACCCATTCTGCCGATACATTGTCCAGCTATCATCCTTCCGGGATGGGCGTCCCCGGTAAGACCGCTCCATTCAGTTTCTACCACTCGTTTGATTTGTTCCTCGAACGGTTCGGTCCATTCCGTATCGAATAGCAGGCGGCTCTGATCAACTACAGCGCCCATCACATCACTTGGGGTGTTCAAAGTCGAACAGAAGCCCAACAAATCATCGCGGTCAGCGAATTCTCTTCCAAACAGGCGACTTGCGTGAATGACCCCATCATTAATGCCTGTCGACCGCAGAAAATCCGCCTCGTGTTCATCAATTGATGACCTGAAAGGAGCAAACGTTACAATCGGTATCGGCAAATCGCTGGTCGCAAAATTCTGATACTGAAGGACGTTTAAAGCATGTTTAACCAAGAACCGAACTCTCTGCTCGTCTGGCGCGTGATCAAATACGTGGGTGGTGTTCATAAAGGGATCGGTCAAGACAATCGTGTCGATGTATAGACCAGCGGTACTCGCTATATTCTGAGTATAACTAGGAAATAGATCACCACCGAAAATAGCCTTTGTTCCCGCCATGTCTTGAATGTGGTAGTGCGCCGCGTCGGCTGTGCTTTCCCAAAACTCAGTGAGTATATTTACGAACTCTGTAATCTGGGGTTTGAAATCAGCAACAAAGGTCGGAGTTCTCGATGCTATTTGTGAGAATTCACCGATATTTACTCCTAATCGCTCGGGCTCCCCGACGAGGAACCCAAGGTTCTTTTCCACGAATTCAAAATATGCCTGTGTGATATCCTGTAGCGAAGCCGCTTCTTTTGCTTGTGTTCGCTGCGCAATGGCCGCTGCAGAAAGTGCCAAAGACCGGACCCTTGCATCTACCGTCGATAGGTCGATTTTCCCGTCTTTACCGTAACTTACCTTTGACAAGCTGGCCTCTGTATCTTTCCAAAGATGCTCGGCGAATTTGATCTTACCTTCGTCGAGTTGAACTTTGAGAACCTCTAGTCGCCACCGGAGTTCATCGTCTTCTTCACTCAATTGTTTTCCTTTCAACAGACACGCCTGTGAATTGACCATGCAAATTGGGCTTGGTCTAGTAAGACGTGATTGCGCCCTGCCGATCAACACCGGATGAGATAAAGTTGAAGGGAAACACCTGACCGAATGTCAGAGTTTTGCAAAGTCCGCTTGCTGCGCTCTGTCGCCATTGGCGCTTCGTGCAGCATTTGAGACTCTGGGCTCTTTCGAGACATTCGCCGCACCTCGTGCCAAGGTCCGCTGATGCGACCAGAAAAGCAAACGCGCGTGACCACCTTGTGCTCTACGATACAAGCCAAACCCGGCGCGTCGGCACCGGTGGCGGGATCATCCGCATGACACGGGCGTTTCTATTGCCATTTTGATGGTCAGTCGCATTGCCATTGATTTTGGTCAGTTAAAAGTCATGCTGAAACAACAAACCGGAGAGGATTATCAAAATGACAAGACTTTCGTTCGTTTCTTTCATGCTATCTGCGGGCCTCGCAACCCCGTTAGCGGCCCAACAAGCCACCGACGACATTGCACCTGAAGCCGACAGCAGCCTTTCTGTATTTGCGACAGTATCTGAGGCCGCGCAGGCGGCCTTGGCGGCCAAACAAGCGGGCACGCCAACCACCGCAGAAAACTGGATGGTGGCCGCCGCAAACCCACTCGCCGTCGAAGCGGGGGCGGCGGTTTTGGCCGACGGGGGAACAGCCGCAGATGCCATGGTCGCCGTTCAGGCAGTTTTGGGTCTGGTCGAGCCGCAATCATCGGGTCTGGGCGGCGGCGCCTTTCTGGTCTGGTACGATGCAACCTCGGGCGAAGTGACCACGCTGGATGGCCGCGAAACAGCGCCGTTGGCCGTCACCCCTACACTCTTCCAGACCGATGACGGCGAACCGATGCAATTTTGGGACGCCGTTGTTGGTGGCCGCTCTGTCGGGACACCCGGAACGCCGATGCTGATGGAAGAAGCGCACGCACGCTGGGGCCGTGCGGAATGGGGCGGCTTGTTCACACCGGCAATCTCTTTGGCCGAAGACGGATTTACGGTGTCCGAACGGCTTGCCAGTTCAATCGCGGACGGCGCCGAGCGATTGCAGACATTTTCACGTACCGCCGATTATTTCTTCCCCGGCGGGGAGGCGCTGCAAGCAGGCGACACTTTGGTGAATGCAGATTACGCCAATACGCTGCGGTTGATTGCAGCCCACGGCAGCGAGGCTTTCTACGAAGGCCCCATTGCAGATGATATCGTCGCCACCGTGCGTACCGCGGCAGGCAACCCCGGCGTGCTGACCGCGACAGATCTGGAAATCTACGAGGTTATCGAACGGGACCCTGTTTGTGTCCCCTACCGGACAACCGAGGTCTGTGGGATGGGACCGCCTTCATCAGGGGCACTGACAGTCGGGCAGATTCTTGGCATGCTGGACCGCTACGATCTGGCGGCATTGGGGCCAGACAATGCCGAAAGCTGGCGGTTGATCGGCGATGCCTCGCGTTTGGCCTTCGCGGATCGCGGACGCTACATGGCGGACAGCGACTTTGTCCCGATGCCAACCGAAGGTCTGACCGCCAGCGCCTATCTTGACACGCGCGCCGCACTTCTAAACGGCGACGCGGCCCTGACAGAGGTGGCCCCCGGCGCGCCCGAATGGGACCACGCCATGCTGTTGGCGGATGACATCTCGGTTGAGCTGCCATCGACCTCTCATATCTCAATTGTAGACCAGTATGGAAATGCGCTGTCTATGACCACAACCATCGAAAACGGCTTCGGCTCTCGTCTTATGGTGCGTGGCTTTCTCCTCAATAATGAGCTGACCGATTTTTCATTCAGCACTCACAGCGACGGTATTCCGATTGCAAACCGGATCGAACCCGGCAAACGCCCGCGGTCATCCATGTCGCCCACAATCGTGCTGCAAGACGGCGAACCCAGCCTTGTCATCGGCTCGCCCGGTGGTAGCCGGATCATCGGCTATGTGGCGCAGGCTATCGTTGCGCATATCGACTGGGGGATGGATGTGCAGCAAGCGGTCGCCATGCAGCATCTTGTGAACCGGTTCGGGACCTATGACCTTGAAGAAGGCACCGATGCCGCTAGCTTTGAAGGCGCGTTGACCGCGCTTGGATTTGAAGTAAACGTGCGTAGCCTGAATTCCGGCCTCCATGCCATCGCGATTGGCGAAACACTCACCGGCGGAGCCGACCCACGACGCGAAGGAATTGCCTTGGGCGAATAGATCAAGGCGCCACCGCATCACGTGAGCGCTGGTGTCGCCGGGGTAGGCGTCCGATCACACTGACTTCTTTGCCATCGAACGGACGGGATCAGAAACCAGACCTTTGCGCGGATCGCAGCGAAGGTTTAAAAGAGCCCACTGCGGAAGTCTTCAAATTATGCTGCGCGCGCTCGCAGCACAAAAATCGCCGCGACCGCTCGGGCCATGCAGCAGCACAGCGGATCCAGAGAGCAACTTTCGGGTCGCGGACTTAGCGATCCTTCCCGTTGCATGGATTTTGAGTTATTCATTCTTAGATGCCTACTTGTAAAGATGCTTCCGGTCTATTGCTGCGGCCCCTTCAGAGGGCGGACTGGGGCTGGGTCTTGGATTGGTTCAGCGATCCATGGCTTAACAAAGAGCTTGGACCGCTAGACGACGCGTGGCTAGAGCACGTTCTGAATCAACCTAATGGTATTGAACTCGTTGCGACGGAGAGTGAGCAACCAATTGGATTGACAGGAATAACATGGTCCGACGCCACGTCTGGCTATCACACAATCACTAGCTTGTCTGTCAACCCTGCTCAACGAGGACGCGGCATTGGTCGCAAGGTTTTGGATGCAACAACCCGATGGTCTGGGCACCCCAAAGGCAGCGGATGGATTGCATTCGTCACCAAAGATAACCTCCCGCCGGCCAAATTACTCTTGTCTGCTGGGTGGTTAGAAGACAGCGAGACAAAGGGTATGAGAAAGTTTCGGTGGACTTGATAGGTCTGGGCTCAGAGCCACCGAATGCTCATGCGGCAAGGCCAAAGCAGAACGCGGATCAAGACCGGTCGTTGGCAAATCAGGAGTTGTGGTTTGCGCATCGGGCGGCGAAGATGTCAGCAGAGCCCATACTACCAATTCTCTGCAGAGCAGCGAAGGTCAGTTTCAAAATTGTGCATATTGTCTCGCCTAAATCTGTGGTGTCTGCCACGGTTGGACTTAGTTTAATGGGATGAGGGAGATGCTTGTACTACTCAACGGTGCACCCGGCGTTGGAAAGCTCACTGTCGGTCGAGAGCTGTCTTCACTTTTGGAAGCCCGTCTGTTGGACGTCCATACGGTCTACAATCTGTCGTTTGCATTGACTGAGTTCAAATCAGAGGCGTTCTTCAAAACCATTAGGTCCGTCTGGGCTCTCGCAGACGAATTAATCTCAGAACTACCTGTAGACGAAACTATTGTTTTTACAGAAACGCTCGCTGCAGGATCACCTTGGGCCGAAGAAACGTGGGCTCGATATGAGCGTCTGGCCAAAGAACGTGGTCCTTTGTGTTCCATCCACCTTAGCTGCAGCCTTGATGAGAACTCTCGCCGCATTTCTTCTATTGGAAGAAGCGACAAGCGTAAGCCTCAAGACCCCGAGTATGCTCGAAGCTGGCATGAACGAGACCGCCCTCTCATGGGGTATGCTACGGAGCGTCTACTCACGCTTGAGACCACAAATCTCTCAGCTGGAGAGGCAGCCCAATCCATCAGAAAGTGGATACATTCTGAAATCCTAAGTTGATAGCGAAAGCAGTCGTTCATCTTCAACATCGAAATGTTCACTTCGTCCGCGTCTCATTGGTCCGATCGGCTTGCGGTGAAAGTCCAATCTCGGTGCACGCAACATCATCGCCCGCGAATGACCGGATTGGCGACTCGCGCCGCAATGCAACAACCGGAGTGCCGCAACCGCGAAGAAATGCTGCGTTAGCAACATGCCCAAACACCAATGTCGGGAAAATCCGGCACAACGCCCAGCGACCTTCAGACATACCGATGTGCACTGTGGTTCAGAATTGCGTCACACCAGCGTACTACCCTCTCCAAAGCCCCCCTCCAAACCACGCATTGGTAACGTCAGTTGAGTACCCGCCCGTTTCCGCCTAAACCATGCTGCAACGCATTCCAAAGGGAGAGACCAGATGACCGACGGCCCAAGTTACGGCTTTGACACCTTGCAAATTCACGCAGGCGCACGCCCTGATCCTGCAACAGGCGCACGGCAGGTCCCGATTTACCAAACTACCGCTTATGTGTTCCGCGATGCCGATCACGCCGCCGCTTTGTTCAACCTGCAAGAGGTCGGCTATATCTATTCGCGCCTGACCAACCCCACAGTGGCCGCATTGCAGGAACGCATCGCGACACTTGAAGGCGGCGTTGGCGGTGTCTGCTGTTCCTCTGGGCACGCAGCCCAGATCATGGCGCTGTTCCCGCTGATGCAGCCGGGGCGCAACATCGTGGCCTCTAGCCGTTTGTACGGCGGCACGGTGACGCAATTCAGCCAGACGATCAAACGTTTCGGCTGGTCCGCCAAATTCGTCGACTTCGACGACCACGCAGCAGTGAAAGCCGCCATCGACGATGATACCCGCGCCGTCTTCTGCGAGGCCATCGCCAACCCCGGCGGGCATATCACCGACCTTGATGCGATCTCTGCGATCTCGGATGCTGCTGGCATTCCGCTGATCGTCGATAACACATCGGCCACACCGTACCTCTGCCGCCCGATTGAGCATGGGGCGACGCTTGTGGTGCACTCCACCACCAAATACCTGACCGGCAATGGCACCGTGACGGGCGGTTGTGTTGTCGATAGCGGCAAGTTCGACTGGACGGCAAACGACAAATTCCCAAGCCTCAGCGAACCCGAGCAGGCCTATCACGGCCTCAAGTTCGCCGAGACATTCGGCCCCCTCGCCTTCACCTTCCACGGCATCGCAATCGGCCTGCGCGATCTGGGCATGACGATGAACCCGCAAGCGGCCCACTATACGCTGATGGGGATCGAAACCCTGTCATTGCGCATGGAACGCCATGTTGAGAACGCGATGAAAATCGCCAAATGGCTCGAGGATGATCCGCGTACGGATTACGTGACCTATGCCGGGCTGACCAGTTCACCCTATTCAAAACTGGTGCCGAAAATCTGCCCCAAAGGTGCGGGTGCCCTGTTCACCGTCGCGGTCAAAGGTGGCTATGACGCCTGTATCAAGCTGGTCGATAATCTTGAGATTTTCAGCCATGTAGCCAACCTTGGCGATGCGCGCAGCTTGATTATTCACTCCGCTTCCACCACGCACCGCCAGCTAACGGCAGAGCAACAAGAGGCCGCAGGCGCAGGCCCCGGCATCGTGCGGCTGTCCATCGGGATCGAAGATGCCGACGACCTGATCGCTGATCTTGATCAGGCTCTCACAAAGGCAACGGCGTAAGACAGTGAGACCCGCCCTTCCGGCCCTTGGCGTGGGCGGGTTTCTGCTATAGGCTTTCGATCCAAGGGTAAAACGCGTTTTGCCCTGTGGGACCAACATGCTAGAGCGTGCGTATGATCACCAACTTTGCGTTAAAACTGTCGTTTGACGGCATAGAGTTGCTGCACCGTGTGCCGCGCGGATGGCGGCGCGTTGGCACGGCAGATGTAGACAGTGAAACGCTGGCAGATGATCTGAAGGCATTGCGCGAAAAAGCGCTGGCGATTGTCCCCGATGGGCTGCGCACAAAACTGATCATTCCCATGGATCAGATCAAATACATGGCGCTTGATGGTACCATGAAAAGCACGCAGGATATCCATGACGCGCTAGAAGGGGCCACCCCTTACGCCCTTGATGAACTGGTGATCGACAGCGAAAAATTCGGCGGGCGCACGCATATCGCAGCCGTCGCCCGTGAAACCCTGCGCGAGGCAGAGGCCTTTGCCGCAGGCTATGGGTTTCAGCCGGTCGCTTTCGTTGCAGTCCCCGAACCGTTCACGTTTCAAAAAGAGGTCTTCTTTGGCCCCACGGACATGGCCCGCAGCATTGTGGGCCCTGACGCGCTGATCGAGCGGGATGATCTGCCCGTGATGGTTGTCGGTACGCGGATCAAGTCGCGGCTCTTGGTTTTTGATCTACCCGAAGAAGTGCAAGAAGACGTCTATAAGGATGATCTTGCCGCGCTCTTATCAGGAGAACGCGTACCTCAGGCCGCGGTTGAAAAGGAAGCCGGCGTAGCACCTGAGACTGAGACTGAGACTGAGACTGAGACTGAGACTGAGACTGAGACTGAGACTGAGACTGAGACTGAGACTGAGACTGAGACTGAGACTGCCATCATAGCGGAGGCACCCCCGCGTCAAGCCATTTGGGTGGACCTTATCCCGGCAGAACATCATGTTCCGGAAATTTCCGAACCAGAGCAAGTCTCAGCCCCAACACCCACTGAGGCTGAGGTCGCACCACGTCAAACCATTTGGATAGACCGCGTCCCGGCGGCGTATCACGTCCCGACACCTGCCGCACCACTGGCAGAGCCAAAAGAACTGCTGATCCCCGCAAACCCGGTCTTTGCCACGCTGGCACTTCTCGATCCGGTTATCACAGAATATCACTCCGGCCAGCCAAAGATGGCCAAGCCTGCTTTGGTGGCCGTTGCAGGCAGCACACCTGCTGCCACGCCCAAACTGGGGGCCGCAACCGACCGCAAACCTGCACCGCAAAAGCCCGTCAACCGCCACAAACCCGCGCTGATCGCAGCCTCTGTCGCTGCGGGTGCCTTGCTGATTGGTGGCGTGATCTGGTCACAGCAGACCACACCAGAGGTCATCACCGTCACCCCGGTTGAAACTGTCGCGGCCCTGCCGGAAACGCCTGCGCCAGTTGCCGCCGTCCCTGCGCCAGAACCTGCACCAGAACCCGCATTGGAACCCGGCCTCGCCATTCCGATCATCGACATTACGGGGTTCAGCGTTGCTGACGCAGCGCCAACGACACTGCCAGACTTTACGACGACAGAGGCCACAACACCGGCGGTTACACCGCCACGCACGCTTACCGTGCAGGCGGCAGATGCGCCGATGTCCCCCGTGCAGGCCCCACCTGCCCCACCGCAACCGCCCGAAACTGCACAAGCCAGCATTGGCGCGCCAGTGCTGCGTGGTCAGGTCGTCAGCCCCGACGAGGCCGCGCGCATCTACAACACCACCGGCGTCTGGCTGCGCGCACCCCGCTTTGTTGATACACCCTCCGGGACGATACCGCTGGCCTTCCAACCGCCCGCCGTTGTCACCCCACCAGAGCGGATTGCACAACCTGAGGTGCCGCCACTGACTGGTCTGGACACGGACCTGAGCTTTATCGCGCCATCAAACCCGCCGGCACCAGAAGTGGTCTTCCCGCGAGATGAGGACGGTTTTATTCTGGCCACCGAAGAAGGCACAGTGACACCGGAAGGGGCAGTGGTTTTCGCCGGTCTGCCTGATCTGGCGATCACGCCAAGACCCACGCTGGATCAGGCTGATCTGGACCGTATGGCGCTCTTGGCCCCTGCCCCAGAAGGCGTGATCATCATCGCCGGACGCCCCGATTATGCCACGCCACTGCGTCCGGCAAATGCACAATTGCCCGCACCCGCAGAAGACACGGCTGAAACGATAGCGGCCGCTATCGCAGAGGCCACCCCCGAAGGCGAAAATGCCAACACTCCGACACCCGGCGGTGTCGGTCTGAATACGTTGGAGCTGCAAGAGAATGGTGCCATAGCACTTGACCCCGCGATCGTCGAAGACGGCGCTATCGTTGATCTGCGCCCCCGTTTGCGCCCGCAAGGTCTGTCGCCCAATGTGGACCCCGGCACGCCTGATATCACCGACATCATCGCGGGGATCGAAACCGATGACGCAACCCTGCGCTTTGACAACAGCACCGCACTTGCCGTGGTCTTGTCGCCAAGGCCAAATGGACGACCCGCGAATTTTGGCACTGTCGTCGCCGCCGCACAGGCACGCGCGCAAGTCCCTGCCATCGCATCTGCAGCGCCTGTTACCACAACAGCCCCTGTCGCTGCGGCAGCACCCGTGCCACCGCAGAACTTTGAACCCGTGCCCGGTGGCGTCGCCCGTGCCGCGACTCAAGAAGACGCGATCCGCCTGCGCGAAATCAACCTGATCGGCGTCTATGGACGCGCCAACGCCCGCCGCGCCCTCGTCCGGCTGAGTAATGGACGCTATGTCAGGGTCGAAGTTGGTAGCGCACTGGATGGCGGGCAGGTTACCGCCATTGGGGAAGACGCGCTGAACTACGTCAAACGCGGGCGCACATATGCGTTGGAAGTGCCTGAAGGCTAGTAATGCAATTCATCCAGCAATGGGATTGCCATGTCTTGCCATTTATTTCTTTCGCACCCACCAAGACCCGTTAGATTAATCGTCATGAAATTGCGTTAGAAGCAGCGCAACCACCGGGTAGGTTCGCAAGGGCGGCATGGACAGTTTTCTTTTGCAGGCAACGATTTATCTGGGTGCTGCGGTCATCGCAGTGCCGCTGGCCGCGCGGCTGGGGCTTGGGTCTGTTCTGGGTTATCTGCTGGCGGGCATCGTGATTGGGCCAGTCACCGGGCTGGTCGGGTCGGAAACACAGGACCTGCAGCATTTTGCTGAATTTGGCGTTGTCATGATGCTGTTTCTGATCGGGCTTGAGCTTGAACCGCGCGCACTTTGGAACATGCGCCAACGGTTGCTGGGGCTGGGCGGTATGCAGATCCTGCTCACGATGGCGGCGATCACCGCAGGCAGCCTTGCGATGGGTTATCCCCTGTCGACTGCAATCGCCATTGGGATGATCTTTGCCCTGTCTTCGACCGCCATTGTTTTGCAGACACTGACCGAGAAAGGGTTGATGCAGACTGGCGGCGGGCGGTCCACTTTTTCGGTCCTTCTGGCACAAGACATCGCGGTGATCCCGATGCTCGCACTTTTGCCCTTGCTGGCCGTTCCCGCAGTGGCCACCCTTGCCAATGACGGATCAGTCGTGCGTGCTGTGGCACATGAGGATGATCATCACGCAGCCCTAAGCCTTGTTGAAGGCTTGCCCGGATGGGGCGTTACACTGGTCACGCTTGGGGCGGTTGCTGTTGTTATTCTCGCTGGCGTTTTTCTCACGCGCCCGGTGTTCCGCTATATTCATCACGCGCGGCTGCGCGAAATGTATACCGCACTGGCGCTCTTGATGGTTGTGGCGACTGCTGTGCTGATGACGATGGTGGGCCTCTCCCCCGCCTTGGGCACCTTCCTGGCCGGGGTTGTCCTGGCCAACTCGGAATTTCGGCATGAGTTGGAAAGTGACCTTGCCCCGTTCAAAGGGCTGCTTCTGGGACTGTTCTTTATCACCGTAGGCGCTGGCATTGATTTTGCACTGCTGTTTGGTGAACCTGCCCGGATTATTGGGCTTGCGATTGCAGTGATGGGGATCAAGGGTGTGATCCTCTTTGGTCTTGCCTTGCTGTTCAAGCTGCATAAGAAGGATCGCTGGCTCTTTACGCTTGGTCTGGCGCAGGCGGGTGAATTTGGCTTTGTCCTGATCTCCTTTTCGCTGCAACAAGGGGTGCTGGATGGCAGCCTGGCCAGTCAACTTTTGCTGGTCACGGCCCTGTCGATGCTGATCACACCGCTTATGTTCATCATCTATGAGATGATCATCAAGCGCATGGGCGACACCGATGAGACCGAACATGATGAGGTCGATGAGCAAGGCACTGTCATCATCGCAGGCATCGGGCGGTTTGGTCAGATCGTCAATCGGCTGGTACGGAGTGCAGGTTTTGAGACCGTCGTGGTCGACAACGATCTAAGCACAGTTCAGATGATGCGTAAGTTCGGCTTTCGCGGGTTCTTTGGTGACCCCACGCGCCCCGATCTGCTAAGCGCCGCCGGGCTGGAAGACGCGCGCGTGTTGGTGGTTGCGGTGGATGATCGCGAAGCGGGCAACAAACTGGTCCGCTATGCCCGCAAGGCCCGGCCTGATTTACATATCATCGCCCGCGCCCGCGACCGTATTCATGTGCACGAACTTTATGACGCAGGCGCAGATGACATCGTGCGCGAGATGTTTGACAGCTCACTGCGCGCGGGACGCTATGCGCTGGAAAACCTTGGTCTAAGCGAATTTGAGGCGGCGGAGCTGGAACAGGCCTTCTATCAGCATGACCGCACCGCATTGCTTGAGTTGGCGGCGTTATGGCGACCCGGTGTGCCAATTACGGACGTCCCGGAATATGTGGCGCGGGCGCGTAAACTCAACAGTGAGCTTGAGATGGAACTGACCGCGCGCCAACAGGCGAACGAGACGAGAAAAGACGCGTCCTAGCCGTCGCTCACCCCTGCTTCGGCAAAAGTAGCCATGCCAGAGTGACATGCAACAGCGCCTTTCAGCACCCCAATCGCAAGCGCCGCACCAGAGCCTTCACCCAGACGCAAACCAAGGCGCAAGAGCGGCTCTTTGCCAAGTGCGTCCAGCATGCGCTGATGTGCGCCTTCGGCGCTCAGGTGCCCTGCAACCGCGTGATCCAAAGCACCATCAACGGCCTTATGTAGCGCCGCAGCAGCGGCACAGCAGATAAACCCATCAAGGATCACAGGAATGCGGTGGTGGCGTGCAGCAGCAATCGCACCAGCCATCGCGGCCAGTTCGCGACCGCCCAGACAGCGTAATGCCTCAAGCGGATCAGAGGTTGCGTGCAAGGCAAGCCCGCGCCCCACCACATCCGTTTTGCGTGCCAGACCGGCATCATCCACCCCTGTACCGCGCCCCGTCCAATCGGCTGCATCACCGCCAAGGACGGCGGCGGCAACAGCGGCGGCTGAGGTCGTGTTACCGATCCCCATTTCGCCTGTGACCAGCAGGTCAGTTTCAGGATCGACAGCGTTCCAGCCGGTTTGCAGGGCGCGGGTGAATTCCTCTTCGGTCATCGCGGGGGCTGTCGTGAAGTCGGCGGTCGGGGTATCAAGCGATAGCGGGTAGACATCCATCTTGGCCCCGAAGGTTTTGGACAATTGGTTGATCGCTGCCCCGCCATGTTCAAAATTCGCGACCATTTGCATCGTTACCTCCGACGGGAAGGCCGACACCCCTTGCGCACAAACGCCATGGTTGCCTGCAAAGACGATCACCTGAGGCGCCGTGATCTGCGGCTGCGCATCACCGCGCCAACCTGCGTACCAGATTGCCAGATCCTCTAACCGGCCCAGCGCGCCGGGTGGTTTGGTCAGCTGTCCGTTGCGGTCTTGCGCGCCTTGCGTTGCGGCGGCATCTGGTCCGGGGGCGGCTGCCAAGGCATCGCGGAAGGTGGACAGGCTGGTAAATGGCGCTTGCATCGCGTCCTCTCTGCGGTCAATTCTTTGTCTTGTTTAAAGCACGCAGCGGCGATGGAAAGACCCCGGAAGGACGCATTTTGTACAAACACGACAATGCTTTGATTGACCGGGTTGATCTACCCGCTGCACTGGGTTTGCTGACACGCTTGCCCATCGTGGTCGATAGTGGCCGCGCGATGGATCGGGGTGCTGCGTCCGCTTGGGCCTATCCGTTGGTCGGCGTTGCCTTGGGCGTTATCATGGCATCGGCGGCAGCGCTGATGGCTTGGATTGGTATCCCGTCGGGGATCGCCGCCGGGTTGGTGCTGGCAGGATCGGTCGTCATAACCGGAGCGATGCATGAAGATGGGTTGGCCGATAGTGCCGACGGTCTTTGGGGCGGTTGGGACAAGGCGCACCGCTTGGCGATTATGAAAGACAGCCATATCGGGGTGTATGGCGTTTGCGCGATTGCCCTGTCCTTGCTGATCCGTTGGCTGGCTTTGGTAGTGATTGTGTCGGCTGGGGCCTATTGGGCCGCCTTCATCACCGCAGGGGCGGTCAGCCGGGCAAGTATGGTGATGGTCATGGCCATTTTGCCCAATGCCCGTGACGGCGGGTTAAGCCGGAACGTGGGCCGCCCTGCTGGTGCAACGGTGTGGCTGGCGTTGGCTATCGCCGCTGGTTTTACCCTGCTTGCAGGTTACCCATGGGTAATCATCGTTACAATTTTAACTACTTTAGGTTGTGTTTTGGTGGCCCGTGCAAAGATTGGCGGGCAGACGGGCGATATTTTGGGGGCTACCCAACAAATCACGGAAATTGCTGTGTTGATCGCAATTGTGGCAATGATCACCTAGGGCAGCGTGTCGCAAGCCAATGCGATGTCGAATGAGCTGCGGTCAACATGTGTTCCGATTGCGCGGGTCTGCAACTGGCCGTTCTCCAGAGTTGTTACCATCACCTTGGTCCAATCGGCATTGGCGGTCACCAACTCGGGTCCTTGCCCACAATCACGGATGCCGCCACCGATATCGCGTTCGCCGATACGGTGATTGGTCAGACCGGGTAGGTCCGCGACGGGTGTCAGGGCGCCATCGGCAAAGCGCCAGACGCGTAAGGTTTTCGCCAGATGCGGGCGGTCGATATAGGCGATTTCAATCACGCCATCGCCATCAAGGTCGGCGACCCCAATGGGCGCAAGCCAGCGGTTTGTCTGGCCAATATGCGGGGTCGCCGCGATTTTGCCCGTCTCATCATAAATCGCTATCTGGGCGCCTGCGCTGGCAAGGGTTTCAACAACAACCACCTCTGGCGTACCATCCCTGTCCACGTCGGCAAGGCGCGGGGCTATATCTTCAAACACGCGGTCTTGGGGCAGCACGAAACGGTGCAGGTCCGCATCTGTCGTGATCTGCAATTCACCCCATTCAATCGCATCGCCCAAAACACCGTGCGCATAGCGATCTGTGGGGGATGTATATTCCGCCGAGACAATGGTTTCGGCGCAGGCAGAGGTGGCCATGACGGCCACCCATGCAATAGTGCATATCAAATCTGCTTTTCCGGCATCTGCACACGCAGCCCGTCCAGATCATCCGTTACTTTCAACTGGCAGGTCAGGCGCGATTTTGCGGGATCAGGTTCATATGCAAAATCCAGCATATCTTCTTCCATGGCATCCTTGGCCGGCAGCTTTCCAACCCACGCGTCATCCACATAAACGTGGCATGTCGAACACGCGCAGGCGCCGCCGCAATCAGCCTCGATCCCCGGAATGCCATTGTCGCGTGCGCCTTCCATCACGGTCAGCCCGTTGGCGACATCAACAACATGTTCTTTGCCGCCATGTTCGACATAAGTGATCTTGGCCATCAGTGTTTGTCCTCTTTCAAGATATACTGGTTGGGAAACTAAGTAGTGCAGGTTTTTCGTCCTCGCCACCCCAAATGTTGTGATGTCAGGCGCTAACAGCTTGGTACACTGTGGACTCTTGCGCCGGAAGGCCTAACCTTCGCATACGTTGGGTCGGGGAGGCCCGAAAATTGGGAGAGTTCTATGCATTATCTATCAAAGGCCGTTCTGGCGGCCAGTCTTGTCGCCGCCGCACCAGTTGCACAGGCACAAGAGGCCGAAGAAGCCAGCTATATCCTTGCCACCGCATCAACCGGCGGTACCTATTATCCGGTTGGCGTGGCTCTTTCGACATTGGTGAAAGTCAAGCTTGAGCCGAGCCAAAGCATCGGCATGTCTGCCATCAGCTCTGCCGGGTCAGGCGAAAATGTCCGGCTGATCCGTGAAGGGGAAGCGCAGTTTGGTATTCTGCAAGGTCTGTTCGGCTACTATGCGGCGACCGGCACCGGCCCAGTGGATGAACCGCAAGAGCATCTACGCTCGGTCACCATGCTGTGGCAGAACGTCGAGCAGTTTGTCGTATCCTCTGATGTTGCGACCACCGGCACCATCGAGGACATGGTCGCATTGACAGGGGAAGGCATGGCCTTGGGTCGTCAGAATTCTGGTACGATCGGGTCGAACAGGACCATCATGGCGGGCTTTGGTGTGGATATCGAAACCGACTATGAGCTTGTGTTCGCAGGCTACGGCCCGTCGGCTGAGGCGCTTCAAAACGGTCAGGTCAAGGGGATCAGCACACCTGCCGGTGTTCCAACAGGCGCAATCAGCCAGCTCATGGCAGCGGCCGGTGATGGTGTCACCATGCTTGATTTTACAGATGAACAACTGGCCATGGCCGACGGCGACCGTGGATTGTGGACGCGTTATGTGATCGAGGCCGGCACTTATCCGGGCCAGACTGAAGACATCAACACAATCGCGCAGCCAAATTTCCTTGCGACACATGCGGATCTGCCAGAAGAAAACGTCTATCAGATTACCAAGACGATCTATGAAAACCTGCCCTTCTTGCAGGCGATTCACCCGGCCACAAAGGCCATGGCGCTGGAAGCTGCAATTGCTGGCTTGCCCGTACCCCTGCACCCCGGTGCGGCACGGTTTTATCAAGAGCAAGGGATCGAGATCCCTGAGCGTCTGATCGCAAACTAAAATACTGCGGCCCGCATCCGATACGGTGCGGGTCGTTTTGCAATTGAGGGGACGCATATGTCTGATGAAACCCCTGTCGAGGCAGCAGCGCAACGCGACTTCACCGGACTGACCAATACTGCCCTTGCCATACTGTGTTTTCTGATTGCGGTTGGGCACATCTACGTGGCCTTTGACCCGATCATTTCCGAATTCCATCGCAATGCCTATCACTTTGCGGGCTTCGCTTTTCTTGCCGCCATCCTCCATCCGCTTATCAAGGGCAAGACACGCAGCAAACCGATGCTGGCATTTGATTTAACCCTTGGCATCCTTGTCGCCGCGGCAGCGATCTATCTGCCCTTTGCCGAACAAGGCATCTACGACCGTGACGTCAAATTCTCGCCCCTTGACTGGGCAGCCTCTGTGATTTGTATCGTTGGCGCTATTGAGTTGACGCGGCGGTTGACGGGATGGGTGATCCCCTGCCTGATCGTGATTGCGATTTCCTATGTCGGCTGGTGGGGTCAGTTGATTGGCGGGGTGTTTTCCTTTCCGGGGCTGAGTTGGGAATCCATCGCGTTCCGGTCGATCTTTGGGGACGATGCAATGTTCGGCACGATTGCGCGGATATCATCAACCTTCGTGTTCCTGTTCATCATCTTTGGTGCGTTCCTGCTGCGCTCGGGCGCTGGCGATTTTGTTATCAATATCGCCCGCGCCATAGCGGGGCGTTTGGTGGGTGGACCGGGGATTGTGGCTGTCATCGCCTCTGGTCTGACGGGCACGATTTCAGGATCGGCTGTGGCAAATACTGCATCCACGGGTGTGATTACGATCCCTTTGATGAAGAAGGCAGGCTTTCCCCCCAAATTCGCTGGCGGGGTCGAGGCGGCGTCTTCGACGGGGGGGCAGTTGATGCCTCCAATTATGGGCGCGGGTGCCTTTGTGATGGCGAGCTTTACGCAAATTCCCTACGAAACCATCGTTGCAGTGGCGGCACTCCCTGCACTGCTCTACTTTCTGTCTGTGGTTTTTTTCGTGCGGATCGAAGCGCGCCGTTTAGGCCTGCCACCGATGGAAAGCGATGGCGAGACTGTTGGATCGGCTTTTAAGAAAGGTGGCGCGAGTTTTGTGATCCCTATCGGGGGGTTGATCGCGATGCTTGTATCGGGCTTTACGCCGGCCTATGCCGCCGTATTTGGTATCTTGGCGGTGATCGCGTCCAGCTGGCTGACCCAAAACCCGATGGGCCCGCGCGCTGTGTTTGAGGCACTGGTGATGGGCACCAAGGGCATGATTATGACGGCTGTTCTGCTGTGCGCGGTGGGTCTTGTTGTTAACGTGATCGCCACGGCAGGGATCGGGAACACCTTCAGCCTGATGATCGCGGATTGGGCCGGGGGCAACCTGCTGATCGCTATCGTGATGGTCGCGATTGCCAGCCTTGTGTTGGGCATGGGGTTGCCTGTCACGGCGGCCTATATCGTCCTCGCCACGCTTTCGGCCCCTGCCCTTGCAGGGATGATCGCGGACCGTTTTGTGATTGAGGCATTAGCGGCAGGCACATTGGGCGACGCGGGCAATGCGGTGCTGATGTTTGGCGTGCCGGACCCATCGGTGCTGACCGGACCACTGACAACTGAAAGCGCGACAGCCATCATACGCGCACTTCCATTGGAAGTGGCAGCACCCTTGCGCGATCTGGTTGTGCCGCAAGACGTGACAGTCGCGGCAATCCTGTCGGCGCATATGATTATCTTCTGGCTGAGCCAAGACAGCAACGTGACACCGCCTGTTGCATTGGCTGCATTTACGGCAGCCGCGATTGCCAAGGCCCCTGCGATGGCGACCGGCTTTGCCAGCTGGAAGTTGGCGAAAGGTCTTTATATCGTGCCCTTGATGATGGCCTATACCCCGTTCCTGTCGGGCGATTGGGGCGCGATGATCGTGATCTTTGCGTTTGGGGTGGTTGGCATCTATGGGCTTGCAGGCGCGCTACAGGGCTGTATGGAAGCGCCGCTAAACCCGGTCATGCGGATCATCGCAGGGTTTGCCGGGGCAGCCTGCATTTGGCCTGCGCCTATGGTCGTGCATATCGGCGGGGCGGCCGTGGTGCTTGTGCTTTTGGCCCTGAATGCGCGACAGTTGCACCAGACTGCACCAGCCTAGGGACACAACATGATACATCGCGGAAGCTGCCTTTGCAGTGCGGTTACATTCACAATCACGGGTGAGCTGCCAGAGATAAGCGCCTGCCATTGCACCGAGTGCCGCAAACATTCCGGCCATTACGAAGCATCGGTTGATGTTCCCCGCACGGCGTTACAAGTCAGCGGCGAGGCGCATGTTGGCTGGTATCAGTCATCGCAAAAAGTCCGGCGTGGATTTTGCAAAACCTGCGGATCAACGTTGTTCTGGGACCCCGTATTTCAGGATTGGACGGGCGTGGCCATGGGAGCCTTTGATACGCCGACAGGCACGAAACTGGCGCGGCATATCTATGTCAGCGAAAAAGGTGACTACTACGATATCACCGATGGCTTACCGCAGAACGAGCGCTGAAAACTCGTCTTTTCTATGTCCAATCAAACTTCCGCCGGAGGCATCACAACGGTGCCGCGTAGAAGACCGTTCCATGAACACACAAGGCCAAGAAAAAAGGCGGCCCCGCTGGGACCGCCTTTGTAAAAAAACATCAATGACGCTGTTCTACTCTTCCAGAACAAGTGCCACAAAGCGCGGATCACCGCCGCGACGTACCAGCAGCAGAAGGGATCTGCGTCCGGCCTCTGTGGCCGCTTCGATCCGCTCTTCTAGATCAGAAACCGAAGTAACGGCCTCCTGCCCTGCTTCGGTGATCACGTCACCTTCGATCAGACCCTTGGATGCGGCCTCGGAATCGGGGTTGATACCTGTGATCACCAAACCGGTCTCTACCGTCAGCGAGAACTGATCGGTCAGTTCCGGCGTGATCGAGGACAATGTAAGGCCCAGAATTTCCGACTGCTCCGGCGCTTCTTCTTCGGTTGAGGCAGGGAAAGCCACCGCTTCAGATGTCTCGCGGCGCCCCAAAACGACGATCAGGTCTTCCATTTCACCATCGCGCAGAACGGCCACGGGGACCTCTTTGCCAACGGGTGAGTTCCCGACGATCCGCACCAATTCACGGGTATCTTCAATCTCTGTACTATCGAAGTTGAGGATCACATCACCGGCCAGCATGCCGGCGTTTTCGGCGGGACCAGCAGGCACGTCAGTGACCAGTGCACCACGGGCCAGATCAAGCCCTTCGATCGCGTCCACCATATCAGGCGTTACATCCTGAATGCGCACGCCCAGCCAGCCGCGGCGGGTTTCGCCGAACTCGATCAGTTGATCAACCACGTTGGTTACAACAGCCGAAGACATTGCGAAGCCGATGCCGATAGAGCCGCCGTTGGGCGACAGGATCGCCGTGTTCACGCCGATCACTTTACCATCCATGTTAAAAAGTGGTCCGCCCGAGTTGCCGCGGTTAATCGCGGCATCTGTCTGGATATAGTCGTCATAGGTGCCAGAAAGCGCACGATCACGCGCCGATACAATACCGGCCGAGACTGAGAACCCCTGACCCAATGGGTTACCCATTGCCATCACCCAATCACCCACGCGGGAGCCGACAGCAGTGCTGTCGCCGAATTCCACAAAGGGCAGGTCTTCAAGATCAACTTTCAGAACGGCGATATCTGTGTTGGGGTCCGTGCCGATCAGTTCGGCAGGCACAGCGGGTTCACCGCCGGGGTAGAATTCGATCAGGATCTCATCCGCGCCGTCGATGACGTGATTATTTGTGACGATGTAGCCATCCGCAGAAATCACAAAACCAGATCCGAGCGCCGAAGAGCGCTGTGTACCTTGACCGGGGCCGCGTTCCAGATCGTTGAAGAAATCCTCGAACGGGGACCCTTCAGGTACCAACCCCTGTGGCCCTGTACGTCCGGCGACTGTTGTACTTGTGGTAATATTCACAACCGAAGGGCTGACCTGTTCGGCCAGGTCGGCGAAGGTTGTGGGGCGCGACTGTGCGTTGACCGGTGTCACCTGTGCCAGCACCATGGCGAAGGCTATAACCAGTGTTGTCACGAGTGCTGCGACCAAACGGCGAAGGCGCTGTTGGTCTTGTTGAATTGCGATTGCCTTGGCTTTCACGGGCAAATCTCCTTTGTCTTGGACATGGGCGGGCAGCGCTGCTGACCCGTTCTCTTTTTCCTGATGATCTATGTAGTACGCCGACAGCGCAACGCAAACTTCGCTCTTTTATGCTCAACAGGACGTGAATGGCGGTGTATGGGTTGTGCGGCGCCCACCGGTCAACAAGTAATCTTTGCTTCGGGACCGCAACGCAAAAGGGCCAACCGGATGGCTGGCCCTTTGCATGACAGATTTTTGGTCGCTTAGTCTGCGTTGCGGCCCTGATCGGACTTCAAGAAGTTGAAGAAGTCATTGTCAGGTGACAGGACCATGGTCGAGTTACCCGGCCGCAGAGAACGCTGATAGGCCGTCATTGAACGGTAGAATTCAAAGAACTCCGGGTCGCGACCGAATGCAGATGCAAAGATTTCGTTGCGCTGCGCATCAGCCTCACCCTGAATGATCTGGCTTTCGCGCTGTGCTTCTGACACTAGTTCGATCACGGTACGATCTGCACCCGCACGAATACGCTGGGCGGCTTCGTTACCACGCGCGCGTTCATCTGCGGCTTCCCGGTCACGTTCCGCCTTCATCCGTTCGTATGTGGCGTTGAGGTTTTCAGGTGGCAGATCGGTCCGCTTCAGGCGCACGTCGATCACCTGCAAGCCAAGTGCACGCGCCTGGGTAATCGCCTCGTTACGGATACGCAGCATCAAACCCGCACGATCCACCGACAAAATATCGTTCGAGGAAACCGAACCCAGAACCTCGCGCGTTTCAGCGCGCAGAATACTGTCAAGACGGCGCGCCGCCGCCTCTTCCCCGCCGACACCGACGGCGCGGCGGAACTGTTCGACATCTGCGATGCGGTAGCGGGCGAATGCATCGACAACCAAACGGCGGTCATCTGATGGTGTCACCTCGAGAGGTTCCAGATCACGGCTAAGGATACGGTCGTCATAGCGTACGACCTCTTGGATCAGCGGGATTTTGAACCCCAGACCGGGTTCTTCCTGCACTTTCACGATCTGACCGAACTGGAGCACCAGCGCCTTTTCACGTTCATCCACAATGAAAAGTGAGGACATGATGCCGATGATAACGACCGCAACTGCGGGTAGAAGGAATGCTGACTTACGCATTAGTTTGTCCCCTCAGTTGTATTGCGACGTAGCTCATTGAGCGGCAGATATGGCACAACGCCCTGCCCGCCCCCTTGGCCTTCGTCCAGCAAGATGATGTCAACGCCGCCAAGGACGCTTTCCATTGTTTCCAGATAGAGGCGCTTGCGTGTGACCTCTGGCGCTTGTTCGTACTCTCCCAAGACGGCAAGGAAACGGCTTGCTTCACCTGTCGCTTCGTTCACCACGCGGGCCCGATACCCTTCGGCTTGTTCAAGGATTTGGGCGGCTTCACCACGCGCTTCGGCAACCACCTGGTTGGCGTAGGCGTCAGCCACGTTTTGCACCCGGTCACGTTCCTGTTCGGCATCCTGAACGGCGCGGAACGAGGCGATAACGGGTTCGGGCGGGTCGGCCTTGTCAAAGTTGACACGGATGATGTTCACCCCTGAATCGTAGCTGTCCAATGTGCTTTGGATCAGATCGGCCAGTCGGTCAGCAATCGCACCACGGTCCCGGTTGAGGATTGGGGCCAGTTCGGACTGTGAAATAATCTCGCGCATTGCGGACTCGGCGGTTGCTTCGATTGTTTGAGGCGGATCGGCGAGGTTGAAGAGATAGGTTTGCGGATCGGTGATGTTCCAGACAACCTGAAAATCAATGTCCACGATGTTTTCGTCACCGGTCAGCATAAGACCTGCATCCATCCCGGACCGGCTGGTGCCGATGTCGATGTTGCGTTCCGTTGTTACTGCGATGACTTCGCGCGTGACCAATGGCCAAGGTGCAAAGTTCAAACCCGGCTCACCCACGGCAAGAAATTCGCCCAAGAAAAGCTCGACCGAGTTTTCTTCGGGACGCACTGTGTAGAAAGACGCCGCAAGCCACCCGATGAAAGCCGCGGCAAAACCAAGCCCCACCATACCGCGCGTCACCTGCGGGCCGCCGCCGCCACTGCCAGAGGATCCACCACTGCCATTGCCGCCGCCGCCCATCAGCACACGTAGCTGTTCACGGCCTTTATTAACCAGTTCATCAATCTCGGGAATGTTCGGACCGTCATTGCCTGGTCTGCGACCACCACTATCGCGGTCATCGTCATTTTTGCCGCCAGAGCCGTTGTTTCCACCGCCGCCCCAAGGGCCACCGTTATTTCCTGCCATTGTTTCCTATGCTTCCTTTCAGCGATACCCCACCATCGCGGGCTCTCCCAATGCCATGTGTGGCTTGATCTGTCGAAATCAAGCGGTGCGCATCGGTTCCTTCATTGTCACCAGTTCTTCGGCCATCGTGGGGTGAACTGCAACCGTACGGTCAAAATCTTCCTTTGTGGCCCCCATCTTAACTGCAATCCCTGCCAATTGAATCATTTCGCCAGCATGATCTGCGACGATATGACAACCTAGCACCTTTCGGGTTGCGATGCTGACCACAAGTTTCATTAACACCCTGTCATCACGTCCGGCGAAAGCATGGTTCATTGGTTTGAAGCTGGTGCAGTAAATTTCGACCGGTTCGATGTCGCGTGCTTCCTCTTCGGTCAGGCCCACAGTACCCAGTTCAGGCTGCGTGAAGACAGCCGATGGGATCAGCGCGTGATCAACCGGAGTTGGATTGCCCTTAAAGACGGTTTCAACAAAGGCCATCCCTTCGCGGATCGCAACCGGCGTCAACTGCACCCGATTGGTCACATCGCCGATGGCATAGATCGAAGGTACCGCCGTCTGGCTGTATTCATCGACCATGATCTCACCCCGCCGCCCCACTTCGACACCGGTGGCTTGCAGCCCCATGTCGTCGGTGTTTGGTGCGCGGCCTGTTGCGAACATGACCTGATCAAAGACCTGCTCTGTCCCGTTGGTCGCCTTGACCCAGATACCTTTGCCGGTCCCGGCCCCGGACATGGCAACGGGGCGTCCGCCCTCCATCGGGACACCATGTGATGCACCTTCAAGATCAGCATCTGTGGCTTCGCGCATCTCGACGATGTTGGTGCCCAAATGAAGATCGACGCCTTTGGCTCGCATGCCTTCTGCGACGAGGCCGCGCGCCTCATCATCAAACCCCCGCAGGATTTGTGCGCCACGGTAGAATTGGGTCACTTTGACGCCAAGCCCATTGAGGATACCTGCAAATTCCGACGCGATATAACCGCCGCCGATAATCAAGATAGATTTTGGCATTTCCTTGAGCTGGAAAATCTCGTTCGAGGTGATGCCCAATTCTGCCCCCGGCATGTCGGGGATGACCGGGCGGCCGCCCGTGGCCACAAGGATATGTTTGGCCGTCACGTCTTTGCCGGTGGAAAGTGTGACTGTATGCGGGTCTTTCACCGTGGCGCGGGCATCCACGATTTCGACATTGGATCCGTCCAGCAGCTTGCGGTAAATCCCCTCTAACCGGTCGAGTTCGGTATTCAGCTTGGTGCTGAACTTTGGCCAATCAAATGGGCCATCCTGCACATCCCATCCGTAAGCACGGGCATCGTCGAACATCTCGGAATAGCCCGACGCAAAGACCATCAGCTTTTTGGGCACGCAGCCCCTGATCACACATGTGCCGCCCATGCGGTATTCTTCGGCGAGCGCCACTTTAGCCCCTGTGGCCGACGCAACGCGCGCAGCGCGCACACCGCCAGAGCCGCCACCAATGACGAAAAGATCGTAGTCAAAAGTCATGTGGTCACTCCGTTCGTGGCAGCCTCAGGCGGGCCGGATGGTAGATCAGGTCGCGCGGCATTGACCGCTGCGACAATCGCGTCAATAGCATCTGGGGTCAGAATCTTGCGGCCACAACCGACGTAACGATCTTTCACGTCACTTTGATGCCGGTAGGCAAAAACCAAGGCGCGCCGTTCGTCCCCCATGCTGGCCCATTGCAACGCGTTCCATTTAAAAGACACCGTGCGAAACGGACGCTCTAGCGTAAGACCGTCATCATCCAGCCGCCCCAGATTTTTGGCACGCAAATAGTTAAAGGCAATCACAGCAGCCCAGACCCCGCACAACACGCCGATCACCTTTTCAAGCAAGCTTTCGGAGGTGAAGAAGCTGTACCACAGCCAAGACAGCAACACGAAGTTCAGGACGATAAAGAAGTGCTGGCGCTGGGTGCGTTTGAATTCCATTGCCTAGAGATCAATCCGCAACATCGGCAAAGATATTATCATCGTCAAGCACATCAAAACGCACAACATTTGCCGTATTGTCAGTGATATCACGCGTTGTAACCCGCCCGTCGCCGTGGCCCACGATGACCGCATCGCAAATGTCGATGAACAAACCGTTTTCAACCACGCCGGGGATTTGGTTGATCACAAGGCTTAGCTGGCGCGGATTGGCGATCCGTTTGAGGTGCAGATCAAGGATAAAATTGCCCTCATCTGTCACAAAGGGGACATCCCCTTTCATGCGCAAAGTGACCTCGCGCCCCAATACATCCATACCAATCAGTGTTTCCTCGATCAGTCCTTGGGTCACAGGCAGACCAAATGGGATCACCTCAACCGGTAAAGGAAAGGCGCCCAGCGCTTCGACCTTTTTGCTGGCGTCTGCGATCACGATCATACGTTCGCTGGCCGTGGCCACCACTTTTTCACGCAGATGCGCGCCGCCGCCGCCTTTGATCAGGGTCAGGTCGCTGTCGTATTCATCCGTGCCATCGATTGTCACATCGAGCCACTTGGCCTCTTCCAGCGTGATCACCTCAATACCCACTTTTTGCGCAAGCAGCCCGGTGCGCTTGGAGGTGGGTACCCCTTTGATCTTGAGCCCCTCTTCGCGCGCCATTTCGCCCAGACATTGCACGAACCATTCGGCTGTGGAGCCTGTGCCCAGCCCCACTTTCATGCCGCTTTCAACATGCTCGGTCGCTTGTTTGGCCGCAACAAATTTGGCCTTTTCGATAGGGGACATTTCACGCGACATCAAACCACTCCTAAAAATACTACAGGGTGGTTATAGGCAAGAACACAGCGGGGTGCGAGGCCCCAATTGACGTTAGCGCAACCAACCATGTGGCGCGTGGTTTTTCCATGCTGAAACGTCGTATTTGACAAGCAGAACAGTGCATCCTTCGGATACCCATAGCGCATGACCCAAACCCTGCGCCCTGATCATACATCATTTTGCACCAGACTGGCGTTGGCACGCGCGCAACGCGCGGCCCCCTTAAGCTGTCATCCCTTAAAAGGAGCGGTGCTTTAATATGTTTCTATCCGTCTTTGATACGTTCAAGGTAGGTGTCGGACCGTCATCGTCCCATACAATTGGTCCGATGGTGGCCGCCGCCCGGTTTCTGGATCATTTGCGCGCGCAGCCTTTTGAGGTGGCCGGCGTGCAGGCATCTTTACATGGTAGTCTGGCCTTTACCGGTGTGGGTCATGCCACGGATCGTGCCGTGATCCTTGGTCTTGCAGGCATGCGGGCCGATGACTACGACGCGGCGAAGGCCGAAGCGGAATTGGCCCGGATTGAAACGGAACATACGGTGCAGCCCGACGGGCTGGGCGCGTTGATGTTTCATCCAAAGGATGATCTGATCTTTGACTATGGCCCCGCCTTGCCCGGCCATGCCAACGGGATGATCCTGCGCGGGACCGACCGCCAAGGCGATGTCATCACGCAGGTGACCTATTATTCGATTGGCGGCGGGTTCGTGTTGACCGAAGCAGAACTGGCCGCAGGCAAGGACAGTGACACCGGCGCGCCAGTCCCTTTCCCGTTCCATACCGCTCAAGAGATGCTGGATATGGCCGATATGTCTGGCAAGAGCATCGCCGAGATGAAGCGCACCAATGAGCTATCGCGCATGCCCGGCGCCGACCTTGACCGCGGCTTGGCCCGGATTTGGGAGGTGATGAACAATTGCATTACCCGTGGTCTGGAAACCGAAGGTATTTTGCCGGGTGGCCTGCATGTGCGCAGGCGCGCGAAGGGGATTTATGACGCGTTGCAGGCCGAGCGGGGCATGAACCTAACCGCCCCACATACAATTAATGACTTTATGTCCACCTATGCGATGGCCGTGAATGAAGAGAATGCGGCAGGCGGCCAAGTGGTCACAGCACCGACAAATGGAGCCGCAGGCGTTATCCCGGCCACAATCCGCTATTGGCTGGATCATGTGCCGGGGGCGACAATGGCCCGTGTGCCGGAGTTTTTGCTGACCGCCGCCGCCATTGGCGGGTTGATCAAGTATAACGCATCAATTTCCGGGGCGGAATGCGGCTGTCAGGCCGAGGTGGGCAGTGCCGCTGCGATGGCCGCAGCCGGCCTTGCGGCCGTTCTTGGCGGAACCCCGGAGCAGATTGAAAACGCGGCCGAAATTGCGCTGGAGCATCATTTAGGCATGACCTGCGATCCGGTGAAAGGGTTGGTGCAGGTGCCGTGCATTGAGCGCAATGGGCTGGGCGCGATCAAGGCTGTTTCTGCGGCGTCTTTGGCTTTGCGGGGAGATGGCGTGCATCTGGTATCGCTGGATGTCGCGATTGAGACGATGCGCCAAACCGGTGTGGATATGAGCGAGAAATACAAAGAAACCGCCTTGGGTGGTTTGGCCGTGAATGTGCCCAATTGCTGACGTGCGGTGCACGGCAGATAATTCCGATGCCTCCGGCGGGAGTTTTCGGGCCAAGATGAAGATTGGGGGTTGGGCATGATTGCTGCTTGGGTGATCGCCGCTTAGGGTGATCGTATGACGACCGACAGACCTTTTCTTGGTGTGATGTTGATGCTGGCCTTTTGTGTGCTGGCCCCTTTGGGTGACAGTATTGCAAAGCTGTTGGGCGGCGTTGTCGCACTGAATGTGTTGATCCTAGTCCGTTTTGGAGTGCAGGCCGTTATTTTGCTGCCTTTGGTCGCCCTTGGGGGGATGGGGTTTCGCTTACCGCCCGGTATTCTGGCATGGACGCTTATGCGCACCGTGCTGCATATTCTGGGGATTGGATTGATGTTCAGCGCCTTGCGTTATCTGCCCTTGGCCGATGCGCTTGCGATTGCCTTTGTGATGCCTTTTATCATGCTGCTGCTGGGCCATTTCGTGATGGGAGAGCATGTTGGGCTGCATCGTATGGTCGCCTGCAGCGTGGGGTTTATTGGCACCCTTTTGGTCATTCAACCGAATTTCGTAGCGGTTGGTTATCCTGCTTTGCTGCCATTGGGGGTGGCTGTGGTCTTTGCCCTGTTTATGATGGTGACCCGCAAGGTGGCCCGCGCGCTTGATCCGATTAAGCTGCAAGCGATCAGCGGTGTACAGGCGACGCTGATATTGGTTTTGGTGGTCGCCCTATGGCCTGCCCAATTTGGTGCGGTGTCATTTCAGTATGATGGCCAGACGTGGGGGTTCCTGGCGGCGCTTGGGCTGATTGGCACCTTTGCGCATTTGTTTATGACATGGAGCCTGCGGTTTGCCCCAGCTTCGACCCTTGCCCCGATGCAATATCTTGAGATCCCCTTTGGGACCGCCATTGGCTGGCTGATCTTTCACGATTTGCCCAATGGGATAGCCGCTATCGGCATTTGCATCACAGTGGGTGCTGGTCTTTATATCATCCTGCGCGAACGGCGGCTTGCGCAGCAATCGACAAAAGCGCCCGCGGCAGTGTGATCAGGACGGGCCCGTCTGTTTCAATCGTAACTTTACCGCCCAGCGCAACATTGGACGGACTGGTAAACCCGTTTGGCGTCATTACCGTCCGTGTGAATGGCCATTGCAGACCCGCGGCTGTGACCGTGGCCGTGCCCAAGGGCATAATCGACACCCGCGTGCCCTGCGCCGCTTGAAAGGTGGTCTGTCCCATCCTGGCCAGAAAACTTGCATCATCTGCATCAATCAGGATCACGGCTTTCTGCGGATACTGCGCGATGACGTTGAGCACCGAAAGCGTATGGTCCAACCGTGCGCCGGTGAACCCCAGTCCGAAGATCAAAGGCGCCGCAACACGCACCAGCGCTTTTTCAAAATCCGTCGTCGATTGTTCGGGCACCTCGTGCAGAATGTCGGCAAATGTGGTGCGGGCGTGATCCGAGAGGCTGTCCAGATCGCCAATGACCGCCGCAGGCGTGACGCTGGCCGCCAAAAGGTGATCCGCCCCGCTATCAACACCGACAAAAGCCTCTACTTGAGACCAGATTGCCACAATTGCCTCATTTTCAATCGGTCCGCCGCCCACAAGACAGAGCGATTTATGACTTGAAACAATGGTATTATTTCGCAATGATTGCACCTCAGATCACAAACATTCCTCAAAAGGGTCACATTATGATCCTCAATGGAACGTGTTGTTGTTTTCAATTAAGAACCAATGTGTGTCCAGCGCTTGCCGCTGATCAATGAGAGAAAGCGCTTATTTATGGATGAGAATAATCAAGTTCTTGATGTAACCTATGGCAACTTTTCCTGTCGGCTGGAAGGGTTCGACGATTCTGTCGAAACCATGAAAGTTGTTGTGTCTTTCTTTCACGATCTGGCCGGGCATGACCGGTTTATGGACACCGCGCCATTGGCCCCTGACATGGAGACCTTGGCCCGCTTGACCGAAGAGCAAACCGGTCAGCCCGTGGATGTCGAAGGCTATGACAACAAAGTCAGCCTGCGTGCGCGCACTGAGGCAGCCGCAGATGACGTGATCAGCGAAGATGATGCCGAAGAGATTGTCGATGACCCGGTGGTTGATGCCGTTGAAGACATTGAGGCGCTTGATGATGAGGCTGGTGACGTTGCCGAGGATATGTCCAGTGTCGCAGATAAATTGCAGCGCATGCGCGCCGCTGCCGCGCGCAAGGTGCCCTCTGTCAGCGATGAGTATGCCGAAGACCTGACCGAGGCCGCCCCGGCCGCTGCCGTGAACCCGCTGTCGCAGCGGTTGAACGAGTTGGTGCAGCGCACAACGCAGGCCGATGAGGTCGATGAGACGGAAGACGATCTGGCCGCGACTGACTTTGCCGAAGGCGACGTTGTGACCGATGATGCCGAGGATGATACAGACCAAGCTGAGATGGCCGCGGACGCGGCCGAAGAGGTAGAGGCCGCTGACGCCGATGATGAAGATATCACGGTTGCAACGGACGAGATGGACGACGCAGCCGAGGCTGAAGTCACGCCCACCGAGGACGCAGTAGAAGAAGAAGCGGAGGCGACCGAAGAACAAGAGGTAGCCGAGGCCGATTTAACCGAAGACGCAGCCGACGGCGATGCATTCGATGCTGATGATATGAACGTCTTTACCGAAATTGCGCAAGAACAAGAGGTTGCCGAAGACGCAGCACCTGTCGATGCTTTCATCTTGGATGATCCTATTGTGCCAGCCGCCGGTGCCGACGATGAAGAGCCTGTTTCTGCGGACATGTCAGAAGAAGAGACAACCGATGAGGATGCCGAGTTGGACGCATTCCTTGCCGAAGAAGACACCGCAGAGGACGACACCGTATCAGAGGCTGATAACGATGAGATCGCAGATACCGCCCCAGTCAGCACACCGTTGGTTCTGACACCTGCCGATGAAGCCGTTGATGCGCCTGAACCAGAGCATGATGACTACAATGACGACGATGAATTCGATCTTGAGGCAGAGGTCGCCAAGGTAGAGGCCGAGATTGCCGCACGCAGAGGGAATACCTTTGCAGAGCGTGGTCTGCCCCGCCACGTTGAAGATGCCATGAGCCGGATCATGTCGCAGACGGATCAGCATCTCAATCAGCCGGAAAACCGCCGTCATCGCGATGCGTTTGCGCAGTTAAAGGCTGCCGTTGCCGCAACAGAGGCCGCCCGCCAGCTAGGCGATCAGGGTGCCGATAAGCGTGATCCAGATGAGGTCTACAAAGACGATCTTGGTGCGCATGGCGACCACGAAAAAGGAGAGCGCGCCCTGTCGACACCGCTGAAGCTGGTGAAATCGCAGGAAGTGCAACCAGAAGAGCCAACTGTGGATGAGGACACGCCACAGGCCGAGGCCCCTGCTACGCCTGAGCCAACAGAGGTAGAAACTGGCACATCAGCGCGTTTGCGCAAGATTGCAACGCTGAAAGAGACTGAGGTCTCTGACAGTGGTG
Organism: Yoonia maricola; assembly: GCF_002797915.1. Taxonomy (GTDB): domain Bacteria; phylum Pseudomonadota; class Alphaproteobacteria; order Rhodobacterales; family Rhodobacteraceae; genus Yoonia; species Yoonia maricola. The sequence goes on along the minus strand of NZ_PGTY01000001.1, from coordinate 46,566 downwards.
ATGACTTTGCGGCGTTTTTGGCGTCTCACGGCGTGGACGACCTGACCGACCAATTGGAAGCCGCCGCTGCCTATATCTGTTTTGTCGAAGGCGATGCGGATTTTTCCCGGCCACAGGTCATGAAAATGGTGCAATCCGCATCGGATGCCGAGATTTCGCGCGAAGATGGATTGCGTAGCTTTGGCCGCTTGTTGCGGCAGGCCCGTTTGGTCAAGCTTGCCAGTGGCCGTTTTCAGGTATCGGAAAACACGCAGTTCCGGCCCGATGACAGTCAGGCCGCGCAAGGCTGATCTGCTTAGGCAGAAAAATGCAAAAGGGCGGGGTTTTCCCCGCCTTTTTTGATGCCGTTATGTTGGTTCACCGGGTTGATTTGATGCGCCCGCCATTGCAGCTGCGACGGGCAACGGCAGCTTACCGCCGTGCGCAGCGGTCAGGCGATACACCTTATCAGGGCTGTTGTGGTGGTTCATCCGGGTCGGGCTGCCCGATCCCTTTGAACACCCATTTCAACGGGAAGGCCCAGCCGATGCCCAAGGCAACATAGATGAAAAATTCCACCACCAGAGGAAAGCGCACCTCTTGTGTCATCATATAGCTCATCACGGTTGCCGCCACGATGATGTAGATTGGCAGGCCAACCACTAGCACAAAGAGGGCCAGTTTTTTCCGTGCTTTATAGGTCATCTATCCCTCAGTCCGCGAATGGGTCTGTCACCAGAATGGTGTCGTCTCTTTCAGGTGAGGTGGAAACTAGGGCGACGGGGCATTGGATCAACTCTTCGATACGGCGCACATATTTGATTGCCTGTGCGGGCAGATCAGCCCAAGACCGTGCGCCTTCCGTCGACTGTGACCAACCTTCGATCTCTTCGTAGATCGGCTTGCAGCGCGCCTGTTGATCGGCAGCGGTTGGCAAATAGTCGCGTGTTTCCCCGTCGAGTTCGTAGCCGACGCAAATCTTGAGCACCTCAAAGCCGTCCAAAACATCCAGCTTAGTCAATGAGATACCGGTCACGCCTGATGTTGCGCAAGTCTGACGCACCAAGGCTGCGTCGAACCAGCCGCAGCGCCGCTTGCGCCCGGTCACTGTGCCGAATTCGTGACCGCGCGTGCCAAGCCGGTGTCCGTCTTCATCGTCCAACTCGGTTGGGAAAGGACCTTCGCCAACGCGCGTGGTGTAGGCTTTGACGATGCCAAGCACGTAATCAATTGCGTTTGGCCCGACGCCGACGCCCGTGGCGGCCTGCCCGGCGATGACGTTTGAGGATGTCACAAACGGGTATGTGCCAAAATCGATATCAAGGAGCGCACCCTGCGCCCCCTCGAAAAGGATACGCTTGCCTGCTTTGCGCTTTTCGTTGAGCACTTTCCAAACCGGCGCGGCGTAGGGCAGAATTTCGGTAGCAATCTCTTTGAGTTGCGCCACAAGCGCATCACGATCCACCGGTTCAATGCCGAGGCCCTTGCGCAGCGGGTCGTGGTGTTGGAGCGCGCGGTCAACGCGGGCTTCCAATGTCGCCTGATCCGCGAGGTCAGCGACGCGCACAGAACGGCGCCCTACTTTGTCCTCGTATGCCGGACCGATGCCACGTCCTGTCGTGCCGATCTTGGTGCCTTTGCTGGCGGCCTCTTCGCGCGCGCGATCCAACTCGCCGTGGATTGGCAGGATAAGGGGGGTATTTTCGGCAATCATCAAGGTCTCTGGGTTGATCGCTACGCCCTGTTCTTGAATAGAGGCGATCTCTTTGACCAAGTGCCATGGGTCCAGCACCACGCCATTGCCGATCACCGACAGCTTGCCGCCACGCACAACGCCAGATGGCAGTGCATTCAGCTTGAAAACCTCGCCATCAATCACAAGCGTGTGGCCCGCATTATGCCCGCCTTGAAAGCGCGCGATCACATCGGCCCGTTCCGAAAGCCAGTCAACGATCTTGCCTTTGCCTTCATCGCCCCACTGGGCACCGACGACCACAACATTTGCCATAAGATTCTTTTCCCTCGAAGATTGCGTTCCCCCTATATCGGCGCACCGGGTCTGGGGAAACCGCAAACTTGCGTTAGGTAGTTTGGCCAAGGTCTTTGCACGGATCGCCGTACAAGCGTGTGGGGCTCACAGCGGTCAATGATAGCTGGGAGCCCATTTACTGGATGCTGCACAATTCACGAATGTCTGCTATCGGTGCTTGAGCAGATCGGCCAAGTGGTCAATTTGATCACTAGACTCGAAGTGGCCTTCCGCTAACCACAAAACAGCCTCGCATACCTCTTGTTCACCGACGCGCTCGGCGCCTTCGCCGAAAGCAATCTGTTCAAAATCAGCAGGGGAACACACAAATATGCTTCGTCGGTTGATCTCATCTATGAAGCAGGTAAATCCGGACTGAACAAGAACTCTGGCAGCCCTCTCAAGGCCACCTGCACACTTGTTGTCGAAGGTTTCGATCAGCCCATCAACGGCATGACGTTCGGTGTGGTAATGAAGGTCAAAGATACAATTCGCTAGCGCCAAGAGCCGCCCTGAGTGCGAATTTTCCGGTCTGGGTTTCCAAGAAGGTAGATCATGCATGCTACTATGATGTCGAGCGATGGCGATGACCGCAACTTCGATTTTACCTTAACAGAGCCGCCATTGAACAAGCCCCGTGGAAGAACGGCAATGTCCAGCATACCAGCCAAACAACATTTTGTTGACGGTTCGATCCTCGTGGCGCTTAAAGACAAACCCGACGATTTTCGTAGCGAAAGCGCGAGTGCTCTGCACGCCACCGATAGACGCCCCAAAACTCTGGACACCGCCATGCCTCCCCTGCATTGTCGCCTCACCAAAAAGAAGTGAGGTATATCATGGGTTTCGTCATCCGTTGGATTTTTGCGTTTTTGCTGTTGTCCGCGACTTATAATCCGACCGATTGGAACTATGTCCGTTGGTCGATGAACAACGCAGACACCAATCTATCGATGACGGTTCTGTTGGGACTCGTCCTTTTTGTGGGCTACATCATATACCTGCGCGCCACCCTGCGTTCGATCGGCATTTTCGGGATGGTTCTCATTTTGGCAGTGGTGGGCACGCTGTTATGGGTGTTGTTTGATCAAGGGGTGATCAACCTTGATAATCCGTCGATCAATGCGTGGATTGGCATCTTTGCCCTTTCCATTGTTTTGGCGGTCGGTCTGTCATGGTCCATTGTGCGTCGCAAGCTGACCGGACAAGCTGACATGGACGATGTTGACGAATGACCACGTTTTCGGGGGTTGCGGGGAAGCCTTACAGCTTTTAGATACCGCTTGTTCGCGAACGCCCCGAAAGGCCCCCTGAATGGAAAACGTCGTCCTTATCATCCATCTGATCCTTGCGCTTAGCCTCATCGGTACTGTGCTTTTGCAGCGCTCTGAGGGTGGTGGTCTTGGCATGGGCGGCGGTGGCGGCGCGACAGGATCGCGCCCTGCAGCCACAGCAATGAGCAAGTTTACCTGGGCTTTGGCCGTCGCATTTATCTGCACATCCATTGCGCTGACACTGATTGCAGCAAGCAATACAGCCGGGTCATCGGTCGTTGATCAATTGGGGATTGACCCTGGCAGCGATGCGCCATTGTTGCCTGACTTGGGTGATAGTCTGCTGCCGCCATCGCTCGGCGACGACGATCCTTTGGTGCCTTCAAGCGAATAATTACTATCAGTTGTCCTGCCGCGACGTTGGGCAACATGATGTTGGGTCAGTGGTTGCCAATCGCGCCCGAATCCGCTACACGTCAAATCCCGTGATGATGCGTATTTTCGGGTGCGCTTTCCCACAGATTTGGAATTTTTCACGGGGGTCCCCTGCCAATGGCGCGTTTCATTTTTATTACCGGCGGCGTTGTCTCCTCTCTTGGGAAGGGTCTTGCCTCGGCGGCTTTGGGTGCGTTGTTGCAAGCCCGTGGTTATTCGGTGCGCCTGCGCAAACTGGACCCCTATCTTAACGTTGACCCCGGCACGATGTCACCGTTTGAGCATGGCGAAGTCTTCGTCACTGACGACGGGGCCGAGACCGATCTGGACCTTGGCCACTATGAGCGTTTTACCGGCGTGCCTGCCCGCAACACGGATTCGGTCAGTTCAGGGCGCATCTATTCCACCGTATTGGAAAAGGAACGCCGGGGCGATTATCTGGGCAAGACCATTCAGGTGGTGCCGCATGTCACCAATCAGATCAAAGAGTTTCTGGCCATCGGCGAAGATGAAGTTGACTTCATGCTTTGCGAAATTGGCGGCACAGTCGGTGACATCGAAGGCCTGCCATTCTTTGAAGCGATCCGTCAGTTCGCCCATGACAAACCCCGCGGTCAGTGCATTTTCATGCATCTGACGCTGTTGCCCTATCTGGCCGCCAGTGGTGAGTTGAAGACGAAGCCAACCCAGCACTCGGTCAAGGAATTGCAGTCGATTGGCATTGCACCGGATATTCTGGTCTGCCGCTCCGAACAGCCGATCCCTGAAAAAGAGCGCGAAAAGATTGCCCTGTTTTGTAACGTGCGTAAGCAGTGTGTTGTGGCCGCCTATGACCTTAAGTCAATTTATGAGGCGCCGCTCGCTTACCATGAGCAGGGCCTTGATCAGGCGGTGCTGGATGCCTTTGGCATCTCCCCCGCCCCGCAGCCGAAACTGGATATCTGGCATGATGTCTATCACCGCGTTCATAATCCTGAAGGTAAGGTGAAAGTTGCCATTGTTGGCAAATATACCCAGCTTGAGGATGCCTATAAATCCATTGCAGAGGCGCTGACCCATGGCGGGATGGCCAATAGAGTGAAGGTCAAGATCGAGTGGGTCGACGCAGAGCTTTTTGATAATGAGGACGCGACGCCATATCTGCAGGGGTTCCATGCCATCCTCGTGCCCGGCGGTTTTGGCGAACGCGGCACTGAGGGCAAGATCAAGGCGGCACAATTCGCCCGCGAAAAGAAGATCCCCTATCTGGGCATCTGTCTAGGGATGCAAATGGCCGTGATCGAAGCGGCCCGCAACGTGGCTGGTATGGCCAAGGCGGGCTCCGAAGAATTTGACCATGAGGCTGGAAAAAAGCGTTTTGAACCGGTTGTTTATCACCTCAAAGAGTGGGTACAGGGCAATCACAAGGTCGCCCGAAAGGCCGATGATGATAAAGGTGGCACCATGCGTCTGGGCGCCTATGATGCCACTCTGACCGATGGCTCCAAGGTCGCTGAGGTCTATGGTGGGACGGCGATCGAAGAACGCCACCGCCACCGTTATGAGGTCGATATCAAATATCGTGAAACGCTTGAAAAAGTAGGGCTGAAGTTTTCCGGCATGTCACCCGATGGCAAACTGCCCGAAATCGTGGAATGGTTGGATCATCCGTGGTTCATTGGTGTGCAGTTTCACCCAGAACTAAAGTCCAAACCCTTTGCCCCGCATCCGCTGTTTGCCGATTTCGTGCGGGCGGCGGTGGAAACATCGCGTTTGGTTTAGGATCAGAACCCCAGCGTGATCCGCCGCGTCAGGACAATGCTGCCACTGAAAAGATCATCTGACTGGGTGATGGGGCTATCGGCGGCATCGTCCAGCAGTTGGTCGTATTGCAAGGTGCCAACAACCTGCCAGTCATCATTGATCGCATAGGTTGCTTCGGCCTTGGCGCCTGCGCTCATCAAACCGCCTGCTGCGTCGAAGGCGTCAAAGCTGCTTGCGGCGCTTTCGTCGGCGGTCACACCAAAGTAGGTTTGTGCATAATCCGCGTCCCCGAACAAGATACGCGGCCCTGCCTTGAAAGTCAGCTGATCGCTGGGTTGGTAGAAGATGTCGGATCCCAGTTCGGCGACGAAGGCTTCGTGCCCGATGGCACCGTATCGTAGCTTGGCAAACACTTCGTAATCGGCTGTGCGAAAGGCCAGCCCTCCACCGATCTCAAGCGTGGGATCAATGTCATCCAGCCCGGTCAGTTCATCAAAATCATCCGCACTGCGTGCGCCGATAAAGCGGATGGATGGGGAAAACCGCAGCCCCGTTGCCCGGTCACGGCGATCGCGGGAAATGTCGCCAAACTGAAATCGTTCTAGCTGGAATTTCGGACGCACCCCGATATCATAGTCTTCATCACCGAAGTAGCCCGGCCCTATTGATGGACCCAGCCCAAAGCGAAACTCAATGCCATTTGCCTGCTCTTGTGCTGCTGCGGCCAGCGGTACTGTAAGCAGCACGGTCGACAGGATGAGGCGGTTCAACATGTTCTGGCCCTTCATTGTTGGACAACAGGGTAGCCCACCACATCAGCCAAGCAACCCTTTGCAATGATAGACAGCGCAGTCTTGCTGCTCTAAGCCCGTGTTGCAGATCAAAGGACCGCTGATGCTTTCGTATCAACATATTTATCATGCCGGAAATCTGGCTGACGTGCATAAGCACAGCATGCTGGCATGGGCCTTGTCCTATATGATCCGCAAAGACAAACCCCTGTCCTATTTGGAAACGCATGCAGGCCGTGGTCTTTATGATTTGCAAGATGATGCGGCCCTGAAAACGGGCGAAGCCGCCAAGGGCATTGCGTTGGCGCAAAGCTGGTTCCCGTCTGATCACCCCTATGTGCAGGTCTTGGACCGCATTCATGCCAAACACGGGGCCAGTGCTTATCCCGGCTCTCCCTTGATTGCTGCCGAAAGCCTGCGCCCTGTCGACACGATACACCTGTCTGAGTTGCATCCGCAGGAATTTGCAGCCCTTGAGAATAACATGGGCCCCTATGGCGGCATCTTTCGCCAAAAAGACGGGTGGGAGATGGCGATGTCGCTGTGCCCGCCTGAGCCCCGCCGGGGACTGCTGCTGATTGATCCCTCGTTTGAGGTGAAATCAGATTATGACACCATCCCCGGCACGATTGCCAAGTTGCACCGCAAATGGGGGGTCGGCGTGATCATGCTGTGGTATCCAATCCTGACTGACGCGCCGCACGCCCCGATGATCAACGCCCTGCAAGCGGCTGTGCCGGGTGCTGTGACACATGAGGTTCGTTTTCCCCCGGCCCGGCCCGGTCACCATATGGTCGGCTCTGGTCTGTTTGCAGTGAATGCACCTTATGGATTTACTGAAGAAGCTGCGCGACTGACTGCCCTCTTTCAAGACCGGCTTTCCCGCCTTATGTAGGACATATGTTTCAAGATTTGCTCCGGCGTCTGACCGCCCCCGAACCCGAACAACTGCCCGACGTTGATAGCCGTCTGGCTCTTGGTGCCTTGCTGGTACGTATTGCCCGCACCGATGGCGACTATGCCGATGTTGAGATTGCCCAGATCGACAAAGCGCTGATAGCCCGTTACGGCCTTTCACCGTTTGAGGCCGCCGCCTTGCGCGCCGAATGCGAAGCATTGGAGGCCGAGGCCCCTGATACCGTACGCTTCACCCGTGCGATCAAAGATACCGTATCCTACGACAACCGCGTTGGCGTGATCGAGGCGCTGTGGTCTGTTGTGATGGCCGATGGCGTGCGCGACGATGAAGAAGACAGCATGATGCGCATGACCGCATCTTTGCTGGGTGTATCCGATCAGGATAGCCATCGTGCGAGGCTGAGGGTCAGCGCTGGATGATTGCCAGCCTGCCGATGTATGCGCGGCTCTCTAACAGGGCGGCGCATGATGCATTGTGGGGCTTGATCCGGAATGGATTGCGGGACCGTGGGATTGCGGCCCCTGATACCTTGGATCATGACACCGATCATATGGATGGATGGGCCCGCCCCGATCTGGTTTTGGGCCATATGTGCAACCTGCCCTATCGCGGTTTGTTTCACGACAATGTTACCCTGATTGGCGCCTCGGACTATGGCTTGGAAGGGTGCGCGCCCGGATACTACCGCAGTGTGTTTGTTGTGCACGCGGATAGCCACGCCGATACCCCGCAAGACATGGCACAAGGGCGGTTTGTCTGTAACGATCAGTGGTCCCATTCGGGCTATGGCGCCCCGCAGCTTTGGGCGCAGGCGCGCGACTTTACCTTCAACCTGCATGCTGAAACCGGCAGTCACACCACCAGCATTGCCGCAGTTGCCGAGGGCCGCGCCGATATCGCGGCTATCGACGTGCAGACGTGGCGGATTGAAACACGCGAGAACCCTTTGGTCACGCGTTTGAAGACCATCGGATACACGGACCCATCCCCCGGTCAGTCGTTTGTGACAAGCAAGGGACAAGACCCGCAGCCTTATTTTGAAGCGATCGGTGAAGCTATCACTGCTTTGTCCCCAGATGATGCGTCAATTCTGGGCCTACACGGCATCATCGCCCTCCCGCCATCTGCCTATGATTTGCCATTTCCGCCAAAGCAGGCAGCAATTCCTGCATAACGTAGGGTTAAAGCGCCACTAACCGTTGCAAAAGCCCATAAAATCGGCACTAATCTGCGGCGGACCAAAGAAAAGCTGCACCAACGTGACCAACGCTGCCCCCGTTATTGAAATTAAAAACCTTCACAAAGCCTATGGCGATCTTGAAGTGCTCAAGGGTGTCGATGTTACGGCCCCCGCAGGCCATGTGGTCTCACTCATCGGTTCCTCTGGGTCCGGGAAATCCACGCTCTTGCGCTGCGCAAATCTGCTGGAAGATAGCCAGCAAGGCGAGGTGTTGTTCTGCGGTGAGCCTGTCACATGGAAAGGTGCGGGGCCAAGTCGGCATCCCGGTGATCATGCCCAGATGATCCGCATTCGCACGAACCTGTCGATGGTGTTTCAGCAGTTCAACCTTTGGGCCCATATGACGATTTTGCAAAACGTGATGGAGGCACCGGTCACGGTGCTGAAACGCGACAAGACCGAGGTAGAGGCCGCAGCCCGCAAATACCTCGCCAAGGTCGGCATTGGCGACAAATGCGATGTCTACCCCGCCCAACTGTCGGGCGGACAACAACAACGGGCCGCCATTGCGCGCGCGCTGTGTATGGAACCCAAGGCACTGCTTTTTGATGAACCCACCAGCGCCTTGGACCCTGAACTTGAGCAGGAAGTGGTTAAGGTGATCAAGGATCTCGCCGCAGAAGGGCGCACCATGATCATCGTCACCCATGATATGCGGCTGGCCGCCGATGTCAGCGACCATGTCGTCTTTCTGCACCAAGGCAAAATCGAAGAGGAAGGCCCCCCGGCTGACCTGTTCGGCAACCCCAAAACCGCGCGGCTGAAAGGATTTTTATCCGCGACAGTTTCATAATCATCAACTCGGGAGAAAACTGATGAAAAACCTCTATCTTACGACGCTGGCACTGGCTGTCGCTGGTTCCATGACATTTGCAGACAGTCACTCTGTTGTGCGTCTGGGCACGGAAGGTGCCTACCCTCCGTATAACTTCCTCAACGACGACGGCGAAGTCGATGGATTTGAGCGTGAAGTGGGCGACGAGGTTTGCGCGCGCGCTGAACTAACCTGCGAGTGGGTCACAAACGAGTGGGACAGCATTATCCCGAACCTCGTTTCCGGCAACTACGACGTGATCATCGCGGGCATGTCCATCACTGATGAGCGTGACGAAGTCATCGATTTCTCACAAGGCTACACCCAGCCTGACCCATCCGCCTATCTTGCAATGTCCGCTGATGTTGACCTGGCGGGCGGCGTTGTCGCGGCGCAAACTGGTACAATTCAGGCGGCTTTCATTGCGTCGACAGGTGCCACATTGCTGGAATTTGCAACGCCTGACGAAACTGTTGCGGCTGTAAAGGCGGGCGAGGCGGATGCGGTTTTGGCCGACAAGTCTTTCTTGCAGCCTATTGCGGACGCTGACGGCGAAGTCATGCTGCTGGAGCAGGAAGAATTGATCGGTGGTGGTGTTGGTCTTGGCGTGCGTGAAAGCGACGGCGAATTGCTCGCGACGCTGGATGCTGCGATTACGTCGATGAAAGAGGACGGCACGCTGAATGCGCTGATCGAAAAATGGGGTGTTGGCGAGCAATTCTAAGCCGCCAGTACTGTTGAGATTGAGAGGGCTGCCAGAAATGGTGGCCCTTTTTTATGGGGTCAGGAAACGGTCCGGTCGGTAGGGTGCGAGCATTGCCGCATCTGCATTGTCCAGCCGGCCGGTGATGTCTTTACTGACCAACTCCGCAATGATAGGCCCAAGCGTGATCCCTGAATGCAACACGGCGACGTAGGCCCCCTTTGCGATAGGCCCGATGATGGGAAAACCGTCCCGCGGTACGGGCCGTTCTGCCCGGATCACTTCTGACCAGTCCGCGTCGTCCAGTCCACCGCAGATGTCCTGCAGTCTTGTGATCGTCGCGTCCGCTGCCTCTGTCGGCGTTTGGGTCAGGCGTTCGGCACTATCGCCTTGGTGGCTGGCGGCGACGGGCATCAGAATTTGCCCCGAAGGTTCCTGCCTAATTTCACCGCTTGGCGTAGCGAGGATATGGTGCAGGGTTTTCTTCTGCGGGGACGTGCGCAGGATATAGACGGGCCGAGGGACCAATGGAATGTCGCAGCCGATGCTGCAAGCGATGGTTGCGGTGCCAGTGCCAGCGGCGATGATCACCTGATCGGCGAGCATGTCACCGTGGGGCGTTTCGATGCCGATGACTTGGTCGTTTTGGGTCTTGAGACCGGAGACGTAGACGTTGCTGATCAGCTTGGCCCCCAAGCTTTGCGCAGCAATCAGGAAATGCCGCGCAAGGTCGGCGGATGATGCTGCCCCTTCGGCAGGGAAAAAGAGCGCCTGTTCAGGTGCATCTGTGAGGGCGGGTTCCAGCGTCTTGATCTGAGGTTTCGTCAGCATCTCGACGGGATAATCGAATTCCTTTAGCTGCGTGAAAGTCGCCGCCATCTCGTCCGGGGGCATGTCCCAGCATAGGCACCCTTGCCAGTCTACGGGGGCAGGCACGTCCTTCAAAGCGCGATGCCATGCGGCGATCCCTGCGGCCCGCAGGTTGTGGTGATCGTCGCTGAGAAAGAAACTCGCGTTGATCCAACCGAAGGCCAAACTGGTCGCGTCCGTCCCGCCTGCATGCACGATTTGGACCTTGTGACCCGCCTTCGCCAACTGCAACGCTGTCGCCGCGCCAATGATCCCAGCGCCTATGACAATAACCGACTGTACCATTTTTGACATTCCCACCTGAAAACGGCCTACGTTGACGCCCCGAATGTGACCACAACGCGTTGACTCAGCAATGCAATTGTTGGACGGATGAGAGGACTAGCGCAACAAGGCGATTGATGTTCAGTTTCTGTTCCGACCCAGCCGCATTAGAAGGCGTCCAATGGCTCAGTTGTTATCTGACCACTGGCAAGCATATGTCGATGTATTGGGCGGTGGGAACGGTGCTGTTGTTGCTGTCGATTACGGCCCCAGCGGCACTGGCATTTGGTTTTGCGGGCGCATCAGCGGCGCGCAGCAATGTGGCACCGTTACGCTGGATCGGGAAAACCTATATTGCTGTCGTGCGCGGCATTCCCGACATTGCGTTCTTCCTCTTCTTCGTGATCGCCTTGGATCAGGCATTTGAGTATATCCGACACCGGATCAAATGCCCCGATTGGGATGCTGCCGTACGCCAAGGCAATGATTTTATCGTCTGCGCCGCGGCGAAACTCCCCTTGGGCAATGCCCCGCAATGGGTGCATGAAGTCTATGGCTTTATGCTGGCGGTGCTGACCTTTGCGATTGTGTTCGGTGCCTTTGCCGCCAATGTCCTGTTCGGCGCGATGCGCGCTGTGCCCAAAGGCCAGTTGGAAACGGCCGAAGCTTACGGCATGAACCATCGTCAGACATTTTGGCGCATACTGGTACCGCAGATGTGGGTTTATGCCCTGCCCGGCCTGTCGAACCTTTGGATGGTTTTGATCAAGGCGACCCCTTTATTGTTCCTTCTGGGTGTCGAAGATATCGTCTATTGGGCGCGTGAATTGGGCGGAGCCAAGCAACCGCGGTTCACCGACTATCCCCACCCCGATTGGCGCATGTGGTATTTTGCGGCGCTCTTGGTGTTCTACCTGTGCTTTACCAAAGTGTCCGAGGTCGTGTTGGATCGGATCATGGCCAGACTAACCCATGGCCAAGCCACTGCGGCTGGCGAAGCCCAACGGAAAGCGGCGGCATGAGTTGTTGGGAAACGATCGCGGACTACGCGCTGCGCAGCCAAGGCATTGGTGAGCGGTTGTTGCCGCGCACTGACTTTACGCTGTGTCAGCAGTTCACGTTGATTGGCTCGGGCATGATCTGGAATATCTACTTTGGGGTTCTGGCGCTTTGTTCTGGCTTCTTCCTTGCCACCGCAGTCGCCATGGGCAAAGCCGCGCGCAATCCGCTATACCGCAAACCGGCAGAATGGTTCATCTTTATCTTCCGCGGCTCGCCGCTCTTCATACAATTCTTCTTTGCCTACTTTGTCTTTCTCAGCCTTAAAGACGTCAGCAGCTTCTTCAACCCACTGACCTCTGCATGGGCCGGGGCGCTGGTTGTGCTTTTTTTGAACACCGCCGCCTATTCGGGCGAGATTTTCTATGGTGCGCTGCAATCCATCCCAAAGGGAGACACGGAAGCGGCAGACGCCTACGGCTTATCCGGCTGGTCCAGGTTCCGCCGGGTCATATGGCCCACGATGCTGCGGCTGGCATGGCCCGCATATACGAACGAGGCGATCTTTCTGTTTCACGCCACGACATTGGTGTTCTTTTCGGGCTTTCCAGCGACACAACAGCGCGGCGATGCGCTTTATTATGCCAATTATTTTGCCGACAAGACCTTCAATCCCTTCATTCCATATCCAATTTTAGCGGGTTATTTCATTGTCTTGACCCTGATCGTCATTGGTCTGTTTGGATTGGTGAATAGCCGGCTCAACCGTCATCTACCGCCCGAACGGCGCAAGCCACTGAAAGTGAGACCGCAAATCATCCGATGACCTGGCTTGACGATCATCCCGACATTCGCAACCTGCGCTGCGGGGCCGCTGACCTGAACGGGCAAGCGCGCGGCAAACGTGTACCGCGCCGCTTTGCCGACAAGCTGGAAAAGGACGGCACGCGCTTTCCGCTGTCGGTCCTGAACCTTGATATCTGGGGCGAGGACATCGATGACAGCCCGCTGGTGTTTGAGACAGGGGACGCTGATGGCCTGCTCCTGCCGACCGAGCGGGGCTATGTGCCGATGCCGTGGCTGCAGGCCCCGACGGCCTTACTGCCGCTTTGGGCTTTTCTTGATGATGGCACGCCCTTTTCCGGCGATCCGCGTCATGCCTTGGCGCGGGTTTTGGAGCGATATAAAGCGCGCGGGTTGACCCCAGTTGCTGCGACGGAGATGGAGTTTTACCTTGTCGACGACAGCGGCAAAGAGATCCGCCAGCCCAAATCCCCCCGATCTGGCAAGCGTCGTGCGGGTGCCGAGATTTTGTCGCTGCGCGCACTCGATGCCTTTGATGCATTCTTTAATGACCTCTACGATGCCTGTGATGCGATGAACATCCCCGCAGAGGCCGCGATTTCCGAAGGTGGCGAAGGCCAGTTTGAGGTGAACCTTGAACATGTCCCAGATGCGTTAAAAGCTGCCGATGATGCGTGGCTATTCAAGATGCTGGTGCGTGGTCTGGCGCGCAATCATGGGATGGCTGCCAGCTTTATGGCAAAACCCTATGAGGATTATGCAGGTAACGGGTTACACACTCATTTCTCGATACTGGATGAGGATGGCAACAACGCCTTTGCCAATGATACGTTTGAGGGCACATCACTGCTGCAAAACGCAATTGCCGGGTGTTTGGCGGGCATTCCTGAACTTGCGCTGATCTTTGCGCCGCATGGCAACAGCTATGAACGGTTGGTTCCTGGGGCACATGCGCCGACCAGCATTTGCTGGGCGCATGATAACCGCACCGCCACTATACGTGTCCCCGGTGGCAGCTTTGCAGCGAGGCGCATTGAACACAGGCTAGCGGGCGGTGATGTGAACCCCTATCTGTTTCTTGCAGCGGTTCTAGGTTCAGCGTTGATCGGCATCGAAGACGGCATGACGCCCCCCGCCCCGATCACGGGCAACGCCTATGATCAAAATCTGCCACAGGTGCCGAAAGCTTGGGATGAGGCGATTGATGCTTTTGCACAAAGCACGTTTGCGCGCCGTATCTTTGATCCGCAGCTGGTTGACAATCTGATCCGCACCAAACGACAAGAGATGGCGCATTTCGCGGAAATGACGCCGGAAGAACAGATCGACCACTATCTTGATCTTGTGTAATTGATAGACAAACCAAAGAGCGAGACAGCGATGAAGATCGGTATTTTGCAGACTGGCCATGCCCCAGATGAAATACTGGAGACGACAGGCGATTACGATGTCCTGTTCCAAAACATGCTGGCAGGCAATGGCTTTGACTTTGCCACCTATGATGTGGTCGATATGGATTTTCCTGATGCGATTACCGACTGTCATGGCTGGCTGATCACCGGGTCCAAACATGGTGCTTACGAGGATCATCCGTTCATTCCGCCGCTTGAGGCGTTCATTCGTGATGTCTATGCAGCTGACATTCCGATGGTCGGGATTTGTTTTGGTCATCAGATTATCGCGCAGGCTTTGGGTGGCACAGTCGAGAAATTTGCGGATGGCTGGGCCGTAGGTCACACAACATATAACTGGAATGGCGCGCCTATATCGTTGAATGCCTGGCATCAGGATCAGGTGACTGCGCTGCCCGATGGGGCGCAGGTCATTGCTGGCAACGCGTTTTGTCAGAATGCTGCTTTGATCTATGGGCAGAAAGTGTTCACGACACAGCCTCACCCGGAATTTGGGTCGGCCTATGTTGATACTCTTGCCCGTTCACGCGGCAAGGGCGTGGTACCAGATAACCAGTTGGCCGAGGTAAAAGCCAATTTGGACAAACCTATCGATAACGCGTTTGTCGCGAGCCAAATTGCGCGGTTCTTCAAGGAACGTGAGGTCGCCTAGGTCGCGTTACAGGCTGGTTTACTTACTTAACTTCGACAGTTTTTCCTGAAGCGCTGCCAACTCATTCTTAATCTCACTCAGATCGCCTTCTTCCTTATCGTCATCCGAGTCCGAGGCCTTTCCACCAGCCATCATTCCGCCGGTCATAGCCTTGAAGAAAGCTTCCTGCTGAGCGCGCATTGCCTCAAACCCCGGCATTGTGGCCATTGGGTTGGCTTTGCCCATATTCTCCATTGCTTTAGACTGGCCTTCGCGCAGCATATCGAAACTGGCTTGCAGGAATTGCGGCACAACCGATGCGGCTTGGCTTGTATAGCTGCGCACCAGATCGGTGAGCACATCAACAGGCAACACACTTTCGCCACGGCTTTCGTGCTCTGCGATAATTTGCAACAGGTATTGGCGGGTTAGGTCATCGCCGGATTTCAGGTCCACTATCTGGACCTCGCGCCCTTCGCGTATAAAAATCGCGATATCTTCCAAAGTCACATAGTCGCTGGTCTCGGTATTATAGAGCCGGCGGCTGGCGTAGCGCTTGATTAGCAGGGGTTTGTTGGTGTCGGCCACGGGCGTCCCTCCACAGGCATATTGCGGTGCAGAGAAGCCTATGCCGCGCCTGCGCAAAAAGAAAGTGTTTTAGGCCTGCCCTAAGGTCATGATGATTTCTGGGCTGGTTGGTTTGAGGGGGCTTTTGTTCCAGTCACCGAAGACTTCGAGAAGAGCAAGTCCTTCTGCTTGCGCGAATGCTGTCACTTCATCCAGCATCGTAAACCGCAACGTACTGTCGGATGTAATGCGCTGATCGGGAAATTGATAGACGGACCGAAAGGATACCACGTCTACATCCACGTTCTGCAACTCATGGTAGGCTGTCACGCTCCTTCCATTGGGCAAAACCTTAGTGGCGGTCGATTGTTCAGGCGTCCAATTTTCCCAAGCTTTGACAGCAGCATTGCGGGTCTCGAAGACGAGTCGACCTTCGGGGCGCAGCAGCCTGCGCGCGGCGCGGAAAAACGCCGTAATCTCATCATCCAGCAACATGCACTGAAACGCATGACCCGTCATAAATATCAGATCAAACGGAGCTGCATCGAAATCCGCAAGCAAGCCGCAAATCCATTTGACTGATTGTCCACCCGGTGCTGAGCGCGCAAATTCAAGCATCTGCGGCGCCGGATCCAGCCCTGTCACATCATGCCCCTGTTCGGCAATCCGGCGCGCGATCAGGCCTGTGCCACAGCCGACTTCCAAAATCCGAAGGGGTGTTGTGCCTACAAGTGAAGCATAGAATGCGCGATCTGCGCCCCAGCAATTGAAAACATCGTAAACTGCGACAAGGTCGGGATGTGTGTAGTGCTGATCAACCATGCCTTAGTATGGCTTTCCCCCAATGAAAACAAAAGACGGCCCGCAGATGCGGACCGCCTTTTTGAAAATCAGACCCTTTGGGAGGAAAGGGCGATTTTTACTTTGCTTACTTTGCAGCCGTTACTTTTTTTGCAGCAGCAGTCATTTCTGTCTGTGCTTTCTTCGCAGCGGCAGTCATCTCTTCGGACATGTCTTTGCCAGCGGCAAGAACCAGTTCCATTGTCTGTGTCTGAACTTTTTTCGCGATTTCAGCGAAAGCGGACATATGCTCGGCAGCGGATTCAGCAGATGCAGAAGCGAAGTCTGTCATTGCTTTTGCATAGTCAGCAGGTTCTGCCTTTGCTTTTGACATTGCCTCGATTTTAGCAAGTGTGTCCTGTGTCCATTTTGCGGACAGCTCGGAAGATTTGCCAGCAGCGTCGAGTGCAACTGCGGACATTTTTTCGGCCAGGGCAGTCTGGTTCTTGAACTGCTCTTCCATTGCTTTGGTGTCTACGGGGAACGCGCCTGTCATGTCTTTGAAGATCGCGGTGAAGTCTTGTGCTTTAGCAGCCATTGTATCAGCCTTTCGGGTTGGGTGCGGGGAACACCCGCTGTTATCTCGTGACACCAATATGCGTGCTGCACTGCAGCATTTCAAGTATTTTTTCTGCACTGCAGCATAATTTTTCTGTGGCCCAAAAAAATGTATATATTTCTTCTACTTATTCACGACATATGTGCCGGGTGCAGGCGCTAAGACGGGGTGTTCGTCGTCTCCGGGCGTGCGTGCTGCGACTTTTTTGCCTGACTTTTTGGACAGCCATGCATCCCAACGCGGCCACCATGACCCGTCATGTTTGTCCGCTGCATCCAACCAGTCATCCGCCGTCAGCCCCAGTTCGGGGTTCACATAGTGCCCGTATTTATTCTTCGTCGGTGGATTGATGATGCCTGCGATATGCCCGCTTTCGGATAGGATAAAGGTTTTATCCTTCGATCCCATTTTTGAGATACCGGCATAACTGCTTTTCCATGCCGCGATGTGATCTGTCTCGCAAGCAATCGCGCAAAGCGGCACGGTGACGTCTTTCAGTTTCACCGTCTCACCCGCGATTTCAAATCCGTCGGTTGCGAATTTGTCGTGCTGGCAAAGCCCGCGCAGATATTCCACCGACATCTTGGCAGGCAGGTTTGTCCCGTCCCCGTTCCAATACAGTAGATCAAAGGCAGGCGGTGCCTTTCCCATCATATAGCTTTTGATCGCTGGACCATAGATCAGGTCATTGGAGCGCAGATAGGAAAAGGTGCGTGACATAAAAAAGGAATCCAGTACGCCGCTTTCCTCTACCTCCGCCTCAATTCCGTCGACAAAGTCATCGTCAAGAAACACCCCAACCTCGCCCCGGTCCGAGAAATCGGTGAGCGTTGTAAAGAAGGTGGCGCTGTTTACCGACGTATCCTTGCGCTTTTTCATCAAGGCCAAGGTCAACGACAGGGTGGTCCCCGCGATACAATAGCCCACCGCGTTCACCTTTTTCACACCGCAGATGTCTTTGACCTCTTTGATTGCCGCCAGATAGCCGTCTTCGACATAGTCCGTCATTGATGTGTCGCGGTAGCCAGCGTCGGGGTTGACCCAAGAGACGACGAATACGGTATAGCCTTGCTCTACCGCCCATTTGATCAGGCTGTTTTGCGGCTTAAGGTCCAGAATATAGAATTTGTTGATCCACGGCGGAAAGATGATGAGTGGTATTTCATGCACCTTGTCGGTGCTTGGCGCATATTGGATCAGCTCAAACATATGGTTGCGGTAAACGACTGAACCGGGCGTCGTTGCCAGATTTTCTCCCAGCTTGAACGCCTTTTTGTCTGCCAGTGTCACAACCAGATCGCCGTCGTTTGCTTCCAGATCGGCAATCATGTTTTCCAAACCAGCCACAAGGCTTTCGCCTTCCGTTTCGGCGGCCAGCGCCAAAGCTTCGGGGTTTGTGGGCAGGAAATTTGTCGGGCTGATCATATCAACCATTTGTTGGCTAAAGTAGCGCAGCCGCTTCTTTTCCTCAGAATCAAGCGTGTCGATATCCTCGACCGCCTGCTGCACCGCAGAAGCATTCATCAGATATTGTTGTTTAATGAAGTTAAAATACGGGTTGGTGTCCCACAACTCATGGCTGAAACGGCGGTCTTTGGGGGTTTCATCCGTGGGCGGCGCCAGTTTGCCTTGGGCCAGAAGGTGCTGTGCCTCAACGTAGTGTTTGACGGATTTACCCCAGAATTCCAGCTGATGCTCGATCAATTTGGCTGGATTATGCATCATTTCAGTCATGTAGGCGGTCGCCGCTTTGACGTAGAGGTCCTGACTTGGCCCTTGCAAAGAAGGGGCAACGTGCCGTCCCTGCCCCATCACGCGCAACAAACGCTGGGTCAGCTCTTCCACCCGTGCAAGATTGGCTTCCAGCTTTGCAACACTCTGGCCAGAAGTGTCCTGCGCGTCCAAATCGTTTGTTGTCATTTTAACACTCCTATGCGTATGCTGCATGTGCAGCATAAGTTCTGCGCCGACCATCGGAGACCCAGTAGATGAAGTATATGATGACCTACGACCTGATGGAAAGCATGCGCAACACCAATCAGTGGTTGGGGGCAACAGCGCATGCGTTTGCATCCTACCCCGCGATGTCATGGGGGGCGAACCCTGCGATGGATTGGCTCAAGGCATGGGGCGAAGTCACTGAGCGTACTTTTTCGCGAATGGTCATGAAGCCAGATTGGAATATTCCCCCTGTTGCAGGCGAAAAGGGCAAGGATTTTCCGGTTGTCGTGGAAACCGTGGTCGAGAAACCATTTGGTGATCTGATCCATTTCACAATGCCCGGTCGCAAGCCCAGCAAACGCCGGGTGATGCTGGTGGCCCCGATGTCAGGCCACTACGCCACACTGCTGCGCAAGACCGTGATCAGCCTGCTGCCGGATGCCGATGTCTACATTACCGATTGGCACAACGCCCGCGATATTCCCGTCAGCGAAGGCAAATTCGATATTGAGGATTACACCCTCTATCTGATGGAATTCATGCGCGTGCTTGGGCCCGATATTCATGTGATTGCCGTGTGCCAGCCTGTGCCGCTGGCACTGGCCGCGACTGCCTATCTGGCCGAGCTTGATCCTGACGCGCAGCCGCGATCCCTGACATTGATCGGCGGCCCTGTTGATCCAGAGGCGAACCACACAGAAGTGACAGATTTTGGCCGTTCCGTGACGATGGGCCAATTGGAAGAGACCATGATCCAGCGGGTTGGGTTCAAATATTCTGGTGTTGGTCGCATGGTTTATCCGGGCTTGCTGCAGCTCGCGTCTTTCATCTCGATGAACGCTGAAACGCACACAACCGCCTTCCGTGATGAGATTATCCGCGTCGCCAAGGGCGAGGCATCCGAGCATGATCGCCACAACGACTTTTACGACGAATATCTTGCCGTAATGGACATGACGGCGGAATTTTATCTGTCAACGGTTGAACGGATTTTCAAAGGGCGCGAGATCGCCCGGAACGCATTTGAGGTGGCTGGCCATAAGGTGGATATGAGCAAGGTCACAACTGTCGCCGTCAAGATCGTTGAGGGCGAGGAAGATGACATTTCTGCGCCGGGCCAATGCCTAGCGGCATTGGATCTTTTGACCGGTCTGCCCGACGACAAGAAAGCATCACATCTTGAGCCGGGTGCTGGCCATTATGGTATTTTCGCTGGCAGTAGCTGGCGCAACAACATCCGGCCATTGGTTTTGGATTTCATCGACGCCAACGCGGACGCGCCCAAGTCCAAATCGGCGAAAGTGGTTTCTATCAAGTGAAGGTGATCCGGCTCTGACAGGCCCTAAGATCGCAGCATCATTGGCTGCTTCATCCAGCGCTGTATCGCATCTGTTGTCGCTTCTGGCGCTTCCATCGTGGGCAGATAGCCTGCAGCGTCGATAATCTCGAATTGCGCATAGGGGATCAGTTCGGCCATGAATTCATGCCGTTTAAGCTGGTATTGCCCGTCGTGCCGCCCGCAAATCACCACTGTTGGTAGATGGATCTGGCGCAGGGTCGCCTGTTGGTCTTTGCGCCGCTGCATTGCGCGGGCCTGTTTGACATAGACGTCCGGCCCGATCTCGCGCCCCATTTCGGTCAGGGTGCGTACGAGTTCAACCTTATCGGTCGTGGGTGCCATCCATGTCGAATTAATTTCATGTTGCAAAACATCATCCCAGCGTCCGGCGCGCGCAGCGATGATATGCGGCTCGCGTGCGGCTGCGGCTTCGGGTGTATCCGCCTGTGGACTGGTGCTGACAAATGCAATGCGCGTCATCCGTTCAGGCGCACGGCGCATGATTTCCATCGCGACCATACCGCCAAGACCCATCCCGCAGAGCGCAAACTTGGATGGTGCCCATGACAGAATCTGGCTTGCGATTTCCTCGATCCGTTCACCGCATGTTGCTGGGGCCACCATCACGGCATGCGTTTGCGACATCACTTGCAGCTGATGCGCAAACACGCGCGCATCAGACAGGATCGGTGGGATCATCACCAGCGTTTCACGCGGCATTTTTGTATAGCCCTAACAAACTGCGCAACCTCTTTCGGGTTTTTTGCCAGTCTGACGTGGAAAGCGCGTTGCCGCAAGTGTTTCAGCGCGCAGGCAGAGCCTGCATCCAAGCGATAATCTGCTGGGCCAGTGGCGCGGTTTGGCCGGGCGAGAAGATATCACCAGCCATCACATGCCCCATATCATCGTCCGCTGCGGTCTGTTTGATAGCAATCGTTTTTGTTTGCCCACCCCAGCGCGCCACCACTTTGCGTATTTCGCCGGGGTGCACAACTTGGTCTGCATCATTGAAACAAAATACCGCCGGGGTCTCGATTACGGAGAGGTCCGCATGGCGTGCTGCACGCACAGCATCCGCCATCACATGAACCGCTGCTGTCGGGTATTTGATCGTCCAATAGGCGGCGTGAGCGTCGCTGATCGGCTCAAACGACCGCGTTGATCCGGCGACGTAGCATGACCAATGCCGCGATCCCGGCAAATCAAGCAGGGTTTGCAAGCCCCAGTGCCGCATACCAAAGTTGGGCGACATATGGATCATCGCCTTTGCCTGTGCACCTTCAGCCAAGGCCAACGTTGCGAGCGTACAGCCTGTTGAGCAGCCCATGATGATCACCTCATCGCCCAGCGACTCTGCGATCACTATCGCCTCGGCCACATCACGTCGCCAATCGGCAAGCGTGGCCCGTCCCATCGCGTCACCGTCCTGCCCGTGGCCGGTCAACCGTGTGAAATGGATGTTCGCGCCAAAGGCTTCTGCCACCAGATCGGGCAAGGGCCGCAACTCTTCGCCCGTTGCTGAAAACCCGTGGATATAAAGCAAGCATAGCGGCGTTTTGGTCGCGGGTGTATTGGCCCAAACGATCCGCTTTTGACAGCCGTCGCGCAAGTGCGGCACCTGTGCCTCGGATACAGCGAGCCCTGCCTCTATGTGCGCCAGATCATGCAAGGGCGCGCCGTGCCATAGGGCGATAGATCAGGGTCAGTCCCAAAATAGCGACTAATAGAATACCCGCAGGAATGAGCGTGATTGAGAGCTGCAAGGCGCCCAGCGCCGTGTCAGATTGCGCAACGACCCCGCCTGTTGTTTCCTGCCATCCCGCCGCAGCCAGTGTCAGCCCCAACACCGCCGGTGCAACCGCATTGGCCAGCTTCTGACCAAACAGCCAGATCGCCGAGAATGCGCCCTCAATCGCGGCCCCTGTATCGCACCGGGTGACATCCATCAGATCAGGATAGATCGCCCAAGGGATTTGCTGATAGGCCCCGTTGGTCATGCCTGCCAGTACGAACATACCGGCGATGGCGGTCACGTTGACTGACGGTAGCATCATATAGAGCGCATAGAGCAGAACAATATAAAGGCACAGGCCAAGGACCAGCGCACCCACTTTGCCCAAACGGTTTGACAGCAACACCCACACCGCTTGGCTTAGGATTGATCCGACAACGAAAGCGGCAAACATCAAACTCAGCGTAGTCAGCGCCGCTGCGGCGCCGGACAGGGCGGTATCCCCGCTATCAACGATCAAATAAAGCGCTGCAAAGGGCAAACCTGCCGTGATCATCGCAATGGCCAATGTCATGACCCCATAAAGCAAAACCAAGACCACAAAGGCCTTGTTCGCAAAAACCAGCCCGAACATGCCCGATAGGCTGACGGTGGCGGGTTGTTCAATCCGTGGAGCGTTGCGTGTTGCCCAAAGTGACAGCCAGACCGCCCCCACCATCAACGGTGTGACAGCCAATGCCGCCATGGAGTAGCCGATCGACTTTGCCAGCCCGGGAATCAAAGCGCCCCCGATCAAGATACCGACACTGGCAAAACCCATACGAAACCCCGTCATGGCGGACCGTTCCTTGGGGTCTTGCGTGATCTCGCCTGATTGCGCGCCATATGGGATTGCCACCATGGTGAAACCAATCGTTGCCAGCACAAAAAACGCCACGACCCAGACCAGATTGGCATTCATCTCCATACCAGCCGGGGCAGAGAACAGCCCAACCATGCCCGCCGCCATAATCAAGACGCCGATGAACATCCACGGGGCACGTCGGCCATAGCGGCCTTGCGTCCGGTCACTGAAGTAGCCGATCAGCGGGTCGGTGATCATGTCAAAGATCAATACCGCTGTTGTCACAAACCCGGCAATGCCCACAGGCACGCCCAGAAACGCCGTCATATACGTCAGGATCAGCAGTTGTTTGACAATGACAAAGACAACAATACCCATGTCCGCCAGCCCCCAGCCCGCCTTTTGTCCCAATGATAGTGCCATCAACATCCCCTCCCAAGGACTTCGGGCACCCTAAGCAGGCGTGTGGCTGATCCTAAAGGGAAACGTGGCGTCAGACCGTAAGGTGGGTTTCAACCCACCTTCCCCAGAACATCCTCGACCGATGTCACGATCAGATCCAGACAGTCATCATCCGAGAAGCGATGGTCAGCCCCATCCACCAGGGTCAGGCGCATATCCGGGCTGTCGGCATGCTCTAGCAAGCGTAGCGCTACCGACATTTTTACATCGACATCAGCCGTACCTTGCAAAGTTCTGACCGGAAACGGCAATAACAGCGGGTCACGTAGAACCAATCGGTCGCGCCCTTCTTCGATAAGGCGGCGGGTGATGATGTAGGGTTCGCCGTATTCTGACGGCAAGGCCACCTGCCCCGCCATCAGTTCCTCTTTCTGTGCGTCAGAGAAACCGGCCCACACGCTGTCTTCGGTGAAATCGGGGGCCGCGGCGATTGTGACTATGCCCGCCACGCGTTCCGGCATGGCACGCGCCACCAGAAGCGATATCCACCCGCCCATGCTGGAGCCGACCACGATGACTTTGCCTGCGAGCAGTCCAATCGCAGCACAGGCATCCTCAAACCAATCGCCAATGCAACCGTCCGTGAAAGCCTTACTGCTTTCGCCATGGCCGGAATAGTCGAACCGCAAGAAGGCACGCCCCGAATCGCGCGCCCATTTTTCCAGATGGATGGCCTTTGTGCCGCCCATGTCGGACTTGAAACCGCCCAGGAATACGACCGCTGGACCGGTTCCGTCGGTCAAATGATAGGCAATTCGACGCCCCTGAGGCGTGACAAAAGACGGGGTTTCACTATTGTTTTCCATACACTTACAGCATCACACCCAGTGACCCGCTGCAAGTATTTTTAAGTTACCCTATTGTCACGTGACTATTTAGTAACCTATAAGGTTTCCCATGGATGCGATTTTCAAAGCCCTCAACGACCCCGCCCGGCGCGACCTGCTTGACAGTTTGCGCCAGCGCGATGGCCAATCCCTGAGCGACCTTGAAGAGGTGCTGGAGATGTCCCGTTTTGGTGTGATGAAGCATCTCAAGGTCCTCGAAGAGGCCAATCTCATCGTCACCCGCAAGGTTGGCCGGTTCAAATACCACTACCTGAATGCCCTGCCCTTGCAGGACGTGATGGACAGATGGGCCGCCCCCTTTTTGCAACGCCAAGCGCGCGCGGTGACTGAATTGAAAGTGAAGCTAGAAAGAGACACCGCTATGGGAAAACCCGATTTCATGATGCAAACATTTATCCGCTGCAGTCAGGATGCGCTGTGGGCGGCCCTGACCGAGGCCGATCAGATGGCCGCCTACCACTTTGCCTGCAATGTGGTTGAAGGGAATGCGGCGGTTGGTCAAGACACAGCGTTTATCTTGCCAAACGGTGACGCGATGTTGAAACAAACCACGACAGAGCTGGACCCGAAGTCGCGCATCGCAATGACTTTTGAACCGCTGTTCATGGGCCCCGACGCCCCCGCCAGCCACATGGTCTATCTGATCGAACCGCAAGGCGAGAACTGCAAGCTGACGATTGAGCATTACGACATGGCCTCGGGTCAGGAAGGTTTCGCCGAAGGCTGGGCGCGTCTGGCGTCATCGCTGAAAAGCTATCTGGAAACCGGCACCGCCCTCAAAGCAGCGATATAAGGAGAAAACCGATGGAAAGCTTTCCAACAGAACTCGGCATTCTGACGTGCCTCGCCATCCTCGCGGCCTCACTGTGGATCCCCTATATCGTGGGCGTGAACACAGCACCCGAAGGGTCCCTGCCCGCCGATGCGCCAGATGGATTCACCCGAATCCCCAATCCACGCTTGCACCGCCCATGGGTGCAGCGCGCCTACCGTGCGCATCTGAACCTTCTGGAACAGCTGGTGCCCTTCGCGTTACTGGTATTCCTCGTTGACCGCGTTGATGGGTTTACTGCGCTGACCTATTGGACCGCTATCGCCTTCTTCTGGCTGCGGGTTGCGCATGCCGTGGGGTACATCACCGGTAAGGCGGCGTTCCCGCTACGCTCGCTCATCTTTACCGCAGGTTGGGTGTGTTGCCTGATCATGGCCTATGCGGTCTTTGCTGCCCGGTTCTGACAAAAAAGCACACAGCGGTCAGTCGCTGTGTGCATATTTTAGATCATCAGGTTGTCGGGTTTATCCGCCAACGTAGACCGCCTGTTTCGGGCGGTAGAATATCTTTTGATCATGCAAGCGCCCCAGCAGCTCTTCATTCTGGCGCTGATCCTGCTCAACCACGCGGATCGATTCCAGATGTGCGGGGTTGTCGTCCTTCAAGGCCAGTCGCATTCCCGACAATTCACGACCACGCGCACGAAGTGCTTCCTCGATCAGGTCAACATCGGAAATGCTCAGATCGAATTGGCGGTTGTAGCGTGGCATGAGAGGACCCCTATATTTAGATTTCGTATCGGAAACTTGTGTCGTTTTTAACTGGTCAGGTGTCGCAGTCAACGTATATTTGGGTATACCGCCGCGGTCAGCGTGATCCCCGCTTGACCATTTTTACCCAGAGGTTCATTTAGCCCCCCACACATAACCCGCAACCGGGCGTTTTGTAGGCGCCAAACAGACGAGGAGCTTGCACGCAGATGGCACAGATTTCCCTGACATTCCCCGATGGTAACAGCCGTTCATACCAAGCAGGCGTCACGGCCGCTGATGTGGCCACAGATATTTCATCGTCTCTGCGCAAGAAGGCAATCAGCGCGACGGTCAACGGTGAGCACTGGGATTTGCAGTGGCCCATTGAAGCCGATAGCAGCATCGCCATCAACACCATGAAAGACCAAGAACCTGCGTTGGAACTGGTCCGTCACGATCTGGCGCACATCATGGCGCGTGCGGTGCAAGAGATTTGGCCCGACACCCAAGTTACCATCGGCCCAGTTATCAAAGACGGCTGGTACTATGACTTTGACCGCAAGGAGCCGTTTACCCCTGAAGACCTCGGCCTCATCGAGAAAAAGATGAAGGAGATCATCAACAAGCGCGATGAGGTCCGCACCGAGATTTGGGAACGTGACGTTGCGATCCAGTATTACAAGGATCGGGGCGAGCCTTATAAGGTCGAACTGATCGAGAGCATCCCCGGCGATGAACCGCTGCGCATGTATTGGCACGGCGACTGGCAGGACCTCTGCCGTGGTCCGCATTTGCAGCATACCGGTCAGGTTCCTGCCGATGGTTTCAAACTGATGTCCATCGCGGGCGCCTATTGGCGCGGCGACAGCGACCGCGCGATGTTGCAGCGGATTTACGGCACAGCCTTTACCAACAAGGAAGGTTTGAAGGCCCACCTGCATATGCTGGAAGAAGCCGCCAAACGCGACCACCGCAAGCTGGGCCGCGAGATGGACCTATTCCATATGCAGGAAGAAGCCCCCGGTCAGGTGTTCTGGCATCCGAACGGCTGGACCATTTTTACTGAGTTGCAAGACTACATGCGCCGCCAGCAGCGCAAAGGCGGCTATGTGGAGGTGAACACCCCGCAGGTCGTGGATCGTAAGTTGTGGGAAGCATCAGGGCACTGGGAAAAGTATCAAGAGCATATGTTCATCGTCGAGGTGGACGAGGAACATGCGCGCGAAAAGGCTGTGAACGCGCTCAAGCCCATGAACTGCCCCTGCCACGTGGAAATCTTCAAACAGGGCCTGAAGTCCTATCGCGATCTGCCATTGCGCATGGCCGAGTTTGGGTCATGTAACCGCTACGAACCCTCAGGCGCATTGCATGGCATCATGCGTGTGCGTGGCTTTACCCAGGATGACGCACATATTTTCTGCCGTGAGAACCAGATTGAGGAAGAAACAGCCGTGTTCATCCGGTTCCTGAGCGAAGTCTACAAAGACCTCGGGTTTGAAAACTTCAAAGTGAAATTCTCTGATCGTCCAGAAAAACGGGCAGGCAGTGATGAGACGTGGGATCGGGCTGAAAACGCGCTACTCTCGGCAACCCGTGCTGCAGGGATCGAGCCGGAACTGAACCCCGGTGAAGGCGCCTTTTACGGCCCCAAGCTAGAGTTTGTCCTGACCGATGCGATTGGACGTGATTGGCAGTGCGGCACACATCAGGTGGACTTTGTTCTGCCAGAACGGCTGGATGCCACATATATTGGCGAAGATGGGGCCAAACACCGCCCGGTCATGCTGCACCGTGCGCTGCTGGGTTCATTCGAGCGTTTCATTGGTATCCTGATCGAAGAACACGCAGGCAAGCTGCCGTTCTGGCTCGCCCCACGTCAGGTGGTCGTTGCGACCATTGTGTCGGATGCAGATGATTATGCGATGGAGGTTGTTGCAGCCCTCAAGGCAGCCGGTGTCCGTGCCGAGGCTGATCTGCGCAACGAGAAGATCAACTTCAAAGTCCGCGAGCATTCGGTCGGCAAGGTGCCCGTGATATTGGCACTTGGCGCACGCGAGGTTGAAGAGAAGACAGTTACCGCACGGCGGCTTGGTGAAAACAAGACTTCTGTAATATCTCTTGCAGAAATTGTTTCAGAACTGGGTCATGCGGCCACTCCGCCAGACCTTCTGTAACATTCCAGCGCAGGAACTTGTAACAAACCCGCCAATGTCAAAGTTGGCGGGTTCTTTGTTTTTTAAAGCAAAAACCCTACCGTGTCGGCCCCGACAACCCAAACGGCCCTGCAAAACCTCACGCGGCTGCGATGCACGGCCCTGTGAATAGAATGTAAAGCTATGTCATGGCTAATATTTGGGCATCGCCGGAATAACGGTGCAGATCAAACCTGACCTAACTTAAAGGAAATTTCGATGTCCAATGCTACAAAAACGCTCGTCCTTGCATCCGCTGTTGCCTCTGCGGTTGCAGGCCTGTCCACAACTGCTGCCGCACAATCCGGCGATGTGAAGTGCTTTGGCGTATCACTTGCTGGCGCAAACGACTGTGCTGCTGGCCCCGGTACAACATGCGCAGGCACCTCAACTGTTGACTACCAAGGCAACGCTTGGACATTGGTTCCTGCCGGCACATGCGAAACAATGGAATTGCCAGCAATGGCCGACGGCACCGAGCGCATGGGTTCATTGGAAGAGCTGGACCGCGACCTGCCAGCGTAAGCGAGATCGTCGTAAGGTGGATCATGATCCACCTTACCTCACAATTCCTCAAAGGCCTCTGACATGCTTGACGCGACACAAAACTCCTCCCTGCCTGCGCGTCCCGGCGTTGGATACAAAGCCCAGCACTACAGTGACATCATGGAAAACCCCGGTCCCTTGGGCTGGCTGGAAATCCATGCTGAAAACTACATGGGCGACGGTGGCCGTCCCATTGCACAACTGCGCCACCTTTCAGAGCGCTTTCCCATCTCTGTGCATGGCGTTGGTCTCTCGATCGGGGGTGAGGGCGACCTTGATGCTGACCATCTGGACCGCCTCAAGCACCTTGTTTCATGGCTCAACCCCGCCAGCTTTTCTGAGCATCTGGCCTGGTCAACGCATGACAGTCACTTCTTCAATGACCTGCTTCCGCTGCCCTATACCCCCCAGACGCTTGCCCGTGTCGCAGCGCATATCAATCAAGTGCAAGATACGGTTGGGCGGCAAATGCTGCTGGAAAACCCTTCAAGCTATCTGGCCTTCGCTGAGAGCACGATGTCAGAGACTGATTTCCTGCGCGAACTGACACAGCAGACCGGCTGTGGCTTGCTGCTTGACGTGAACAACGTCTTTGTCAGCGCCACAAACCTGAAAACCTCCCCCCAAGCCTATATCGACGATTTCCCGCTGGAGGCTGTTGGTGAAGTCCACCTAGGTGGCCATGATGAGGACGCGGACGAAACCGGCGCACCCCTGCTGATCGACAGCCATGGTAAGGCTGTGGTTGATCCGGTTTGGGCGCTGCTGGATTACACCCTCGCCCGGTCCGGCCCCAAACCCTTGTTGATCGAGTGGGATACAGACGTGCCCGCATGGTCTATCCTGGCAGAAGAGATTGCGCGCGCTGACCGTGCGCTTGCATTGGTCACGTCATGACCGTCACCCAAGCCGCCTTTAAAGCCGCCATGCTGGACCCGGCTGCCGCCGTGCCACCCGGCATAGTGAACCCTGATGGGGCTGCGGCCAGCAAACGCTTTGATGTTTACCGCAATAACGTCGCCGTCAGCCTGTCGGACGCACTTGAGACTGCCTTCCCGGTCATACGCAAATTGGTTGGTGATGCGTTCTTTCGCGCGATGGCCGGTGTCTATATCCGCAAACACCCCCCGAAAACACCGCTGATGATGTTCTATGGTGATGCGATGCCGGATTTCATTGGCCGTTTTGAACCGACGAAATCAATCGGTTACATGCCGGATATTGCCAGAATTGAGCTTGCGATGCGTCATGCTTATCATGCCGCAGACGCCAGCCCTATTAAGCCCGAGGCGCTGAGCACGTTGGCGCCAGATGCGTTGATGGGTGCGAAGATGCGGATCGCACCTGCGACCCAGACCGTGATATCCAACTATCCTATCCATGCGATATATCTTGCCAACACCCAAACAGACGCGCCCAAACCGGTGATGCAGCCAGAGGCCGCATTGATCACCCGTGCCGGGTTTGACCCACAAATCCATCTTATCAACGCCGCGGCGACGACCTGTATTGAGGCCCTGAAATCAGGGCAATCATTGGGCCAAGCGATGGCAACCGCTGACGACACCGTAGATCTGGGTGCGGTGCTGGGCCTGTTACTGGCCCAAGGCGCCGTGACTGAAATTTACTGAAAGGCCATTCCCATGACAACCTCACCTCTTTCCCAGATGGCCGATCCCATCAACCGCGCTGGCGATGAAGTCTTGCCTATTTTGGCAAGGCTCACCTTTGCGGGTGTTTTATTCATGTATTACTGGAATTCCGGGCTAACCAAGCTGGGCGATGGGATCTTTGGCATCTTGCAACCATCCTCGGGTGCATACGTCCAGATATTCCCCAAAGCAATGGAAGCCGCCGGATACGACACCTCGCAACTGACGGTATTTCACTGGGCTGTCGTCACTGGCGGTACGATTGCAGAGTTCGTGCTGCCCGTGCTGATCGTCATTGGCCTTTTCACCCGAATGGCTGCCGTTGGCATGATTGGGTTTATCATCGTGCAATCACTGACAGACCTTTATGGCCATGGTGGTATCGCGCATGAAGGCACGCTCGGCGCGTGGTTTGACCGTATGTCAGATGCGCTGATCCTGGATCAAAGGGCATTTTGGGTACTATGCCTGCTAATCCTTGTTTTCAAAGGGGCGGGCACACTATCAATTGATCGCGGTTTGTTTAGAAGTGCGCCTTAGGCTCGTCTGGTTTGCCGGCGGCGATACCTAAAAAACCGCCCAGCGCTACGAACCCAATTGGGAACATGGTGCCTACGTTGAAGCCGAATGCAGCATAGAAACATGCCGCACTGATCAGCATCAAAATGCCACCCCAAAGCGCGCGGGCCTTCGCCATGGCCCCGCCTGCAATCGCCAAAACCGGTGCCATAAAGCTGGCAAAGCGTATAAAAGCAGGGTTCTCGAAGGCACCAAAGAGTTCGCCCACCTCTGCATGACGCTCGGACAGCTCGACATATCCATAGCCAAACAGGCCAACGATAATACCGATCAGGCCACCAATCACTCCTAGCATACTTGCGGCGTTGCGCATGGGTCTTCTCCTTACTGCTCAGACCAGCACATAAGTACGCAAACCTCAGTCGCCAAGGTATTTTGCCTGCACGTCAGCTTTCCAGCCGATCGTCCAGTCGCCATCCACCTCGATCACAGGGCGTTTCATCAATGTTGGATGAGCGGCCAGAAGCGCCGCAGGGTCAGACGCTTTTTCCGTATCAGACAGCCCGCGCCACGTGGTTGATGCGCGATTGAGTGCCGCATCGCCAAATTGCGTGATGATGGTCGCAAGATCACTGTCAGAGACCCCATCGGCGCGTACATCAATCACCGTTGGTTCATGCCCGGCAGCGGAAAGCGCCTTGAGCGCTTTGCGACACGTATCGCATGATTTTAGACCGAAAAAACGCATTCTCGCTTCCTTTTTAGGCGGGTATTGTCCTGATATCGCCAATGCGACGACGTGTCATTTGCCTTTTTCATAAAACATATAAGTCTAGTGGCATGAAGGCGAAGGGAAGTCCGCATGTCGCGGGGCCCAAGACCTGCCCAGCCCTGCGGGGTGCGATAGACTAAAGGAGAGCGGACAATGCCAAACGGCACCGTAAAGTGGTTTAATACGACAAAAGGTTACGGGTTCATTGCGCCCGATGATGGCGGCGCGGATATTTTTGTGCATATTTCGGCGGTCGAACAATCGGGACTGACCGGCCTTGCCGACGATGAGAAAGTGACCTTCGACCTGATTGAAGGGCGCGATGGCCGTCAGATGGCGGGCAATATCGCCAAAGTGGAGTAATCTGCAACCAACGCAATGTGGCAGGGCCGCTTAGCGCTTGTTCTGTTGCATCCTGCTGCGAATTAACTCCATGACATCTTCGGACTGCATTGGCCTCTCGACAGGCTGCGCGTTGGTCATGGTTTCCAGATGCGCATCCATAGACATATCAAAGGCGTTTTGCTGATCCGAGAAATCCTCGGCCTGTTTCATGTAAGCCAAGACGCCACCCGCGCTTTGCAGGGCGATTGCCCAGATGTAGAAGACGACACACAGACCAATGAAGATGCCGGTTTCCGTGCCTAACAGGGAAACCGCAGCCGGACTTGCATTGGCATTGATCTGTGCGATGGCCGTTTCCAGCGCGTCACCAAAGCCAAGCATGTAACAGATTGCAAGCACGATTGGGACCGTAAAGCTTGATAGAATATAGGAAATCGCCACCAAGATCAGGAGCGATATGAATTCGCTACCAAACCCGTAAAACGGCGTATGCGCCCGTCCGCCGGGATCAGACCCGATGGATGCCCCAGCAAAGGGCATCAGCAAAGCCGCCCGCAGCGCCACGATCAGCACACCGCCGACCCAGAAAATCGACAGGGTGATCGCGGGGTTCACCGACAGCAGTTGCGCCATCAGAACCTCTTGATCCATCATCGTAAACTGCGCCAGATCTTCCAGCGACAAAGGTGTGGCGACAAGGTAAACACCGGCCCCCAGCAAGAAGATCAGCAGGACGCAAAATGCCTCAAACAGGCCATAGCCGACCGCCGGCAACATCAGACCGAAGTAGGTGTTGCGCATGCTGGATTGCTTGGCCTGCAAGCCCAGACGGGCGCCAACGATCACCGGTAACACGCTGGTCGCGACCCCAAAGGCAACCCCCATAATTAATGCTGCCAGCGGTGCAATAAAAGCCGCGATGACGACAAAGACCGTTGCGATGATGCCAAATACGATGATCGCGAGGATCATGAAAGGGAACACCAAGGCCAACCGCCACAACACGTTGAACGAAAAGGGAATGGCACGCAAAAGGGTCACTGGGGATGGCTCCGGTTATCTTTGTTTGCCGCAGTATGCCTGTTGACCCCTAGACATGAAATAACTTCTTTTCGCGCCCCTCGCGAGGTGTGGCATTGCTGCGCGCGCAACGTGCGGTGCGGGTCCGGTCCGCATGCAGGCCTGCGCATGTCCGAAATGGTTTATGATCAGCAGAACAAAGGGGGTGGTGCGGTATGTTTCGCATACATAATTCGGTTAACGGACCGCGCGCGCTGAAGTGCGAAGCTGCAGTTCATCCTCGCGCCGGGCCAGAATGACCCGATGGGCCAGCGGGCGTGCGACGGGTGCATCCTGCACACGGCGGTTCGCCTCGCGGGTCAAACGCGCGATCAGGTCAGTTGGGATTTCTGTGAACATGGCAGTGTCACAGGTGGTCTTGCTGGCCTTATTCATTGTCATCATGCCCCCCGGCAGTTGTGATCTGAAGCAGCGATACCGCAGATGCAGGTCGCCTCGCGAGGGGAACCTCACGGCGCTTTTCCCCCAGTAACGTTGGGTCATTTGGCGGCGGACCATTGAGGTTGCATTAACCAAGCTGCGCGATGATGGCCCCACGTCGCGTTACCGCCGCCCGCAGCGCCCCGGTGCCACCGTGTTCTTTACGGTGAATGTGGCGGATCGGACGTCGGCGGTTTTGGTGGACCGGATTGATGTGTTGCGGCAGGCGGTGCGACAGACGCGGGCGAAGCGGCCGTTTGTGATTGATGCATGGGTTGTCTTGCCGGATCATATGCATTGCGTTTGGACCTTGCCCGAGGGAGATGCGGATTATTCGGGCCGTATGGGCGCAATCAAAGGGCGGTTTACGAGGATGATCCGTAGGTCGGGGCCCGCCCCGACTCCGACAGTGCATAACCGGCACGGTGTTGTCGGGGGCAGGACAAGAGTCGGGGCAGGCCCCGACCTACGTGCCGAAGCACCCATTTGGCAGAAACGGTTTTGGGAACACCACATCCGGGACGACCGCGATTATGCGGCGCATGTGCAGTATTGTTGGATCAACCCGGTGAAACATGGGTTGATGGAGGATGTCCGCGATTGGCCGTATTCATCGTGGCATCGGGATTTTGCTTGGGGCGGAGATGAACGTCGGGCGGCTAATTATTTATCTTGCTTAACGTTCTCTTGCGGCAAGAGCATGTAATCTCTAATGCCAACCCAGTCTTCGCCATCAAATGAATACTCTAATGCATACTTACCAGGAGCATCAAACTTCACTTCTTGCACGCTGACGACTAGTTGAAGATGAACTTGCACTTTTGAAGAGTCGACTTCTTCAATTTCCTCTTTGTAAGGGAAATTCAGCTCTTCCAGAAAAACCTCTGTATCAGTTTCAACTGAACGAAAACGCACCGTTATACTCTCGGCATCTACCACTTCTCCTTCGATATAAAATGCCATTCGGTCCACTGTGGTTTCGTCATCAGCACGGAGTAGTGGGCCCCTATTTGACGCACCAACTAGCGTAGCTTGACCGCTCGCTTCGCGTCGGACGTCTTCACAAAGGATGGCCGCATGAACACTCAGCTCAGGCATGTTAATGGGCTTTCGAAGTATTATCAGCCCACTTGCTTTGGTTCCCTTCCATCAATCGGAAAGAATCGCCGGCAGAATTTCGATTGCTAGGTATAGTAGAAAATTCTTGCTTCACCCCATTTTGGGCCATCACTAGCTTTGCCGAAACGAATAGAGCTTCACGTGCAGCTTTATGATGCTGCTCCGCACCCATCAAATTCTTATGACACGACAACACAAGGCTAACATACTCGTTCATGCTCTTGCCGCCTTCCAATGCTGCAACCGCAATCTCACGATGCATATCTGGTGAAATTCGAACATTGAATTGCCCCTTACAGGGTTTCTCAGGGTTACGACCGTACTCTTTGCAATCGGCAAGATACTCAATCACGGCCGCTTCGAATGCAGCCTGTAGTTCGGCAGGGCTATCGGCCTCGTATGTCACCAGATCTCTAATGAATAGGAGCTTTCCATGTAAGGTGTTGCTTTCCAGATCCATTTCGGCAGAACCTAGATAATCCTTGTATTTCAGCATCATTTTATGATTCCACTTTCCAAAAGAACTTCAACTACTTGTTTCAAGTACACACTCTTAACAACTTTATCCGGGTGAGGTTCGTGTAACGAGATCAACGGTAGGTCTTCGCCAACAAATTTTCGCCTAGAGCCACCACTCTTTTTCACCACAACATAACCAAAGCTTTTCAGAAGCGTTTCTAGTTCTGACCATTCAAAGTCCTTTGGATACGTACGCAGCCTTGCCAAGAGCTTTTCGCGCCGACTCATCTACTATCCTTGTGTAACTGGAAATAGTTACTCATTTGTTGTTTGTCAAATCGTTGCTTATCGGTTCTCACCCAATAATCCCTTCAAACTCCCGCCATTCTCCCTTGGACATGCCTGAGGTCTCTTGCGTGACCTCTTCACCTTTAAGCATACGACGCACGCAGTCAATCGCCTTAGACGAGAGTGTGGCGCCGCCCATGCGGTAGTCTTCGAATGCGCCGTAGGCTGCGGGCACCCAGTCGGCGACGACTTTGCAGATCTCATCGGCGTAGACCCGGATTTCATATTGCGCGTGGCTGTCGGCCCGTAGCCGCAGGAAGTGGAAGAGGTTGTGCAGGTCCACCTTCCAGTACCATTGCGTATAGATGTTGGCGGGCAGGTTCATGCGGGCCAGTTCGCGGGCGAGGCCTTGTTGGCCATCGTCCGAGATCATCTCGGCGTAGTGGTCGTAGCAGCGCGCGGCGTCGCCTTTGAGGTATTCCAGCACGCGGGCCGCTTCCTCCCCTGTCAGTGCTTCGCCCCGCCCCTGATTGTTGATCACCGATTGGGCGGCGAGTTTATCAGGTTCGGGGATGTAGAATTCGCGGTCGAGGATGGAGTAGCGCGCGGAGTATTCGTTCACATTCGCCGTCCGGTGCCGGATCCATTGCCGCGCCACAAAGACGGGCAGTTTGACGTGTAGTTTGATCTCGCACATCTCGAACGGGGTCGAGTGCCAGTGGCGCATCAGGTAGCGGATCAGCCCTTCGTCGTTTTGCACCGATTTGGTGCCTTTGCCGTAAGACACGCGCGCCGCCTGACAGATCGCCGCATCATCGCCCATATAGTCAATGACCCGGATGAACCCGTGGTCCAGCACGTCGTAGGCTTTGTAGAGGTGCCCTTCCATCCCTTCGGCCACCGCCCGCAGTGTTGGCTTGGGGTTGGCGCGTAGTTCGTCGATTTCGGCCTGCTGGTCTGGTGTGATGGGCATCTCGCGTCTCCGGGCTGTGCGTTGAGTCGCGCCACTATAGAAAATGGGAGGCCGTGATAAAACAACATATAGTGGTTGCGATGTCGATTATATCAACAGATGTGTGTTGACTTCGCCGGAGCAGGCGATGACTTTGCCCGTTCAAAAGGCCCTCTGGGCTGATCAGTGAAGGGTCCAGATGCGTCGTTTTCAAGTCGTTGCGGTTATATTTGCGCTATGTGCAGCACCTGCTGTGGCACAGGATCAGGTCGAGGTTCCGCTGGCGCAGGCCGGTGACCTCGCGGCACAGGCGCTTATCGCGGGTGAAGTCGCCTTGGCTTTGCAGATTGCCGAGGCTGTTCTGGCCCAGCGCCCTGATGACCGCACGGCCCTTATTGTTGTGGCCGCAGCCGCCCCCCGCCTGGGTGATCCTGCCAAGGGCCGCAGTGCTGGCGCGCGCGCCTGGGCAGTGTCGCAGGGCGATGCGCAGAAATATGAGGCCGCGCGCCTGACTGCGCTGGCCGCTGCTGGTGAAGAACGCTTTACCCTATCTGCCTTTTGGTTGCGCCTTGCCCTGACAGTCGCCCCCGGAGAAGCGGAGCGCGCACAAACCCTGCGCGATGGCCGCACCATCAGCCGGCGCAACCCATGGTCCACGCAGCTTTCGTTTTCACTGGTGCCGTCGAATAATGTGAATGGCGGGGCCGAGAATGACGACTGTGCCTCTGTCGGTAGTTTCGACTGTTCCTTGTCCGAGGACTCGGTGGCGCTATCTGGCTGGCGCGCCTCATTAGGGTTTTCAACGCAATATCGCCTGCAAGAAGCGCAGCGCAGCCGTACCACGGTGGGCCTGCAATATCAGACGTCACGCGTGCGCATTACCGAGGACACGCTTGTTCCCGACGCCTCACTCAAAACAGAGTTTACACAGTTCAACCTGCGTCATGATCGCATTTTGGAGAACGGTACGATCAGTGGCCACTATTCTTTTGGTCGTTATAACTATAACAGCATCGTTGATCTGGAAGACGGCACACTTTCCAGCGAAAGCTATGATATCTGGCGCGTTGGCGTTGATCGGAACCTCCCCTTGACCGAGACGCTCAACCTATCTTTGGGTCTGCAAAGGGAATGGTTCACTTACAGCGTCAGCGGTATCGGAGAAGTCGACCGTCTGGCTTTTTCAACGGGTCTGTCTTATGCATTGGCAAATGACGATCGCGTCACTGCCAGTCTTGTTTTGAAAGACAGTGAAGGCGAAAACGCCAGCTATACATTCACAGAACAAAGCATCAGTCTGGGCTATCGTTGGTCGGACCCGGTCGGGCCGGTGTCACTTTCTGTGGGTGGGGGGATACGTCTGGCTGATTACCCGATTTTTGTCACGAGCAGCGACGGACGTGAGGACCGTGTCGTCTTTGCAAACGCGAACATCGGATTTCCAAACGTGTCCTTTGCAGGTTTCACCCCCGGTCTGCGCATTGATGCGTCAAAGTCTGACAGCAATGTCACCCGCTTCGATCGCAATACGTTTTCAGCCGGGCTGACAATAAGTTCACAGTTTTGATGCCGCCCGCCCCATGTCAGACTTGATGAAAGCATATTACCTCTTGTCAGCACGCGCTCGTGTCAGTTTCGTCGGTGCGATTTTTTGCGAAAGCACCAGATAGTATGTCTGCTCCAATTGAGATTACAGACCCGGAAGAGATTGCAACGGTTTTAGCGGCGCACCTTGTCAGGCAAGCACCTTTGCAATCCATGCATCAACAAAAGCTAAAAAATGGTGCTGTGAGGGAGGATTGAACTCCCGACCTCACCCTTACCAAGGGTGTGCTCTACCACTGAGCTACCACAGCATCCGGTGACGCTGGGGATTAGACCCAATCGTTCTTTGGTGCAAGCCCTCTCTGGACGGTTTTTGCGCCTATTGATAAGACCGCTGCCATGAGCGACAAAGACACCCAGAGCAAAACAGGCAAGACCGCCAAAACCCGCGAAGATCGGTTGAAGGCGGCGTTGAAGGCCAACATGGGCAAACGCAAGGCGCAGGCACGTGCCCGTGCGGCCGAGCCCCAAAAAGAAAAGAAAGAGTAGGCAGGTATGGATTCCATTGTAGTGACGGGCGGTACGCCGCTAAAAGGCAAGATTGCGATTGCGGGTGCCAAAAACGCCGCGCTGACGCTGATGCCCGCGACCTTGTTGTCGGAAGAGCCGTTAACCCTGACCAACGCGCCGCGCCTGTCCGATATCGCGACAATGACGGCGCTGCTACAGTCTTTGGGTGTCGAGGTGACCTCGATGCAGGATGGCAAGGTGCAGGTGCTGTCCAGCCATGCCATGACCTCGACCACTGCAGACTACGAGATTGTGCGCAAGATGCGTGCCTCCAACCTTGTGCTGGGCCCCCTGCTCGCCCGTCATGATCAGGCTGTGGTATCGCTGCCCGGTGGCTGTGCTATCGGTGCCCGTCCGATGGACATTCACGTGGCCGCGCTTGAGGCGATGGGTGCCGAGATTGAGCTGAAAGATGGGTATCTGCACGCCAAGGCACCCGGTGGACTGAAGGGCGCGAAAGTGCCGCTGCGGTTTGCATCAGTGGGGGCCACCGAAAACGTGCTGATGGCGGCGACCTTGGCCAAAGGCACGACCGTGATCACGAACGCCGCGCGGGAGCCAGAGATTGTTGATCTAGCGAAGTGTCTGCGCAGCATGGGCGCGCAGATTGACGGTGAAGGGACCAGTACGATTACGGTCCAGGGTGTTGATCGTCTGGGGGCGGCAACGCACCCTGTTGTCACTGACCGAATTGAACTGGGCACCTATATGCTGGCCCCTGTTTTTGCGGGTGGTGAGGTGGAATGTCTGGGTGGCAGCCTTGATCTGGTGGGATCCTTTGTCGAAAAACTGGATGCCGCTGGTATTGATGTGACCGAAACGCCGGATGGCTTGAAGGTGAAACGCCGCACTGACCGTGCGACTGCTGTGGATGTCACAACCGAAGTCTTTCCCGGCTTCCCCACTGACTTGCAGGCCCAGATGATGGCAATGCTGTGTACTGCCGAAGGCACGTCGGTACTGGAAGAAAAGATTTTCGAGAACCGCTTTATGCACGCCCCTGAGCTGATCCGCATGGGGGCTGATATTGAAGTCCATGGCGGCATCGCCACCGTGCGCGGGGTTGAGCGCCTGAAGGGTGCGCCAGTGATGGCAACCGACTTGCGCGCCTCTGTCTCGCTGATCCTTGCAGGTTTGGCAGCCGAGGGCGAAACGACCGTCAGCCGGATTTATCACCTTGATCGTGGGTACGAGCATATTGAGGAAAAGCTGGGTGGCGTGGGCGCCAAGATTGAGCGGGTATCGGCATGACTCAGGATGCTACATTCGAGGACGGGCGCGAGGCCCCTTTGCGCCTGAAAGCGCTGGATGCTGAGGATCTTGCGGTGATGGCGGCCCTTGTGCAGGATGCGGTATTTCCCGCGGCTGAGATGCAATGGGACAGCAAGGCGCGTCGCTTTGCCATTTTGCTGAACCGGTTTCGTTGGGAAGATGCGCCCAAGGCGAAAGCCCGCAAGCGTGGTTATGAACGGGTACAGGCCGTTCTGGCGGTCGAAGACGTCATGAAGGTGCAAAGCCAGGGTGTCGATAAGTCTGATCCCGATATGGTGTTTTCACTGCTTGCGATGGGCTTTGTCCCCGGCAAAGATGGCGCGGGACGGTTGGAATTGACCCTTGCAGGTGACGGTGTGATCGCCCTGGAGGTCGAAGCATTGGAAGTTATTTTACAGGATGTGACGCGGCCCTATGTGGCACCATCACGGAGTGCGCCATCGCATCCAGACTAGAAGAAAGACAGCTGGGAGTAGCATGCAGAAAACCCGCGCCCGAAAGAACCAATTTATTTGCCGCGCGTCCTGTCAGAAAGGCGCAGCATGATTGCCTATGTCACTGTCGGTGCTGATGACATCGCGCTGGCTAAACAGTTTTATACGGCGTTCCTGCCCGCTCTTGGGTATGGACTTGAGGAAGGGCCCGAAGGCCTGAGCTTCGCCCTGCCTGTTGCGCCCGGACAGCCGCCCGTTCTGCCAGACTTTTATGTGAAACCAACCTTTGATGGAAACCCGGCCACGGCTGGGAATGGTGCGATGGTCGCATTTGAGGCGCGCAGTCAGAGCCAGGTGCGCGATCTTCACGCCGCAGCACTGGCTGCTGGCGGATCTGACGAGGGGCAGCCAGGCTTTCGTGCGTCATATGGGCCGCATTTTTACGTTGGCTACCTGCGCGATCCCCAAGGCAACAAAATCGCCCTCTTTTCGAGCGATCCGAACGAACCCGGGCGGGACGCATAAGCCATGTGACATAAGCTGGCACCCTTTATTTGCTCTGAACTCACCATTGAAGCCGCCTGCCCGCCCCGCTATGTCGTGGCCTCGCAAGGAGAATGCGCATGCCACAGTTTCTATCCACAATCGACGCCGATTTTGAGGCCCGCTTTACCACCCTTTTGGGCGCAAAGCGCGAGGACAGCCCGGATGTGGATCATGTGGTGGCCGAGATTATCGCCGATGTGCGTGCACGCGGTGATGCGGCGGTACTGGAACTGACGGCAAAGTTTGACCGGTTGGAACTGACACCTGCAACGATGCGCTTTAGCGCAGCAGAGATTGCAGCGGAATGCGCGAAAGTCTCGGATGCGGATCGTGCGGCGCTGGAATTGGCGGCGGAACGTATCCGCGCGTATCACGCCCGCCAGATGCCAGATGATGCGTCTTGGACAGATGAGGCCGGGGCGACGCTGGGATGGCGCTGGACGCCTGTATCAGCGGCGGGCCTTTATGTGCCGGGCGGTTTGGCGTCTTACCCTTCTTCTGTGTTGATGAACGCGATCCCGGCGAAGGTGGCGGGTGTGGCGCGTTTGGCAATCGTTGTGCCAACGCCGGATGGTGTCACTAATCCCCTGGTTCTGATGGCAGCGCAAATTGCCGGAGTAGATGAGATTTACCGGATAGGCGGCGCGCAGGCGGTTGCGGCCCTTGCCTATGGGACCCAGACGATTGCACCCGTCGACAAGATCACCGGCCCCGGCAATGCATTTGTTGCAGCCGCAAAGCGCCGTGTTTTTGGCAAAGTCGGCATTGATATGATCGCAGGCCCATCCGAAATTCTGGTGATTGCGGATAAAGACAATGACCCCGATTGGATCGCACTTGATCTGCTGAGCCAAGCCGAACATGACGAGAGCGCGCAGTCGATCCTGATCACGGATGATGCGGGCTTTGGGCGCGCGGTCGCTGACGCGGTAGAGCAACGGCTTAAGACGCTGGAGCGCCGCGCCATTGCTGGGGCGAGTTGGCGGGACTTTGGGGCCGTCATCACGGTGAAGGGCTTTGATGAAGCGGTGGCGCTTTCGGATCGGATAGCGCCTGAACATTTGGAACTTTGCACCGCTGACGCGGACGCATTATCCGACAAGATCGCCCATGCAGGTGCCATCTTTATTGGGGGTTGGACACCCGAGGCGATTGGTGACTACATTGGCGGTCCAAACCATGTTCTGCCGACGGCCCGGTCGGCAAGATTTTCGAGCGGGCTGTCAGTTATGGATTTCATCAAGCGCACCACACTGTCACGCATGACACCCGAGGCCTTGGCGGCCATTGGTCCTGCCGCTGAACGTTTTGCGATATCCGAAAGCCTTGAAGCACACGGCTTGTCCGTCCGCGCCCGCCTGGACCGGTTAAACCGAGGTGAACCATGACAAAGATCACCCATATCACGATTGATGACCGCAATCTGCCACCACCCACCCCTGAGATTGATCAGGAACGCAAAGTGGCGATGTTTGATTTGTTGGAAGATAACAGTTTTGTCCTGCCTGCCAGAGATGGGCGTGAGGTGCCAGCAGGCCCCTATAAGCTGAACCTGTCGATCAAGCAGCGGCGGCTGGTCTTTGACTTGAAACTGGAGGACGACGCCCCGGCTGGCGAGTTCCATCTTTCACTTGGCCCCTTTCGGCAGGTCGTGAAAGACTACTTTCAGATCTGCGAAAGCTATTTTGATGCTGTC
This sequence comes from Yoonia maricola, assembly GCF_002797915.1. Taxonomy (GTDB): domain Bacteria; phylum Pseudomonadota; class Alphaproteobacteria; order Rhodobacterales; family Rhodobacteraceae; genus Yoonia; species Yoonia maricola. The sequence continues at coordinate 4,596 of NZ_PGTY01000001.1, read as the reverse complement.
AAAAACCTGCCCCCCAGCCAGATCGAAACCATCGACATGGCCCGCCGCGGCATCCACAACGAAGGCGCGCGGGTCTTGCAGGAGCGGCTTGAGGGCAAGGCGGATGTCGATATTGATACCGCGCGCCGCCTCTTCACTCTGATCTGCGTTCTGCACTTTGGGGGCTGAACATATGGCGGAGGGGGGTAAATACGAGGACCTTCCGCAGTCAGTGCTGTTTTGCTGTGACCACAACTCTGTCCGCTCGCCGATGGCCGAAGGGATCATGAAGCAGCTATTTGGGACGCAGTGTTATATTCAGTCTGTCGGGGTAAAGAATGACCTAGAGATCGACGGGTTTGCCATCGCCGTTTGCGCTGAAATTGGGGTGGAATTATCGCGCCATCGGTCGCGATCTTTCGATGAGATGGAAGACTGGGGGGATGATCTGTCGTCCTTTGATCTGGTATTGGCGTTGTCACCGGCCAGCCAGCGGCGTGCGTTGGATTTGACCCAGTTCTATCATCTGGATGTTGAATACTGGCCAATCCTTGACCCAACGGGTTTGGGCGATGATCGCAAAGCGCGGCTGGACCTCTACCGCCAGACACGCGACCAGATCAAAGACCGTTTGCTGGCCCGTTGGGGACCGGGCATTGAGGCGAAAGCGAAGTGACGAGGCACAGCGATTTTGCTTGAGCCATCAAAGTAAAAATACACCCTGCGCTGGAGTAATTTCAGACAGCTTTTGTATTAGGGCCCGAGCTTCTTTGTCGAATCAGATTGCCTTAATAGACGAGCATCATTCATTCTCAATTCAGCGAACCTAGGCTATGTTGACGATCGTCATCGCGCACTGCCAACCAAGGCACAGGCGTACCGTCGTTCACGTCACGTTCGCACCTGTTCGTTATCTGCAGCACGCGCAGCGCGACACCCCAGCGCTATGTCGCGCGCGCCAAATTGCTCCATCCACCGATTAACCCTTGAAAAGCCGCCCATTCAGGCGCATGTAAGCGCCGTCTGCACCAAGTAGATAACAGATATAGGAGATCACATGGCCAAGGAAGAACTGCTCGAATTCCCAGGTGTCGTGAAAGAACTTCTGCCAAACGCGACGTTTCGGGTCGAGCTGGAAAACGGCCATGAGATCATCGCGCATACGGCAGGCAAGATGCGCAAGAACCGCATCCGTGTTCTGGCAGGCGACAAGGTACAGGTGGAAATGACACCTTACGATCTGACCAAAGGTCGGATTAACTATCGTTTCAAATAAGGGTGGCGCAGGTCTCGTATGACGACCCTCGCCCCAAATCCTGACCTGAAACTCGTTCTCGGCTCTGGCTCACCCCGGAGGCTGGAACTATTGGCGCAGCTTGGGCTGACCCCCTCGGATGTCCGCCCGCCCGATATTGACGAAGATGCGCACAAAGGCGAATTGCCCCGTGACTACGTGAAACGGATTGCTGCTGAGAAGGTGGCCGCAGTGGATGCCGCTGAAGATGAGGTTGTGCTGTGCGCTGACACCACGGTGGCCCTTGGTCGCCGGATCATGGGCAAACCGGTGGATGCGGCTGAGGCGGCACAGTTTCTCTTTGCGCTGTCCGGTCGCCGGCACAAGGTGATCACGGCCGTGGCGGTGAAGCGTGGGACTCTGGTCTGGACCAAAGACGTACAAAGCACGGTTGCTTTCAAACAACTCTCTGATCGGGACGTGAACAGCTACCTTGCCTCAAACGATTGGCGCGGCAAAGCGGGTGGTTATGCCATTCAAGGGCCTGCGGGGGCATTTATCCCTTGGATCAACGGCTCTTATACCGGCATTGTCGGTCTGCCGTTGACGGAAACCTCTGGGCTGCTGACAGCGGCAGGTGTTTTGCCGTACGGAGACGCCGCATGAAAGGCCGCACCATTATTCTTGATCATATCGGAAAGGTTGAGGCTGCCGCCTTTCTGGTGGACGGCAAGTTGGATGACATCCTGATTGATCACGATGATGCGCCCCGGCCCGGCGCGATTTTCCGCGCGATTTGTGACCGCCCGATCAAAGGTCAGGGCGGAATGATGCTGCGCTTGCCCGATGGTGAAACCGCGTTCCTGCGGCACGGCAAAGGCCTGCGCCCCGGCCAGGCGATGTTGGTGCAGGTGACAGGGATTTCGGAGGATGGCAAAGCGGTACCAGTCACCGATCGCGTGCTGTTTAAAAGCCGCTATGCCATTGTAACGCCAGGAAAACCCGGCCTGAACATCTCTCGCCAGATCACGGATGAGGATGTGCGGGACAATTTGCTCGCTATTGCGCATGCTGTCTTTGATAGCCCGCATGGGTTGATCCTGCGGTCGTCTTGCGAAGGGGCGGATGAGCAAGAGATCGCGGATGATATCGTGGCGATGTTATCCTTGGCAGACGCTGTATTGGACGACGTCGAAGGGGCTATGCCAGAAGCGCTGACCGAAGGGGACGGGCCACATACAGTTGCTTGGCGGGAATGGACAGGGGCGGCTGAGGTTGTGACGGAGGCCGGGTCTTTCAACACGATGGGCGTGCTGGACCAGATCGGCAACCTCGCGCAGCCACAGGTCGCATTGGGCGAAGGCCATATGTACCTTGAACCGACCCGCGCTTTGGTCGCTGTGGACGTGAACACCGGCAATGATACGTCACCCGCCGCCGCGTTGAAAACCAATATCGCGGCTGCACGCGCCCTGCCCCGCGCACTGCGCCTGCGTGGGCTGGCAGGGCAAATCACAGTCGACTTCGTGTCTATGTCCAAGGCGCACCGTAAACAGGTGGAACAATCCCTGCGCGCGTCCTTCAAGGCCGATCCGATTGAAACCTCATTGGTCGGCTGGACCCCGATGGGTCTGTTCGAGATGCAGCGCAAGCGCGAGCGCCCGCCCTTTCCAAAGCACCTTTTGAAAGACATCTGATGGCCTGCCCAATCTGTGAAAAACCGACTGCAAAGGCATTCCGTCCCTTCTGTTCAAAGCGCTGCGCCGACATTGATCTGGCCAAGTGGTTCACCGGTGGATACGCTATTCCAGCGGATACACCTGAGGACGCCGAAGACCTTGAAAACCAGTTGCATCAGGCCGATCAGAAGAAACCGCACTAGCCTTCGGTTTTTCAACCAATTCCCTCTGGACACCCCCACCCCTCGCGTCTAGAACGCCTCTACCCAAGAGAGGCGGAAAGCCACTCATCCCGATGCCCGGGTAGCTCAGGGGTAGAGCAGTGGATTGAAAATCCTCGTGTCGGTGGTTCGATTCCGCCCCCGGGCACCATTTAACTCTCTGATATGCAAGGCATTTCTCATGATGTTCCCACTTTATTACTGGTGGGTTTGACACTATTTGGAAAGGTTTTGACAACTTTCGCCAAGGCCTTCTCCCTTTTTCGGATCGACTTAAGCGTCTTCTTGTTCTTTTTGGCTATCCGAAACGTCGAACCAGCCGCCTCCATCATTCAGACGAAGATATGGCGCCACGCCACTCGGCGCGGATGTCGATGACGCAAACCATCGAACAATTCTGTTCAGCCTTGACCGAGTATCCTTAATTCTAGACCTCCGGCAAACAAGGGGCGGTTCAGGGGTCATTTTAGAATAGCTGCTAGCTTACCCTTTCAGGCTTGGTGCGCCACTTGCGATCGTACCACCATGGTTGGTCAACGACCCGATATGCGCTGCAGGTTTACCGTTAATCTTAAACAAAGGTGTTCCAGTTGTGATTACAGCACCGCATGCGGTCTTGTCGCCTACAACTGCGATCGCCCGCCCTGTACACGTTGACGACGACGTCGTGGATACAATGGGATTTGGTCCGTGGGCCGGGCAGATATGGGTGTCTCCTATGCGGGCGATTGGCTTCATTGTGTTGCCTCTTCTGCAAGAGCCCGGGCGTCGCTTAGGCAGTCGCCGAGTTGCTGTAACGGGTAAATCTCGGTCATGAACGACCCGCGTGACCCAAATTGCGCCGCGAATGCCAGGCCAATACCAACATGATCAACGACCAGATCCCCATCAGGGTGATCGACGCGCAACCGATCCGGTTCCATGATCGAAGTTTGAACCTGCACTACCTCGGTCTCAGTGGGCAGAGCGTTGCCAAAAAGGTCTTCGCCGCCACCCCTGCTGACAGAGAGTTCGAAGCGACTTAGAACGAACTCAGATTTTCGTGTGCGCGTGCCCACGTAATCCCCAAGAAACCGGCTAGCCTCTGTGATCGGGCCGAGGCAATCTGACCTAAGGCCTTGTACGGGCGTCAGCTTGCTGCCTTCCGCAAGAAAGAAACCCTCTGCCGGTTTGTCGACAAAAAGCGCGCCGTCCGAGCCCCGGGCCAGCGTCATTGAAGCTCTCACCGAAGCGCGGCCCTCCGAGCTCAAAATAGACCAAGCCATTAGGCGTCATGGCAACGCCGGTCGGCTAGTTGTCCAACGTGTAAAGTCCGCGGATCTCCGCAGCCACCGGTGCACTTGAGAGTGCCACACATAGCGCCGCGATCTGGGTGGTCGCTTTAAATCTCATCTGATTAGTCCAATCTGTGGTGCAAGGCCTGGGGCAATAGTCTGCGTTTTGTTCAAAACCTCCGCCCACCATGGCGCGCCGGGCCAGCTGC